>NZ_JBFAHT010000005.1:0-573450 GCF_040654295.1 Nocardia sp. NPDC050712
TCGAAACCGGCGAGCAGCACGATCGGCGCGCGCTCGAGGCTGTCGTAGTCGACGGTCACGCCCTGCCCGGCAACGCGGGCGGCCAGGAAGTCCGCCTCCTCCGCCGAGTGCGCCCGGGTGCGGAAGTCGATGTCGTTGCTGCCCAGGGCGATTCGGGTGAACTTGCTGTAGGCGTAGGCGTCCTCCTCGGTGACGCGCCCGCCGACCAGCACGCCCGCGTTGCCGAACGCCGCGGCCAGCCCGCTCGCGGCGGCGGCCAGCGCCTCCGACCAGGACGCGGGTTGCAGCGTGCCGTCCCAGCCGCGCACCAGCGGGGTGGTGACGCGGTCGCGCTCGGTGGCGTAGGTGAAGGCCCACCGGCCCTTGTCGCAGTTCCATTCCTCGTTCACCTGCGGATCGTCACCGGCCAAGCGGCGCAGCACTTTTCCGCGCCGATGGTCGGTGCGCTGGGCGCAGCCGGAGGCGCAGTGCTCGCACACGCTGGGGCTCGAGACCAGGTCGAACGGGCGGGCCCGGAACCGGTAGCTGGTGCCGGTGAGCGCGCCGACCGGGCAGATCTGCACGGTGTTGCCGGAGAAGTAGGAGTCCAGCGGTTCGGCCTGCGCGATGCCGACCTGTTGCAGCGCACCGCGATCCATCAGTTCGATGAACGGGTCACCGGCGACCTGCTGGGAGAACCGGGTGCAGCGAGCGCAGAGCACGCAGCGCTCCCGGTCCAGCAGCACCGCCGTGGACAGCGGAATCGGCTTGGGGTAAGTGCGTTTCACGCCGTCGAAGCGGGTCTCCGGGCGTCCGGAGGACATCGCCTGGTTCTGCAGCGGGCATTCCCCGCCCTTGTCGCAGACCGGGCAGTCCAGCGGGTGGTTGATGAGCAGCAGCTCCATCACACCCTCCTGGGCCCGGTCGGCGACCTCGGAGGTGAGCTGGGTGCGCACCACCATGCCGTCGCTGACCACCTGGGTGCAGGAGGCGACCGGCTTGCGCTGGCCCTCCACCTCGACGATGCACTGGCGGCAGGCGCCGACCGGCTCCAGCAGCGGATGGTCGCAGAAGCGCGGGATCTGGATGCCGATCAGCTCGGCGGCCCGGATCACCAGGGTGCCGGCGGGCACGCTGACCGAGGTGCCGTCGATGACGACGGTCACCAGGTCGGCGGGCATCAGCCCGCTGTCGTTGGAGCTCACTGTGGCGGTCATTTCGCCACTCCTTCCGCCCAGGCGGTGCTGCGCGCGGGGTCGAACGGACAGCCACCAGAGGTCAGATGCTCGACGTACTCCTCGCGGAAGTACTTGAGCGAAGACACAATTGGGCTGGCCGCGCCGTCACCCAGCGCGCAGAACGACTTGCCGTTGATGGTGTCGCTGATATCGAGGAGCTTCTGCAGATCCGATTCGGTGCCCCGGCCCGCCTCGACGCGTTTGAGCAACTGGACCAGCCAGTAGGTGCCCTCGCGGCAGGGCGTGCACTTGCCGCAGGACTCGTGTGCGTAGAACTCGGTCCAGCGCAGCACGGCGCGCACCACGCAGGTGGTGTCGTCGAAGATCTGCAAGGCCTTGGTGCCGAGCATGGAGCCGGCGGCGGCGACACCCTCGTAATCGAGGGCGACGTCGAGGTGCTCGTCGGTGAACAGCGGCGTCGAGGAACCGCCGGGCGTCCAGAACTTCACCGTGTGCCCAGCCCGCACCCCGCCCGCGTAGGTCAGCAGCTCGCGCAGCGTAATACCCAGGGGCGCTTCGTATTGCCCCGGCCGCGCCACGTGACCCGACAGCGAATAGAGGGTGAAGCCGGGTGACTTCTCGCTGCCCATGGACCGGAACCACTCGATGCCGTTGACCAGGATCGGCGGCACCGAAGCGATGGACTCCACATTGTTGACCACGGTCGGGCAGGCGTAGAGACCCGCGACGGCCGGGAACGGCGGGCGCAGGCGCGGCTGACCGCGCCGCCCCTCCAGGGAATCCAGCAGCGCGGTCTCCTCGCCGCAGATGTACGCGCCCGCGCCCGCGTGCACGACCAGGTCCAGGTCGTAGCCCGAACCCAGGATGTTGCGGCCGAGATAGCCCGCGGCATAGGCCTGTTCGACCGCGGCCTGCAAGCGGCGCAGTACCGGAACCACCTCGCCGCGCACGTAGATGAACGCGGTGGCGGCCCGGATCGCGTACGAGCCGATGATCACGCCCTCGATCAGCGCGTGCGGGCTCGACAGCATGAGCGGAATGTCTTTGCAGGTGCCGGGTTCGGACTCGTCGGCGTTGACCACCAGGTAGTGCGGCTTGGTCACGCCGTCGGGGCCGGGGCCCTGCGGGATGAAGCCCCACTTCAGGCCGGTGGGGAAGCCCGCGCCGCCGCGGCCGCGCAGCCCCGCGTCCTTGACGAGCTGGATGACCTGATCCGGATCCATCCGCAGCGCTTTGCGCAGCCCCTGGTAGCCGTCGTGCCGGGAATAGGTGTCGAGGGTCCAGGACTCGGGATCGTCCCAGTAGCGCGACAGGACGGGAGTCAGAGCCGTGGTCATGCGTTCTCCTCCCGGGCGACCTTCAGGCCGGCCAGCGTCGCCTCACCCGCCGCGCCGTCGAGCACGCCGGGGCGCTCGTCGGGGAAGCCGGCCAGGATGCGGGCGGTCTGCTTGAACGTGCACAGCGTGGCGCCCCGGGTCGGTGTCACCTGCTGGCCGGCGCGCAGCGCGTCGACCAGGGCCTGTGCCGATTCCGGGGTCTGGTTGTCGAAGAATTCCCAGTTCACCATCACCACGGGGGCGAAATCGCAGGCCGCGTTGCACTCGATGTGCTCGAGGGTGACCGCGCCGTCCTCGGTGGTCTGGCCGTGCTCGATTCCCAGATGCTGTTCCAGCAGCGCGAGAATCGCGTCGCCGCCCATGACGGCGCACAGGGTGTTGGTGCAGACGCCGACGTGGTACTGCCCGGTCGGGGTGCGCCGGAACATCGAGTAGAAGGTGGCGACCGCGGTGACTTCCGCACCGGTCAGGCCCAGCAGATCGGCGCAGAAATCGATGCCGGTGCCGGAGACGAATCCCTCCTCGGCCTGCACCAGGTGCAGCATCGGCAGCAGCGCCGAGCGGGCCACCGGGTACCGGGCGATGATCGCCTTGGCATCGGTTTCGAGCCGCTCCCGCACAGACAGCGGGAACGGCTCCGGTCGCGTGGACAGTTTGAGCAGGATCTCGGTCATCGGTCGACACCACCCATCACCGGGTCGATGCTCGCGACCGCGGCGATCACGTCGGCGATCATGCCGCCCTCGCACATCGCCGCCACCGCTTGCAGATTCGTGAACGAAGGATCGCGATAGTGCACGCGATAGGGCCGGGTGCCGCCGTCGCTGACCATGTGCACGCCGAGTTCGCCGCGCGGGGATTCCACGGCCGTGTACACCTGGCCCGCAGGCACCCGGATGCCCTCGGTGACCAGCTTGAAGTGGTGGATCAGGCCCTCCATGGACGTGCCCATGATCTTGCCGATGTGCTTGGGGGAGTTGCCGAGTCCGTCCGGGCCCAGTTCCAGGTCGGCCGGCCAGGCGATCTTCTTGTCCTGCACCATGACCGGGCCCGGCCGCAGCCGGTCCAGGCACTGCTCGACGATCTTGAGCGATTCCTTCATCTCCTCCACCCGGATCAGGTAGCGGCCGTAGCAGTCGCACCCGGTGGTGGTGGGGATGTCGAATTCGTAGGTCTCGTAGCCGCAGTAGGGCTGCGACTTGCGCAGGTCGTGCGGCAGACCGGTGGCGCGCAGGCAGGGCCCGCTGATGCCCAGGGCCATGCAGCCGGTCAGGTCCAGGTAGCCGATGTCCTGGGTGCGGGCCTTCCAGATCGGGTTCTGGGTGAGCAGATGCTCCATGTCCCGCAGGCGTTTCGGCAGCAGGTCGAGCAGCTCGCGGACCTTCTGCACGCCGTCGTCGGGCAGGTCCTGGGCCAGGCCGCCCGGCCGGATGTAGGCGTGGTTCATGCGCAGGCCGGTGATGGTCTCGAAGACGTCCAGGATCAGTTCGCGTTCCCGGAAACCGAACAGCATCGGGGTGAGCGCACCCAGCTCCATGCCGCCGGTGGCCAGCGCCACCAGATGCGAGGAGATGCGGTTGAGTTCCATCAGCAGGACGCGCACGGTGGTGGCGCGCTCCGGGATCTGCTCGGTGATGTCGAGCAGCGATTCGACGGCGAGACAGTAGGCGGTCTCGTTGAAGAACGGCGACAGGTAGTCCATCCGGGTGACGAAGGTGACGCCCTGCGTCCAGTTCCGGAATTCGAGGTTCTTCTCGATCCCGGTGTGCAGGTAGCCGATACCGCAGCGGGCCTCGATGACGGTTTCGCCCTCGATCTCCAGAATGAGCCGCAGCACGCCGTGCGTGGACGGGTGCTGCGGGCCCAGGTTGACGACGATGCGTTCCTCGGCCATGCCCTCGACGGTCTCGGCGACCTGTTCCCAGTCCTGTCCGGCGACGGTGACCGTGGGGAGAGTGTCGATGTCGTTCACTAGCTGTATGCCCTCCGCTCGTCGGGCGGCGGGATGCGCGCGCCCTTGTATTCGACCGGGATCCCGCCGAGCGGGTAGTCCTTGCGCTGGGGATGACCGCGCCAGTCGTCCGGCATGGTGATGCGGGTCAGCGACGGATGACCGTCGAAGAGGATGCCGAAGAAGTCGTAGGTCTCACGCTCGTGCCAGTCGACGGTGGGGTACACGGCGAACAGCGACGGGATGTGCGGATCCGCGTCGGGCGCGGAGACCTCGAGGCGCAACCGGCGGTTGTGCGTGATCGACAGCAACGGGTAGACCGCGTGCAGTTCGCGGCCGGTGTCCTCGGGATAGTGCACGCCGCTGACGCCGGAACAGAACTCGAAACGCAGTGCGGGGTGATCCCGCAGGACCTGCGCGACGGCGACGAGGTGTTCGCGCCGGACGTGCAGGGTGAGCTGGCCGCGGAAGACGACGATCTTCTCCAGCGCGGTTTCCAGCGCGAGCGCGCCGGCCGCGAGGGCGTCGCGCAGCGCGGCGACCACCTCGTCGAAGTAGCCGCCGTAGGGCGGATGGCTGCCGCCGGGCAGGGCGACCGGGCGGACCAGGCGGCCGTAGCCGGAGGTGTCGCCGGTGTCGGTGCTGCCGAACATGCCGCGGCGCACACCGATCACCTCGTCGCCGCCGGCCTGCGGCTGGTCCGGCGGCAGCGTGCCCTCCGGTCCCGCGGTGGCGGCGGCGTCGGTCTCGGAACGGTTCTGGGTGTTCTGCGGGGTATCGAAGGTCATCGCAACAGACCCTCCATCCGGATGGTCGGGGTCGAGGCCAGCGCGGCCTGCTCGGCGGCGCGGATCGCTTCCTCCCGGTTCACGCCGAGCGGCATCTCCTGAATCTTGGTGTGCAGCGTGATGATCGCGTTCATCAGCATCTCCGGGCGCGGCGGGCAGCCGGGCAGGTAGATGTCGACCGGCACCACGTGGTCGACGCCCTGCACGATCGCGTAGTTGTTGAACATGCCGCCGGAGGAGGCGCAAACGCCCATGGCCAGTACCCATTTCGGCTCGGGCATCTGGTCGTAGACCTGGCGCAGCACCGGCGCCATCTTGTTGCTGACCCGCCCCGCGACGATCATCAGATCGGCCTGGCGGGGCGAGGCGCGGAAGACCTCCATGCCGAACCGGGCGAGGTCGAAACGGCCTGCGCCCGTAGCCATCATCTCGATGGCGCAGCAGGCCAGGCCGAAGGTGGCCGGCCACAGCGAACCCTTGCGCAGGTAGCCGGCGAAGTCTTCCACGGTGCTCAGCAGGAACCCGCTGGGCAGTTTTTCTTCGAGACCCATTGTCTTTTCAGTCCCAACTGAGCCCGCCACGGCTCCACTCGTAGGCATAGGCGACGGAGACATTGACGATGAACAGGGCCATGGCGGTGAAACCGAAGACGCCGAGGGCGTCGAAGTGCACGGCCCACGGATACAGGAACACGATCTCGATGTCGAAGATGATGAAGAGCATGGCGGTGAGGTAGTACTTCACCGGAAAGCGCTGGCCCGCAGCATTTCCGGGGCCACCGGAGACGGCGTGCGGTGTCGGTTCGATACCGCATTCGTAGGCCTCCAGCTTGGACCGGTTGTAGCGTTTCGGTCCGATCAGGGAGGCCATGATGATCGAGAAGATCGCGAAAGCCGCGGCTATCGCGCCTAGTACGAGGGTGGGCATCTCGAAATTCACGGGATCGGTTCCCCTCCTTGTGAGCTGGGACGGGTGAATGTCGACCGGTCGGTCGGGGCGGGTTTCATGCCGTGCCCGCGCTCGTGTGAGCTACGGCACAGAGTACAACTGAACCCGGGGCAGGCTACTCGATTGGTTCCCGGGTTTGATCGATATCGGAACTGCGATTCATGACAGAAACGGTGGTAATCCGCCCGCGTTGTCACGTGACGAACTCCGAGGTGGTTCCGGGGTGTCGGGAATGCCGTTGCTACTCACCGGTATCGGTGTTACCGATGAGTTGCGTACGGTGCGATCGATCATCGCCGCGCACTGCCACCCCCATTGACCGAGGTTGCTCATAGGTCGCTGGCGGGTGGCCGCGAGCGCGGCGCTGATCGTGAAATGCCTTGCGGCTATAGAAAGCCGGAGACTAGGCCGCCGCGCGGCTGCGCAGCAGGGACACCACGGCGTCGGTGAGCGCGATCGGATCGATCGGATGCGACACCGCGGCCTCGGCCCGCGACCAGTTCGCCAGCCAGGCGTCGTCGGGGCGGCCGGTGAGGACGAGAACCGGTGGGCAGTGCTCGATTTCGTCCTTGAGCTGCTTGGCGATGCCCAGGCCGCCGGTCGGGGCGGATTCGCCGTCGAGGATGGCCAGGTCGATGCCGCCCGCGTCCATCCGCTGGATCACCACCGGGCCGGTGGCGACCTCGACGTAGTCGAGTTCCGGTAGTTCCGGGTGCGGGCGTTTGCCCAGCGCCATGGTCACCTGGCGCCGGGTATCGGCATCATTGCTGTAGACCAGCACCCGCAAGGGGGCGGAACGGTTCGCGTCGGCCACGCAGGGATGGTACGTCCGGGAAAGCTCGCGGCGTGGCAGGTTCGGGAGAATCCGCGTGCGCGTCGCGGTCCGGGGCCGTTAGATGCCAAGCGTCCCTTAGGTTTCTGCCGGTACGATCCGGCGCAGGCGGCGGGGCTGGTCCCGGGATACGAGGGGACGGTGGCGGCGATCGAGAGCAGGCCCGACATCGAGGTGCTCGCGGGCACGCATCTGGTCGCCGTCACGAGCGGTGTGCTCATCGTGGTCGCCAACCGCGCGGACGCGCCCGCCACCCGGTCCTCGGCGGCCGGTGCCACCCTGCTCGAGGTGCGGGGGCTGGTGCGGGCGGCCGCGAAATCGGAGAAGCAGCGCAGCGGAAAGGCGTTCGCGCGCCTGGCCACCACCTGGCTGGTCGGACTCGGTGCCGAGGACGCCGTCGACTTCGGCGTGCTCACCCCGACCAGCACCGGCGTGGCGGTGTTCCTGCACGGCCGGGTCACCGCGGTCCTGGCGGGCGGCGAACGCGCGGAGGTGCTGCGCGGCGGCGAGGCCGGATTCACGGTGGACCGCTTGGTGTTCCCGGCGCCCGAGATCGGCGTCGGCGTCTTCGTGGACGAGGGCGACCAGGAGTTCGACCTGCCCGGGGTGCGCGGCGTCTGCGCCTTGGCCGAGGGCGCGGTGCCCGGTTCGGGCGGCGTGCTCTGGTACGGGCAGCCGGTCTATCGCGCGCCCGCCGAGCGGGCGACCACCCGCGATCCCGCCCGGCCCGACGCGGATCGCGCGGTCGCGCGGGCGCGGTCGCTGTCCAAGCCGCGTCCCGAGCCGCTGCCGGACGCGACGCCCACGCCCACCGCGCTCCCGATCGTCGCGCGCGAACTGTTCGGTGACCTCGCGGCGCCCGTGGTCGGCGGACCGGCGATCGTCAAGGGCTACAAGTGCGACCGGCAGCACCACAACGATCCGCGCGCCACTTTCTGCGCGGTCTGCGGCATGCGGATGGACCCGGACGCCGGTGTGCTCACCGACGGCGTCCGCCCGCCCCTGGGCCTGCTGCTCTTCGACGACGGCACCATCATCATCCTGGACGCGGACTGCGTCCTGGGCCGCGAACCCGAGTACTCGGACGCCGTCCGGCGTGGGGCGCGCCCGGTCCGCCTCGACGACGCCTCCGGCGGCATGTCGCGCACGCACGCCGAGATCCGTTTGGCCGACTGGGAAGTCAGTGTCCTGGACTGCGGTTCCGCCAACGGCACGCACGTGCGCGCGCCGGGCCGGGCGGACTGGATTCGCGTCCCGCCGGGCCGCCCGCTACCGCTGCGGCCGGGCGCCCAGATCCTGCTGGGCGCCCGCACCGCCACCTTCGACTCTCAGCACGGGTCGGTCTGAGCGCCGCGATCAGCCGATGCTGAAGGGCTGGCCCCACAGCACGACATTGCCGATGTAGTTGGTGCTGTCGATCTCGGCCGCCACGAACGAGCGGGCCTGGGCGTAGCCGCCGCAGCCGTCCACCGCGAAGGTCTCGTCGATCCAGGTCACGCTGGTGTGTGGGCCGGGAATCTTGTTGTAGCGCTTGTGCGATTCCTGGCCGTAGTCGTCGGGCATCTCCAGGTCGAGCATCAGGCGCGCGATGGCCTTTCCGGGCCCGAAGGTGATGCCGGCGCCGAAGGACTCCGTCGGCGCGATCGGCACCGTGTTGTTGGACAGGGTCGCGCTCTCGTTGTTGCTGCCGGTGATCCCGCCGATGTCCACCTGGCAGCCGACCACATAGCCCGGGCTGATCTTGATCGTCGCGGTCGAGGCGCTCGGCCCCGCGAGATCCACACTCGCGCGGGCGGTTACCCACACGTTGCGATGCACCGGCGTCGCACCCAGCGACGGGCTGACCTTGGCCGACTCGCGTTCGACGGTGACCGTCACGGTGGTGCCGTCGGCCAGTTCGCGCGTGATCGTGCCGCCGGGCAGCGGCACGAAGGTGTCGGCGGAGGCCACCGCCGTCTGACCCATCCCGAACACCGTCGCGGCCAGTGCCGCACCGAGAACCTTGCCGAACATGGGATCCCTTCCGTCGGAGCGGACCGTCAGCCGATGCTGAACGGCTGGCCGTAGAGCGTCGCTTTCACGTATTCCGGGCCGATGATCTCCACCACGGAGACCTGCCGGGCCTGCGCGTAACCGCCGCAGCCCTGAACCTCCATCGGCACATCCTGGTAGTTGATCGTGTAGGTGCCGCTCTTGACGAGCTCGATGTTGTTGATCGCCACCCACTGGATCTGCCCCGGGGCCAGCGGAAAGCTGAAACCGCCGGTGAGGCTGGGGGTCGCGCTGAGGGTGAACGCCGTGTTCGCGGTCAGGGCGGCCAGCGCCACCTGGCAGCCGACGATGTATCCGACGGTCAGATTGGACGAACCGTGGGTGCCCGAGTTGTTGGTACCCGGGTAGTTCTCGGGACCGTTGTTGGGGCCGACGACACCGTCGGGCGTCTCCACCTCGGCCGTCACGTCCCCGGACAGCCACGAGCTGCGCCCGGCGCCGTTGGCGGCGATGGACGGCGAAATGACCGCGCGCTCACGACGACTGGTGATCTTGATCCCGGGGCCCTCGATATGCCCGTCGGGCAGCGGCACCACGACATCGGCGGACGCGCCGCCCGGCGGGGCGACGAGTGCCACGGCGACGGCCGCCACCACCCACTTGCTCCATCGATACTTGCTCATTCACCCCTCGCTCATTGTCGCGCGGCCGCACACGCCCGAATCGGGCGGCGACCGCGCTGCGCCAACATTCACTGAGGTAAAGCATGAAAAGTGCCAGGACAGCCGAGGAAAAGGCGCGAAAGGCATGCGCCACTCCGGCGTCGGCGAATGAATCTAACCACAGATCTCGGTGAACAAGCGTTTGGCCCGAAACCGGCGGGTCCGCGCGGGAAAACGTTGCCGAACAATTGGACTGATAGCGGTAAATCGGCAATCGCTCACACACGGGGTCGTCGTTCCACCACCTCCACCATCTGCCGGCCCAGATAGTCGAGGTAGCGCGCGATCCCCTCGAGCCGGGCGCCCGCCGGGGTTGTCGCGCCGAGGAGTTCGGCGCCGCGGCGGGCGGCCTGGACGCGCACTTCGGCGGCGCGGGCCAGGTTCAGGGTGGTGCGGTACCAGGTGTCGTCGTCGATGCGGTAGTGGTCGCGGCGGCGCGAATCGCGTTCCCGGCGTAGGAGATCGCGTTGCTCGAGGGCGCGGACGGCGGTCGAGATGGAGGCGGGGCTGACTTCGAGGCGGTGGACGAGTTCGGCGGCGGTGAGGCTGCCGGAGTCGGTGAGATGCAGGCAGGTGAGGACGCGGGCTTGCATTCGGGGCATGCCGTCGTACACGAACAGGTCGGTGAAATGGGCGGCGAATTCGCGCAACGCGTCGTCATCGAAGTCCGCGGTGACGGGTCGGCGCGGCGAGGCCGTCGTGCCGCGGCGAGCGCGGGCGGCGGTGGCGCGGTGCGCTCGGTCGGCGCGGTACCGGCCGGGGCCGCCGTTGCGGGTGACCTCACGGCTGACGGTCGAGGCGGGTCGGTCGAGCCGGCGGGCGATCTCGGCGTATCCGAGGCCCTCGGCCAGTCCGGCCGCGATGCCTTCGCGCTCGTCCAGGGTGAGCCGGCCTCCGGGCATCGGGTGTCTGCCTTCCGGGTTCGTCGGATGGTGTCAGTATGCGTTCAGCGGCATCTCATTGCACGGCCAGTTGTGAGTCAGTGCATTCGGCGGCAAGGTCATTGCACGGATCGCATCGCATCTGCCTGCGATGATGGCGATTCGAGGCCGCACTCCCATTGAGTAGAACCTGAATGCACCCTAGCGTTCGGCACATGCTGAAACCCTCCGCCGGTCCGGAACCGTTGACCCGCATGGTGTTTCCGGACGGCCATCGCGGCTGGCTGGCCACCGGGTACGGCACCGTGCGCGCGATCCTGGCCGATCCGCGCTTCAGCGCACGCGCCGAGCTGACGCACTCGGCGCTGGCCGCTCTCGGCCCGTTGCCCCCGGCCCCGCCCGGCGTCTTCCTCAATCTCGACGCCCCCGAGCACACCCGCTACCGCACGCTGCTGACCGGCGCCTTCACCGTCCGGCGGATGCGGCTACTGGCCGGGCACGCGGGGGAGATCAGCGCCGAGTGTTTGGACGCGATGGAACACGCGGGCGGCCCGGCGGACCTGATGACGTCGTTCGCCCACCCGGTCCCCGCGCTGCTGACCTGTGAACTGCTCGGCGTGCCGGAAGCCGATCGACATCTGTTCCAGCGGTTGGTGGCCGATCTCGTTACCACGCTGAATGATCCGGACGTGCCCTTCGATCAGGGCTTCGCCGCACTCGAAGCGGCTCAGGAATACCTCCGGGACCTGGTCGACGCCAAGCGCGTCGCGCCGACCGACGACCTGCTCGGCGAACTGACCCGAACCGATCTCTCCGGCGCCGAACTCACCGGCGTCGCCGTCCTGCTGCTGATCGGCGGCTTCGAGACCACCGCGAACGCCCTCGCCCTCGGCACCGCCACGCTCCTGCGCCACCCCGAGCACCGAGCCACCCTGCGCACCAACCCCGACCGGACGGTCGAGGAGCTGCTCCGCCACCTGGCCATCATCCACACCCTGACCCGCGCCGCCCGGACCGATGTCGAACTCGACGGCCACACCATCGAAACCGGTGCGACAGTGGCTCTTTCCCTGCACACCGCCAACCGCGATCCCGACCGATTCACCGACCCACACCGTTTCGACCCCCTGCGCACACCAGGCCCCCACCTGAGCTTCGGCTACGGCATCCACCGGTGCCTGGGCCGCCAACTGGCCCGAGTCCAGCTACGCACCGCCCTCCCCGCGCTCTTCTCCCGCTTCCCGACCCTGCGTCTCACGATCCCGCCGGATCAGATCCCCCTGCGCCCGGACACCCTGGGCGTGCACCGCGTACGCCGACTTCCGGTCACCTGGTAGCGGAGTGAAATCGGTTTCCGCTCAACGATTGTCGATCAACTCGACCTGCGGCGCGATGGCCCGCAGCGTGGCCGCCAACTGCGCGGTGTCGAGTTTCCACCCGTTGATGGTTCGCCCGCATTCCAGCAACCGCGCGTCTGGTGCACCGCTGATCGCCGCTGCGGCAGAGTGCACGCGCCGACCTGTTGCTCCGGCCGGTGTGCTCGGCAGCGGTGGCGCGTCGACGCTACGGAGCACGCCGATCCAAGCAATCCCGGCGGCGCTGTGCTGACGCCACAGCACGACCGCCTGCACCTCGGCCCACGGAATCCGCAGTGTCCCCGACTCGTAACGCAGCGGCTGACCGCCGAGCGTGATCCCGGCCTGGTCCACTCGCAGGGCAACCTTGCGCGACAACGCGACCGCCACAAGCAGCAACCCCCCGCCGCCGAACAACAGCAATGTCGCGATCCGCAGCACCGGCGACATGCCCGGCACCAGAATCGCGGCCGCCACGAACAGCGCTGAACTCAGCACCACCGCCATAGTTTTCAGATCGAAGCCATAACGCTCTTGATAAATCATCCCCATAAATCCGGTTCGGAACCGGACCCTCCTCCCGATCCAAGATTAGCGCGAGTTCAGGCCGGCTCGACGTAACCTCGAGGCGCTGGGGGTGCGCGTCAGCCGCGGCCGATATAGGGCATGCCGGTCGCCATGACCGTCAGGAACGGGATGTTGGTGCTCGAGGGGAGGTCGATGGTGTGGGTGACGAGGCGGGCGACGTCCTCGGCGGCCATGGTGGGTTCGGGGCGGACGGTGCCGTCGGCCTGCAGGGCGCCGGCGGCGATGCCGGCGGTGAGATCGGTGGCCGCATTGCCGATGTCGATTTGGCCGACCGCGATGTCGTGGTTACGGCCTTCCAGGGCAAGGGCTTTGGTGAGGCCGGTGATGGCGTGCTTGCTGGCGGCGTACCCGACGGTGTGCGGGCGCGGGGTGTGCGCGGAGATCGATCCGTTGTTGATGATCCGCCCGCCGCGCGGCTGCTGATTCTTCATCTGCCGGAACGCGGCCTGGGCGCAGAGGAAAGAGCCGGTGAGATTGGTGTCGATCACGCGCCGCCAATCCTGCACCGACACTTCGTCGATGGGCTGGGTCGGGCCGAAGATGCCCGCGTTGTTGACGAGAACATCCAGCCGCCCCCAGCGTTCGGCGATCTGCTCGAACAGGGCGGTCACCGCGTCGGGGTCGGTGACATCGCAGGGGAGGGCCGTCACCGTGCCCGGCCCCGGCGCGGCCGCGACGGTGTCGTCGAGCGTCGCCGCGGTGCGCCCGGTGCCGACGACCTGATGCCCCGCGGCGGTGAGGGCGACGGTGATGGCGCGGCCGAGTCCGGATCCGGCGCCGGTGACGAGAACGATCTTCGAGGTGGGCACGAGCCGAGGGTAGTGGATTCCGGAGCCGGATCAGGGTGTGCGGGCCCGCAGATAGACGTCCAATTCGGCGGCCCCCGCGAGCAGCGCGCGGCCGCGCGCGGTGAGCCGGGCCTGCCAGTCGCGCAGCGTCGATTCCAGCGGACCGACACCGCCGGCCGCGCGGACCTGGGCGATGAGCGGTGCGATCTGCTCGAGCCGGTAGCCGCCGCGCCGCAGCTGGTGGGCGAGCCGGGCATCGCGGACATCGGTGGCGGTGTAGACCCGGTAGCCGGTGTGCGGGTCGCGGCGCGGCTGGATCAGACCGGCGTGCTCCCACTTGCGCAGGGTCGCCGGGCGAAGGCCGAGTTTCCCGGCCAGCGGGCCGATGAAGGTGTCACCCCGCTCCTGCGGGACCGGCGCGAGATCGCGGAGTGCGGTGTCGACGGTGCGCAGGGTGCGGCGATCGTCCATCAACTGGCCGTGACTCTCGTCGACCAGGCGCAGCGCCTCGTCGACCGCGCCGCGGTTGACGGCCCGCAGGATCGCGGCGGCCGCGCTGTGGCCGTGCCCGGGCACCAGCGCGAGGAACGTGCGCAGGGCTTGCGCGTGCAACGGTGTGTAGGTGCGGTAGTCGTGCGCGGTGCGTTCGGCGGACGGGAGGATGCCCGCGTCCTCGTAATTGCGGACCGCCTGCGTGGACAGACCGTGCTCCCGCGCCAGCTCCACCGGCCTCATGGATTACCCCTCTATTTGAAGCTTTCAGGGCTATTGACCAGCTGGTTCCGCCATAAGTCTCAACCGGCTGTTCAACGATACCGTTGAAGGCATGGATATCGACGACTCGGCAAGGCCGCTCGACGGAGCGGCCATCTCGGAATTCCTGCGGTCGCGTCCCACCCCGCCCCGGGTGCTCGGACTCGGCGAGGCCCGGCATTTCGTGCCGGAACTGGGCGCGGCCCGCAACGAGATCTTCCGGCACCTGGCCGAACACGAGGGCTACCGCACCTTCGCGCTCGAAAGTGATTGTCTCCTGGGTTTATTGGTGGACGACTACCTCCTGACCGGCACCGGCACCCTGGAGGACGTGATGGCGCGCGGCTTCAGCCACGGCTTCGGCGCGGTCCCGGCCAACCGCGAACTGGTGCGCTGGATGCGGGCCTACAACGCCGAACACGACGAGAAACTGCGGTTCGCCGGAGTCGACGGACCGCTGGAATACTGGGCGGCCAGCCCGCGTCAGGCCCTCACCGGCCTCTACGCGCTCCTCGAGGGCCCGATGCTCGAAGCGGTGGTGAGCGCGCAGACCCTGGACGCGCTGCTGGGCCCGGACGACCCCTGGTCGAACGAAGCCGCGGCCATGGACCCGGCCCTGTCCATCGGCCGCTCCGCCGAAGCCGTGCGCCTGCGGGTGATCGCCGACGACCTGGTGGCCCTGGCCGAGATGCAGTCACCCCAGCTGAGCGCCGCCGATCGGGAGCTGGCGGCGCTGTACGGCCGCACCGCCGTCGGCCTGCTGCGCTACCACTACTGGATGGCCGACGCCTCCCCGGCGCGCTGGACCCGGCTCTCGGCCCTGCGCGACGCGATGATGGCGGCCAACCTGCGCGCCGCCGCCGCGAACGGCCCGGTGCTGGTCTTCGCCTCGACCCTGCATCTGCAACGGACCAGGAGCGTCATGGCCTTCGGCGATCACCAGCTGGAATGGTGGAGCGCGGGAGCGATCGCCGAAACGACGCTGGGCGACGAATACGCCTTCCTCGCCACGGCTTTCGGCACCGCGGGCACCGACACCCCGCCGCCGGACACCGTCGAGGGCCGGCTGTCGGCACTCCCGTGGGAACGCGCTCTGATCGACACCGGCCGCCTGGCCGAGCGCGACCCGAAACCACGCACCTCGGACGACTTCGCCTATTTCCCCTTGGACCCGACTCGGCTCGGCACCCTCGACGGCATCGTCTTCCTGGCGCGGGCCACCTTCGACATGCCGTGGTGACTCAGAGTTTCACGACCTGCCGCACGATGGTGTGGCCGAGCCGGGCCGCGAGTTCCTGCTGGAACTCCTCGGTGAGCGGCGGCCAGTCCCAGAATTCGAAGGCGAGGGAACTCAGCGCGAAACCGGAGGACCAGCGCCACTCGGGAATCGGGCTGGTGGTGTCGCAGGCGGCGCAGCGGGCTGCGCCGACGCCCGTGCGCTGCCAGGCCTCGATGCCGGCCGCCAGCGGCTCCCAGGCCGCGCGGTCGGGTTCCCACTGGCCGGACGGGAAGTCGATGATGACGGTATCGGCCGCGCAGGCCGGGCACTTCGCGAACTCGGGGGTGTCCATACCCTGGCCCTCGGCGAACGTGTTGCGGCCCAGGGCGACGGCGACCGGGCCGGTGCCCCAATCCTCGAGGGTGATCCGGCGCCAGTTCGGGCCGGGTGCGTAGCCCTCCTCCGCATAGTCGCTGTATAGCTGCTCGCGCGTCATCTCGCGGGTCAGGATGCCCTCGGCCACAAGCCAATCGATGATCCGGGTCGCGAGCCGGGCCCCGTCCGCTTCGGTGGCCTCGAGGTCGACGATCCGTTCGCAATACACACCCATGCCCTGCATCTTGCCGGAGTGCGCCCGGTCCGTCACGGGGGGTAGAACGCGTCCCCGCCGACCTGGCCCGGGTCCAGCATGTGGGCCAGGAACAGCCGGGTGGTGGGCGTCGGGGTGCCGGTGGTGATGGCGTGCCACGGGCGATCGAGCGGCGTGCCGTCCACCGGGAGCACGGCCAGGGTCCCGGATTCCAGGTCCTGTCCGACGGCGTCGTTGTGAATCAGGGTGACGCCCAGGCCTTCCCGGGCCGCGGCGAGGACCGCGCCGTGCGAGCCCAGGGTCAGGGTGGGCGGGTAGATATCGAGGTGATCCAGCAGTTCCTGGGTGGCGTCGCGGGTGCCCGAGCCGCGCCCGCGCAGCAGCCAGGTGCTGCGCAGCGGATGCCGGTCGGGCGTGCCGACCACCACCAGCCGGCTCGGCCGCCGCGCCCGGGTGACCAGCCCGGCGTCCCGCGGCGGCCGGCCCGCGATCACCAAATCGCTTTCGTGGTGCTGCAATTCGACGAACAGCACGTCGCGCGGCTGCACCGACAGGCTGAGTTCCACGTCGGGATACCGCCGCCGGAACGAGGCCAGCGGGCGCAGCAGCACGTACTCACCGGCGGTGGCGACGACCCCGATCCGCAGCCGCCCGGTCTCGGCCTGCTGGACCGCGGCGTGCGCCTCCTTCATCAGGCCCAGAATGCTGCGGCAATACCCGGCATACACCCGCCCGGCCTCGGTGAGCGCGATCCCGCGGCCGGTCTTGGCGATCAGCTTGGCGCCCATCTGTTTCTCGATGTGCGCGACCGCGGCGGAGACGGCGGCCTCGGTGACGTGCAACTGCCCGGCGGCCTTGCGGATGCTGCCCTGGCGCGCGACCACCAGGAAGGTTTCCATCCGTGTCGCGCTGACCGTGCCCATGCCCTCGACGGTAGCAAAACTTAAAGAAAGCATTGAGTATTCGCAGGAACAATCAAATTGTTTGTGAACTACTCCGGCCTCATCCTGGAATTCCCCACCGACTCAGGAGGATTCATGGCCGAAGGAACCGAACGGGATCGCTGGGATCCGGGCGTACAGTCCTACGCGTCGATGGGATATTACGCGCCCGATTATCAGCCCTCCGATACCGATGTGCTGGCGGTATTCCGGGTGACGCCGCAGCCCGGCGTGGACCCGATCGAGGCCTCGGCCGCGGTGGCCGGCGAATCCTCCACGGCGACCTGGACGGTCGTGTGGACCGACCGGCTCACCGCGCACTCGAAGTATCAGGCCAAGTGCTACCGGGTCGAGGAGGTGCCCGGGCGGCCGGGGGAGTACTTCGCCTATGTCGCTTACGATCTCGACCTGTTCGAGGAGGGTTCGATCACCAACCTGACCTCCTCGGTGATCGGCAACGTCTTCGGCTTCAAACCGCTGCTGGCGCTGCGCCTGGAGGACATGCGCATCCCGGTCGCCTACGTGAAGACCTTCCAGGGCCCGCCGCACGGCACCGTCATGGAGCGCGAATATCTCAACAAATACGGGCGCCCGCTGCTGGGTGCGACAGTGAAACCGAAACTCGGCCTCTCCGCGCGCAATTACGGCCGGGTGGTCTACGAGGCCTGCATGGGCGGGCTGGATTTCACCAAGGACGACGAGAACATCAACTCCCAGCCGTTCATGCGCTGGCGCGACCGCTACCTCTACGCCATGGAGGGCGTGAACCGGGCGATGGCCGACACCGGCGAGATCAAGGGCCACTATCTCAACGTCACCGCCGCCACCATGGAGCAGATGTACGAGCGGGCCGAATTCGCCAAGGAACTCGGCAGTGTCGTCATCATGATGGACCTGACCGTCGGCTACACCGCGATGCAGTCGATGTCGCACTGGGCCCGGCGCAACGGCGTGCTGCTGCACCTGCACCGGGCCGGGCATTCCACCTTCACCCGGCAGAAGACGCACGGGGTGAGTTTCCGGGTGCTGGCGAAATGGTGCCGGCTGATCGGGGTGGATCACGTACACGCGGGCACGGTCGTGGGCAAACTGGAGGGTGATCCGGCGACCACCAGGGGCTTCTATGACACCTTGCGGGAGAACCACATTCCCGCCAACCCGGCCAACGGCATCTTCTTCGATCAGGACTGGGCCAGCTTGCCCGGCGTCATGCCGGTGGCCTCCGGCGGCATCCACGCCGGCCAGATGCACCAGCTGCTCGACCTGTTCGGCGACGACGTGATCCTGCAGTTCGGCGGCGGCACCATCGGCCATCCGCTCGGCATCGCCGCCGGCGCGGAGGCCAACCGGGTCGCGCTGGAGGCGGTGGTCAAGGCGCGCAACGAGGGCCGCGATCTGCTCAAGGAGGGCCCGGAGGTGCTGCGCAAGGCCGCCGAGTGGTGCCGCCCGCTCGAGGTCGCGCTGTCCACCTGGGGCGATGTCACCTTCGACTACACCTCCACCGACGCACCCGACGCGGTGCCCACGGCCACCCACTGAAAGGCCACGCCATGTATCTGCGTCACGGAACCTTCTCGTATCTGCCCGAATTCACCGATGCCGACATCGCCGCGCAGGTGCGCTACGCGCTGCTCAACAACTGGCCGGTGTCGGTGGAGTACACCGACGATCCGCACCCGCGCAACGCCTACTGGCAGATGTGGGGCCTGCCGCTGTTCGATCTCGACGAGCCCGACGGCGTGCTCGCCGAGATCAACGCCTGCCGAGCCACCTTCCCGCGGCACTACGTGCGGGTGCTGGCCTACGACGCCCGCTTCGGCCGCCAGACCACCGCGCTGAGCTTCCTGGTGCAGCGTCCGGCGAACGAACCCGGTTTCGAGCTGACCCGCACCGAGGGCTCGGACCGCCGCCAGACCTACGGCCTGCGTTCCTATGCCACCGGTCAGCCGCAGGGCGCGCGGTATGGCGCCTGAGGGCAACGGATTTCGACTGCACCGGCCCAGCGCCGAGGGGCCCGGGCCGGTGCAGACCGCCACCGAGGAACCGCCGCCGATCCTGGACGACGACGCGGTGCTGGATCTTTCGACCGATATCGCCGGCGACGACGTCGAACTGACCCTGCACCGGCTCGACCAGGAACTGGTGGGCCTGGCCAATGTGAAGCTGCGGGTCCGCGAGATCGCGGCGCTGCTGATGATCGACCGGGCCCGGCAGCGTTTCGGGCTGGAATCGGCCCGCCCGACCATGCACATGAGCTTCACCGGCGGACCCGGCACCGGCAAGACCACGGTGGCGCTGCGCATGGCCGAGCTGCTGCACACCCTGGGCTACATCCGTAAACCCAAGGTGCACACGGTGACCCGCGACGATCTGGTCGGCCAGTTCATCGGCCACACCGCCCCCAAGACCAAGGAGGCCATCGCCAAGGCCGCGGGCGGCGTGCTGTTCATCGACGAGGCCTACTACCTGTTCCGCCCGGAGAACGAGCGGGACTACGGGCAGGAGGTCATCGAGATCCTGTTGCAGGAGATGGAGAACGAGCGCGCCAGCCTGGTGGTGATCTTCGCGGGCTACCCGGACCGGATGGAGCGTTTCTTCGGCGCCAATCCCGGCCTGTCCTCCCGGGTGGCCCACCACCTGGAATTCTCCGACTACACCCACTCCGAGCTGCTGGCCATCGGCGGACTCATGGTGGCCGAGCAGAACTTCCGCTTCGACGACGCGGCGCAGTCCGCGTTCTCGGAGTATCTGTCGCGGCGGATGGAGCGCCCGCGCTTCTCCAACGCGCGCAGCGTCCGCAACGCCCTGGACCGGTGCCGGCTGCGGCAGGCCAAACGGCTGGTCGAACTGCACCGTCCGCTCACCAAGACCGACCTGATGACGCTGACCGACCGGGATGTCTACGGCAGCAGTGTCTTCGGAGGTCAGAGCCCGTAGAAACCGAGCCTATGCCAGAAGGATTGAAGACCCTCACCCGCTACACGATCGAGGAGGAGCACCGGCACCCGGGCTCCTCCGGTGAATTCTCCGCCCTGGTGAACGTGGTGGCCACCGCCACCAAGATGATCGCCAATCAGGTGACCCGGGGCGCGATCGTGGGTTCCCTCGGCGCGGCCGAACCCGACAACCTGCCGCCCACCGTGCACCGCAAACTCGACGCCATCGCCAACGACATCATGGTGTCGGAAACCCTGTGGACCGGCCATCTCTCGGCGTTGCTCTCGGAGCAGATCAGCGCCGTGCGCGCGGTGCCCGCGCGGCGGCGCGGCAAGTACCTGCTGGCCTTCGACCCGCTGGACGGTTCGTCCAATATCGACGTGAATCTGCCGGTGGGCACGATCTTCAGCGTGCTGCGGGCCCCGGCCACGGCCGGGGACGAACCGTGCGACGCCGACTTCCTGCAACCGGGCACCCAGCAGGTGTGCGCCGGGTTCACCCTCTACGGCCCGGCCACCATGCTGGTGCTCACCACCGGCCGCGGCGTGGACGGGTTCACCCTGGACCGCGACATCGGCGCCTTCGTGCTGACCCACCCGCGGATGCGAATCCCGGAGGAGACAACGGGTTTCGCGATCAACGCCGCCAACGAGCGGTTCTGGGAACGGCCGGTGCGCCGCTATGTGCACGAGTGCCTGGACGGCGTGGACGGCCCGCGCGCGCGGGATTTCAACATGCGCTGGGTGGCCTCGCTGGTCGCGGACACCTTCCACATCCTGACCCGCGGCGGGGTCTACCTGTACCCGTACGACACCCGGGTGCCGCAGCGGCCCGGGCAGGTGGCGCTGCTCTACGGCGCCAACCCGATCGCGTTCATCGTCGAGCAGGCCGGCGGCTGGGCCACCACCGGCGGCGAGCGGGTGCGCGAGGTGGCGCCCACCCACGTGCACCAGCGGGTGCCGCTGATCTTCGGCTCCCGCAACGAGGTGCAGCGCATCGAGCACTACCACAGCGAACCCGAGGAGGGGCCGCGCTTCGACAGCTCCCTGTTCGGGAACCGCTCACTGTTCCGACCCGCGGGCCGTGCCAAGCCCGGGTAAGCCAGGAGGTGCCATGTCGGTCAAACATCCCGTCGTCGCGATCACCGGATCCTCCGGTGCGGGCACGACCAGCGTCACCCGCACGTTCCAGGAGATCTTCCGGCGCGAGGGCGTCTACGCGGCGATCGTGGAGGGTGACTCGTTCCACCGCTACGACCGCAACGAGATGAAACTGGCGATGGCCGAGGCCGAGCAGAATCGCAACTTCACCTTCTCGCATTTCGGCGAGGAGGCGAATCTGCTCAAGGAACTGGAGACCCTGTTCCGCGAATACGGCGAGACCGGGGTGGGTTCGGTGCGCAAATACCTGCACGACGAGCACGAGGCCAAGCCGTTCGGCCAGCCCGCGGGCACCTTCACCCCCTGGGAGGATCTGGCGCCGGGCAGCGATCTGCTGTTCTACGAGGGGCTGCACGGCGCGGCGATCACCGACGGGGTCAATGTGGCGCGCTACGCCGACCTGCTCGTGGGCGTGGTCCCGATCGTCAATCTCGAATGGACCCAGAAGGTGATCCGGGACAAGACCGAACGCGGCTATTCCAGCGAGGCGGTGATCGACACGATCCTGCGCCGCATGCCCGACTACGTGAAATACATCTGCCCGCAGTTCTCCCACACCTACGTCAACTTCCAGCGGGTCCCCACCGTCGATACCTCGAATCCGTTCATCGCACGGACCATTCCGACCGCCGACGAGAGTTTCGTGGTCATCCGCTTCGCCGACCCGAAGGTGATCGACTTCCCCTACCTGCTCTCGATGCTGCACGACTCCTTCATGTCCCGCCCGAACTGCATCGTCGTGCCCGGCGGCAAGATGGAGTTGGCGATGCAGCTCATCTTCACTCCGCTCATCCTGCGGCTGATGGACAAGCGCCCCAAGCGATCCCGATAGCGCAGGTCACCCGTCGCGGCACCCCGTCCCGGCCAGGAGCAGAATGGGCGGCGTTTGTGGCGTGAGGTGAGCGGGTGAGGTGATGATCGGCGCGTTCGCGGGGACTCTGGTCAAGCTCGCGCCGGTGCTGCTGGTGTTCGGCGCGGGCTCGGTGTTCGGGGCGCGCAAGCTGCTCGGTGCCGACGCGGGGAAGGCGTTCAGCGACTTCGCGTTCCTGTTCGCCATTCCGGCCTACCTGTTCCCGCAGCTCTATCGCGCGGATCTCGGCGCGCTGTTCGCCCCCGCCGCCGTCGGCGGGTACGCGGTCACCACGCTGGCGATCTTCGGGTTGATCGCGCTCGGCGCCCGGTGGGCCGGGATGCCGGCGTCCGGCATCGCGCTGCGCTGTATGTGCGCGGTGCACACCAATGCCGCGTATTTCGCGCTGCCGGTGCTGGACTTCCTGTTCGGGGACGCCTCCGCGATCTTCCCGGTGGTGCTGTTCCAGGTGTGCGTGCTGACCGTCCTCGTGCTCGCGGTGCTCGAACACGGCCGCGCCGGCACCGCGGAGGGGCGCGGTGTGCTGCGGGCGGTGGGGTCCGCGCTCGCCACGCCCGTGGTGGTGGCCTGCACCGTGGGCGTGCTGGCCAACCTCGGCGGGCTCACGGTCCCCGCACCGGTGCTGGAGGCGCTGGAGTTCGCGGGCGCGGCGGCCTCGCCGGTGGCGCTGTTCGCGCTGGGCCTGCACGTCGGGACGCACGGCATGCGCTGGCGTCCGGCCGCTCGCGACGAGTACTTCCTGATCGCGATGAAGTGCGTCGGCTTCCCGCTGCTCATGTGGGCCTCGCTGCACTACATCTTCGGCTTGACCGGCAATACCCTGGCCATGTTCGTCGTGATCGCGGCCATGCCCGCCGCGCAGAACGCCTTCATCTACGCCCAGCGCTACGACGGCGATGTCGACCTGGTCGCCGCCGCGGTCGTGAAGTCCACCGTGCTGACCGCCGCGTTGCTCCCGGTCTGGATGCTGATTCTGACCTAGCGAGTTCCCGCCGCCGGGTTTCGTGGCTAGGGTGGGAGCTACCTATTCAACGAGTTGCATATGCGAGGTGGATCAGATGGAGGCGTTCCAGAAGGCCGTGGCGGCGCGCGACGAAGACGCGCTGGCGGCGACGCTGGCGGACAACGTGGTGTTCACCAGCCCGGTGGCGTTCAAGCCGTACCCGGGCAAGCCGATCACCGCGGCGATCCTGCGCGGCGTACTGCGGGTTTTCGAGGACTTCCGGTACGTGCGCGAGATCCGCAGCGCCGACGGCCGCGACCACGCCCTGGTCTTCGAGGCGACGGTTGACGGGAAGACGGTCAACGGCTGCGACTTCCTGCACCTGGACGAGAACGGCCTGATCGACGAGTTCACGGTCATGGTGCGCCCGCT
The DNA here is from genome assembly GCF_040654295.1 of Nocardia sp. NPDC050712. Classification (NCBI taxonomy): domain Bacteria; kingdom Bacillati; phylum Actinomycetota; class Actinomycetes; order Mycobacteriales; family Nocardiaceae; genus Nocardia; species Nocardia sp. NPDC050712. Next base: position 23,206 of record NZ_JBFAHT010000005.1, read on the forward strand.
CTCGGCGGCCCAGGCGCTGTCCGAGGCGATGGCCGCGCAATTCCCGCGTATCCAAGCCGAGGCGGCGCGCGGTATGGTGGGTTAAGTTAACCGCCATTCCAGGAGTTGCCATGCCTTCCGCTGTCATTGTCGACGTTGTCCGCACGCCTTCCGGCAAGGGGAAATCCGGTGGTGGACTGTCGGAGGTGCATCCGGCGACACTGCTGGCCGGTGTCCTGCAAGCGCTGCTCGCGCGCAATGATCTGGATCCCGCGCTCGTCGACGATGTGATCGGCGGATGCGTCACCCAGAGTGGTGAGCAGGCGTTCAACATCTCGCGCACCGCGGTGCTGGCGGCCGGATTCCCCGAGTCCGTGCCCGCCACCACCGTGGACCGCCAGTGCGGGTCCTCGCAGCAGGCCGCGCACTTCGCGGCGCAGGGCGTCATCGCCGGCGCCTACGACATCGCCATCGCCTGCGGCGTGGAGTCGATGAGCCGGGTGCCGATGTTCTCCAACGCCCAGGGCCAGGACCCCAACCGCGGCCCGATCGCGCACCGGTTCCCGGAAGGGCTGATCCAGCAGGGCATTTCGGCCGAGATCATCACCCAGCGCTGGAAGCTGGACCGGGAAACCCTGGACGCGTTCGCCGCCCGCTCGCACCGCTTGGCCGCCGCCACCGCCGCCGCGGGCGGCTTCGACCGCGAACTCGTCGCCGCGGGCACGCTGACCGCCGACGAGACGATCCGCGCGAACACCACGCCCGAGGGCCTGGCCGGGCTGCGTCCCGCGTTCGTCGACGAGGCGATGAAACAGCGCTTCCCCGAGATCGAATGGTCGATCACCCCGGGCAACTCCTCACCGCTCACCGACGGCGCCTCGGCCGCGCTGATCATGAGCGAGGAGATGGCCGCCCGGCTCGGCCTGCGCCCGCGCGCCCGCTTCCATTCCTTCGCCGTCACCGGCGACGACCCGCTGCTCATGCTCACCGCCGTCATCCCGGCCACCCGCAAGGTGCTCGCCAAGGGCGGCCTGACCATCGACGACATCGACGCCTACGAAGTGAACGAGGCTTTCGCGCCGGTGCCGCTGGTCTGGCAGCACGACCTGAACGCCGACCCGGCCAAGCTCAACCCGCGCGGCGGCGCGATCGCCCTCGGTCACCCGCTGGGCGCCTCCGGCACCCGCATCCTCGCCACCATGGTCAACCACCTGGAACAGACCGGCGGCCGTTACGCCCTGCAAACCATGTGTGAGGCAGGCGGACTCGCCAACGCCACCATTATCGAGCGGCTGTGACCACAGCTCGACAGACACCGGGGGCGTAGCAGGCACGATCGTGCACTATCGGGCGAAAAACCCGGCGAAACCCCTCGATTCGGCGGATCAGTGCACGATCGTGCCTGCGCGACCCTCAGTCGGGCAGTAGTGGTACCGACAGCCCTTCACCGCGATGCAGCAGCGCCGCCCGGGTGACGGCGGCGGAGCCGAAGCGCTGACGCAGATCGTCCAGGGTGGCATCGAGGGTGTTGTCGGCGCGCGGCTCGAGCGGCAGTGTCAGCTGGGCGGAGTCGGCGTCTTCGAGGTTGGTGAGCGCGAGGCCGATCAGGGTGATGCCGCGCTCGGTGATCATCGGCATGGCCGTGGCCAGCAGGGTGCGGGCGGCGGCCAGGATCGTGCTGGTCGAATCGGTGGCTTCGGCCAGCGTGTGTGACCGGGTGGCGCGGCTGAAATCGTCGAAGCGCAGGCGCAGCACCACCGTTCGGCAGACCCGGTCCGCCGCGCGCAGGCGGCGGCCGAGCCGGTCGGTCAGGCCGTGCAGGAAGGCTTCGATCTCCGCGGGCGGGCGGTGGTGGCGGCCGAGCGCCCGCTGCGCGCCGATCGAGCGGCGGCGGCGTCCCGTCTCCACCCGGCGCGGATCGCGGGCCATCGACAGCGCGTGCAGGTGCCGGGCCGCGGCGGGGCCGACGATGGCGCGCAAGGGGCTCTCGCCGAGCTCGGCGAGCTGGGCGATCCGGGTGATCCCGTGCTCGTGCAACTTGGCGGCGGTGACAGTGCCGACGCCCCACAGTCTTTCGACCGGCAGCGGGTGCAGGAACGCCAGTTCACCATCCGGCGGCACCAGGCGCAGGCCGTCGGGTTTGGCCACCGCGCTGGCGACCTTGGCGAGAAACTTGGTGCGTGCGATGCCGACCGAGATGGGCAACCCGACCTCGGCCTGGATCCGCGCGCGCAGCCGCTGTCCGATCTCGAGCGGCTCGCCCGCGATCCGGCGCAGGCCGCCGACGTCGAGGAAGGCCTCGTCGATCGAGATGCCCTCGACGAGCGGGGTGGTATCGCGGAACACCTCGAACACCGCCTTGCTGGCGTCGGCGTAGGCGTGCATCCGCGGCGGCACCACGATCGCGTGCGGGCACAGCCGCAGGGCGCGGCCGCCGTTCATCGGCGTGGTGATGCCGAACGCCTTCGCCTCGTAGCTGGCCGCCAGCACGACGCCGCCGCCGACGATCACCGGTTTCCCGCGCAGGCGCGGATTGTCGCGCTGCTCGACCGAGGCGTAGAACGAGTCGAGGTCGGCATGCAGGATCGAGGCCTCGGCTCGGGCCTGGATGCGTGGCGCACGGGATTCGGTGGTCATCAGGTATTCGAACATATGTTCGCATATCCCGCAATCTACGGTTCCGGTCCGTAGCAATCCCGTACGGTCGGTACTCTGGCGGCGGGGCCGGTGATCAGAGTTGAGGAGTTCGGCACGGTGCGTGGATTCGGAGAGCTGGAAGCCGTGATCATGGACCGGATCTGGGATCGCGACAGCGAGCACACCACCGTGCGCGACCTCTACGAGGAACTCTCCGCCGAACGCGAAATCGCCTACACCACCGTCATGTCGACCATGGACAACCTGCAGCGCAAGGGCTGGCTGGCGCGCGAACGCGCGGGCAAGGCCTACCGCTACTGGCCGACGCTGACCCGGGAGGAACACAGCGCCCGGGTCATGCTCGAGGCGCTGGGCTCCGGCGGTCGCCCGGATCTGGTGCTCAGCTACTTCGTCGATCAGATCAGCCCCGAGGAATCGGCCGGCCTGCGGGCGGCGCTGCGGCGCCTGACCGCCCGCCAGGGGCCACGCTAGAGGAGGAACAGTGCAGCTCACCTGGGATCAGGTGTTCACCTGGCGGCTGGCGCGCCACTACGTCTCCGAATCCGGCCCGGCGGTGCCCGCGATCGTCGAGCGGATCTGCGGAGTGCAGGCGCAGGTCGGTTCGGCCGCGGAAACCGCGGTGGCGTTGCGCAGCGCGAAACCCGAGCCGGGCGCGCTGACTCGGGAACTGGGCGCGGGCACCCTGCTCAAGACGTGGGCGATGCGCGGCACCCTGCATGCGCTCACCCCGCGGTCGGCCGCCGCGTTCCTGCCGCTGATGGCCGCCACCCGGGTCTGGGAGAAGGCCTCCTGGCAGAAGGTTTTCGGCGCGACACCCGCCGAGGTGGCGGCGCTGACCGAAGCGGTCCCGCAGGTGCTGGCCGATGGGCCGCTCACCCGCGAGGAACTGGTCGAGGCGCTGCTCGCGGACCAGGCTTTCCACAAGCTGGGGGAGGAGCTGAAGTCCGGCTGGGGCGCGCTGCTCAAGCCGCTGTCCTGGCAGGGCGCGCTGTGTCACGGTGCGGCGCAGGGCAATCGGATCACCTTCACCACGCCTGCCCAGCTGATCCCCGGCTGGACCGACTTGCCCACAGCCGAGGAGGCGGGCCCGGTCGCGGTCGCGGCCTACCTGGCGGCCTACGGCCCGGCCACTCCGGAGACCTTCGACGCCTGGCTCAGTCGCGGCAACAACCGCAAACCCGCGGTGCGCGCCTGGTTTTCGGCCCTGGGTGACGCGCTCACCGAGGTCGAGATCGAGGGCGTGCGGGCCTACCTCCGCACCGAGGACGTAGACGAGCTGGCCGCCGCCACACCGCGCGAGTCGGTGCATCTGCTGGGCGCCTTCGACCAGTACGTGCTCGGCCCGGGCACCAAGGACACCGAATTACTCCCTGCCGCCCATCGTTCCGAGGTCAGCAAGAAGGCCGGCTGGATCGCCCCGATCGTCGTGGTCGACGGCCGCATCGCGGGCACCTGGGAACTCGACGGCCCCGACCTTTCCGTCGCGCTGTTCGACGGCGCGAAACTCCCCGCGAAGCGGCTCGACCCCGCGGTGGCCCGGGTAGCCGCTGCCCTCGGCCTCGACGCGGTGAAAGTCCGCAGCGCACAGACTCGACCACCGTCGATACCGTCGACCGGGTAACCGGCCGTCAGGCCGGGCGGTTGCGCTGCTCGACCAGTACCTCGAAACCGTCCAGGATCCGCTGCAATCCGAAGCCGAAGTGGTCGAAGCTCTGGTCGAAGGCGTCTTCGGAGAGCGACGCCATCAGGGGGTAGCGGCCTGAGCTCAGGGCGCGTTCCAATGTCGGGGTCTGCGCCGCCCAGAATTCGGCGTCGGTGAGGCCGGTGGTGCGTTCGGCCTCGGCGGCGTAGAGCTGGGTGCGGGCGGTGCCGGTCACATAGCCGTCCAGGGTGACGATCACGGCGATCAGTTCGGCATCGGTGAGACCCATCGATTTGATCTGCCCGACAATCAGTTCCATGCCGAGGACCGCGGCCGGCCCCATCACGGGCCGGCTCTGGTTGACCTGGAGCAGCCACGGGTGCCGCTGGTAGAGCGCGAGGGAGTTGTAGGCGACGCGCTCGAGGGCGACCCGCCAGCCGGGTGCGCCCTCGTCGATCGGGGCGGGCTGCTGCACCCGGTCCAGCATGAGGTCGAGCAGTTCGCCCTTGCCTGGCAGATAGCGGTAGAGCGTCATGGTGCCGATGCCGAGTTCGGTGGCGACCCGGCGCATGGTGACCGCGTCCAGCCCTTCGGTGTCGGCGACGCGCACCGCGCCCTCGACGATCCGATCCAGGGTGAGTCCGGGTTTCGGGCCCCGGCTGGGCCGGGGTCCGGTGTCCCACAGCAGGTCTAGGGTGCGCGCGATATCTCCGCTTCCGCTGGCGTCCGTGCTGCTCATAAGGGTCAGCCTAACCGAATCGAAATTAACTGGGTACGTTGTACCCATAATAGGGTACGATGTACCCAGTTAGTTCGATTCGGGAGGATCAGGGTGCACGAATACGCGGTGCGGGCCGAAGGGTTGCGCAAGAAATACGGGGACAAGAACGCTTTGGCCGGGTTCGATCTAGCGGTGCGCCGGGGCACCGTGCACGGTTTGCTGGGGCCCAACGGCGCGGGCAAAACGACAGCGGTGCGCATTCTTTCGACGCTGGTGCGCCTGGACGGCGGGCAGGCCACCGTCGCCGGGCTCGACGTGGCGGCCGAGCCGCGCGCGGTGCGCGCCCGCATCGGCCTCACGGGCCAGTACGCGGCCGTCGACGAGGTGCTCACCGGGCGGCAGAACCTCGAAATGTTCGGCAGGCTCTTCCATCTGGGCGGTCGCCGTGCCGAGCGGCGGGCCGTCGAACTGCTCGACCGCTTCGAGCTCACCGACGCGGCCGACAAGGGTGTCGGCAAATACAGCGGCGGCATGCGCCGCCGGCTGGATCTGGCCGCGTCGATGATCCTGGCGCCGGAGGTGCTCTTCCTCGACGAGCCCACCACCGGCTTGGATCCGCGCAGCCGCGGCGAGGTGTGGGAATCGGTGCGCGCCTTGGTCGCCGACGGCACCACGGTCCTGCTCACCACGCAATACCTGGAGGAGGCCGACAAGCTGGCCTCCCACATCACGGTGATCGATCAGGGTCGCTCCATCGCCGACGACACCCCCGACGGCCTGAAGAACACCGTCGGCGGTGACCGGATCGAGGTGGTCGCCGCCGAGGTCGCCGACCTGCCCGCGGTCGCCAAAGTCGTGGCGCGCGTGTGCGACGGCGAACCCAGCACCGACGATCTCGAGCGCCGGGTGCACGCGCCGGTCACCGATCGCGTCGCCGCGCTCACCGAGGTGGCGCGCACCCTGCAGGACGAGGGCATCGCCGTCGAGGACATCGGCCTGCGCCGTCCCAGCCTCGACGATGTGTTCCTGCAGCTCACCGGGCACCGCACCGAGACCACCGAGGAGGCCGCGTGATGAGCGCCATCGAAACCCTGCCGAACCGCTCCCGCGCCTTCTGGGCGGTGGCCGACTGCTGGAATGTGGTGCGGCGCGGGCTGACCCACTATCAGCGCCAGCCGGTCAACATCGCCTGGCAGCTCGGCTTCCCGATTCTGTCGGTGCTGCTCTACGGCTATGTCTTCGGCAGCGCGATGACGGTGCCCGGCGGCGGCGACTACCGGGACTTCCTGATGCCCGGCATGTTCGCGATGACGATGGCGTTCGGGTTCATCAACACGGCCACGCTGGTCGTCTACGACGCCACCAACGGGGTGATCGACCGGTTCCGCTCGATGCCGATGGCCCCGTCCGCGGTGGTCTCCGGGCGCGGCGTCACCGATCTGCTGCTGGCCTGCGCCGAGCTGACCATCCTCATGCTCACCGCGCTGGCCATCGGGTGGCGGCCGGACGGCGGAATCCTGGGCGCGCTGGCCGCTTTCGCGCTGCTGCTGTGGCTGCGGTTCGCGCTGATCTGGGTGGGCGTGTGGCTCGGCCTGCTGGTGCCGAACCCGGAGGCGGCGGGCGGGCTGTTCGCGGTCGCGTTCCCGCTGACGATGATCTCGAGCATCTTCGTCGCCCCGCAGCTGATGCCGTCCTGGCTGGGCGCGATCGCGGCCTGGAATCCGATCTCCTCGACGGTCGCGGCCAGCCGTGAACTGTTCGGGACCCCGGTCGGCGCCGGTGATTCCTGGATCGAACAGCACGCGCTGCTGATGGGCGTGATCTGGCCCTTGGTCCTCACCGCGATCTTCCTGCCGCTGGCGGTCCGCCGGTTCCAGCGCCTGAGCCGCTGAGCGAACCCCGGGCGCCCGGTCTGATCACAGGCCGGGCGCCCGGGGCGGATCAGGCGCGGACGGCCTGCGCCGCCGGGGCGGTGGTGCTCACCGGACCGGGCAACCGCGCGGCCAACCCGACGAGTCCGGCCAGAATCGCGACACCCGCGACAACCCACCAGCCGCGCTGGAAGGCCTCGAGCGTGCCCTGCGGATCGGCGGGGGAGCCCAGCGCGACGACGAAGATCGCCACGCCGATCGCCAAACCGATCTGGCGCGACATGCTCAACACCGCGGAGCCGGTGGCGAAGCGCTGCGGCGGCAGCCCGCCGGTGCCGGCCGCGAACGAGGTGGGCAGCGTGAGCCCGACACCGAGACCGGTCAGCAGCATGCCGACGAGCCCGCCGGTCGCGTAGTTCGGCGTCAGGTCCAGCGCCACCGCCCACCAGATCAGGCCGGCCGCGAAAGTGATTCCGCCGGCGGCGATCACCGGCCCGGGACCGACCCGCGCGATGAGCTTGCCCGCGAGCACCGCGACGATCGGCACGATCAGCGGACCGGGCGCGATAGCCAGACCGGACCGCAGCGCCGACCACTCCCAGACCTGCTGGGACCACAGCACGAACGAGAGCAGCATCGCGCCGAAGGCCATATTGAACAGCACCCCGTTGCCCACCATCAGCGCGAAATTCGGAATGCGCAGCAGCGCGGGATCGACCACCGGGCTGGGATGGCGCGCCGAGGAGAACGCGAAGCCCACGCCCGCGGCCAGCGCCACCGCGAACGAGCCCAGCACGGCGGCCGAGGACCAGCCCCAGTCCGAGCCCTTCACCAGCGCCAGCACGAACGCCCCGATACCGCCCGCGAGCAGCAGCGCACCGGCCAGATCCGGGAATCTACCGCCGCCACCGGCGGGATTCGGCAGCTTGCGCAGGCCGATCACGAGCGCGGCCAGGCCGATCGGGACGTTCACCAGAAACACCCAGCGCCAGCCGAATTCGACGAGCACGCCGCCCAGTACCGGCCCGAGCGCCGCGCCGAGTCCACCGAAGGCGACCCACAGCCGCACCGCCATCGCCCGGCGCTCGGGCGGCGTCGCGGCCAGCACCAGGCCCAGCGAGGTCGGCGTCAGGATCGCCGCGCCGATCGCCTGGAGCACCCGGAAACTCACCAGCGAGCCGACGTCCCAGGCGGTGGCGCACAGGGCGGAGCCGAGCACGAACACTCCGAGCCCGATCAGGAACGCGGTGCGGATGCCGCCGCGGTCGCCGAGCCGGCCCGCAGGTACCAGCAGCGCGGCGAACACGATCGCGTAGGCGTTGAGCACCCAGGACAGTCCGGCGAGATCGGCGCCGCCGAAGTCCGCGGCCAGGTCCGGCAGCGCCACGTTGACGATGAACAGGTCCAGGCTCGACAGCAGCACACCGATCGAGACGATGGCGAGCACGAGCCGGTGATCGACGGCGGGCCGATCCGTCGGTGCGACAGGAACATTCACGACTGCGCTCCGCTCCACATAGTGAGTTGCATCATGAAACTCACCATAGGTCAGTGAGTTCTTTGAAGCAACCGACTAGGCTGGTGCGATGCGAAGGATGAGCTTCGAGGACATGAACTGTTCCGTGGCGCAATGCCTGGAAGTGGTCGGCGAGTGGTGGACGCTGCTCATCGTGCGGGACGCGCTGTTCGGGGTCACCCGCTTCGACGACTTCCGCAACCGCCTCGGCATCGCGCGCAATGTGCTCACCCAGCGGCTGGAACACCTGGTCGCGCACGGCGTCCTGACTCGGGAGCCCTACCAGCAGAACCCCGTCCGCTACGACTACCGCCTCACCGCGAAGGGCTACGCGCTCTGGTCGGTCGTCAACGCCATGCGCCAGTGGGGCGACGAATACGCGGCCCCGGACGGGCCCCCGCTGCGGGTGGTGCACGAGAAATGCGGCCACGTCACCACGGTCGAGCCGCACTGCGACAGCTGCGGCGCCCGGGTGCACAGCCGCGACCTGCGCACGGTCTACGGCCCCGGCGCTCGCGACCACACCCTGCTGCCGGGCTGACCCGGCCGCGTTAGGCTGCCGCGGTGGCGGAGCAGCGGCTGATCGATACGGTGGCGTGGGTGCGGATCGAGGACGGGCGGATCCTGTGCGCGCGCCCGCACGGCAAGGACGTCTTCTATATCCCCGGCGGCAAACGGGAAGGCGCCGAGACCGATCTGCAGACGCTGCTGCGCGAGATCGAGGAGGAGCTCACCGTGGCGCTGCTGCCCGAGACGGTGGCCCACGTCGGCACCTACGAGGCGGCCGACAACGGCCTGCTGGTCCGGATGAGTTGCTACACCGCCGAATACCGCGGCACCCTGACCGCGAGCAGCGAGATCGACGCGCTCGCCTGGTTCGGCTACGCCGACCGCGAGCTGGTGCCGCCGGTGGACCAGCTGCTGTTCGACGACCTGTCGGCCGCCGGGCAGCTGAGCTGAGCAACCGACTCGGCCCCGCCTCGAGCGAATCGAAGCGGGGCCGTATCGGCCCGGCGCGCGAGCGCGCCTGGCAAATTAGCTGGGAACCGGTGCGCGACCGGCCAATTCGATCAGGTGCTCCATCAGGACCAGCAGCGCGTTCTTGCACGAGTCCCGGCTGCGCGCGTCGCACAGCAGCACGGGGGTGTGCGGGTCCAGATCGAGCGCGTCGCGTACCTCGTCCACGGTGTAGCGGGGTGCCTCGTCGAAACAGTTCACCCCGACCATGAACGGCACGCCACGCCGCTCGAAATAGTCTACGGCGGCAAAGGAATTGCTCAGCCGCCGGGTATCGGCGAGCACCACCGCGCCCAGCGCGCCACGGGACAGTTCGTCCCACAGGAACCAGAACCGGTCCTGGCCGGGCGTGCCGAACAGGTAGAGCACCAGATCCTGGTCGATGGTGATACGCCCGAAGTCCAGCGCCACCGTCGTGGTGTGCTTCTGCTCGACGCCGGACAGATCGTCGACCCCGCTGGACACCTCGGTGATCAGCTCTTCGGTGCGCAGCGGAGTGATCTCACTGATCGCCGACACCATCGTGGTCTTGCCGACGCCGAAGCCGCCGGCGATGAGGATCTTCACCGACGCCGCCAGCCGGGGCGCGTTGTCAAAGTTTTCGGATGCCATCCAGAACCGCTCGCAATACGTTGAGATCGCCGGGACCGGTCTCCGGTTGCACCGGTGACCGGAAGATCAGATGTCCCTCGCCGATCAAATCTCCAACAAGGATCTTGGTCACTGCTAAGGGAAGTTTCAAGTTGGCAGATACTTCTGCCACCGCGTGGGGAACCTTGCACAGGTGGATGATTCGGGCGTACTCCGGTTCGATCCGGCGCAGTGTCGGCGCCGGATCGGTGATGACTACCACCGTGAGTATGTCCAGATCATGTCCCGCCCCCATGGTCCGGCCACGCGTGAGCGCGTACGGCCGGACCAACGGTCCGGCCGCCTCGTCGAACCAGGGTTCCCCCCTGCGTGTCATGGCAGGCGCGCAGGGGTGGACAAATAGTTGCCGACGCGTTGGACAGTGACATTCATTTCGTAGGCCACCATGCCGAGATTGGCGGTCTCCGAAGCCTGTAGTGCCAGACAGGCATTGGTGCCCGCGGAGGTGACGAACAGGACCGCGCGGTCCAGCTCGATCACCGCCTGCCGGACGCCGCCGCCGTCGAAGCGGGCCCCCGCGCTGCGGGCCAGCCCGTACAGCGTGGAGGACATGGCGGCGAAATGTTCGGCGTCTTCGCGGCTCATGGCGGTGGAGCGACCGAGCAGCAGGCCGTCGGTGGACAACACCACCGCGTGCCGAACCCCTGCCAGCCGGTCCACCAGATCATCCAATAGCCAGTTCAGATCACCGGTTTGGGGAGCGGTCACCGTAGCCTTCCTCATCTTTAGAATTGGACACTGTCTGTTGACCGGCGGGGTGGGCGCGCCGCCCCTGCCGGGTTCCGTTCTCGATCGCGGACATCAGGTCGCGGGCCTGCTCGGCCGAGCGCGCGCGTTCCACCAGCGGGGTGGGCGCGGTCGCGGGCGGCGGATCCTGGGCCAGCTGCGGCGCCAGGTTGGCCTGGCGGCTGCGCCGGGGCAGCAGCGGGCGGCCGTCCGGGCCGACACCGGTCTCCGAGCGCGGCGGCAGGCCGAGCGAGGTGTCCGTGCGCGGCCCCGCGCTCTGCGCGGCGTCGACATGCGGCGGCAGGCCGAGCGAGGAGGTCATCCGGGGCGGTTCCACCGCGGGCGGGCTGAAGGCCGGCGGCGACTGGTAGGACGGGGCCGGGTTGTAGGCCGGGGGCGCGGCCGGCGGCGCGGTCAGCACGGCCGTCGACTCCGATTCCAGCGCCCGCACGGGCGCCGCCTCGGGCAGCGATTCACCGGCGAACTGCACCGACTGCCGGTACCGGCGCCCCGGTTCGGGCAGCGTCGACTCCGGAAGCGGGACATGGGAATCCGGGGCCAGGATGGCCGAGGGGATCAGCACGATGGCACGGATGCCGCCGTAGTCGGAGTCGGACAGGCGCACCGAGACACCGTGGCGGGCGGCCAGCTGGGCGACCACGAACAGGCCGAGGCGGGAGTCCACCGACAGCGCGGCGACACCGAAATCCGGTGGGTTGCGCAGCATCTCGTTGACGCGCGCGAGCTCGCCCTCCGGCATGCCCATGCCCTGGTCGGTGATCTCGACGACCAGGCCCTTGCCGACCACGTTGCCGAACGCCTCGACCCGCGACTGCGGCGGGGAGAAGGAGGTCGCGTTGTCCACCAGCTCGGCGAGCAGGTGGATGAGGTCGGCCACGACCGAGCCCATGATGTGCGCCTCGGGCAGGCGCGAGACGCGCACCCGGGCGTAGTCGACGGTCTCGCCGACCGCGGAGCGCACCAGGTCGATCAGCGGCACCGGGCTGCGCCACTGGCGTCCCGGCTGGCCGCCGCCCAGAATGATCAGGTTCTCGGCGTTGCGGCGTTCGCGGGTGGCCAGGTGGTCCAGGCGGAACAGGGTTTCCAGCAGGGCCGGATCCTCCTGCCGGTTCTCGGCCTCGTCCAGGATCTCGAGCTGGCGGTGCACCACGATCTGGCTGCGGTGCGCGATGTTGAGGAACACCGCCTGCACGCCCTCACGGGTGCGGGCCTCGTTGATCGCGCCGTTCACCGCGGCGGCGTGTGCCTGCTCGAAAGCCTTTGCCACCTGGCCGATCTCGTCGCCGCCGAAGTCCAGGTTCGCCGATTCCGCCGCCGGATCGACCTTTTCGCCGGCCCGCAGGCGCGACATCAGCTCCGGGAGCCGGTCGTTGGCCAGGGCCAGGGTCTCCCCGCGCAGCAGCTTGAGCCGGCGGATGATCCGGTTCGCCAAGACCAGGGCGATGAGGAAGACGATGATACTGACCAGCACCACCGCCGCGCCGCCGTAGGCCGAGCGGGCCTCGTTGCTCTTGCCGAGCTCGCGGGCCTTTCCGTGCGCGTGTGTGTTCTGCGCGATCCAGAGTTGGGTCAGCGCTGTGCCCACCTGCGACGCGGAATCGGCCCATTCCTGCTGGCTCAGCGGCAAGGCGACCTCGGTCTTGCGGGCGTTCGGTGACCCGCTGCGCAGGGCCTCCGCGGTGAAGTACTGTGAGATCGCGGTTTCCATGCTGGACAGCCGCTGCCAGGCGGTGCTGTTGATGATGGCGTTCGCCGCGGCCACCTGGTCGGCTTCGAGGTCGGAGGACAGGAAGCTGAGCTCGGTGCGGTAGAACCCGACCTGCCGGCTGAACTCCTCGAGCGGGATCAGCGGGCCGCTCTCGGACCGGAAGTTGGCGGCGGCAATGGCGTAGCTGCGCGCCATGGCCTCGTTGGCGAACAGGATGCGGACGGCCTCGGTCAGTTCCATGGCGGTCTCGGGATCGGGCGCGGTCTCCTGGGCGATCTGCGCTCCGAGGCTGATGACATCGACCAGCCTGTTGTAGAAGCCGTAGGTCTCGAGCGGGGGCAGCATGCCGACGTCGATGGCACCGCGCGCCTGGGCGACCGCGGCGTTGAGCTGGCCGGAGTCCTCGATGGAGTTCTCGAAACGGGCCGGATCGATCTTGACCAGGCCGGTGGACACCTCGACCACCTGCCGCATGGCGTTGTCCAGACGGGTCCGAGCGGCGGTGATGGCAGGCCCGACCGAGGCGTCGCCTGCCATCCGTTGCAGCGTGAGGTGCCTTTCGAGCTGAATGCCCGCCATCATCTCGGCACTGGGTTCGATCACGCGCGACATCTCGGTCGCCCAAATCTTGGCGTAGTTGCCTTGTTTAACCAGGTATCCGGCAGCGCCGACGCCGACCACGAGCAGAGTCAAACTCGGGATGAGCGCGATCGCCAGAATCCGGGCGCGGACGCCGAGCCTCGCTCTGAACATTGGGACAACGTAATGCAGTCAAACCGGCATAAGGGATTCGGATTCCGGTGAGCGGGACCCGATTTGACAAACGACCTCCCGGCTGATCCTGAAAGCCCCGGTTTGCCATTTTGCACCGAGCTTTGTTCTGCCACATCGTGATTCGTCACAACAGATAATCCGGATGGGCGACCCGCCGCCGCGGGGTGTTCCGGCGTGGCGCTGGGCAGCGTAGATTGTGTGTACCCGCCAGTAACTACAAAATGAGGAGCGACGATGCCCGCGCCTGATGCCGGAGTCTTCGAGCGACTGAGCACGCTCGCGGCGATCGATGATCCCGCGGCCCGATCCAGCAAGACGATCGCCGAGACATTCACCGGCAAGGAGCTGGGCAGCGTGCCGGTCGGCACCGCCGAGGACGTCGTGGCGGCCTTCGACAAGGCCCGCAAGGCGCAGGCCCGCTGGGCCGCGGTCGCGCCCGCCGAGCGCGCGGCCGTGCTGACCCGCTACCGCGACCTGGTGGTGGAGAACCGCGAGTTCCTGATGGACGTGGTGCAGGCCGAGACCGGCAAGGCCCGCTGGGCGGCGCAGGAAGAAGTGATGGGCCTGATGTTCGCGGCCCGCTACTTCGCCAAGGCGGCGCCCAAGCTGCTGTCCGCGCAGTCGGTGCCGGGCGCGTTCCCGGTGCTCAACCGCGCCGCGGTGACCCCGCAGCCCAAGGGTGTCGTCGGCGTCATCGCGCCGTGGAACTACCCGATGCTGCTCTCCATCGGCGACTCCATCCCGGCCCTGCTGGCCGGCAACGCCGTCGTGGTCAAGCCGGACAGTCAGACCCCGTACTCGGCGCTGGCCAACGCCGAACTGCTCTACCGGGCCGGCCTGCCGCGCGACCTGCTCGCCGTGGTCACCGGCCCCGGCACCGTGGTCGGCACGGCTATCGTCGACCGCTGCGACTACCTGATGTTCACCGGCTCCTCGGCGACCGGCCGCACGCTGGCCCAGCAGTGCGGCGCCCGGCTGATCGGCTTCTCGGCCGAACTGGGCGGCAAGAACCCGATGATCGTCACCGCCGGCGCGAATCTGGCCAAGGCCGCCAAGGCCGCGGTGCGCGCCTGCTTCTCCAACGCCGGTCAGCTGTGTATCTCGATCGAGCGGCTCTATGTCGAGCAGTCGGTGGCCGCGGAGTTCACCGAGAAGTTCGTCGCCGCCGTCCAGGCCGCCAAGCTCGGCGCCACCTACGACTACTCCACCGATATCGGCAGCCTCATCTCGGTCGCGCAGCTGGAGACGGTGGCCAAGCACGTCGCCGACGCCACCGCCAAGGGCGCGGAGGTGCTGGCCGGCGGCAAGGCCCGCCCGGATCTGGGCCCGCTGTTCTTCGAGCCGACCGTGCTGTCCAAGGTCACCGACGAGATGACCTGCGGCCGCGAGGAGACCTTCGGCCCGCTGGTGTCGATCTACCCGGTGGCCGACGTCGAAGAGGCGATCCGGCTGGCCAACGACACCGAGTACGGCCTCAACGCCAGCGTGTGGGCGGCGAGCAAGTCCGAGGGCGAGAAGATCGCCCAGCGCCTGCACGCGGGCACCGTGTGCGTCGACGAGGGCTACGCCCCGGCCTGGGGCACCACGGGCGCGCCGATGGGTGGCATGGGCATCTCGGGCGTCGGGCGCCGGCACGGCCCTGACGGCCTGCTGAAGTTCACCGAGTCGCAGACGGTCGTGGTCACCCGGTTCCTGAACCTGGATGCCCCGCCGCTGGTTCCGCAGGACAAGTGGCAGCCGTTCCTGATGGCGGTGGCGCGGGTCATCCGCTTCCTGCCCGGCCGCTGAACCCACCGCGGGCCGGCCGACTCGGTCTGCGGCGAGTCGGCCGGCGCGGCAGGTAATGCACCGGTGCGAGGTTGCCAAGGGCCTCGCACCCGGTCATCACCGGGTATTGGGGGATCAGGTGAGTTCGTCGGCGCCGGTGCGCGGCGGCGGCAGGGCCGCGAGGGTGGACAGTTCGACCTCGGTCAGCAGCCGGGACCGGATCAGGAACCGCACGCCGTCGGGCGCCTCCAGCGAGAACCCGCTGCCGCGCCCCTCGACCACGTCGACCGTCAGGTGCGTGTGCTTCCAGAGCTCGTACTGGTCACCGCTCATCCAGAACTCGGTGTGCCAGGCCAGATGACCGAGCAGCACGTCCGCGCCGCCGACATGGAACTCCCGCGCCGGGAAGCACATCGGCGAACTGCCGTCGCAGCAGCCGCCGGACTGGTGGAACAGCACCGGCCCGTGCTGTTCGATCAGGCGGCGCAAGACGATTCGTGCGGCGTCGGTCATCCCGACCCGGTGGACCCTGCTGTGCATTTGGCGTATCCGGTTCTGCATCAGAAGAACCCGAGTTTGGCCGGGGAATAGCTGACGAGCAGGTTCTTGGTCTGCTGGTAGTGCTCGAGCATCATCTTGTGGTTCTCCCGTCCTATTCCGGACTTCTTGTATCCACCGAAAGCCGCGTGTGCCGGGTAAGCGTGGTAGCAGTTGGTCCACACTCGGCCCGCCTTGATCGCGCGGCCCATCCGGTAGGCGGTGTTCCCGTCCCGCGTCCACACGCCCGCGCCCAGCCCGTAGAGGGTGTCGTTGGCGATCCGGACCGCTTCCGCCGTGGTGTCGAAGCGGGTGACCGCCACCACCGGTCCGAATATCTCCTCCTGGAAGATGCGCATCGAATTGCTGCCCTCGAAGATGGTCGGCTGGATGTAATAGCCGCCGGGCAGCCCTTCGACCTTGCGTGCTTCCCCTCCGGTGAGCACGCGTGCGCCTTCCTGGCGGCCGATGTCGATGTAGGACAGGATCTTCTCGTACTGGTCGTTGCTGGCCTGCGCGCCGATCATGGTGGCGTCGTCGAGCGGATTACCGCCGACGATGGCCCGGGTGCGCTCGATGCAACGTTCCAGGAACTCGTCGTAGATGGAGCTGTGGACCAGGGCGCGCGACGGGCAGGTGCACACCTCGCCCTGGTTCAGCGCGAACATCACGAAACCCTCGACGGCCTTGTCCAGGAACTCGTCGTCGGCGGCCATGACATCGGGCAGGAAGATGTTGGGGCTCTTGCCGCCCAGCTCCAGGCTGACCGGGATGATGTTCTCGCTGGCGTACTGCAGGATCAGCCGGCCGGTGGTGGTCTCGCCGGTGAACGCGATCTTGGCGACCCGCGGGCTCGACGCCAGGGGTTTGCCCGCCTCCACGCCGAACCCGTTGACCACGTTCAGAACGCCCGGCGGCAACAGGTCGGCGATCAATTCCACCACGAGCAGAATCGAGGCCGGTGTCTGCTCGGCCGGCTTGAGCACGACGCAGTTGCCCGCGGCCAGCGCGGGCGCCAGCTTCCAGGCGGCCATCAGGATCGGGAAGTTCCACGGGATGATCTGGCCGACCACGCCGAGCGGCTCGTGGAAGTGGTAGGCGATGGTGTCCCCGTCGATCTCGGCGACGCTGCCCTCCTGGGCGCGCAGCGCTCCGGCGAAGTACCGGAAGTGATCGACCGCCAAAGGTAGGTCCGCGGCGAGGGTTTCGCGCACCGGCTTGCCGTTGTCCCAGCTTTCGGCGACCGCGAGCGGCTCCAGGCTGTTCTCGATCCGGTCTGCGATCTTGTTGAGGATGTTCGCGCGCTCGGTGGGCGAGGTGGCCGCCCAGCCGTCGGCCGCCAGGTGCGCGGCCTCCAGTGCCATATCTATATCCGCGGCGGTGGAACGCGCTACCGCGCAGAAGGTCTCGCCGTCCACCGGGGAGGGATTGTCGAAGTAACGGCCCTCGATCGGGGGCGCCCAGTCGCCCCCGATGAAGTTGTCGTATCGCGCGGCGTATCCGACAATCGCGTTGTCGGACCCCGGCTTGGCGTAAATCATGGCGCTCGCTCCTCACGACTGTTCACATCGTGCGGCTCACTATTACGCGCAAAGGTTGGAGCGAGGTTGGTGCGCCGGAACCTCAGCGCCGCATCGCGGTGTGCAGGCGGGCGTTGACCACGGCCCGGCGCACGTCGTCGCCCGGCAGCAGCCGCAGGGCGTGCTCGTGGATTTCGAGGTCGTCGGGCACCCGCTCACCGAAGGACACCGCGTGCTCGGGGCGGTCGCTGGCCAGCACCGCGCTGCGCACTCCGACATCGAGGTGATCGCGCCACTCCAGCACGCCCGGGGTATCGGAACCGGGCAGCAGCGGGCCGCGGTAGAGCCACACCGCCGCGCCGGTGTCACCGGACTGGATGGCCGAGAGCAGGTCCACCGCGTCGCAGGACAGCGGCCCGGTCAGGGTGTAGCGGCGGTTGGCGATCTCCCCGCCGGTGGCCCGGCGCAGGTGCGAGACATCGGCTTTGAGCGTGCTGGAGGACACCGGGCGGTCGCCGTAGACGGCGGTGTGCAACTGATCCGGGGTGTAGCCGTCGGGTTCGAGCGCGAGCAGCGCCAGGATCTCCAGCTGGCGCGGCGGCAGCGGCACCGGGCGGCCGTCGCGCAGCAGGCGCGCGGTGCCCAGGCATTCCAGGCGCACACCGGTCCGCGGCCCGGGATCGTTGGCCCGCAAGATGGTTTCGGCCGCGGTGACCAGCGCCCGCACCGAGGACATGACGGCCGGATGCGACCGTTCCCAGCGGCTGGACAGGTCGAGCACGCCGAGCTTGCGGCCGTCGGGCCCGTGGATCGGCGCCGAGTAGCAGACCCAGCCGTGCAGCGCGGCGACCAGGTGCTCGGCGGCGAAAACGGTGACCGGGCTGTCGGTTTGCAGGGCCAGCGACAGACCGTTGGTGCCCATATGGCTTTCGTCCCAGCAGCCGCCGGGTGCGAAGTTCACCGATTCACCCTGCCGGCGGATGGTGCGATCGCCGCAGGTCCACACGATGGTGCCGTCGTTGTCGGTGACCGCCGCGACGTATCCGGCGTCCTTACTGATACTCCGCAACTGCTCGGCGAGCTGGGTGACGGGTGCGCGCAACGGCGATTCGGCCCAGCGGTCGTCGGCGTCGTCGAGGCCCGGCGCGACGGTGCGCGACGGGTCCACGGTGTGCAGCGAGCGTTGCCAGGACTGCGCGACCTCGTTGCGTAGCAACGGCGTTCGCGGCGTCAGCTGGGCACCGGTCGTCGGGGACGTGGCCCACCTGGACCATTCCTTTTCCAGTTCTGCCCGCTGCTGGGTCAGAGTGCGGAACAGGGCCACCTCGTCAAACCTCATCGTCGGAAGGATCGAGCGACTCACATTCGTGCTCACATCATGGCGTATGCATGCCCGCCACGCCCGGCTTTCCTTGGCGGGTCACCACTCCGGGGTGTCACGAGGTACCCGCATCCGCTTCTAGTAAACATACGGCTATTCTTTGCCAGCGCTAGCGATCCCGCGCACCACAGCTCGTCAGCTCGATTCACCTCTCGTGCACATTCGAACGCATAAGGGAGCACATGATCAGCAGGCAGGGTAGTAAAAGCCACGCGCGCAAGGCCTTCGGCATCGGCATCGCACTGCTCGCGGTGTGGTGCGCCGCCCCGAGCGCGTCCGCGGAGACCTTCGTCGAGTTACCCGACGGGAAGATCACCCGCGATCTCGGCGACGGCACCCGGGTCACGGTACGGCTCACCGGCGAGTCCGCCAAGACCAACCCCGGGATGGTCGCGGGACGGCGCAACCTGTGGGTGAGCGGGCGCGGCGGGGTCGAGGTGGCCGGCTCGGACGCCGCGACCGCGGCGATGAAGATCTACCCCGGCTATGTCGTTGCCTGCCAAGCCGATATCGAAGCGCTGTCCGCGGTCGGCAACAGCGCGATCGCGCTCGCGCCGACCGACGCGCCGGAACGCTCGCGCATGATCACCCTGGCCTCCGGGCGCACCATCGCCCGGTATCTGCTCGATGTCCGTCCGCGCGAGGCGAGTTCGGTGCCGGGGCGGGTCTACCACCAGGTCGTCGGCCGGCAGGGCAGTGTCACCTGGACCGACGAGCCGTTCAGCATCGACGGCTGCAACGGCGGGACCACCCGGGCCCGGTCCTTCGTCCGGGTCGACGTCAGTACCGCGGGCGCCGAATCCCGGGTGACGCTGTGGGGTCAGCCGTTCGACATCGGCTGACAGCACACGGCGCCCGTCCAGAAGTGAACGGGCGCCGCGGGTGCTATTTGTTCAGGAAAATGCCTGCCACGTCGGCGTTCTTGATCGGGGTCTCGGCATTGCGCTGCGCGCCGCACAGCAGGTCGACCGAGATCAGGGTCGCGTCCACGACGGTGCCCGCGGGCTCGCGCTCCTCGGTGGTCTGCTGCTTGACGAACTTGGTGATGGTCACTCGCTTGGTGTCCTGATCCTGGGTCACATACTCACTGCAGGGGGTGTCGCCGCCACGGTTGAGCGCCTTCTGGATATCGGTGCAGCCGGCGAGCAGCACCGCGACCCCCAGAACCGCGAGACCGGTGCCTATTTTCATCTTTCCTCCTGGTGACCTGGAGCGGGACAACTCCCCGAGCCTAGATCAAGCCTGCCCGGTCTCGAAGCGGCTGATCTTCCCGTCGCGCACGGTGAATCGCCAGTTGGTGCGCATCGAGCCCCAGCGCGAATTGGTGTAATCGGCGACCAATTCGCGGCCGTTGTCGCCGACGGATTCGACTTTCATCCGCCCGTTGCTGTCGAAGATCTCCCGGGATGTCCATTGGCCGATATTGCGCGTGACACCGTCGTCCGACATCGTCGCGTCCTCGGCCAGCAAGGCGAACAACCGATCGTGGTCATGGGCGTTGAGTGCGTCGACGAACTCTCCGACCACCGGATCCAGTTGCGGTGCGGTCATCTGATCAACCCTTCGAATCGGCGTGCGCGGGTATGAACAGCAAATAATCAGCACTCACTCTAGGCGCAGAAACCTGTTAACCCGGCGCGACGCGGCCGGGTGCGGATTTCGAATGGCCGATCATTTGCCTTTGCTATTCCTGTGATTCGCGTCACTGACCACTGCGTATTTTGTCGGTATGCCGTGGCAGGGTGTTCGGCATGCCTTCCACTGATTCGGCCGTGCCCGACGCTGCCGTCATCCGCATCCTCGGCGCGCGTGAGCACAATCTGCGCAACGTGTCGCTGGATATTCCCAAGAACAAGATCACCGTGTTCACCGGTGTTTCCGGGTCGGGTAAGTCCTCGATCGTTTTCGATACCATCGCGGTGGAATCGCAGCGTCAGCTCTACGCCACGTTTCCGGCGTTCATCCTGAACTTCCTGCCGCGCTACGAGCGCCCGCACGCCGAGGCGATCGAGGGCCTGAACGCGCCGGTGATCATCGATCAGCAGCCGGTGGGCGGCGGGCCGCGCTCCACCGTGGGCACGATGACCGACATCTACTCGATGGTGCGGGCCATGTTCGCGCGCTTCGGTTCTCCGTCGTCGGGGCTGGTCTACGACTACTCGTTCAACGTGCCCCAGGGCATGTGCCCGGACTGTGACGGCCTCGGGTTCCGGGCCCAGGCCGATCCGGATCGGCTGGTGGACCGGAGCCGGTCGCTGAACGAGGGCGCGATCCTGCTGCCGGGATACGCGCCGGGCAGCGGTGATTGGCAGCTGTACGGCAATTCGGGGCGCTTCGACCTGGACAAGAAACTGGCCGACTACACCGCGGCCGAATGGCAGGACTTCCTCTACGGCAGCGGCGGCGAGCAGGTCGAGCTCACCTTCGCCAAGGGCTCCTGGAAGGCGAACTACGAAGGGCTGGCGGCGAAGTTCACCCGCACCCGGCTGCAGCGCGACACCTCCACGCTCAGCGAGAAGACCCGCGACCAGATCGCGAAATTCCTCACCGAGGGCGTGTGCGCCACCTGCGACGGCGCCCGGCTCAGCGCGGCGGCCCTGGCGACGAAGATCAACGGGCGCAATATCGCCGAGTGGTCGCGGTTGCAGATCACCGACCTGCAAGCGGTTCTCGACGAGATCACCGACCCGGGCGCGCTCGGCCTGGCCGAGGCGATCCGCACGGCACTGCGGCGCATCACCGACATCGGCCTGGGCTACCTGAGCCTGGACCGCGCGACCTCGACGCTGTCCGGCGGCGAGGGCCAGCGCCTGAAGATGATCAAGCACCTGTCCTCGACGCTGATCGGCCTCACCTACATCTTCGACGAGCCCAGCGTCGGCCTGCACCCGCGCGACGTCGGCCGGTTGAACGATCTGCTGCGGGCCCTGCGGGACAAGGGAAACACCGTGCTCGTGGTCGAGCACGATCCCGATGTCATCCAGATCGCCGACCACATCGTCGATGTCGGCCCGCGCGCGGGCGTGCACGGCGGGCAGGTCGTGTTCCAGGGCAGTTTCGAGAACCTGCTCGTGGCCGACACCCCCACCGGCGCCGGGCTGCGCCGCCCGTTCCGGGTCAAGGAGACCTTCCGCGCGGCCACCGGCGAACTGCTCATCGAGCACGCCGGCGTGCACAACCTCAAGGACGTGACGGTCGGGATCCCGACCGGCATCCTCACCTCGATCACCGGTGTCGCCGGATCGGGCAAGAGCTCGCTGATCCGCGACGTGTTCGTGCCCGCGCATCCGGAGGCGATCTTCGTCGACCAGTCCGCGATCGGCGCCTCCTCCCGGTCCACGCCGGCCACCTACCTCGGCCTGATGGACCCGATCCGTAAGTTGTTCGCCAAGGCCAGCGGCCAGCCGCCGGGCCTGTTCAGCTTCAACTCCGACGGCGCGTGCAAGCAGTGCGAGGGCCGCGGCGTGATCATCACCGAGATCGCCTACATGGATCCGGTGACCACGCACTGCGATTCCTGCGACGGCCGCCGCTTCTCCGACGAGGTGCTGGTGCATCAGTTGCGCGGCAAGTCCATCGCCGACGTGCTGCAACTCTCGGCCGAGGAGGCCCTGGAGTTCTTCACCGAGAAGGCGCTGAATGCCAAGTTGCGCACCATGAACGAGGTCGGCCTCGACTATCTCAGCCTGGGCCAGGCCATGAGCACCCTGTCCGGCGGCGAACGCCAGCGCATCAAACTCGCCACCCAGCTGGGTAATACGGGCTCGATCTATGTACTCGACGAACCCACCACCGGCCTGCACATGTCCGATGTCGACACCCTGCTCGCCCTGATGGACAACCTGGTCGAACGCGGCAACACGGTCGTGGTCATCGAGCACAACCTCGATGTGGTCGCGCACTCCGACTGGGTGATCGACCTGGGCCCCGACGGCGGCAAGGCGGGCGGCGAGATCGTCTGCACCGGAACACCGGCCGATCTGCTCGCCCACCCGACCTCGCTGACCGGCGAGTACCTGCGCAAGTACAAGGCCGCCTAGCTCACGGCCGGACGCGCCGTCCGATCGAGGGATAGTTTTCGACGAGCCCGTCCGCGTCGAAAACTATCTCCTCGGTGAAGCGTTCGCTCGCGTAGCTGACCACGCCGGGGCGGGCGTGCCGATAGGTCTGCCGCGACGGGAGCACCGCCAGGTCCGGCACCGACACCCAGGCCATCAGGTGCTCGGCCGCGCCGCCGCGCAGGAATCCGCCGCGCAGCACGGGCATCGAGTTGGTGAGCGGCGACAGGCCCAGGTCGCAGTCCAGCGCCCCGGTGACCGTCGCGGGGTCACCGCCCGGCGCCCGCAGGTCCACCGCGCCCTCGGCCTGCGCGTCGATCGTCCAGCGCCCGGCCGGATGGTTGATCAGCTCCAGCGTCCGGGACCAGCCCGCGCCGTGCGCGCGGACGAACAACCGCTCGGTGACCCACCCCGGACCCGTGCTGAGTTCGTACTCCAGCCGATACGGCAGGGGATCGCCCCCGATCGCCGTGCCGGTCGCGCGCAGCCGGTCCGCGCCGAGGTCGACCTCGGCCAGTTCGGCGCCCTCCGGTTTCACCCATACGATGCCTGTCATCGCACCGACGCTAGCCCGGATGCGAAGCGCCGGCACGGGATTCGGCGCTCGCGCCGACGAACCAGCAGGCGGCGGTGTAGCGCACCTCGGTGCCGTGCACGAACGGGTCGAAGGCGGCCCGGACGGTGTCGACGACCCGGGCCCGGGTGGCCTCGTCGACGCCGGGCAGCAGCGCGCTGAGCGGTCCGAGAGTGGTGAAATACCAGGTCAGCACCTCCTCGGGCATCGTGCACTCGACTTCGATCGGCGTCACGGTGACCTCGGCCCAGCCGCTCTCGCGCAGGATCCGCGCGGTGCGCTCGCCGTCGGCGAGGCCGAATTGCCCGGGGGCGTCCGGAATTCGGGCGGGGATATCGGGCAGCAGCCCGGCCGCCGCCCGTTCGGCCGTGGTCATGAACGGGTTCTCCTCGTGGCCGCGCCAGGCGACGAAACGCAGGGCGCCGGTCGCGGCCCGACGCAGGTTGGCGAAGGCGCGCACCGGGTCGTTGAAGAACATCACGCCGAAGCGGGACAGGATCAGGTCGAATTCCGCTGCGAAGGGCTCGGTCTGGGCGTCGGCGCGCAGGAAGGTCGCCGGGCTGTTCCGCTCGGCCGCGCGAGCCTGGGCGGCGCCGATCATCGGCTCGGAGATGTCCACTCCGAGTACGTGACTCGTCGCCGGCGCCGCGGCCAGCGCGACCGTGGTGCTACCGGTGCCGCAACCGACGTCCAGCACCCGCCGTGCGCCGAGGTCGCGGGCGGCGGCCACGAGGAGGTCCTCGAACGGCTGCAAGATCTGATCGAGCAGCTGCTGCGCCTCGACCCAGGCGTTGCCCGACTGTCCGTTCCAGCGTGTGCGCTGGTCTTCGTTCCGCTGCGTGGGGTCCATGCCTAAACTGTGTCGATTCAGATCGAGACGTCAAGCTCATAACGCTCTCGATATCGCCGAAGTCGGCGATCGATTCAGGAGCGGTAGGTGTCGAGCCAGGCCGGGAATTCGGTGAGGTCGTTCAGCACCACATCGGCCCCGGCCGCGCGGAGTTCCGCGCCGTCGCAGGGGCCGGTGGTGACGCCGACGGCGCACACCTCGGCCGCGCGGGCGCCCTGCATGTCACCGATGTGGTCGCCGACGTAGATCGAGGCATCGTGCGCGCGCAGCGCGTCCGCCTTGCCCGCCGACCACAGGTCGCCGACCAGCGCGTCCACCTGCCAGCCCAATTCGTCGAGGTGTAACCGGGCCAGCGGCTGGTGCTTACCCGTGACGACGAGGACCTTGCCGCCGCGCGCCCGCACGGCGGCCAGCGCCGCGTCCGCGCCCGGCATCGCCGGCACCAGCGCGACGATGCTCGGATACAGCTCGCGATAGCGGGTGACCATCCGGGGGATGAGCTCGGCCGGCGCACCCGCGTCGGCCAGCAGCATCGGCAGCGGGGGACCGAGCCGCGCGGCGAGCTGCGCGCCCTGCAACGGCAGACCGAGTTCGGCGGCGATGGTGTCGATCGCCTTGGCCACCCCCGGCTGGGAGTTGATCAGGGTCATGTCGAGGTCGAAACCGACGGTCCAGGTCACGCGCCAACCCTAGCGGCCGGCGGCGGCTCAGTTGCGGCAGCGGGTCCCGCGCGCGGGCAGCTGTCCGTCGAAGAAGTAGCCGAGCACGATCCCGTCCACACACTCCGATCCGTTGTCGAAGGCGATGTGCCCGTCGTGCTCGTTGACCACCAGCACCGCGTCGGCCAGCGTCTCGGCGACATGCTCGGCGTCGGCCAGCGGCGTCGCCGGATCCTCGGTGTTGTTGATCAGCACGATGGTCGGCGCGCCCGCCGCGTCCACCCCGGCCGATTTGCGGCTCGGCGGCACCTGCCAGAACAGGCACAGCGGCGTGCTGAACACCCGGTTCGCGCCGAACAGCGGGCCCGGCACCGCGTACCGGTCGGCGACACGGCTCAGCGCCGTCATGATCTGGTCCTCGGTCTTGGACCGGTAGTCGGCGGGCTCGTCGTTGGCGCACTGGATCGCCCAGAACGCGGGATCGGCGCTGGAGAACCGGCCGTCCGCGCCGCGGCCCACATACCGGTCGGCCAGCTCGGCCAGCGGCGTGCCGTCCCCGCGCCGCGCGGCCACGATGGCCTGCTCGAACCGGCGCTGATAGCTGGTGTCGTAGGTGGTTTCGAACAGGCCGAGCAGCGCCAGATTCGAGCCGAGCGACCGGCCGTCGTCGACCGGAAGCGGCTGCGCGTCGACCTTGTCGATCAGCGCGCGCAGGTCGGTCATGGCCGCGGCGGCGTCGTTGCCCAGCGGGCAGTCCGTGCGGGCCGCGCACGCGCTGAGCATGTCGTAGACGACCTGGTCGCGCGGGGCGAGCCGGGCCGCGACCGGCGTCGCGCCGGCCTCCTCGAACGCCCAGCGGTCGGTGCTCGCGCTCGGATCGTCCACCGAGTCCAGGACCATCCGCCCGACCCGGTTCGGGAACTCCTCGGCGTAATACAGGCCAAGCCGCGAACCGTAGGAGAAGCCCAGATAATTCAGCTTCGCTTCGCCGAGGGCCGAGCGCATGATGTCCATGTCCTTGGCGACGAACTCGGTGCCGACGAAACCGAGCAGCCGGCCGGTATTGCGCAGGCAGGCCGCGGCATACGTGCGGTGCGCCGTGGCCACCGCGGTCAGCTGCTCGGGCGTGGTGGGAGTGAAATCGGTGGCGAAGTAGGCGTCGGTGGCCTCGTCGTCCAGGCAGCGCACCGGCGCGGTGCGCCCGACCCCGCGCGGGTCGAAGCCGACCAGGTCGTAGCGGATGCGGAACTTGCGCAGCCCGGTGTCATCCGGATCCAGCGCGGCCAGCACCTGCTGATACCCGGATTCGCCGGGGCCGCCCGGATTCATGGTCAGCACGCCGAGGCGACTGTCGGGGTTGGTGGCGCGCAGCCGGATCAGCGGCATGGCGATGGCCTGATTACCCGGATCGGTGTAGTCGACGGGGATGCGGATCTCGCCGCAGTCGGCTTCGGGTTGCTCCGGGCACGGTTGCCACTGGACGCGCTGGGCGTAGTAGTCGCCGACGCTCGGCAGCGGCTGGGGCGCGGCCACCGGATGGCCCGGCACGGTGGTCAGGCTCGCGCACCCCGCCGTCAACGCGAGCGCCATGAGCGTGCCCACCAGTGTGAAACCGCGCCGCACGCTGCCCCCCGATCTCTTCGAAATCACTTGCCGCACGCTCTATTTTGCGGCACAGCGACGTCGCGAACGGTTGCAGTTCGGACGCGGGCTGCAGGCCGGTCAGTCGGATTGGGGTTCCAGGCTCTCGTCGGCGAACGAATGATGCTCGTGCAGCACCGTCCAGCGGTCGTCCTGCTTGCGCAGGCCGAGGGTGAGGCGCAGCCGCTTGCCGGGATTGTTCGCGAATTCCTCCGCGGTGCCGCACAGCAGCAACGCGTAGGCGAAGGCCACATCGCCGCCGGCGACGATGTCGAGCGAGACGATGTCGAAGCTGCCGCCGGAGGCCTGCCAGGCGAAGAACCCGGGCCAGACATCGCGGTAGGAATCCAGGCCGCGCACACCCTCGTACGGCGGCGGCACATCGAACATGACGATGTCGGGGGCGTGATCGGCGAGCACCGTCGCCAGATCACCGGCGTGCACCGCGGCCGCCCATCGCTCGATCAGGCTCCGGATCTGCTGCTGGTCATCGGACATTCCGGAATTTTGTCACATCAGGCGGCGAGCACCGAATTCCTTCGGCTGTAACCGAAATAGACGACCAGGCCCAGGGCCACCCACACCGCGAACCGCACCCAGGTCAGGCCGTCGAGGGTGAGCGCCATCAGCGCGCAGCCGACCAGCGCGAGGATCGGGACCAGCGGCACCAGCGGCGTGCGGAACGGGCGCTCGCGGTCCGGTTCCAGCCGGCGCAGCATGAGCACGCCCGCGCAGACCACCGCGAACGCCGAGAGCGCGCCGATGTTCACCAGTTCGACGACGATGTCGATCGGCACCAGCCCGGCGATCGCCGCGCAGCAGATGCCGAGCAGCACGGTGAGCCGGACCGGGGTGGCGTGCTCGCCGGTGGCGGCCAGCCGGCGGGGCAGCAGGCCGTCGCGGCACATCGCGAAGGCCAGGCGGACCTGCGCGTAGACGATCAGCAGCACGCCCTTGGTCAGGGCGATGATCGAGGCCACGACGATGACGTTGCCGATCCAGCCGATGCTCAGCTGCCCGAAGGCGGTCGCGATCGGCGCGCTGTTGTTCAGCGATTCGAATGGCGCGACGCCGGTGAGCACCGCGCTGACCAAGGCGTAGAGCAGTGTCGCGATCAGCACGGTGGCGATGATCGCGAACGGCACGTCCTTCTTCGGCTCGCGCGCCTCCTCCGCCGAGGCGGCCACCACGTCGAACCCGAGGAACGCGAAGAACGCGATCGCGGCGCCGCCGACGATGCCGCTCCAGCCGAACGGCGCGAACGGCGCCCAGTTGCCCGGATCGATGTGCGGGGTGCCCACCGCGACGACCAGGACCAGCACGCCGATCGTCACGCCCACCAGCGCCTTGGTGATCTTCGCGGTCAGCGTCACCTCGCCGGCCAGCACCGCGATGATCGCTACGATGATCAGCATCGCGGGCAGGTTCACCACCCCGCCCTCGGCCGGGGCCGCGGTGATCGCTCGCGGCAGCGTGATGCCGAACAGGGAATGCAGCGCCGAGACCGTGGTGCCGGACCAGCCGATCGCCACCGCCGACCCGGCGATGACGAATTCGAGCAGCAGATTCCAGCCGACCAGGAATGCCGGCGGCTCACCGAGCGTGGCGTAGGTATAGGTGTAGGCGCTGCCCGACACCGGGACCATCGCGGCCAGCTCGCTGTAGCAGAGCGCGACCAATACGCAGACCAGCCCCGCGAGCAGGAACGACAGCACGATCGATGGGCCCGCCTTCTCGGCGGCGGCCACGCCGGTGATGACGAAGATGCCCGCACCCACGATCGTGCCGACACCCATCGCGGTGAGATCCAGCCGGCCGAGGCTGCGCTTGAGCGTCGTCCCGCCGGTGCGCACGGCCTCGTCGGGGGTGCGCCGGCGCCAGCGCCGATCGTGTGCGGTGGTCATCGGCTCATTCTTGTCGATAACCCGCACGCATTCCGATAACCGAATATTTGCGAGAGTGTCAGATAAAGCCGCTTATACCCCGTAAATGGCGAGTACGGCTCTAAGATAGACAACAATCAGCAATCGACAGTTCGGCCTCACCGAGAGGAACCGCTCATGTCCCACTCATCCGAACCCGAGCACCCCGTACGCCAGGGTGTCGCCATGGGCACCGCGATCGGCGCCGCGATCCTGCTGTTTACCGTCGGCCTGCTCAACCTGTTCGAGGGCATCTCGGCCGTCGCCGACGACGACGTCTTCGTCGCCGGCCCCGAATACGTCTACCAATTCGACCTGACCACCTGGGGCTGGATCCACATCGCCCTCGGCGTCCTGCTCGTGCTCTGCGCCTTCGGCCTCGCCACCGGCACCACCTGGGGCCGCGTAGCCGCCATCACCCTCGCCGCCCTCTCCATCGTCGCCAACTTCCTCGCCCTGCCCTACTACCCGGCCTGGTCGATCCTGATCATCGCCCTGGACGTGGTCGTCATCTGGGCCGTCAGCACCTGGAAAACGTCCACGGACTGATTGCTTTTCACCCAGCTCGCTCGCCCGGTTACAGGCCGGGCGGGCGAGCTTTACTCTGCGGAGTGCGTTTCCAGCGCCGTTCTGATCAAGGCGCGAGCTGCGTTTCCGGTCGCCGACTGGCTTGCCAAAGTGTCGAAGGCGCGGCCATACAGCGCAATTTCCCGCGGCTGTGTGATGGTGAGCCCCGCGGTATGACCCTCGACCTTGACCATGCGATTGTCGAACATGAAAAAATTCTCCACGACGACCAGGCCGTCGGCGGTGCGTGGAACGATCCCCAGCGCCACTCGCGGCATGCCGATCACCGCGTGCAATCTGTCGAGCTGCCCGCGCATGACATGGTGGCCGCCGAAGGTGGTGTAGAGCGACTGCTCGGCCAGCAGGATATGGAACCGCTTGCCCTGCTGATAGAGAATCCGCTGTCGCTCCATGCGTTTCGCGACAGCGTCATTCAGATCATCCGGAATCCGATAGAAGTCGATGATGTTCTTCATGATCGCTGCCGCGTAGTCGGCGGTTTGCAGAAGACCGGAAACTATCGCGGGCTCCCAGTTCCGGATAAAGGTTGCCCGTGATTCCAGCTGCAACGTCTGCTGCTGCCGACGCCGCATCCCCGTGCCGAGTGCCTGACGCCACTCGACGTAGGCGGAGTCGATATTGTGCAGCGTCGCCAGCAGGTCTTCGAGCTGGTCATCGGCCCCGGTATGTAGACAGTACGCGCGGATATCGGCGGTCGACGGGCTGATCACGCCGTACTCCATTTTGCTGACTTTGCTTTCGTGCCAGCCTGCCAGGCGGGCAAGCTCCCGGCCGGTCACCCCGGCGCGACGTCGCATCTCCCGAAGTCGTTTGCCGAGAGCCTTCCTCGCCTCCTGTACCGAGTTGGTCACCGGCTGGAGATCACCCGGATGTATTCCGCGTACGGTATCGCCAACGGCTGAAGGCGATCTCTAACGCCGCGGCAGTAGGAAACAATCTGCGGATCACTGGTCACCGCCGAACCGCCGACCGCGCGACCATCCTCATCGGCGAGGTTGAACACGACGATCGAATCATCGACGAGCCACCAGTCGTCCGGTGGCACCTCCCCGGCGAGATGCCGGGGCAGATAGCGGATTTCTTCTCCTGCTTCGATATTGAGTGCCGTGAGCCTCAGTAGCCAGCGTTGATAGTCGCTGTGCGGAACAGTGACCACGCGAACCCGGCGCACGGAAACTCCACGCGCCGTGGTCTCTTGCACGAAGTCGTACCAGTCCTGAAACCATGCCCGGAGATCGAACGGCTCGTCCGCCAGGAAGGCTTGGAGGGCTTCGTCTTCCCCGGCCACTCCGTACGAGTCCCGGACCTCCAAGTGAAATATCTCGTTCCGGCTGTCACGCAAAACGTCAGTCGTCGGCCGGTACTCCACCGAAGTACGTCCTCTCCCGCTTCGGAACCTCGATCGCCGTCTCGTAGTCCGCCATCTTCAATTGATCGAGCGTTTCGCGATCCGTGACGGGCCGTCCGGTCAGCGTGAAAGTTCCGCGGCCCGTATCGGTCATCGGGGCGCCGATGAAGGTGCGAGGTTCGGCGAAACCCAGCAGCAGGTGCGGGATCTCGACCGTCTCGGGTCGATCGGTCCTCCACCCGACGAGTAGATAACCACCCCCATCGGTGGCGCAGAGTGCGGGACAGCCGTCCTTGCCGGACCCGCCCTTGCCGAGCATGCGAAAGCCCATGGCGCTCCTCCTCCGTAGTGCGTGCAGAAGCTTGCAGCAGTACGCACCCAGGGTGCCGCGAAACCCCCAGCTCCGCAGCTGAATCCACCGCATCGTGCAAGTCCTTGCAAGCTCATGGACCACGCCGTCCGCAGCTCCCTACCGTCTGGATCGACGACAGTGAAAACGCACTACGCAGAGCTCGGCTCGCCGGACGGACGGAGCGGATCGATGAGAACACGACCAACAGCGCTCGGCTACCTGCGCCGCGACATCTCCGGCATCTCCCAAACTTGGGATGAGATCCAAATCCGAAGCCGCGCAACCAGACTCGGCTACGACTACGCCAAGACCATCGTCTTCGACCTCTACACCCCCGACCGACTCCTGCGCCTACTCCGGGCGGTCGAGCGCGCCGACGTCGACGCCGTGATCATCCCTGCCGCGTCCCACCTGGGCGACCGGGTGCCGGCGGAACTGATCCAGCGTTGCGACGTGATCACGGTGAACCCCGAGTTCACCTATGCCCGAACGATCGCCCCACCCCTCTTCTCCGGTGACCTCTAGACACCGGCTACCCGCCTAGACCGCCGAGCGCGTCTTCTCCTGCTCGGCGAGCTCCGACTTCCACTGCCGGAACCCCTCTTCGGTGCGCCCACGCCGCCAGTACCCCGAAATGGAGGATGCCCACTCGGCGGAAACTCCGCGTTCCTTGCGGATGTAGGGCCGAAGTTCGTGCATCACCGACTGCGCTTCACCGTGGATGAAGACGTGCACCTGCCCCGCCCGCCACGGCTCGGCGCGCACAGCGGCGGCGAGCTTCGCGCCGGGTGCGGCGTCGCCCCGGTGCACCCAGGTGAGCTGCACGGATTCGGGCTTCTCGATGCTCAGTTCGTCTGCGGGACCGGCGATTTCGAGGAAGACATGGCCGACCGCGTCGGCGGGCAGCGCGGCGCAGGCCGCCGCGATGGCGGGGAGCGCGGAATCGTCCCCGGCGAGCAGGTGCCAGTCGGCGTCGGGGCGGGGGGAGTAGGCGCCGCCGGGACCCATGAGTTCGATGGCGTCGCCGGGCTGCGCGGCGGCGGCCCACGGCCCCGCGACACCTTCGTCACCGTGGTAGACGAAGTCGATAGCGATCTCCTGCGCGGCCTGGTCGATCGATCGCACGGTGTAGGTGCGCACGGTTTCACCGTCGGGGCCGGGGAAGGCCAGCTTGACGTAGGCGTCGGTGAACCCGTTGGGCTGGAACGACGCGAAGCCCGGGCCGCCCAGATGCACCCGGATCAGGTGATCGGTCAGGCGAATCGTGCTCTGGACGATGAGGGTGGTGCGAGGGCGAGCCAACAGAATGCCTCCATTATTAGGGTTACCTAACAGAGAGTACTGAATCCTCGATAGCTCGTCGACATACCCATGATATGGCGGGGGTCACTCAGGTCAGCGGTTGACGTAGGCGGCCAACCCGCCGAGTTCCTCACTGGCGATGAACACCGACCGCACGTTGAGCAGCGCCTCCTCGACGTGGTTGGCACAGCCCCAGGCCGCGTCGCCCCACGAGTCGGCGATCTTGATCTCGGCCGGCGCGGTGCAGCCCTCGGGCCCGCCGAGCTGGCAGCGCTCCGGGTGCGGGGCGTCGGCCTGCGCGGCGGCGGCGCTGCGCATCCGGGTGGCGAGTTCGGCGGCGGCTTCGGCCCGCTGCTCGGCTTCGGCCCGCAACTTGTGCTCGGCGCGCAAGGCCTCGGCCAGTTCCGTGCGGGCGGCCTCGGCCCGCGCCTCGGCGGCCGCCTTCGCCTGTTCGATGTGGTGGCGTTCGATGGCCAGCGACGCGGTGCCCGCGAAGATCCGGGCGAGCGCCAGATCGCTGTCCTGCGGGACGCGCGGGGTGGGGTGGTACATCGCGAAGGTGCCCAGCAGGCTCCCGTCGCGGGCCAGGATCGGCGTCGACCAACAGGCAGCGAGCTCCGCCCGCTGCGCGAGGTCGCGGAAGTCGTCCCAGAACGGGTCGGTGCCGATATCGGTGACGATGACGGGTTCGCGCCGATGCGCGGCGGTCCCGCAGGAACCGATTCCTTCACCGGTGGCGATGCCGTCGATGGCCGCGTTGTAGAAGTCGGGCAGGCTCGGCGCGGCGCCGTGCCGCAGGTGCAGGCCGTCGAGGTCGGCGAGCAGCACCGAGACCAGAACCTGCTGGGGCGTGAGGTTTTCGATGCAGCGCGCCATCCCGTCCAGCACCTCGGCCAGCGGCGCCTGCCGCGCGATCTGCTCGACCAGTACCCGCTGCTCGGCCATCAGCCGCTGCGCGTGCTTGACCTGGGTGGTCTCCACCCCGATCATCCGGACCCCGGTGATCGCGTCGCCGTCGGCGCGGCGCGGTTCGAAGGTGAAGTCGAAGAAGGCTTCTCGCACGTGCGCCCCGGTCCCGAGCTGCACCGGGACATCCCGGGCGGTGTGCGGCTCGCCCGTGCGATAAACCTGATCCAGCACCCCGATGACACTGTGCTCGGGCAGCAGTTCCGCGAGTGTGACTCCGAGGCGGGCCGGTTCGTCACCGAGCGCGGCGAAGAACGCCGGGTTGGCCGACTCCACCCGGTGCTCCGGACCCGTGAGCGCCGCGATGACGGCGACGGATTCCCCGATCAGCGCCCGCAGATCCTGCTCGGCCGTGTCACCGATTCGGTCTCGGGCCGCCCGTGCACCTGGTGTCGCCGTCATCTCGCGCCTCGTCTCGTCCTCGTGGATACGTGGAATGTTCACCCGGGACATCGACGAGGCACCACGGAGGCAAACGCTACCGCGTCGAGGACCCGCGTGGGTGCACGGGGCCCAGCGCCGCGGGACTTACAGCTCGGTCATCACGAAGTCTTCCTTCGTCGCACCGCAGTCCGGGCACACCCAGGTGTCGGGAATGTCGTGCCACCGGGTGCCGGGGGCGATGCCTTCCTCGGGGCAGCCCAGCGATTCGTAGTAGATCCAGCCGCAGACCAGGCACATCCACGCCTTGGTGGCGGTCTCGGTTCCCCGTTCACGCACCGGTGGCCTCCTGATCCGCCGGTGCCCGCACACACCTCGACAATGCCTCCCGGGCCGGGGGACACCCGAGGATGCCGTGGTGCCCGACACCCGCGACCTCCCGCAGGCTCGCCCGGGGTGCCGCCGCGGCGATGGCGCGGGATTCGGCGATGGGTGTCCAGTCGTCGGCCGGATCGTGCAGCATCCGCACCTCGACCGAATCCGGCAGTCCCAGGGTCCGGATGTCCCAGTGCGACACCGGAACTCCGTTGCGGCGGTGCAACTCCCGGTACATGGCCGCGATCGGGCGGCGGGAGAGCCCGCGTTCGGTGGCCCACCGCTCCAGCACGCCGCCCAGGGTGCAGGCCGGGGCGAGCATGAGGATCGTGCGGACCGCCGGCGGATCGACGGCCGCGACCGCGGCCACCGCCGCGATGGCGCCCAGCGAATGCGTCACCACGGTGTGCACGCCCGGATTGCGGCGCAGCACCGCCGCGGCCGCCGTCGAGTACTCCATCAGGGTCGCCTGCGAACCGGGGGAGACGCCGTGCCCGGGCGCGTCGAAACACACGGTGGCCGCGCCATCGGCGCGCGCCTGCGCGGCGAGCCCGTGCATCGCCGAGCTATCGCTGCCCCAGCCGTGCAGCGCCAGCACCCCGGGCTCGCCGTCGCCCCAGACGTAGGCGGCGTTGACCCGCGCGACGTCGGTGAGCGCGATCCGGCGGGCGCCGAGCGGGCAGACGTCCTGCGGGATCCGGCCCAGCCGGCGGGTGGTG
Organism: Nocardia sp. NPDC050712; assembly: GCF_040654295.1. NCBI lineage: Bacteria > Bacillati > Actinomycetota > Actinomycetes > Mycobacteriales > Nocardiaceae > Nocardia > Nocardia sp. NPDC050712. Next base: position 57,430 of record NZ_JBFAHT010000005.1, read on the forward strand.
CTGAATCGCGAGGTGTGGAAATGGCCGACGATGTTCATGTTCGCGCTCGTTCGTCGGCGGCCACCCGCTCCATCGGCGTCGTCGCGTACAGCCCCGAAATCGGGTCGTAGAAGCGGCATTTGCGCACGATCTCCACCACTTTGCCGACCGTCGCCCGTTCCTCGCGGACCATGCCGGGGTAGGCGGTCTTGAGCGCCTCCTGCGCCTTGGGCAGGTTGTAGAAGGGCACCACGGGCGCCACGTGGTGCGCGGTGTGCACGGAGATATTGTGGGTCAGGAACAGCAGCCACTTCGGATACATGTAGTCGGTGGTGACCAGCAGCCGGCTGGCGTTGCGGGTCCAATGCTCCTGCGGCAGATAGGGCACGTCGGCCGCGCTGTGATGCATCAGGGTGGTGAGGCTGAACCAGGCGTGCGTGGCCAGCCACGGCGCCACGAAGTAGAGCAGCACGCCCTGCCAGCCGGTGAACCAGGTCAGCACCGCCAGATAGGGGATCAGCACCCCGGCCACCACCCAGATGGAGCGCCGCACATCGCGGCGCATGTCCTTCTTCGGGAAATAGCCGGGCCGGAACCCGGAATCGACCCAGTAGCTGATCGTCCCGGCCCAGGCCGCCCAGGTTCGAGTGCTCAGGTAGACCAGTCGATCCCGGATCGACATCCGCCGGTAGACGGCTTCGGGAATCGGCCGCCAGTCGGTGTCGAGTTCCAGACTGTTGGTGTGACCGTGGTGCAGATTGTGCACGTGCCACCAGGCGTGGAACGGATAGGCCAGCGGCAGCAGCGCGATATGGCCGATGACGAAGTTCAGGCGCCGGTTGCGCGAGAACGAGCCGTGCCCGCAGTCGTGGGCGATGCAGTGCAGGCCCCAGCCGCCCAGGCCGGCGATCACCAGCAGCAGCGGGGTCAGATACCAGTTGCCGAACAACGCGATGGCGACGACGGACCCCGCGTACAGCGCCCAGCTCATCGCGAAACCCGCTACCCCGCGCCATAATTGCGGCTCCAGGTAGTCCCGGGGGATCGCGGCGGCCAGCCGCTCGCCTTCGATGGCTTTGCTCTTCGCCATGAAATCGACGAACCGCGGGTCCGGATTGGTGGGAATCGATGGTGTTGTCATGGCCCGGCTCCCGTCACACGGTGATTCTCAGCTCGCCGACCAGATAGTCGGTGAGATCGTCGATGGTGCTGTGCTCGAACAGGATTCCGGGCGAGAGCCGGCGTTCCACGACCTTCTCCAGGGCCCCGGAGACCTGCACCGCGGACCGCGAGTCCAGGCCGTAGGACTCAAAGGATTTCGCGGTGTCGATCTCCGATGCCGCGATCGCGGTGCGGCGCGCCAGCTCGGTGATCAGCCAGCCGCGCAACGAATCCCGGGTCAGTTCCGCCTGCGGAACCGCGCGTTTGCGTTTGAACATGGGTCGTCCCTTCATGGTGATTCAGTGCACCGGCGCTTCGGCGTTCTTGCGCAGCCGGTTGTCGATGGTGCTGCGATCGGGCATGCGCAGCTCGCGCACGACGCCGAGGCGTCCCAGCGCGGTCAGCACCCACCCGCTTAGATCCGGTTCCCACCAGCGCATTCCGTGCTTGTAGGCGCCGGGGAAGGCGTGGTGGTTGTTCTGCAATCCCTCACCGAAGGTGACGATCGCGACGGGCCAGTTGTTGACGCTGTCGTCGTCGTTGACGAAGGGCCGCGAGCCGATCATGTGACTGATCGAACCCACGCACCAGGCCGCCTGATTCGCGATGAACACGCGGGCCAGGCCGCCGAAGATCAAGCCGGACAAGGCCGCTTCGGCCGTGCCGTAGTAGGCGAACTCGATCAGTGCGGGCAGTCCCAGGCTCAGCAGCGCCCAGATCGGGTAGCTGCGGCTGTAGTTGAACAGGGTGCGGTCGCGCAGGATGTCCGGCGCGAAGACCTCGACCCGGGATTCCTGGTCGCTGAACATCCATGGGATGTGGGCGTACCAGAGTCCGCGCAGCCGCCCGCGCCAGCCGGATCCGCTGAGGTTGGGGGAGTGCGGATCGCCGAGGTCGTCGGCGAATCGGTGATGGCGCCGGTGGGTGATCACCCAGAACAGCAGCGGCCCTTCCAACGCCATCGATCCGGAGACCATGAGTACACCCTCGAACCAGCGCGAGGTCTTGAACGACTTGTGCGCGGCGTACCGGTGGAATCCCACCGTGATGCCGAACATCTGAATCGCGTAGAACACCGCGAACAGCACGTAGTCCAGGGGCCGGGTCGCGCCGGTCAGGATCAGATACAGCGCGGCGACCGTGCCCAGCCCGGGGATGCCGATGGTGACCAGGGCGACGATCCGTTTGACGCGGGCGCTCTTGGGGTTGAGCTGGACGATCGCCCGCGCCACCGATTCCTTCTTCTCCGCCGGCGGGACCGTTCTTCGGCCGGTGCGTGTGGACATCGGATTCTCCTACCGTGCGGGTTCGGATTCGGCGTCGACGTAGCGGACGTTGCTGGCCAGGCCGAGCTGTTCCAGGATTCGGATGAAGCGGCCCGCGATATCGAATTGCCACCAGTGCCTGCGGGTTTGGGCCAGTGACGGGCGGGCGTGGTGATTGTTGTGCCAGGAGCCGCCGACCGTGGCCGGCGCCAGCAAGCCGATATTGCGGCTCTCGTCGCGGGTCCGGAATTCGCGGAAGCCGATGGTGTGGCCCAGCGAGTTGACCGCCCAGGTCGCGTGATCCAGCGCGAAGATGCGGGCGAAACCACCCCAGAGGATGCCGCCGATCACCCCGTGCCAGGTCCAGCTCACCAGTCCGCCGATCAGGCCCGGCGCCACGATGCCCGCCAGCACCACCCAGAAGTAGTGCTGGTTGACCCGCATTACCGCGCGATCGGACAGCCAGTCCCGGCAGTGCCGGTTCCATTCGGTTTTACGAACCTCGAACAGCCAGCCCAGGTGCCCGTGCCAGAGCCCGGCCAGCCGGCCCCGCAGCCCCGGGCCGCGCGGCTGCGGCGAGTGCGGGTCGCGGTCGGTGTCGGCGTAGGCGTGGTGCAACCGGTGATTGGCCACCCAGAACACGATCGGCCCCTGCGCCGCCATCGAGCCGGCGACGGCGAGCCCGACCTTGACCGGCGCCGCCGCGGCGAACGAGCGGTGGGTGAAGTAGCGGTGCATGCCCGCCTCGACACCGAGGGCGGTGAGCAGATACATCACCGCGAAGAGCGTGAGGTCGAGCGCGGTCAGGCCGTCGGCGTAGGCGTAGGCGATGGCCGCGGCGGTGCCCAGGGTGGGCAGGCCGACGGTGAGATAGGCGAGCCGGCCGGCGAGGACATCCCGCTCCGGCGCTGCGGTGTCACTCATACCGCGATTCCTTCACTTGTCGGATCGAAGGCCGGGAGCCGGCCGGTCAGCAGCAGGCCTCGGGTCGCGGCCCGGCGCACCTTGCCGCTGGTGGTGGTGGGAACGGTGCGGCGTGGGCCGATGTGGATCACCGCGGGCGCGACCCCGAATTCCGCGATGATTTCGGCCCGCAGGCGTTCGGTCAGCTCGGTGTGATCGCGCGGTGTGAGCGCCGCCCGCTGGGACTCGATCACCACCGCCAGCCCCTCGGTGCCGGCCCCGGGGACGGCGAACGCGGCGGCCTTGCGGAACGACGGATCGCTTTGCAGTGCGCGGAATTCCACGTCCTGCGGGTAGATATTGCGGGCGTTGACGATGATCAGATCCTTGATCCGGCCGGTGACGAACAGTTCGTCTCCCCGCAGGAACCCCAGATCGCCGGTGCGCAGGTAGCGCCCGTCCGCGCCCGCGATCCGCGCGCCGAAGACCGCTCCGGTGCGTGGTTCGTCGCGGAAGTAGCCCGCCGCGACGCTGGGCCCGGCGACCCAGATCTCCCCGATCTGCCCGTCGGGCAGCGGGTTCGCCGTGTCCGGGTCGACAATGCGCACGCTGTGCCCGGCGTCGACGACACCGCAGCTGACGATCGCGGCCGTGTCGTCCGCCGAGGTCCCGGTGCGCCAGGTGTCGCCCGCCGCCTTGCCCGCGATGAACAGCGTCGCCTCGGCCATGCCGTAGCAGGGGATCAGGGCTCGGACGTCGAATCCGCACGGCGCGAATCGGCGCGCGAACGCGGTGATGGTGTCGGCGCGGATAGGCTCCGCGCCGCAATAGAATTCGGTGAGCGTGGACAGATCCAGCGGGGCGACCTCGGCGTCGGTGAGCTCGGTGGTGCACAGCTCCAGCGCGAAGTTGGGCCCCACGGTGATGGTGACGCCGAAGTCGGTCACGGCCTCGAGCCAGCGGGCGGGCTGCTGGATGAAATGCACCGGCGACATCAGCACCAGGGGCCAGCCGTGGTAGAGCGCGAGCACGATCGTGCCCATCAGGCCCATATCGTGGTAGGGCGGTAGCCAGGACAGCCCGATCCGGCCGGGATCGTGCCCCATGCTGCGGTCCAGCGCCGCGCAGTTGCTCACCAGATTCCCGTGCGTGATGCACACGCCTTTGGGGTGCCCGGTGGAGCCGGAGGTGTACTGGATGAGCGCGAGATCGCTTGCGACACAGGGCGTCGGCTGCTCGAACCGTCCGCCGGTCTCGGCGGGCCCGCCCGGGTGCAGCGGCTCGCGGCAGGCGTCCAGGCCGCGGGCGGCCAGCTCGTCGAGGCGGGGCCGGTACATCTCGTCGATGAGTACCAGCACCGGTTCGGCGTCGCGGAGCACGGCCGCGAAACGGTCGAGCTCCTTGGCTCGCAGCGGCGGGAAACACGGCACGGCGACCGCACCCAGCCACAGGATTCCGTACAGTGCCGCCACATAGTCGAGTCCGGGATTGATCGCGAGCACGACGCGATCACCCCGTCCGACGCCGCGGGCGGCCAGCCGGGCCGCCCACCTGCCCGCCTCGGCGAAGACGGTGAAGAAACTCCATTCCTGTGCGCTGCCGCTGGTGCCGTCGGCCAGGAAGATCAGGGCGCGGTCATCGGACCCGGAGCGTTGCCAGAGCATGTCGGTGACGCTGATGATTTCGGGCATGGCAAATACAACTCCCCACAACTGAACTGAAAGGTCCTGGTCAGCGGACCAGGCGCAACTGCCTGGCGCTCGCCAGATGCACACCGCTCTCGGACCAGAGATCGATCGTCTCGTCGACCCAGCCGGCCTCGTCGGCGGCCTCGGTGCGTGCGCGAATCAGCACCCAGTCGAACTCGGTCGCCGCGGCCTGATCGGAAATCCGGATCGACAGTTCCACCGTCGGCACGATGGTCAGGGTCGTCAGGATCGCGGTGTAGGAGGGCGCGAGCGCGTCGGCGAGGATGACCAGCCGTTCGGCGGGGTCGGGCACCTCGTCGGTGAGCCGCACCCAGGCGCACAACTCCGGGCGGCGCGAGCCGGAGTAGGGCAGTTCCGGGGTCGCCGGGCGGATCTGCATCTTCTGCGCGATCGGCACGAACTCCGGCGGGATCAGGAAGGGCTGGGCCTGCTCCAGTGCGGTCAACTCCGACGGCATCCGTGGCGCGAAGGTTTGCAGGCCCCGCGGCGTGCGCTTCCCGAAGAGGGCCTCCGCCAGCACATTCGGTACCCCGTCGGCCGACAGCGCGGCCGCGACCAGCGTGGTCGCGGACCCGGAGCGCACGGTATCGGCCTTGACGGCCACCGGTCCGCCGACCGGTTTGACGAAGCGCGCCCCGAGCGAGAGCAGTTCCTGATCCGGCGGCACGCCCGCGCGCATGCGCCGTACCATCAGCGCCGCCGCGAGCCCGCCGTGTAATCCCTTGAACCCGTGGAACGGTCGCAGTTCCGTGGCTTCGAGGCCGTCGTCGGCCGCGAGCAGATCGGCGATCTGTGTCTGGCTCATCCCAGCACCACCGGAAGCTCGGCGTGGCCACGCTGCACGATCTGATCGCGGAAGGTCCCCGGCCCGGCGAGCGTCATGCCGGGAAACCGCCGCAGCAGTTCCGGCAGCACCGCGGTCACCGACATACGCGCCAGCGCGGCGCCGAGGCAGTAGTGACTGCCCGCGCTCATGGTCAGCGGCTGGTTCTCCGCGCGGGCCGGATCGAAGACCAGGGGATCGGGAAAGCGCGCCGGATCCCGATTGGCGGCCGCGATCAGCAGGGTCAACGGCGTGCCCGCGGTGACCGCGCGGCCGAAGAACTCGAAATCCGTGGCGGCCACCCGATTCAGGACCTGCACGGCGGGATCGAATCGGTAGGACTCCTCGAGGAACCCGGCGACGAATTCCGGGTCCGCGCGCAGTCGATCGTGCAGGTGCGGATGCTCCAGCGCGAGCCGCACGGTGTTGCTGAGCAGGTCTTGCGGCGCCTCGGTCGCCGCGACCAGCAGCAGCATCAGGTTGGCGACGAGATCCTCGTCGGTCACGTCCCCGGATTCGTCGGCGGCCTTGATCCAGGCACTGGTCATATCCGGACCGGGCTCGGCGCGCAGCCGCGCCAGCAGGGCGTGGAAGTACTCGGCCAGGCGCGACATCGCGGCGTCGCCCGGCGCCAGCACCGCCGGATCGCCGATCGGTTCCAGTGCCAGGGTGATGTCGCCGATCGCGGACCGCATGCCCGGCTGGTCCGCCGCCGGCACCCCGAGCAGCCCGCCGATGATCCCGATCGCGTAGCGATAGGAGAACTCGGCCACCAGGTCCACCGGCGCGCCGTCCGCGCCGGCCGCCGCCAGATGGTCGAGTACCGCTTCGGCCTGGTGTTCGACCAGCCCGCGCATGGCCTGGACCCGCTGCGCCGAGAACGCGTTGCCGAAGAACCGGCGCAACCGGGCGTGCTGAGGGTCGTTGCTGAACAACATGTTCCGGGTGAGCCAGACCCAGGACGCGTGCTCGCGCCAGCCGGGCAGGCGCAGGTCCTGCACGCCGGCGTCGGTGGAGAGTAGAACGTCGGAAGCTCTTAGGGCCCAAGCGCATTCGGCATATCCGGTGACGAAGAAGTGCGCGCCGGCCACATCGGCCACGGGCCCGTGCACGCGCATCTGCTCATACAGCGGGTAGGGATCCTGTTTGCCTTCGAAGGACAGGAGGTGACCGATGATATCGAGCGGTTCACGCAGGACGGATACCTGACTCATGTGTTCTCCAGGGGTGTAGCAACCGTCAGTTTGAAATCCAAACTGACGCAATTTTAATGTTAGTGAGTTGGATATGGCAACCTAGAGGGATGGCTGCAAAATCGTCGACAACGTTGTCTCCCGCACGCCGTTCCGCCGCCGAGGTGCCGGGGCGTCCGTGCTCGATCGCCACGTCGCTGTCCATCATCGGAGAGCGGTGGACGCTGCTGGTGGTGCGCGAAATCGGTCTCGGTAATACGCGTTTCAGTCAGATCGCGTCCGCCACCGGCGCCCCCCGCGACATCCTCACCGCGCGGCTGCGCGGCATGGAGGCGAACAACATCGTTTTCCGGAAGCGCTACTCCGAGCATCCGCCGCGGTACGAATATCGCCTCACCGACGCCGGCGAGGACCTGTTCCCGCTGCTCGCCATGATGCGAGCCTGGGGTGACCGGTGGCTCGTCGACGAACCACCGGTGGCTTTCACCCACACCTGTGGGCATGAGATCGCGGTTGTCCCCCGGTGCCCCCATTGCGAAACCGATGTCGACCTCACCGACCGCGCGGCGGTGGCGGCGACGACCGAGAATGCCGAGTGGCTCAGTCACAATCGCAGCTGAGCGCCTCGGCCTCGGTCAGGCCGGCGTGGCGACCAGCCGGGTGAAACCGAGGTGGCCCAGCGGGCCGGTGGCCGATTCCAGCTCGAACCCGGTGGCGGCGAACAGTTCCCGGTACTCGGGGACGGTGCGTTCCCGGCCGCCGGTGAGTACCAGCATCAGCAGGTCCGACAGCAGTGCGCGATGGTGGTCGGGCACGATCAGCTCCGGGATCGCGCGCTCGAAGACGATCAGCTTGCCGGTCGGCTCGATCACCTTGCGGATATTGCGCAGGATCAGCAGCGACTTCTCGTCGTTCCAGTCGTGCAGGATGTACTTCATCACGTAGGCGTCCCCGCCCGCGGGCACCGATTCGAAGAAGTCGCCCCCGATCGTGACCACCCGGTCGGCGACGCCGGCCGCCTCCAGCTTCGCCTGCGCGGCCGATACCCCGCTGGGCGTATCGAAGACGATGCCCTTCGAATCCGGTGCGGTGCCGAGGATCTCGGCCATCAGGGTCCCGTTGCCGCCGCCCACGTCGACCACCGTCGGGAACGCCGAGAAGTCGTAGTCGGCGACGATTCCGGTGCCCGTCTCGCGGGTCATCTGACTCATCGCGGCATTGAATTTCGCCGCCTCGGCCGGATGCTTCGCCAGGTAGTCGAAGCCCGGCATTCCGTGGATGTGATCGAAGGCCGGATCGCCGGTGCGCAGGCTGTGCAGGATCCCGCCGAAGGACGCCCACACCCACGGCGAGCACAGGTACCGCACCACGTCGCGGATGGTGTCGGGCGCGTCCTTGCGCAGGTGGTTGCCCAGCTCGGTGAGCTCGAAGCGATCCGGCTCGGACTGGGCCAGCACGCCCAGCGCGACCAGCGCGCGCAGCAGTCGTAACAGCGAGGACGAATGGGTCGAGGTGGCGGCGGCCAGCTCGGCGCTGGAGCGCGGGCCGTCCGCGAGCAGGTCGGCGATCTCCAATTCCGCTGCGGCATGGATGATCTGGGAGGACATGTAACCGTTGGCCACATCGGCCAGGGGGGATCTCGTCATCGACGGTCCTTTCACGAGAGACAGCGAGCGTCAGATCCGCTCGATGATGGTTCCGGTGGCGAGCGCGCCACCGCAGCACATGGCGACCAGGGCGGTGGTCGCGTCGCGGCGCTCCAATTCGTGCAGCGCCGTGGTGATCAGCCGGGCGCCGGAGCTGCCCACCGGATGCCCGAGGGAGATGCCGCCGCCGTTGACGTTGACCCGGTCCCAGTCCGCGCCGGAGACCTGCTGCCAGGACAGGACCACCGAGGCGAACGCCTCGTTGATCTCGAACAGGTCGATGTCGCCGAGTGCCATCGAGGCCCGGGCCAGGACTCGCTCCGTCGCCGCGGGCGGGCCGTCCAAGTGGTAGTAGGGCTCGGCCCCGACCAGCGCCTGCGCCACGATTCGTGCACGCGGGGTCAGGCCGAGGGCGGTCGCGCGGTCGGAGTCCATCAGCAGGATCGCGGCCGCGCCGTCGGAGATCTGCGCGGAGCTGCCGGCGGTGTGCAGGCCGCCGTCGAGGACGGGGGTGAGGCGCGCGAGGCCTTCCGGAGTGCTCTCGCGCGGCCCTTGGTCGCGGGTGACCAGTTCCGCCACGCCGGTGGCCACCACCGGAGCCTTGAGCGGCACTACTTCTCGGTCGAAGCGGCCCTCGGCCCAGGCCTGCAGCGCCCGCTGCTGGGAGCGCAGCCCGAAGGCGTCGGTGTCCGCGCGAGTCAGGTTGCGGCGCTGTGCGATTCGCTCCGCAGCCTCGAATTGACTCGGCATGTCGATGGTCCAGGCGTCGGGCCGGGCGGTGCCGAATTCCGGGTTGGCCCGGTTGGCGCCCAACGGAACTCGGCTCATCGCCTCCACGCCGCACGCCACACCGACCTCGATCGCGCCGGCCGTGATCAGGCTCGACACCAGCCCGGTGGCCTGCTGCGCGGACCCGCATTGCGAGTCGATGGTGGTGGCCCCGGTCGTCTGCGCGAGGCCCGCGTGCAACCAGGCGGTGCGCGTGATGTTGCCGGCCTGCTCGCCCGCCTGGGTGACATTCCCGCCGATCACCTGCTCGACCAGCGCCGGCTCGAGCCCGGCGCGATCGAGCAGCGCCGTCACGGTCATGCCCAGGGTTTCGGCCGGATGCAGGCCGGACAGCACGCCGCCGCGCTTACCGATCGGGCTGCGCACGGCTTCCACGATGACAGGGGTGCCCATACTCATCTCCTAAGCGATAGAGGTGGCCGAATCGGCCGTGAACTGACCCTTCTTTGGAAGCTATAACAGGTTCTAGTCAATCGCAATATAAGTCTCGAAAGATGCTGTCTTGCTTGTAAATTCACTTGTGAGACAAGCTAGAACTGGTTGCAGTACTGTGGGTAGACGGTTTGCACTTCCAACCGTCACTTCCTAGTATTCGTCACAACAGTTTGAAGTTCAAACCGTGGGGAAGTTGGAGGGCGACATGACATCTCGGGCCTACGTGCTGGATGCCGTGCGCACGCCGGTGGGGCGGCGCGGCGGCGGGCTCGCCGGTGTGCACGCGGCCGATCTGGGCGCGCACATCCTGGGTGCGCTGGTCACCCGGTCCGGCGTCGACCCCGCCCTGGTCGAGGACGTGATCATGGGATGCTGCGACACCATCGGCTCGCAGTCGGGCAATATCGGCCGCACCAGCTGGCTGGCCGCGGGCCTGCCCGACCACGTGCCCGGGGTCACCGTGGATCGCCAGTGCGGATCCAGCCAGCAGGCCATCCATTTCGCGGCGCAGGCGGTGCTGTCGGACACGGCGGACCTCGTCGTCGCCGCCGGCCTGCAGACCATGAGCGACATCCCGATGAGCGCCGCCATGCTCGCCGGGCGGCAGTACGGTTTCGACGACCCGTTCTCCGGCTCGGCGGGCTGGCGTGCGCGCTACGGCGAGACCGAGATCTCGCAGTTCCGCAGCGCGGACATGATCGCCCGCAAATGGGACCTGTCCCGCGCCGCGATGGAGGAGTTCGCCCTCGGCAGCAACGAAAAAGCCTGCGAGGCTATCGATTCCGGCCGCTTCGCCACGGAGATAGTCCCGCTGGCCGACGTCGCCACCGACGAATGCCCCCGTCGCGGCACGACATCGGCGAAAATGGCCGCACTGCCTGCCCTGCAACCGGATTCACGCATCACCGCGGCGCTGGCCAGCCAGAACGGCGACGGCGCGGCGGCCACCCTGATCGCCTCCGAACGTTTCGTCGCCGAGCACGGCCTGCGCCCGCGCGCCCTGATCCGCCACCTCTCGGTCTACGCCGACGACCCGGTATGGATGCTCACCGGTCCCATCGAAGCCACCCGCCGCGCCCTGCACCGCTCCGGCCTGACCCTGTCCGACATCGATCTCTTCGAGGTCAACGAGGCCTTCGCCAGCGTCGCCATGGCCTGGCTGATCGAAACCGGCGCCGACCCCGCCCGCGTCAACGTCAACGGCGGCGGCATCGCCCTGGGCCACCCTCTCGGCGCCACCGGCGCCAAACTCTTCACCACCCTGCTGCACGAACTCGAACGCCGCGACGCCCGCTACGGCCTGCAAACCATGTGCGAAGGTGGCGGCACCGCCAACGTCCTCATCCTGGAACGCCTCGACTAGGTAAGCTCGGCCAGCGCCAAACCGGTCAGCGGGCCGCCGGGCCGTGCGATGACCCGGTCGATGCCGGCGGACAGGTCGACCAGGCGGATCGATCCGCCCAGATCGCTGACGTAGAAACGGGATTCGCCGGCGGCGGCCAGGCCGATCGCCTCGCGGTAGCCGCTCGACAGGATCTCCACCAGGCCCGGCTCGGGTTCGAGGGTGGCCCGGTTGAGGGTGTTGCCCTCGGGCGGCTCGCCGCGGTCGGTCCAGACCAGCGTGCCGTCGTCGAGCAGTTCCAGATCGATGGGTTCGGGCAGGTCGCGCCAGAGCAGTTCGATGTCGTCGCGATCGCGCGGCGAGGAGCCCGCGGGCAGGTCCAGCGGTGCGCGGAAGATCCTGCCGTCACCGGCTTTCGGTGCGCCCTTCTGCGTCCAGTAGAGGAACCCGCGTCGCGGGTCGACGCAGATGCCGACCGGCCAGTTGCGTACCACCTGGGCGTCTTCGCCGGTGCTCACCAGCGCGCGCAGATCGTTCCCGTCGAGATCGCAGGTCAGTACCTGCATCCCCTCCCGGTCGCACCAGTAGAGCCGGCCCGCCGTGAAGTCCGCGGCGATCTGCTTACCGGTGGTGAACGCGCCCGCGGCGACGATCGTGGTGCGATTCCGGCCGTCGAAGTCCACCCGCTCGAGCTTGCCGTTGCGCTGGAAGAACGGCGGCTCGCTGCCCCGCTCGGGGCGCACGTCGGGCGCTCCCATACTGGTCCAGTAGATGTGGCCGCGTTGCTGATCGACGACGATCCCGTCGGGCATCGCGTCGAGACCGTCCACCAGGGTCCGCACCTCGCTGCCGTCCAGGGCGACCGCGTGTATCGCGCCCTTCAGATCCAGTGCGAGCAACTCGGTCATGTCAGCTCGGCTTCGGGTAGTCGTCGTAGAACCCTGCGCCCGACTTCACGCCGAGTTTGCCGTCGGCGATGTATTCGCGCAGCAGGATCCGCGGCCCCTCGGGCAGTTGCGGGTTCTCCTGGGCGTAGTGCTCCTCGATGTCGAGCACCACGTCGAGGCCGACCTGGTCCATCATCCGGAACGGCCCGGCCTTGGTGCCGAAGTTCATCGAGAACATCGCGTCGACGTCCTCCGGAACGGAAACACCCGCGTAGACCACCTCGAGCGATTCCCGTTTCAGCGCCGCCCAGATTCGGTTGAAGATGAAACCCGTGCTCTCCTTGCGGCAGTGGAAGGGCCGCAGCCCGTACTCGGGAAAGGTCCGCAGCACGAAGTCGATGACCTCGGGCGCGGTGTGCCCGTCGGACATGACGTCGAGCGTGATCGCCGCGGGCGGCATGTAGAAGTGCGTATTGAGCATCCGGTCGTTGGTCCGCAGATCCTCGGTGAACAGCCGGCTCGCATAGGAGGAGGAGTTGGAGGAGATGATCGCATCGGCCGGGCAGTCCTGCTCCAGCTGCGCGAAGATCTGCTTCTTCAGCTCCAGCTTCTCCGGCACGGCTTCGACCACCAGCCAGGCGTCCTGCACGGCTTCGGCCTGATCCCGCACATAACCCACCGTGCCCGCCGTGCCCCCGTCTACCCGCGCGGCGACCGCAGGCAGCTCACCCATCGCGTAGACAACCCCCTGTTCGCCCTGCTCCGCGTTCGGATCGGTGATATTGACCTGCCCACCCCGGGTGGCGAACATCAGCGCGATCCGCCGTCCGAGCGTGCCCGCGCCCACCACGGCGACCGGGCGATTGCGGTAATCCTGGGGGATCGCGGTCACCATCGACTCCTTCGGTTCGGAAGAACAGCGGGCCGGAATGATCTCCGCGAGTCTATTTCGCTCCGCACACCCCTGAACCAACAGTTACCGAACCGCAAACTCTGTAGCCTCGACGCAACCCGTCACGCCACACCGACCGGTCTCCCCGGTATCGCCTGAGACCTTTGGTTGCGGAAGCCTTCTGGCATCGTAAATGCCCACTTCCCAACATGTTTCAGCCACCGCCGCGGCAACCATGCCAAGCGTGCTCGGGGTCCGCTCGACCGTGGATTATGCGGCCGATTGCCCCGACTTCCGCACGATTCCAAGAATTGGGACTACCGTGGCCGGGTATGGCGACCAGGGAAATCACGGTGACCGTGTCCATGGACGACGACCAATGGCACAGCATCGCCGAAGCGGCCGAATGCGCGGGCATGACCTTGGAGGCCTACCTGTCCTGGGGCGTCCGACTCCTGTCCGCCCAATCCCGCCCCGGCAAAAACCTCGCCGGCGCCCCCCGCACCCACCCCACCCGCAAACGCGCCAAAGTCGCCGAAGAGCCGGAATCCGCCTGGACCGAAACCTTCGCCGAACGCCTCTCCCACCGCGCGGAGCAATACCGCGAGGTGTGACCCGCGGGATCTCGAGGAAGGCCGACCTTCCAGATTTCTTGCGCGGAAAGACGAGGGCACGATCCCCTGGGTGCGGACACCCCGATTCGCTTAGCAAGCGATCCCAGACCCCGTCTGGTTGACTTTCCCGGTCGCCGATTTGTGCCCCCAGTAGGACTCGAACCCACAACCCGCTGATTAAAAGTCAGCTGCTCTACCCGTTGAGCTATAGAGGCGAATCGGTCATCGACACGCTGTTTCGAGTACTGATACTAGGGAAGCGCCGATGACCGGCGCGACCTATTTAATGCGTCGCTCGCCGTCAGTCGGCCGGTCCACCGATCTCACCCTTGACGTGCGGCGCGAGCAGCGTGTTCCACGCCTCTTTCATCTTCTGGTATTCGAGCGGGCAGCCGCTGGCGCGTTCGCTGGGCAGCGGTCCGGCCGGTGCGACGATCGCCGGATAAGCGCTGGGGTCGGATCCGTACACCCAGCACAGCAGGTTGAAACCGCGCACCTCATCGAGGGAGTGGCTGTCGCCGAAACGACGGGAATCGAGGTCGGCCGGGTCGCCCGCGGAAGACCGCCAGAATTCCGCCGCGGCAACGGCATCGGCCCCGCCCGAGTGGTCCGGCGTGCTCAGCAGAACGAGGGTCGCGAGCTGGTCGGCGGAGTCCTCCTCCCGCCCCGTGGCCGGCAGCGAATACAGACTGATCGCCATGTGACCGGTCTCGTGATAGAAGATCATGCTCGACACGGCAGTGAACAGCCGCGTCCGTTCCGCCTCGGAACCACCGGAATGCGCCGCCGCGAATTCATCGATGTGGTCCAGCATTTCGTAGCAGAACTGGATCTGCCCGGCCTGCGGATCCCAATACGCGTTGGCCTCGTCGCATTGCCGGCCGACGATCGGGACGTCCTGCGGCAGGAGGAAGAAGTTGTCCGCCTCCTGGGCGAATCCCTCCAGCGTGTGATGCCGGACCGCGAGCTGTTTTCCGCGTTCGGCGGCGGGGGAGGCCGCCGGACCGAATTCGGTCAGGAATCGCCCGGTGCTCGCCTGGCTGGTTCCGGCTGCGCAGCCGCTCAGCGCCGCCGCGAGCAGCGCGGTGCTCAGTACCGTGGTGCACAACCGCATGGACAGCCCGCGCATAGGTCGACCCTTTCGGTGAATCGGAAAGATCACTGCACCGCAGCTGTTATATCCCGAATACCGGAACACATCGCGGATGTCCGCTCGGCGGGGCCCGGCGTCGGCCGGACCGATGGCGTCCGATGTGCGCCGTCACCCCTGGCCCGTCACCAGAGTGTGACAAGTCCAGTCGGCACCGGAAATCCGCTGGTAGGGCGGTAACTTCCCGTCATAGTTCTGATCGACGGAAAGCGGGACGACATGCTGATTACCGAGTTGGTCGTGATAGCGATCGTCGTGGCATTACTGACCAGCGCCGCCGTCGCCATGAATTGGGACCCCCACAAGAACCGGCGCGCTCGACGTCGGCAGCACTGGCATTGAACCCGCCGGCTCACGAAGCTCCGGCAGCCTGACCGGCTTCGCTCTCGATCCAGGTGCCGATCATCCGCCCGGTCATCTCGACTGTTTCCGCCCGGAAGTCCTCGTCGATCTCGGTGGCGGAGGCGCGCACCACCGCCGCGAAGATCGTATTGATGATCACGAAAGTCATAGTGTCGTAGTCGAATTCGCGGGTCGCGCCGGGCCCGAGAACCTTGACCAAGACCGCCCTGGTCGACAGATGCAACCGGGGTTCGAACTGCGGAATGGCGGTGTTGTAAAAGTGCACGCCGCCCACCAGCGCACGCACCAGCCCCGCGTTCGCCGCCATCTCCTCGAAGATCACATCGACGATGGTGCTGTAGCGCTCCCGGATGGACATGTCGTCCGTATCGTCCGCCAACTCGGTAACCCGCTGTTCGATCCCTTCGAGCAACCGCGTCAGCAACTCCTCGACGATGACCGCGCGATCGGTGAAGTATCGATAGAGCGTGCCGATGCTGACCTGCGCTTCGGCGGCGATCCGATTGGTCGAGGTCCCCGAAACCCCGCGCTCGCCGAACAGCCGTGCGGCCGTGTCCAGGATGTGTTCCCGAGTGGCCTTCGCCCGCCGCTGAGTCGGACTGCGACGGCGATCGGCAGCTTTCGGCATACACACTCCTGCGGAGACCGGATACGGTCGGTTAACTCATCCTTAGCTCACTCTAGAGGGCGGCCATGAAAAACCTACCGGCACCGCGAATACGTTTGCGCCACAGCGGATCCATCCGATGGCTGTGATCGAGGATGTCAGCCCACTGGGCGCGGAGTTGGACCGCTCATACCGCGTCTACGTGCGCGGCAGACTGAAGTTCCGCGTCAACCAGATCGTCTACGTCGCATTTTCCCTCGACGAAACCGTCATGGGCTTCGCATTCCCCAAGGAGGAGCGCGCAGCCCTCGTCGCAAGCCGGCCCCGCGCATTCCACCTCCCCGCCCAATCGGACCTCCGCTTCAACTGGATCAACGCCGACCTCGCGGCCCTGGACCGGACCGAGGCCCGCGAACTCGTCGTCGACGCCTGGCGCATGGTCGTCCCCAAGAAACTCTCCCGCGCCTACGACCTCACCCACCCCCACGGGCCGGTGTGAGGGCACGCTCGGCGCTAGACCACCGCGTTCATGATGCTGCCCGCGCTGGTGGCGACCGCACCGCCGGTCATCGCGCCCGCGATCATCTTCGGGGACTGCAGGCCGCCGCCATTCCACTTCTCCCAGGCAAAGCGGCCGCCGCCGTAGGTGATAGCCGTGATGCCGGACAGTTGGACCAGCCAGGTGAAGTAGCGGCCCATCTGCATCAGCTTGTCGGCCAGCGGCGGCGCCTCGGGGGCCGGATTGCCGACGACCTGGGTGAGAACGCTGTCCTGTAGCGCGCAGAGAATCATGCTCACTGTCATGCTCCTTAATGGATGCCGAAGTGATGAATGACGCCGAGGTGAATCCAGCGGCAGCAGCGCTGCGCCTATTACCCAGTGTGCAACCTGGATCGGTGGAAAGCGCTGCCCTCATCGGGGTACACCCTGGACAGCGTCTGCGTGTTTGCCATGGGTCGCACGGGCTATAGCGGTCGGAGCCGCCAACCCGTCGAAAGGAATGATTCATGGCAATAGCGACGATCAACCCGGCCGACAACACCACGGTCGAGGAGTTCGACGAGTTCAGCGACCAGCAGGTCGACCAAGCCGTCGATGCCGCCGACACGGCGTTCTCGTCCTGGCGCGCCAAGACGAAATCCGAGCGCGCTGCCGTCCTCGCTCGGGCCGCGCAGCTCATGGCCGATCGCGCCGACGAGCTTGCGCCGCTACTGACCCTGGAGATGGGCAAGCTGATCGGCGAGAGCAAAGGCGAGGTCGCGCTGGCCTCGGCGATTCTGCAGTACTACGCGGACAACAGCGAGGCCATGACCGCGGATGAGACCATCGAGGTCGAAGACGGCACGGCGATCGTGCGCACCGTGCCGATCGGCACGCTGCTCGGCGTGATGCCGTGGAATTTCCCGCTGTATCAGGTGGTCCGTTTCGCCGCCCCGAATCTCGCACTCGGCAATACGGTGCTGATCAAACACGCCAGCAATTGCCCGCAATCGGCGCTGGCGCTGGAAAAGCTGTTTGCCGATGCCGGCGCCCCGAAGGGCGTGTACACGAATCTGTTCGTCTCCGGCTCGAAGATCGCGCGCATCATCGGCAATCCCACAATCAAGGGTGTCTCGCTCACCGGCAGCGAGGCCGCCGGCGCGAGTGTGGGCGAACACGCGGGCAAGAACCTCAAGAAATCGGTGCTCGAACTCGGCGGCAGCGACCCGTTCATCGTCCTCGACGACGGCGGTGACTTCGATCGGCTGATCGAAGGCGCGGTCACCGGGCGCATGGCCAACACCGGCCAGAGCTGCGTGGCCTCGAAGCGATTCTTCGTCGCGCGCAGCCTCCACGACCGTTTCGTCGAAGGGATGGTCCAGGCCTTCGGGATCCTGAAGGCGGGGGACCCGCAGGACGCGGCGACCACGCTGGGCCCGCTGTCCTCCGAGCAGGCCGTCGCGGATCTCGCGGAGATCGTGCAGGACGCACTCGATCGAGGCGCGACGGCCGCGGTCGGCGGGCATCGAGTCGATCGGCCGGGCGCCTACTTCGAGGCCACGGTGCTCACCGGAGTCACCGCGGACATGCGCGCGTTCAGCGAGGAACTGTTCGGCCCGGTCGCCGTCGTGCACGCGGTCGACGATGCCGACGACGCGGTCGAGCAGGCCAACGCGTCGAGCTTCGGACTGGGAGCCACCATCTTCTCGGGCGATGCCGAGGCCGCCCAATCGGTCGCGGACCGGCTCGACAGCGGCATGGTGTGGATCAACCATCCCACCGGAACCGCCCCCGAGCTCCCGTTCGGTGGCGTCAAGCGCTCGGGTTTCGGCCGCGAACTCTCGCACTACGGAATGGGAGAGTTCGCCAACCACAAGCTGATTCGTACCGTTCCACAGGAGTCGGACATCGCCGGTGCGGGCGGCTGATACCCATCACGATCTTGCCGAGAGAGGTGGTGCAGTTATGCGTGCAGCGATGATCGAGAAATTCGGTGGACCCGACGCGCTCGCGGTCCAGGAGGTGGACACGCCGCGCCCCGGACCGGGCGAAGTACTGGTGCGGGTGCACGCCTCGAGTGCGAACCCGGTGGACGCACTCGTGCGCGAAGGCGCGGTGAACCCCGAGTTGCCGTTGCCGGCGGTACTGGGCAGTGACGTCGCCGGCGTCGTAACCGAAATCGGCCCGGGCGTCAGCAATTTCGCGGTCGGGGACGAGGTGTACTACACCTCGGAACTCGCCGACGGCGGCGGCGCCTACGCCGAATACCACGTCGCCTCCGCAACGATCGTCGCCCCGAAACCCTCGGCGCTGTCGTTCACCGAGGCGGCGGCGATCCCGTTGGCCGGCGGGACCGCGTGGGAGGCGATCGTCCGGCGGCTCGCGGTCCGACCGGGACAGGTCGTGCTGGTGCACGGCGGGTCGGGCGGCGTGGGATCGTTCGCCATCCAATTCGCCCGTGCGACAGGGGCTTCGGTGCTGGCCACCGCCGGCCCCGACAACCTGGAGCTGGTGCGCGAACTGGGCGCGACGCCGATCGACTACAAGTCGCAGGACTTCGTCGAAGTGGCTCGCGACCACACCGGCGGCCGCGGCGTCGATGCCGTTCTGGACACCGTCGGCGGCGAAAACGTCGCACGCAGCCTCACCGCCGCCCGTGACGGCGGCCGGGTAGCGACAATCCTCGCCCCGGATACCGCGCTCGACTCGCTGTACCAGCGCAACCAGACCCTCTACGGCATCTTCCTCACCCGAGAGCGGGCACGACTCTCCGAAATGACCCCGGTCTTCGAACGCGGACTGGCACACCCACGCATCAGGAAGGTGCTCGGTCTCGACGAGATAGTCCAAGCCCATCGCCTTCTCGACGCCGGGCACAACGGCGGCAAGATCGTCATCGAAGTCGGCTGACGCCGCGGCGGAGCAAACGGCCACTCCGGCGCGAGCGCCGATGAGTCTGCGCGGCTGCCGTCGTCTGCACTACAGAACGACGAAGCGGCCCCGTGCGGCCATGTTCTTTTGGAGGTCCCTGGTGTCGGATGCCTTGACTCTCTGGGCGATGGCCCACGCCGAACGCGCCGCCCTGGCCGACGATCTCGCCGACCTGGACGACCAGCAGTGGGCCGGCCGTCGCTGTGCGGGGCGTGGGTGGTCGAGGAGGTCGTCGCGCACCTCACCGCGGCGGCGAGCGTCGGACGGCTGCGCTGGCTGTCCAGCGTTCTGGGCGCCCGCTTCGACTTCGACGAGCACAACAACCGGCGGCTCGCCGAGCACCGCGGGAAAACTCCGGCCGAAACCCTCGAACGGTTCCGGGCAATCGTCACCAGCACCACGGCGGCCCCGGGCCCCACGGTCGCCTGGCTCGGTGAGGTCGTCGTCCACGCACAAGACATCCGGCAGCCTCTCGGGCTGCTCCGCACGCCGTCGACGGAGGCCGCCACCGCGGTCGCGCGTTTCTACGCCGGACGCGACTTCACCGTCACCAGCCGCAGCAATGCCGAGGGCCTGCGCTTGGCGGCGACCGACGGATCGTTTGCCGTCGGCACCGGCCCGTTGGTCAGCGGAACCACGATCGCGCTGACCATGGCGATGGCCGGCAGGCCCGCATACTGCGATGATCTCACCGGACCCGGCGTCCCGACGCTGCGCGACCGCGTGACCGCTCGATCCGGCACCAGCTGATGCGAACGCCCAAGAGCCACTGCCGCTCAGAACGCCCTGCCCGCTGAGCTTTACGTGAATTGCGCCAGTACGCTTCCGAGGTGATCGCCAGCTCCACCTATACCTGCTCTCGCTGCACCCAACCGCACGACGGCCCGCCGGTCAGCTACGCCGCGCCCGCCCCCGCGTACTGGAACGCCGAGTGCGCGGATCAGCTCGACAGCGTGCTCGCCGACGAACAGTGTGTCCCGGCCCGGGTTCAGTGGATCGCCGAGCAGATCTCGCACCCGAACCCGCCAGCCGAAATGCCGGACGGGCAACACCGATGACCGACCTGTGGGCAGGCGGTGCGCTGACCGCAGTGCTGTGCAACCCGGCCTTTTGGATGAGCATGCTCGCCACCGCGGCGATCATGGTGATCCTGCTGTTCCGAGATTAGGGCGAGGGCTTTTCACCTGCGGGGCGAGCCTGGTACGGGATCACCCGATCGGTGGTGCGAGATATTCCAGCGCGTAACCATCGCCGGCGGGGGTTACGCGGGCGATACCGGGTGAGTCCAGATGAGCACCGGCTACGAAATGGCCTGGCCGGGTAAGTTGTTCGAGGAGAGCCGTGCGTGCGGCCCGGGCCTGGGACTGATTGCCGTCGAGCTCCCAGGACACGTTCGGCCGATCGAATTGGAGCGTCGGAACGTGCACGGTGTCGCCCCAGGCGAGAAGATGGCCGGCGCTGCTCCTGACGTCGTAGACGGTGTGTCCAGGTGTGTGGCCCGGTGTCGGGATCGCGCTGATCCAGTCGTGGATCGCGACCTGCTCCGAGACGGGCACGACCCGGTCGCGGATCGGTTCGAGCCGCCCCGCGAACACCGAGATGTCTCCCGCGCCGATCCACACGCGCTCGAGTTCGGTGAACGCCTCGGAACCGTCGGGCGCGATGAGCCCGCTGACATGGTCTTCGTGCCTGTGAGTGATGGCCACATCGGTGATATCCGCGCGGTCGATTCCTGCTTCTTCGAGCGCCTCGTAGATCAATCCCATGGTGGGGTCGTGCCAGGCGTTGGACGCGCCGGTGTCGATGAGGACCGACTGCGTGCCGTCGGTGACGTAGAAAGCGTTGACCGACAGCCGCAAGTTGTCGCCGGCCAGCGGCACGGCAGCCGGCAACTCGGCGAGCGCGCACCCGTCCTCATCGCGGAGTCGTGTCGGCGGCATGTCGATGTACCCGTCTCGCAACGAGATCACCCGCAGATCGCCGAATTCGAACGTGGCGTGGTGCCGGCCACTCGAGATCAAACGCATGAAACCTCCCTCAGGTCGGCGCGCTCATCGCGCGTCTCCGATAGAAGACTATATCTTCTTTAGAAGATCTCTACACTGTGACGGCGAGGTACTCATCGATCGAGGAGCAGGGTGGTCGAGCAAGACTCAAACGCGGTCGAACCAGCGCACGGTGACGACCTGGCCGGGGCATTCGGCGGCAACGTGCGGCGACGTCGCGAGGACGCCGGCCTGACGCTGGAACAGCTGTCCTTCCAGTCGGCGGTCAGCCGGGCGATGCTGTCCAAAGTCGAACGCGGCGAGAAGAGTCCGACGATCGGCGTCGCGTCCAAGATCGCCCACGCGCTCGACACGTCGCTTTCGGACCTGATCGGCGGGCCGGCCGCTGCCGTATCCGGTGTGGCCGTTGTCATGCGCAAGCACGAACGCCCCGTCTTCCGCGACCCGGAAACCGGCTTCGAACGGCACATGGTGTCGGCGGCCCCGGGTGCCGGGGGTGGCGAGATGGTCGTCCACCACCTTCCCGCACACGTCTCCACCGGGCTGCTCCCGGCCTATCCACCGGGCACGGAGAAACAACTCGTAGTCCTCGACGGCACCCTGACCGTCGCGATCGGCGGAATCAGCGAGACTCTGAATACCGGCGACTCCGTGTTCTTCCAGGCCGACGCGGACCACGGCTTCGCCAACCGAACGAACGCTCCGTGCGAATACATCATGGTCATCTCACGTAGGACTTGAACTACCTAGGTGCGAAAGAGTCGACTGCGTTCCCGGTTTGGCATGGATGGCGGGTTTGTCCGCTGAATTGCGCCGCCGTGGAATCGATTTGGGTTCAGCCGACTCGATAGTCGGCACCTCGGCGGGGGCGGTGGTCGGGGCCGCGCTGATCGGGGGACGTGATAGGTGCCTGCCACCGCGATCAGTGGGGAATGAGCCTGGACGGACGGGGCCCGGGCCGCGAGGTCAGATGGGCTTCGATCACCTGCGCCACCTGATACGCGTGATCGGTCGGTTCGAGGTAGGGCAGGTATTCGACCGTGCGTGCCAGTGCCGGGAGGTCCACGGTCGAATACATTGCCATGAGGGGGTTTACGAAGAGCTCGGTGCCGCCGGTGCGGTCGGTGGCTTGGACGTCGCCGAATTCCCCGCGCAGCGCGCCGGCGATCTGGGAGTGGACGATGCTCGGGCGCAACGGGGTTTCGGCCAGCGAGTGGGTGACCGCGCCGAGATAGGCCGCGCCTTCGGCGCTGTCGCGCGGGATGGAGAGCACTCCGAGGAACGCGTTCTCCCGTTGCAGCGCAGCGAGATTCTCGAGCACATGGGCGTGGCAGACGCCGTGGTAGGCGTCGACGCCGAAACCGATGGACACCACCAGGCGGGTGATGTCGTCCAGCCCGGCCACGGCCGCGAGACTCGTCATGTCCTCTTGCGGTGTGCCCAAACCGGTTTCGTCGCCGCGCAACAGAATGTCGGTGCCGCCGTCGACCAGCACGAGGGCGTCGGCGCCGAGCTGCTCGACCAGCGCGGTGTAGGCCGCGCGCAGAGGCCGTACACCGGATTTGGGGAACGCGTACACGACCGGCTCACGGCCGGTGCTCGCCAGCCAGCGCGCCAGACTGCGTTCGGGGAAGTAATCGTAGTTGCCGGCGGTATCGGGACGAACAGCGGCGACTCCCGGCGCCGCCCAATCCTCGAGTGGGGTCCGGCGCAGATTGCTGAACGACAGGTTCGCCAGATACACCTTTTTGCCGAGCCCTTCCAACGCCACGGCCAGCGGCAGCCCGCCGTACACATCGAATCCGCCACCCGCCCCGGCGATCAGCACCCGCGAGGCGTCCCGCAGGCGAGTGAACAGCGGTGGCTCGGCCAAACGAAAGGAAGTCACCTCGCCATCATGGCGACGGCGACACGAGCGCGCCAGAATCCCTCAGGCGTCGAGGACCTGGGCGGCGCGGGTGACGACGGGCGGCTGGACCGACCAGGGGAAGTTGATCCAGCGGTCGGTGCGCTTCCAGACGTATTCGCAGTCGACCTCCGAGTGCGGCTTCTGATAGATCACCGCGCAGCGGACCTCGGCGACCTTGTCGGCGCAGAAGTCGCGGACGAGCTTCAGGGTCGCGCCGGTGTCGGCGACGTCGTCGGCGACCAGGACGCGCGCGCCGGCCAGGTCGACCGCCTGCGGGACGGGCGGCAGCATGACGGGCAGGTCCAGGCGCTGGTCGACGCCGGTGTAGAACTCGACGTTCATGACGTGCAGGTTCTTGACGTCGAGGGCGTAGCCGAGCGCGCCCGCGACGAACAGCCCACCGCGGGCGATGGACAGGACGAGGTCCGGCTCGAACCCGTCCTCGGCGATCTGTTCGGCGAGGGTGCGGCTCGCGGAGCCGAACAGGTCCCAGGTGAGTTCTTCCCGATCCGACATCTGCGGCTCCTTCGGTGCTGGTGGAAAAGAATTTAGACCACGACCCGAGCGGGCTGTTGTCCGCCACTCCTTGCCTTCCGCGCGCTTGCCTCTAAAATAGAGGCATGGTCGATGGTGTGGTGCTTCCCTTCTGGCAGAGCGGCGATACGGCGGCGCTGACGAACCGCCTGGCCGCCGACGCGGTCTTCTCCAGCCCCGTCGCCGACTATCCGGGGCGCGCGCAAACGGCGCACATGCTCACGCTCATCGCGACGGTCATCGAGCGGGTCGACCGGACCGGCCACTGGTCCAGCGATCGAGAAGAACTGTGCGCCTTCACCGCTCGGGTCGACGATCACGAGCTGCAGGGCATGGTGCGCGAGGAATACGCACCGGACGGCAGCCTCGAACACGTCACGCTGTACCTGCGCCCGTATCGGTCGCTGCGCGCGGCGATGGCGAAAATGGCGCAGCGGATGGAAGATTCGCCGCTGCCCGGGCAGTCGTAGTCGTGGACGCGCGGGAACCGCTCCCGGGCAAGCCCGTTCGCGGATCGCGCACCGGCCGCCCGATCATGGCGTTGTTCGACTTGATCGGACGACGCTGGACCCTGCGGGTGATCTGGGAACTCGACCGGGCCGAGCAACCCCTGACCTTCCGGGAACTCCGCGCCGCGTGCGGCGACATCTCCTCGAGCGTTTTGACCACGCGGCTACGTGAACTCGTCCAGGCGCGGCTGGTGGAGAACGTCACCGGCTACGTGCTGACACCGATCGGCCGCGAGCTCGTCGGGAACCTCGAGCCGGTCACGGTGTGGGCCGAAGTCTGGGCACAGCACCAGCAGTGAGTCACCCGCGCAGCCGCTGCCGGGCGTCCGCGGCGAGCTCGGCGGCGCAGTCACGCAGGGCCTCGGCAAGCGGATGCGCACCATCGGCCACGTCGCGAAAGGCCAGGATCGTCGGCCGAACCGCACGCGGGTCGTCCACCCGGACGATCGAGATCGTCGCGGGCAGGGTGCTGACGGCCAGGCCGGGGAGCACCGTGATGCCGAGACCGGCGGCGACCAGGCCGAGCTTGGTCACCCAGTCGCGGGCGACGTAGGCGATATCCGGTTCCCAGTCCGCGTCGGTCCAAGCGCCGAGCAGGGTGCTGCGCTGATCGGCGCTCCCGGCGATCCAGCGTTCCGGCCGCAGCAGGGACACCGGCACGCTGTCGCGGCCCGCGAGCGGGTGCGCGCGGTGCACGGCGACGAACAGCGCGTCGTCGAGCAGGGGAGCGGAGTGCACACCCTCGGGCAGGTCGGGTGCGCCGGAGAGCACGGCCAGATCGATCCGGCGGCGCGTGAGCGCGGTGAGCAACGCCGGACTGGTCCCTTCGCGCAGGCCGACCTCCAGCCCTGGATAGCGGTGGGACACAGCCGCTATGGCGCGCGGCACCAGCGCGGCGGTCGCGGTGGCGAACGCGCCCACGCGAATCCGGCCGGGGCGCTGCCGCAGGTCGTGCAGTTCGTCACGGGCGGCATCCAGGGCGTCGAGCACGGCGTCGGCGCGGCGCAGCACGATCCGCCCGGCCGCGGTCGGCCGCACACCGCGCGGGAGTCGTTCGAACAGCGGACGTCCCGCGACCTGCTCCATCAGCAGGATCTGCCGTGAGACCGCCGACTGCGTGTAGTCCAGCCGCCGCGCCGCCCGCGAGAACGAGCCGGCGCGTGCCGCCTCCCGCACCACCCGCAGCCCGATCACCGTGAATTCACCCATGCGTCAACGTGATACCAGCTATGCCGGACTCGCGCTGGTCGCATGGCGGTGCCGGGCCTAGCGTCGAGATCATGAGCACCGAGAGCAACAGAGAATCCGTCCGGGCGATCTTCGATCAACTGGCGCAAGGGAATACGCGCGCCCTCGGCGACGCGCTCGCCGACGACTGCCGCTGGATCTTCCCCGGCAACTGGTCGTGGTCCGCGCGGTGGGAGCCGAAGACCGAGGTCGTGCAGGGGCTGCTACGCCCGCTGATGGCGCAGTTCGGCAACGTCTACCGGATGGAAGCCGACCTGATCCTGGCCGACGGCGATCGCGTCGTCGTGCAGGCCCGCGGGTACGGGACCACTACGCGTGGCGAGCCCTACCACCAGACCTACTGTTTCCTCTTCCGGTTGGCGCGGGGCCGCATTGCCGAGGTCGTCGAGCATTGCGACACCGCGCTGGTCGAGCGAGTACTGGACCCGGTCGGGCCGTAGCGGGACCGTGCCCGCTACTGCCCGCCGTCCCGGAGCAGCGTGTTCAGGATCGGGCCGATGGCGCCGGCCCCCTGCGGATTCATCATCCCCGTATGCCATTCGTCGATCGGGATCTCGTGAACGGCCCCGGTGATGTGCCCGCGCCAGGTTCCGGCGATCTGGTCTCGATAGGACTCCTTGGCGGCGATGAACAGGACGGCGTCGCCGTCGTAACGGGGCGGGGTATGCGACACCGGGGTGGTGAAGCACTCGGTGACCCGGTCCACCTGTTGCGGGGTGAGGATGCCCTCGGCGCTGAGGCGCTCCGCGATCAGGGGGAGCAGTTCGGCGGGGTCGTCGATCTGCTGGTCGTCGGTCATGCCGAGGAATTCGCGCCAGCCGCGGAGGAACTCGGTCAGCGCGCGGTCGGCCCGCACGCCATCGGGTTCCGGTGCCGGGGTGAGGTTCTCGGCGATACCCGCGTCGACGAGGGCGAGCAGCCCGACCGGGTGACCCAGCTGTTGCAGGCGTGCCGCCATGGCGTGCGCGATCTTCCCGCCCAGTGACCAGCCGAGCAGGTGATAGGTGGTGTCGGGGAAGGCCGTCAGGAGTTCCTCGACGTATCGCTCGGCGTAGTCCTCCACCGACTCGATCCGAGGCCCGTTCTCGACGATGTAGGGATCCTGGAGGCCGTAGACGGGGCGGTCCGGGTCCAGGTGCCCGGCGAGCGCGCCGTAGACCCAGGCGAGACCGCCACCGGGATGGACGCAGAACAGGGGAGCCTTGTCGCCGGTCGAACGCAGCGGTGCCAGGACGCCGAGCGAGACGCCCATCTCGGACTGCGGAGCTGCCAGGTACCGCGCGAGTGACGCCGGTGTCGAATCGGCGAAGAGCAGCCGGTAGGGAACGACTGTGTCGGTGCGTGCGCGAAGCTGCGAGACCAACTGCATCGCGACCACCGAAGTGCCGCCCAGGGTGAAGAAGTCGTCGTCGACGCCCACCCGCTCTACTCCCAGCACCTCCGCGAACACCGAGACCACGACTTCCTCGAGCGGCGTCGAGGGCGCCCGATAGGACGCGGTCACGCCCTCCGGTGCGGGCAGCGCCCGTCGATCGACCTTCCCGTTCACGGTCAGCGGCAAGGCGTCGAGCACGGTGATCGTGTCGGGCACCATGAACGAGGGCAGCCGTCGCGCCACCGCCCGGCGGATCACCGCCGGATCGAGGCGGCAGGCAGGCGAAGGAGTGACGTAGGCGGCCAACCGCGCGTCCGCCGAGCCGGGGGAGTGGACGGTCACCACCGCTTGCAGTACCTCGGCCGAATCCGCCAGCGCCGCTTCGATTTCGCCGAGTTCGAGGCGTTGACCTCGGAGCTTGACCTGGAAGTCGGCGCGACCCACGAACATCAGCACCGCGTCGTCGCCGCCGGATGCCCACCGCACCAGGTCTCCGGTGCGATACATCCGCGACCCGGCCGGCCCGAAGGGATCGGCCACGAACGCGGCCGCGGACAACCCCGGCCGGCGCAGATATCCGCGCGCCACACTCGGACCGGCCGCATACAACTCGCCGACCGCACCCGCAGCGACCGGCCGCAACGACGAATCCAGCACCACCAAGCGAACATCCGGAATCGGACCGCCCAGCGACACCGGGTGACCGGTGTCCAGCAGTGTGCCGGAGATCCACATCGTGCACTCGCTGGGTCCGTACACGTTGAGCAGCACACGCTCACCGGCGGCGTCCGTGCCGGCCCACCGCCGCACCAGCTCCGGCGTGCAGGCCTCACCACCGCTCACGATGGCCCGCAGGTCGTCCAGCCCGGCGGGATCGACCGAGAGGCCGACCGCCGGCGACAGGAAGGCGTGCGTGATGCGCTCGCCGCGCAGCAACTCCGCGAGCGGATCCCCGGCGAAGATATCGTCCGGGGCGACAACCAGGGCCGCACCGACCGGTATCGCCAACAGCAATTCGATCACGGCGGCGTCGAAAGTGCGTGCGACACCGGCCAATACGCGGGAGTCGTGGCTCGGGCGGCAGCGCGCGTGCTGGACGGCGGTGACGGCGGCCAATCCCGTATGGGTGACGGCCACGCCCTTGGGTGTGCCGGTCGATCCGGAGGTGTAGATGACATAGGCGGTGTTCTCCGGGCGCACCGAGCCGCCCCGGTCGACGTCGCCGACTCGTGCGGCGCTGTACCCGCCGAGGTCGAGGCCGCCCAGATCGATTCCAGCGCTGCCCAACTCGGCAGCCTCCGAACCGGCTACCCGCGAAGCGATTTCACCGTTGGTGAGCACGACGTCGGCCGCGCAGTCGGTGAGGATGAACCGATTCCGCTCGGCCGGGTGGGC
Organism: Nocardia sp. NPDC050712; assembly: GCF_040654295.1. Classification (NCBI taxonomy): domain Bacteria; kingdom Bacillati; phylum Actinomycetota; class Actinomycetes; order Mycobacteriales; family Nocardiaceae; genus Nocardia; species Nocardia sp. NPDC050712. Next base: position 85,575 of record NZ_JBFAHT010000005.1, read on the forward strand.
GGGATCGATGGACACGAACGCGGCACCGGTCTTGACGACCGCCCACACCGCGCGCACCCACTCTCCCGATCGCGGAATAGCAACCGCGACAACCGATTCCCGTCCGATGCCGGCCTCGAGCAGCAGGCGCGCGCACCGATTGGACCACTGATCGAGCTCCCGATAGGTCCACTCGCGCCCGGCATCCACGACCGCGAGCCGATCCGCGTGCTCGCTCGCGGCGCGCTCCAGCACCTCGGTGAAGGTGGCCGGCTCCGGCCCGGAGCCGCCATCACCCCACTGCGACAACAACGCTCGCTCGTTCGCGTCGAGGACCTCGATATCGCGCAACCCCACCGCGGGATCGGCGACCACGGCCTCGATGATTCGTCGCAGCCGCCGGGTCAACGCGGTGATCGTCGATCGATCGAACAGATCGAGGGCGAAGCTCACCCCGATGATCAGCCCACCGGCGGTATCCGGGGTATCGGAAACGGTGACGGTGAGATCGAATCGTTCGACCCCGCTGCCGAGGTCGATCGGCGTGCACCGCACGCCCGGCAACTGCGCGTCCGCCGGATCGAGGTCCAGATTCTGGAACGCCAGCATCACCTGGAACAGCGGGTGATACGCCTGGGTGCGCGGCGGATCGATCACTTCGACCACCCGCTCGAACGGAATGTCGGCGTGCGCGAACGCCTCCAGATCGACCCGGCGGCACTGCTCGAGCAGCTCGCTGAAGGTGACGGCCGCATCGACGTGAGTTCGCAACACCAACGTGTTGACGAACATGCCGATCAGCCCGTCCAGTGCCGCGGCCCCGCGCCCCGCGATCGGCGTGCCCACCGCGATATCGCTACTGCCCGACATCCGCGACAGCGTGACCGCCAACGCCGCGTGCAGCACCATGAACACCGTCGCGTGGTGTGCCCGCGCGATCCGGTGCAGCCCGGCGGCCGTTTCCGGGTGCACCGCAAACGAATACGTGTCCCCGCGATGCGAGGCCACCGCGGGCCGCGTCCGGTCGGCGGGCAACTCCAGCCGGTCCGGCACGCCCGCCAGCTGCCCGGCCCAGTACTCGACCTGACGCGCCGACACGCTGCCCGGGTCGGATTCCGCGCCCAGCACCTCACGCTGCCACAGCGTGTAATCCGCGTACTGCACCGGCAACGGCCCGGCCCACTCCGGCGCCCGCCCGGTCCGCCGCGCGGAATAGGCGAGCGCCAGATCCTGCGCCAACGGTGCCAGCGACCAGCCGTCCGCCGCGATGTGATGCATGACCAGCACGAGTACGTACTCGCCGGACCCGCTGTCCAGCAAAGTAACCCGCAACGGCGGCGCACTCGGCAGATCGAACCCGCGCCGCACCAGCGGCAGCACCACCTGTTCGATGTCGGCCGCGTCGACGGCCCGCACCTCGACGGGCACGGTGGCCTCGGCGACCGGCAGGATCCGCTGGTACGGGTTTCCGTCCCGGTCCGGGAACACCGTGCGCAGCGTTTCGTGGCGGGCCACCACATCACCGAGGGCCGCGGTCAGGGCCTCGACATCCAACTCGCCGGTGAACCGCAGCACGAGCGGAATGTTGTAGGCCGGTGAGTCCGGTTCGAGCCGGTTGATGAACCACATTCGCCACTGCGCGAACGAGAGCGGCAGATACTCCGGCCGCTCGCGCACCACCAGCCGGGACCGCGCCGGGTCGGCGCCGGTCGAGCGCTCGGCGAGCACCAGCGCCAGTCCAGCCGCGGTCGGCGCGTCGAACAGATCCCGCACGCCCAGCTCGATACCGGCCGCCGCGGCCACCCGGGCGGCCACCCGCGTCGCCGACAACGAATGCCCGCCGAGCGCGAAGAAGTCGTCGTCCACCCCGACCCGGTCCACGCCGAGTACCTCGGCGAAGGCCGACACCACGATCTCCTCGAACGGTGTCGAGGGCGCGCGATAGGCCACCGTCACCCACTCCGGGACGGGCAACGCGCGCCGATCGACCTTGCCGGTCGAGGTCAGCGGCAGCTCCGCCAGCACCGTGACGGTGTCGGGGACCATGTAGGACGGCAGCCGTTGCGCGACCGCCTGCCGGACGCCGACCGGGTCGGGCAGGTGATCGGGCGCCGCGGTGATGTAAGCCGCCAGTCGCACGGTCGCGCTCGGTTCGTGGCTATGGGTGATGACCACCGCGCGCGCGACCTCGTCCAGCTGGGTCAGCATGTTCTCGATCTCGCCGAGTTCGAGGCGCTGGGCGCGGATCTTGATCTGCCGGTCGGCGCGTCCGGCGAACTGCAACCTCGGACGCGCACCGTCCGGCAGCCACCGCACCAGGTCTCCGGTGCGATACATCCGCGACCCGGCCGGACCGGCCGGATCGGCGACGAACGACCCGGCCGTCAACCCCGCCCGCCCGAGATATCCGCGCGCCACACCGGGACCGGCGGCATACAACTCGCCGACCACACCCGCCGGTACCGGCCGCAGCGACGCGTCCAGCACCGCCAACCGGACGCCCGGAATCGGCCCGCCCAGTGAAACCGGTTCGTCTACCAGCAATTCGGCTGCGGTAACCCAGATCGTGGACTCGCTGGGCCCGTACAGGTTGTACAGCTCACGAGCACCGGGCGCGTCGGTACCGGACCATTGCCGCACCAGCGCCGACGGGCACGCCTCGCCCGCGACCATCAATACCCGCAGCTGGTTCAGCGACTCGGCATCCATGGTCGCCGCCACCGCCGGAGTCAAACAGGCGTGCGTGACGCCCTCGGCGCGGATCAACTCCGCCAGCGGCGCACCGGCGAAGACGTCGGCCGCGGCGACCACCAGCGCCGCACCGGCCGAAACCGCCGACAGCACCTCGAAGACCGCCGCGTCGAAAGTACGTGCCGCGACCGCCAATACGCGGGAATCGGCGCGCAGACCGAACTGCTCGCACTGCGCGGCCGTGACAGCGGTCAACCCGGCGTGGGTGACGGCGACGCCCTTCGGCGTGCCGGTCGTGCCGGAGGTGTACACGACGTAGGCGGTATTGCCCGGCCGCACGGCACCGCGCCGATCGTCCTCGGTCACCGAGGTATCGCTGTAGCCGAGGAGATCGACCAGGTCCGGATCGATGACCGGAATCCCGGCATCGTTCAACTCGCCGGCCTCGGCGAGCACGATCGTCGCGGCGGCGTCCGCGAGGACGAAGCGGTTGCGCTCCGGCAGCTGGGCCGGATCGAGGGACACGAAGGCGGCGCCGGTCTTCGCGACCGCCCAGACCGCCCACACCCAGGCCGCCGACCGTGGAAGCGCCACCGCCACTACGGTTTCCGGACCGGCACCCTGTTCGATCAGCATCCGCGCGCACCGATTCGACCAGCGATCCAGTTCCTGATAGGTCAGGTGCTGCATCGCGTCGGTGACCGCGAGCTGATCCGGGAACCGCGCGGCCACCCGGGAGAGCAGCTCGGTGAGCGGGATCGGGGCCGGTGCCGCGCCGCCGTCACCCCACTCCCGCAACGACTGCCGCTCGCTCGCCTCGAGTATCTCCAGAGCGCGCAATCCGGCCGCGGCAGCGGTCACCGCCGCGAACAGGATCCGCTCCAGCCGGCGAGCCATCTGTGTGACGGTCGATCGATCGAACAGATCCGTGGCGTAGCCGATGGTGATTGGGATGTCGCCCGTCGCGTCGGGGATGTCGGCGACGGTGATCGACAGATCGAAGCGTTCGACGCCGGTATCCAGGGTCATGGGCGTGACCCGAATCCCGGGCAGGTCCGCGGAGTCGGGATCCAGGTCGAGATTCTGGAATGCCAGCATTACTTGGAACAGTGGATGATGCGCCTGCGTGCGAGGCAGATCGATGGCCTCCACCACCCGCTCGAACGGGATATCGGCATGGGCGAAGGCATCGAGATCCACCTGCCGAACGTGACCGAGCAGATCGGTGAACGAACCGGCCTCGTCGACCCGCGTCCGCAGCACCAGGGTGTTGACGAACATGCCGACCAGATCGTCCAGCGCCGCCGCCCCGCGCCCCGCGATCGGCGTTCCGACGGCGATGTCCCCGGTGCCCGACAGCCGCGACAGCAACAGCGCCACCGCCGAGTGCACGACCATGAAGACCGTCACCCCCTGAGCGGCGGCCAGTTCGCCGATCCTGGCGAACAACCCGCCGTCCAAGGCGAATGAATAGCTGCCGCCCGCGTGCGAGGCGACCATCGGCCGCGGCCGATCCGCGGGCAACTCCAGCCGATCCGGCAGCTCCGCCAAATGTGCTGTCCAGTAGGCGAGCTGACGCGCCGAAGCCGACTCGGGGTCGTCCTGGTCACCCAACTCCGTACGTTGCCAGAGTGCGTAGTCCGCGTACTGGATCGGCAACGGCACCCATTCCGGCGGCCGGCCCGCTTGCCGCGCCGCGTAGGCGGTCGACAGGTCCCGTGCGAGCGGCGCGATCGACCACCCGTCGGCGGCGATGTGATGAATCACCAGCGCCAAGATGTGGTCACCGGAACCGCTGTCCAGCAACGTGGCTCGCAGGGGAAGCTCGGTCGCCAGGTCGAACCCGTGCCGAATCGACGCGGCGACGGCGGCGTCGAGCTGTGCCGGAGTCACCGACCGCACCTCGACGGGTACCGCGGTCCGGTCGGGGGGCAGCACCCGCTGGAACGGCGTCCCCTGCTCGTCGGGGAATACCGTGCGCAGGCTTTCGTGCCGCGCCACCACATCGCCGAGCGCCGCGATCAGGGCGCCGGTGTCCAGTTCGCCGGTCAACCGCAGCACCAGCGGAATCGTGTATGCCGCTGACGCCCCGTGGAATTGGTTGATGAACCACATGCGCAGCTGCGCGAACGACAACGGCACCCGGTCGGGCCGCTCCCGGACGACCAGCGCCGATTCCACCGCACCACCGACGCCGGCATCCAGCACCCGCGCCAGCCGCGCGGGAGTCGGGGCCTCGAACACATCCCGCACGCCGAGATGCACACCCGCGACCGCCGATACCCGCGAGGTCACTCGCATCGCGGAGAGCGAATGCCCGCCCAGCGCGAAGAAGTCGTCGTCCGCGCCGACCCGATCGAGTCCGAGCAGTTCGGCGAACACCTCCGCTACCAGCTGCTCGGCCGGCGTCGACGGCGCGCGGTAGGCCCGCGTGAGGGTTTCCGGTTCCGGCAGGGCCGCGCGATCCAATTTGCCGCTCACCGTGAGCGGCAGCTCGGGCAGGACCGCGCAGGCGTCGGGCACCATGTGTGCCGGCAGCCGCTGCCGGGCCGCGGCCAATACCCGCTCCGCGTCGAGGCCGGTGCCGACGAGGTAGCCGATGAGTCGATGGGATCGCGCGTGCTGCACCACGACCGCCCGCGTCACCCCGGGTTGGTCGGACAGCACCGCCTCGATCTCGCCCAGCTCGACCCGCTGTCCGCGAACCTTCACCTGGAAGTCGTTGCGTCCCAGGAACTCCAAGGTGCCCTGCGCGTTCCAGCACACCTGGTCGCCGGTGCGGTACAGGCGGGAACCGCTGCGGCCGAACGGATTCGCGACGAAGGCCGCGGCGGTCAGGGCCGGCCGGTTCGAGTATTCCAGGGCCTGCTGGATGCCGCCGAGGTACAGCTCACCCCGCACTCCGACCGGAACGGGCCGGAGCGACGCGTCCAAGACGACCGCCTCGATGCCGCGGATCGGACCGCCGAGAGTTACCGGCGCCTCGGGTGTCATCGGCTCGCTGAGCGTGGTGACGATGACGGTCTCGGTCGGCCCGTACGCGATGTACAGCTCCCGATCCGGCGCCCAAGCCGCCACCAGCTCCGCGGGTACCCGCTCGCCACCGGTGACGAGCACTCGCAGCGCATCGAGTCCGGCGGGCGACATGGTCGCCAGCACACTCGTCGTCACGAACGCATGCGAAACCCCGTGCTGCCGAATGATGTCCGCGAGGGGCGCGCCGCCGAAGGTGTCCGGTGGCGAGACCACCAGCGCGGCCCCGTTCGGGTGTGCCATCAGCAGTTCCATCATCACCGCGTCGAAACCCGTGGCCGACACCGCCAATACGCGGGAGCGGGTGTCCACGCGGTAGCGTTCGCGCTGCTCGGCGGTGAAGTTCGCCAGGCCGTCATGGCTGACCACAACACCCTTCGGGGTGCCCGTCGAGCCGGAGGTGTAGACCACGTAGGCGGCGTGTCCCGGGTGCAGGGGCCGAATCCGGACGGCGTCGGTCACCGCAGCCGCGGAGAACTCCGCGAGGTCCGGCGCGTCGAGCATTATCCGGTCGATCGAGTCCGGCACCGTGTGCACCGTGTCGGCGACCGACAGGGCAAGGCGCACTTCGGAATCGGCGATCATGCCGATGACCCGGTCCAGCGGATGGCGTGGGTCGATCGGTACGAAGGCCGCACCGGCCTTGGTCACCGCCCACAATCCGAGCAGGAATTCGATGCCCCGGGGCATCGCCAGCGCGACCGCGTCGCCCGGCCCGATACCGCGGTCGATCAGCAACCGTGCCAAGCGATTCGAAGCGTCGTCCAGTGCCCCGAAGCTCAGCGTCACCGCACCCGATATCACCGCGGGTGCGGCCGGATCGAGAGCGGCTCCCGCGACGAGCAGATCCGCCAGCGGTCGCGCCGGCTGTGCCGGGCGGCCCCGCACCGGTGCGAGCCGAGCTCGTTCGGCGGGGGACAGGAGATCGATCGACTCCGCGGCGACCTCCGTATCCGCCGTCATCGCGTCGAGTACGCGCGTGAGCCGATCGGCACAGGCCTGAACCCACTCATGCGCGAATACACCCGGCTGGTACTGCAACTGCGCCCGGAACGGTTCGCCCTTCACGACCACCAGCGCCAGCGGATAGTGCGCGGCATCGTCGGACCGCAGCTCCTCGACCCGCATGTCCTCGATCGCCGCGGCCTGGGCCGCGAGCGCGGCCTCGTCGACGGGATAGGACTCGAAGACCAGCACCGTGTCGAACAGTGTCGAAACATCCAGTGCGGCATGGATATCGGACAGGCCGATGTGGTGATGGCCCAGCAGTTCGGACTGTTCCGCCTGCACGCGGTGCAGCACCGCGGCGATCGGTTCGCCGGGGCGCCGGCGCACCCGCACCGGGATGGTGTTGATGAACAGGCCCGCCGCGGACTCGATACCGGGCAGATCCGCGGGCCGTCCGGACACCGTCGCGCCGAAGACGACATCGTCGCGCCCGGTCAGGTACCCCGCGACGATCGCCCACGCCACCTGGAACACGGTGTTCACCGTGACCCCGGCGGACGACGCGGCGGCGACCAGCCGGTCGGAGAGCCCATGGTCGAAATCGAGTGCGACAGAGTCCATTCGCTCCATCGACTCCGGAGCTCGCGGAGCCAGAAGCGTCGCTTCGGCGTCATCGAGCGCGTGCCGCCACACTCGCAGCGAGTCCGCCGGATCCTGCCGGCCGAGCCAGTCGAGATAGGACCGATAAGACCCCGCCGGGTTCGCGCCGATCGTGTCGTCCGGCGTCGCGTACGCCGCGAGCAGCGTCCGCAGCAGCGAGGGCATCGACCACCCGTCGAACAGCACGTGGTGGTAGGAGAGCAAGAGCGTGTACCGGCCCTCGGCGACGGTGACCAGGGTGAACCGCATCAGCGGGGCCGTTTCGATGTCGAACGGCTCGGCCTTGTCCCGCTCCAGCACCTCGGCCAGTGTGGCGCCGGAATCCGCGCGCAGGTCGATCTCGCGCCACAGCATCACCACGTCCTCGGAGACGATCTGCACGCCGTCGCCCGCCGCGGTGGTACCGAACGCCACCCCGAGATTCGGGTAGCGCTCCAGCAGCTGCCCGGCCGCGTGGCGCAGGCGTGCGGCGTCCACCACGCCGGTCAGCGTGATCGCGAGCTGGACCGCGTACACGTCCACCCGCGACTCGGCCAGCCGGGCGTGGAACAGCAGCCCGGACTGCAACGGCGACAACGGCCAGACGTCGGCCAGGCCCGGGTAGCGCGCCTCCCAGGTCGTGATGTCGGATTGGGTGGCCCGCACCAGCGGGAAGTCCGACGGCGTGTGCCCGCCGGTGTGCGGGTGGCGCAGCCGGGCGACGACGGCGTGCAGCGCGTCGACCCAGAGCCGGGCCAGCTCATCGACTTCCGTCGCGTCCAGGATGTCGTCGAGGTAGCCGAAGGTGGCCGACAAGCGCCCCTCGGTGACGGCCGCCGTGATATCGACGACCGCTGTCGCCAGGACGTGCAGGTCCTTGTCGGCGATCGGCGCGCCGAGGGCATCGGTGACGGCGAACGCGGTGGGGGTTGTCCCGCCGGGCGACAGCTGGCCGAGGTAGTTGAAGGCGATCTGCGCGGGCGGCGCGGCGGGCAAGGCCGGTGCCGTGTCCGGGTTGAGGTAGCGCAGCAGCCCGTAGCCGAGGCCGTGGTCCGGGATCGCGCGCAGGTGCTCCTTCGTGTTCTTGACCACCGTCTCGATCGCCGGACCACCGGCGTAGGCGTCGTCCGGATCGATTCCGGCCAGCGGGATCCGGACCGGGTACATGGTCGTGAACCAGCCGACCGTCGAGGTCAGGTCCGCACCCGGGAGGGCTTGTTCCTCGCGTCCGTGCCCTTCCAATCGCAGCAGCGTCGAGGACTCCGCGCCGCCCCGCCAGCGCCGCACGGCCAGGGCCAGCGCGGCGACCAGCGTGTCCTGTACGTCACCGTGGAAAGCCGCGGGCACCCGGGTCAGCAGGGCCTCGGTGACTTCCGCCGAAACCTCCACTCGCCGTACCCGTATGGCGCTTCCGGTATCGCGAGCAGGGTCCAGTGCGCGTGAGCCGAGCAGCGGATCCGGTCCGTCCAGGATCGCCTGCCACAGCGGCAGTTCCGCCACCCGCTCAGGCGATTGCGCCGTCTCGGCCATCCCGTGTGCCCACCGCCGCATCGACGTCCCCACCGGCGGCATCGACACCGCACCGCCGGTGCGGTACTGCTGCCACGCCGACATCAGGTCGGGCAGGATGATGCGCCACGAAACACCGTCCACCACAAGGTGATGCGCGAGGAAAATCAGCTGACCCGGCTGCGCCGCGTCGGTGGGTGCGAACCAGAGCACTTGCAAGACAACGCCGTTGGCCGGATCGAGCCGCTCGAGCGCCGCGTCGACCTCCGCCGTGACCAGACGATGGCGCTGCTGCTCGACCACGTGCACCAGCGGCTCGACGTCCACCGCGTCCCGGGGCCGCGTCTCGAGCTGCCAGTCCCGGCCGTCGTGCCACAGCCGGGCCCGCAGCATGTCGTGCCGGTCGAGCAACGCGCTCACGATCGCCGTCAAACCGGCCCGATCCAAACCGGCCGGCGCGGTGAGCACCAGGGTCTGATTCAACCGCCCGAACCCGCCCTGCTCGGCCATCCACCGGGCGATCGGGGTCAGCGGCATAGCGCCGACACCGCCGCCGGGCAACTCCGCCAGCACCGGTGCGGGCTCGACCGATTCGGCCACCCGCGCCAACGCGGCGACCGTCCGCGCCTCGAAGACCTGCCGCGGGGTGAACACCACACCGCGATCCTTCGCCCGGGCGACCAGCTGGATCGAGACGATGCTGTCGCCGCCCAGGGCGAAGAAGTCGTCGTCGGCTCCCACCTGGTCGAGGCCGAGGACCTGCGCGAAGACCGCGGCCACGACTTCCTCGGTGCCGGTGGCGGGCGCGCGATACGTCGTGGCCACCCACTCCGGTTCCGGCAGCGCGCGCAGGTCCACCTTTCCGGTCGGGGTCAGCGGCAGCTCGTCCAAGACGGTGATGGTGTCGGGGACCATGTAGGAGGGCAGTCGCCGCGCCGCGGCCGCGCGGAGGGCGACCGGGTCCGGGACATGGCCCGTCGCCGGGGTCAGATAGGCGGCCAGTCGTGCACCGTGCCGGACGACGGCCCGCTCCACCTCGTCGAGTTCGGTCAATACGGCTTCGATCTCGCCGAGTTCCAGGCGCTGACCGCGAATCTTGATCTGGGAATCGGCGCGTCCGACGACCTCCAGCGCCCCGCTCCCGGGCAGCCACCGCACCAGATCGCCGGTGCGGTACATGCGAGATCCAGCAGGGCCGAACGGATCGGCCACGAATGCGGCGGCAGTCGTGCCGAGCCGATCGAGGTAGCCGCGGGCCACGCCGGGACCGGCTACGTACAGCTCGCCGACCACGCCCGGTGGCACCACATTCAGCCAGGCGTCCAAGACCACCGATCGGACACCGGGAATCGGAGTGCCGATCGATACCGGTTCGCGCACCACCGATTTCGTGCCCGTTACCCAGATCGTGGCCTCGCTGGGCCCGTACAGGTTGTGCACAGCGGCCTGGCTACCCGCCCAGTGCCGCACCAGCGCGGGCGGGCACGCCTCGCCCGCGAGCATCAGCACGCGCAAACCCTGGAGCTGCCTAGCATCGAGGGTGGCCGCGACGGCTGGCGTCATACACGCGTGCGTCACCCCCGCGGTGCGCATCAGCTCCGTCAGCGGCGGTCCGGCGAAAACCTCCTCGGGCGCGACGATCATCGCCCCGCCGACCGGCACCGCGAGGAGCAGTTCGAAGATCGCCGCGTCGAAAGTGCGCGCGGCGACCGCCAATACCCGCGATTCGCTGTTCGTGTCGAGGTCGCGGCGCTGTGCCGCGGTGATCGCGGAGAGCCCGGCGTGGGTGACCGCCACCCCCTTCGGCGTGCCGGTCGATCCCGAGGTGTAGACGATGTAAGCGGTGTTATCCGGCCGGACCGAGCCGAGCCGGTCAGCGGCATGGAGCGGGCCGTCGCTCCAGGCGGCGGGGTCGAACCCGTCCAGATCGACGACGCCGATTTCCCATTCTCCGGCGGTACCGCCGCCGGTGAGCAGGATGGTGGCCGCGCAATCGGCGAGGATGCCGCGATTACGCTCCCGTGGTTGCGCCGGATCGAGGGAGACGAAGGCGGCCCCGGTCTTCGCGACCGCCCACACCGCGCGCACCCAGGCGGCCGACCGGGGAAGAGCGATCGCGATGACGGTTTCCGGGCCGGCCCGCTGCGCGATCAGCGCCCGCGCCAAGCGATTCGACCATTCGTCGAGATCCTGATACGTCCATTCGCGCTCCGCGTCCACGACCGCCGGTCGGGCCGGGAATTCCGCCGCGGCGCGGGCGAGCAGCCCGGCCAGCGTGTCCGGCTCCGGAACGGGACCGCCATCGCCCCACTGGCGCAACGACACTCGCTCGTCCGGCGCCAGCAGATCCAGACCTCGAAGGGAGATCGCCGGATCGGCGACCACCGCCCGCACGGTGCGCTGGAGCCGATGCGCGAATTCGACGATCGTCGGCCGATCGAACAGGTCGAGCGCGAAGCTGACCGTGATCGGCACACCGCCGCCGCCGGACGCGCTGTCCGGGATATCGGCGACGGTAAGGGTGAGATCGAATCGTTCGACCCCGATATCGAGACTGCGCAGCGGCTCGACCGCGAGCCCGGGCAGCCGCGCCAGCGCCGGGTCCAGATCGAGGTTCTGGAAGGCCAGCAGCACCTGGAACAACGGGTGATGGGCCTGGCTGCGGGGTGGGTCGATGGCCTCGACGACCCGTTCGAACGGCATGTCGGCGTGTGCGAACGCGGCCAGGTCCACCTGACGGCAGTGCTCGAGCAGGTCGGCGAACGACCCGGTCTCGTCGACCCGGGTCCGCAGCACCAGCGTATTGACGAACATGCCGACCACGCCGTCCAGCGCCGCCGCGCCACGACCCGCGATCGGCGTGCCCACCGCGATATCGGCGCTGCCCGACAGCCGCGACAGCAGCACCGCCAGCGCCGCGTGCACCACCATGAACACCGTCACCCGATGAGTTCGTGCCACCGTGCCCAGCCCGGCCACGGTCGCGGCATCCAGGGTGAAGGTATAGGTGCCGCCACGCTGGGACGCGACCACCGGCCGCGGCCGATCGGAGGGCAGTTCCAGCCGGTCCGGCAGCCCCGCCAAATGCTCTGTCCAATAGGCGATCTGGCGGGCGGCCAGGGTTTCCGGATCGGATTCCGCGCCGAGCACCTCGCGCTGCCACAACGTGTAGTCGGCGTACTGCACCGGCAACGGCGGCCAGGGCGGCGGTGCGCCCGCCCGGCGCGCGGTGTAGGCCAGCGCCAGATCGCGCACCAGCGGCGCGATCGACCACCCGTCGGCGACGATGTGGTGCAGCACCACGACCAGCAGATGATCCTCGGATCCACTGCGCAGCAGCGTGACTCGCCACGGTGGCCGCGCGGACACGTCGAACCCCTGCCGCACGATGCTCGTCACCCGGTGGGTGATCTCGTTCGGCTCGACAGGTTCGATCTCGACGGCCGCGGTGTCCTCGAGCGGCAGAATCCGCTGGCTCGGAATCCCCTTCTCATCGGGAAACACCGTGCGCAAACTCTCGTGCCGCGCCGCGACATCCCCGAACGCCGCGGACAGCGCCGCCGTGTCCAGCGGCCCGCGCAGCCGCAGCACCATGGCGATGTTGTAGGCGGGGGAGTCCGGTTCGAAGCGGTTGATGAACCACATGCGAGACTGCGCGAACGACAGCGGTATTCGCGCCGGCCGTTCCCTCGGCGCCAGCGGCACGCCCGGCTGTTCCGCGATCTCGGGGGAGCGCACGGCCAAGACCGCCGCCAGCCGGGCCGCGGTCGGCGCGTCGAACACATCACGCACCTCGACCGGCAGACCCGTGGCCGTCGCCACCCGGGACGCCACCCGCGTCGCCGACAGCGAATGCCCGCCCAGCGCGAAGAAATCGTCCTCGACCCCGACCCGGTCGACGCCGAGTACTTCCGCGAACACCGAGACGACGATCTCTTCCAACCCCGTAGACGGAGCCCGATAGGCCGAGGTGAGCAGCTGCGGGGCGGGCAACGCGCGCCGGTCCACCTTGCCGCTGGGCAGCAGGGGCAGCTCGTCCAGGATGACGATCGCGGCCGGTATCATGAACTCCGGCAGTCGATCTGCCGCGAAGTGCCGGATCTCGGCCACCAGATCGCCGATACCGGGATCGTTCACATACGTGCCCAGCGAATCCAGCGGGCCCGCGGTCGCATACAGGTCGTCGAAGACCGTGTCCTCGTCCGCGTCGCGGACGAGGACGGCGTCCATCAGACCGGCCACGGGTGACCAGGTGACGGCGACCGTGTGGCCCAATGCCGCGCCGAGCGCACGAATCTCGTGCGGCAGCACCGCTGGGGCCGGGGTGCCCAGGTCCAGATCGGCGACCGCCGCATCCGCATCCGCGGTGTCGACGATTCGAGTGGTTGCCACATCCAGAATCGTTCCGGCCTGCGGTATTCCGGTGATTCGCAGGCCTTCGGCCCGCTCGGCGGCGAGCTGTGCGTGCAGTCCCCGCAGATCGCCGAATTCGGCCCAGGCCCGCTGCGGCAAATCGGCCAGCGATCGCACCCGTGCCGGAGCTTTGCGGAGGACCACGTCGTAGCGGTAGCGGGTCAACTCGTTGTCGACCGGCGCGTACTTCAACTCGATGTCCACCGCGGCGATGCCGGCGACCTTGTCCCGCAGGGCGAGGAAGAACTCCGGGGCGACCAGCAGTTCCTGCTCCGCGGTCAGCGCGCGGCGCGCGCGTTCGCGCACCGCGGCCACCGTGTCCTGTTCGCCGCCACCGGCCAGCTGGGTACCCGTGGCGAATTCCCGCAGCAGCGTCAGGTTGCGGATATCGCCGAGGAACAGCGCACCGCCGGGCGCCAGCAGACCCATGACCTTGTCGATCACATCGATCAGATAGGCGGCGTTCGGGAAGTACTGCGCCACCGAGTTCACCACCACCACGTCGAACCGGTCCGGCGGCAGGTCCGAGACGTCGTCGGCGGACTGCACCCGCAAACTCACCCGGTCCGCCCAGTCCACCCCCGATTCGAGCAGGCGCGATTCCAGATTGGCGATCGTCGCCGCCGAGAAATCGGTGCACCAGTACTCGACGCACTCCGCGGCCAGCCGCGACATCAGCAATCCGGATCCGACACCGATTTCCAGGACGTGCGCGGGCCGCAAGCCGAGCACCCGGTCCACCACCGCGTCCCGCCACTCCCGCATCTGCCCCACGGGAATGGGTTCTCCGGTGTAGCTGCTGTTCCAGCCGCCGAAATCGGCGTCCAGCGCCATCGGCTCGGCGAATTCCCGGCCGTTGCCGAGATAGCTCTCCTTGCCGGCGTACAGGTTGTCGTAGACCAGTCGCCAATGGTCGACCAGCTCGGCTGCCCGGTCGCTGTCGTCGCCGACCGCCGCTTCGCGGTCGCGGACGACGTAGGCGACCAGCTGCTTGTCGAGCACCGTCGCGGCGTCGTCGGAGGCGAGGGCCCGAGCGACGACCACCGCGCGCGACACGGCCGGATGCGATACCAGCGCCGCCTCGACCTCGCCGGGCTCGATCCGATACCCGCGCACCTTGACCTGATCGTCGGCCCGGCCCGCGAATTCGAGCACCCCGTCGCGGGTCCACCGCACCACGTCCCCGGTCCGGTACATCCGCTCGGCGATACCGAACGGGCACGCCACGAACCGCTGCGCGGTCAACCCGAGCCGCCCCGCGTAGCCGCGCGCCAATTGCGCTCCGGCCACATACAATTCGCCCGCCACACCCACCGGGACCGGCCGCAACCGCGAATCCAGGATGAACACCCGCACATTCGGCACCGGAGCGCCGATCGGCACCCGCGCCCCGGCCGCCCACGGTTGTGACCCGGGGATCTGCTGGGTCGACACGCACACCGTGTTCTCGGTCGGCCCATAGGCATTGGCGATGTCGATACCCGGCCAGCGCTCCCGGAATTGCGCTACCGCCGCCGCGCTCAGGGCGTCGCCTCCGGTGACGACCTGGCGTACCGGATCGGCGTCGAGGTCGGGTTCCGCGGTCGCGAGCACCTCGAAGAGGGCGGTGGCCGCGAATATCGTCGTCACGCGATGCCGGGATACCGTGCGCATCAGCGCGGCGAGATCGAGCCGATCGGGTGGGGCGATGACGATCGTCGAGCCCGCCAGCAGCGCGGGCCACAGCTCGTAGGCCGAGGCGTCGAAGGCCATCGACGAATGCAGCAGCACCCGCTCGCCGGGCCCGCCCGGCCATCCGTAGGCCGCCATATTCATTACGCCGAGGTGTTCGACCACCACGCCTTTCGGGCGTCCTGTCGAGCCGGACGTATAGATCACGTACGCGGCGTCGGCCGGTGCCAGCGCCGGCAATTCGGTATCGACTACTTCGAGATCGGCGACATCCAAACACAACGAGGTTCGCGCACCCAGCGGCAGCTCCGCCCCGACGGAGACCGTCGTCAACACGAGCAACGGATCGGCGTCGCCGAGGATGAATTCGATCCGGCTGGTGGGATATTCGGGATCGATCGGCAGATACGCGCCACCGGCTATCACCACCGCCAAGACCGCGGTCACCAGATCCGCCGACCGCGGCATCGCCACCGCCACCACCGAACCGCGGCCGACGCCTCGATCCACCAGCATCCGCGCCAGAACATCGACCCGCGTAGCCAATTCGCGATAGGTGATGTCACCGTCCGCGTGTGCGACGGCAACAGCCTGCGGCGTGGTCGCCACCTGCCGAGCGAACAGGTGCGCGATCGAGGACGCGTCCGGCGCGGGCGCCGCCGTGTCGTTCCAGATCCGCAGCACCCGGTCGCGTTCGTCCGGCGCGAGAACATCCATCCGGCCGAGCGACATTCCCGGATCGGCGGTGACGGTCGCCAGCAGGCGCAGATAGCGGGCGGCGAGGTCCGTCACGGTGCTGCGATCGAACAGATCGGTGGCGTATTCGATGCGGCCCGACAGCACGGGGGCCGCGGCGCTGTCGGCCGGATTCACTCGTTCGACCACATCGACGTGCAGGTCGAATTTGGCGGTACCGGTAATCGCGGGAACGATCTCGACCGCCAGCTCCGGCAACCGCAGATCGGGCAAGAGATTGTTCTGGAGCGCGAACGACACCTGGAACAGCGAGTGATACGCCGGAGAACGGGTGGGTTGCAGCAATTCGACCAGGCGCTCGAACGGGGCATCCTGATTCTCGTACGCGGTCAAGGCTTTACGGCGGACCTGGTCGAGCACCTGCTCGAAACGCGGGTTCCCGGACAGATCCACCCGCAGCACCCAGGTATTGACGAAGAAGCCGATCAGATCGTGCGTCGCCTCCTGGGCACGCCCGGCGACCGGACCGCCGATGCTGATGTCCTCGCCGGCGCCGACCTGGGACAGCAGCACCGCCAGCGTCGACTGCAACAGCATCGACACCGTCACCTGGCGATCGTGGGCGAGTCGATACAGCGCCTCGCACAGCGCGGGCTCGAAGGCGAACTCGATCACCGCGCCGCGATTGCCCGCGACCGGCGGCCGCGGGCGGTCCACCGGCAGCGCTATCGGCTGCGGCGCGTCCGCCAATTCGTCTTCCCAATAACGGAATTGGGTTGCCAGCACGCTGTCCGGATCGGACTCCGCGCCCAGCGTCTCCCGCTGCCACAGCGCGAAGTCCGCGTACTGCACCGGCATCGGCGTCCACTGCGGCGCCTGTCCCTCTCGGCGCGCGGTGTACGCGGCCGTCAGGTCGCGCACGAACGGCGCGATCGACCAGCCGTCCGCGGCGATGTGGTGCAGGACCAGCACCACGGTGTGGTCGTCGGAACCATTGCGCAGCAACGTCACTCGCAGCGGCAGCTCGGTCGCGACATCGAATCCCCGGCGAACGAGAACCGCCAGGGTCTGCTCGAGCTCGCCGGAGCCGACCGTCCTCGTCTCGATCGTGGTCGCGGCCTGCTCGATCGGCAGGATCCGCTGGTACGGCACCCCGTCCTCATCGGGGAACACGGTGCGCAGGCTCTCGTGTCGCGCCACCACGTCGGTCAACGCCGCGGCCAGCGCGTCCTGATCCAGCGGTCCGCGCAAGCGCAGGACCATCGGGATGTTGTAGGCGGGGGAGTCCGGCTCGAATCGGTTGATGAACCACAGTCGGGACTGCGCGAACGACAACGGGATGCGCTCCGGGCGTTCCCGCACCGTCAATTCCGGCCGGGCCGGTGCGAGGTCCGCTCCGCGTGCGGTCAGCGCCTGCGCCAGCCGGGCGGGGGTGGGGGACTCGAAGACATCCCGGACGCCCACCTCGGTGCCGAGCGTCGCGGTCATCCGGGACGCCACCCGCATCGCGGAGAGCGAATGCCCGCCGAGCGCGAAGAAGTCGTCGTCGACGCCGACCCGGTCCACGCCGAGGACCTCGGCGAACACGGTGACGACGCTCTCCTCGGCGGGGGTCAGCGCGGCGCGATAGTCGGCGACCGCGAAGGTCGGCGCGGGCAATGCGCGCCGATCGACCTTCCCATTGGGTGTCAGCGGCAGGCTGTCGAGGACGACGAGCGCGGAGGGAACCATGTACTCCGGCAGGCGGTCCGCGACGAAGCGCCGCAGCTCGCCGACGAGGTCGGCCGCCTCCGCCACGTCATCGAGGACGACATACCCGACCAGCCGCTTATCCACCGAATCCGCGGTGCCGGAATCGATCTCCCGGGCGATCACCACCGACTGCGCGACCAGCGGGTGCGCGGTCAAAGCGGACTCGACCTCACCCGGCTCGATCCGGTACCCGCGCACCTTGACCTGCTCATCGGCGCGGGTGACGAACTCCAGCACCCCGGCGGGAGTCCACCGCACCACGTCCCCGGTCCGGTACATGCGCTCACCCGCCCCGAACGGGCAGGCCGAGAACCGCTTGGCGGTCAGGCCCGGTCGATTCCGGTACCCGCGCGCCAGCTGCACGCCGGCCACATACAGTTCGCCCGGAACCCCCGCCGGAACCGGCCGCAACCGCGAATCCAGCACGAAGACACGCATATTCCCGACGGGGCCGCCGATCGGAACGCTGCCCCCGCTCATCCACTCCCGCGTATCGGGGACCTCATAGGTCGAGACGCACACCGTGTTCTCGGTCGGCCCATAGGCATTGACCACGCCGATGCCCGGCCACCTGTCGCGGAAGCGGGCGACCGCGACCGACCGCAACGCGTCACCGGCGGTGACCACTCGGCGCACCGAATCGAGTGTCAGCTGCGGCCCCGAGCTCGCCAGGATCTCGAACAGCGGGGTTGTCACGTACAACGCCGTCACGTCGTGCCGGGATATCGTCCGGCTCAGCTCCGCGAGGTCCGATCGGCCGGGCGGGGCGATGACGATCGTCGAGCCCGCCAGCAGTGCGGGCCACAACTCGTAGGCCGAGGCGTCGAAGGCCATCGACGAGTGCAGCAGCACTCGGTCACCGGGCCCGCCCGGCCACCCGTGGGCCGCCATGTTGACCACGCCACGATGTTCGACCACAACACCTTTCGGGCGTCCCGTCGAACCCGACGTGTAGATCACATACGCCGCGTCGGCCGGTGACAGTGACGGCAAATCGGTGTCGAAACCTTCGAGGTCGGCGACATCCAGGCACAGCGAAGCCCGTTCACCCAACGGCAAGTCCGCCGCGGTCGAAGTGGTCGTCAACACCAGCAAGGGATCGGCGTCACCGAGAATGAATTCGATGCGGCCGGAGGGATATTCGGGATCGATCGGCAGATACGCGCCACCGGAGAGGACCACCGCCAAAACGGCGGTCACCAGGTCCGCCGACCGCGGCAATGCCACCGCCACCACGGCACCCGGGCCGACGCCCCGGCCCACCAGTGCCCGCGCCAGAACATCGACCCGTACTGCCAATTCCGCGTAGGTCAGCGCCTCGTCACCGAACCGCAGGGCGACCGCGTCCGGCGCCGAATCGACGCGGCGGCGGAACGCCGCCGCGATCGTGGTCTCCGGCGTCGTGGTCTCGAGCCGCGAACTCCCCTGCGTCAGCAGCCGATCGCGCTCCGCGTCCGCCAGCAGGCCGATATCGGCGATCACCTCCGCCGGGTCGGCGCTCACCGCGCGCAGGACACGCAGATAGCGGTCGGCGATACCGGTCACCGTGGCGCGGTCGAACAGATCGGTCGCGTATTCGATCCGGCCGACCAGCACCGCGGGAGTCTCGGCGGTGCCGAGGGTTTCGATCAGATCGAAATGCAAGTCGTTCTTGGCGCTTCCGGTGGCGAAGGCGAGGAATTCGGCCGCCAGCCCGGGCAGTTCCAGTGCGGGCAGGCCGCCGTTCTGGAACTCGAGCGAGACCTGGAACAGCGGGTTGTAGGCCGTCGACCGGGTTGGATTGATCAGCTCCACCAGCCGCTCGAACGGTGCGTCCTGATTCTCGTAGGCGGTCAGGGCTTTACCGCGGACCTGGTCGAGCACCTGCTCGAAACGCGGGTTCCCGGACAGGTCGACCCGCAGCACCCAGGTATTGACGAAGAAGCCGACGAGCTCGCGCAGCGCCGCTTCGGTGCGCCCGGCGACCGGGCCGCCGATCGAGACATCCGGTCCCGCTCCCAACCGGGAGAGCAGCACCGCCAACGCCGCTTGCAAGACCATGGACGCGCTGACCCGGCGCTCGCGGGCGAGCCGATACAGCGCCTCGCGCAGCGGTGCGTCGATGACGAATTCGACGGCGTCGCCGCGGTTGCTCGTCAGCGGCGGGCGCGGCCGATCGGCCGGCAGCGCTATCGGCTGCGGGGCACCGGCCAATTCCTGTTCCCAGTACTGACATTGCGCCGCGAAGGCACTCGCGGCATCGGACTCCGCACCGAGCAGTTCCCGCTGCCATAGCGCGAAATCCGGGTACTGCACCGGCAGCGGGGTCCACTCCGGCTCCCGGCCCGCCGCGGCGGCCGCGTACGCCGTCGACAGGTCCCGCAGCAGCGGCGCCATCGACAGACCGTCCGCGGCGATGTGATGCACGACCAGCACCATGACGTGCTCGAACCGGCCGCAGCGCAACACCGTTGCGCGCAGGGGCAGATCCGTGCGCAGGTCGAAACCGCGCCGGACGCGCTCGGCCACCGCGTCGTTCACCTGCGCCGGATCGAGGTCGGTCAGCTCCAGCGGGGCCGCCGCGTTCGCGACAACGTCCTGATAGGGCACCCCGTCCAGCTCGGGATACCGGGTCCGCAGTACTTCATGCCGAGCGACCACCGTGGCGAGCGCCGCGGCGACGGCCTCGGTATCGAGCGCTCCGGCCAGCCGGAACACCAGCGGGATGTTGTAGGTCGGCGAGGCGGGTTCGAACCGGTTGATGAACCACATGCGTAACTGCGCGAACGACAACGGGATTCGTTCGGGCCGCTCCCGGACGACCAGCTTCGACCGCGCCGGGCCCGTGCTGATCTCCCGCTCGGTGAGCACCCGGGCCAATCCGGCGGCGGTGGGCGCGTCGAAGATGTCACGGACGCCGACCGCGCGATCGGTCACCTCGGCCAGTCGCGCCGCCACCCGCGTCGCCGAGATCGAATGTCCGCCGCGGGCGAAGAAGTCGTCGTCGACACCGACGCGATCCGCGCCGAGCGCCTCGGCGAACGCGGCGGCGATGATCTCCTCGACCGGGGACGAGGCGGCCCGGTAGCCCGCCACCGCGCGCCGCGGCGCGGGCAGCGCGCGACGATCCACCTTCCCGGTCGGGGTCATCGGCAATGCGTCGAGCACCGTGATGGTCTCGGGGACCATGTAGGACGGCAGCCGCCGCCCCACCGCCTGCCGGACCGCGTCGACATCGAGGGAATGTCCCGGCGCCGCCGTGAGATAGGCCGCCACCCACGCGGCATCGGCGGCCGTGACGATGGCGTGCTGTACCTCGTCCAGCCCGGTCAGCGCGGCTTCGATCTCGCCGAGTTCGAGGCGCTGGCCGCGAATCTTGATCTGGGAGTCGGTGCGGCCGACGAAACTCAGCGTCGCCCCGCCGCTGCCGGTCTCCCAGCGCACCACGTCGCCGGTGCGGTACATCCGCGCGCCCGCCGGACCATACGGGTCGGCGACAAACGATGCGGCGCTCGAACCGGACCGGCCGAGATAGCCGCGGGCCACACCGGGACCGGTCAAATACAACTCGCCCGCCGCCCCGGCGGGTGCCGGTCGCAGCCACGCGTCGAGGACCGTCAGCCGGACGCCCGGTATCGGAGCGCCCAGCGACACCGCGTCACCGGGCCGCAGCGCCGCGCTCGTCACCCAGATTGTGGCCTCGCTCGGCCCGTACAGGTTGTACAACACGCGAGCACCGGCCGCGTCGCTTCCCGACCACTGCCGCACCAGCGCGGGCGGGCAGGCTTCGCCGGCGACCATCAGCACGCGCAGGTCGTCGAGTCGCCGCGGATCGAGCGTGGCGGCGACGGCTGGAGTCAAACACGCATGTGTCACACCATGGGCATGCATCAACTCCTGCAGGGGCGGGCCGGCGAACGCGTCGCCGGGCGCGACGATCAGTGCCGCACCGACCGGAGCCGCCGCGAGCAGTTCGAAGACCGCCGCGTCGAAAGTGCGGGCGGAGACCGCCAATACGCGAGAGTCGCTGTCCAGCCGATAGTGCCGGGCGAGGGTGTCGGCGACTCCGGACAGTCCGGCATGGGTGACGGCGACACCCTTCGGGGTGCCCGTCGAGCCCGAGGTGTAGACGATGTAGGCGGTAGTGCCGATCCGTACCGTGGCACGTCGATCCGCGTCGGTGATCGGAGCGGCGCCGCACCCGGCCGGTTCGAGCCGATCGATATCGATCACCCGAACTCCGGGCTCTTCCAATCCGGCTGCTTCCGAAGTGGATTCACTGCTTGTGAGCACGATGGCGGTGGAGCAATCGGCGAGAATGAACCGATTGCGTTCGACCGGCTGGCTGAGGTCTACGGTCACGAAAGCCGCGCCGGTCTTGGCGACCGCCCAGGCCGCGCGCACCCACGCCGCCGAGCGTGGAACAGCAATGGCCACAGTCGTTTCCGGCCCCGCGCCGCCCTCGATCAGCGTTCGCGCACACCGATTCGACCACTCGTCGAGCTCGCGGTAGGTCCAGGTGTGTTCCGCGTCGCGGACCGCGAGCCGATCCGGGTGCGTCGCCGCCGCCCGGGACAGCATGGCGGGCAACGTGATCGGTTCGGGCCCCGGCGCACCGGCGCCGGACTCCTGCAACACCCGGTGCTCGTCGGGCCCGAGCAAGGCCACCGCACGCACGGGCGTCTCGGAATCCGCGATCACGCAGTGCAGGAAGCTGTCCAGGAACCGCGCGAACCGCCGGTGGTGCTCGGTGACCTGGTCCAGGGTGTAGACGCTGGGATTGGCGAAGAAATCGACCCGGGTACTCTCGCCGCCGACGGCCGGATAGACGTTCACCGAGAGATCGGGAACCAGCCCCGGAGTCAACACTTGCAACCGGCCGGTGATCTCGCCGAGCACGATCTTGGTATCGAGAATCATCAGGTCGACCATCGGGCCGGCCGCCTGCGGAAGATGGCGGGCGGCAACGGATTCCGAATCCTGGAGCATGTCCTCGTGCCGGTAGCGCTGCCCGCGAAGGGCCCCCATCAGCGTGCGCTGGGTCTCCTCGAGCAGGGTGCCGACGGTGTGCCCGGGCGTGACGGTGATCCGGAACGGCACGATATTGGCCGTCATCCCGCCGGAGCGGCCCATGGCCGCCGTGACCCGCGCGGACACCGGCAGGCTCAGCACCACGTCGTCGGAGCCGGTCATCCGCGCCAGATACAGGCCGAACGCGGCGAGGACGAAAACGGCCTGCCCGGCCGATCGGGTGGCCAGGGCGGTCCGGAAGGCGCGGTCGGTCTCGGGGGACAGCAGCGCGCTCACCGCGAGCGGATGCTCCTCGGCGAGTGCGACCCGATCGGTCAGCGTGACCGGCACGGGGAGCTCCGCGACGTACTTCGACCAGAACATCCGGTCGTCGTGGAAGCGCGGCGAGGCCCGATACTGCTCGTCGGCGGTGACGATCTCGCTCAGCGACCGAATCGTCTGGCCCGCGGGCTCGGCGCCCGCCAGCGCGGCGGTGTAGAGCTGCGCGCTTCGAGTGAGGATGTTCAGTGCGGCGATACCGTCCATCGCGATGTGATGGGCGCGCAGGTACCAGAGCCACCGCTGCTCGCCGACCCGCGCTACCGCGCCCAGCACCACCGGGCCGTGTTCCAGGTCGATGGGGGCACGGTAGTCCGCGTGCATCCAATCCAGTGCCGCGGCAACAGGATCGGGCGCCGAGGTGTAGTCCAGCTGCCGGACCGCGCCGTTGGCGGTGTCGTCCACCACCTGCCGGGGCTGGCCGTCCACCTCGACCACGCGCACCCGGCTGACCTCGAACTCGTCGAGCGCCCGCCCGAACGAGGCGATCAGCAGCGCGGTGTCGAGGTCACCGGCGAGCTCGAGGTACAGCGCGTTCGACACCGGTGTCGCGCCCGCCAACTGTTGCAGTAATCCGATCGCACGCTGTGCCGCGGTCAACGGATAAGACTGAGGGTCGCGCATCCCGCCTCCTGAAGATCCGAAACTCAAAGAGAACGTGCTTTGTCCGCGAGGGTGGCCAGCGATTGGAGACCGTCGAGCACGGTCGGGGTGGCCACCCCGAAGTCGATCAGGCAGGCGATCTCGCCGGCGCCCGCGCGGTGCAGGCTTTCGACCATCGGCAGCGCCGAATCCGGGGTGCCGAAGAGTCCGTTGCTGCGGTAGTACCGCTCGAAGGCGAAGTCCAGCACCTTGTTTCGCGACCGATCGTCCAAGGTGTCGAGGGCCTCCGCGCCCCGGCGCCACAGATCGACCGAATCCGCGAGGTAGCTCTTGAACGGTCCCCGCACCGTCTGCCGCACCGCGGCCTCGTCGGCGCCGACGAAGGTGTGCAGCATGACCGTGACCTTCCCGGCGCCGGGGTCGTGACCGTGGTTCTCCCGCGCCTTGCGATAGGCGGTGATCTTGTCCGCGAGTTCGTCCACGCTCTGGAAGAGCAGGGCGGTCAGCACATTCGCGCCGAGTTCACCGGCCATCTCGAAGCGCTCGATGCCACCGCTACAGGTCACCCAGGTGGCCAGGTCGGGCTGGATCGGGGCAGGGAAGATGCGCACCGACCGCGCTTCGCCCACACCGTTCGGCAGCGAGACCGACTCACCGCGCCACAGCTGCTGCACACTGGCCATCCCGGCTCGTGTGACGTCGACCCGGGATTGGTAATTGTCCGGCGCCAGCACGAAGTCATCCGGGTTCCAGCCGGTGGCGAACGCGACGTCCACGCGGCCGTCCGACAGATTGTCGACCACCGACCAGTCCTCGGCGACCCGCACGGGGTTGTGCAGCGGCAGCACCACACTGCCCGCCCGGATCCGCACCCGCTGCGTGATCGCGGCCAGGCCCGCCGCCAGCACCGCGGGATTCGGATACAGGCCGCCGAACTTGTGGAAATGGCGTTCCGGCAGCCAGATCGAGCTGAAGCCGTGCGCGTCGGCGAAGCGGGCGCTGTCGAACAGCAGCCGGTAGCGCTGCGACTCGGCGTGCTGCGCGTCGCTGGCGAAGAAGAACAGGCCGAACTCGAGACTGGTACCGGGGTCGCGGTGCCCGGCGACCGCCTCGACCAGATCGGCGACGCAGATGCCGGCGTAGATGTCCTCGGCGGAGAGTTCGATGCCGTACCGGTCTTCGAGCAGGGTCAGCAGCTCGGCGGCCTTGACCGAGTCCAGGCCGAGCGCGGTGAGCGGGGTGCGCGGGTCGACGGACTCGAGTCCCAGCCGCTGCTTCGCCCATTCCAGAAAGAGGGTCGTGGTCTCGGCATGGTGCTGCGACTCGCTCATATGGCCCTCGATTCGAATTCGTTGGCGTACAAGTGACGGAGGTGCGATCGGCGGATCTTGCCGCTGGTCGTTTTCAGCACCTGGCCCCGGCCGACGAATATCACCCGATACAGGGCCACGGCATGGTCGCGACTGATGGCGGACCGGATCGATTCCTCCAGCGCGGCACTGTCTTCGGTATTGTCCGCATCGAGCTCCTGCACGACGACCAGACGTTCTTCGCCGGCTATCTCGATCGACAACGCGGCACAACCGCCGCGGCGCAGAGTGGGATGCGTGGATTCGATGGTCCATTCGACATCCTGCGGGAACAGATTGCGCCCATTGATGATCATGACTTCTTTGAGACGCCCGCAAATGAAGAGATGATCGTCCACCGTGAATCCGAGATCGCCGGTCCGCAGATAGGAGGTACCGCTCTCCGCCGCGATCTCCGCCGCGAAAGTTCGCGTGCTCTCCTCGGGCTTGTTCCAATAACCCGAAGCGATACTCGCTCCGCTGAGCCAGATTTCGCCGACCCGCCCGGGTTCCACGCGCCGCATGGTCGCGGGATCGACGATCGCCGCGGCCCCCGCCTGAACCGGACCGTAATCGACCAGTTCCCGGCCATCCGGCTTTTCCACGACGAGGCCCGTTTCCAGATCCGCGCTCGAGAACGAACAGGTGCGCAGCCCCGAGCCGGCGGGTCCGCCACTCACATACAACGTGGCTTCGGCGAGCCCGTAACCCGGAAAGAAGCTCTCCCGGCGAAATCCGCTGGCGGCGAATTTCTCGGCAAACGTTTCCAGGACAGTCGGATTGACCGGTTCGGCCCCGACGAACGCGACGTTCCATTGCGACAGATCCAGCTGTTCGGCCTCGGCGGCCGATACCCGCTCGGCGCAAATGCCGTAGGCCAGATTCGGCCCGCCCGCAGTGGTATTCGTGTGCTGCGAGATCTCGCGCAACCAGAGCAGCGGTTTACGCAGGAACGTCTCCGGCGCCATGAGCGTCACCGGGTACCCGACGAACAACGGCGAGAGAATGCCCAGGATCAGGCCCATGTCGTGCGACGGCGGCAGCCAATGGATGGCCGAGGTGCTTTCGCTGTGCCCGAGGGCGCGCCGCAGGCACTCGAGGTTGTCCATGATGTTGCGGTGGCGCACCACCACACCCTTCGGGGAGCCGGTCGAACCCGAGGTGTACTGCAGGTGGGCTATGTCGTCGGCCTGGGGGAGCGCCTCGTCGAGCAGTGGCGAGGACGCACCGCGTTCGGTGTCCGCGCTGTCGATGATCTGCTCGTCCGACCAGCCGAGCAGGTCGCGCGCCACCGCCGCGGCCGATCGCGGCGCGATGACGGCCACGGCGCCGCTGTCGCGGGTGATCGCCGCCACGGTCTCGGAATGTCGTTGCGAGGTCGGCACATACAAGGGCACGGCGACGCGCCGGGTCAGCAGACAGGCGAAGAAGGCGTGCACCATATCCAGGCTCGGGGGACAGAGCAGCAGGATTCGATCACCCGGCGCGCTGATTTCCCGCACTCGAGCCGCCAATCCGGCCACCCGCTCCAGTAGGCGTGCGTAATCCTCGAATTCGCGGTCACCGTGACCGTCGATGAACGTGTAACCCGCCTGCCCGGGTTGTTCGGCAGCGCGGCGCACCAAGATATCCGCCAGCGTCGACGGACGCTCCGATAATTGTTCGTAACTCATCGACCTTCGACCTCCCGAATCAGCTCTAGCCACACTGGACGAACGACATTCAGGCCTGCGAAAAAAGGCACCCGGCAGCGGATGCGGACACGCGCCGCGGCAGGGCATCCTCGCATGCTGGGACCGACCGAGCGGCGCTCGGAGCCCGGCATGTCGAGGGACTCGGCGATCACAACCGCGGCGATATGGTGTTACACCATTGCGGGGTACACGCGCCTCGTGCTCGACTCCTTCAAGTCGAGAGTCTCGGAAGACAATTCGTCAGCGGCCCGATGGGACCGTATGACCTACCAACTGATGCGTGTACCCGTGCTCCTTTCGCGGTGGAGCACAACGGTAGTGGCCGAGGGTCGCGCTGGTTCGTCGGCGCGCCGAAGGGAGGGGAGAATCGCCCGGCGGCGCAATCCGGTCAGTTCGAGAGGTTCTCGACGGTGACCGTCTCGATGCCTTCGGCCGCCGGCAGGCCGAATCCGAATATCTGCGCGTAGAAGCTCAATTCGGAGTCCAATGCCCGGCGGATGTTCTCGGCCCGCCGGAAACCGTGCTGTTCGCCTTCGAAGAGGAGGTAGGCGACCGGGATCCCGCGCTTACGCAACGCGTCCACGATCATCTGTGATTGGTTCGGCGGCACCACGGCGTCTTCACTGCCCTGCAAGACGATCAGCGGACTGCGGAACTGCTCGACCCGGTGGATCGGTGACCGCTGCCGGTAGAGCTCGCGCTCGGCGGGGTAGGCGCCGATGAGGCCGTCCAGGTAGCGGCTCTCGAACTTGTGGGTTTCGGCGGCGAGGGCCTCGAGGTCGGCGACGCCGTAGTGGTCGGCGCCCGCCGAGAACGGTGAATCGGTGCGGGCCAGCGCGGCCAGGGTGGTGTAACCGCCCGCCGAGCCGCCGCGGATGGCGAGCCGGCGCGGATCGGCGCGCTCGTTGTCCGCCAGCCAACGGGCGGCCGCGATGCAGTCGGCCACGTCGACCACACCCCAGGCATCTTGCAGGAGTTCACGATAGGCGCGGCCGTAACCGGTGGAGCCACCGTAATTGACGTCCACGACGGCGAACCCGCGACTGGTCCAGTACTGGGTACTCGAGGCGAGCAGCGGCAGCGCCTGGGCGGTAGGACCGCCGTGGATCATGACCAGCAGTGGCGGCAGTTCGCCCGCGGGCCCGCGGTATCGACTGCTCGCGGGCGGGTAGAACAGCGCGTGTCCGGTGCGGGGTGCGCCCGCGCGATCGGTCGAGGGGAACGAGATCGGCTCCGGGATCGAGATATCGGTGGTCTCGAGACCGAGATCGCGTGGCGCACGCAGGGTTTCGACCTCGACGTCGGTGTCCGCGAAGGTGAGGCGATAGACCCCGAGTTCCGCGGTGGGTGTGCCCGCCACCACGACTACCGCGTTCTCGCCTGCCCGTTCGACCGCGGTGACGGCGGAGTAGGGCAGGTCCAGTTCGGTCACCGACCCGTCCGGGCGGCGCACCGCGAGACCGTCGTAGCCGTCGCGCCACCGGGCGAACACGATGCTGTCGTCGGCGAGCACGGCGTAGCGCGCCGAACCCAGTTGCCATGCGGGCATACCGATTTCGGCTTCGATCTCGATGACCGCCGCGACCGGCCCTCCGGGGGACCACTTGTAGAGGTTCCACCACCCGTTGCGGTCGGACAGGAACAGCAGCGAGCCGTCGTCCTGCCACCGCGGTTCCTGTACCGACTCACCCGGGCCGCCGGCCACGACGGTGTCGGCGCCGGTCGCCAGGTCGCGCACGCGCAGCACGGTGTCGTCCCACGGCATGGACGGGTGGTCCCAGGTGACGACGGCGAGCAGCGCGCCGTCCGGGCTCAATCGCGGTGCGACGACGAAATCGGGGCCGCTGACCAGGACCTCCGGCTGTGCCGGACGATCGGCCGACAGCCGCACGATCTCGTTGCGCACATCGACCGCGCCGCGCCCGCCGGCCGGATGGTGCTCCCGGATCGCCACGACGGTCGCACCGTCCGGACCGAAAGCGCCGTCGCCGTAGCGATCACCGCGTGCCACAGCCGGCTCGGGAGTCAAGGCGATCGACTCCCCGTCGCGCCCGATCCGGTACAGCCGCTGATCGTCCCAATTGACCACGAAGAGCACCCCGTCGCGCACCCACCACGCGGCGCCGCCGTATTCGTGCACCGCCGTCCGGGCGTTGATGCCCTCGGGCAGCAGATCGGTACGCGTTCCGTCGGGTGCGCAACGCACGATCTGCGTCCGGCCGCCCTCGGTGGGACGACCCTCCGACCAGTAGACCTCGGTACCGTCCACCCGCACCTCGCCGAGGCGCACCGCGGCGCTGACGACGCTCTCGGAGGTGATCGAGGTCGGCCAGGAACCGAAGGGCAGCACAGTGATCGTCACTCCGACAGGGTAGCTACCGCCGGCGGCGCCGCTCGGATGCTGTCATCCGGACTGGTTACCGCCCTCGGCGCGGGCGGCGGCATGCCGGTCGATGGCCGCGAGCGCGAAGTCGCTCCAGCGGAGATTCTCCTGCTCGAAGGCGATGCCGCGCAGCAGCGTGAGATACGGGCCGATCCGCTCCGCCTCGGCCAGGTAGGCCGGTTCGCTGCGCCCGTCCAGGAGCCGGGAGCGCAGGCGTTCGTAGCGGGCCAGTTTCGCCTTCGACCATTTCATCCGCTCGGTGATCGCCGCCCGGGCGGCGGGACCGTCCGCGCGGCTCATGCCCTGCACCTTCACCATCATCTCGTCGCGGATGGCGGTCGGCTTGACCGGCTCGGCGATGAACTCGTGCAGTGCGGCGTGCCCGGCCGCGGTGAGGGCGTGCAGGCGCTTGTTGGGGCGGCGCTCCTGTTCGACCACCCGGGTCTCGATGAGCCCGTCGGCGGCCATCTTCTCGAGTTCCTTGTACAGCTGCTGCGGCGTGGACATCCAGAAGTTGGCCACCGAGGCATCGAAGTCCTTGGCCAGGTCGTATCCGGACGCCTCCCCTTCCAGGAGCGCGGCCAGCACCGCGTTGCGTAGCGACATCCACGGAGGATAACACGCAGGTTGTCTAATCAAATTATTGTTTATGGTCAATATCGACAGCTGGTGATTGCCTGGCTAAGGTGCCAATTGATACTCAACTATTTGTCTATACAGCGAGAGGTCCCCATGGGTCACTACAGAAGCAACGTCCGCGATCTCGAGTTCAACCTGTTCGAGGTGCTCGGCCTCGAGGCGATCCTCGGTTCCGGTGACTTCGGGGGCCTGGACGCCGGCACCGTGCGCGCCATGCTCGCCGAAGCGGCGCGCCAGGCCGAAGGGCCGGTGGCCGAATCGTTCGCCGACGCGGACCGCCATCCGCCGATCTTCGACCCGGCCACCCACTCGGTCGCGATACCGGACAGCTTCAAGAAGTCGGTGCGGGTCTGGCAGGACTCGGAGTGGTTCCTGCTGGGAATGCACGAGAAACTCGGTGGCACCGCGGCCCCGTGGCCGGTGACCTGGGCGCTCAACGAACTGCTGCTCGGCGCCAACCCCGGCGTCTTCTTCTACATGCTGGGGCCGGTGATGGCCGACGTGCTCTACCGCGTCGGCAACGACGAGCAGAAGCGGTGGGCCGAGCTCGCGGTCGAGCGTCGCTGGGGTGCGACGATGGTGCTCACCGAACCGGACGCGGGTTCCGACGTCGGCGCCGGCCGCACGACGGCGCGCCGGCAGGAAGACGGCAGCTGGCATATCGACGGCGTCAAGCGCTTCATCACCGGCGCCGAGTCGGATGACCTGGCGGAGAACATCTTTCACCTCGTGCTCGCCCGCCCCGAGGGCGCCGGGCCGGGCACCAAGGGACTGAGCCTGTTCTTCGTGCCGAAGTTCCATTTCGACCCGGCCACCGGAGCTCTCGGCGACCGCAACGGCGTGTTCGTCACCAACGTCGAGCACAAGATGGGGCTCAAGGTTTCCGCGACCTGCGAGCTGACCTTCGGCGGGCACGGCTGCCCCGCCAAGGGCTGGCTGGTCGGTGACGTGCACAGCGGAATCGCCCAGATGTTCAAGGTGATCGAGAACGCGCGCATGTCCGTCGGCACGAAAGCGATCTCGACGCTGTCCACCGGATACCTCAACGCGCTGGACTACGCGAAGACCCGCGTCCAGGGCCCGGATCTGACCCGGATGGCCGACAAGAGCGCGCCGCGGGTGGCGATCATCCGCCATCCCGATGTGCGCCGCAGCTTGATGGTGCAGAAGGCCTACGCCGAGGGACTGCGCGCGCTCTACCTCTACACCGCCGCGCACCAGGATCCGGTCAGCGCCGCCCAGGTCTCCGGCGCGGACCCGGAATTGGCTCGGCGCGTCAACGATCTGCTGCTTCCGGTGGTGAAGGGCGTCGGCTCCGAGCGGGCCTACCAGTACCTGACCGAGTCGCTGCAGATCTTCGGCGGCTCCGGGTTCCTCCAGGACTATCCGATCGAGCAGTACATTCGCGACTCGAAGATCGACTCCCTCTACGAGGGCACGACCGCGATCCAATCCATGGACTTCTTCTTCCGCAAGATCGCCCGCGACCAGGGCGTCGCCCTGGCCCACCTCCAGGCCAAGATCTCGGACTTCCTGGAATCCGACACCGCGGACCCGCGGCTGGCGGAGCTGCGGATCGGTCTGGCGACGGCACTCGGACATGTCCAAGCGATGACCGAAAGTCTCTTCACCTATCTCATGGCCGCCCAGGCGCGGCAGGAAGAGCTGTACAAAGTCGGCCTCGGGTCGGTGCGATTCCTGATGGCGTTCGGCGATCTGCTCATCGGGTGGCGATTGCTCGAGCAGGCCGAGATCGCCCTCGCGGCCCTGGATGGCGAGCCCGCCGACGCCGAGCGCGAATTCTATGCGGGCAAGCTCGCCGTGGCCGACTTCTTCGTGACCACCGTGCTGCCGGACCTCGCCGCCGCCAGGCAGGTGGTGGCCTCGGTGCGAGCCGATCTGATGGAGCTTTCCGACGGGGCGTTCTGATTGCCGCGTGGACGTGGTCCATAATTCGCGGAAAGATTGCGGACTCCAAACACATTGAGGTGGATGGCGTGGCTCATCTGTACCTGATCGGTGCGTGGTTGTTCTATCCCGGTGTTGTGGTGATGGTTGCGTCCCGGCTGCTCAGACGGTACAGATCCGTGGTCTTTCAAACAGCCGCGCTGTCCTGGGCGGTCGGGTCGGCGCTGCTGGCGGCGTCGGTATCCGGGATCGCGGTCTCGCCCTGGGAGCAGCGGTTCTACGTCGCGGTGCTGGCCGGGTGCGCGGTGGGTGGTGTTCTGGCAGCCGGGGTTTCGCGCCGCAACGCCGGCCGGCAGCGGTGGGAGGCCGACCCGGATCAGGACTGCACGCCGTAGCCGCCCACGGGGTTGCTCGTCAGGCGTTCGGCGCGGCGATGAGCGTGCCGGTCGCGTGCACGACATCCAGATGCTCGACCGTCGGTTCGCCGGGGCGCGCGCCGGCGAACGCGGTGTCGACGGCGGGGTGGATGCGTTCTTCGAAGGCGCGGGCGCAGTGCGCCTCGGATTCCCAGACATCGATGTAGCGCAGCCCGCCGTCGGGACGGCGCACGCACAGATGCAGGAGCGAGCCCGCGAGTGGTTCCGGACCGAGCTCGTCGATGATCCGCTGGTAGAGCTCCTCGCCGATCGGGACGTCTTGAATGTAGGCGTAGACCATGGCCGTATCCCTTCAGAATTGATCCGAGTCGAGTTCGGATCAATATTGGGTAGGGTAGGCCTCGATGAACGACAACGTCAAGGACGGAAAGCGCCGCTACCACGCGCCGCAGCGCGCCGCGCAGGCGGCACACACGCGTCATGCGATCCTCGACGCCGCCCGGAGCCTGTTCGTGCGCAACGGCTACACCGCCACGACCGTGAGCGAGATCGCCAGGGACGCAGGCGTTTCCGTCGATACCGTCTACGCTTCGATCGGGCGCAAGCCGGTCCTGCTGCGAGAGCTGGTCGAGACCGCGCTCTCCGGCACGGATCAGGTGATTCCGGCCCAGCAGCGGGATTATGTGCGCGCGATCGGCGAGGCGCCGCGAGCCGAGGACAAGATCGCGATCTATGTCCACGCGCTGGCCGCGATCCAGCAGCGGCTGGCCCCGATCTTCCTGGCCTTGCGCGATGCCGCGGCGACCGACGCGTCCTGCGCCCGCGTCTGGGCCGAGATCGGTGATCGACGCGCTCGCAATATGCGGGAGTTCGCGGCGGATCTGCGCGGTACGGGGCAGTTGCGCGCGGATCTGTCCGATGACGAAGTCGCCGACATTCTCTGGAGCATGAACGCGACCGAATACTGGGTCTTACTCGTCGGTGAACGGGGTTGGACGCCGGAGCGCTTCCGGGACTGGGTCATCGAGGCCTGGACCCGCTCGCTGTTGATCGGTCCCGGGCCGAGCCGCGAGTAGCGTCTTCGCTCAGGTGTGTTCGGAGCTGGTCGACGGGTCGGCGCGCAGGCCGGGGAGCAGGTAGCGGCGCACATACCGCACGACCGCCGTGTGATCGTCCACATCGAGGGTGTCACCGGGTGTGGTGCCGAGGCTGATTTGCACGCGCGCAACCCATTCGGCGACCTCGGCGCGATCGTGACCGGGATGCACCTCACCCGCGGTCGCGGCCGCCTCGACATAGGGCCGCCAGAAGGCGGCCAGGTAGGGGACGAGGCCGCTGACTCCCGCTCCGGTACACAGCGCGAATTCCTCGGGCTCGTCCATCCGCAGTCGCAATGCCAGTGCGCCCGGGTCCGCGTACGCGCCGCGGCCGATCCGGACACCGGCCGCGAACTGCTCGGCGAACGTGGTGAGCTCGTCGAGCTCGGCGCGTGCTCCGTGCCAGAACGCGTCGTCGAGCCGGACGATCGCCGCGCCGAGCAGTGCGGTCTTGTCGGGGAAGTGGCGATAGAGCCACGCGCGCGAAACACCGGCCGCCGCGGCGATCTCGATCATCGTCGTCGCCCGGATTCCCTTGCGCGCCAGCAGCTCATGGGCAGCGAGGAGCAATCGGTCGGTGACGGTGGGTGCGTCCGTCTCACTCATCGGGCTCGCTTTCCAAGCGCTGTAGACATACTTCAGAATGTGTCTACCATGAGCGGCATGACTACAGCGCGCACCGCCCTGGTGATCGGCGGGGCATCGGGCATCGGCCTGGCCACCGCGCATGCCCTCGCCGCCGACGACTTCCGCGTCGTCATCGCCGACATCAACGAGACCGCCGCCGCCGCGGCCGCGGCCGCCCTCGGTGCGAGCGCCTCGAGTATCGCGATGGACGTCACCGACGAAGCCTCGGTCGCGGCCGGATTCGCCGGCGTGGAGAATCTGCACGCCGTGGTGAGTTGCGCGGGCCTGTCCATGATCGGCCCCCTCACCGACCTGGAACTCGCGAACTGGCAGCTCACCATCGACGTCTGCCTGACCGGCACCTTCCTGGTCCTCAAGCACGCCGGTCAGCGAATCGCCGACGGCGGCAGCATCACCTGCATCGCCTCGCTGAACGGGCGGCAGCCCGGCACCGGCATGGGCGCCTACTGCGCGGCCAAGGCGGGCGTGCTCAAGCTCGTCGAGGTCGCCGCACTGGAACTGGCCGAACGCCAGGTGCGCGTCAACGCCATCTCCCCGGGCCTGGTCGACACTCCGCTCGTCGCCGGTATCGCACTCGTCCCCGGCCTCACCGAGGACTACCTGGCCAACACCCCGCTGGGCCGCAGCGGACGACCCGAGGAAGTAGCCGACATGGCGGCATTCCTGGCCTCCGGCAAGGCGGCCTGGATGACCGGCTCCACCGTAGACCTCAACGGTGGCGCGCACCTGCGCAGCTACCCCGACGTCCTGGGCCACGTACGGGCCATGATGTAGCCCACCTACCGGGCGCTGAATCCGCTGATCGATTCAGTTTCTACTCAGTGCTCGCCGGCGCAGGCGGAGCCGGGGACTCGGACGCGGGCGAGTAGGCCGTAGAGGACGGTGATTTCGTCCGCGGTGAGGTCGGCGAAGAGTTCGGCCTCGACCTCGGCGACGGCCCGGTCCATCGCGGCGACGAAATCGGTGCCGCCGGAAGTGATCTCGACGATGTGGCGGCGGCGGTCGGCCGGGTTGCGGCGGCGCTCGGCCAGGCCCTCGGACTCCAGGTCGTTCAGGATCGCGACCAGGACGCTGGGATCGGTGCCGATGACCTCCAGGATTGCCTGCTGGCTCATCGCCCCGTTTTCGGCGAGCAGGGTCAGCACGTGGCCGTGGGCGGGTTTGAGGCTGTAGGCCGCCAGCGCCTTTTTGATCATCGTGCCGGCGGTCTGGCCGGACAGCGCCAGCGCCCATCCGGGGCGCTCCTCCATCATGGCCTCGACTGTAGCAGGATGCGGATAGTTGAAGATATTCAACGATCTGCTACCGTCCACGATGATAAATCGCCAAAGATTGGAATTCTCGCGTGTTCATCGCCTATGCCGTCGTCGGTATTCTGCTGTCCCTGATGCTCGTCGCCTCGGCGCGCGCCAAGCTCGTCCGTGATCCGAAGATCGTCGAGGGCATGGGGACCCTCGGCGTCTCCGCCCGCGCGCTCCCACTGCTCGCTGCCGCCGAGATCGCCGGCGCGGCCGGGCTGCTGATCGGCCTGTGGTTGGCGCCGCTGGGTGTGGCGGCGGCCATCGGTGTCGTTGCCTACTTCGTCGGCGCGGTCGCGGCGCACCTTCGGGTCGCCGACTACAAGAACACCCTTCCGGCGGCCGTCGGCTTGATCGTCGCGATCGCCGTCCTGGGCCTGCGCGTCGCCTCGATGTAACCCTGGGGCAGGGGCCCGCCGCGCAACCGGCAGACTGAGGGAATGGGTTCTGGTTCGTCAGCTCGGCCGTCGCCCGCGGATCTGGCCGCGGCGCAGGACGCGAGTATCGCCGATGTGATCGGGCCCGGCTTGCAGGTGCTGTTCTGCGGAATCAATCCGGGCCTGTGGTCCGGAGCCACCGGACATCACTTCGCTCGCCCGGGTAACCGGTTCTGGCCGGCATTGCACCGATCCGGCTTCACGCCACGCCTGCTACGGCCCGACGAGCAGCGCGAACTGCTCGGGCTGGGCATGGGAATCACGAACGTGGCCGCGCGCACGACCGCCAAAGCCGATCAACTGACCGCCGACGAACTGCGCGCCGGCGGACGTGCCCTGGTCGATCGGGTCGAGCAGTACAAACCCCGAGTGCTGGCCGTACTCGGTATCGGCGCCTACCGCACGGCTTTCGGTCGTCCACGCACCACTGTCGGCCCGCAACCCGAGCGGATCGGTGACACCGCGATATGGGTTCTGCCCAATCCGAGCGGGCTCAACGCCCACTACACACTCGACGCCCTCGCCGCGGAATTCCGC
Source organism: Nocardia sp. NPDC050712 (assembly GCF_040654295.1). Classification (NCBI taxonomy): domain Bacteria; kingdom Bacillati; phylum Actinomycetota; class Actinomycetes; order Mycobacteriales; family Nocardiaceae; genus Nocardia; species Nocardia sp. NPDC050712. The sequence goes on from NZ_JBFAHT010000005.1 coordinate 121,204, forward strand.
GCGCTGCGCGAAATCGTCGAAAACGGTTGAGCTATAAAAGCGTGCGCCCGGCAGGGTTCGAACCTGCGACATCCGGTTTAAGAGACCGGAGCTCTGCCAACTGAGCTACAAGCGCGTAGTACCCGCTGAGAGACTCGAACTCCCGTCTCCTCTTTGTAAGAGAGGCATTCTCCCCTTGAACTAAGCAGGCGTGACGCAGATCGGAATCGAACCGACGACCTCCTGAGTGAAAGTCAGGATGCCCATACCATCAGAGCAACTGCGCCAGAGGCGAATCGGATGATCCGCCAGTGGGGGCGGCAGGGATCGAACCTGCCATGCGTGAGCACCTGGTTTACAGCCAGGCCGAGCCACCAGACTCATCGCCCCCTGGGCAGAGCGACGGGACTCGAACCCGCTAGGACCAGCGACAAGTTCCACGATTTCGCGGGATGTCCCGCCCCGCCCCTCCTGGTCCTCGCCAGCCCCAAACGCGCTGCCTGAGTACAGATTCTAGGGAGCATCCCGTTCCCGGCGCGACCCATTTTGTCCCCGCCCGTCCCGGCCCAAAACTTGGTGATGCCTTGGAAAGGGTCAAGTCGGATGTCCCGGTGTGTCCCGGCGTGTCCCGCCGGGACACACCGGGCTGTTTCGCGGCGTAGCAATCGATCAGCAACCGTGTCTGTGCCGTAAGCGATTGAAGGTTTGACGCGGGGGAGTGCTGCCCGAGGTCACTCGACGCGAATACCGCTGGTGCGTTCCGGGCCCGGCACTGCGGCAACTGCGCACCGTCGCGAACAGTGCTGACCCTCGTCCGCCGGCCGGTGTTCGGCTTCGGTATTGCTCCGCTGTCGGAAGCGCTGGGCCAGAGAGGTTTCGGCCCATGCAGTCGTGAGCGGCAAGTCCGGGGCATCCGCAGCCTACTTCCGACGGCCTCGCCGCGCCCCCGGTCGGAGACTTAAGCTGATAACCGCTCAAACTCGCCTTCAGCGATCGGCAAGCCGACAGTATTTGAACTCGCGACCACCTGACCCCCAGGACTGATCATTAACTGTTCTCGCACGTCACACCCGATTTCTCTGTACCATCTCGGTGCGGCTGACCTGGGGACGTTCGCAGCCGCGCATCGCGTGTGGTCCCCATATGGTCCCCGAAAATCAGGATTGAGTACTGGGGTCGCTAGGTTGGCCCGGCGACGTCGTTCGGACTGAAGCCAGAAATCTGCGGAATATCAGAACCGGTGATTCCATCAAGAACCTCTGGTCCGTCAAGCTTTTTGGTGTAATTCCCTTGCTTAGCAAGGAATTACATTACTTCGGGACGATTCGAGACAACTTGAACATAACGAGAATGCCGCCGGAATTTTAGACCATATTCCGGTTGTCTAAATCCGTGCGCTGTGTCATCAATACCTGAGGAAGGTGGACCGTATGGTCGGTGACTGTTCTCCGAGGTTAAGAGGATTCAGGTCGATGCCGAGCTGTCTTTAGCGCCTGAAATACGCCCCTTGGAAAGGCTGCGTGCTCTTGTAGCAGTCTGGCTGCGAGGCCGCATTCGCTCCTCCACGCCAACCCGCGACTGCGCTTCCATTCCCGCTGCGAACGCTTCTCCGGTCGCGATCTCGACATCGTGGTTAACGCAGCGACCGGCGTACAGGTGTGCGAACGGAAATAGATGGCTATGTAGGTACTCTGGGAGAAAAGACCGATGAACAAAATCGATTGCTGTAATATCTCCTTTTTCGCGCCCAGTCTGACTCAGGCCCGCGGGTGGCTCATGGCGCCAAAGGCGAGGCCAGGGTTTGAAGGTCGCTGAGGAATTTCCGTTGTCGTACGCTGGGCAGGAGACCTGACCCGAGAACCGCTGCGCCGCAGCAACTCCTGTGACGGGCGTAACATTACGGATGGGCATTTGGGGTTGGCTGGCGAGATTCAACAAGCGACCTGAAGCAAGACCTAGGGACGGACCCGACGGGCTCGGCCCGTATAGCGAGCAGGTCGCGCGTGATCCCGCACCCCCGCTCGAATACGGAACACCCCCACCCCCAGACCCGGCGTACGGTCACCCACTCTTCGTAGAGGACACCACTAGATACGATGTGCATCTCGGAAGTCGAAATCGACTGCCGACCAACTGTATTCGGCAATAGGGCGCAGATGATCGGCGATGACGCGGAGAATGGTAGTACGGACTCCGCGGTCGTTCTGCCGGTACTCGATATGTTCTTCTGTCTCGCCGCGTACGCACCCGTGGTCCATGCGAGGCGTTTTGATGACGAATTTGGTGCGGCCGCTGGTGCCGTGTTCGGCGTCGTAGGGCAGACGGAGGTATCCGCACAGCACGTCGATGCATTGCTGGCGGCGTGATCCGTCGGATTCATCGGCGACGCCGGCCATGGCGTAGACCCCGGCGATGCGGACCGCGACGTCGGTGGCGCCGAGTTGGGCGGTGGCGGCGCCGAAGCGTTCGACGAACCGGGACTGTTCGAGGTCGCGTTGGCGTCGGTAGGCGATGACCAGGGCCACGACGCCGGCGCCGCCGGTCAACGCCACCTTGGTGATGTCGATCTCGGCGGCGGCTTTGCTCGCGTCGACCGGGTGATCCAGCGTAGGAACCCGTAGGCCGCGGCCGCGACGGTGAGTCCGGCCAGCAGTGCGAGCGTGACCGCGGGGAGCAGTCGTATTCGTCCTGCGCGGAGTCCGAGCGCCGCACGGGAATCCTTACTCAGTCGCGCGCGCAGTGCGCTGGTTCTCGTATGTGCTTGTACGCCAGTGGCGCTCACCCTCCCGGACACCGCACCGATGCTGCTCGCCGCGGTCTACCCGACAGGCTGAAAGCGCGGAAACTCGACGATTCTCGACACCTCGTGCAGGAGGCTATGAAACTGGTAGATGAGCAGGAACTTGATCTGATCCGGCGCACGACGCCACGCTGGCTTGGTGGCTCTGAACTTCTCTGATATGCAACAGAAGCGGGCCGGGGCGGATCAACCGCTCCGGCCCGCTTCGAGAGGACCTACCTCTTCATGAGGTTATAGTCAGCAGGAAGGGGAGGGCCTGCCTGCCACCGCGACGGCCGCGCACGCCCATTTCTTGTCGATCTTCCAGACGCCGTCTTCTGCCACGAACGGGACGTCGGCCTTCTGGGGGTTCTCGACGCCCTTGAGACTCACCGCGGTGATGGCGGTGACCTGCTTATCGGTGGCGCCGGCCTTGACCTCCAGGACCCGGTAGGTGAATCGTGGCGCGTCGGGCCGGTTGGCCAGGTTCGGGTCGGCGAGCTGAGGATCGGCTTCGCCTTCGACCAGGCCACGCTTCTGGACTTGGGGTATGGAGGGGTCCATCACCTTCGCCAGCACGCCTTCGAGCACGGCAGCGCTGGGCCGCTCGAGCGCTGGCCCTGGCTGCTGGTCTGTCGGGTCGACCGGTGCGGGTGTCGGTGTCTGGCTGGACGTGGGGTCGGCACCGGCGAGGTTGGTGGTCGCGATGCCGGCGCCTACGGCGACAACGGCCAGGCAGGCCGCGGCCGCGATTGCTGTGCGCCGCTTGGTCTTCGCTGAAATTCTGGTCTCTGTCATGACAGATGGTGTCCTTCTAGTGCTCGATGTCGCGATGCGCGGGGCTGCTACACGCAGGTGTAGTCGGTGACGGGGAATCCCTGACTGGCCACGATGCGTCCGCATTCGAAGTCCTGCCAGAAGAACCAGTAACCGTCTTTGAACTCGGCGAATTCATCGGTGCGCGGATAGCGCCAGATGCTGCGTTCATAGCCCGCGTTCCCCCAGTACCAGGCGATGGTGCCCCAGATGGGGTGTGCGCCGGTGTAGTTGCGCCAGTAGATGTGGCCGCGGTCGCCGAAGTGCTGGCGTCGCCCGTCGACGTCGGGGTTCACGAGCTCGTCCGATGTAGGGCAGCCCAGTGGTCCGCCCAGTCCACCCTTCTCGTTCCATTTGCCTTCGATCGCTCCACCTATCGAGTGGCCGCATACGAAGGCGGCCGAGGCCGTGGGCGCTTGTACTACCGCGCCTCCGGCGGCCACAAGCGTCATGACCGCTCCCATTACGATACGCGCGGCCCGCTGTCCGGGCCTGCGGACGGATCTGCCGCGGACGGCACCGATGGCCGATGTACCGTGGTGGGTAGATCTACCGGAATTATCCATTGGCATACTCCAAATGCATTGCAGGGGAATGCATTCCCCCAATTGCCCAACCCCCGCAAACCGCGATGGGTTGCTCCACACGGCGTATCCCAGGCAAGCAGGCCTAAACCGACCAGTTCCTCTAATCCGATGTTCGTCATATGACCGTCATGAGGGGCGGGGTAGGCCTGCGGCGGTGCGACTTGCCCTCAGTCGGCGTATGCGCCCTGGTGAGGCCGTAGATCCGGTCGGTGACTGGATCGCGCTGTGGCACAGGGGTGCTGGATCATTCCTTTCAGATCTTTCAAGGTCGCTGTGAGGTCGTGTATCGGGACGTCGGCGTTACGGGTGCTGGTGGGCAGCTGGGGGACGGTGAAATTCTCCGTTGGGTATCCCGAACGCCTCGTCGGGCGGAAATGGCGACTGGACGTACTCGGGGCAGCGTTCGGCGAGTGATCGTTTGACGAATGCGTTCCCGCGTCTGAACTATTGGGTGGGGTGAACGTTGCCACTCGATGTCGTCGTTGTAGATCATCCCGTTCAGGTTCGCGTCCGCCAGAGTGACATGCCTGCGGCAGTGTCCCGGTAGCCACACATTATGGGCCGACTTCGGGTTTGAGCCTCTGTGATGCGCTGCGGACATGAGCAGGTAAGTGCGCCAACAGGATTCGGTGAACTGCCGTGTTGGCGTCACTGTTACTCTGCCATAGCATGCTTGATCAACTGGAGGGATAACTATGGGTGAGTACTTCGCTACAGCTCTAGCGCACCTCAGCGGTCTGGGAACCATGGTCATGGCGTTGTCGATGGCAATGGCGCAGGTCGCCGGTCCTGACGCGCCACTGCAACTAAGTGCCCTCACGCAAGGTCTTGCCGGCGGCGCCGTTACTTGGGTTGAGGAGAACCAGGCTGCGGAAAGTTGGTTCGAATGACCAAGTTGGGAATTGTCCGTGCGATCGCATGCATCGGGGTCTGCCTGCTACCGATAGCGATCCTGAGGGGATGTTCGTTGTTACCGGATCCAGTCAAAGACTGGAGGTCGATCGGTCTGTGCGGGTTGGTCGATCACAGACAACTCGGGACACTCGTAGAAAATCCGGGCACGCTCACTGCAGAGCCCTTGATCAATGCCGATACCCCAGGAGATCGCTACATCGGATGCAAATTTAAGGGTGAATCGGAGACGGTGCGGCTGAGCATTGTTTTGCGGGAGGCATCGGAAGGTGGGATCCACCCTGAATTCACCGATCGTGAATTTCAAGTCGCCAATAAGAAGGTTGTCGCCACGTATGAACGGGACGGGGATTGTAATCTCGCCATCCTGTTGCAAGATAAAACCCTGACTATGACGTTCGTGCCCGAATTCAGCAAGCGAGCCGTTGCGGTCGGTGATACCTCATCGGCAAGTTGTGACGCGCAGAAACCGGTAGTCGAGTCTGTTATCGAACGGGTCGGAATGCATTGAAGTGTGTCAGCTGTGTATGCATCCTGCATGGTCTTAACGCCAGCTGGGCAACCACAGATGCGTCTCCCAGTTGCTGAGGGTGATCGGCATGCCGGTGAGGATCGGCCAGAGCCAAACGAAGTTGGCTATCACGAGCCCGAGATACAGGCATACCAGCAGAAGATTGAGGCTCTGCCGCTCTCCGGATGGCGGGAGCCGGTACCGGTAGGCCGTCCGAGGAGAGGGTAGCGAGCCGAGGATGTTTCCTAGGACCAGTGCGATTCCCATGATCAGGAACGGTGCCATCGGGATTGCGTAGAAGTAGTACATCTGCCGGTCCAGGTTCAGGAACCAGGGCAGGATCCCGGCGCAATAGCCGACCAACACGGCCGCGTAACGCCAGTCCCGGCGGGTCGTGGTGCGCCACAGTGCCCACGCCAGCATGGGTAGCGATACCCACCAGAGGGCGGGTGTGCCGATCAGCATGATGGCCTTGACGCACTTGACTTGGCCACAGCCGCTGCCGGTGTCGGCGTAGTGATACAGCATCGGCCGCAGGCTCATCGGCCATGACCACGGTTTGGATTCCCATGGGTGGTGATTACCTGCCGAATTCGTCAGCTCCTTATGGAAACTCAGCGATTCTCCATGGTTGTGCCACAGCGAACGCAAAGCGTCCGGCACCCACATCCACAGGCCGCCGGTACCTATCGGATCCTTACCGGCTTGGGGATTTCCCACCGAGTACCGGTCGTAGCCGATCTCACTGGCGAACCAGAAGCCATAGCTCGCCAAATAGACCAGTAGGGGAATAAGAACCAAGGCGTAGAGGGCGGGGCCGAGGTCGCGGACGGCAGTGCCCGACCACGGTCGACGCACCGCGTAGGCACGGCGTGCGGCGAGGTCAAAACAAACCGACAGCACCCCGAACGCGGCCACGAAGTATAGGCCGGACCACTTTGTGCCGCACGCCAATCCGAGCAGCACGCCCGCACCGAAACGCCACCAGCGCACGCCTAGGCGCGGGCCGAACTCGCTGACCGCGATGCGCGCTTGGACGTCGGCATGCGCCAACCGGGCGCGAACTTCGTCGCGGTCCACGATGAGACAGCCGAATGCGGCGGTGACGAACAGGGTTTGGAAGATGTCGAGCATCCCGATGCGCGAGGAGACGAAGGTGGCGCCGTCACAGATCAGCAGAACGCCCGCGATTGCGCCGATCAGCGTGGACCGCGTCAGTCTGCGCGTAATCCGAATGACCAACAGCACCAGCACAGTTCCGAAGACCGCTGCGGTGAAACGCCAGCCCAGCGGCGTGTAGCCGAAGATCGCCTCCCCCAGTGCGATCATCTGCTTGCCGACCGGCGGGTGCACGATGACTCCGTAGGCGGGGTTGTCCTCGGTACCTCCCCCGTTGAGCATCTCCCAGGCGTGGTGCGCGTAATACTTCTCGTCGAACGTGGGTGTCCCGCCGTCGGTGGGATAACTCAGAGACACGAACCGTGTAATTGCCGCGATCACGGTGAGGAACGCTGTGACGAGCCATCCTCGCATCCGGTCGGTGGGACCGAAGTCCGGAGAAGGGCGCAGCGGCGCCGGACTGGTGTATACCCGTCCCACACTGCTCGCCGGTTGCTCGATCATCTGAGTCACAGATCTAACCTAGACGAGCAAGTCCGAAGTCTCGGTGACCCCCGCACGTCCTCTTCACCTTCGACAGTATCGCCCCGCGTGGGAGGAGGGCTCCGAAGTCATTGTGTGACAAATGACTTGGAAGCCCTTTGCCGGGCATCCGGTTGCTGTGACGGACGGCACACCAGGGCTGTCGTGGCCGTGGCCGGCTGCCGCGCCGGTCGTATGGCATCGCGGTGGAAAACAGGTGATCAGTGTGGTGCGAGCGAGTAGTTCGCGGGCTCGGCCAGCTCGGATCAGGAGTGGTAAATCATGCTGGCGGACAGTCGATTTGGGACTCTCGGTTGGCGGGCCGACGTTGACAGGCGTACCACTTCGAGCAATCATGGGATGAAGTAGTCCAGCGCCTGGCAATGAGGGAGTTGTTGCCGCAAATTTGTGCTGGGGGCCGGCAATGAGGGAGTTATTGCCGCAGGTGTGTGTTTGAGGAGGGACCTCGTTGTCGACTGCTACTCTCGTGTGCCTGCCTTTTGCGGGCGGAGGCGCTTCATTTTTCACCCAATGGCGTGAGCACACCAGTGATTTCGATATTCTCCCAGTCCTACTGCCCGGGCGCGAGCGGCGCATCGACGACGCACCGTATCGGAACGTACAGCGCGCGGCCAATGGCGTGCTGCCGGAAATTCTCGAGCAGGTCGATCGCAAGCGGCCCGTGGTGTTATTCGGGCACAGTCTCGGCGCGGTACTCGCCTACGAAATAACCCAGCGCCTGGTGAATTACACCGATCTGACGGTATCGAGATTGATCGTCAGTGGATCGCCCGGCCCGGCGACGCAGCGCGAAAAGCGCGCCACTGGACTCTCGGACGACGATTTCATCACGCGAGTCCGGGAATTCGCCGGATTCTCCGACGCGGCCATGGCAGCGCCACAGATTCGGTCGATGATCCTGCCCGCCCTGCGGGCCGATGTCGAGATGCACGAGAATTACCGGCCTAGTTCGCGCACGCCCCTGCCGGTGCCGATCACCTCGATTCGCGGCGGCTCCGACGACCTGGTCAGTGACGCGCAAGCGCGGGAGTGGCAGGCCGAGACCAGCGTCGACTTCACGTTCGTCGAACCGAGCGGCGGGCACATGTATCTGGTCGACAGCCCGGATGCCGTCCTGCAATCGGCCCGGCCATGAGCCTGGCGGGCAAGGTCGCGATCGTCACGGGGGCGGCGCGCGGCGCGGGCCGAGCCTGCGCGGTGGCGCTGGCGCGGGCGGGAGCCGATGTACTGCTCCTCGATATCGGTCATGACCTGGCGGGGGTCCCGTATCCGCTGGGCTCGGAAAGCCAGCTGGCGCTGACGGCCGAACTCTGCCGGGAGTTCGGGCATCTAGTACTGAGCGAGCTGGCCGATATGCGGGATTCGGCGGCGGTGGGCGCGGCCGTCGAGACCGCCCTCGACCGATTCGGCCGAATCGACGTGCTGGTCAACAATGCCGGCATCGCGGCGCCGTCAGGGAAGGTCGTGCACGGTATCACCGAAGACGAGTGGGCGCTGATGATCGATGTCGATCTCTCCGGCGCCTGGCGCGCGATCCGGGCAGTCGCGCCGACCATGGTCCGGCAGCGATCCGGTTCCATTGTCAATATCGCCTCGACCGCAGGCATGGTGGGATACCGGAATTTCGCCGGATATGTCACGGCCAAACATGGATTGGTCGGATTGACCAAAGCTGCGGCATTGGACTATGCGCCATTCCAGATCAGGGTGAACGCGGTGTGCCCGGGCAACATTCGGGATGCGCACTGGGTGGAGGGACGAATGCTGTCCGAGGTCGCGCGGTCGCTCGGAGTTTCCACCGACGATCACGAAACGTTGTTCACCCGGGACCAGCCGATGAATATCCTGGTCGAACCCGACGATGTTGCATCTGCCACCGTCTGGCTGGCATCCGCGGAATCGAGCCGGGTGACCGGCTCGATTCTCACAGTCGATGGTGGATTCACCGCCCATTAGCCGCACGGGAACGCAGGGGAGGGGCACGAAACTTGGCCACGAATCAGAGAAGGGCCTTCAGCGATAACAGCGCAGCAGGTGGAGAATTGCTGCACGGTTTTCGAATTCGAGTTCCCGGCGATGTCGATCCGGTCGTCCTCGTCGAACGCTTCCATGCCGCGCAGGACCTGCGGGCGCGGCTGGGCATCACGCCTCGAATCTGGTCGGATCAGGTGGCGGCCGTAGCGGCTGATCGGTACTGGCGGAAGGAGTTGACCCGCGCGGTGTCCGCGCGACGCGGACTGCGGGCCGTGGTGCTGAGTTATGTGGAGGGTGGGGCGGATCTCCTGTTGATCGCGCGTCGCGACCGGCTGGACCGTCGAACGCTTGCACTGCTGGCCGAACAGCTGACGCTCGGCGGCGTTTTCGCGCTCGCGGATCAGGATTTGCCGGTGCCGCCGAACGAGGCGCCGATCGTTCCCGCGTGGGGCGCGGGTGAGTCGCTGCAGGCGGGCGGCTTCGGCGAGTACGAACTGTCGATCGATGGCGCGCCCACGATCGACGCAATGCTGGTCTGGATGGCCGCGCTCGGCATCGTCCTGTCCCGCTACGACAACACCGACACTCCGGCGATCGGGTTCCGCTCGCTGCCCGGCGCCGAGGGCGCGGAGCGAGGCGGTGTGGTGTCGCTACCGATCGTGGCGACACCGGTACAGCTCATCGCCGGACTGCGCGCCGCCGTAACGGACCCGGGTCAACCATCCGGGCAGGTCAGCGTCGGCATCGTTCTAGACCCCGCTGGCACGCGAATGGACTATGTGCCGTATCCGATTCCGGTCTTCCCACTGACGCTGAGCGCGGAGCGCAATGCCGTGGGCGACTACAGCCTGCGCTGGCGCTATCGATCGAACAGCTTCGGTGCCGAGCGGGTGCGCCAGTTGGCCGGCCATGTCGCGACCGTCCACAACCTGATCCTGCGTCATCCCGGGCGGGATGTGCGCGAGATCGACATGCTCACAGAAGCGGAACAGCGGCGGATCATCGGCGCAGGTCGTGGCGCACCTGCTGTGGTGCGAGGGCACCGTCGGATCGACGCAGTGTTCCGGGCCCGCGTGCGAGAAAACCCCGACGCTGTGGCGGTGTCGATGAACGGACAGGAACTGACCTACCAGGAATTGGATTCCCGGTCGGATCGGCTGGCTCGGGCGCTGGCGGCCGCCGGTGTCGGCGCTGGCGATCACGTCGGCGTGTGCCTGGAACGTTCGCTTGATCTGGTGCTGTGCCTGCTGGCGGTGGTGAAGGCGGGAGCTGCCTATGTCCCGTTGGACCCGGACTATCCTGCCGGACGGCTGACCTACATCGCGGACAATGCCGATCTGGCCGTTGCCGTGGCCGACGCCGACGTTGCGGACATCTTCGCGCGGGTACTGACACTCGACGAACTCGAGGCGGCGGCAACGGATTCAAGCTCCACGCTGGAATCGGTGAGCACCGAGGCCACCGATACCGCGTACATCATCTATACCTCCGGTTCCACCGGACGTCCCAAGGGTGTCGCGGTTTCGCACGCGAACGTCGTCGGCCTGATCGACGCGACGGCCGACGACTTCGGTCTCCGCGCCACCGATACCTGGACGATGTTCCACTCGGCCGCGTTCGATTTCTCCGTGTGGGAGATCTGGGGGTGCCTGCTCACCGGTGCGCGCCTGGTCGTGGTGCCGTACTGGGTGTCGCGGTCGCCGGTGGAATTCCTGGGCCTGCTGGAGAAGAACCGGGTGAGTGTTCTCAGTCAGACGCCCTCGGCCTTTGCGCAGCTGATCAACGCGGCTGCGGAGCGCTCGACCGCCTTGTCGACCAGGTTGGTGATCCTCGGCGGAGAGCCGCTAGACACGCGAATGGTGCTGCGCTGGTTCGATATTCGACCGGAGACGACGTGCCGTGTGGTGAATATGTACGGCATCACCGAGACCACGGTGCACGTGACCGCGCACACGGTGACGCGGCGCGCGGCGGTGGCGGGCTCCCGATCGGTCGGCCGGCCGCTGCCGGGGTGGCACGTCTATGTCATGGATCGGGCGGGCCGGCCGCTGCCGTTCGATGTTCCGGGCGAGATCTGGGTCGGCGGGGTCGGGGTGTCGAAAGGCTATGTCAACGCCACCGGCGACGAGGGCGCGCGATTCGCCGCCGACCCGTTCGCCGACGGTGTCGTCTACCGCAGCGGTGACTGGGGACAGCTGACGGCCGACGGGCAGCTCGTGCATCGCGGGCGGATCGACAGCCAGGTCAAGGTACGCGGCTTCCGAATCGAGCTGGAGGAGATAAGGTCCGTGCTGCTGGCCGATCCCGTGGTGCGCGCGGCGGCAGTCGTGGTGCGGCACAACGATATCGAGGATGCAGCGACCGCGCGCATCGATGCCTACGCGGTGCTGCGCGGTGCCGGTGATGCGGGGACCCTGCGCCGGAATCTGTCCGAGCGCCTTCCGACATACATGATGCCCGCCACGATCAGCGTGCTGGACGAACTGCCGCTGACGGTTAACGGCAAGGTCGATACGGCCCGGCTACCGGCTCCCCGGTTGTCGAGCACGCGGGCGTCGGAAGCCCCTCGCCCCCAGTTGGATTCGTCGATGATCGCCCGACTCGCAGAGCTGTGGTCGGAGATGTTCGGGGCTCCCGTGGCACCGGACGACGACTTCTTCGAGTTGGGGGGCAACTCACTGCTCGCGGTCCGGCTGCTCGCCGATCTGGGCGAGGCGACGCTCACCGTCGCGGATCTTTACCGGCATCCGACGATTCGCCGACTGGCCGGGCTGCTGGACGCCGCGGCTGTGGCACCGACTGGATAGGGATACAGATGTTCTGTTCGTCGGTTCCGGAGTTGTTCGCGCGGTGTGTGACTGGTGCGCCGGACGCGGTGGCGCTGGTGTTCGGCGCCCGGTCGTGGACCTATCGCGAGCTCGATATGGCAGCAGGCCGCCTGGCCGGGCTGCTGCTCGAATCCGGTGTGTCCGTGGGGGATCGGGTGGCACTGCTGTTGCCGCGCGGTGCGGACGCCGTGATCGCGATCATCGCCGTGCTGAAAACTGGTGCGGCGTATGTGCCGGTCGACCCCGGCTATCCGGACGAGCGGATCCGGTTCGTGCTCGGGGATGTGCGTCCGGCGATGGTACTGGCCGACGGTGCGACACTGGCTCGCGCACAGTCGATCGGTGCGGAATCGGGTTGGGACAGTGCCGTTCTCGATGTGTCCGACCCCGGTGTCGATACCCGGACCCCGGTCGAGCCGTTGTACCCGAATCCAAGCTCGACCGCGTATCTGATCTATACCTCGGGTACCACGGGGACGCCAAAAGGCGTCGCGGTGACGCACGCCAACGTGGCGGGACTGTTCGCGGGCCTGCGTGACCGGTTCGACTTCGGCGCGATCGACGGGCGGCAGCGGGTGTGGTCGCTGTTCCACGCACTCGCCTTCGACTTCTCGGTCTGGGAGCTCTGGGGCGCGCTGCTGCACGGGGGCCGCCTGGTCGTGGTGCCAGAGCCGTCCGTTCGCTCGCCGGGCGCGTTTCGTGAGTTGCTGCGTGCCGAACGCGTCGACGTGCTCAGTCAGACGCCGTCGGCCTTGGCGACGCTTTCGCCGGAGGGCCTGGAATCAGTGACGGCGCTGGTGCTTTCGGCGGAGCCGTGTACGGCGGAGCTGGTGGGCCGGTGGTCGCCAGGTCGGATGATGGTCAATGCCTACGGTCCCACCGAGGCGACGGTCTTCGCGGCGTTCAACGGCCCGCTGGTGGCCGGTGTGCCCACGATCGGTCCGCCGGTGACGGGTGTGACGGTGTACGTCCTCGACGAAAACCTCGCCGAGGTCCCGGCAGATGGTGTGGGCGAGCTGTACATCGGCGGTCGCGGTGTCGCGCAGGGCTATTGGGCCCGCGCCGAGCTGACCTCGGCACGCTTCGTAGCCGACCCGTTCGGGGCCGCGGGCAGCCGATTGTACCGGACCGGAGACCTGGTCCGGCACACCGCGGCCGGGGAGCTCGCGTATGTCGGGCGCGTGGATCACCAGGTGAAGATTCGCGGATTCCGCGTCGAACCGGGCGAGATCGAGGCGGTGCTGTCCGCGCATCCGGGCGTCGAGCGCGCGGCTGTGATCGCCCGCGAAGACCGGCCCGGTGACCGCCGCCTGGTCGCCTATGTCACGGCCGCCGACTCGACCGTGCCGGACTCCGGCGAGCTGGTCGGCCAGTGGCGCCGGGTATACGACGAGCTGTATTCCGCGCCACTATCCAAGGCCGGGCTCGGCGCGGATTTCAGCGGGTGGACCAGCAGCTACACCGGTTCGGCCATCCCGGTCGAACAGATGCGGGAGTGGCAGGCCGCGACCGTGGAGCGCATCCGGGCGTTGAATCCCACCCGGGTCCTCGAGCTCGGCGTCGGCTCCGGCCTGCTGCTGGCACAGGTGGCCCCCGAATGTGAACAGTACTGGGCCACAGACGTTTCCCCGGTGACGATCGCGCGGCTCACCGATCAGCTGACTGCCGTGGACTGGGCCGACCGGGTGTGTCTGCGGGTCGCGGAGGCTGCCGATCTCGCCGGGCTGCCCGGCGCCCATTTCGACACGGTGATCATCAACTCAGTGGCACAGTACTTTCCAGGCCACGCCTATCTGCGCGCGGTGCTGGAACAGGCGCTGGCTCTGCTCGCGCCCGGCGGCGCGGTGTTCCTCGGCGATATCCGCAACCGGGCATTGCTCGAGGAATTCGCCACCGGCGTCCAACTCGCGCGCGCCCCGCTGGCCGCTCCGGCCCTGATTCGGGATCGGGTGCGGCGGGCGGTCGCCACCGAGCAGGAATTGCTGGTTGCTCCTGAGTATTTCGTGGTACTGGCGCGTGAGCTGCGCGAACTCGGTGGCATCGACATCCAGCTCGAGCGCGGCGCGGCCGCGAATGAGCTCACGAACTACCGCTATGACGTCGTGCTGTACCAGCGGGACCGGCCGACCAGGTCCGCGGCCGGGCTGCCGCGCATCGAATTCGAGGAGGGGGCGTCCGGCGACTGGCTGGAGCAGGCGGTGCAGGCGCACAGCGGCGAGCTCCGGGTCACCGGTATTCCCCACAGCGGACTGCTCGCTGATGTTGCCGCCGCTGCCGATATTCGGGCCGGCCAGCACCCGCGGGCCCCTCGGGGCGCAGGGATGCGCCCCGAGGACGTGCATGCGGTCGCCGCCCGCCTCGGCGCGGTCGCGGCCGTGACGTGGTCGGCGCGAGCCGGTCGAATGGACGCTGTCTTCGTCGCGCCGGACGCGCTCGACGGCGCGGCACTGACCGATGTGTTCGAACCGGCCGGACCGCTGGAGTCTCCAGGGCGATATGCCAATAACCCGCGGGCGGTCGCTCTGCACGCCGAGATCCGGCGCTTCGCGAGTGAGCAATTGCCCGTGTACATGGTGCCCGCGGCGGTGTTGGTGCTCGACCGGTTCCCGATGACCGAGAACCGCAAGCTGGATCGCGCCGCCCTCCCCGCACCGGAATTGCTGTCGGAGAACTCCTTTCGCGCGCCAAGCACCCCGGCCGAGGAAGTCCTGTCGGATATCTTCGCGCGGGTACTCGGACTGGAGCGGGTCGGCGTCGACGACGACTTCTTCGAGCTCGGCGGCCATTCCCTGCTCGCTATGCGGGCGGTCGCCGGTGTCCATCGTGCGTTCGGGGTGGATATCGAGGTGCAGCAGGTCTTCGGCGCGCCCACGGTGGCCGCCTTGGCGCGGGTGATTTCCGATGAGGGCACGACCAGCCGCCGACCTGCGCTGCATCCGTGTCCTCGTCCCGAAACGGTGCCGCTGTCGTTCGCGCAGCGCGGCCTGTGGTTCCAGCACCGGCTGGACGGCGGCTCGGCGACCTACAACATTCCCCTGGTGCTGCGCCTTTCCGGCCGGGTGGATGAAGCCGCACTGCACCACGCGGTCCTCGATGTCCTGGATCGGCACGAGGTGCTGCGGACCGTCTATCCCGACGACGACGGCGTCCCGTACCAGCGAATCGTGCCGATCCAGGACTGCGGGCCGGTGTGGGAGTCCATCGATGCGAGCGGGTGGTCGGCGGAGGACCTCGAGCGCCGGGTGAGCGCGGCGACGCGCTACGAATTCGATCTCGCCGAGACAGTTCCGCTGCGTATCAGCCTCTTACGCACGGGGATCGACGAAGCCACGCTGGTGCTGCTGGTGCATCACATCGCGGCCGATGGCTGGTCGCTGGCGCCGCTGGCGCACGATCTGTCGACGGCGTACGAGGCTCGGTCGACGGATACCGCCCCGGCTTGGGCGCCGCTGCGGGTGCAGTACGTGGATTACACGCTGTGGCAGCGGGATTGGCTCGGCGCGGCGGTCGATCCCGGCAGCGAGCTCAGCGCTCAGCTCGAGTACTGGCGGAACGCGTTGGCCGGAATGCCGCAAGAGGTAGCCCTTCCGCTGGATCGGCCGTATCCGGCGGTGGCGGACTATCACGGTGCGCAGGTTCAGCTACGGTGGCCCGCCGATCTGCAGCGGGGACTGCACGAGCTGGCCCGCGCGCACGGCGCGACCGTCTTCATGGTGGTCCATGCCGCTGTCGCGGTGGTGCTGGCCCGGCTCGGCGACAGTACAGACGTGGCCGTGGGCGTGCCGGTGGCGGGACGGCCGGACGAGGCGCTCGACGCGGCGGTTGGCTACTTCGTCAATACCCTCGTATTGCGCACTCGGATATCCGGTTCCGAGACCGCCACCCAGTTGCTATCCCAGGTTCGGTCGGCTGCCATGGAAGCCTATGCGCACCAGAATGTTCCGTTCGAGGTGCTGGTGGAGCAGCTCGGCGTGCGGCGATCGCTGGCCCGCCATCCGCTGGTGCAGGTCCTGCTGGCGTGGCAGAACAATCTCGCGGCCGACTACCGGCTGCCCGGCCTCGAAACCCAGGCCGTGCCGGTCGACACCGGTGTCGCACGTGTCGATCTGACACTTGAACTGGTCGAAAATTACTCGGCGACCGGAGAGTTCGACGGCATCAACGGCATCGCCGAATACCGCTGCGATGTCTTCGACGCGACCACCATCGAGCGTCTGCTGGACCGGGTTCTTCGCGTCTTGGCCCGCATGATCGCTGATCCGAATGCGGTCGTCGGAGCCGTCGAGCTGCTCGACGACTCAGAGCGCGCGCAGCTCGCGGTATTCGAAAGCCGAATAGACCAAGCGGTTCTCGCGAAACGACTGCCCGAGGGCGACCTGACGCTGCGTGTGCTCGACGGCCGGTTGCAACGGGTACCCGTCGGTGTCGCGGGCGAGTTGTATGTGGGCGGCACGGATGTCGCCGCCGCATTCCACGACGATCCCGCTCTGGCGGTGGATCCGGCGGGCGGCCTGCTGCACGGGACCGGACAGCGGGTGCGCTGGAACCGATCCGGTGCGCTGGAACCTGTCGGCCACCCCACCGACGAGCGGTCCGCCGGGGCGCGCCCGGGTGCACGCAAGCCCTATCGCGCGCCATCGACGCGCGCCGAGCAGGTTGTCGCCGAGGTTCTGGCCCGGGTGCTCGGTCTGCCCGGCGTCGGCGCCGAGGACGACTTCTTCGACTTGGGTGGTCATTCGCTGTCGGCCATGCGGGTGGTGGCGGGCATCCACCGCACGCTAGGTGTGGACGTCACCGTGCAAGAGCTGTTCGGTGCGCCGACGGTGGCAGGGTTGGCCGCCGTGATCGGGAACGGCGCCGGGGCGAGTCGACGGCCGGTGCTGGAGCGGTTGCCGCGCCCGGCAATGGTGCCGCTGTCGTTCGCCCAGAACCGGCTGTGGTTCCTGCATCGCCTGGAGGGACTGTCGGCGACCTACAACATGCCGCTGGTGCTGTGGGTGGACGGCCCGCTGGACGTAACTGCGCTGGGCGCGGCGGTATTCGACGTGCTGGGACGGCACGAGGCGTTGCGAACGGTGTTCCCGGATGCGGAAGGCGTGCCGTTCCAACGGGTTGTCGAAGTCGGGGAGTGCGGGTCGGCGTGGGGCGTGGTCGAGACGGCGGACGAGCTGGAGGCGGCGATCGTCGCAACCGCCCGGCATCGGTTCGCGCTCGCCACCGAGGTGCCGCTGCGGATTCGGCTGTTCCGCCAGGATGCCGCGCGGCAGGTCCTGGTGCTGGTGGTGCACCACATTGCGGGCGACGGCTGGTCGTGGGCGCCGCTGCTGCGTGATCTGTCCACTGCGTACGCCGCACGATCGGCGGGTAGTGCACCGCTGTGGTCGCCGCTGCCCGTTCAATATGCGGATTATGCGCTGTGGCAACGTGATTGGCTCGGTTCCGCGGCCGACGCGGGCAGCGAGATCGCCGGGCAGCTCGCTTACTGGCGCGCGGAACTGGTGGGTCTGCCGGAGCGGATCGACCTGCCGACCGCCCGCCCGCGCCCCGCGGTGGCCAGCTACGGCGGCGCCACCACGACCTTCACGGTCGCCGCCGACCTGCGGTCCGCCGTCGAGGCCGCGGCGCGGCGGGCGGGTGCGACGGCGTCGATGGTGCTCCAGACAGCGCTGGCGGTCCTGCTGCACCGTTTGGGCGCGGGTACGGATATCGCGCTGGGGTCTCCGGTCGCGGGCCGGGCCGACCAGGCCCTCGACGAGGTAGTCGGCTTCTTCGTCAACTCGTGGGTGCTGCGGGTTGCCGTGCGACCGGACGCCTCGTTCACCGAGCTGCTGGCGGGCGTGAAGGACAAGGCTCTGGCGGCGTACGCCCATCAGGATCTGCCGTTCGAGGTGCTGGTGGAGCAGCTGGCGCCGGAACGCTCGGCCGGGCATCATCCGCTGTTCCAGGTGCTGCTGGCCTTTCAGAACAACACCCGTCCCGAGATCGACCTCGGTGCGGTTTCGGTGACGCCGGCCCACGCTTGGACCGCGACCTCGCGGTTCGACCTGTTCTTCGATATCGCTGACAGCCCTTCCGGGTCGGACTGGGCGGGGTTCGTCGAATATGCGACGGATCTGTACGACCGCGACACAGTGGACGTCATGGTGTGCCGGCTGCTCACCTTGCTGCGCTGCCTCGTCGAGTCGCCGGAGACACCGGTGGGCGCGGTGGATCTGCTGGCCGATGACGAGGTTCGACAGCTCGACCGATTCGGCAACCGGGCGATTCTCCAAGCCGGGAGCCTGCCGGGGTCGATCCCGGAATTGTTCGCGGCCAGGGTGAGCGCGGCGCCCGGCGCGGTGGCGCTGGTGTCCGGGGATCGGTCGTGGACCTACGGTGAGCTCGATGCCGCCTCCTGCCGATTGGCCGGGAGGCTGGTGGAATCCGGTGTGGCGGTAGGGGATCGGGTGGCACTGCTACTGCCGCGCGACGGGGACGCGATCGTCGCGATCCTGGCGGTACTGACAGCCGGTGCGGTATATGTGCCGATCGATCCTGGGTATCCGGATGAGCGAATTCGATTCATCCTGGCCGATGCCGCACCTGCGATCGTACTCACCTCGGCCGAATACCTGGGTAGAGCAAAGCCACTGGTCGCCGACACGGCACGGGTGACCTTCCTCGATGTCGCGGATCAGCGAGTCGAGGCGATCTCGGCACCGCCGCCGGTGGGTCCGAACCCAGGTGATCTGGCTTACTTGATCTACACCTCGGGGACGACGGGCACGCCCAAGGGCGTCGCGGTGACCCACGCGAATGTCGTCGGCCTGTTCGACGGTCTGCGCGCTCGATTCGACTTCGGCACGGCCGATGTACGACAGCGGGTGTGGTCGCAATTCCATTCGCTGGCTTTCGATTTCTCGGTTTGGGAGATCTGGGGCGCGTTATTGCACGGTGGGCGGTTGGTCGTGGCCGACGACGCGACCGTGCGCGCCCCGGGTCGCTTTCGTGATCTGCTGGCGTCGCAGGGGGTCGATGTCGTCAGCCAAACGCCGTCGTCGCTGGGGATGCTGTCCCCGGAGGGGTTGTCGACGGTGACGTCGCTGATCGTGGCGGCAGAGCCGTGTCCGGCGGAGCTGGTGGATCGGTGGACGGCGGGCCGAACGGTGGTCAATGCCTACGGTCCGACCGAGGCGACGGTCTACTCGACGTTCACGGCGCCGCTGCGGAGCGGCGGGGGTGCACCGCCGATCGGTGCGGCGGTGCCGGGCGCGGCTCTGTTCGTGCTCGATACCCGGCTGGGGCGGGTACCGGTCGGGGTCGCAGGCGAGCTGTTTGTGGGTGGTCGCGGTGTGACAGAAGGGTATTGGGGCCGCCCCGGGCTGACCGCATCGCGGTTCGTCGCGAACCCATTCGGCGGTGCGGGCGGCCGGCTGTATCGCACCGGCGATGTCGTGCGCTGGAATCGGCGCGGCGAGCTGGAGTTCGTCGGCCGGGTCGACGATCAGGTGAAGATTCGTGGCTACCGCATCGAACTCGGGGAGATCGAGGGCGCGGTCACCGCGCACCCAGCGGTGGCGCGGGCGGTGGTCCTGGCTCGCGAGGACCGCCCGGGTGACCGGCGGCTGGTCGCCTACGTGGTGCCCGACGACACGGTCGATACCAGCGAGCTGGTGGGGCAGTGGCGGAGTATGTACGACGATCTGTACTCCGGGGCGGAGTTCGTCGACGCCGCCCAGATGGGCGGCCTCGGAGCCGATTTCAGCGGCTGGAACAGCAGCTACACCGGTGCGGCCATTCCGGTGGTCGAAATGCGCGAGTGGCAGGCCGCGACTGTCGAGCGCATTCGGGCGTTGCGGCCCGCCCGGGTCCTGGAGATCGGCGTCGGGTCCGGACTGCTGCTGTCCCAGCTGGCGCCGGAGTGCGAGCAGTACTGGGCGACAGACTTCTCGCCGGTCACCATCGCCGGGTTGCGCGACCGGCTCGACGGCTCCGGCGCGGATTGGGCCGACCGGGTGCGCCTGATCACAGCCGAGGCGGTCGATGGGGCCGAACTGCCCGAGGGCCATTTCGACACGGTGATCATCAATTCGGTGGTGCAGTACTTCCCGGATCACGGCTATCTGCGACGGGTGCTCGACCAGGCGCTGATCAGGCTGGCTCCAGGTGGCGCGGTCTTCCTGGGCGATATTCGCAATCTTGCTCTCCTGGAAGAGTTCTCGATCGAGGTGCAGCTGGCACGCGACCCCGCGGCGGAGGCCGAGGTGATTCGGGAACGGGCCCGCCGCGCGATGGCGGCCGAACAAGAACTGCTGCTGGCCCCGGAGTACTTCGTGGCCACGGCGCGGGAGCTGGCGCTCGTCGGCGCGGTGGACATCCAGCTGAAGCGCGGCCGGGCGGTCAACGAGCTGACCCGCTACCGCTACGACGTGGTCCTGCACCGATCCCCGGTGCGGGCCCGATCGCTGGCCGACCCGCCACGGGTCGAATTCCCCCGCAGCACAGGTGAACTGGAGTCGATCGTGCGCGCGCAGGCCGGAGCACCGGTCCGCGTGACCGGGATACCGCACCGCGGGTTGGACGGTGCGTCCGCCACCGTGCTCCTCCCGGAGGACGTGCACGACCTGGCCCGGCGTCTGGGGCTGGCCGCCGCCGTGACCTGGTCGGCCGAGCCGGGTTGCCTGGACGCGGTGTTCTTCGACCCGTCCGGCGACGAGGCCCGTGCGGTGCTCACGGATGTCTTCGAAACGTGCGGGCCGATCGAACCGGCGGCCCGCTACGCGAACTATCCGCAGGCATCGGCACTGGCCGCGGACGTCCGGCGGTTCGCAGCGGGGCGGCTGCCGCGGTTCATGGTGCCCGCCGCGGTCGTGGTGGTGGACCGATTCCCGTTGACGGTCAACGGCAAACTCGACCGCGCGGCGCTGCCCGCGCCGGACTTCGGCGCCGACCGCGGGTATCGCGCGCCGACCACCGCCGCGCAGCAGGTGCTGGCCGGGATCTTCGCCCAGGTGCTCGGCCTGGAGCGGGTCGGCGTCGAGGACAACTTCTTCGACCTGGGCGGGCATTCGCTGCTGGTAATGCGCCTGATCGCGGGCATCCACCGGGCGCTGGACATCGACGTGTCGGTGGCGACGGTGTTCGAGTCGCCCACCGTGGCCGGACTGGCCGACGCGATCGCGTCGCACGGCGCGGCGAGCCGGCGCCCGCGCCTGGTACCTGCCGTGCGACCGGAGGTGCTTCCGCTGTCGTTCGCGCAGAACCGACTGTGGTTCCTGCATCGGTTGGAGGGTGCGTCAGCGACCTACAACATGCCGGTGGTGCTGCGCCTGTCCGGGCCGGTCGACGCGGGCGCCCTCGGGCGCGCGGTCACCGATCTGCTCGGTCGCCACGAGGCCCTGCGCACAGTGTTCCCCGATCGTGATGGCACCCCCTACCAGAGGATCGTTCCGCTCGCCGACTGTGGTTCGGGCTGGGCGGTGCTCGATGCGACAGGCTGGTCGCCAGATCGGCTCGACGTCGAGATCGCCGCGCAGGCACGTCATGCGTTCGATCTGGCGGCCGAAATTCCGGTGCGTGCCAGGCTGTTCCAGCGTGCGGACGGGGCCGTGCTCGTGCTGCTGGTGCACCACATCGCGGGGGACGGTTGGTCGTGGGCGCCGCTGCTGAAGGACCTGGCGGATGCCTATCGGGCCCGGGTCGCCGGCACCGCGCCGGACTGGCCGGCGCTGCCGGTGCAGTACGCGGATTACACCCTGTGGCAACGTAACTGGCTGGGCGAGCCGTCCGATGAGGACAGCGAGCTCGGTCGTCAGCTGACCTACTGGCGGACCGAACTGGCCGGACTGCCACCGCGGATCGAACTGCCGGTCGACCACCCCCATCCCGCGGTGGCCAGCCATCGCGGCAGCGTCGTGACCTTCCGGATCGAGCCCGAATTCCGCAGGGCCACCGAAAGATTGGCGCACGACACGGGTGCGACGGTGTCGATGGTGCTGCACGCGGCGTTGGCCGTAGTCCTGGCCCGGTCCAGCGGCAGCGATGACGTGGCGATCGGCGCGCCGGTCGCCGGTCGGGCCGATGCCGCGCTCGACGACCTGGTTGGCTTCTTCGTCAACACTCTGGTGCTGCGCACCCGGGTAGCCGCCTCGGCGACGGGGGCCGAGCTGATCGCGCAGGTGAAAAACACTGCGCTACAGGCATATCAGCACCAAGATGTGCCGTTCGAGGTGCTGGTGGAGCAGCTCGCCCCCGCACGTACCGCCGCGCACCATCCGTTGTTCCAGGTCGGCTTTGCCTTTCAGAACGCCACCCGATCGGCGCCCGATTTCGGCCCGCTCGCAGTGACACCGGTCCGGACCTGGACCGACGGCGCCCGGTTCGACCTGTACTTCGATATCGCCGACGGACCGGCGGGCACGGCCTGGGAAGGCTTCGTCGAATACGCCAGCGATCCGTACGACCGGGCCACGGTGGAGGCGATGATCGGCCGCCTGCTGCTGGTGCTGGCTGCGCTGGTCGATGATCCCGCCACACCGGTGGGTTCGATCGATCTGTTGGACCAGTCGCAGCGACAGCGGCTCGACACCCTCGGCAATCGTGAAATCAGCTGTCCTGCAGCTGGTTCCACAGCATCGATTCCTGAACTGTTCGCCCGCCGGGTCGCGGCCGCACCGGATGCCGTTGCCGTGGTGTCCGGCGCGCGGGCGTGGACGTATCGCGAACTGGACGAGACCGCGGCGCGGGTGGCCGCGGTCCTGCTCGCGTCCGGCGCCGGGCCCGGCCGGCGGGTGGCGCTGCTGCTGCCACGTGGCATCGACGCTGTGCTCGCGATCATCGCGGTGCTGAAAACTGGTGCCGCGTATGTGCCGATCGATCCCACCTATCCGGATGAGCGGATTCGGTTCATCCTGGCCGATGCGCGTCCGTCGGCGGTTCTCACCAGCGGTGCCACCGTCGATCCGGCCTTCGCGCACGCGCGTATCGACCTGGCCGATCCGTACAGCACGGCGGCCGAGCCCGCCGTGCTGCCGTTCCCGAACGCGGCGGAGGCGGCCTACCTGATCTACACCTCGGGCACCACCGGCCGGCCCAAGGGCGTCACGGTGACGCACGCGAACGTGGTCCAGCTGTTCGAGGCGGCCGCCGAGCAGCTCGATCTCGATGCGGCACAGGTGTGGTCGCTGTTCCACTCCTACGCCTTCGACGTTTCGGTGTGGGAGATGTGGGGTGCGTTGCTGCACGGTGGCCGGCTGGTGATCGTGCCGGAGGACGTGGTGCGCGCGCCAGAGGAGTTCGCCGCCCTGCTGCGCGCGGAGCGGGTCACCATCCTGAGTCAGACGCCGTCCGCGTTCGACGCACTGGCCGCGGTCACCGATGGTGCGGAATCGAGTGTGGCGACCGTGGTATTCGCGGGTGAGGCGCTCGAGCCGCGGCGGTTGAGGTCATGGCTGGGCGCGGGCGCGCCGCGCCTGGTGAACATGTACGGGACGACCGAGACGACGGTGCACGCTTCGTTCCGGGAGCTGACCACCGCGGACGCCGTGACCGCGGTCAGTCCGGTCGGTGCACCCCTGTCGACCTCGGCGTTCTTCGTGCTGGACCGGCGGATGGGCCGGGTGCCGATCGGAGTGGTCGGGGAACTGTACGTGGGAGGGCGCGGACTTGCCCGAGGGTACTGGGGCCGGGCCGGGTTGACGGCGTCCCGGTTCGTCGCGAATCCGTTCGGCGCGCCTGGCGACCGGCTCTACCGGACCGGCGACCTGGTGCGCTGGAATCGCCTGGGCGATCTGGAGTTCATGGGCAGAGGCGATGATCAGGTGAAGATTCGCGGCTTCCGGATCGAACCGGGTGAGGTCGAGGCCGCCCTGGCCGCGCATCCGGACGTGGAGCGCGCGGTGGTGATCGTGCGCGATGAGGGGCCCGGCGGCAGACGACTGATCGGTTACGTGATTCCGGCGTCGCTCGGCATCGACGCTGCCGCGTTCCCGCACGAGGTGCGCCGCTTCGCCGCCACACGATTGCCGAAGTTCATGGTGCCCAGCGCGGTGGGCGTGGTCGAGTCGTTCCCGCTCACGGTCAACGGCAAGCTCGACCGCGCGGCGCTGCCGGAGCCGGAGTCGCTGTCCGACAACGACTATCGCGCCCCGAACACGCCCGAGGAGCAGCTCGTGGCGGCTGCCTTCGCTCGCGTGCTCGGGCTGGAGCGAGTCGGGGCCGACGACGACTTCTTCGAGCTGGGCGGGCATTCGATGCTGGTGACGCGGCTGGTGACCCAGCTGCGGGGCGAGCTCGAGGTGAGCGTGCAGGCAGTCTTCGACACCCCGACCGTCGCGGCGCTGGCGCGCGCCCGCCGAGCCGGACCCGCCGACGCGCCCCGGGCCCGACCGGCACTCGTCAGGTATTCACGAGAGGACCTTCCATGATCCCGTTGTCGTTCGCGCAGAGTCGACTGTGGTTCCTGTACCGACTCGAGGGTGCGTCGGCGACCTACAACCTGCCGCTGGCGCTACGGCTGACCGGCGCGGTGGACCGGAAGGCATTGGCCGCGGCGGTGTTCGACGTGCTGGAGCGGCACGAAGCGTTGCGGACCGTGTTCCCGCACGCCGACGGCGTGCCGTACCAGCGCATCGCCGCGGTCGCGGACTGCCGCTCGGCGTGGGATGTCCTCGATGTGCCGGAACGGGATCTGGACGAGCACGTCCGCCGAGCGGTACGCCACGAGTTCGACCTGGCCACCGAGGCGCCGGTGCGGGTCCGCTTGTTCGCCTGTGGCCCAGCGGATTCGGTGCTCGTGGTGCTGGTCCACCACATCGCCGGTGACGGCTGGTCCTGGGCGCCTTTGCTGCGGGATCTGTCTCTCGCCTATGCCGCGAGGTGCACCGGTACGACGCCCGCCTGGCGGTCGCTGCCGGTGCAGTACGTGGATTACACACTGTGGCAGCGTGATTGGCTCGGCACAGTGGATGACCCGGGCAGCGAGACGAGTCGTCAGCTGGCTTACTGGCGCGCCGAACTGGCCGGGATGCCGCACCGGACCGCGCTGCCCGTGGATCGGCCGTATCCCGCGGTGGCCGATTTCCGGGGCGCGCAACTGCCGCTCGCGATCGAACCGGAATCGCACCGGGGCATCGACGAACTCGCTCGCGCGCACGGCGCCTCGGTCTTCATGGTTGTCCACGCCGCCCTCGCCGTGGTGCTGGCCCGGCTCGGCGGCACGGCCGATGTGGCCGTGGGGATTCCGACGGCGGGCCGCCCCGAGGCCGAGCTGGACGAGCTGGTCGGGTCCTTCGTCAATACCGTCGTCCTGCGCACCCGGGTCTCGGCGGCAGAGACGGTGTCGCAGCTGCTGAACCGCGCCAAGGCTACGGCGGCCGCGGCCTACGCCCATCAGGATCTGCCGTTCGACATTCTGGTGGATCAGCTGGGGGTGCAGCGCTCGCTGGCCCATGCCCCGCTGGTACAGGTCATGCTCGCCTGGCAGAACAATGTCACGCCACCGCACTACCGGATCGCCGACGTGGAAACCTCGGTGCTGCACGTCGATACCGGCGTCGCCCGGATGGATCTGACCTTCAACCTGGCCGAGAAGATCGGCGATACCGGGCAGTTCGGTGGCATCGAAGGCATCGCCGAATACCGCACCGATGTGTTCGACGCGCACACGATCGCGGCCCTGTTCGAACGGGTGCGCCGTGTGCTGCGCCAGATGGTCGCCGACTCCGATACCCGCGTCGGGGCACTCGACCTACTGGACGAGCCGGAACTCGCCCGCCTCGACACCCTCGGCAATGTGGGCGTTCCGGGCCTGCCGGAACCCGGGGCGTCGGTTCCGGAGCTGTTCGCGGCCAGGGTCGCGGCGGCGCCGGAGACCACGGCCCTGACCTTCGAGGGCCGGTCCTGGACCTACGCCGCGCTAGACGCGGCCGCCGGGCGCTCGGCCGCGCTGCTGATCGAATCCGGTGTGTCCGTGGGTGATCGGGTGGGACTGGTGCTGCCGCGCGGCGCGGAAGCGGTGATCGCGATCATCGCGGTGCTGAAAACCGGTGCGGCGTATGTGCCGATCGATCCGGCCTACCCGGACGAGCGGATCGGGTTCGTGCTGGCCGACGCGCGTCCGTCGGTCGTGCTCACGACGGGTGCGCTGCTGGACCGGGTGCGCGGCTGCACCGAGAGCCCGGTGCGCTGCCACGATTTCGCCGAGTCGCTCGCTCCGGCGGCGCCCGCGTTCCTGCCGCCGCCGGATTCGCGGCGCCCGGCCTATCTCATCTACACCTCGGGGACGACCGGGACACCCAAGGGCGTGGTGGTGACGCACGCGAACGTGGTCGGTCTGCTTGCCGGGCTGCGTGACGAGTTCCCCTTCGATGCGAACAGAGCTGGGGGACAGCAGGTCTGGTCGCTGTTCCACTCGTTCGCCTTCGACTTCTCGGTGTGGGAGATGTGGGGCGCGCTGCTGCACGGCGGCCGGCTGGTGGTGGCGCCCGAGCAGGTGGTGCGTTCCCCGCGTGAATTCCACGAACTGCTGGTGTCCGAGCGGGTCACCGTCCTGAGCCAGACGCCGTCCGCGTTCGAGGCGCTGGCTACCGTGGCGGCGGGGGACCCGGACTCGAATCTGGAGATCGTGGTGTTCGGTGGCGAGGCCCTGGACCCGCGCCGGCTGCGATCCTGGCGGACGGCCGCCGAGGGCGGCCCGCGGCTGCTCAATATGTACGGCATCACCGAGCTGACGGTGCACGCGTCGCTGCGGGAGCTGACCCCGGCCGATCTGGCCGCGGGGGCGAGCCCAATCGGCACGCCGCTGCCGTCGCTGTCGTTCGCCGTTCTCGACGCCCGCCTGGCGCGGGTGCCGGTCGGTGTCGTCGGTGAGCTCTATGTCAGCGGTCACGGTGTGGCACAGCACTATTGGCGGCGCGCGGGTCTGACCGCGGCGCGGTTCGTCGCCGATCCCTTCGGCCCGGCGGGCGGCCGGCTGTACCGGACCGGCGATCTGGTGCGCTGGAGCAATTCCGGGGATCTGGAGTACGTCGGCCGCGCCGACGACCAGGTGAAGCTGCGCGGCTACCGCATCGAGCTCGGCGAGATCGAGGCCGTGCTGTCCGAGCTGCCGGGTGTCGCCCGCGCGGCGGTGCTGGTGCGCGAGGACCAGCCGGAGGACAAGCGCCTGGTCGCCTATGTCGTGGCGGCCGATCCCGCCACCGGCGCGACGCTCGCCGCCGAGGTGCGCCGGCAGGTAGGCCAGCGCCTGCCCGCGTTCATGGTGCCAACCGTGGTCGTGGTCGAGCGGTTCGCCATGACCGCGCACGGGAAGCTGGACCGAGCGGCGCTCCCGGCGCCCGAGGCGGACGCCGGTACCGCGCACCGGAGTCCGTCGACGCCGGTCGAGGAGTTGATCGCGGGCATCTTCGCTCGGGTGCTCGGCGTCGAACGGGTCGGCATCGACGACGACTTCTTCGGGCTCGGCGGTCATTCGCTGCTGGCGACCCGCGCGATCGCGGGCGTGCATCGCGCACTCGGTGTCGACGTGCCCGTGCGGGAGTTCTTCACCGCGCCGACGGTGGCGGGTGTCGCCCGGGTGGTCGCCACCGGCGGGAACACCAGTGTGCGCCCGGCGTTGCGCCCGCTGCCGCGTCCGGCCGTGGTGCCCCTGTCCTTCGCGCAGAATCGGCTGTGGTTCCTGCACCGGCTGGAGGGCTTGTCGGCGACCTACAACATGCCGCTGATGCTGCGGCTGACGGGCCGGGTGGACGAGGCGGCGCTGGCGACGGCCGTGGGCGATGTGCTGGCCCGGCACGAGGCGCTGCGGACGGTGTTCCCGGATGCCGACGGTGTCCCGTTCCAGCGCGCCGTGCCGGTCGAGGAGTGCGGGTCGGTCTGGACGCGAGTCGATGCCACCGGCTGGCCACAATCCCGGCTGGACGCGGAAACCGTTGCGGCGACTCGGCATACCTTTGATCTGGCTGCCGAGATTCCGGTCCGGGTGCGGCTGTTCCGTTGCGGTCCAGCGGATTCGGTACTGGTGCTGCTGGTGCATCACATCGCCGGTGACGGCTGGTCCTGGGCGCCACTGCTGAAGGATCTGTCCGCCGCCTACGCGGCGCGCTGCGCGGGCACGGCGCCCAGCTGGCGGCCGCTGCCCGTGCAGTACGCGGATTACACACTGTGGCAGCGTGCTTGGCTCGGCTCGACCGAGGATTCGGACAGCGAGATCGCCCGCCAGCTCGGCTACTGGCGTGACGAGCTCGCGCAGGCGCCCGAATGGATCGAACTGCCGACCGATCGGCCCCGCCCCGCGGTCGCCAGTTACGCGGGCGACACCCTGACCTTCCGTATCGAGCCCGAATTACGTTCCGGGGTAGAGGCATTGGCGCGTCGGTCGGGTGCGACCGTGTCCATGGTGCTCCAGGCGGCGCTGGTGGTGCTGCTGCACCGGCTGGGCGCGGGTACCGACATAGTGCTCGGCGCGCCGGTCGCGGGCCGGTCGGACCAGGCGCTGGACGAGGTGGTCGGGTTCTTCGTGAACTCGTGGGTCCTGCGGGTGCCGGTCCGCTCCGGGTCCTCGTTCCTCGAGGTGCTCACGGGGGTCAAGGACAAAGCGCTGGGCGCGTACGCGCATCAGGACGTGCCGTTCGAGACCGTGGTCGAACATCTGGCGCCCCAGCGTTCGACGGCGTACCACCCGCTGTTCCAGGTGGTGCTGGCCTTCCAGAACACGGCGCGGCTCGAGTTCGAGCTCGGCGCGCTCGCGGTGACGCCGATCCAGACCTGGACGCCCACCGCGCGATTCGATCTCTTCTTCGCGGTCGCCGACGACCCGGACGGTACCGACTGGCGGGGATCGGTCGAATACTCGACCGATCTCTATGACGCCGCCACCGTCGAAACCCTCGTCGAGCGGCTGGTCCGGGTACTGGCGGCGGCGGTCGCCGACCCGGCGGCGACGGTCGGGTCCACCGAGCTGATCGATGCGGACGAGCGCCGGCTACTGCGCGCCAATGGTAGAGGGCGCGCACTCGACTCGGCGCCGCCGATGGTCTCGCTGCCGGAGCTGTTCGCGGCGCGGGTCGCGGCGGCCCCGGCCGCCGAGGCGTTGCGTTTCCAGGGCCGGTCCTGGACCTACGGCGCGCTCGACGCGGCCGCCGGACGGTTGGCGGCAGTGCTGCGCGAATCGAAGGTGGCACAGGGTGATCGGGTGCTGCTGACGCTGCCGCGTGGCGCCGACGCGGTGATCGCGATTCTCGCGGTGCTGAAGCTCGGCGCCGTGTACGTCCCGGTCGATCCGGCGTATCCGGACGAGCGCATCGAATTCGTGCTGGCCGACGCGCGGCCGGTAGCAGTGCTCGGCACCGGCGAGGCGCTGACCCGTGCGGCGGCGCTGGCGCCCGAGCGGGACCTCGCGTTCATCGATATCGCCGATCCCGTTGCGGTGACCAGTGTTCCGCCGGACCTGCTGTATCCGGACGGGCGCGCCATCGCCTACCTGATCTACACCTCCGGCACGACGGGCCGGCCCAAGGGCGTGGCGGCCACGCACGCGAACGTGGCCGCGCTGTTCGACGGCCTCGGTACGCGCTTTCCGTCCGGTGTCGCCGAAGCCGTTGGGCCGCAGCGGGTGTGGTCGCTGACGCACTCCTTGTCGTTCGACTTCTCGGTGTGGGAGATGTGGGGCGCGCTGCTGCACGGCGGTCGGCTGGTGGTGGTGCCCGACGCGGTCGTGCGGTCACCGCGGGAGTTCCGTGAACTGCTGGTCGCCGAACATGTCGATGTGCTGTGCCAGACGCCGTCCGCGCTGGCGCTGCTCGCCCCCGAAGGCTTGGAATCCGTGACCTCCCTGGTCATGGGGGCCGAGGCCTGCCCGGCGGAGCTGGTGGACCGGTGGGCGCCGGGCCGGACCATGACCAACCTGTACGGGCCCACCGAGGTCACGGTGTCGTGCACGCATACGGGTCCGCTGGTGGCCGGTACGGGCGTGCCGTCCATCGGCGTGCCGGTGCCGCGGGCCGCACTGTTCGTCCTCGACGAGCGAATGGCGTCGGTTCCGGTCGGCGTCGCCGGTGAGCTGTATGTGGGCGGTGATGGTGTGGCGCAAGGCTACTGGGGTCGCGCCGGCCTCACGGCTTCGCGGTTCGTCGCCGACCCGTTCGGTGCCGCGGGTGGCCGCCTGTACCGGACCGGTGACCGCGTGCGGTGGAATCGCTCCGGCGAGTTGGAGTTCGTGGGCCGGGTCGACGATCAGGTGAAGATCCGCGGATATCGGATCGAACCCGGCGAGATCGAGTCGGCGCTGGTTCGGCATCCCCGAGTGGAACGGGCGGTGGTGGTCGCGCGGGCGGATCGGCCCGGGGACCGTCGGTTGATCGGGTACGTGGTGCCTGCCGAATCCGCGCCCGCCGCTGTCGATTCCGATGCGGACGAGCTCGTGGCGCAGTGGCGCCGGGTGTACGACGACCTGTACGCCGCTGGGGACAATTCGTGCGCCGCACTGGGTTCGGACTTCAGTGGATGGAACAGCAGCGACACCGACACGCCTATTCCGCTGGCGGACATGCGGGAATGGCGGGCGTGCACTGTCGACCGGATCCGGGAACTCGGCCCGCAGCGCGTGCTGGAGATCGGTGTGGGCTCCGGTCTGCTGCTCGCCGAGCTGGCGCCTGAATCCGAGGAGTACTGGGCGACCGACCTTTCCCCGGTGACGATCGCGAGGCTGCGGGATGGGCTGGCGAATTCGGGAGCGGACTGGGCAGATCGGGTGCGTCTGCGGGCCGCCGAGGCCATCGACAGCACCGGCCTGCCCCGCGGCGCCTTCGATACGATCGTCATCAATTCGGTGGTGCAGTACTTTCCGGACCAGGGATACCTGCGCCGGGTGTTGGAGCAGGCGCTGGAGCTGCTCGCCCCGGGCGGATCGGTCTTCGTCGGCGATGTGCGGAACCTGGCGCTGCTAGAGGAGTTCACCGCCGCCGTGCAGCTCGCGCGTGATCCCGCCGCAGCAGCGGCGACGATCCGCGGCCGGGTGCGGCGCGCCGTCGCGACGGAACGCGAATTGCTGCTCGCCCCCGAGTATTTCGTGGCGCTGGCCGAGGAGCTGGCCGACCTCGGTGGGGTGGATATCCAGTTGAAGCGTGGTTTCGCGGTCAACGAGCTGACCCGGTACCGCTACGACGTGGTGCTGCACAAGGCACGGCCCGCTCGGTCGCTGGCGGTGGTCGCGCACGTGGACCTCTCGGACGTCGCGCCCGCGAACCTCGAGGCCGAACTCGAACACGCCGTCCGTACCGCCGACGGCACGGAACTCCGCGTGACTGGTATCCCGCACCGCGGGCTGATCAGCGAAGTTGCTGCCGCGCAGCGTATTCGGACCGGGCGGAGCATTTCCGCGGATGAGTCTGCGGGGCTGCTGCCCGAAAACATCCATCGGCTGGCGGTCGCGTGGGGCCGGGCCGCGGCGGTGACCTGGTCCGCGCGTCCCGGCTATCTGGAGGCGGTGTTCCTCGACGCCACGGCTGGATCCGGTGCGCTCACCGACGTCTTCCGGCCCGCGGCTCCGCTGGAGGGTTCGGCCCGGTACGCGAACTTTCCGCGCGCCACGGAATTCGCTGCCGAGGTACGGAATTTCGTGGCCGACCGACTACCGGCGTTCCTGGTGCCCGCTGCGGTCGTGGTCATCGACCGGCTGCCGCTGACCGTCAACGGCAAGCTGGACCGCGCGGCCCTGCCACGCCCGGAATACCTGTCCGACGATGGATACCGACCGCCGTCGACTCCGCTCGAAGAGGCGCTGGCCGCGCTGTTCGCCGAGGTCCTCGGCATCGAACGAGTCGGGGTGGCGGACAACTTCTTCCACCTCGGCGGCCACTCGCTGCTCGCCATGCGGGTGGTGGCGGGTATCCGCCGCGTGCTCGGGCTGGACCTGACGGTCGAGAAGATCTTCGCGGCGCCGACGGTCACCGGCCTGGCCGAACATCTGGCCGGCAATGGCGACGGGCCGGTACGGCCGCCGCTCGTGCCGCAGGCGCGGCCGGAGGTGGTGCCGCTGTCCTATGCGCAGCAGAGCCTGTGGTTCCTGCACCGGCTGGAGGGACCGTCGGCCACCTACAATATGCCACTGGTGCTGCGGCTCCACGGTGACGTAGACGAGCGGGCGTTCGGTGCGGCGGTCCAGGACGTGCTGACCCGGCACGAAGCGCTGCGGACGATCTTCACCGAGGTCGACGGTGTGCCGCGGCAGCGGATTCGGCCCGCGGGAGAGTCGAACGACGCCTGGGACGTCGTGCCCGCCGAGGGCTGGACGGCCGTGGAGCTGGAGGAGCGGGTCTTCGCGGCGGCCCGCTATCCGTTCGACCTGGGCGCCGAGATTCCCGTTCGGGCCCGGCTATTCCGCTGCGGCCCAGTGGATTCGGTGCTGGTACTGCTGCTGCATCACATTGCGTGCGACGGCTGGTCGTGGCCGCCGCTGCTGCGGGATCTGTCGACGGCGTACGCGGCCCGGGTCGCCGGTGCTGCGCCCGAGTGGCCGCCGCTTCCTGTGCAGTACGCGGATTACGCTCTGTGGCAACGGAATTGGCTGGGTGAGGTCGGTGATCCGGCCGGGGTGCTGGCGGGTCAACTGGACTACTGGCGGGACGCGCTCGCTGGTCTGCCGCAGCGGATCGCGCTGCCGGCCGATCGGCCGCATCCGCCGGTGGCCAGCCACCGGGGCGACACGACCGTATTCACCCTGGAGCCCGAACTGCGTTCGGCGATCGAACAATTGGCCCGCGACTCGGACCTCACCGTCCCCATGGTGCTGCACGCTGCGCTGGCCGTCGTCTTGGCCCGGATGAGCGGCGACCGCGACGTGGCCATGGGGGTTCCGGTCGCCGGCCGTTCGGACGCTGCCCTGGACGACCTGGTCGGTTTCTTCGTCAACACGATCGTGCTGCGCGTCGATGCCGGACCTGAGCAGACGGTGGCGCAGCTGTTCACGCGGGTGCGCGACACGGCGCTGGCGGCCTACGCGCATCAGGACGTGCCCTTCGGGGTGCTGGTGGACCAGCTGGACCCGGTGCGCACGGCGGCCCACCACCCGCTGTTCCAGGTTTCGCTGACCTTCCAGCACGAGGCCCACGTCGAGGTCGACCTGGGCGGTCTGCGCGCCTCGCAATGGGAGATCTGGACGGCCACCGCACGATTCGACCTGGCCTTCGCCATTGCTGACGCGGCCGACGGTGCGGCCTGGCGCGGATCGATCGAATACGCCACCGACCTCTTCGATCGAGAGACGGTGGACGCGCTCGCGGCCCGGTTGATCCTGGCGCTGCGGCGGATGGTCGCCGACCCGGCCGCGCAGGTGGGCGCGCTCGACCTGCTCGAGGCCGACGAGCGCCGGCGGCTCGATGTGATCGGCAATCACGCCGACCGCCCCGCCGACGCCGCGGCCGTGTCGATCCCGGAGTTGTTCGCCAGCAGTGCCCACGCATACCCGAATGCCGTCGCCCTGGTATCCGGCGCGGAGGCCTGGACCTACTCGGAGCTGGACGAGGCGTCGGATCGAGTGGCCGCGATGCTGGTGGCCGCGGGCGTAGCCCCGGCGGCACGGGTGGCCCTGGTGTTGCCGCGCGGCGGCGCCGCGATCATCGCGATCGTCGCGGTGCTGAAAACCGGTGCGGCGTATGTGCCGATCGATCCGGCCTACCCGGACGATCGGATCGGCTTCCTGCTCGGGGATGCGCGACCCGCGGTGGTGCTCACCAGCGGTGGGCACCTCGATCGACTACGGACCTGGGCGGGGTCGGCCGCACTGCTCGATGTCGCCGACGCCGCGGCCGAGCGCGCGGCCGCCCTGCCGTATCCGCACGCCGAAAGCATGGCGTATCTGATCTACACCTCTGGCACCACGGGCACGCCGAAGGGTGTGGCTGTCACGCACGCGAACGTGGCCGGGATGCTCGCCGCCGTGCGGGGACAACTGACGCTTGCTCATGCCGAGCGGCAACATGTCTGGTCGATGTTCCACTCCTATGCCTTCGACTTCTCGGTGTGGGAGATCTGGGGCGCTCTGCTGCACGGTGGACGACTGGTCGTCGTCGGTGACGACGTGCTGCGGTCACCGCACGCCTTCCTGGATCTGCTGGCAGCGGAACAGGTGACGGTGCTGAGCCAGACACCCTCGGCGTTCGAGGCGCTGGCCGCCGCGGCCGTCGGCCGGCGGGCTGAGCTGGACGGGCTGGAAGCAGTGGTCTTCGGCGGTGAGGCCTTGGCGCCGAGCCGAATTCGGGACTGGCTGGCGGACGGCTCCGGCCCGCGGCTGATCAATATGTATGGCATCACCGAAACGACCGTGCACGCATCGTTCCGCGAACTGGTGGCCGCCGACGCCGACTGTGAGGTCAGCCCGATCGGGACGCCGCTGTCGTCGCTGGCGTTCTCCGTTCTGGACGAGCGCCTTGCCCGGGTACCGGTGGGTGTTCCGGGTGAGCTGTACATCAGTGGCCGTGGTGTCGCGCAAAGCTACTGGGGCCGAGCGGGTTTGACCGCGTCCCGGTTCGTCGCCGACCCGTTCGGCGGTGGGCGACTGTACCGGACCGGTGATCTGGTGCGCTGGAACCGATCCGGTGAACTGGAGTTCCTCGGCCGGGTCGACGAGCAGGTGAAGGTGCGTGGCTATCGGATCGAACCGGGCGAGGTCGCGGCCGTGCTCGCCACCCACCCGGACGTCGGGCGCGCGGTGGTCGTCGCCCGAACCGATCAGCCCGGTGACACCAGGCTGATCGGCTATGTCGTTGCGGCCCAGCCGGATACCGCCGCCATACGCACGGCGGACGTCCGCCGATTCGCGAGCGCCCGCCTGCCCGATTTCATGGTGCCCGCCGCCGTGATCGAGGTCGGTGACTTCCCGCGCACGGCCAATGGCAAGCTGGACCGTGCGGGACTGCCCGCGCCGGAATTTCACTCCGGCAAAGGTTTCCGTGCGCCCGCCACCGCGCGCGAGGGCGCACTCGCCGGAATATTCGCCGAGGTGCTCGGCGTGCCGACGGTCGGACTCGACGACGACTTCTTCGACCTCGGCGGCAACTCGCTCTCCGCCATGCGGCTGATCGCCCGGATCCGGCAGGTACTCTGCACCGAGATCGCGGTGCAGACGGTGTTCAGCGCACCGACCGTGGCAGGCTTGCTCGCGGCCGGGGAGACGGGGGCGCGGCGTCCGGACCTGCGCCGGTGGTCGCGTCCGGCGGTGGTGCCGCTGTCCTTCGCCCAGAACCGCCTGTGGTTCTTGCATCGGCTGGAGGGCCGGTCGGCGACCTACAATATGCCGCTGGTACTGCGATTGAACGGCATATTGGACCTGCCCGCGCTCGAGGCGGCCATCTTCGACGTGGTGGCACGGCACGAGGCGCTGCGCACGGTGTTCCCGGATGTCGACGGGGTGCCCTACCAGCGCGTTGCCGGCATGGACGAGTGCGAGTCCGCGTGGGCGGTGATCGATGCGTCCGGGTGGACACCGGCCCGACTCGACGAGCAGCTCACCGCGGCCGCTCGGTACCGTTTCGACCTGGTCGCCGAGAGCCCGGTGCGCGCAAGGCTTTTCGAGCGCGGTCCCGCGGAGTCGGTGCTGGTGCTCCTGGTGCACCACATCGCCGGCGACGGGTGGTCCTGGGCGCCCCTGCTTAAAGACCTGGCCACGGCGTATGCGGCCAGGTCGGCCGGTAGCGCGCCCGGCTGGCTGCCGCTCCCCGTGCAGTACGTGGATTACACGCTCTGGCAACGGGATTGGCTCGGCTCCCTGGAGCAGTCCGACAGCGAGATCAGCCGCCAGTTGAACTACTGGCGCGGTGAACTGGCCGACCTGCCCGAGCTCGTCGACCTCCCGGCCGATCGCCCGCGGCCCACGGTGGCCAGCTACACCGGCGACATCACGACATTTACGATTTCGGCCGAATTGCGCTCTGCCGCAGAGTCTTTGGCCCGCCGAACCGGTGCGACGGCGGCCATGGTGTTACAGGCGGCGCTGGCGGTGCTGCTGCACCGGCTCGGCGCGGGTCCGGAGGTGGCGCTGGGCTCGCCAGTGGCGGGTCGCTCGGACCAGGCCCTCGATGACCTGGTTGGATTCTTCGTCAACTCTTGGGTGCTACGGGTGGCGCTGCGACCGGACGCGTCTTTCGCCGAGGTGCTCACGAGCGTGCGGACGAAAGCGCTGGCGGCCTACGCCCATCAGGATGTGCCGTTCGAGGTGCTGGTCGAGCAGTTGGCGCCGGAACGTTCGGCCGGGCACCATCCCCTGTTCCAGATCGCGCTGGCCTTCCAGAACAACACGCGTCCCGAGATCGAACTCGGATCCCTGACCGTGACACCGGCCGAGACCTGGACCGCCACCGCACGATTCGACCTGTTCTTCAATATCTCGGACGGTCCCGAGGGAGCCGGCTGGGACGGCTTCGTCGAGTACGCCACCGACCTGTACGATCGGGAAACCGTCGATGCCATGGCCGCCCGGCTCGTCACGGTGCTCACCCACGTCGTGTCCGCTCCCGAACTGCCGATCGGCCGGGTGCGCCTGCTCGACGCGCAGGAGCTCGACCGGCTCGACGAGTTCGGTGGCCGGACAGCGGATTCCGACACCGCACGGAGATCGGCTGCGGAATTGTTCGCCCGTCGGGTCGCGGTGAACCCTGAGGCGACCGCGCTGGTCTTCGACGCACGGGAACTGACCTATCGGGAACTCGATGACGCCTCGGGCCGTCTCGCGACCGCCCTGTGCGAGGCCGGCGTGCGTGGCGGCGACCGGGTCGCCCTGCTGCTGCCGCGCGGAATCGACGCGGTGGTCGCGATCCTGGCCGTGGTGAAAACCGGTGCGGCGTACGTGCCGATCGATCCGGCCTACCCGGAGGAACGCGTCGCGTTCCTGCTCGCCGACGCGCGCCCGAGGGCGGTGCTCGCGACGGGTGCGGACCTGGACCGGGTCCGCCGCATCGCCGCGCCGCGGCTCGCCGTCCTCGATCCCGAGGATCCCACGATCGCGGAGCGGACGCCGGCGCGCCTGCCGTATCCCGACCTGCGGTCGGTGGCGTACCTGATCTACACCTCCGGGACCACCGGGACACCCAAGGGCGTCGCGGTCACCCACACCGGACTCGCCGATCTGGTCGCCACGCCCGCGCACCGCCTGTCGGTGGGGCCCGGAAGCCGAATTCTCCAGTTCGCTCCGCTGACCTTCGACGCCTCGGTGAAGAATCTCTGGACCGCCCTGGCGCACGGCGCGGTCGCTATCGTGCCGACCGATGCGGAGGCGATGCCCGGCGCCGCCTTGACGGCATTGGTCGCGCGCCAGCGGGTCTCCTATGCCGATGTGACGCCCGCGGTCCTGGCGATGCTGAGCCCAGACGGCTGGGCATCGGTGCGCACGCTGGTGGTCGCCGGCGACTCCTGCTCGGCGGCGGTGGTCGATCGGTGGGCGCCCGGCCGCACGCTGGTCAATGCCTACGGCCCCACCGAAGCTACGGTCGACGCGGCCATGACCGCGGCCCTGACGCCGGGTTCGGGTGCGCCGCCGATCGGCTCGCCGGTCTCGGGGGCGGT
This sequence comes from Nocardia sp. NPDC050712, assembly GCF_040654295.1. Classification (NCBI taxonomy): domain Bacteria; kingdom Bacillati; phylum Actinomycetota; class Actinomycetes; order Mycobacteriales; family Nocardiaceae; genus Nocardia; species Nocardia sp. NPDC050712. Next base: position 158,785 of record NZ_JBFAHT010000005.1, read on the forward strand.
GCTGTTCGTCCTGGACGAGCGGCTGGTCCGGACGCCGATCGGTGCGGTCGGCGAGCTGTATATCGCGGGTTCCGGTGTGGCGCGAGGCTATTGGGATCAGCCCGAGGCGACGGCCGTGCGGTTCGTCGCGAACCCGTTCGGTTCGGGCGAGCGGCTGTACCGCACCGGTGACCTGGTCCGCTGGCGCAACTCGGGCGACCTGGAGTTCCTCGGCCGGGCCGACGATCAGGTGAAGGTGCGCGGCTACCGGATCGAACCCGCCGAGATCGCGGCCCTGATCGGCGCGCATCCCGAGGTGCGGCACGCCGTGGTCGTCGCGCGTGACGACCTCCCCGGCGGCCGGCACCTGGTCGGGTATGTGGTCCCGGATGACTCCGAGATCTCGGGTTCCAGTTCGGGCGAGCTGGTCGAGCAGTGGCGGCGGGTGTACGACGACCTGCACGCCGAGCCGAAGACGGTTGCGGAGGCGGAGCCGCTCGACGCGGACTTCGGCGGCTGGAACAGCAGCTACACCGGCACGGCGATTCCGGTCGAGGAGATGCGGGAGTGGCAGGCGGCGACGGTGGCCCGGATCCTGGAGTTGAATCCCGGTCGCGTCCTGGAGATCGGAGTGGGGTCGGGATTGCTGCTGACCCAGCTGGCCGCGGCCTGCTCGGAGTACTGGGCGACCGACTTCTCGTCCGCGACGGTCTCGAAACTTGCTGCCCGGCTGGCTGATTCGGGTGTCGACTGGGCCGATCGGGTGCGGTTGGGGGTGGCCGAGGCCACCGAGGTGGCCGGTCTGCCGGAGGCCTATTTCGACACGGTGATCATCAACTCCGTGGTTCAGTACTTCCCGGGAAACGGCTATCTGCGGAGCGTGCTCGAGCGCGCATTGCGGTTGCTGGTTCCGGGCGGTTCGGTGTTCGTCGGTGATGTTCGGAATCTGGCTCTGCTGACGGATTTCGCGTCCGGGGTGCAGCAGGCGTTGGATCCGTCGGCGGATGCGGAAGTGATCGCGGATCGGGTGCGTCGCGTCGTGGCGACCGAGCAGGAATTGCTGCTGGCTCCGGAGTATTTCGTGGCGTTGGCCGGTGAGCTGGGTATCGGCGGTGTGGATATCCAGTTGAAGCGTGGTTTCGCGGTCAACGAGCTGACGCGGTATCGCTACGACGTGGTGCTGCACAAGTCGCCCACCCGGGCACGGTCGCTGGCCGATCTCGACCGCATCGCCTTCGACAGCGTGGACGGGCTCGCGAAGATCCCGCACGACCACCCCTACCGGGTGACCGGCATACCGCACCGTGGCCTTTCCACGGCGGCGAATGCCGTGCTTCCCGAGGACGTGCACCGGCTGGCCGAACAGTCCGGCCGGGTGGCGGCGGTGACCTGGTCGGCGTCGCCGGGACAGATGGACGCCGTCTTCCATCTCGCCGGACCGGTGACGGACGTCTTCGAACCCGAGGGCCCGGTGCTGCCCGCCGCCCGGTACGCAAATTATCCGCGGGCCGCCACCCTGGCCGGTGCTGTCCGGCGGTTCGTCGGCGAACGGCTGCCCCGGTTCATGGTGCCCAGCATCATGGTGGTCGACCGAATTCCGTTGACCGGCAACGGCAAACTGGACTACGCCGCGCTACCGGACCCGGAGCTGATCTCGGACACCGGATACCGTGCCCCGCGCACCTCGACCGAGCAGACCCTCGCCGGGATCTTCGCCCGGGTGCTCGGCATCGAACGGGTCGGCCTCGATGACAACTTCTTCGACCTCGGCGGGCACTCATTGCTGGCCATGCGGGTGATCGCGGGTATCCGCGGCACACTCGGCGTAGAGATCACCGTGCAGCGGATCTTCGAGGCGCCCACCGTCGCCACACTCGCGGGTGCCGTCGACACCGAGCCGGGGACCAGGCGCCGCCCGGACCTGGTGTCCATGGCGCGCCCCGAGCTCATCCCGCTGTCCTTCGCGCAGCGTCGCCTCTGGTTCCTGAGCCGGCTGGAGGGACAGTCGGCGACCTACAACATGCCGATGGTGTTGCGCCTCAACGGAATTCCGGACGAGGCGGCGCTCGGCGCGGCCGTCGGGGACCTGCTCGACCGGCACGAAGTGCTGCGCACGGTGCTCCCCGACCGCGAGGGCACGCCCGAGCAGCGGATCCTCGCCGCGGCGGACTGCCGGGACGTCTGGCAGGTCGTCGATGCCGCCGAGTGGTCGCCACAACGGCTCGACGCCGAGATCGACGCCGCGGCCGGGTATCACTTCGATCTGGCCGTCGACGTGCCCATCCGAGTGCGGCTGTTCCGCTGCGGGACAGCGGATTCGGTTCTGGTGCTGCTCGTGCATCACATCGCGGGCGACGGCTGGTCCTGGGCGCCGCTGCTCGAGGACCTGGCGGCCGCCTATGCCGCGCGTCGGGCCGGCGCGCGGCCGCGCCGGCTGCCACTGCCGGTGCAGTACGCGGATTACGCACTGTGGCAGCGGGATTGGCTGGGTGAACCAGAGTCGCCGGACGGTGCGTTGAGCACCCAGCTGGCCTACTGGCGTGGCGAGCTCGCGGGGCTGCCGCAGCGCATCGATCTACCGGTCGACCGGCCGTATCCGGCGGTGGCAGACTACGCCGGGGACCGAGTCGAGATCGCCTGGCCCGCCGATCTGCAGCAGCGTCTGCACGAGGCGGCCCGTCGCCACGACCTGTCGGCGTTCATGGTGGTGCAGGCCGCGCTCGCGCTGGCGCTGTCTCGGCTGAGCGGCAATCGTGCGGTGGCGGTGGGTGTTCCGGTCGCGGGTCGGTCGGACACCGCGCTGGATCGGGTGGTCGGCTTCTTCGTCAATACCGTGGTCCTGCGCACGGACGTGTCCGACGCGGACACGGTGACGCAGCTGCTGAGCCAGGTGAAGACGAAGGCACTGGCGGCCTTCGCGCACCAGGACGTGCCGTTCGAGACCCTGGTGGAGCATCTGGCGGTGCCGCGCTCGCTCACCCACCACCCGCTGGTGCAGGTCATGCTGGCCTGGCACAACAACGCCGACCCGCAGTTCGAGCTGCCGGGTCTCGAGGTCGACGTGCTCCCGGTTCGCGTGGATGCCGCCCGCCTCGACCTCTCGATCAACCTGCTGGAGCGGTTCGACCACAGCGGAAAGCCCGCGGGGATAGCGGGTTTCGTAGAGTTCCGGACCGATGTCTACGACGCGTCGACCGTGCGGCAGCTGGTCGACCGGCTGCGGCAGGCGCTGGCCCGAATCGTCGCGGAACCCGACCGCCGGGTCGCGGCGATCGACCTGCTGGAGCCATCCGAGCTGGACCAGCTCGACGCCTTCGGTATGCGGGACAGCGTCGGGGCGCGGTCGATTCCGGCTCTTTTCGCCGAGCGGGTGGCCGCCGCGCCGGAGCGCATCGCGGTTGTCGCCGGTGCGCGCACCTGGACCTACCGAGACCTGGACGACGCATCGGCCCGGCTGGCGAGTGTGCTGATCGACCGAGGTGTCCGCACCGGCGACGCCGTGGCCCTGCTCGCGCCGCGCGGCGCGGACACGGTGATCGCGATGCTGGCGGTGCTGAAAGCCGGTGCGGCCTATGTGCCGCTGGATCCGGGCCAACCCGGCGCGCGGCTGGCGTTCGTGCTCGGGGAGATCCGACCGGCGGCGATCCTGACCGGCTCCGCGGGATTCGACCGGGCGCTGATCCCCGCAGGGGTCGACCTGATCGAGATCGCCGACCCGGGCGCCGTCCCGGTTCGGCCGCTGCCGCATCCGGATCCACGTCTCCCGGCGTACCTCATCTACACCTCCGGGACCACCGGGACGCCGAAGGGTGTCACCGTCACGCATATGGGCATCGCCGATCTCGTTGCGGCTCTGGTGGACCGGGTCGGCATCACCCCCGAGAGCCGAGTTCTGCAATTCGCGCCGGTGGCGTTCGACGCAGCCGTGGCGAACCTGTGGTGTGCGCTGCTCACCGGGGCCGCCGCCGTGATACCCACGGACGAGCAGGCCATGCCCGGCGCCGCCCTGATCGAGCTGATTCGCGCGCGGGGCGTCACCCATCTCCCGATGACGCCCTCGGCCCTCGCCGAACTCGACCCCACGGCGGTCGGCCCGGTCGCGGTGCTGGTGGGCGGCGAAGCCTGCACCGCGGATCTGGTGCGGCAGTGGGCACCAGGCCGAGTCATGGTGAACGTGTACGGCCCAGCCGAGGCCACCGTCGACGTCACGATCAGCGCGCCGCTCGTAGCCGGCTACGGGGCGCCGATCGGCTACCCGGTGCCGGGCGCCTCGCTGTTCGTGCTGGACGAGCGCCTGGCGCGGGTGCCGATCGGTGTGGTCGGCGAGTTGTACATCGGCGGAAACGGTGTCGCCCAGGGATATTGGCGACGACCCGGGGAGACTGCCGCGCGATTCATCGCGAATCCGACGGGCGCCGTGGGCGATCGGTTGTATCGAAGCGGGGACCTGGTGCGGTGGAACCGCGCCGGTGCGCTGGAGTTCGTGGGCCGGGTCGACGACCAGGTGCAGATCCGCGGCGTCCGAGTCGAACCCGGTGAGGTCGCGGCCGTGCTGGCCGGTCATCCGGGCGTCGAGCGGGCTGCCGTCCTCGCGCGCGCCGACCAGGGCGATGACCCACGCCTGGTCGGGTACGTGATCGCCGCGGACGGCGTGGCGAGCGAGGAGATCCGCCGCTACGCCGCCGATCGGCTACCCGCACACCTGATCCCCGCCGCGGTGGTGGCGGTCGACCGGTTCCCCGTGACGCCCAACGGCAAGCTGGATCACGCGGCCCTGCCGGTCCCGGAGTTCAGTTCCGGCATCGGATTTCGGGCGCCCGCCGCGCCGGTCGAGGAGGTCGTGGCGGGCATCTTCGCTCGCGCGCTGGACCGTGAACCCATCGGCGCCGATGACGACTTCTTCGCACTGGGCGGCCATTCGCTGCTGGCCATGCGGGTGCTCGCCGGAATCCACCGTGCGTTCGGCGTCGACATCACGGTGCGCGAGTTCTTCCAGGTACCCACCGTGGCCGGTGCGGCCGCACTGGTCGCAGGGGGAGCGGCGAGTCGGCGCCCCCGGCTGGAACGGCTGCCGCATCCGGAGCGACCGCCACTGTCCTTCGCCCAGACGCGCCTGTGGTTCCTGCACCGGCTGGAAGGTAGCTCCGCTACCTACAACATGCCGTTGGCGCTGCGGCTGGGTGGCGCGCTGAACGTGGCCGCGCTCGACGCGGCAGTCACCGATGTGCTGTACCGGCATCCGGCGCTGCGGACGGTCTTCCCGGATCTCGACGGGGTGCCGTATCAGCGGGTCGTGCCGGTCGAGGACTGCGGGTCGGTGTGGACGGTAATGGATGCGAGCGGCTGGACCGGCGCGGACCTCGAGGCCGCCGTGACCGCGGCCGCCCGGCACGAGTTCGACCTCGAGCTCGAGGTGCCGCTGCGGGTGCGGCTGTTCCGCAGTGGGGTAGTGGATTCGGTGCTGGTCCTGTTGGTGCACCACATCGCCGCCGACGGCTGGTCCTGGGCGCCGCTGCTGCGCGAGTTGTCGATGGCCTACGGTGCGCGGTGCGCGGGCCAGGAACCGAACTTCCCGCCGGCTTCGGTCGACTACGTGGATTACACGCTATGGCAGCGGAATTGGCTCGGCGAGCTGGACGATCCGGACAGCGAGATCTCGGCGCAACTCGCCTACTGGCGCGCCGAACTCGACGGCTTGCCGGCGCGAGTGCAGCTGCCTGTCGATCGGCCGTATCCGGTGGTGGCCGACTACGTGGGCGAACTCCAGCAGATCACCTGGCCGCCGGCGGCCACGCGCGATCTGCGCGCGGCGGCGCGCGCACTCGACGTGACGCCGTTCATGCTGGTCCAGACCGCGATCGCGGTCGTGCTCGCCCGGGTCGGCGGCCACGGCGATATCGCCGTCGGCACGCCGGTCGCGGGCCGTCCGGATGTGGCGTCGCACGACCTGGTGGGCTCCTTCGTCAATACGCTGGTATTGCGCACCCGGGTGTCGGACGCGGAGACGGTGGCGCAGCTGCTGGCCCGGGTAAAGACCGTCGCCCTGAGTGCCTATGCGCACCAGGACATTCCGTTCGAGGTGCTGGTGGAGCAACTGGCGGCGGCCCGTTCGCTGACCCACCATCCGCTGGTTCAGGTCATGGTGGCATGGCAGAACCCGATCGCGGTGACCGCACACGACCTGCCCGGCATCGACTCGGAGTCGCTGGCGGTGGATACCGGCGCGGCGCGACTGGACCTGACCTTCAACATCGTCGAAAAAGTCACCGAGAATGGTGATTTCGAGGGGATCGCGGGCACCGTCGAATACCGCACCGACGTGTTCGACGCCGCGACGGTGCGGCGGCTCGCGGACGAGGTACGGCATGTGCTCGAGCGCATGATCGCCGACCCGGACACACTCGTCGGCTCGATCGGACTGCGCCACGACTGGGCGCGGCCCACGCTGCCGGTGGCCGAACCGGAATCGCGTACCGGCGCGGCCTACCGCGCGCCGTCGACGCGTGCCGAACACACGCTGGCCGACATCTTCGCGCGCGTCCTCGGTGCCGAGCGGGTGGGTGTCGACGACGATTTCTTCGACCTCGGCGGACATTCGCTGCTGGCCATGCGGGTCATCGCGGCCGTGCACCGCGCCCTCGGGGTCACGGTGACGGTCCGCGCCCTGTTCGGCGCACCCACGGTCGCCCGCCTGGCGGTCGAGCTCGAATCCGCCGACTTGGCGCAACGACCTCCGCTGCATCCCCTTTCGCGTCCGGACCGGCTGCCGCTGTCCTACGCGCAGAACCGGCTGTGGTTCCTGCACCGGCTGGAAGGATTGTCGGCGACGTACAACATGCCGCTGGCCCTGGGGCTGGCCGGCGCGGTCGACCAAGCCGCCCTGCGGGCCGCGTTCCGCGATCTGTTGTCGCGACACGAGGCGCTGCGCACGGTGTTCCCGGACCGCGACGGTGTGCCGTATCAACGGATCGTCCCGGTCGAGGACTGTGCCGAGGTGTGGCAGGTGGTACCCGCCGCCGACTGGTCCGAGCAGCGTCTCGACGCCGAGGTGACCGCCGCCGCACGCCACACCTTCGACCTGGGTTCCGAAATCCCGGTCCGGGCAACGCTGTTCGACCGCGGGCCGACCGAAGCGATGCTGGTGCTGCTGGTGCACCACATCGCAGGTGATGGCTGGTCCTGGGCGCCGCTGCTCGGTGATCTGTCCGCCGCGTATACGGCGCGGTCGACCGGGCAGGCACCTCAGTGGTCTCCGCTCCCGGTGCAATACGCGGATTACACACTGTGGCAACGAGACTGGCTCGGTGAGCTGGACAACCCGGATAGTGAAATCAGCGCCCAGCTCGACTACTGGCGCGCGGAACTGGCTGGTCTGCCCCAGCGAATGCCTCTGCCGGTCGATCGACAGCCCGCGGCGGTGGCCAGCTTTCGCGGCGACATCGTCGACCTGGCGATCGGTGCCGAATTGCGCGGTGCGGTAGAGCGATTGGCGCGACGCGAGGCGGCAACCGTGTCGATGGTGCTGCACACCGCGCTGGCGCTGGCGCTGCATCGATCCGGTGCCGGACCGGACGTGGTGATCGGGTCGCCCATTGCTGGGCGGGCGGACGAGGCCCTCGACGAGCTGGTGGGATTCTTCGTCAACACCCTGGTGCTGCGCACGACCATTACCGGGACGCTGTCGGGTGCGGAACTGCTCAGCCAGGTCAAGGCCACCGCGCTCGGCGCGTACGCCCACCAGGATGTCCCGTTCGAGGTGCTGGTCGAGCAGTTGGATCCGGTCCGCTCGGCGGCCCACCATCCGCTGTTCCAGGTGGCGCTGGCCTTCCAGAACAATGCGCAGGCCGAGCTCGAACCCGGTGCGCTGCGGGTGACTCCGCGGTCGGCGTGGACGGCGACCGCGCGCTTCGACCTGTTCTTCAATATCGTCGACACCCCGGATGGTGCCGCTTGGGCGGGCTATGTCGAGTACGCGGTCGACCTGTTCGATCGGGCTACCGTCGCGGCCTTGGTCGACCGGGTGATTCGAGTGCTGGAACAGCTGGTCTCCGACCTCGGCGCGCCCGTCGGCGGTATCGACGTACTGGTCGATCAGGAACGCCGGTGGCTGGATACCGTCAGCAATCGAGGCGTCCGTGCCATCGCGCCTCGGTCGATTCCGGAACTGTTCGCGCGACAGGTCGAACGCACTCCGGACGCGGTAGCGCTGGTCCACGCGGGGCGGACTCGGACCTACCGCGAGCTCGACACGGAATCGGGTCGCCTGGCCGCGGTCCTGCTCGAGGCGGGCGTGGTACCGGGCTCTCGGGTGGCGCTGCTACTGCCGCGCGGGGCGGACGCGGTGATCGCCATCCTCGCGGTGCTGAAAACCGGTGCGGCATATGTGCCCATCGATCCGGCCTACCCCGATGACCGGATCCAGTTCGTGCTCGGTGATGCCCGGCCAACGGCGGTCGTCACCAGCGCGGCGACCATGGCGCGTGCCACGGCCGCGTGCCCGGTGGAGACGGTGGTCTTCCTCGATATCGCACAGGCTCGGTCGAGCGACGCGCCCCCGGTCGCGCTGCCGTCGCCGGATGCCCGGTCCACAGCCTATTTGATCTACACCTCTGGTACCACGGGGACACCCAAGGGTGTCGCGGTGCCGCACGCGAATGTCGCCGCGCTCTTCGCGGGTCTGGCCGACCGGGTCGACCTGACGCGGAGCCGGGACGGGCAGCAGGTGTGGTCGCTGTTCCACTCGTACGCGTTCGACTTCTCGGTGTGGGAGATCTGGGGTGCGCTGCTGCACGGCGGCCGGCTGGTCGTCCTCGACGACGAGGTGGTGCGGTCGGCGCGCGAATTCCACCGCCTGCTGATAGCGGAGCGTGTCACCGTGCTGAGTCAGACGCCCTCCGCGTTCGAGGCGTTGGCCGCGGTGACAGGCGACCGTGCCGAATTGAGTTTGGAGCTGGTGATATTCGGCGGCGAAGCTCTCGACCCGCGCAAGCTGGGTGGGTGGCTGACCGATGCCCGGACGGGCCCGCGCATGATCAATATGTATGGCATCACCGAGACCACGGTGCACGCCTCGTTCCGCGAGCTGACCTCCGCCGATGCCGCCAGCGGTGCCAGCCCGATCGGCGTGCCACTCGCGACGCTCGCGTTCGCCGTGCTCGACGACCGGTTGCGGCAGGTGCCGGCCGGCGTGGTCGGCGAGTTGTATGTGAGCGGTCACGGTGTAGCGCAGGGGTATTGGGGCCGTCCGGGGCTGACCGCGGCACGGTTCGTCGCCGGTCCGGACGGTGGCCGGAGGTATCGGACCGGCGATCTCGCCCGCTGGAACCGCGCCGGCCATCTGGAGTTCGCGGGACGAATCGATGACCAGGTGAAGATCCGTGGCTACCGGATCGAACCCGGTGAAATCGAGGCCGTGCTGTCGAGTCATTCCGGGGTGGCCCGGGCGGCGGTGATCGCCCGGGAGGATCGCCCGGGCGACACCCGATTGATCGGCTACCTCGTCCCCCTCGACACCGCGCCCGCACCGGAGGAGACCGGCGACGGCGCGCCGGAACATGTGGCGCAGTGGCGGCGGGTATACGACGACCTGTACTCGGGCGCCGAGTTCAGCGACGACGCCCAATGGGGCGGCCTGGGAGCGGATTTCAGCGGCTGGAACAGCAGCTACACCGGCGCCGCGATTCCGGTCGAGGAGATGCGGGAGTGGCAGGCGGCGACGGTCGCCCGGATCCGCGAGTTGCGGCCGCGGCGGGTCCTGGAGATCGGCGTGGGGTCGGGGCTGCTGCTGTCGCAGCTGGCCGATGCGTGCGAGGAGTATTGGGGGACAGATCTTTCGCCCGTCACTGTGTCGAACATGGCCGCGCGGCTGTCTGATTCGGGTGTCGATTGGGCCGACCGGGTTCGCCTGCGGGTAGCCGAGGCGATCGATGTGTCGGGGTTGCCCGAGGGCTATTTCGATACGGTCGTGGTGAATTCGGTGATCCAGTACTTCCCCGGCGCCGGCTACCTACGGCTGGTGCTGGAGCGCGTACTCGGCTTGCTGGCGCCGGGTGGTTCGGTGTTCGTCGGTGATGTTCGGAATCTGGCGCTGCTGGCGGATTTCGCGTCGGGTGTGCAGCGGGCGTTGGACCCGTCGGCGGGTGCCGAGGTGATCGCGGATCGGGTGCGCCGGGTCGTGGCGACGGAGCAAGAGCTACTACTGGCTCCGGAGTTCTTCGTGGCCTTGGCCGATGAGCTGCCCGGTATCGGTGGTGTGGACATTCAGTTGAAGCATGGTTTCGCGGTCAACGAGCTGACGCGGTATCGCTATGACGTCGTCCTGCACAAGTCGGCCGTGCGGCCCAGATCGGTGGCCGATCTGCCCGAATTCGTCGTGGCCGATTCGACTTCGATCGAGCAGCGGGTGGCGGAGCTCGTGCGCGACCATCGCCGCGGCATTCGCGTCGTCGGGATACCGCACCGCGGACTCCGGACCGACAGCGCAGTGCTGCGGGCCAACGGGCTCTTGCCCGAAGACCTGCATATCCTGGCCGAGCGTCTGGAATTGCGTGCCGCCGTGACCTGGTCGGCGCGACCGGGTGCCATGGACGCGGTATTCGTCGCCGCGAGCGAAAGCGCGCTCACGGAGGTATTCCGGCCGTCCGGTGCGCTGGACGACGCGGCGCGCTACGCGAATTATCCACAGGCGGCGACTTTGTCCGCCGAGGTCCGTGGCTTCGTCGCGGACCGGCTGCCCGCGTTCATGGTCCCGGCGGCACTCATGGTGGTGAACGAGCTTCCGCTGACCGTGCACGGAAAGCTGGACCGGGCCGCGCTGCCCACTCCAGAATTTCTGTCCGAGGCCGGATATCGGGCGCCGTCGACTCCGGTGGAGGAGACCCTGACCGGAATCTTCGCCGAGGTACTCGGCGTCGAGCGGGTCGGCGTCGATGATGATTTCTTCGAACTAGGCGGCCATTCCCTGCTGGCAATGCGGGTGATCGCCGCAGTGCATCGCTCGTTCGGTGTGGATATCTCGGTCCGCATCCTCTTCGAGGCGTCGACGGCGGCCGGATTGGCCCGGATGGTGGAAGCGAGCGCTGCGGGCGCAGAACTACCGGCGGTCGAACCGCTGGCCGTCATCCGCAATGGCGTCGGCATCCCGCTGTTTTGCGTGCATCCGGGCGGCGGAATGGGATGGCGATACCGTGACCTGGGCGATTATCTGAACTGCCCGATCGTTGCGATACGACAGGTCGAAGGAACGGATGTGGCGCAGCCAGATTCGGTGCGGCAAATGGCGGAGAACTATGCAGATCTGATCCAGAAGTTCCAACCCAGCGGCCCGTACCGGGTGCTCGGCTGGTCATTCGGCGGTGTGGTCGCGCATCAAATCGCGGCCACCCTGCGCACCCGCGGGTGTGTGGTCGAACGGCTGATCGTGCTCGACGCCTATATCCACAAATTCACCGACCGGCCTGAAATGGATCGCGCCACCCTGACCGAAAGCGTGCTGGAGGAATATGTCCGGAACAACCAGATCGAATTGACTCCGGATCTAGGCCATCTCACCTACGAGAAGGTCCGAGAATACGCGGACCGACAGGGGCTGATCGACGTCCTGCCGCCGGACTGGTTCTTCGAGGTGATCATGGACAATATCATGCTGAACCGAAATCTGGCCGACAATCATGTTCCAGATGTCTTCGACGGCGATATCGACATGGTCGTCGCCGAAGTGGAAAAGCTAGAGGCCCTGCGGCCGGAAAGCTGGCGACAATATGTCACCGGGACGGTGCGCGAATATTCGGTGGCCTGTCGACACGCAATTATGCTGGAGCCCTCGGCAATGCGCTTGTATGGCCGACATCTGGCCGAACTATTGCGGCTATGATCGCCCGAACAAGTGCTTGCCAGCCGGGTTTGGTGGCTGGCGCGACCGCGCCGCACCCCCGGACGACCAGCACCGGGGATATGGGCCGCCGATGGCGGCGCAGTTGATCGCCGATACGCAGGCGTCGGGTGCTTCCCGAGCGAGGCGCGGTTCACCATGCACGCCGTGGACTCAACCGCGCCTGCACCGCATCGCACTCACCCAGACCGTCGATTGACACAGGAGAGATTCCCATGGTCGCAGTCGTCATCCGCCCGTTGGCGCACAGCGAGGAAATCTTCGCCGCTGCGCATGCCTACACCGGACATTCGGTCCGCGTACATGGCCGGTTGGATATCGGGGCACTTGCGGCGGCGTTCGACGCGGTGGTCCACTCTCATCCTGTGCTCGGAGCGCGGCTCGAACGGGACACCCATGGTCGGCACACGCTGGTTACTTCCGCTGCTCGCCCGCGCCTCTCGGTAACCGAAGGTGATCCCGACCAGCTTCTCACTGGTGCCATCCTCGATCAGGCTAGAGCGCTCGGCACCGTGTGCGTGGTGCGCGAACGTGCTCGGGCGAGCGTGACCCTGCTGACCAATCACTGCATCGCCGACGGCACCCATACCGTGACGATCTTCGCCGATCTGTGGTCGTACTACACCGATATCGTCGAAGGGCGCGCGATCCAGCCGCGCGAAGCCGGCTTTCCGCTCCCGGCCGAGGAGCTGCTGGTGGCGCGGGGCATCGAGAAGTTGCCCCTTGATCAGGCCGATCCCGACCAGACCCAGGTGCCGCCACCGATGCCGGAGCCCGATCCGCAACCCGTCGACGACGCAGGGTTCCTACTGCTGCACACCACTCGCATCCGGCTTACCCGGGATCAGACGGGTGCCCTGAGTGCGCTCGCGCGTGATGCGAATGTGACCGTCAACGGGTTGGTCTCGGCGGCAATTCTTCTGGCGGAATCTCGCTTCCGCGGGCTCACCATGTCCGAGCTGATCTTCACCTGCGCCGTCGACCTGCGCACGCGCGTCAGCCCCGCGGTGGGGCCGACGGAGGGAACCAATATGGTCGGGTCGGCGGTCTACACTCCCACCGACGCGTCGCCGACGGATCTGGTCGAATTGGCGCGCGACATCAATGCGTCCGTCCGTGACCAGATCGCGGACGGCATCCCGCAGCAGATGCCGCTGCACATCGCTGACATGTCCGCGGGCGCTGTGGTCGTCCCGACCCAGCTGATCGTCGGCGCGACGAACCTGGGCCGCGTGCCACACCTGCCGACTCCCGCGGACCTCACCCTCGACGACTTCCGAATCACGATGGCGGGCAAGCCCTTGGCAATCGGTAGCCCGCGCGCATCAAGCGCCAGTTGCAATATCAGCATCTTCGACGAACGGCTCAGCATCGAGGTCCACCACGCGGAATCCGCGTGCACTGCAGAGCGCCGGCGAATGGATCTCATCCAAGCCGGACTGCTCGCGGCCATCGCTGGCTGATCGCGCCCGCACGCGGGCACGCGCATCAGGTGCGCCACGGCCGCCCGCCGGCGTTCCGGGTCTAGAAGTCCTTCAGCGACGCATGGTCACCAGAGCGGCTTAGCGAAGTGAAGCGCACTTGAGCGGTAAAGCCGATTGAGGTTCCCCTGCTCTCTCGGAGGGCTCTGATTGTGGTCCCGATAAGCTCGGAAGGAGTCATTCTTGGCAGCACCGAAGTACCCGATGAGTTGAAGACGCGGGCCGTGTGGCTGTATCGGGAGTCCGATCCGCAGCTGACGATCCGCAAGCTGGCCGAGTAGGTCGGGATGCATCACGAGGCGTTGCGGAACTGGATCCGCCAAGCCGAGGCCGATGCCGGCGAACGCACCGACAGACCGAGCACTGACATGCTCGCCGAGAACCACGCCTTGAAGAAACGAGCGGCGGAGTTGGAGCGGGCCAACGAGATATTGCGTTCTGCGAGTGTGTATTTCGCCTGGGAGCTCGGCCTGACCCGGCGGTGATGCGGTTCATCGAACAGAACAGCCAACACCCGGTCGAGCTCCTACTACGGGTCCTGGGCATCGCGTCCTCGACCTACTACGAATGGAAGAAGCGCGCGCGGCAACCGTCGGATCGCCGGGTCGAGGTGCGGACCGAGATCAGCGTTCGACCGGTAGCTGTGATCCCGAAGGGCCAGCCACCCGGCCGCCATCTTTCGCAGTGGAATCAGTCGGGCCACCGAGTCGGCACGGCACCGATGTTGTCCACGAGGGTCGACATCGCCTGATCGAGTAGCTTTGGCAGCGAAGCAGTTTCGCCTTCCAGCCACGTTTCGTATGCAGCCAGTGCCAGTGCCAGTGCCAGTGATACTTGGGCGACCATGCGGGGCTTCAAATCCGTTGCGCTACAGCCGGTTCCGGCGGCGACGAATTCGGCGATCACATGGCGCCAGGAGGTGCTGCGCAACACCGAATGGGCCAGCAGCTCCGGTGTGGTGAGGATCAACTGCATCCGCTTCTCGATGGGGTGGGGCTCGCGTTCTCGGGAAACTCACTGAACTGCAGCACCGCTCGTTGCACCACCATCGGCAGGGGAGTTTCCGCGGGCGTATCACACTGATCGGACAAAAGACGGCACCGGCAGGCCTCGCCACCAACGGACACTGCCGCCGATGCAGCGAAGGGGCCTGTGTTGTTGGATAATCGCACGTTGTGTGGCCGGCAACATGACAGCATCCCCGCGAAAGCCGGAAGATTTCTATGCCAGTAGCTCGACGCGCTTGGTTTCATGGACTGAATACACTGCGAAAACTTGGTAAGAGCATCGAAAAAGATCAAGTCTCCAGTGGCCGAAAGTTGCTCTGAACTGGATGTTTTGGGCAGAGCGACGGGACTCGAACCCGCTAGGACCAGTTCCACAAACTGGTGCCGCGACCGCTTTGGCTTCGCTCTGCGTGGACCCGATCGGACTTGAACCGACAACCGACTGCGTGCAAAGCAGTTGCTCTCCCGGTTGAGCTACGAGCCCGGGAATGAAAAAGGGCCGCTACCACTTTCAGTGGTGCGGCCCTTGACAGGTTTTGAAAACCCCTATCAAGGACCGATCGGATGCGAGGCATACTTCGAGGAGCCGGCGACTCGCCGCTTCGCCTCGAATTCCTGATGCCCGGTCATTTCCGATCCCTCCGTCGTTGTGTGTAATCAAGGTAGCAGCAGAACCGCACCCACAAAACTGATTTAATTCGAGCACCCCCGCACGTCTCCGGGGGTTCGGAAACGCCCGACCGCGTTCCAATGTTGTTGCAGGTAACAGGCTTACGGTCCGCCACCTGTCGGTGCCCGCGGTGATGACCTCTCCCATCCCCGACGACCCGGTCGTCACTATCGCCGACAGCGACCTGAGCACGTGTGATCCGCCGAAGCCGAAGGAGTACCGCGCCGATCTCTCTTTCCTGCTCGCGTCCCAGGACAGTCGATTGGTCGCGATCATCGAGCCGCAGACCGCGGCTCCGAAGCCGCACAAGCGGCGCAGCTGGCCGGCGTATGTGGTCAACGCGCACCGCACCCACCACTGCGACGCTCATCTGCTGGTGATCGCCCGCAGGCAGCAAGTCGCTCGCTCGTGTGCCAAGCCGATCCGTCTCGGCCATCGCGGTTTCACGCTCGCACCGCATGTCATCGGCCCGGACAACACTCCTGATCCCACCGACCCCGCCTTGACTGCGGCCAATCCCGAACTCGCGGTACTCGCCTGCCTGACCGGCGCACTGGACTTGGACATAGTCGCCAACCAGCACCTGATCCTCGGGTTGATAGCGAACCTCGATGAGGACCGCAAACGCCGCTACAATTCCGCCATACGCGACGCATCCTCCCCGCAGATCCGACACTCCATGGAGGCGCTCATGACGACCGTCTATCGAGATAAGTTCTACGAGAAGATCAAGGCTGAGGGGCGGGCCGAAGGGGCTGCGGAGCTGCTGCTCGACATTCTGCGCGAACGAGAGTTCCCGGTGTCGTCCGAGCTGCGCGAACGCGCGATACACGCAGACGAGGAACAGCTCCATGCGTGGGCGTTGCGGGCTATCAAGGCGACGTCCATTGAAGAGGTCTTCCTCGACTGAGGGTGCTCAGTCGGGCATACCCGCCGCGACCCCATCCAGGATCAACTCCAACCCGAATCGAAAGTCATCGCCGGTGGGGTCGTCGCTCGGGGGTGCGCTCTCGAAGAGGCCGGATGAGAACAGGGCTGCCGCGTCGGGGAACCGGTTGGGGTCTACCAGGATTGCCATTTGACGCCCGTAGTCCTGCTCGTGCTGGGGCTGGGCCCCGCCGTCGGCCAGCCAACCGTCGGAGAGCTGCTGAGCCAGTAGGTCGGCGTGGCGGACGTAGCCGCCAACGACGGTGAGAATACCGAGTTTTGCGCCCGGGTCCGCCCCGGTGTCGCGCAGGGCGCGTAGCCCGGAGTCGACCCAGGCGAGGAGGTGCGGGCCGCGTGGGGGGCCGGCGATGGGGAGTTGGGCCAGCCAGGGGCGGCGGCGGTGGACCGCCCACTGCGCTAGCGCCCATTGCCGCAGCAAAGCACGCCAATCATCGTGCGGGGGAGCATATTCCGGTGGTTCACCGAATCCGAGGTCGCCCATCAGGGTGAGTAGTTCATCTTTGGAGCCGACGTGGCGGTAGAGCGACATCGGCGTCACTCCGAGTTCGGCGGCGAGCTTGGGCAGGGTGGCGCCCGCCAATCCGTCGCGGTCGGCCAGCTCGACGGCGGTGCGCACGACCCGCTCCACGTCCAGTCCGGCGGGCCGCCCGAGCCGGGATCCGCGCTGTAGCCGCCACAGCCGGGCGAGATCGTCGGGCAGGTCGGTCAAGGATCTCACTCTCCAGTCTGATGCGGGGCCGTTCGAAGTGAGGGTATAACACTTAAAGTATAAGCAATATACTAATGGTCACCGACGCGACCGTCTGGAGTGAAACCCCATGGACAGCACCATGATCCGCAAAGTCACCGGCACCGCGGGCCTGATCGCCACCCTCCTCACACTGGTCGAACTACCCCTCTACTTCGTCTACTCCGGACCACCCCCGGACTGGAACGTCTTCACCCGCAGCATGTTCGGCCTCACCGGCCTCACCTTGTTCGTGGTGTTCATGTCCGGCATCCGCTACCTGGTCAAAATCCACGCCCCGGAGTACGAATGGGCGGGCGGGCTCGCCACGGCGGCCGGTCTGATGTGGCTCACCGTCGCGTTCGTCTCCACCGGTCTGGAAGTCGGCGCGGTGATCGAGGCCCCCGAACCGATCGACCCGACCATCGCGGTGACCGGCACCTACATCCTGTACGGCTCGATCTCGAAGCTGCTGATGGCACTGTTCCTGTGCGCGTTCGCCTTCGGTATGGCCAAGGCGCGGCTGCTGCCGCGCTGGACCATCCGATCCGCCTACGTCCTGGCCGCGGTGCTGCTGCTGTTCGTCCCGTCGATGTACTTCGGGAACAACCCCGCGGACTTCTACGCCGCCAACGGCTGGGGCACGACCGCCACCATGGGCGGTGTGATGATGCTGTGGCTCGGGTCCGTCAGCATCGCCCTGGTGCGCGCTACCTGATCCCGATCTGCAATTCCAGCGAGCCGTCCGGACCGGTCGCGTGCAGCGCCTGCGAGATCAAGCTGCCCAGGTCGATCCGCGAGATCGGGCCGGGCACCATCGCGAACAGCGGCTCGAACACCGGCAGCAGCGTGCGCAGCTCCGGCCCGAGCGTGCCGATTTTGACGGCGAGCTCATCGAGCAGCGGCACCAATCCGATCACCTCCGGGGTGTCGGTGAGGTAATCGCCGGGAGTGTCGCCGATCCGGATGACCCGCGCGATCGCGCCCGCGACCTCGGCGACGCGCGGTCCGAAGTCGGCCCAGGCCCCGGCGGCACCGCTGAGTTCCCCACCGCCCCAGGCCATCTGCTCGGCGTGGGCCTGCATGTCGATGAGCATCCGGCGGATCAGATCGGTGCGGCTGAGCAGCGTGGCCGCCAGCAGGTCGGTGGATCTGGACAACTGCGGGATCACCGCGTCGGTGCCCGCGAGGCCGACGCTGAGATTGGTGACGATCGCGCTCAACGCTTGCGGATCCACCTGCCGCAGCAACTCGGTCGCGGTGCGCGCGACCTCGGGGATCGACACCGGAGCGCTGACCATCGCGGCGTCGACGCGCTGCCCGTCGCGCAGGTAGGGCCCGCCGCCGCGGGCGGGCCGGAACTCGAGGTAGGGCTCGCCGAGCCCGGACAGCGCCTCGATCCGCACCGCGCTGCTGAAGGGCAGTTCGTAGTCGGCGTCGTAGTCGAAGGCGACCTCGATACCGTCGCCGATGTGCCGAAGCGTGGTGACCGTGCCGATCTCGATGCCGGACAGCAGCACCTTCGAGCGCGGCAGCAGCCCGCCGGAATCCGGCACCACCAGGACCGCGGTCCGGCGTTCGGCGAACCAGTCGACCTTGACCACACCGAAGCTGAGATAGGCGACACCGACCACCAGGATGATCCCGATCGCGGCCAGCGACACCAGCGGGCCGAGGCGCCGGGCCGCGCTGTCGTCGGGATTCATCGCACCACTCCGATCATCTTCAGGGCGTTGATGATCGCCGCGACCTGCTCGTCGGTGCCGACCGCGGGCGCGCCCTCGATCTCGACCCGCCCGATGTTCAGCCTCGGCGCCTGGGCGAACGGGATGATCTCGTCCCGGATCAGCGACACCAGCCGATTGAGGTTCGACGGCGCGTTCAGATCCAGCGGCCGGTTGGTGAACAGCAGGGGGACAAGGGCTTTGGCGGCGGCGTCGCTGGCTTCCAGCAGCGGCCCGAGCCACGCCACCGCGTGCCCGATGATGCCGAGCCCGCCGATCACGCCCAGGGTCAGCACCAGCGACTTGGCATCGGCGGGAATCTCGACCGCCCCGCGGGCGCTGAGCAGTTCGTCGAGCTCGCGGGGATTCTCCAGGACCGCACCGAGATCCTGTTCGATGGCGTCCAGGAACCGATCGACCGAATTCAGGTTCCCCGCGACGTCTTCCACGTCCTTGCCGAGCACGTCGAAGACGCGCGCGGTCTCGGCGGGTTGCTCGGGCAGCACCCGGTTCAACCGGTTGATCATGTCCTGCACCTGCTGCACCGCACCGCCGCCAACGAAGGTCGACATTCCCGAGAGCAGGTCCTCGATCTGCAGCGCGGGCCGGGTCCGGGCCAGCGGGATGGTGCCGCCGGGCGGAATGGTGCGATCGAAACCGGTTGCGGGCGTGCTGAGTCCGAGGAAGATGTCACCGAGGATGGTGTTCTGCCGCAACTGCACGGTGGTGTCGACGGGCAGCCGCACCGTCGCGCTGATGTCGACGACCGCCTCGACCCGGCCGGGCCGCTCCGGGGCCGGATCGACCACCCGCACCTCGCGCAGGCTGCCGATCTGGGCGCCGTTGGCCACCACCTTGGCCTGGGCGGGCAGGTTGAGCGCGTTGGCCAGTTCGATGCGCACCTGATAGGTGGGGCCGGCCACGGTCGCGCCGGGGACCGGCACCTGGGCGGGGTCGAAACCGCATCCCGTCAGCAGCAGGATCGTGGCGACCGCCAGTACCGATTTCCTCATGTGCCCGCCGATCCGAGAAGTAGTGGCACCAGGCTCGCGTCGGTGCGGCACCGGCCGGGCACCAGCACGTTGACGGCCGCGCAGATCTGGTCGGCCTGCTCGCGCGGCAGCGCCACCCGCGGCGGCGCGTAGGTCAGCCGCGGCTTCCCGGTGACCGGATCGAGTATCCGCACGAAGGAGTCCACGATCGGCGGGATCATGGTGATGAGCTGTTGCAGCGTCCCCACGTTCGCCGAGAGCAGCCGCAGCCCGGGCAGCGCCCCGTCCAGCGCCCCCAGCAGCGGCCGCCCCCACTCCCGCGCCAGCTCGTTCAACCACGGCAGGATCACCAGCAGCGAGTTGATCAGCTGCACGGTGGTGTTCCACAGCTGGTTGATGAACGCGATGCCGGTGCTCGCCCGGGCCAGCACGACGGTGATGTCGTCCCAGTTGACCGCGATGCTGTTCATCAGCCCCGCATACGAGTCCAGCAGCGCCCCGATGTGGCCGACGGCGGCATCGGGGGCGCGCAGGGCTCGGCCGAGGTCTTTGATGAGCTTGTTGAGTGCGGGCCCGGTGCCCGCGGTCGCGTTCTCGAAGGCCAGCACGCTGTCGTGGATGCGGGTGCGCTCGCCGGGTTGGGTGGCGCCGTTGAGCTGGCCGGCGAGCTGCGAAAAGCCTTGCAGCGTCTGGCTGATGCTCTTCGGGGTGAAGGTCTTGGTGATGCAGGTGCGGGGGTCCCAGCGGTCGGCGGACATGGAATCCCCGAGCACCGCCAGGTCGCGGTCGGCGACGAGGCTGTCCGACACCGTCGTCGCGGTGACCTCGCCGCGCAGGGCATGCTCTGCGTTGAGATGGAACTCGACGCGCACCCCGGTGCCGTCGGGCCGGATGGAATCGACGCCGCCGATCGGGATGCCGAGCATGGTGACGTGGTTGCCGGGGTAGAGGCCGACCGCGTCGGGCATCAGCGCGCAGTAGGAGATGGTCTTCTTCATCGGATCGAACACGACCAGATAGGCCAGGATCGTGACGACCGCGAGCACGAGCGTGCCCGCCACGGTGACGAAACCGGGTGCGCCGAGTATCCGTTTGAGCATTTCAGCACCCCC
Organism: Nocardia sp. NPDC050712; assembly: GCF_040654295.1. Lineage (NCBI taxonomy): Bacteria > Bacillati > Actinomycetota > Actinomycetes > Mycobacteriales > Nocardiaceae > Nocardia > Nocardia sp. NPDC050712. The sequence continues at coordinate 179,315 of NZ_JBFAHT010000005.1, forward strand.
GGCCCGGCACCGGCACGCACACGTTCAGCATGGAGTGATCGATGACAAGGCCCTCCTCGGAGGTGGACGCCGCGACGAGCCGGTCGCGCAATTCGCGCCACGCGGGCAGCGCCGCGTCCAACTGGCCGCTGAGCTGCCCGAGTTGCGGCAGCAGTTCGCGTAACCGGCTGGTCATCGGTTTCAGGATGTCCTGGTAGGAGGGTTCCAGCGCCGCGATCCGGGAGAGCAGTTGCGCGGCAATCGTCAGCGCCACCTCGATTTCGGCGCGCTTGTTCAGGCCGAGCACCATCAGCATGCCGAGCTCGCGGACGAACGTGCCCAGCAGCGACTTGTTACCGTTCAGGGCCCGCAGATACTCGTCCATCACGGTCAGCGCCCGGGACACGTCCTGGTTCTGGCGCTCCAGGATGGTCACGAAACTCTGTGCGGCCGTGCCCATCTGGCGCAGCGCGTCGGGGCTGTCCCGCATCGATTCCTGGAGCGTGGCGAGGTTCGCGCGCAGTGTGTCGCCGTCGACCTCGGCGACCGGAGCGGCGGCGTCCTGCAGGGTCTGCACCAGGCTGTAGGGCAGGCGCACGCGGTCGGGCGGAATCATCGTCTTGCCCAGGGGTTTCTCGCCGGCGGGGAACACCGCGAGATAGTGCCCGCCGACGGCGGTGAGCATCCGAATCTCCAGGCTGGTGTCCGCGCCGAGGAAGACCTCCCGGTCGACGGTGAACCGCATCCGCACCCGGTCGGGCAGCAGTTCCAGCTCGGTCACCGAGCCGACGGTGATCCCGGCGACCCGCACCTGCGCCCCCGCCCGGATCGACTGCGCCTCGGAGAGCTCCGCGGTATAGGTCGTTTTGCCCAGGGGGAGTACATAAATGACGGCGGTGGCGAGCAGGAGCAGGGCGACGAAGGCCGCGCCCGCGACGCCGAGCCGGAACTCGCGGCGGTTCTTGGCCGCCTCGTGCCGGTCGGGGGTGTGCGGCAGCCACCGTGCCGCCGCGAACAGTGTCATCCGTTGCATATCGCCACCCGCTGTCCGGCCACCAGCACCGAAAGAACCTGGGGCAGTTCGGCATTACCTCTGGAGCAGGCCAGGCTGACCTGACCCGCGCCCGCATTCGCCGGCGGCAGCAGGTTGCTCATGGTCTGGAGCAACCCCGGTAGTCGGCCGATCGCGTCGGCGGCCGCTTGCGGATCCGGGAACAGCAGCATCAGGTCCTGGTAGACGTCGGGATTCGCGGACTCGGTGAACCCCAGGGTGTCCAGCAGTCGATTCAACGGCCCCAGTGCCGTCGGGGCGACGGCGGCGAAGTCGAGCAGGCCGTCGAGTTTCGCGCGGAAGGCGGTGAACACGTCGGCGATGCCTTGCAGCAGTGTCACCAGATGCGGTGACTTGCCGCCGATCTGGGTGGAGATGGTGTGCAGGTTCGCCACGATGGTGGCGATCACCGCCTGCCGGTCGGTGGTGTAGCGACTGAGTTTCTCGATCGCGTCCAGCGCGGGCCCGATCCCGGAGCCGTTGCCCTCGATGACGGCGAGCATGCTCTCGGTGAACTGGTTGAGCGCGCCGGGGGAGAACTCCTGGATCACCGGCTGCAAGCCGTTGAACAGTTGCGTGATGTCGAACGAGGGCACCGTGTTGGTCACACCGATGGCCGCGCCGCCGCGCAGCAGCAGGCCGGGCCGGTCCGGCTGGCGGATGTCGACATACCGCTGACCGGTGAGGGTTTGGTAGCGGATGGCGAGCACGCTGGTGTCGTACACGGGCCGAGCGCTCTGGACGGTCAACCGCACCGCGGCGTGGGTGCCGCGCAGATCGATGCCGACCACCTTGCCGACGCCGACGCCGAACATGCGCACGTCATCGCCGGTCTTCAGGCCGCTGGCATCGGTGAATTCGGCTGTGTAGGAGGAGGTGTCGCCTTCGATCGGCCGGGTGATGGCGTTCACCACGATCAGCAGCAGGGCGATCATGGCCGCGGCGAACAGCGTCAGCCGGACCAGGATCGCGCGCAGGGACAGGGGTTTCACCGCACCGCTCCCAGCGCGTCGTAGCTCTGCTGCCCGAGCAGCGGGACGGCCAGACCGGGCATGCCGCGCAGCGTCACCGCCACCGAGAGGGCCGGGCCGTCGGGCGTCTGGACGAACATGGCGTGCAGCCGGGTGATCAGCTCGTCCATCTCGGCCTTGGACCGGCGCGGATCGGGCACCGTCGCGGCAAGGGCCGCCACCACCGGCGTCAACGCCGTGGTGTACCCGTCGAGGTAGTGCTGTGCCACCGCGCCCACCCGTCCGATCGCGGGGAAGGCCCCACCGGTGACCATCGCGATGGTGGCGTCGTAGCGCGGCCGGTCGCGCAGGAAGATCTCGATGTTCAGGATGTCGCTGACCAGCCGGAAGGTGGAGCCGGTGAAATCACCCACGCCGGTGAAGAACGCCGCGTACTGATCGAGCAGGTAGTCCGAGGGGTAGCGCTGGGTGTCGGCCACCGCGGTGCTCAGCGTGAGTATCGCCTCGAACAGTGGTGTGAAGGAACGCAATTGGCCGCTGAACTGGTGGATCAGTTCGCTCAGTCGTGGGGTGAGCACGTCGGTGGAGGTCTCGGTGAGCGCCCGCAGCAGCTCGCCCATGGTGACGTCGTTGACCTTGCTCGCGTTGAGCCCGGACAGGTCGACCAGCGCGCCGTCCCGCAGGGGCGCACCGCCGGTGGCCGCGCGCAACGTGACCGCGCTGACCCCGAAGAGGTTTTCCGGGGCGTAGTCGACGCTCAAAGTGTCGGTGAGCGAAGCGGTTTGGCCGCGATCCAGGTCCAGTGTGATCAATTGCTGGCCCTGACCGACCGGCTCGATCTCGGCGACCGAGCCGACCAGCATCCCGTCCAGCCGCACCCGCGTGCCGGGCAGGACGCCCTGTCCGATCTGCTCGGTGCGCAGGTGTAGTCGCAGTAGGTCGTCGGGTCTGTCGTCGAGTCCGGCGCGCCAGGTCAGCGCGGCGACGGCGGCCGCGACCAGCGCGAGCGCGCCGAGGGTGCGGGCGCCGCGCCGGCTCATGGTCACCCCGGGAATCGTGTAGTTCGGCATGGGCTCACCCGGGGAATTCGATAGCGGAATTGATGCCCCACAGCGCGATGGTGAGCACCATGTCCAGGGCGATGATCGAGACGAAGCTGGCCCGCACCGCGCGGCCGGAGGCGATACCGACGCCCTCGGGTCCGCCGGAGGCGAAAAAGCCGTAGTAGCAATGGATCAGGATGACGGTGACACCGAAGATCAGGATCTTCACCACCGCCGCGAAAATGTCGTAGCCGCTGGTGAATTGGAAGAAGTAGTGGTCGTAGACCCCACCGGCCTCGCCGTGCAGCGCCACGATGACCGTCGCGCAGGCCAGGTAGGACAGGATCAGCGCGATCAGGAAGGTCGGCACGATGGCCACCGCGCCGGCGATCACCCGGGTGGTCACCACGAACGGAATCGACCGCAGCCCCAGCGATTCGATCGCGTCGATCTCCTCGGAGATGCGCATGGCGCCGATCTCGGCGGTCATCCGGCAGCCCGCCTGGGCCGCGAACCCGACGGCGGCGGCGATCGGCGCGAGTTCGCGGGTGTTGGCGAAGGCCGAGACCACCCCGGTGACCGGGCCGAGGCCGATCAGGTCCAGCGCCGCGAAGGATTGGATGCCCACGCCCGCACCCATCGCGACACCCAGCACGATGAGCATCGGCACGGTGCCGCCGCCCACGATGAGCGAGCCGCGGCCCCAGGTCATGTCGGTGATGGTGCGCATGGTCTGGGCGCGATAACGCTTGAGCGTCAACGGAATCGCCCACAGCGCCTGGAAGACGAAGCCGAGCAGGAAGCCGGTGTGCTCGACCGGCTGGAGCAACCGGCCGGGCCGGCGCGCGACGCGGTAGGCCCAGCCCAGGCCCTTGGGCGCGTACGGTGCGGCCGTCATCACGCCACCCGCAGCGGCATGAACATGGTGACCACCTGGGTGATCACCAGGTTCAGCAGGATGATCGAGGCCACCGAGACGACCACCGCCGCGTTCACCCCGTCGGCCACGCCGCGCGGGCCGCCTTTGGCCTCCAGCCCGCGCTGGCACGCCACGATCACCACCAGGAACCCGAACAGCATGGCCTTGGCCAGCGAGATCCATACGTCGGCCACCACCGCGAAGGAGCCGAAGGTCGCCCAGTAGCTGCCCGGCGTCACGTTCTGCGCGCTGATCGCCACCGCGTACCCCGAGATCACGCCGACGAAGATGATGAGGATATTGAGCAGCGGGGCCACCAGCAGCATGGCCGCCACCCGCGGGATCACCAGGCGCTGCACCGGCGAGATCCCCATGGTGCGCAGCGCGTCGATCTCCTCGCGTACCGTGCGCGCGCCCAGGTCGGCCGCGATCGCGGAAGCGCCCGCGCCGCCGAGCAGCAGCCCGGTCGCGATCGGAGCGCCCTGCTGGATCACCCCGAGCCCGCCCGCGGCGCCGATCATCGAGTCCGCCCCGAGCTGATGGATCAGGTTGCCCACCTGCACCGAGACCACCACCCCGAACGGTACCGCCATCAGGATCGCCGGAATCGCGGTGACGGTCACGAGATACCAAGCCTGCCGGAGCATTTCGTTCCATTGGAAGCGCAGGCCGATCAGGTCGGCGACGCCGCCACGCACCGATTCGAGGCCCATGTCGACCGCGCGGCCGAAGGTACGGATACCGGAAACGATTGTGCCGGTGACATTGTGGCGAACGATCTGCAAAGCGGTCGCCGGACCGCTGTCGACAGGAGCCGTCGAGGCATCCTTCATGAATCCTCCCTCACCCGCCGCGCCGACGCATCCCACCGTCGGCACCGGCTCGGACAACCGTAAAACAACGACGTCAATTTCGCGTCGAAACCGATGAGGAGCACGTAGGATTCGAGGAATTCCCAGGTGTGCGCTCCGACGGTGCGGTACTCGTTGAGTAAACTTGCGCGGCCGGGTCCAGCGAACCGGGGATTCCAAGAAAGCGACCGACCATGATGGAGGAGAGGGTGCCGTCCACGAGACGTGAGCACATCCTCGACACGGCACGCGAACTCATCGTCCGGGACGGCTACGCCAGCGTCAGCATGCATGCCATCGCCCGCGCCGCCGGGCTCACCCGCCCCGCCGTCTACACCGAATTCAGCGATCGCGACAGCCTGCTGGACGCGCTGCTGGACCGGGAGGAAGAGCGAGCGCTGCTGATGGCCTCGGCCGCCATCCCGGAGCTGGAACCGGGCTCCGATCCCACCGAGGTCGCGGTGCGGGGCACCGACATCTTCCTCGACATCGTGCTCGAAGCGCCCGACACCTGGCGTTTCGTGCTGATGCCCGGCGAAGGCATGCCGCGCGCCGCCTACGAGCGCGTCGCCGCCGGCCGCAACGCGCTGCGCAGCCGGGCCCAAAGCCTGCTCGGCTTCATCGCGGCGATGGGCGGCAGCGACATCGACGCCGAATTGTTCAGCTACGCGGTGATCAGCGCGGCGGAGACCGCGGCGCGGCTGGTGCTGGCCGAGGACGGCCCGCAGCGCCGGGACGCCGTCGCGGCCACCCTGCACTGGCTGACCCGCCGTGCCGTCGCCGCGGCCGGCGCCGGAAGGGCTTGACCGATGGCCAGAGCGCGGACCGAGCCGCCGCCCCGGCGCCGCTACGCCAAGCGACTGCTGCCCGCCGATCGTCGTGAGCAACTGCTCGACACCGCGTTGCGCATCGTCGCCGCGGCGGGTTTCACCGAGGTCACCATCGCCGCGGTCGCCGAGCACGGCGGGGTGACTCGCCCGGTCGTCTACGACTCGTTCGGCAATCGCGACGAACTGCTCGCCGCGCTCATCGAACGCGAGACCTCCCGGATGCGCGCGGCCGTCACCCGGGCGCTGCTCGACGACCACGACTCGGGCGACGGGCCCCGCGAGGTGCTGATCACCGCGCTGCGGCGGTTCCTGTCCGACGTACGCACCATGCCCGGCACCTGGCGGCTGGTCTATTTTCCGATCGACGGCGTCCCGCCGCTGCTGCGCGACCATATTCGCAAGGCCCGCAACGAGTTCCGGCTCCCGCTCCGGCTGCGGCTGGGGGAGTGGCTGGCGAGTCAGCCGCCGGCTGCGGGCGGGGACGCGGTCGACCTGGACGTCTTGGTGGAGATCGTGCAGGGCGGTTTACAGACCCTGGCGCGCCGCGTCCTGGACGACCCGGAGCAGTTCGGCGTCGAGCGGGTGCTCGCCGCGATCGAGCTGCTGCTCGGCGAAATCGCCTGAGCGGCACTGCCGCGCGCCTCGGTGGCGCGACTGTCCCAGACGTGACGAGTGGTGCGGTGCGGGGTGGTGGCCGAAGAAGCAAGCCGTTGTCCATGGTGGCCAGTTGCGGCACCTGTGCGTTATGGCTGGTAACAATATTTCGTAATTTCGTGTCCAGATCGCCTGGTCGATTGATACATTTCGCCAAACAACACTGTAATTTTGAGGACCAGCACCATATGTTCGACTGGGATATCCTGCGCAGCACCTCGAGTGTCCACGTACTCATCCGGCTCGCCGAGGAACGCGGGATGACCGCCGCGGAGTGTCTGGAAGGCAGCACGCTCAGCGCCGGGGCGGTGATTGACCCAGACGCCGAGATCACCGCGCGCCAGGAAGTGGTGGTGGTGCGCAATCTGCTCGCGCGTTTCGGCTCCGAACCCGGCCTGGGCGCGGAAGCCGGTGCGCGCTACCACGTTTCGCTCGACGGCCCGTGGGGTTTGGCACTGCTGTCCAGCCGCACGCTGCGCGAGGTGATCGAGGTGGCGCTGCGGCATCTGGATCCGGCGGTCGCCTTCGGCCGGCTCACCTTCGCCGAGCGGGCCGGTGAGGGCCGATTCTTGTTGGACGGCAGTGACATTCCCGAAGACGTGCGGGCCTTCCTCACCGAACGGGTGCTCGCCGGGGTGCAGGCCTTCGGCAAGCAGCTGTTCGGCGTCGCGGCGCCGGTGCTCCGGGTCGGTTTCCGGCACGGCGCACCCGCGGACACCTCGCGCTATCGGACGATCTTCGGTGTCGAACCGGTTTTCGGGGCGTCCGCCGACCTGGTCGCCTTCGACGCCGCCGATCTGGATATCCCGTTGCCCCGGGCGGCCGACTGGGCGCGCGGCACCTGCGAACAGCTGTGCCGCGAACTGTTGACGCAGCGGCGTGCCCGCACCGGCGTGGCCGGGGCGGTCCGGAATCTGCTGGTGCGCAACCCGGGGGAGATCCCCGATCAGGCCGCGGTCGCCTCGGGGTTGTTCATGAGCGCGCGCACGCTGTCGCGGCGGTTGAGCGAGGAGGGGACCTCGTTCCGCGCGTTGCTGGACGAGGTGCGTCAGATGCTCGCGGAGGAGCTGCTCGCCCACACCGATATGACCACCGAGCAGGTGGCGGCCCGGCTCGGGTACGCCGAGGCGGCCTCGTTCATCCGGGCGTTCCGGCGCTGGAAAGGTTGTCCGCCACAGGAATACCGGGCTCGGACGGCGGGGCCGGGGGAGCGGCGGGTGCCCGAGCTGGTTGGGTAGTCGGCACGCGTCGTCTCCAGGGGGAGTCGACTCCACACCTGTCAACTCGCTGGGCACCTGAGCGGGACCCTGATGAAGCGTCGGCGCTGCTGTGCGCCTCGGATATAACATCCCAGTCTGTAGATATGCGCATCTATGTATGTGTGCGCTGGCTTTCGTCAATTCAGGGGTCACGTACCGAGGTTCAGCGGATTCGGTCTGTGGTCCATCGACCAGCTGACGAAGGGGGAGCGGCCTATCCGGTTCGGGTGATGATCGCGAACCAGGCGGGAGCGCCGTTCTCGTGATACCTGGTGGAGATACGGTCCGGCTCGAGGGTGACGACCGCCCAGCCCGTATCGAACGCGGCCAGCAGATCCGGCCCGCTGACCGGGTGCGGCCCGGTATCGGGCCCGATGTCGCTGAAGCACAACAGGTACAGCGTGGCGCCGGGGTCGGTGACCGACGCCAGGCTCGCTACGTATCGAGGTCGCTCGTCCTGGTCGAAGGTGTGGAACAGCCCGGAGTCCAGGACCGTGGCGAAGCGGCGTCCCAGCCGATCGAGGCGGAACGCGTCGGCCACGGCGAACTCGGCGGGGATCGCGCGCTGTTCCGCTGATTCGCGGGCAATGACCAGGGCGGTCTCGGCTACGTCGACGCCCAGCACCGGCACACCCAGCGCCGCGATGTGCAGGGCGTTCTCCCCGGTGCCGCAGCCCGCGTCGAGCACCGGGCCGGTGAATCCGCCCGCGGCCGCCACCCGCGCGACCGCCGGTTGCGGGCCGCCGACATCCCAGGGCGCGGGGCCGTCCTGGTAGGAGGCGTCCCACGGTTGCCCCGTCTGCTGCTCGTGGCTGGTGGGAGGTCGGCCGTCGAACGGATCAGCACCCATGCGCCCAGCCTATTACCGAATCGGCCGAAAGGGTCAGCGGTCCAGCAGGGCGAGCAGATCGTATTCGATCTCGGCGATCCGACGTCCGATCCGCGCGGCCTGCACCGTGCGCTCGGCGCCGCAGCGGAAACCGATGGTGCGGCTGAGGAATACGCCCGCGGTGCGGAGCGTGGTCAGGACCTCGCCGTAGTGCACCGCGCGTTCGTCGAGGCGGGTGCCGCCGGCGGCCTGGTAGGCGGCGAAGAAGTCGGCGCGCGTGCCGATGCCGGTGAACTCCTGATCGTCGGCGCCGAAGCGCCAGGTGCGCAGGCATGCGTGGGCGAGGTCGGTGGCGGGGTCGCCGAGATGGGCGAGTTCCCAGCCGAGCAGGGCGCGCAGTCCGTCCGGCCCGACGGCGTACCTGCCGGTGCGGAAGTCGCCGTGCACCAGGCACATCGGGCGCGGGCCGAGCCGCGGCAGGTGATCGCGGCACCAGCGCAGTCCGGCTTCCAGCGCGGGGCGCGGCGGGCCGCCGAGATCGAGCAGGGTGCGGACGAGCTCGAGTTGGTCCGCGAGCGGGCGCTGCGGCAGGAAGGGAAGGTCGGCCGCGGTGCGGGAGTGGACGCGTGCCAGTGCCGCACCGAGTTGGCGCACCAGTCGCGGGCGGACCTGGTCGAGGGCGGCGGTGCCGATGAGGGCCCAGGGGCGCGTTTCGCCGTCGGCGCGTTCCATCACGTAGCAGTCGTCGAGTGCGTCGCCGGGTTGGGCGGCGGCGACCGGGCGGGGCACCGGGATTTCGGCGGCGTGCAGGTGACGCAGGAGGGCGAACTCCCCGGCTCGGTCGAGCGCGTCCGCACGGCCCGCGATGATGTCGGGGTTGCGGGCGCGTCCGTCGGCGCGGTCGCGGCGCAGGATCAGCGGGTGACCGACGCCGGCGGCGTCGAGGACGTCGAAGGACCAGGTCGCGCTCGACCCGGGGAGCCGCTGTAGGTCGAGCACGGTGAGCGGGCCGGGCAGTTCGCGGGACAGCAGTTCGGTCAGATCGGCGAGCGATGGTGTGCCGGTGGACATCTCAGCTCTCGGTCCGGGTGTACTCGGGGTTGGCGATCCGGAGCCGCTCGGCGGCCGAGGCGCGCAGGTAGGTCAGTGTCCGTTCCCAGTCCGGTAGCGGCGCGGGGTCGCGCAGGCGCCGGACCAGGGCTAGTTCGAGGTCGGCGTAGGAGTTCTCGGCGGCGAGCAGGCGGCGTAGCCGGTGCTCGTCGGCCAGGCGGATGCCGGCGCCTGCCTCGATCTCGCGTGCGGCGATCAGCAAGAGATCTGTGACGGTCCGGGTTTCGGCGGCGGCCCGGCTGCCGAGTGCGGGGAGTGCTCGCTTCGTCAGGTATCGCGCGACGGCGTGCAGCAGGACGACGCGGCCGAACGGTAAGTCGCGCACCAGTTTCAGGATTCCCGCCGCGGCCGCCGCTTCCAGGGCACGCGCTCCGGGTAGCGCGGCCCGGGTGTGCGTGGCGAGGTGCGCGGCGGCCACCTCGACGAGGTCGTCGGCGGCAGGCAGATCCTGCGGCATGCGTGCTCCTGTTCAGCCGGGCCCCGGGTCGTAGCCCCGGGATTGGCCGAGGGCACGGCGAACAGTTCCGCGGCGATGCGGCGCAGCTGCACGTCACCCGCGCCTCGATGATGCGGTAGCGGCGCTGCCTACCGTAGAGGTGTTCGAGCGGCGTGTGGGCTGAATTGCGCACGCCGCCACAGGTTTATCCGGGCGCTGGGTGGACCGGCCGGGTCAGCGGCCGGTCCAGCGGGGCTCGCGCCGCTCCAGGAAGGCCGCGATGCCCTCGCTGGTGTCCGCGGAGGCCAGCGTCGTGAGCATCGCCTGCTCGGTGGTCGCCCACGCGGCGGCGTCGTTCGCGGCGTTGGTGCGCTCGACGGCGATCAGGCTCTCGCGCACCGAGATCGGCGCGTTGCGGCAGATGCGGTGCGCCAGTTCGGTGGCGAGTTTGAGCGCCGTGCCCTCCTCGGCCAGGGTGTTGACGAAGCCGACCTGGTAGGCCCGCTCGGCCGGCAGCGGATCGCCGGTGAGCAGCATTTCCTTGGCGATGTTCAACGGCAGCGCGCGCTGGGTGCGGAACAGCGCGCCGCAGGTGGCGATCACGCCGCGGCGCACCTCGGGCAGACCGAACTTGGCGGTGCGCGCGGCCACTACGAGATCGCAGGCGAGCACGACCTCCATGCCGCCGCCGAACGCGAAGCCCTCCACCGCCGCGATCAGGGGTTTGGTCCGGTGGCGGCGAATAACGCCGTACTCGCCGCCGCGTTCGGTCTGCCCGCCGGAACCGGCGGCGAGGTCGGTGCCCGCCGAAAAGCCCTGTCCCACACCGGTCAGCACGACCGCCCACACCTCGGGGTCGTCCTCGGCCTCGTTGAGCGCCCGGTCCAGCCCCGCGGTGAGCGCGGCGTCGAAGGCGTTGCGCTTCTCGGGGCGGTTGAGCCGGATCACCGCGACCCGGTCCAGCTTCTCGTAGTCGACTGTCATCGCACGCTTTCTGCTCGGTGGACGAACCGCTGTCATCCTCACACCCGAGCCGCCGGGTCAGGAACGCAGTGCCGGGAGGCGACGGCGGCCGCGCGCGGCCATGCCCTGGAGCAGGGCGATCAGCGCCCGGGTCTTGCGCCGCGACACCGGGAACCAGGTGACCTCGGACTGCTGCGTCGGCAGCCGCGGCACCGTGATCGCCTGCTGGCGGCAGTATTTGCGGATACCGGCCGCGCCGCCCCAGCGGGCGCCGATGCCGGACTGCTTCCACCCGCCCATGGGCAGCGCGAAGCTGAACATGTTCGCGAACGTGTCGTTGACATTGACCGCGCCCGCCTCCAGCCGCCGCGCCACGCGCAGGCCGCGCTGTTTGTCGCCGGTCCAGACGGTGGCGGAGAGGCCGTAGACGGAGTCGTTGGCGAGCCGGACCGCTTCGTCCTCGTCGGCGACCTTCATGACCGGGACGGTGGGGCCGAAGGTCTCCTCGGTGAGGCAGGACATGCTGTGGTCGACATCGACGAGCACGGTCGGTTCGAAGAAGGTGCCGGTGCCCGTGGGCTTTCCGCCGACGGTGGTGCGCGCGCCGGCGGCGAGCGCCTCGTCGACGTGGCGCTGGACGATGTCGCGTTGCGCGGGCGTGGCCATCGCGCCGACGTCGGCGGTGTAGGGCTCGGCGTCGTCGCCCTGGCGCAGGGCGGTGACGCGCTCGGTGAGTTTGGCGACGAAGTCGTCGTAGACCGGTTCCTCGACGTAGACGCGTTCGACGGAGATGCAGACCTGGCCGGAGTTGAACATCGCGCCGTAGGCGATGCCGTTGGCGGCGCGGTCCAGGTCGGCGTCGGCGAGCACGATCGCGGGGTCCTTGCCGCCGAGTTCGAGGCTGCACGGGATCAGGCGGTCACCGCAGGCCGCGGCGATCTTGCGGCCGGTGCGGGTCGAGCCGGTGAACTGCACGTAGTCGACGTTCTCCACCACCGCGTGCCCGGTGTTGCCGGCGCCGGTGACCACCGCGAAGATCGGGGGCGCGCCGATCTCGGTCCAGCCGCGGGCGATCTCGACGGAGCTGAGGGGTGTCACCTCGGAGGGTTTCACCAGGACGGCGGCGCCGGCCATGAGCGCGGGCAGCGCGTCGAAGAAGGGGTTGAGCAGCGGGAAGTTCCACGGCGTGATGACCCCGACCACCGGATAGGGCCGGTAGCAGGTGGTGAGCTGTTTGGTCTTGCCCAGCAGGTTGTGTGGTTTGGGGTGGTCGTCGGCGAGGAAGCGCGCGGCGTTGTTGGCCCAGTACTTCATCAGGTCGGCCGCGGCGGGCACCTCCATATCGGCTGTGGCGTGCGGTTTCCCGGTTTCGGAGCGCACCACCTCCGACAGTCGCGCGGCGTTGTCGATCAGCCAGTCCTGCCAGGTGAGCAGCCAGGTCCGCCGGCCGGCGGGGCCGAGCTCCTCCCAGGCGGGCTGGGCGGCGCGCAATGCCGTCACCGCCGCCGTCACCGCCTCGCGGTCCTGGTCGGGCACCTGCCCGACCACCGTCCCGTCGGCCGGATTGTGTACCTGGATGGTGTCGTCGCTGTGCACGGTGGTCATCACAGACCTCCACTGTCGCCGGATATTTCGGTCTGTCTCCATGCTGGACGCCGCGTCGCGCGCGCGGGGCGGAATCCGGCGGGTAGGTGCTGGTGGGATTGATCCGGGACGCGCCCGGAGGATAAATAGACAACACTGTTCGTAAACGGCTATGGTCGTGGTATGACGAAGTTCGACGGCAAGAGCTGCCTGATCACCGGCGCGGCCAGTGGCCTGGGCCGCAGTACCGCGCACGCGGTCGCCGCCAAGGGGGCGTCACTGGTACTGACCGACATCGACGACACCGGGTTGCAGCGTACCGCCGCCGACCTGCGCGCGGCCGGAGCCACAGTGCACCTGGCCGAGGCCGCCGATGTCAGCGAGCACGCGGCGGTCGTCGCGCTCGCGGCGAAGGTGCACGCCGAATTGCCCAGTGTCGACGTCGTGATGAACGTCGCGGGCATCGCGACCTGGGGCACGGTCGAGCGGCTCACCCACGAGCAGTGGCGGCGCACCATCGATATCGACCTGATGGGCCCGATCCACGTGATCGAGGAATTCCTGCCGCCGATGATCGCGGCCGGGAACGGCGGGCACCTGGTGAACGTCTCCTCGGCGGCCGGTTTGTTCGGGCTGCCCTGGCACGCGCCCTACAGCGCGGGCAAGTTCGGCCTGCGCGGCGTCTCGGAGGTGCTGCGGTTCGACCTGCGCCGGCACCGGATCGGCGTCAGCCTGGTCTGCCCGGGCGCGATGGCCACGCCGATGGTCGACAGCGTCGACATCGCGGGCGTCGACCGCGAGACCGAGCAGGTGCGGAAGGCGATCGGGCTGTTCGTGCGGCACGCGGTCACCCCGGAGGCCGCGGCCCGGTCGATCGTGCGGGGCGTGGAGCGCAACCGCTATATGGTGTTCACCTCGCCCGATATTCGCGTCGGCTACTACGCGCAGCGGTATCTGCCGCTGACCTACAACCTGGCCATGCGCGGCCTGAACTGGGGCATGCACCGCATGCTGGATCAGGCGGGGGTCGACAAAGCGGAGACGGTGCGCGCACGATAGTCGGCATCTGAGACAGTCGTCGCGAGGGGTCGCCATGGGTCAGCCGTTGTCCACCGCCACCGGTTCGATCACGCCGGACACCCGCTTCGACATCGGACCGGTGCGGTACCCGAAGTTGTTCGGGCGCAATACCGTTCCGATTCCGATGTCGGACGGCGCGGTGCTCTCCGCGGATATCCTGCGCCCCGGCGACAGCGCCGGACCGACCGGCGAACCGCTGCCCGCGATCATCAACTTCACCGCCTACAACAAGGCCCTGAACCGGCACGGCATGCGTTTCCACACCGTGCTGCGCCGCGCGGCCGCGCGGCTGGCGCCCTCCGATCGCACCCGGATGACCGCCCGGGACGTGCTGCGCACACCCGCCGGCGGCGTGCTGGAACCCTTCGCCATCAACCGCACCGCGGTCGCGCGCGGTTATGTCGGCCTGATGGTGGACGTGCGCGGCACCGGAAGTTCCACGGGCACCTGGGATTTCTTCAGTCCGCGCGAGCAGCGCGACTATCTCGAGGTGGTGCGGTGGGTGCGCGCCCAGCCGTGGTGCGACGGCGACGTCGCGGTGCAGGGCCTGTCCTACGGGGCGATCGCGGCGCTGCTCACCGCCGGTCAGGGCGCCGAGGGCGTCAAGGCGTGCTTCGCGATCGAGGCGGGGGAGAACCCGGTGCGCGAACTCGGGCTCACCGGCGGCGTGCCGACGCCGGGCATGCTGGTCTGGATGCTCGCGGTCACCGGCGGTAAATGGCTGCCGGCCTGGCCGGGTCTGCTGCGCGCCGGGCTGGCCGGGAAGTTCCTGCGGGACCGGCTGATCGGCGACACCGGCTGGCCCGCTCGCGCGCTGCGCCTGGCGCTCACCGCCGAGCACGAGGACGGCTATCTGAATCCCGGGTGGGACGCCCGCCTGTGCAAGTACGAGGACATCACCGTGCCCACCTGGATCCACGGTGGCTGGCACGATGTCTACAACCGGTCCAATTTCCGCCTCTACGACCGCATTCCGGTGCCCGGCGGCCCGAAGCAGGTGCTCGTCGACGACTCCTATCATCTGACGCCCGGCTCGGGATTCGGCGATCCCGGCAATCCGCAGGCGCTCGACGAACTCCAGTGCGCGTTCTTCGACCGGTGGGTCAAGAGCATCGACAACGGCATCGACGGCTACGGGCCGATCACCGTGCGCCGCCAGGGTGATGGCGCGTGGATCCGCCGCGACAGCTTCCCGGACCCGGCGGCCGGGGTGCGCAGGCTCTATCTCACCAGCGAAAGCAGCGGCACGGCAGCCCATTCCGCCGCCGACGGCGGCCTCGCGGACATCGCCGCCGACGCCGAACACCGCCTGCCGTTGCCCGCGCGCCGGGGCAGCGCCGCCTCCAGCAACACCGCGGTGCTGAGCATGGGCATCGCGCTGCTGTTCGGGCCGGAATTCGGCAACGACGACCGCCGCAACGAGGCCACCGCCGTCACCTTCACCAGTGCCGCGTTCGCGACCGACACCGTGCTCACCGGCCCGATGAATCTGCACCTGCGCGCGGTAGCGGAGGGTACCGACGCTTTCTGGTCGATCACGATCTGCGCGGTCCGCCCGGACGGCGCCTCGGTGCCCCTGACCCGCGGCGCGCTGCTGTCCTCCTTGCGCGCAACCGATTCGGCCCGCAGCGACTACGTCGACGGCGAACTGCTCTTCCCGCTCCATACCCTGACCGCCGAGACCGCCGCCCCGCTGACGCCGGGCCTGCCCTTCGACATCGACATCGAGATCAACCCCACCGAGGCGCTGCTGCGCGCGGGCGAGCGCCTGCGGGTCTCGGTCAGCTGCAGCAGCTTCCCGCGGCACTTCATCGCGCCCTGGAAGCAGCGCCAGATCCGGGGCCAGGCAATCGTTCTCGACCCGGCGCACCCCAGCTACCTGAGCTTGCTGACGGCCCCGAAGTAGCGCCCGCACCCCCGCCGGTTAATAGGCGGCGCGGGGCTAGCCGCTGACGTACTATCGCGAGCGGAGACACCGGCCGGGAGATGAAGGGGGGACGGTGTGAGACCTCGCCTACCAGCGGCGGCGCGTAACGGCGCCGGATGGTTGCGGCGCTTCGCCGCGACGACGCCGGGCGCGATCGGGGTGGTGGTGCTCGTCGTCGTCACGTTGTGCCTGCTAGCCGGGTTTACCAGCGCGAATCAGCTGAGCGGCAAGATATCCCGGCACGAGACACTGCTCGATCGCACCGAGCCGCTGGCCTACGCCGCGCAGAATCTCTACGTCTCCCTGTCCGCGGCCGATGCCGCCGCCGCCGAGGCCTTCCTGTCCGGCGGTATCGAAGCTCCCGACGTGCGCGTCCGCTATCAGACGGCGCTGGCCGACGCGGCCGCCGCGCTGGCCGAGGCCACCGTCGGCGCCAACGATCCGCAAACCCGCCTCATCGTGGCCCGGGTCAGCGCCGAACTCCCCGCCTACACCGGCCTGGTCGAGGCGGCCCGCGCCAACAACCGCCAGGGCTTCCCGGTCGGCGCGGCCTATCTACGCGAAGCCTCGGCGCTGATGCAGGATTCGCTGCTGAAGAACGCCGAGCAGCTCAGCACCGACCGCTTCACCGCCGTCAACGCCGAGCAGGGCCGGATCGGCGCCCTGCCGTGGACCACCATCGGGTTGCTGCTGCTGGTGCTGATCGCCTGCGGCGCGGGCTCCTACGTCCTGCTGGAGCGCACCAATCGCCGATTCAACCTCGGGCTCGCGGCCGCCGCGGGCGCGACCGTGCTGGCCTTGATCTGGGCGGTGGCCGCGACCACGATCGCCGGGGCGGCGCTCGACGGCGGCGATTCCGGGGCGGCGCACCGGTTCGAAACCCTGGCCCAGGCCCGGATTCTGGCGCAGCAGGCACGCACCGCCGAAACCTTGCAGCTGATCACCCGCGGTGACATCGCCGAGGGCGAAGAGGTCTTCACCCAGCACACCACCGGCGTGCGCGACCGGCTCACCGCGGTGACCGGCCCGGATTCGGCTGCCTCCCAACGCTTCCAGGGCTGGACGGCCGGGCATCGCAAACAGGTCGAGGCCTATCAGGCGGCGAAGTTCAACGAGGCGGTCGATCAGGCCATCGGCCGCGGCCCGGAGACCTCGGCCGCCAAGTTCACCAGCCTGGACGAATCCCTGCGCACCGAACTCGGCGAGGTCCGCGGCGAATTGCGCGGCGGCGTCGACTCCGCCGGTGACGCCCTGTCCTACAGTCCCTCCGCGACCCTGCTGCTGATGCTGTTCGCGGCCGCGGCCGTATTCGTCGGCCTGTGGCCGCGGCTCAAGGAATTCCTGTGAGGGCCCGCGCGCTCGCGCCGCTGCTGGGGGCGGTGCTGCTGCTGGGCGGCTGCGCGGCCGATTCCTCGGTGCCGCAGACGAACCCGGTCGCCCTGGTGAATCCGGCGCCGCCGGAACTCACCCCCATCACCTCGGCCCCGCAGGCCGAGACCGACTGCGACGCCGAAACCAGCCTGCGCCCCGGCCCGCTGCCGCAGCCCGGCGCGATGCCCGCCGGTTCCCCGATGGCCGCGATTGTGGCCAACGGCCGGGTCCGGGTGGGCGTCGACCAGAACACCTACCTGTTCGGGTTCCGCAACCCGACCACCGGTGAGCTCGAGGGCTTCGACATCGACGTCGCCCGCGAGATCGCCTACAGCCTGTTCGGGGACCGCGGCAAGGTGGAACTGCGTTCGGTGACCGCCGCCGAGCGCATCACCGCGCTGCGCGATCGCCAGGTCGACCTGATCGTGCGCACCTTTTCCGCCACCTGCCAGCGCCGCCGCGACGTCGACTTCTCGGGCGTGTATTACCGTGCCACCCAGCTCATCGCGGCGCCCCGGACCTCCGGCATCCGCAGCGCCGCCGACCTGGCCGGCAAGCGGGTGTGTGTGGCCACCGGCACCACCGCCGCGGGCCCGCTGTTCACGCTGCCGTTCCGGCTGACGGTGCTCGGGGTGACCAACTGGACCGACTGCCTGGCCGCCCTGCAACAGGGCCATGTCGACGCGATCAGCGCCGACGCGCCGATCCTGTACGGGCTGATCGCCCAGGACCGGCACCTGGCGGTGCTCGGCGACTCGATCGGCAGCGGCGCCTACGCGGTCGGCATCGCCAAGAACAACCCGGATCTGGTCCGCTTCGTCAACGGCGTGATCGAACGGCTGCGCACCGACGGCAGCTGGGAGCGCATCTATGCCACCCACCTGTCCCAGCTCGGCCCCTCACCGGGCCCGCCGGCGACGCGATACGGCGAGTGAGGCCCGCCGCGATGCTGCCGCTCTCCGTCGCCGAGATCGATCGTGAACTCGCCGATCGCACACAGCAATTCGACGCACTGACCAGCACCCTGCTGGAGCTGGACAATCATTCCGGGCTGAACCTGGTGCGCCACTTCCCGCCCGCCGGGCTGACCGCGCAGCGCTGGGAGCCGGTGCGCCGCGCGCTGGATCTGATGTGGGAGGACCACGGCCGGATGAAGGCCATCCTCGATCAGGCGCGCGCCCTGCGCGGCACCCGCCACCGGCTCGACGATCGTGCCCGGGTGGAGTTGACGCAGCTGCTGCGCGGCCGCCCGCACGAGGCCGGGCGCACTCCGATCCCGATGGCGCAGCGTTCGCTCACCGGTCCCAGCGAACACGTGCTGTTCGTCGGTCTGGCCGATACGTTGGACCGTATGCGCGCCACCTTCCCGCGGATCGCCGAGTTCCTCGAGGGGGTCGACGCGGTCAACAGCCGGGTGGTCTCGGGGCTGGGTCCGTTGCAGGCGCAGGTGGAGCCGGTCAAGGGCGTGTCGCCCGAATTCCGTGCCATCGCCGAGGATATCGACGCGTTGCTGCGCAGTGCGGGCACCGACCCGCTGGCGCTCACGGCGGGGGAGATCGACGCGCGGATCGCCGAGATCGGCGCGGCGGTGCGGCAGCAGTCGGCGGTGCTCGCCCAGCTGACCGCCCTCACCAAGGATTGGCTCGCGGCCGTGGCCGAGACCCGGCGGCAATGGGAGGCGCTGCGCGCCGCGCGGGATCGAGCCGCCCGGGTGAAAGCCGACGCCGAGCACCGCATCCTGACCGCGCCGCTTCCGGTGCGTACCGACCCGACCGAGCGGCTCGGCGCCGAGTTGTCCACCCTCGCTACCGCTGGGCCCGATGGCCGCTCCGCAAGCTCCGTGAACGCCGGCCCGGCGGCGGCCCTGCTGGGCCTGCGCCGCCGGATCGTGGCCGCGACCGACGCCGCCGCCGCGGACGAGGCCCTGGCCCAGGGCCTGCTCGAGCGCCGCGCCGAGCTGCGCGGGCGACTCGGCGCCTACCAGGCCAAGGCCGCGCGCCTGGGCATCAGTGAGGACCGCGAAGTGCTGGCGGCCCACCAGATCGCGGCCGGGTTGCTGACCCGCACGCCGTGCGATCTGGCGGCGGTCACCCGCGCCGTCGCCGACTTTCAGCAGTTGATCGGGGAGAAGAAAGCCGGGAGATCGCGATGACCTGCAACGAACCCGGATGCGGCGGCACCATCGAGGACGGCTACTGCGATGTTTGCGGCAGCGCGCCCTCGGAGGCGAAAACGATCGAATCGGTCGAGCAGACCCCGCCGACCCAGCCCACCGAAGGCCAGTCCTGCGGCGAACCCGGCTGCACCGGAACGATTTCCGACGGCTACTGCGATGTCTGCGGCGCGGCGCCGAGCCAGCCTACGACCTCGGCGACGATGCCGACGACCGAGGCCTCGACCGGCACCGGGCGCTCCTCGCGGTCGGTCCGCACCGGGCGCTCGTCGTCGAGCCAGAGCAAACGCGGCGGGCTGGGCGGCGGCCTGGTGGAGATGCCGCGCCAGCCCAAGGTGAACCCGCTCGCGGCCATCCTGACCAATCCGCAAGTGGCCGAGGACAAACGGTTCTGCGGCAGCTGCGGGCGCGCGGTCGGTCGCGGCCGCGACGGCAGACCGGGCCGCACCGAGGGGTTCTGCCCGCACTGCGGCACGAAGTTCTCCTTCACCCCCAAGCTGGTGGCCGGCGACCGGCTCGGCGGCCAGTACGAGGTGAAAGGCTGTCTCGCCCACGGTGGTTTCGGCTGGATCTATCTGGCGGTCGACCACAATGTCGGCGGCCGGTGGGTGGTGCTCAAGGGCCTGCTGAACTCCGGTGACGAGGACGCCATGAAGGCCGCGCTCGCGGAGAAGCGGTTCCTGGCCGAGGTCGAGCACCCCAGCATCGTCAAGATCTTCAACTTCGTCGAGCACGTCGGCGAGGACGGCATCGCGGTCGGCTACATCGTGATGGAGTACGTCGGCGGCACTTCGCTCAAGCAGATCCTGCGCCGCCACCGCGACACCGAGGGCGGGCACCTGCCGCCGCCGCAGGCCATCGCCTACACCCTGGGCATGCTGCCCGCGCTGGGTTATCTGCACGCCAACGGCCTGGCCTACTGTGACTTCAAGCCCGACAACGTGATCCAGTCCGAGGATCACCTCAAACTCATCGACCTCGGCGCGGTCATCTCGATGGACGACGAATCGAGCCCGATCTACGGCACGCCGGGCTATCAGGCGCCGGAGATCGCGGAGACCGGCCCCACGGTCGCCACTGAGATCTACACGGTCGGGCGCACCTTGGCGGTGCTGATGCTGCGCCTGGGGCTGCGCAACGGAATCCTGGGGCCGCTGCCCGATCCGGCCGAGGAACCGCTGCTGGCGACCTACGATTCGCTGCACCGATTCCTGTTGCGCGCCACCGATGCCGAGGCCGAGGCGCGGTTCCCCTCCACCGAGGAGATGACCGATCAGCTGACCGGTGTGCTGCGCGAGGTGCTGGCCACCGACGACGGCGTGCCCCGCCCGGGTATGTCGGCGTTCTTCGGCCCGCCGCGCGCGGTCTTCGGAGTCGGCGCGGACGCCGTCATCGCGGCGGCCGATGTCATTGCGGCGCTGCCGGTTCCGCTGGTCGACCCGAGCGACAGCGGCGCGCCGCTGCTGGCCACCACCGGCGGCACCGCGCCCGCGGAACTGGAACCGGCCTTCGCGGCGGGCCTGCAGGCGGTGGTCACCACCGGCGAGCGGTCGGTGGAGATCCCGCTGCGCCTGGTGCGCGCCGCGCTCGACATCGGCGATCACGACGACGCCTTCCGCCGCATCGAGGACCTCGCCGCCACGCTGCCCGGCGACTGGCGCCTGGCCTGGTATCGCGGCCAGGCCCGGCTGCTGGCGGGTGACTTCCGTGACGCCTACGCCGATTTCGACGCTGTCTACGCCGCGCTACCGGGTGAGCCCGCGCCGAAACTCGCCCTGGCCGCGGTCGCGGAACTGGCGGTGCACGCCGCCGCGGGGCGTCGCGACAGCGGCAACGGCGCGGCGGAGGGGGACAGACAGATGGCGGGTGTGCCCGCGGATCGATTCCAGGCGGCGCGATATTACGAGCTGGTGTGGCGGACCGACCGCACCTTCGTCAGCGCGGTATTCGGCCTGGCCCGGCTGCGCCGGCACGCGGGCGACCGCGACGGCGCGGTGGCCGTGCTCGATCAGGTCGACGCCTCCTCGGCGCTGTATACCGAGGCCCGGATCGCGGCGGTGGCCACGATTCTGGCCGATCGCGGCCCGGACGACCTGACCGAGCAGATCCTGCGTGCAGCGGGTGATCGGGTGCAGGCGCTCAGCATCGACTCCACCCGTCGCCGCGCGCAGGTGCGCATGCAGGTGCTCGATGCCGCGCTGGGCTGGCTGAACGCGGGCAAGGCCCCGGCACAGCACACCTCGCTGCTGGGCGCGCCGCTCGATCACGCCGGCGTGCGCACCGGCCTGGAACGCTGCTATCGCGACCTGGCGCACGAAACGCCCGATATGTGGGCGCGTTTCGAGATGGTGGATCGCGCCAACCGCGTCCGCCCGAGAACCACGCTATGAGCGCCGATCCGCCGCCCGACGCGGCGCCGGCCACCCGGTCCCTGCCCGACTCGACCCCCACTGTGAGCGCCGACTTGACTCCGACCACGCTGCCGACCGAACCGCTGCCGATTCCCGAGGCACGCCGGCGCACCGCCTGCCCGAACTGTCAGGCCCCGGTGGGCGTCAAGGACCGGTACTGCGAGGAGTGCGGGCAGGAGATCGGGGCGCGCCGGGTCGCGCTGCCCCGGCCGGTGGCCGAGGCCGACGCGCAGGCCGGGCCGACGGTCTGTGAGAGCTGCGGCGGCCAGGACCACGACGCCGACGGCTACTGCCGCGGCTGCGGCCAATTACGGTCCCAGCCGGATCGTTTCGAAGCCGACCTGGGCGCGGTCTACCTGGCCACCGATCGCGGGCTCAGTCACGCCCGCAACGAGGACTCGGTCGCGGCCGCCGTCATCGATGCCGCGGGCGGTATCCCCGGCACCACGGTGATCGTGGTCAGCGACGGTGTCTCCTCCTCGGAGGATCCGCAGGCGGCCTCCGGCGCGGCGGTGCGCGCGGGCGTCGACGGCTGCCTGGGCGCGCTCGCCGACGGCGACTCGCTCACCGAGGCCGTCTATGCCGGGTTGATGGCCGCCATCGCCGCGGTCCGAGGCGTCGCCAAGCCCAACGGCCAGGCGCCCTCGTGCACCTATGTCTCGGCGATCGTCCGGGGTTACGGCACCGGCGAATTCGAGATCGCGCACGCCAATATCGGTGACAGCCGGGCCTATTGGCTGCGCACCGAAGGCTCGGGCGCGACCGGCCGGCCCTCGCAGCGGCTCACCAAGGACGATTCCTACGCCCAGACCCTCGTCGACTTCGGCACCGACGACGAAACGGCCATGCAGCATCCGCGCGCGCATCACCTGATGCGCTGGCTCGGCGCCGATTCCGGCGCCGACCCGAGTTCGGACAGCTGCGTGGGCACCTTCACCACCACCGGCCCCGGCGTGCTGCTGCTGTGCAGCGACGGCCTGTGGAACTACCGGCCCGGCGCGGAGGATCTGGCGGCCATCGCCACCGCGGCCGATCGTATGCCCGCCGCCCGCGAACTCGTCGAATTCGCGTTGCGCAGCGGCGGCCGCGACAACATCACCGTCGCGGTGGCACCCATCACCTGAGCATCGAGCAGGAGTAGACAGTGAGTTCGCTGGAAAACCAAGGCATTTCGGTAGCCGTCGACCAGAACGAGTATCTGGCCGAGGGCGCGGACACCGTCGATGCCATCGTCACCGTGGAGGCGGGCGCCGATTTCGTCGCGGCCGAACCGCCGCCGGAGCGGGTCGAGATCCTGATCATCGACTGTTCCGGGTCGATGGCCACCGGCCGCAAGTTCCAGGGCGCGCGCGAAGCGACCCTGGCCGCGATCGACGTGCTGCCCGAGGGCACCCGCTTCGCCATCATCGAGGGCACCGCCAAGGCGCGCTTGATCTTTCCCAAGGACGAGCCCTCGCTGCCGGCGACCCGGGCGAACGTGGCCGCGGCGCGGCGCCAGCTGGACAAGCTGCGCCCCTCCGGCGGCACCGCGATGGGGACCTGGCTCGGGCTGGCGCGTCAGCTCGCCAAGAAGCACGAGGGCGCGATGGTGCACGCCATCCTGCTGACCGACGGCAAGAACGAGCACGAGGAGCCGGAAACCCTCGCGGCCGAGATCAAACTGTCCGAGGGCCTGTTCACCTGCGACTGCCGGGGAGTCGGCGCAGATTACGTGGTCAAGGAAATGCAGCTGATCTCCAACGCGCTGCACGGCGGCACCGACGTGGTCAAGGACGCCGAGCACCTGGCCGCCGATTTCCAGGCCATGATGGCGACCTCGCTCGCCAAGGCGATTCCCGAACTGACGCTGCGGGTCTGGACACCGGCGGGCGCGGTGGTGAACTACGTCAAGCAGGTGGCCCCGGCCATCGTCGACCTGACCGGGTTGCAGTCCGAGAACAGCCCGCAGGTCCGGGATTTCCCGCTCGGTTCCTGGGGTGCGGAGGAGCGCGAATACCACTTGCAGGTGCGTGTCGAACCGGCCGCGCCCGGCCGGGAGAAGGCCGCCGCGCGCGTCACCGTCTTCGCGGGGGAGCAGGAGGTCGGCAAGGGGCTGGTGCGCGCGGTCTGGACCGAGGACACCGAGCTGTCGGCCCGGATCAGCGAGCGGGTCGCCAAGTACACCGATCAGGCCGAGCTCGCCCAGGTCGTGCAGGAGGGCCTGGATGCCCGCAAGCAGGGCGACGTGGACACCGCGACCGCGAAACTGCGCCGGGCCGTGGAGCTGGCCACCCAGGCCGGCAATGTCGAGACCGCGAAGCTGCTGCGCAATGTGGTCGAGGTCGACGAGCACGACGGCACCGTGCGGTTGCGCGCCAAGGTCGAGGCGTTCGACGAGAAAGCGCTGGAGGCCCGCTCGGTCAAGACGGTCCGGATCCCGCCGAAGAAGTCCTGATGGTTACCTGTCCGGACGGGCACTTTTCGCTCTCGACCGACTATTGCGACCAGTGCGGTACGCAGATCGAGTCGCCGCCCCGGCCCGAGCCGGCCGTGGCGGACCGCTGCCCGGAGTGCGGCACCCCGGGCGCCGGCAGCCGTTTCTGCGAGGGCTGCGGGCACGATTTCGTGCTGGGCACCCCGGCCCGGCCCGAACCCACCCTGATCGGCCCCGCGCCGACCCTGGTGGGTAGGCCCCCGGAGCTGGCGACCATTCCGCCCGATCCGCGCCCGATCCCGGAACTCACCTGGATCGCGACGGTCACCGCCGATCGCGCGTTCTACGAGCGGGTCCAGGCCCGCAACGGCCCCGACGCCGACCAGGTCGCGTTCCCGGCCTACTTCCCGGAGCGCCGGATTCCCTTGCACGGCAGCGACATCCTGATCGGCAAGCACAGCGTCTCCCAGGGTGTGAACCCCGATATCGACCTGGGCATCCCACCCGCCGACGCCGGCGTCTCGCGCGCGCACGCCACCCTGCGCCTGACCCGGGACACGGCCACTATCACCGACCTCGGCTCCACCAACGGCACCAGCCTCAACGATTCCGAGACGGATATCCCGCGCGATACCGCCGTCCCGGTGCACCCGGGCGACCGTATTCACCTGGGTGCCTGGACCACCATCACATTGAGCCGGGGGTAGGGCCGGCTCAGCCGTTGCGGGTGCGGGCGGTGAGATCGTCGAGCAGGATCATCAGCTCGCCGGTCTCCTTGGTGACCGCCATCAGGCGGATCTTGAGGCCGAGCAGGTTCGCGCCGTCCACGGGGGTGTCGAGCTGATGCTGGACGTGCTGCCACTCCGCGCTCGCGGTGACCTTGCCCAGCTGCACATCGCGGGTGCTGCCGTCGGTGCTGCCGAGGCTGGCGAACAGGCGGATCGAGGCGTGCGGGGAACGCACCCAGAGATTGAGCGCCTCCAGCTGCCCGGGGACCGCGAAGGATTCGCCGGACTTGGTGACCAGGTCGACCTCGAGATCGTCGACGGCCGATTTGATCAGCAGCACCAGGGCGCGATGGTCGGCGCGGGGCCGCCCGTCGGCGTAGTCCCGGAGTTCCTTGGCGGGAGCGCCTTCGGCGAACGTGGTGAGATGACTGCGGCCGGCGCCCGGGCCGGCGACATCCCAGTTGTCCTTGTTCTCGAAGTCGTCCAGGAGCACCTCGTTCGAGGTTTCCGACATCCCCGCTGTCCCTTCGTTCGCTCGGCGACCGGACATGCTCCGGCGCTGTCCGTAACCCTACAATTTCGTGCGGCCGATCGTGCGTGCGCGCCGGGCGCCGTCACGAAAGCGGCTGGGCGTTCCTGGCGGTGAGCAGGGCGGTCATCTGCCCGGCCTCGTTGCCCTGCTCGTTCACCATGTCCAGCGCGACCCGTTTGATCACCGCGTTGGACCCGGTGTTGAACGCGGCCTGCGCCATCTCGATGCCGCCGTGATGGTGGCGAATCATCAACTGCAGGAACAGGATCTCGGCGTCCGCGCCACGCAGCCCGGCCAGCCTGGTGATCTCGGAGGTGGCCGCCAGGCCCGGCATCGGCGGCCCGCCGTGCGCGTGCTGCCCGGCCATCCAGGCCATGGGTTCGGCGGTGGTCAACGGCAATTCGTGCAGTTGCAGCCAGCCGCGCATCTGGGCGATCTCGCCGGTCTGGGCAAGCACGATGCGCTCGGCGATACCCCGGATCTGCGGGCTCGCGTCGGCGGCCAGCGTGCGCGAGAGCAGCACCGCCTGCTCGTGGTGCACCGACATGTCCTGGGCGAAGCCGATATCCACCGCCGAGAGCGTCACGGCGGGCGCCTGCGGCGCCGGCGCGCGGACCCAGAAGCCCAGGACCGCACCGGCCAGCAGGCAGGCGACCGCCAGCAGCACCTGCCTACGCGCCAATGGTCGGCTCCTGATCGGCGGGCGGGGTGTACACGCCGTTGTCCAGCTCGAAGATCAGGAATCCGTTGTCGCTGCACGTGGTCCAGATCTGGGTGCCCCGGAACACCGGCGGCGACAGGCACATGTCGGCGGACATGTCGTTCTTGGTCACCATGCCCGAGCGCGGCCCCAGCGCCTCGCCGGGTTGCAGCTTGCCGTTGAGCATCTCCCGGGCCAGCGGCACGAAATTCCAGACCGGCACGCCGACGAAGGCCAGATCGGAGTTCACCGAATTGGGCAGCTGGAAGGCCTTTCCGGTCTGCGCGGGTGGATTGAAGTAGGCGATCTCGCGGATCGCGCCGGGATCGCGCACGTCGAAGACGCGGATGCCGGACGCGAGCCAGCTGCAGGCCAGCGCGGTCGGATCGTTCGGGCGGTCGGCGACGCAGTAGTGCGCGTCGTAGGAGAACAGCGGGCTGCCCGCGGCCGAGCGGGCGTGCTCGCCGAGCCGGGCGGGGGTGTTGATCTCGAGTTTGACCGTGGCCTTGCGCACGGCGCGAGCCGGATCGGTGACATCGATGAGTTTCACACCGCCGGAACCGGCTTCGTCGCCGACGAAGATGTGCGGGCGACCGGCGTAGGTGACCGGCACCGCCTGCTGGTTGAAGTACCCGTCACCCCAGTGATAGGTCGCGATCTGCGGCACCACCGGGTAGGGGTCGCGGCGCTGGATCGCGCTGATGTCGAGAATGTTGATCCCGTTCTGGATCGACAGGTACATCTCGGTGCCGTCGGGACTGATGCCGAAGCCGTGCGCGGTCAGCGATTGCAGTCCGTGCCAGATCACCCGCGGGGTCGACGGGTCGCTGACATCGATGGCGGTGACCAGGCCGGGGCTGGTGCTGGTGGCCCAGTAGGTGTTGCCGTCGGGGGAGAAGCCGCCCTCGTGCGAGAGGAACGGCAGCGGCATGGTCAGGTCGGTGCCCGGCCCGGGGTTGAGCAGGCGCGGGTGCGCGCAGTCGGAGATGTCGTAGATGGAGAAGTAGGCGGTGCCGGTGGTGATCGGCACGGCGGTGGCGGCCAGCAGCTTGCGGGCGTGGTTGACCTTGAGGCTCTCCCAGGTGCCCCCGAGCATGGCCGGTTCGTCCAGGCTCGCGGTCTGCACGGGGTTGGCCGGGTCGGAGGCGTCGATGACGTGCACGCCCGGCGCGGCGCCGTTGAGCAGATTGCCGGGGAAGAAGGTCCCGGTGTAGGAGCAGTGGTCATAGACCGCCGACAGTGTGCCGCCGCCCTGCTGCTGCAACCCGCCGACGAAGGAGGTGTTGCAGCGGTAGCCCGCGGCGCTGCGCCCGCTGAGCCGGTCCTCGGCCGGAACATCGCCCTGCACACCGGTTTCCGGTAGCGAGCCGGGGCCGCAGTCGGCGCGCGGTACCGCGTTCTGTTCGATCTCGGGCCAGTTGTACACCGCCGCACCGGCGGGCCCGGGTGCGATCCCGGTACACGAAACAGCCAGTGCCACAGCGGCGGTCAGCAAGGACAGTCGAGCCACGGAGCCCCTCCCAAAGTCACGCTTGCACAGCTCTACCGCGCCACTCGGCAGCCCCTCCTAGGCGGTAGATCTGGAACACGTTACAACTCTGCCGTGGTTTTCCGAGGCGATTGCGAGAATTCCGGCTCGGTGCACCGCACCCGCCGGGAATGGCCGAAACTGAGGCGTTCGTCCGACGGGCCGGGCCGCGAAGGTCAGTGCGAGGTGTGCGGGAGGACGTGGGGTGTCAGGCCTTTGGTGGCCGGGCCCTCCAGGACGGTGCCGTCCGGGGCGAAACGCGACCCGTGCAGCGGGCAGTCCCAGGATTTCTCCTCGTCGTTCCAGCGCACGATGCCGCCCAGGTGCGGGCAGACCGCGGAGACCTCGGTGGTGGTGCCCTCGACCGTGCTGACGGCGGTCGGCTTCAGGCCGTGCCGTTCGATCGTCCCGCAGCCCTCGGCGGGCGCGGTGCCCGGACCGCCGGCCAGTCGCAGGGACCACCCGCTCGCCATCTGCTGGGCCACACCGGCATTGGCCTTCAGCGCGGCGAACCACCCCTTGGCTTCGGACGGCTGCCAGGAAGCGAAGGCGCCGGCCCACGCGGGCGGTTTGCCGGTACGCCGCCCGGCCAGCGCCATCGCCGCGGCGACGCCGTTGGTGAGGCCCCACTTGGCGAAGCCGGTCGCCACGGTGATCCGGTCCTGGCCCGGCAGCAGCGGGCCCACATAGGGCAGTTCGCCGATCGGGTGATAGTCCTGCGCCGACCAGCGGTACAGCGGTTCCGCGCCGGGGAACCAGCGCCGGGTCCAGTCGATCAGGGCTTCGACCTGCGTGCTCGCCGAATCGGTGCGGCCGACCCCGTGCGCGCCGCCGCCCACGAGCAACAGGTCACCCTCCGGGGACGGGCTGTATCGCAGCGACTTCGTGGGCTCACCCGCGCTGATGAACATCTCGCGCGGAATATCTTGCGGCACACGGTAAGCGGTGAGGTAGGAGCGTTGTGGTTCGAGCCGGGCGAAGAACCCGCCGCGATCCAAAATCGGTGTACCCGTGGCCAGCACCACCGAGCGGGCGGCGAGTTCTCCGTGTTCGGTGTCGATGATCAGGTCACCGGCGGTGCCGCCGCGTACGCCGAGCGCCCGGGTGGATTCGTAGATCGGCGCGGCATACGCCTCGACCTGCGCGGCCAGGGCCGCGATCAGCGCCATCGGGTCGACCTGCATCTGATTGTCGAGCCGCACCGCACCGTGTGCGGGAAAGGGCATGTCGAGCCTGCCGAGCAGTTCGGTGGGCAATCCGGCCCGCTGCGTGACGTCGTACTCGGCCCGGACCCGCTTCAGCTCGCCGGCGGTCTGGGCGTAGGTGAGCGCCGGGACCCGCTGATGGACGACATTGCGTTCTTCGCAGAACCGTAGGAGCCAGTCCTGGGCATCGCGATTGGCGTCGATGTACTCGGTCAAGGTACCGAGGGAGTGCCGGTCGGCGATGCGCTGTGCGCGCGTGCCCTGCAGCAGGCTGATCTTGCCGGTGTTGAGTCCGCTGGCGGCGGCGCCTACGCGGCGCGCCTCGAGCAACGCCACCTCGATGCCGTTCTCCGCCAACAGCAGCGCTGTCACCAATCCGGTGATTCCGCCGCCGATCACCACGGTATCGAACCGTAGTCCGGCGGTCAGCCGCAGCCGCGCAGGCACTTCGGCGTCGTTCATCCAGAGTGACGTCATATTCGGGGCATAGCCGATCGGGCCGCCCCGAAACCTGAACGGCAATGTTCCGGATTCTGATTGAGCCCGAAAGCGTGGGGTAGACGGCCAGTGTCCACCTGATTACCGAAATATCGGAGGTAGATAGTGACCGAGCATAAGAGTGGTCCCCGCGAAGGCGTCGAGGGCGTTGTCGAAGACGTGAAGGGTAAGGCCAAAGAGGCGGCCGGCACGGTTTTCGGAAAGGACAGCGTCCGCGAGGAAGGCCGGGCCCAGCAGGACAAGGCCGAATCCCAGCGCGAAGCCGCGAAGAAGGAAGCGGAAGCGGAGAAAGAACGCGCGGCTGCGAGTATCGACGAGCAGCGCCAGCGCGCCCACCAGCGCGGCCAGGACTGATACTTGGCGATAATTCCGCGGATCGCGAAAAATGGGCCGCCCGGCCGAATAAGCCGGGCGGCCCGTCTTTTTCACCGGATGACTTTGTTCTCCATGGTCGGCAGCTGCCGGGTAATGGCCAGTTGACGCTCGGCCGCATCGATGACCTCGATGGCGCCGACCCGCAGCAGCCCCGGATCGGCCTCGGGGGCGTGCGGATCGCCGATCTGCCCGGCCCACAACGCGATATGGGTCGCGTTCTCCGGCGGCGGGCCGGTCTGCGCGGGGGAGTTCGGGCCGAAGATCAGCACCGAAGGTGTGCCGAACGCGGTGGCCAGGTGCCCGACACCGGTGTCACCACAGATCACCAGGGCCGCGCCCGCGACCGTGGCGGCCAGCTGCTGGAGCGTGAGTTCACCTGCCACCACCGAGGTTTCGGGCAGGCCGGCGTGCTCGGCGACGTGGCGGGCCAGTGCGAGTTCGGCGGCCGAGCCGGTCACCAGGATCGGATGACCGGCCGCGTGCAGGCGCGAGGCGACGGTGGCGAAGCGTTCGGCCGGCCACTGCCGGGCCGGGGTGCTCGCACCGGGATGAATCAGCACGTGGGTGCGCTGGCCCAGGGCCTCCGGTGGCGGATCCAGCTCGATCCGGGCCGGATCCGACGGTATCCCCGCCGATTCCAGCAGCCGGCACCAGAGCTGGGTCTCGTGCAGATCGGGCGGCCACTCCGGGCCGCGCACCAGCGGGAACTCCGGATGCCGGTAGGTGATGAGCTGCTCGGGGTCGATGGCGTAGAGATCGGCGATGCCCTGCGGGCCCGGCCCGTGCAGGTTCACCGCGCTCGTCGGCGGCGGCGCGTTCCAGCGCAGATCGCCCAGGATCGGGGTGGCGTGCAATTCGTCCACGCACCCCGTCAGGTCGACGATCGGGCGTAGCCAGCCGGGCGCGGCCAGCACGATGCGGTGATGCGGGCGGGTCGCGCGCAGGCCGCGCAGCGCGGGCAGGGCGGTGAGCAGGCCACCGAGGCCGCGCGCCCGCAGCACCAGGGTCACCGCGGGGTCAGCGGTCGAGGACATGGGCGCCTCCCGGCGTTCGATCGTCGGCGCCCGGGCACGTCGGCGGCCCGGGGCGAGAACGCCACCGGGCCGCGAAGTCGCGGGCCGTCCTCTCGAGTGATATCCCGCCCGAGTGACCCGAAACAAACTGGAGTGTTACTTCGGCACGAGAATGCCGGTGAGATCGGCCTTGTTGATGGGGGTGTCGGGATTGGACTGGGCCGCGCACATCAACTCGATCGCGGTGATCGAGTTGTCGATGGTCTGATCGTTGGGCACGTCCTTCTGGCCCTGATCCTGCTCCAGGAACTTCGCCACCGTGGTGCGCTGCTTGTCCTTGTCCTGCTTGGTGAATTCGCTACAGGGCGTCTCGCCGCCCTTGCTCACGGCCTTCTCGGCTTCGGAGCACCCGGAGGTGAACAGCGCCACCGCGGCGAGGCCGGCCACCGCGACGGTGGTCACACTACTCAGACGTTTGTTCATCGATTTCTCCTGTGGGTGAGGGGGATTCAGAAACCGGCCAGGCCGGAGGCGAGATCGGGAATGTCGAGCGCCGCGAGCACCTGGTCGCGCGTTTCCGGGCAGGCGCCGATGGTGGCGGTGTCGACCACGGTGCGGTCCCGCACGATCAGATCGTTCAGGCCGCCGTTGCGCGCGCCCCAGTTGTGCACGGTGCCGTTGTAGGCGACCCGCGCCAGCACCGAGCCCTGCGACTGCCAGTCGCCGACCTCGTCGCGGAACATCTCGCAGAGCTGATTCGCCGCTTCCGGCGTGATCTGATCGGCGTTCGGAATCTCCGAGCTCTTGGTCGGCGAATCGAAAGTCATCGTGATCTTGGGCTGGGACGGGGTGGCGGGCCCGACCGGGCCGTCCGGCGCGGCCGGAGTATTGGTGCACCCGGCGAGCGCCAACGCGCCCGCGGCCACCAGGAGAGCCAAACGGTGTGCTTTCATCAGTGCCCGCCGTCGTCCGAACTCAGCGTTTCGTGCTTGCGGACCCGGCGGTGCTCGGCGTAGACGACGAAGGCGCCGATACCCAGGCACAGCACGGTCGCGATACCACCGATGATCGCCCAGCCCGCGAAGCCGTAACCGGCCGCGGTGACGGTCAGCGCGAGCCCGACGATGCCGAGCATCACCAGGATGATGCCCGGCCAGTTCCGGGCGTCCTCCAGGGTTTCGCCCGCGTGGCTCCGGGTGGTGCGTTCATGATCCGGGAAACCTTGTTCATCGACCATGGCAAGCTCCTTTCTCGGCCGAACTGTCGAGCAGCCGCTGTGGCAGCGTTACCCCGGTTCGGCGGCGTCAATCGTGACGTCTATCGGCTGACCAGCGGCGCGGGTTCGAGCTCGTAGATGGCATAGGCCGCGCGGAGGACCGGTTCGGCCACATTACGCACCCGGATGCCGCCCGGCGTGGTGCCGCGCTCGGTGCCGGCGTGGGCGTGTCCGTGCAACGCCAGATCGACCTGGAACTCGTCGATCGGCTCGCCGAGCAGGTAGGAGCCGAGGAAGGCGTAGATTTCCGGCGGCTCGCCGTGCAGGGTGTCGCTGACCGGGGAGTAGTGGGTGAGCACGACCGTCACGTCGGTGTCGAGTTCGGCCAGCGCGCTGCGCAGCGATTCGGCGACGTCGACGGTGTGCCCGGCGAATTCACGCATCAGGCGCTCACCGAAGATGCTGGCGCACTTGCCCGCGAAGCCGCCGCCGAAGCCCTTGCATCCGGCGATGCCCAGGGTCTGGCCGTCGATCTCGAGGGTGACCGAGGTGCCCTCCAGCACGGTGATGCCGTGCTCGACGAGCAGGGCGGTGATCTCGTCCTGCTGGTCGCTGTGGTGGTCGTGGTTGCCGAGCACCGCGACCACCGGCAGGCCGAGGTCGGCGACCTCGCCGGCCACCACCCGGGCCTCGGCCACGGTGCCGTGCCGGGTCAGGTCACCGGCCAGCAGCAGCGCGTCCGCGCGCTCGGGCAGATCGCGCAGCACCGGGCGGAGCTGACCGGCCGATTCCGTGCCCAGGTGGATATCACCGACGGCCGCGATACGCATGGTGCTCAACTCCTTTCGGGCGCGGTGAGGTCTTCGGTCCCCTCCGGTGCGCAGGGCAGGGTGACGTGCACGTCGTTGTGGATGCGCGCGGTGGGCAACTGCTCGCGGACCACGGTCTCCATGGCCTGTTTGCGCTGCACACTGCTCACCTCGCCGCCCAGCACCACCACGTCACCGCGAATGGTGACGTGGATGCCGAGTTCGCTGGTGCGCGGATCCTCGGCCAGTGCGCGGCGCAGACGCGCGACCACGTATTGCGGTGTCTCCATCTACTCGACTCCCTCGGTGTCGGTGCCCCCGTTGCTGATTCCCGTTTTCGCGATACCCAGATCGGCGAGCAGGCCCAGGAAGGCGCGCGCGTAGGGCGAGTGCTCGGTCCGCTCGCGCACGGCCGCCCAGTCCACCTGTTCGCGCAGATCGCGGGCGATCTGCAAGAGCGGGCTCAGGTCCAGCCGGTGCGCGTCGAAGACGAGCAGTTTGTCGACCATCAGGTCGGTGCCGCTGACCACGGGCGCGGTCGTCGGGCCGATCCGCAGGGTCTGGGCGCGGTCCAGCAGGTCGTCGGTGACGTCGCGGTTGTTGGGCCGGAAGATCACGTCGATCAGGGTGTCGCCGTCGTAGACCTTGCTGAGCCAGTCCTCGGGTGGTTCGCACACCCGCAGGCCGTCCGCGGCCAGCGCTGCCATCGCCGACTCGATGTCCTC
This sequence comes from Nocardia sp. NPDC050712, assembly GCF_040654295.1. Classification (NCBI taxonomy): domain Bacteria; kingdom Bacillati; phylum Actinomycetota; class Actinomycetes; order Mycobacteriales; family Nocardiaceae; genus Nocardia; species Nocardia sp. NPDC050712. The sequence goes on from NZ_JBFAHT010000005.1 coordinate 212,498, forward strand.
GGGTTTGACGAAGATATCCACGTCGTGCTGGGTCACCGGGCCACCGCGCGCATACACCGCGCAACCACCCGCCACCGCGAACCGGATGCCCGTGCCCGACAGCACGGTCACCGCGCGGGTCAGCGCGTGCAGCAGTTCTTCGGTGGTCGGAACCATAGGGCGGTGGTACCCGGCGCTTTCGCGGTTAATCCCGGCCACCGGGGGTATAACGCGTTCTACCTCGCGGGTTGGAGGCCAGGTGGATGTAGACAATGGGCACACCGGCGAGAGCGGCTACCGCCAGGCTCGAACCGAGACCGAGACCGAACGGCTGGACCGCAACTGGGAACACCTGATCCAAGAATTACGCGTCGTCCAGACCGGCATCCAGTTCCTGATCAGCGCCCTGCTGATCCTGCCCTTCCAATCCGGCTTCGCCCAGCTCTCGGACCCCCTGCGAGTGCTGTACCTGGCCACCTTGTCCGCCGCCGTCAGCGCGACCGTATTCCTGGTAGCGCCGGTGTCCTGGCATCGCACCCTGTTCCGCCGGCGCCGCCTCGGCAAGATCGTCGCCGCCGCCCACCGCTGCGCCCAGGCCGGCCTGGTCCTGCTGGGCATCGCCCTCGTCGGCGCGGTCATCCTCGTCTTCGAAATCGTGGTCCCCAGACCATGGGCAGGGGTCTTGGCGGGCACGCTGGTCGCCCTGCTGTTCACCATCGCCTGGCTGATCGCGCCATGGCGCTGGCGCCATGATTCCGAACCCGGTCCAGCGCCCGTCGTGCGGCGGAAAGACGAGCTCGACTGCTAGCTATCGCGGATGATTTCGGCCAGGACCGCCGCGGCGCGTAGTAGGGCGAGTTGGCGGCGGGCGATGGTGTGTAGACGGTTGTCGAGGGTGGTGCGCGAGTCGCCTACGTCGTGAAGGTCCCGGATCGCTGTGATCGCTTGTCGCACTTCGGGAATGCCGTAGCCGGCGGCCCGGAGGGCGGTGGTGATGCGGGCGTCGCGGATCGCGATGAGCGGGTAGCGGCGGGCGGAGCCGGAGCGGGTTTCGACGCGGTCGGGAGTGAGGAGGCCGGCCTGTTCCCAGAAGCGGAGCGTGGAGGCGCGCAGGCCGAGCGCTCTGGATAGTTCGGTGATGGTCATCGTGTCTGCTGCGACGGGTTCGGCGTCGGTGGTGGCTTCTGCTTCGATAACTCTCAGAGCGGCGCGGGCGGCGAGGGCCTGGTCGCGTTCCCACTCGAGCCGTGCGGGCAGTGCACAGATCAGGGATGCGGCCTCGGCGAGCGGGAGAGCGCGAATCGCGCGCATCGCGTGCCGGGCCTCGACCGGGCCGACAGCTTCGGCGAGGTCGCGGTAGGCGTGCAGGTCGCGGACGTGGTCCGCGCCGAACTGCCGGTAGCCGTTGGGTGCCCGCATCGCGGTCGGGATGACGCCGAGCCGCTCCAGGTCGCGGATCTGCTGCACCGAGTAGCCGGTCGCCGTCGCGACGGCGGTGACAGTCAGCATCCCAACCCTCCATAAGCACTTCAAGTTCATGCTTGAACCATGAGTATGGACCAGATCCTGGAAGCGCTCCGCGGCTGCGAGGGAGTACTCGAGCTCGCACCGGCGGCGGGCGGCCCGTTCCCGGAGATCGCCTGGGGTGACCACTTCTTCTATTACGCGCCCGACGGCCAGGTGCCCCAGCGGGAGCAGCCCTACGCGACCATCGTGACGAAGAACTACCCCGACGACAGCGCCTGCGACCTCGACCCACCCGGTCGCTGGCGGATGAACATCCACGTCGGCAGCGACGTCTTCACCGAACTGCTCGGCATGGCTCCCCGGGCGGAACCGGAGGCCGTGGACTTCACCGCGGCCGACGTCGTCCTCCCACATCCGGTGTATCGCCGCCAGGGCTGGATCGCGATCGTCAACCCGGGCGTGCGCACCCACGCACTGGCGCTGGGCCTGCTGCGCGGCGCGCACGATGCCGCGCGGCTTCGGGCGATGCGCCGGGTGCGTGCCGGAGATTAGATCACTGTGCCCCGGTGTACGCAGACCATGCAGTTCCCCGGCCTAAGAGTCGAAACAGCCGTAGGACAATAGAATTGCGCAATCCGCAGCCAGCTGGCACGCGCTGGTCGGGGTTCGCGTGCGCTGTTACTCGCTCGAGCCGCTGCCCGACCCGCGGTTGGGCCGACGATGCACCGGTACAGGGTGATGTCGTGATGAATACCGGCTAGCGCGCGGTCGCGACCGCGGGCAGCGGGACCGGCCGGATGGGGGACCTGCGTATCGGGGTGGCGCGCTCGTAGGCCGCCACCGTATCGGCGGCCACACGATCCCAGATGAAACGTTCGGCGACTCGCTGCACCCCGGCCGCGCCCCAGGCTTCGCGCACCGGCGCATCGGCGAGCAGGGTGTGCACGGCGCGGGCGATGGTGGCGGGTTCCGATGGCGCGACCAGCCGCCCGGTGACCCCGTCGAGCACGGTATCGAGCATGCCGCCCACGGCGGTGGCGACCACCGGCTTACCGCACGCCATCGCCTCCAGCGGGACCAGCCCGAACGGCTCGTACCAGGGCGTGCACAGCACCACGTCGGCCGAGCGGTAGAGCCGCGGCATGGCGGCGTGTGAGACCGGGCCGAGCATCCGAAGCCGTTCTGACACACCGCAATCGGCGGCGAGGCGGCGCAGGCGGCGGGTTTCGGCGTCGGCGTCGAGGTCCTCGTCCACCGCGCCGCCCGCGATCACCAGTTCGGTCTCGGGGAGGTCGGCCAGGGCGCGGACCGCGAGGTCGAATCCCTTGCGGCGCACCAGTCTTCCCACCGCCAGTATGCGATGCGGCTGGTGGCGGGTGGCGGCGCCGCCGTCGGGGGTGAAGGTCGACGGGTCGACACCCCCGGGCACCACCGAGATCCGGAATCGTGGAATCCCCATGCGCGAGAGTTCACCGACCTCGTCGGTGCAGGTGGCCAGGACCTGGGTGGCGCGGGTGGCGATGAGCCGTTCGAAGCGGATGCGCGGGCGCGGGCTGGTGTCGGCCAGGCCGTGGAACCGCCGTCGCACGGTGCCGAGCCCGTGGAAGGAGACCACGACCGGTAGTGCGTGTGAGCGCGCGGCCAATTCGGCCGCCAGCGCCGACATCCAGAAGTGCGCGTGCACCACGTCCGGTCGCCGCAGCGCCCAGTGCTTGCGCAGGAAGGTCCCGAATTCACCCAGGTAGGGCAGGATTTGATCGCGCGGCAGCGGGCGCGGCGGCCCCGCGGGCACGTGCACGACCCGATAGCCCTCCCGCGCGCAGACCTCGGTGCGGGTGTGCGGGTCCTGGCGCCGGGTATACACCGTGACTTCGTGTCCGGCCCGGACCAGCGCCGTGGCGAGCGCCCCGATGGCGACGGTCCGGCCGCTGGCCGGGCCTCCGCCGAGTTCGGTTAGCGGAGAAGCGCATTCGGCCACCATCGCGATTTTCACGGCGGACTCCTATCACAGACACCCAGGTAGTCTGTGCCGGTTATGCCCCGGGATGTGCCCGGGCAAACGTCGCCGGCGGCGCTTATCCCGCCGTCAGCGCGGGAAATTGCGCGGCGCGTCTGTCGCGGGCACACACTCGCCGGTGCGGGAAGCCGTCGTGGCGCGCGCGATCAGAACCCGCTCGAGTGTCGAACCTGAACCGGCGCTGCGATTTTCGTCCCGGATTCCCCTCCGATGGCCCGCGGGCGGAGCTACTTTCGTCCGGAACCGTTTCGCCCGGCCGGCCGCCGCGCCGGTTCGGTGTACAGAACTGAGCGGGCGTGCCAGACTATGGGGAGGTTGAGACTACAGCCGACCCCGGTTCTCACAGCGACCGCCTCGATGGGGAGACAGTCGGTGCCAGGTCGGCGGAAGTGGTTGCGGCAGGATGAAGCCGCACGCTCCCCGCAGGCGCCGCAGCTGGCGCGAATCGGAGATCCCCCCAGCTAGTGGGAGGTAAGTCATGTCCACGGATGCAGTTGTGCTGCACCCCCAGACTGGTGCGCAGGCGTCTAATACCGAAGGCGCCACCGAGCCGGATTCCACCCCGCGATTCCATCCCAGCCGGACATGGTCGCAGCGCGACGAGCGCCGGCGCCAATGCGTGGTGGTGCGGGTCGAAGGTGAACTCGACGCCGCCGTCTATCCGGCTTTTCGCAGCACGCTCGACGACGCGATCGATGCCGGCGCGTCCGCGGTGGTGATCGATCTGCGTGGCGCGCGGTTCGTGAGTCTGCGGGCTGCGGCCGGCCTCGGTCCGGCCAGTCAGCGCGCGGCACGCAACGGCGTCGACCTGCGCCTGGTGACCGGGCGTCCCGAACTCGAGCGGTCCTTCGAAGTCACCGGTGTGCGAGCGTTGTTCGCGTTCTACCCCTCGATGCGGGCCGCCCTGGACGCCTAGATGACGTAGGTCCTCGAACCCTCCGATCCGCTCGCCCGCTCGCCGCCCGCGTCGCATACTGGCGCTTGTGATGGAGAGTGGATCGGTGCACGAGGCGGGGGCGGGCTCCGATGACCCCGTGGCGTTGAACCGTGTGATCGGAATGGGTAAGCCGCAGAGCGTCGGCAGCTTTCGGTACTGGTTCGACGCGGAGCGCTGGGAGTGGTCCGACGAGGTGTCGCTGATGCACGGGTATCCGGCCGGCACCGTCACCCCGACCACCGAGTTACTGCTGACCCACAAGCACCCCGAGGACCGCGCTCAGGTCGCCAGCGCGCTGGCCAAGACCGCCGAGCACGGCGATCCGTTCTCCAGCCGGCACCGCATCATCGACACCGCCGGGCACGTGCACCACGTCATCGTCGTCGCCGACCGGATGCGCGACGAGGACGGCGTGGTCGTCGGTACGGCCGGCTACTACATCGACGTCACCGACACCCTCGAGGAACACCGTCAGGAGACCCTCGACGACACCCTGCCCGAGCTGTACGAGGCGCGCGCGGTGATCGAGCAGGCCAAGGGCGCGCTGATGCTCGTCTACGGGATCAGCCCGGAGCAGGCGTTCAAGGTGCTGAGCTGGCGCTCGCAGGAAACCAACGTCAAGCTGCGCGCGCTCGCGGCCCGGCTGATCGCCGACATCGCCACCATGGTGCATTCGACGGTGCACTTGCGCACCGAATTCGATCATCTGCTGCTGACCGCGCACGAGCGAATCGAGGCGGGCGGCTGACCAGCTTCGGGTTTGCCCCCGCTCGCACCGGGTAAGCGCCACCGTGAGGAACGTCGCGGTAGGCGCAAGGCGGGCTGTGCCCGGTGGCCGGACCGCGCAACCGGCGACGCGAGCAAGGTGGTGATGGGCGATGGGGGAGTGGACTTCCCGATCCTCAACGAAAACGACGACGATCGGGGTGCAGTTGCCCGCTCGGTTCGAACAGCTCACGATGCTGCGCGCCCTCGCCGAAACCGTCTCTCTCATCGGCGATTTCGCGCTCGACGAGGTGACCGACATCCGGCTCGCGCTGGATGAGGTGGCGACCTCGCTGATCATGGAGGCGGTGCCCGACTCCATTCTGGATTGCGAATTCAGTTACGACGACCGGCAGATGCTCGTGCACGTCGCCTCGGTGGCGAGCTCGGAGGCCGTGGTCGGCCAGGCCGGATTCGGCTGGCACATCGTGCGCACGCTGACCGCCTCGATCGCCGCGGTGCAGGAGCCGTTCGACGTGGAAGTCGGCGGCTACCCGACGATGGTGGACTTCAGCTGGGTGCGCGGAGTGGCTGATGACGGGTGAGTCGCGATCCCCCGGTGACAGCTACGACAATATCGAGCCGCTCTTCGAGAAGATCGCCGCACTGGCCCCGGACGACCCACGCCGGGAACCCATGCGGGAGGAACTGATTCAGCGCTGCCTGCCACTGGCGGAGCACATCGCGCGCAAATTCTCCGGTCGCGGGGAAATCTTCGACGACCTGCTGCAAGTCGCCCGCCTGGGTCTGGTGCAGGCCGCGGACCGCTTCGATGTGACCCGCGGGTCCTCGTTTCTGGCGTTCGCGGTGCCGACCATCATGGGCGAGGTGCGCCGGCACTTCCGGGACAACACCTGGGCGGTGCGAGTTCCACGGCGGGTCAAGGAGATTCAGCTCAGCATCGGGCCCACCATCGAGCGGATGTCGCAGCGGCTGGGCCGGGTGCCGCGGGCCCGGGAGATCGCCGCCGAACTGGATGTGGATCTGGTCGAGGTGACCCAGGCGCTGATCGCCGGCAACGCCTATCAGTCCCAGTCCATCGACGCGGTCGCCGGCGACGATATCGACAACGCCCCGCTGCCGCTGCTGGAGAGTCTGGGCGAGGAAGAGCAGTCCTACCACCTGGTGGAGGACTTCATGGCGGTCAAACCGTTGATCGAGGACCTGCCGGAGCGGGAACGGCAGGTCCTGATCATGCGGTTCTTCGAGAACAAGACCCAGACCCAGATCGCCGAGGTGCTCGGCGTCTCCCAGATGCACGTCTCCCGGATCCTGTCCAAGACCCTGAGCGCGCTGCGGGAGCAGGCGCTACGGGACTAGCGCTAGCGCGGTACCGGGGGCGGCCCCGGCACCGGCGGCTGTGGTGGCCGCGGATCGTCCGGATTCGGCGCGGGGCTCGGGTCTCCGGGCTGTGGCGGCACCGGGTCGGGCGCGGGGAAGGGGTCGGGCGCGGGGTACGGCGGCACCGGGTCGGGGGCCGGCAGGGGATCGGGCGTGGGCTGCGGTCCCGGCAGCGGTGGCTGCGTCAACCCGGGCTCGTCGATCGGCGTATCAATCATGGTTGCCGGGTACCCAGGGCGAGAAGCGCAAACCGGAGCCGATCTCAGCTAACTGTCAGCGCCCGGTTTGCCGTGTGCGCGCATCGGGTACTAGGTAGGGAACCGGAACCACCGCTCAGGGCGCTAAGGAGGGTCGTCATGGACCGCCAGCGACGGCCAGTCGCCCGGAATCCGCATATCGGACCGGGTGATTCGCGGCCGCTGAAATCTGCACAGCAAATCAATTCGCCCAGCGAACAGCCCGACTGCGAGGACCAGACCCTGGTCACGCGCAATCACGAGGTGATCCGTCGCTGGGCCGAACAACGCGGTGCGCGCCCGGCCACCACCCCGTTCAGCGAGATGAACGGGCGGCTGGGCAACCTGCGCTTCGACTTCCCCGGCTACGGCGGCGCGATTCTGCAGCCCGTCGAGTGGGAGAAGTGGTTCGACACCTTCGACGCGCGGCATTTCCGGTTCCTCTACCAGGAGCGGCACCCCGACGGGAGCCGGAGCAATTTCAACCGCCTGGAACCGCCGCGCGACGAGCTGTGAAACACCTTCGCTGAGACTGCCTTTCGAGGGGCGGGGTCCGTGATCTACGTGATCGCGGGCCCCGCTTTGTGCGTCCGGTAAGTACCGCATTCCCGAATTGCCTGGATGTGGCCAAGCTCACCGCTGACTTGCTTTTGGGCCGGGTATAGGCGAAGGGTTGGAGATAGCCAGCAACTAACCCTTCCGCTTACGGAGGTTTACCGGACGGTCGGTCCGGGTATTCCGGCGGTTGGCAAGTTGCTCGAAGGCGGAATGTCGCGTCGGTATGGGGATGCGAATATTTCCGTACTGCACGCGGGTCCGCTCTGGCAAGGGATGAGGACCTTTTGAGCACCAACCTGATGATCGTTGACGAGGACGAAAACGTTAGGGGCGAGTTGCGCCTGGCGATGGAGGGCGAGGGCTACCACGTATCCGAGGCGAACGAGGCCGAGGACGCGCTGTCCTACCTGCGGAGCAAGGGCGCACCGGATGTGATGATCGTCGAGCTGATGCTCGGCGACATGGATGGCTTCGATTGCATCCGGGAGATCCGCCGCCAGCACGACGTGCCGATCATCGTGATCAGCTCCCGCGACGACACCCATGACGTGGTGGCCGCGCTGGAGGCCGGTGCCGACGATTTCGTCACCAAGCCGTTCGAGATCAAGGAGATCTCCGCCCGGATGCGCGCACTGCGCCGGCGGGCCCGTCTGACCGCCGAGCGCGACGCACCCAAGGAGATCGTGCTGGACGCGCACCCGGACGCACCGCTGGTGCTGACCCCGGAATCCGGCGCGGTCCGGCGCGGCGCCGAGGAGATCCATCTCACCATCACCGAGTTCCGGCTGCTGTGTGAACTCGCCGAGACGCCGGGACGTGTGCTCTCGCGCGCCCTGCTGCTCGAACGAGTGTGGGACGACGGCTTTTTCGGTGACGAGCGCATCGTCGACGTCCACATCCGCCGGCTGCGGACCAAGATCGAAAGAGACCCCTCCGACGCCCGCATCGTGGTGACGGTGCGCGGGCTCGGTTACCGGCTCGATCTCCAGTAGTAACAAGCCGCTTTTTCTCGCTCGAATTGTGACGAAGCTTATTTCGTCATGCCCGTTTACCAGGCGTTGTGATCTCGTCGTAACACAACCGCAAAGCGTTCGACACGATCACCGCAAAGTTCAGTCGTAAGGCTGTTGTCAGTACTGCAGACCCGCCGCTTGCGACTTCTCACAAGTCGCTCGAAAAGGTCAGAGGGAGTTGTATGTCCACACCAACCTTGCCCATGCTCGACGACGGCACAGTTGCCGAAATCGACAGGCTCGCCGCACCGGTCATGCGCACGCCGCGCGTCGGTGACGCCGCGCAGATCTGGCGAATCGCCAAGGATTCGCAAGTGCTCGATACCAATTCGAGCTACGCCTACCTGCTGTGGTGTCGCGACTTCACCGGTACCTCGGTAGTGGCCGAGGTCGACGGCCGTGTCGTGGGCTTCGTCATCGGATACCTGCGGCCGGAATCGCCGGACACGGTGTTCGTGTGGCAGGTGGCCGTCGAGCAGGCCCAGCAGGGCCTCGGCACCGGCACCGCACTGATTCAGCATTTGCTCGACACCGTCGCCCCGCACGGGGTCTCGGTTCTGGAGACGACCATCGCGCCGGACAACCCGGGTTCGATCGCGATGTTCGGCTCGGTGGCCCGCCGTCGTGGCGCGGAGCTCGCCAAGGCGCCGATGTTCGATCCGGAGTTGTTCCCGGACAACCACGAAGCCGAAGACCTGTATCGCATTGCCCCTATCGATCTGGAGGCCCGCAAGTGATTACCGCAGAAACGACCATCTTCGAAGATCTGGAATCGAATGTCCGCGGCTACTGCCGGTCCTGGCCCGCGCTGTTCACCACCGCGAAGGGCAGCTGGATCCGCGACGAGGACGGCAAGGAGTACCTCGACTTCTTCGCCGGCGCCGGCGCGCTGAACTACGGGCACAACAACGACGTGCTCAAGCAGCCGCTGCTGGACTACATCGCCGGTGACGGCATCACCCACGGCCTGGACATGTCCACCGCGGCCAAGCGCAAGCTGCTCGAAACCCTGCGCGACACCATTCTCAAGCCGCGAGACCTGGACTACAAGGTGCAGTTCCCCGGCCCGACCGGCGCCAACGCGGTCGAGGCGGCCCTGAAGCTGGCCCGCAAGATCACCGGCCGCCAGACCGTGCTCAGCTTCACCAACGCCTTCCACGGCATGACCCTGGGCGCGCTGTCGGTGACCGGCAACGCCGCCAAGCGGGCCGGCGCCGGCGTGCCGCTGGTGCACGCCGCGCACATGCCCTTCGACGGCTACTTCGACAACACCACCCAGGACTTCCAGTGGATGGAACGGGTGCTCGACGACACCTCCTCGGGCTTCGACCGCCCGGCCGCGGTGATCGTGGAGACGGTGCAGGGTGAGGGCGGCGTGAATCTCGCTCGCCCGGAATGGCTTCGGCACCTGGCCGGCCTGTGCGCCGCGCGCGAGATCCTGCTGATCGTCGACGACGTGCAGATGGGCTGCGGCCGCACCGGCCCGTTCTTCTCCTTCGAGATCGCGGGCATCACCCCCGATATCGTCACGCTGTCCAAGTCGATCGGCGGCTACGGCCTGCCGATGGCGCTGGTGCTGTTCAAGCCCGAGCACGACGTCTGGGCGCCGGGTGAGCACAACGGCACCTTCCGCGGCAACAACCCGGCCTTCATCACCGCCGAGGCCGCGCTGCGGCACTACTGGTCCGATGCCACCCTGCAGCAGTCGACCGAGGCCAAGGGCGTGCGGATCGGCGAGGCGCTGGGCCAGGTGGCCGACTACTTCCCCGGCATCACCACGCGTGGTCGCGGGCTGGTGCAGGGCATCGCCTTCGACGATCCGTCGCAGGCGGGCAAGGTGGCCCAGGTGGCCTTCGAGCGCGGGCTGCTGGTGGAGACCTCCGGTTCCAGCGACGAGGTGGTGAAGCTGCTGCCGCCGCTGACGATCACCGACGAGGAGCTCGATCTCGGCCTGCACCTGCTCACCGGCGCCATCGACACCGTGTGCACGGGCTGGCAGCGTCTGCACAAGGGGGCGAACCAGTGATCGTTCGCACCACTGCCGAAATCACCGGGACCGAGCGCGATGTCGCCGACGAGGGCTGGCGCAGCAAGCGCATCATCCTCGGCGGCGACGGGGTCGGGTTCTCCTTCCACGAGACCACCATCGAAGCCGGCACCACCCACGTCTTCCACTACCAGAACCACGTGGAGGCGGTCTGGCTGGTCGAGGGCGAGGGCACGCTCACCGATCTCGACAACGACGTCACCTACCCGCTCGGCCCGGGCTCGATGTATCTGCTCAACGGGCACGAGAAGCACCGCCTGGAGACCCGGACCCGCATGCGCATGCTGTGCGTGTTCAATCCGCCGGTCACCGGGCAAGAGGTTCACGACGAGAACGGCGTCTACCCACTGGTGGCGTCGTGAGCAACTGAGGGAGGTAGCGAATGGTGTTGCAGCACACCGTTGATACGGGACTGCTCGATCAATACCCCACCCGGACGGGCGAACCGCTCCAGCACATGGAGCGGGTCGACCCCACGGTATGGGGCCAGATCGGCACCGAAGCCCTGACCGGATTCGGCACCGACGGCTACGCCGTGCTCGACGATCTGCTCAGCCCCGCCGAAGTGGCCGAGTTCAGCGCCGAGATCGCCCGCCTGGCCACCGATACCTCGCTGGCCGAGGACGATCGGGTGGTCCGGGAGCGGTCCTCGAATCGGGTGCGGTCGGTGTTCGAGGTGCACAAGCTCAGCGCCGCGGTGGCCGATCTGGTGCGGCAGTCCCGGATCTCCGGACCGGCCCGCGAGGTGCTCGGCTCGGAGGTGTACCTGCACCAGACCCGGATCAACTACATGCCCGGGTTCCGCGGCAACGGCTTCTACTGGCATTCCGACTTCGAGACCTGGCATGCCGAGGACGGGATGCCGGCGCCGCGCGCGGTCAGCCTGTCGATCGCGCTGACCGACAACTACCCGGTCAACGGCAGCTTGATGGTGATGCCCGGTTCGCACCGCACCTATGTGCCGTGCCAGGGCAGCACGCCGGCCGAGAATTACCGGGAGTCGTTGCAGGAGCAGGAGTTCGGCGTGCCGACCCCGTCGGATATCGCGATCCTGGCGGAGCGGCACGGCATCACGCAGTTCACCGGCCGGGCCGGTTCGGGGCTGCTGTTCGACTCCAACATCATGCACGGCTCCTCGAACAACATCACTCCCTATCCGCGCTCGAACATCTTCCTGGTGTTCAACAGCGTGGAGAACACCCTGGCGGAACCGTTCGCCGCGCCGGCCCGGCGTCCGGGCTATATCGCGGCGCGCGACTACACGCCGGTCTAGAACTCCGCTGTCCCGCGTGCGCCTCGGTCGTCGGGGCGAGAGGTGCACGTGGGCAGCGGACCCGGCTCAGGCATAGATGTCGAGGGTGACACTCAGCGTCGCCAGGCGGCTGTCGAGCCGCAGATCGCTCACGCGCCGCTGCAGATCGGCCCGCACGGACGGGGTGAGCAGCGCCCATACCTCGCCGAGCAGGGCCTGGGTGTCGACATCGGCCTCGGCCAGCAGCCGCAGCAGCGCCGGCCAGATCCGCGCCTCGGTGGCCGCGCCGGGCACCGCGAGCAGGGTCGGATCCGTCAAATCGGTGATCAGCGCCGCGATTCGGCGCTGCACCTGGAAATCGGCGCGCTCGATCCAGCACAGCAGCCCGCGCCACAGCGCCGGCTCGTCCGCGCCCTCCAGCGCCGCCACCAACGCCGACATCCTGGCATCGTCGCCGACGATCGGGTTGGCCCCCAGGCTGTCCAAGGCCGACGGGCGCAGGCTCCCGGCGAAGCGCAGCAGCTCGGGGATCGACCCCGCGTCGATGACGGTGCCGAGCATCGCGGTGATCGCCTCGGTCGAGCCGAACTCGAACATCAGCTCGCCGACCGCGCCGACCACGTCGCTGTCGCAGCGGGCGAAGACCGACAGCGCCGCCAGCTGCAGTTCGGCCGAACCGTCCAGCACCGTCGCCACCATCTGCGGAATCCGGTGTGAGCGCCCGTGCAGCAGCTGGCGCATGACGCCGCTGAGGTTCTCGCCGGAGTACGCGTAGGCCGCCGAGCGGATCAGGCCCTCGTCGTCGGCCACGCCCGCCTCGATGGCCCGGATCAGCGCGGGTGTGGCGTAGGCGAGGAACGGGCCCGCCGTCACGTAGTCACCACGGCGCAGCACCTCGTTGGTGATGCGCACGATCGGCTCCGGCGGGGCCACGTCGGCGAGCTGCCCGACGGTGTGCGGGTCCAGATAGGGTGCGCAATCGGCGGCGTAGCCCGGCTCCAGCATCCAGACGGCATCCGCTGCTTTTTTGGGATACTTCACACCTACGGCACCGGCGGCTCTTCCAGTCATCATGGGCGGAACGAGCCGCTGTACCAAGGGAATCGAGATACTCAGCGGAATCACCGGCACCAGTTTGCTGATCCGCTCGAAGGTCGCGGCATGCTGGGCGAAGATCACCGCCGCCATGCGCTGTTGCAGCTCGTGCAGGGCGGCAGCGCCGATTCGCTCCAGATGCGCCAGCCGCTCGACGGGTACGTGCAGCGTCCGGGCGAGCAGGACCAGCTGCGCGTTGGTAACCAGGTCTGTCATCAGCCGAGCCGATTGCCGAACATGATCTTCTTCGCGGGCGTGCGCAGCGGCCAGGGCAGGATGCCGACGACACTGTCCACCGATTCGTTGAGCATGGCCGCCTCGGTGCGCCGGGCGCTGCGGAAGGTCATCAGTAATTCGCGAATTTCGGCGTCGGAGAGCAGGTCGAGGGCGGTTAGCGGGCCGCCCAGTTCGCGTTCCAGTTCGGCTCTGGCGGTCATGGTTCTCCCGTTCTGCTCATCCTCGCGAACAACGCTGCGCGCGTGGATTTCTCGATCATATTCTGCCGGGATGTACAGAAAGCTGGGATGTTTTGCGCGGCGAAGGGCATTGACAAGCCAGCGGCAATCATCGAGCAAAGAAATCGGCTCTTGACCTTCACACGCCGATCTGTCTGCACCTTCGAGGTCGGCCGACAGAATTGCACGCCATTGGTCACCGATGTCATCACAGTCGAGCTCGAATGCGAGGTCGACCGCACGGCGATGTGGGATCTGCTGCTGGAGCCGCAGACCTACACGCGAATGTTTTCGGGTATCGGAGCCGCTGGGCAAGAAACTTCAGAAACACAAGTGATTCTGTTGATTCGAGCCAGTGCGTCCGGTACGGAAATCACCGTACCGCCAATCCATCTCGTTGTCGCGCGGGAGCGGGAAATACTCGAATTGCAGTGCCCGAGCACCGGCAGTTTCGTTTCCCTGCGGCTGCGCAGCACCGTCGACACGACCCTGGATTCCGAGCGGACCCGGGTCGCGGTGACGGTCTTCGGCGCGGGCCGGATCCACCCGAGCCTGGCCGCTTACGACAACGCGGCGGTAATCGCTTGGGTGCGAGCGGGTTTGACGCGAGTGGCCGAAGCCGTCCAGGGTGCGCCCACCTCGATCCTGATCAACGGCGAGGACTCGGCGACACGCTTGCAGATCGGCATCGCCAGGCAACTGGTCACCACCGGCGTGGTGCGCAGTTTCCGGTTCGATCGCGGCGTCAAACAGCTCGGCGGACTGGCCAAGTGGGGATTCAACCTGGCCGGCGGCTACGCCGCGGCCGCGGCCTACACCCCGAAGCGGCTCGGGCTGCTCGATCCCGATGTCGGCTACACCTTCAGCGACGTGCACCAGCGCACCCATCGGCTCGCGGCGGCGCTGGCCACCCTCGGCCTGGGCGCCCGCACCAGCATCGGGCTGCTCGCCCGCAACAGCGCGCCGATGGTCGAAATCATGGTCGCGGCAGGCAAAGTGGGCATCGACACGGTGCTGCTCAACACCGGGCTCTCGGCGGGACAGCTCGAAGAGGTAGTGCAGCGGCACGGCCTGGCCGCCGTCTTCCGTGACGACGAGTACGACCACCTGCTCAAATACGTCTCGCCGCTGTTCCACACCTGGGGCCTGGCCGCGCTGCAGATCAGCACCCCGATCCGCGCGAGCGTGGTGCTGCCGGAACGCTTCGACGCCGAGGACACCCTGCGCCTGATCGAGAACCACCGGGTGAGCGCGCTCATCGTGGTGCCGGTGATGATCAATCGCATCCTCGACCTGCCCCCGCGCGTGCTGGCCCGATACGACTGCTCCAGCCTGCGCATCGTGGCCAGTTGCGGTGCGCCGCTGGATGGTTCGACCGTGCAGCGATTCCAGGACACCCTCTACAACGTGTACGGCTCCACCGAGGTGTCCTGGGCCACCATCGCCGACCCCGCGGATCTGCGGGCCGCGCCGACCACCGCGGGCCGGCCGCTCTTCGACGGCTACACCGACGCGACGCCGCCCGCCGAGGCCGAGGGCATGCTCGACACCGGCGATCTGGGCTTCATCGACGCCGACGGACTGGTGTTCGTCGCCGGGCGCGACGACGAGATGATCATCTCGGGCGGTGAGAACGTCTTCCCGCGACCGGTGGAGGAGGCGCTCGCGCACCTGCCTCAGGTGAGCGAGGTCGCGGTGGTGGGTGTGCCGGACCGGGAGTTCGGGCAGCGGCTCGCGGCGTTCGTGGTGACCCGCGAGGGGCTCGGGCTGGACCGGGACATGGTGCGCAACTACATCCGGCATCGGCTCAGCCGCTTCCCGGTGCCGCGCGACGCCACCGGAAAAATCTTGAAACGGACACTCGTTCAACCGAGCTGACAAAAATCCGACCCATCCGTCCGATCCACCGAGCCGAATAACCGTGGTGCTCGGGACCCTTCCCGAGCCGAGCTCACGCTCGGACTCCCACGGTTCGGAAAGGCTCTACATGAAACTCCGTGCATTCGGTGCCGTCGCCGCGGCCCTCGGCCTGGTCGTCGCCCTGTCGGGCACCGCACACGCCGACCACGAGATGGTCGTCCTCGCGGCCAAGGCCGGCGAGGCGCCCTCGGCCATCTGTGAGACCGCCGGCTTGAAGCAGGCCCTGGTCGCCCAGGACACCGCCGAACCCGTCGCCCTGCTGCAGAAGGAGAAGGTCGCCAGCGCCTTCGTCGGATCCGCCGGCGAGGTCAAGGCCGACCTGGTGCTGCGCGACAACGGCATGGTCACGCCCTACGTCCAGCAGATCAACGACACCGATCACGCGCTGTGCACCAAGGCCGACGCCGTCACCCCGGCCAAGACCGACAACTGAGCGCAGGTCAGCCGACGACGATGCGTTGCAGCGCGTTCAGGTCCTTCTCCAGCATGCGGAACAGCCAGTAGATGGCGAGGAAGGCCAGCGCGCTGCCCACGCACAACACCCGGATGGCCAGGATCACCGCGCCGATGTCGTCGACCGGAATGAAGGTGGCCCCCGCCACGCCGAGGAGCGGGACCGCCGCGGCGATGGCCAGGAAATAGGTGCTGCGGCGGTCCAGCTGCTCCAGCCGGACCGCGTCGTCGCCGCCGATTCCGCCGTGCGGCAGGAACATCGGATACAGGCAGCGCACCGCGTAGAAGGTGACCAGGAAGTACGGGTACGCCATGGCGATTGCGCCGCAGACGATCTGGGTGATGAAGAAGTGCAGATAGTCGGCCGCGTCGAGGTGGTTGCCCGACAGCCGCACCGTCAGCGGGACCACGATCCCGGCCAGCGCCCACAGCGCGAAACAGGTCAGCACGTTGCGGGTGCCGAGCCGCAGCGTGTCCGCGCGCACCCGCGCCAGCGCCGGTGCGTCGTAGCGGGTGCCGCGGCGCAGGCCGCGCGCGGTCGACCACAGGCGCATCAGCAGCACATTGGTGACGATGAACCCCACCAGGAAGCACAGCCCGTAGGTGGTCAGCGCGACCTGATCGAAGCGGTGCTGTGCCGAGGCGTCCAGTTTCCCGATGATCAACGTTCGATTGTGGTGGTAGCTGTACCAGATCGCGAGGGCGTTCGGAATCGCGATGGCGCAGGCCATGATCGGATGCATGAGCATCCGGGCGCGCAGCCGGGCGCTGTGCGGGGGCGGATCCACCAGGTCGCGCGCGCGGGCGTCCAGGCACACCTCGAATTGCTGTGCCAGCTCAGCGCCGTTCGGCCAGCGCTCGGCCGGATCCGGTTCCAGCGCGCGGACCAGGGCCCGGCGTAGCGCCGCCGGGCAATCCGCGGGCAGATTCTCGTACGGCAGCGCCGCCGGACCGGCCTCGCGGCGCTCCAGCATGCCGTCCAGGGTGGTGCGGTCGCCGCCGGTGACGCCGTCGTCGGCGAACGGCTTGGTCCCGGTGAGCAGCTCCCACAGCACCACGGCCAGCGCGAACAGGTCACTGCGAACGTCGAGGTCGGCCGCGGTCCCGGGCTTGTCCGGGTGCACCGCGGCCAACTGCTCCGGCGACATGTAGGCCAGCGAACCACCGAAGTAGGCGACCGGGCTGTCCCCGGAGACGCTGCCGCTGAAGCTGATGTTGAAATCCGCCAGCTTCGGCACACCCTCCGCCGTCAGCAGCACATTGGCCGGTTTGATGTCGCGGTGCAGGACGCCGCGGTGATCGGCGTAGTCCAGCGCCTCGGCCAGCCGCCGCCCCAGCCACGCCACCGCTTCCGGCCACGACAGCCCGGCCAGCTCCGCGCGCACCGATGATTCGCCGGGCCGGATCTCGCCCTTGCCGGCCAGCACGCCGTCGATGACCTCCAGCAGCAGCGCACCCGAACGCTGCGCGGGCACGGTCTCGCGGACCCGCTCCAAAACGTTGAACAGCGTGCCACCCGGCACGTACTGCATGTACAGCAGCCGCAACCCGCGCTCCTCCAGGATCCGCTGATCGAAGACCCGCACGATGTAGTCGTGATCGAGCTGGGCCAGCGTCTGCGGTTCCGAGCTTCGGTCCTGCGAGATCTTCAGCGCGACCAGCCGCTGCATCGACCGCTGCCGCGCCAGGAACACCCGCGCGAACGCGCCCCGGCCCAGGCCCGTCATCAGATCGAAGTCGTCGATGCGCTGCCCGGGCTCGATGTCGTCCAAGCCCGCCGGCTCCAGCGCCGCCGACATCAGCGTGCTGTGATAGTCGTCGGTGGTCAGCAGCTCCGAAAGCTGTTCCGCCTGAGCGGGATAGGTGGCGGTGTACTCGGCGATCTCCGGCGTCTCACCCGCCCGCTTCCGGACGTGGAACTCCTCGTAGATCAGATCCGGCGGCAACGGCCAGGACCCCAGCTCCGGCAACTCCAGCACATAGTCGACCAGCCGCTTCGGCTGCTGCCCCCGACCCCACCGCTGCGCCAAATCGACCTTGATCAACTCGATCAGCGAGACCCGGCGGATCGCGGGCGAATCCGGCAGGAACGCCGGCAACTCCGGCGGCTCGTCGTCCTCTCGCCAAGCCTGCGCGAACCGCTCCACCACCTCGGCCACCCCGGTTCCCGGCGACCGGCCCGCCGCGACCGTCGCCCCCGAAACCACCGGAGCCGGATGCGCCATGTCCGCATCGTAACGCTGGGTGGTGACACGGGCGGTTCATCTGGGAACAGAGGCGGTGGGTGGAAGGGGAGGGGTGGAATTTCATTGCTGAGGTTGGTGGTGCAGATCGGGCCGGGGCCTCAGCTGCAGCTTGGACCCGCTACTGGGGCTGTTGGTACTGCGGTGGCGCTGGTTGGCCGCCGTGGCCCCACTGCGGAGCAGGCTGCGGGGGTGCCCATTGCGGTGCAGCGGGCGGGCCTGCCCACTGCGCGGGGGCTTGCGCCGGTGCCTGCGGCCCGGAACCCTTCGCCGAAAGAATCGCCAAGACCAGCGCCGCCAAGGAAATGATCGTGGCGAGCAGAACGATCACGAACTGGGCGTACCCCATACCGAGATAGCGCCCGACGAAAACGGCTTGAGTGAACGCCGAAGTGAACAGCATGCCCGCCGCGCCCGCGCCCAGCGCGGGAATCGCCGGTGCCCGCAGGCCGATCAGCAGAACAACGGCCGCGCCCAGACCCACAAGAGAGATGACCGCGAGCGGAACATCACTCCACAGATCCATTCGGAAATACCCGCCGCCCCAGATCAGACGTTCCGCGATGTTCAAGATCGTGCCGAACAGCAACAACCCGCCCGCCACGCGCCCGAGCGCAGCACCCGGTCGACCCTGCCGCGGCGAATTCCCCGGCCGCTGGCCGTACCCCGGCTGCTGCGGAAATGGCTGCCCCGCAGCCGGATACGAATATTGCTGCCCTGCCTGACCGCCCGGATACGGCTGTGCCGGATGTCCCCCACCCGGATATGGCGGCGTCGGTTGCTCACCACCTGGATACGCCGCCGCCGTCGGCCCACCAGCCGCATAGGTATTCGGCGGAACCTGCTGCCCACCGCCCGGATATGAACTCTGCGCGCCTGGCTGCCCGCCACCCGGATACGAACCCTGCGGCGCACCACTCGGGTCCGCGCTCTGCGCCGCTTGCCCCGGATTCACCTGCCCTGCAACCGGATACCCGCCCGGCCCTCCCGGACCCCCTGATTGCGCTTGCGGCTGACTCGGATTCGTCACCACCGATTCCTCCCCGGGCGAACCGACCGCCCCTGTAGTTGACTCAGCCAGCAACCCTAGGCCAATCCGCCACCGCCCGCGCCCCTTCTCTACCCGCTCAACACCGGTACGGGACGCGCCAAGTTCGCATGTCACGTCGCCCACCTGGGTATCGAGGGCGAACCGCATGCAGCCAGCAATGCGCTCGCGAGTACACATCTCTTTCTGCGGCTTCACTCTTCCCGTTGCACTGGTGATGTCCTGGATAGCGCTGTGAGGTCATCAGACGCGAGGGAAGTCGCAGATAGCGCTGTGAAGTCGCCGCGTCGCAGGCGAGGCAGCCGGCTGTTTCGTCAGGCGGCGAAGACGGTGCGGACGACGGCCTCGTCACCCTCGATCTCGATCAGTCCGAGGGCGCGGGCATCGCTCAGGGTGAAGGCGCCGGCGGCGAGGCCGAGGATGTAGGCGGGTTCGGCGCGGAGGGTGGCGTCGAGGGCGCGGCCGTCCCGTGGGACTACTTGGAAGCCGGAACGGGTCGCGCGCAGTTGAAGGGGGGAGTCGCTGATCTCGAGACCGACGGTCGCCGCGGCGCGGATCGTGACCCGGGTGTCGAGCAGGGCGGGGACGGCGAGGGCGAGCCACTCGGGGCGGAAGGAATCTCCACCGGGGCCGCGGACCATCAGCGGGGTGGACCAGCGGATCAGGCTTTCGATCGGCTGACGTAGCTCGGCGCCCCAGGGGGTGAGGGCGTATTCGACCGCGCTGCCCGCGCCGGCTAGTCGGCGCTCGATCACGCCCGCGGCCTCGAGGTCCCGGAGCCGGTCGGCGAGCAGGTTGGTCGCGATGCCGGGGAGCCCGTCGATCAGGTCCCGGTAGCGGGCGGGGCCGATGAGGAGCTGGCGGACGATCAGCAGGTTCCAACGGTCGCCGACGACCTCTAGCGACCGGGCGAGCCCGCAGTACTGTCCGTAACTTCGCATCGCATCCTCTACTTGACTATCTAAAGTGAGATTGACAAACTCAAGCTTACGGCACGACCGAACCGAGAGGTGGCCGCCATGGCCGATACCACCGAGAGCGCGCGGCCCGCCTGGGTCGACGACGCCCTGTTCCCGTTCGAGAGCCATTTCATCGAAATCGACGGGCACACCGTGCATTACGTCGACGAAGGGTCGGGCCCCACCCTGCTACTCCTGCACGGCAACCCGACCTGGTCGTTCCTCTGGCGTGAGGTCATCAGCGCGCTGCGCGCCGACTATCGCTGCGTCGCCCTGGATTACCCGGGCTTCGGGCTCTCGACGTCCGCGCCCGGCTACCGCTACTTGCCCGCCGAACACGCGGACGTGGTCACCGGTTTCGTCGACACGCTCGGCCTCGACGGTGTCACTCTGGTCGGGCAGGATTGGGGCGGCCTGATCGGTTTGGCAGTCGCGCAGCGCCGCCCGGGCGCCTTCGATCGGCTGGTACTCGCCAACACCTGGGCTTGGCCGGTCAACGGCGTCCTCCACTTCGAAGCCTTCTCCCGCACCCTCGGCGGCACCCTGGGCCGCTTCCTGGTCCGGCGGTTCAACCTGCTCGTCAACACCTTCATCCCCACCGGCCACCGCAGGCGGAAGCCGACCGCGGTCGAGATGGCCCACTACCGCCAGGCGCTGGACACCCCCGCCCGCCGCAGCGCCTCCGCCGAATTCCCACGCCAGGTCCGCGCCAGCCGGGATTTCTTCGCCGAGGTCGAGGCCGGCCTCGCAGGTATCGCCGACCGGCCGACTCTGATCGTGTGGGGTGACGCCGACATCGCCTTCCGGCCGCAGGAGCGCGAACGGTTGGAAGCGACGTTCCCCAATCACAAGACGGTGATCGTCGAGGGCGCCGGCACCTACGTCGAGTCGGACGCACCCGAGGAGTTCGTCGCCGCGATCCGCGGCTGGGCAACGACTTAGCGGCGAGACGGCGCTGAACAGGGGCCCGTGGCCGCGGCAGGTTTGCGCTGCGGCCACGGGGGAGCGGCGTCTATCGGAGCGTGGTGAACACGTTCAGCCACTGGTCGGGTCGGACCAGGCCCACTGGCTGATCGAGTGGAATGCCCGCGCCTGCACAGGCTTTGCGCACGGCGCGGGAGGGGTGTGCCCGGCTCAGTGACGCGGCGAGGGAGCCGCCGACGCCGGAGAAGCCCAGTTCCACGAGGCGGCGGTAGTCGGGTAGCGCGCTGACCGGGAGTAGGAGGCGCGGGCGGATGTGCAGGATCGCGGCATCCACCTGCGGTACGGGACGGAATCGATTCCGGCTGACCCTCGGGCCCAGTTCCATTGCAGCAGTAGGCCAATGGGATATCGCAAGCTTGGTCCAGCGCCCGTAGCTCCCGGTGTGCTTGCGTGCGAACTCTTCCTGCACGAGCAGGGTGGCGGAGGTCAGCTGACGTGCGGACAGACACCAACGGACGATGTCCGTGGTGCTGCCGAACGGGATGTTGGCGACGACGGCGAACGGTTCGCACGGAGCGGCAATTGAGCGGAAGTCACTGTGGTAACAGTGAATTCGGCTGTCCTGGGCGTAGCGTCGACGCAGGCGCGCGGCATAGTGCCCGTCCAGCTCGTAGGCGAGAATCCGCCCGGCCGCGCCGAGCAACCGGCGGGTGAGCATGCCGTCGCCGGGCCCGATCTCGACGACGAGGTCGGCGGCACCGACGCCGGACTCGCGGACCAGCAGATCGGCGGTGCCGGTGTCGGCGAGAAAGTTCTGGGACAGGCGTTTGCGGGTGCTTCCGGTGTGGCTGCTGCGGGCACGCGGAAGCGAACGATGGCGGGACATGGGCGTCCTCCGGACGGAGTGGTCGAATCAGGAACCAGTGATTCGCCCGGACCCATGCCGGTGCACCGACGGAAGGTCGGTCAGGAATCCGATCAGCGCCGCACTATCGGCGGCGGCGGTTCAACGCGCGATCGGGAATTCACGGTGCGCCGGCCGAGCCCAGGCCACCGTGCGCAGTCGAAGGTAGAACGCGCCGACAGCGCACGCTCCATTCATGCCGGGACTACCCATGCCGGACAACATACCGAGCGACACCTGCCGGGCGAAAGCGGTTTTATCCCGGTGCGGTGGTAGTTGCGGTTTGGTGACGGTTCCCAATAGCTAATGAATAGCTAACTAGCATCGCGGGTAGGTCGGGTTTGTCCCGTGGAACAACCGATTCCGGTGGAGGACCCAAATATGCGTACCAGTCATAGAGCTCGCCTATCTGCCCTGACGCGGTGGCTCGCCCCCGCGGGTCTCGGGGCGGCGCTGGTTTTCACCCCGCTGGCGATACCCGTCGCGCATGCCGACGCCGATTACGGCGGCGGCTGCGTTCTCTACGAGGGTAATCGCGCGGCAACGGTGGATTCCCTGCGTTTCCGCTGCAACCCCGCGCAACAGGACGCCATCTTCCGCGACGCCTCCCCGGGCGCGGTACCGATGGGCGTGAAGAACGGCTGGGTGATCCGGCCGATCGACATGCAGGCGTGGACACCCGCGCTGTGGATCGGCAAAACCTTCTACACCGGCCCCGACGGCGGTTACGTGCTGAACCGGATCACCGGCGCCGGCATCGAGGGCTATCCCGCCGACGTGTTCCGCGGCCCCGCCCTGCTCGACGGCGGCCCGTCCTGGGTGCTGGACTACCGTCCCTCACCGAGTCCGCAACTCTATGACGAGATCCGGGAGATCACCCCGGGCGTCTGGTTCGGATACTCCTGGTCGCGCGATCCCGGCGGCCCGGCCCAGCTGCTCAGCTTCGCCCTCGCCTGACCTAACTCGCTTGACCTGTCCCCGACCTGCGGCAGACTGACCCGTGTGAGCATGCGTTCGGCCGAAGAGTTGGCTACATTCCTCCAGCGCGGAGGACGGGTGAAATATCTGAAGTTCTGGGGTCACCAGCCGCAGCGCGAAGGCAGCATCGGGTCCGCGGCGCTGAGCCAGTGGTGGCCCGCGGAGTTCACGGTCGAAGGCGAGACCTTCCGCAGCGCCGAGCACTACATGATGTGGGGCAAGGCGATGCTGTTCGGCGACACCGAAACCGCCCAGCGAATCCTGGCGGCCGGGCATCCCAAGCAAGCCAAGGATCTCGGCCGCCAGGTTTGTGCGTTCGACGAGAACGCCTGGAATGCCGCGCGATTCGACATCGTGGTGGCCGGGAACGTGGCGAAGTTCGGGCAGCACCCCGACCTCGCGGACTATCTCCTGCGCACCGGTGACCGGGTCCTGGTCGAAGCCAGCCCGGTAGACCGCGTCTGGGGAATCGGCCTGGCCGCCGACGACCCCCGCGCCGAAGATCCTTCCCGCTGGCGTGGCCTGAACCTGCTCGGGTTCGCGCTCATGGCGGCGCGTGCTGATCTACGCGCTCAGGTGATCGACTGATCGGTTAGCGAGCGTCCGCGTCTGCTCGCATCGAGTGGTCGGCATTCGGTTGCCGGCCTTCCCGCTCGCTCAGACCGACTGGTCGACCCGCGCAAGCTCCTCTTCCGCGTCCGCGCGCCAGATTCGCGCTTCGGCGTGATTCCCCTGGCGGTCGAGTAGGCCCGCGAGTCCGGCCATCGCGCGGGGCTCGCGGAGGTCGGCGGCGGCGCGCCACCAGCGTTCGGCGTCACCGGCGTCGCCGCGGCGGAATCGAACCACGCCGAGGTCGTAGGCGGCGCCGACGTGCCCGGCTTCGGCGGCCTGGGTCCACAGCCCGCAGGCCTCGTCTTCCTCGCCGCGGTTGTACATGCCTACGCCGAGCTCGTAGAGCGCGCCGCGGTAGCCAGGATCGGGGTCTCGCGCGGCACCTGCCTGCCAGCCGGTGGGGCCCGGGCGCTGGCCGGGTTCCCATTCGGGGGGGACGACGGCCGGATCCATGGGGTCGTAGGTCGGTGCGGTCAGCCAGTCGCCGCCGGGACTGGGCGCAGGTTCTGCGACTTTGCTGGGGCTGAACCAATCCCGCTGCCCGCCACTCGCCGTGTGCGCGGAGATAACCTGCTGCGCGACCTGCACCTGCCAGGGAAACTCGGTGGCCGAGAGCACCGGCGGACTGTCGTCACCGTTCAACGAATCCACCGGGCGCTCGTTTCCGAACCAATCCCGTTTGGTCGCAACGGGAGCGGCTGCGCTCGCAGTTTCCGGTGCATCTAGTGGAACATGCGCATTCCCCGGAGTTACTGCCTCTGCTGATGCGTGCGCGGGGGCGTGCATCGGCGCCCGGACGTGCATCGGAGTCGGCGTGTTCGCAGAGTCCGATGTGCTTGCTGGCGCTGGTGTGTGAGCTGAGGCCGATGTGTGAGCTGAGGCCGATGTGTGAGCTGAGGCCGATGTGTGAGCCGGGGCCGATGTGTGAGCCGGGGCTGGCGCGTGAGCTGGGGCCTGTGCATCAGCAGGGGCCGGCGCATTAGCCGGCGGCGATGCGTGAGCTGGGGCCGACGCGTGGGAGGGCCCGCTCATCGATGCCCGCCTGCTCAGCCGAGCCGGACCGGCTGGGTTCCCTGAGGCCGAGGAATCCAGCAGATCGGGTGTGCTCGATGGAGCCTGCGCGTCGACCGCTGCCCAATGGCTCATTGGCACCGGCGCGTTCTCGGGAACAACTGCGCCGAATGGATCCTGCGCGTTCCTCGAAGGAGGCGCACTTAGCGGAGCCCGTGCATCCAGGCGAGCCGGAATCCCCGAAGCCGAGGAGTCCGCCGGAGCGGGTGCGCTCATCCGAGCCCGCGTATTGCGTGGTGCCGGTTCGCTCATCGAGCCCCGTGCGTTCGAAGCCGGCGTGTCCCCGCGAGTTGGAACCGATGCGTCCTCCGAAGCGGCTGCGCCGAACGGATCCTGCGTGTTGATCGAGGCCGGCGCGCTCATCGGAGCCCGTCCGTTCAGCGGCGGCAGGCCGGTCGAGTTCCACGAGGAGGCTGGGTCCACCGGTGCAGGCGGACTCATCGGCGCCCGCATGCCCAGCGGATCCAGCGTGTTCGAGGAAGTCGATGCGCTCTCGGGGGCGGCTGCGCCGAAGGGAGTACGCGTGTTGGTCGCGGGGGGCGCGCTCATCGGAACTCGTGCGTTGAGCGGCGGTAGAGCTGGTGGGTTGCCCGAGGCCGATGGGTCCAGCGGTGCGGGTGCTCGCATCGGATCCAGCGCGTTCGCGGGAGTCGACGCGCTCGTGGGAGTGGCTGCGCCGAACGGAGACCGCGTGTTGGTCTCAGGAGGCGCGCTCATGGGAGACCGCGCTTTCAGCGGCGGTAGAGCTATGGGATTCCGCGAGGCCGCTGGGTCCATCGGTTCGGGTGCTCGCAGCGGATCCGGCGTGCCGATCGGTGCCGGTGTGCTCATCGGCGCCCGCCGGTGCAGCGGCTCCGGTGTGTTCGCGGGAGCCGAGGTGTCCGCCGGGTCCGGCCCGCTCATCGCGGCCCGCGCGTTCATCGGGGTCCGCGCACTCAATGGGGCTCGCCCGTTCGCGGCACCCGATGCGTCCGCTAGACCCGGCCCGCTCATCGGAGCCCGCGTACTCAGCGGCGCACTCAACGGGTCTAGTGCACTCGCCCGGGGCGCGGGCTCAGCGAACTGATCCGGCTCGAATCTCGACTGCCAATCCGCACCGAACCCGCTCTGCGTAGCGGCCGAGCCGTACCCACCGAACGGATCCGATTCCGCGGTTGGCGGCGGCAACCGTTTCTGGTGTGCGGCAGCGGGTCTCGCGGGTGGATCGGCGTACCAGGCTTGATCGTCGGAGAGGGCGGGGATGTCGGGCGGGGAGATGGCGGCGTACCACTCCGGCGAGCCGATCGCGGGTGCGACGGGCGCCGCCGCGGGTGCGGGCGCGACCGGTTCTGGTTCCGGGTCGGCGATGATCTGCCCGGCGGTCTCGAACCACTCCTGTGACACCGGGATCGGCGCGGCCGATTCCGCGACCTGCCC
Organism: Nocardia sp. NPDC050712; assembly: GCF_040654295.1. Classification (NCBI taxonomy): domain Bacteria; kingdom Bacillati; phylum Actinomycetota; class Actinomycetes; order Mycobacteriales; family Nocardiaceae; genus Nocardia; species Nocardia sp. NPDC050712. The sequence goes on from NZ_JBFAHT010000005.1 coordinate 238,188, forward strand.
GGACTCGGACGCCACCGCGGCGTCCGGTTCGCCCGCGAACCAGCTGCGCGGTGCGGAGGTGGCCGTGGTGTCCACCCCGATGACCAGGTTGGCGAAATTGGGCGGCCCTTCACCGACGCTGCACCACAGCGCCATTCGCCCGTCGGTGGCGGCTTCGATCACGATGCCGTAGTTGCCGGTCCACGATTTCTGCGCGCCGGTCTCGTCGACCCAGACCGGTGTCAGCGTGAACATCGCCTGCGGGCCGGCGGGGGTGAGTTCGAAGGTGACCCCGCCGGAGAGCACGTCGCTCCAGACGTCGACGCCGCCGAGCTGGCGCCCTTCGATGCCGATGTATCCGTCGGTGACCGAGAGCCCGATGCCGTGCCCGCGTAGCCCGGTAGGGGGAGCGGCCGACACCGTGTACATGGTGAGCGTGATGGCGCTGGGCCCGAATCGCTCGGAGTACATGGGATAGACCAGGCTGCCGTGCCACCGGATGGGGTCGGCGGATTGGTATCGGGCGGCTAGCGGTAGTTGATCGGCCGAATTCTGGGCAGGCAGGTGCGAATACGGCTCATTCATCGGTAGCGCTCCGCCTTTCCGCGATGATCATCGCCATGTCTGCGCTGTGCGGCGCGCTACACCGTACTCGCTGCCGGACGACTCGCCGATGCCTATCGGCGAGTCGGGCATAGGTCGCGGAAAATAGACGTCTTCGCTTGTTCTGTAAAGGATTTCGGCTGCGATCCCGAACGGGAAAGTATCTGTAACCGACGGTTACAGATACTTCGGCTTCTCGAAAATTGGGGGAGTGGCCGAACGGCCGGGGCACCGGAAGAGGGTGCGCGATGCACTCACCCTACCCGGTGCCCGTGAAATACGCAGAACGAGGGGGTGCCTAAACCCCGACGGTCTCCTCGATTTCCTCCTCGACCGCAGCCGCCCGAGGTTCGGCAGGCGCGTCCTCGCGCTCGTGCCGCGCCGCGACGAACAGCAGTGCCAGCCCCGCGACCAGCCACAACGCCAGGCTCGCGAGCCGCCCGCCGAGCCCCGCACCACCGTCGAAGTAGAGCAGGCTGCGCGCGCCCTCGACGAAGCCCGCCCCGTTCCAGAACGAGTGCAGCGCACCGAAGAATCCGTTCTGCAACTCGGGCCGGTAGATGCCGCCGGAGGAGGTGAAGTTGAGCATCACGAACAACACCATCAGCACGAGGGTGGTCCAGCGCTTCAGGAAGGTGTGCAGCCCGATGCCGACGAGCACGATGCCCGCGGAATACAGCCACGACAGGCCCCAGATCGCCGCGTAGGAGTGGTCGACGACCCCGAACACCGGCCCGGCCACCACGACGCCGATGATGCTGACGATCAGCGAGGTGACCACGCCGATCAGGGCGCGCATTCGCATGCTCAGGCCCGCCCCGGCCGCGCCGATGGCCGCGACGCTGGCGTAGGAGCCCACGCTGAGCGCGACGAGCAGGAAGAAGATGCCCTGCCCGGTGGGGTCGCCGGGCGCGGTGGGGGCGATGTCGGTGACGGTCAGCGGCACGCCCTGCTGGCCGGAGACCTGTTTGAAGACCACCTCGACCGCCATCGCCGTGGTGTCCGAACTGCCCTTGGCGACAAGCAGTTCCGGATGCTGCGCGTCGGGGACGTAGGCGCCGGCCAGGCCGCGGTCGCGCAGTTGACTGATCGCGGCGTCGCGGTCGGGCAGGGTGACGACCTCGAGCCCGTCGCCGGCCTTGTCCTTCAGGGTCTGGGCCAGGACCATCTCCTGCGGCGCGGTGCCGACGACGGCGACCTGCAGGTGATGCGGTTCGGGCTGATGGAACGCGCCCAGGTAGGCCAGGGCCATGCCCAGGCACATGAGCAGCGGGGTGACTAGGTGCGCGGCCACATGCCGCAGCTGTGCTGCCGAGGTCTTCAACGGATCGACTCCCAATGGTTGGTAAATGCAACTATGCCATTGGTTGTATCATACAACTATGTCGAACGAGTTGCCTCGGGGGTCCGCGATCCTTTCCATTCAGCGCGAACTGACCGCGTTCGCCCGCCGCGCCCGCGGCCGGGCCGCCGAATTGCATCCGGAGCTGTCGCTGGTCGCGGCCAGCATCCTGGACCTGCTGATCGAGCGGGACGGGTGCCAGGCCAGCGAGATCGCCGAGCACTTCCTGCTCGACAAGTCGACGGTGAGCCGGCAGATCGCGGCCCTGGAGGCGCAGGGCTATCTGAGCCGGGAGGTGGATCCGGCCAACCGCCGGAATCTGCGCGTGCATCCGACCGCGGCGGGCCGGCGCATCGCGGGCGAGGCCGAGGCGGCCCGGCGCATTGCCTTCACCGCGCGCTTCCGGGACTGGTCGGACGACGATTTGACCCGCCTGGCCGAATACCTCACCCGCTATAACGCAATACCCTGACGAACCAACCAAGCACTTGCTACGCTTCGCCGATGATCCCCACTGTGGTATGGGGCACCGGCAACGTGGGCCGGGCGGCGATTCGCGCCGTCGAGGCTCACCCGGAGCTCGAACTTGCTGGTGTTTTGGTACACAATCCCGACAAAGTGGGCCGCGACGCGGGTTCGCTCGCCGGGCTCGACTACGAGTTGGGGGTCGCCGCCTCCGCCGATATCGAGGCGATCCTGGCTTCGCGTCCCGGCGCGGTCGTCTACGCGGCCTCGGGGGAGATCCGGCCCGAGGAGGCGCTGGCCGACATCGCGAAGGCCATTCGCACCGGCGCCGTGGTGGTCACGCCCGCGCTCTACCCGCTCTACGATCCGCGCAACGCCCCGGCCGAATTCCGGCAGCCCGTTCTCGACGCGATCGAGGCCGGCGGCGGTTCGCTGTTCGTCTCCGGCGTCGACCCGGGCTGGGGCAACGACGTGCTGCCGCTGCTGATCAGCGCCCTGGCCGGCACCGTGGACGTGGTCCGCTGCCAGGAGATCTTCGACTACACCACCTATGACCAGCCCGATTCGGTGCGCTGGATCATCGGCATGGGCCAGCCGCTGGAGTACGACCCGCCGATGCTCGCCCCGGGTGTGCCGACCATGGCCTGGGGCGGCCAGATCCGGATGCTGGCCCGCGGCCTGGGCGTCGAACTCGACGAGATCCGCGAGACCGTGGATCGCCGGGCCCTGGACGCGACCGTGACCACCGAGCTCATGGGTGAGTTCGAGGCCGGCACGCAGGGCGCGATCCGCTTCGAGGTGCAGGGCATCGTCGAGGGCGAACCGCGCATCGTGATCGAGCACGTCACCCGCATCCACCCCGACTGCGCCCGCGACTGGCCGCTGCCGCCCGACGGTGTCGGCGCGCACCGCGTGATCATCGAGGGCCGCCCGCGGATCGAGGTCAGCATCGAAGCCAGCGACGAGGGCGGCAACCGGTCGGCGGGCGGAAACGCCACGGCCGTAGGCCGATTGGTGAACGCGCTGCCGTGGCTGACCGCGGCCGAACCCGGCCTCTACGACGCACTGGACGTGCCGCTGACTCCAGCGGTCGGCAAACTCGGAAGGAAAAACCCGTGATCATCGATGTACCCGAGGGCAAAGACCCGATCGGCTATGTATGGGGCGAAATGGTGCCGGGCATCGGCCTGCCCGCCTCGGCCCTGGCGCTGTCGGTCTACGAGCACTCCACCCTCGGCCTGCGTGAATTCGAGGCCGCCCGGCTGCGGATCGCCCAGATCAACGGCTGCATCTTCTGCCTGGACTGGCGCACCGAGCGCGACGGGCAGAAGGTCGAGGAGGCCTTCGCCGACGCCGTAACCGACTGGCGCACTACCGATCTGTTCGACGAGCGGACCCGCCTGGCCGCGGAATACGCCGAGCGCTACGCCAGCGACCACCACAACCTCGACGACGAGTTCTGGAAGCGGATGTTCGGCCAGTACAGCCAGGCCGAGGTGGTCGAGCTGTCCATGAGCATCGGTTCCTGGCTCGCCTTCGGCCGCCTCAACCACGTGCTCGGCCTGGACGCCGCCTGCGTGCTGCCGGGGCACTGAGGCACGCAAGCGCCGTGTAAGCCCGGCGCAATCGCGCGGCGGCACAGTCGGTCTCATGAACGAGACATTCGATGTGGTGGTCGTCGGCGCCGGGCCGGTCGGGTTGATGCTGGCCTGCGAGCTGGCCCTCGGCGGGGCGCAGGTCCTGGTCGTGGAGCGGCTGACGGAGATCGACCCGACCGTCAAGGCGGGCGCGATCAATGTGCCCACGGCGCAGGCTTTCTACCGGCGCGGTCTGCTGCCCGACCTGGTCGAGCAGCAGACCGCGTTGCTGTCCCGGATGGCCGGATTCGCGCGGCCCGGCGGGGGCGCGAATTCGCGGCCGCCGTTCGTGGGCCACTTCGCGGGCATCATGATCGACAGCACGCTGATCGATTTCGACGATCCCGCCTTCGCGAATCTCGGCCCGGCCGCCGACGCGTGGCTGGTGCCGCAGCAGGCGGTCGAGACCATCCTCGCCGCGCGTGCCGCCGAACTCGGCGTCACGGTGTGGCGCGGTGTCGAGCTGGCCGGGTTCGACGACGACGGCGACGGTGTCGATATCCGATTGGGCGACAACACCATTCGCGCGCACTGGCTGGTCGGCTGTGACGGCGGCCGCAGCACCGTGCGCAAACAGGCCGGATTCGATTTCCCGGGCCTGGATCCCGAGATCACCGGCTATCAAGCGGTGGTGGAGATGACCGGAGCCGAGGAGTTGCGCTCCGGCTGGAACGCCACCGGCACCGGCATCTACGTCCACGGCCCGATGCCGGGCCGGATCGGGGTCATGGTCCCCGACGGCCCGCACGCCGACCGCACCGCGCCGATCACCGCCGCCGAGTTGCAGGAGAAACTGCGCTACGTCTCCGGCGTGCCGGTGGTGATCACCGCCGTGCACACCGCGACGCGCTACACCGACAACACCCGGCAGGTGCCCGACTATCGCAGCGGCCGGATCCTGCTGGCCGGTGACGCGGCGCACGTACATTCGCCCTACGGCGGGCAGGGCCTCAATCTCGGTGTCGGCGACGCGGTGAACCTCGGCTGGAAGCTGGCCGGCGTGGTGACCGGTCGCCTGCCCGAGGCAGTCCTCGATACCTACACCGCCGAGCGGCATCCGATCGGCGCCTGGGTACTGGAGTGGACCCGCGCCCAGATCGGCGTCATGCGCACGGATCCGCGTAGCCGCGCGCTGCGCGGCGTCATGACCGAGTTGCTGGCCACTCGGGACGGCGCCACCACGATCTTCAAGAAGATCGCCGGTGTCCTGCACCGCTACGACCTGGGGCCCGGCCCCGACCTCGTCGGCGCCGCCGCGCCCGATATCGAACTCACCGACGGCACCCGGCTCGGTGACCATCAGCGGACCGGCCGGGTCGTGCTGCTCGACCTGGCCGACGACCCCGCGCTGCGCGCGGTCGCCGAGCCCTGGGCCGGACCCGTTCGAGTCGTGACCGCGAAAGCGGTTGATCCGCAGCCGTTTACCGCGCTGCTGGTGCGCCCGGACGGCCACGTCGCCTGGGCGGCAGACGATTCCGGCACCGAGGGCCTGCCCGCCGCCCTGACCCGCTGGGCCGGTGACCGGCCCTGAGCGGCTACCGGTCCCGGTCGGCCGGTTCCAGCGTGTGCCGGCGCGCGTCGTAGATGGCATAGCCGAACCCGGCGAGCAAACCCTCGATCATCCGCCGCACCGCGGGCGCCGCGTAGTCCACCGCGGACCCGCGGGTCCGGCGGCGGCCCACCCGGTCGGAAGCGGTGACGCGCACCGCGTTCCCCGCGGCCTCCAGGCGGACCCGGGCATGGGAGCGGGAAGCGGGCAGCGCCCGGTTCCACGACTCCATCCCGGGGATCAGCGTCAATTGCAGATCCGCCTCGACCGGTTTTCCGGCCTGCGACCGGAAATACGCCATAACTTGATCAGGTGAGGACACGACCCCCGCGGGCACGATGATGTACTCGTAGCTCACCAATCCAACCTAACCGGTGCGGGCGAATTACGTTGCCGCTCACGCCTCTACCGGTGTTTCGGTCGGCGGTTCGGCGACCGTGCGCTTGGGCCCGGTGAACCAGCGGCGCGCCGAGGCGAACCACCAGATTCCGATGGCGCCGACCACCGCCACCAGCGTGATGGGCGCGTAATTGACCACCGTCCAGGTGAATTCGCTGTGCCACGGATAGCCGCGATCATCGAAGGGCAGAATGAACAGCACGCTGATCAGCCCGATCCAGATCAGGGCGACAATGCCGATCGGCCGATACCAGCCGCCGAGTTGCCAAGGGCCGGTCCGGAATCGGCTGCCGTGTAGTTGCCGCAGCAGAATCGGGATGCCGTAGGCGATATAGAGGCCGATGGTGGCCACCGAGGTGGCGGCGGCATAGGCGACGGGCGCGTTCTCCGCGGGCACCAGCATGGACGGAATCAGCAGGACGAACGCGAAGAAGGAAATGAACAGCACCGCGTTCACCGGCACCTTGCGGGCCGACAGTTTCGACCACAGCGCCGACCCGGGCACCGCGCCGTCGCGCGCGAACGCGAACAGCATGCGCGAGGCCGAGGTCACCGAGGCGTAGCCGCAGAACAGCTGCGCGACCGCCGCGATGATCAGCAACGTGCCGGACCAGAACGAATTCAGCGAATTCTCCAGGATGTAGATCACCGGGTAGCCGCTGTTCTTCTCCGGATCCAGCGCGTCGTCGAGATTCGGGATCGCGAAGGTCACCGCCATGATGAGCAGATAGCCCGCGACGGCGGAGACGATGATGGTGTTCACGATGCCCTTGGCCGCCATCCGGGCCGCGTCGTGGGTCTCCTCGCTCATGTGCGCCGAGGCGTCGTACCCGGTGAAGGTGTACTGCGCGTGCAGCAGGCCGAGCAGGAAGCTGAACGCGACGCCGCCGAAACCGACGGCGCTGTTGTCCACGGTCTCGGTGAAAACGAATCCGATGCTCTGATGGTTCTCCGCGCCGATCCCGAGCACCAGGACGAATACCGCGACACCGGCCACATGCCACCAGGCCGACACATTGTTGATGACCGCCGACAGGTGCGGGCCGATCGCGTTCAGGACCGCGTGCAGCACCAGGATGACGGCGAAGACGCAGAAGATCGCGGTGCGGTCGGTGCCGATCTCGATGCCGATCACATTCAGCACCGAGGTGGTGAAAATGGCCGCGCCGTAATCGATGGCGGCGGTCACCGCGATCTGGCCGATCAGATTGAACCAGCCGGTGAACCAGCCCCAGATCGGGCCGCCGAGTTCGGAGGCCCACCAATACAGGCCGCCGGAGGTCGGGTAGGCGGAGGCCAATTCGGCCATCGCCAGGCCGACCATCAGGACCATGATCGATACCAGCGGCCAGCCCCACGCCATGGTGATCGGGCCGCCGTTGGCCAGGCCGATACCGTAACTGGCCAGACCGCCGGTCAGAATGGAGACAATGGTGAAACTGATCGCGAAATTGGAGAATCCGGACCAGGATCGGGCCAATTCTTGTTTGTAGCCGAGTTCGGCGAGCCGGCGTTCGTCATCGGTAGTGCTCATAGATGCTCCCACAGCGAAAACACTGCCCTCACACAGCGTTTGCAGAAGATCAGTCTGCGGTAAACGCCGGTTTATCGCAGCGCAAGTGGCGAAACTCGCCGGATGCTGTGCGCACCGCCTGCCGCGGGCACGCCGTAGCGTGGTCGGCATGAGTGAGCGATTGGTGATCGTCGGCGCGGATGCCACCGGCATGTCCGCGGCCTCGCAGGCCCGCCGGCTGCGCACGGCGGACCAGCTGGAGATCGTGGTCTTCGAACGCGGCCGGTTCGCCTCCTACTCGGCCTGCGGTATTCCGTACTGGGTCTCCGGGGATGTGGCGGATCGGGACTCGCTCATCGCGCGCACGCCGGAGGAGCATCGTGAGCGCGACATCGATCTGCGGCTGCACACCGAGGTCACCGAGCTCGACGTCGACGGCCGCCGGGTGCGGGTGCGCGACGCCGACGGCGCCGAATCCTGGTGGGACTACGACAAACTCGTCCTGGCCACCGGCGCCCGCCCGATCCGGCCGGAGCTGCCCGGGATCGACGCCGAGGGCGTGCACGGCGTGCAAACCCTCGAGGACGGGCAAGCCCTGATCGAAAGCCTCGAGCAGATCGAGGGCAAGCAGGCGGTGGTGGTCGGCGCCGGGTACATCGGCGTGGAGATGGCCGAGGCGCTGATCAAGCGCGGCTACGACGTCACCATGATCAACCGGGCCGCGCAGCCGATGTCGACGCTGGACCCCGATATGGGTGAACTGATCCGGAAAGCCCTGTGCGGCTTGGATATCGAGATCGTCGGGGACGCGGAAGTCACCGAGATCCGCACGGGGGAGTCGGGGCGGGTGGCCGCGGTCGTCACCGCCGACAAGGAGTATCCGGCCGACGTGGTGGTGCTGGGCATCGGCGTGCAACCCGAAACCACCCTGGCCGCGGCCGCGGGCCTGCCGCTCGGCGACCACGGCGGCCTGCTGACCGACCTGTCGATGCGGGTGACCGGCCACGACGACATCTGGGCCGGCGGCGACTGCGTCGAGGTGCTGGACCTGGTGTCCGGCCGCCGGGTGCACATCGCGCTCGGCACGCACGCCAACAAGCACGGTCAGATCATCGGCACCAATATCGGCGGCGGCTACGCGACCTTCCCCGGCGTCGTCGGCACCGCCGTCAGCAAGGTGTGCGATCTCGAGGTCGCGCGAACCGGGTTGCGGGAGCACGACGCCCGGGCCGCGGGGCTGCAATTCGTCAGCGTCACGATCGTGTCCACCAGCCGGGCGGGCTACTACCCGGACGCCGCCGAGATGACCGTGAAAATGCTCGCCGAACGCCGCACCGGCCGGCTGCTCGGCACCCAGATCGTCGGCCGCGAGGGCGCGGCCAAGCGCGTCGACATCGCCGCCGTCGCGCTCACCGCCCGCATGACCGTCGAACAGATGACCGCCCTGGACCTCGGCTACGCCCCGCCGTTCTCCCCGGTGTGGGATCCGGTGCTGGTCGCCGCCCGCAAGGCGATGGCCGCCGTGGCGAAGGACCGCTGAGCTACTGCTCCTTGCTCAGCGTCTCCAGCAGTTCGGTCTGACCGAACATCTCCGCGGTGTCGCGGGCCGAGGGTGTGCCCGCGTCCAGGTCTGCGCCCGCCTCGAGCAGCAGGCCGATGATCTCCCGGTCGCCTTTGAACACCGCCCCCGACAGCGGTGTCTGGCCGCTGTCGTTGAGCCGGTTGGCGTCGGCGCCGCGCAGCAGCAGCACCGCGACGGCGTCGCGGTGACCGTGGTAGGCGGCGAGCATGAGGAGACCGTCGCCGCGATCGTTGGTGAGGTTGGCCGGCACGCCGGCGTCCAGGTAGGCGGCCAGGGTGTCGGCCTCGCCCTGGCGGGCCAGATCGAAGACCTTGCCCGCCAGTTCGATCACCTTGTCGTCGTCAGTGCTCATCCGGCTATTCCATCATGGGCGGGCGGCGGGCCAGGTCATTGCTCGCGGGAGGGTTCCACGCCGACGCAGTGCAGGGTGAAGCGGTGATAGGGGCTGTTGTTGCGGAAATACTCGCTACGGACCTGCGCGGGCGCTTCGAAGCCGAAGTCCCGCAGGAGCGTGACCGCCAGCCGCGCCGCCGTTTCCGCTGATTCGGGGCCGGGTGCGAGCTCGCGGGCCCAGGCGCCGTAGCCGTCGAGCGCGAGGCCATGGCCGGCCATCACCGCCTCCGGCTGCCCGTTCGCGGCGATCAGCATGATCAGCTCGTCGCGGCCTTGCGAGAGCTGCAGCCACCGGTTGTCGTTCTCGACCGGGTCGGCTGTGCGCAGCGTGATGACCGCGTTGTCGGAGAAGGGCGTCGCCGCGCCGTCACCGAGCACTCGCATCCCGAAGTGGATGTCGCGCAACGTCATGGTGAGCGCCTCGGCGAGTTCGTCCCAGCTGTGCACGAGCCGCCCGCCGAAGTAGCAGCCGAGCAGGCTCGGATGGTTGTTCTCGCCGATCCAGGTGTAGGGCACCTCGCCGAGCCCCTCGCCCCATTCCCAGCTGCGGTAATCCCAGCCCTCCCAGGCCTCGGTGGCGAAGACCCGCACCGTCAGGTCACCGGCGCGGTTCACCTCGAGCTGCTTGGTGGTGAATCTGCGCCGCCAGCGCACGAACGTGTCGCCGTTGCCGCCGTACAGGGACGGCTCACCCCACACCTCGGTCGCTACCGCGAGATAGTCCCGGAAGTCCTCCGGGGCGATGGCGGCCGCGCACAGATAGATCTGCATCATCTCCGAATCCCCGCCGTGCCGCCGATCCCAGTTCTCGGTGAGATACGCCCCGCGCACCACCCCGGGCACCGCCGCCGTCTCGCACCGGGGCAGCTGATCCCGCGACACCTCCCACCCGAGCGCCGTGCAGGCCGCCACCACGTCCGCATGCCGCCAAGCCCCGAAATCGGCGGTTCCCAAATCGGTGAGCAGCGCCCGCAATTCGTTCGGTCCCAACCCCGTCATGCGCAGCACGCTACGCGCGGGCACCGACAAGGAACCAGGGCCGACCGGCTGCCGAATTTCCGTCGCGGCGCGATCGTCCGGTCAGGCCCGGCAGCCGTCCAGGGTGGCGTTGGCGAGTTCGGTTACCACGTCTCCGACGTCACCGCGCTGGCGGAAGGCGGCGAGCTGGCGGCTGGCGCCGTTGCCGCGTTTGAGGACGGCGGCGACGGTGTCGATGACGAAAGGGTGGTCGCCGAGCTCCTCGAGCGCGGGGGCGACGTGGTCGACGAGCTCCATGAGCAGATCGCGGGCGGGCAGGATGCGGCCGTCGACCGGGTCGACCGCGTCGCCGTCCAGACCGGTCCGCGCGGCCTTCCAGTACGCCGCCAGCAGCACGTCGGCGGCGACCGGGGGCGCGGTTACGCCGCGCGCCAGCGACATTCGCGCCCGCAGCACGGTCGCGCGCACCAGTGTCGCCAGCAGCGCCGTCTCCTCGACGGTGAGGGGCACATCGCTGACCCGGATCTCCACGGTCGGCCATTGGATCGAGGGCCGGACGTCCCAGTAGACCATCTTCTCGTCGAGCATGATCCCGCTGGACAGCATCATCGCCACCCGTGCGTCGTAGTCGTCGCCGGAGCGGAAGTACGGTGGCGGCCCCGCGCTCGGCCAGCGCCGCCACAGGATGCTGCGCCAGCTGGCGTATCCGGTCTCCACGCCGCGGTAGATCGCCGAATTCGCGGTCAGCGCCAGGAACATCGGCAGCCAGGGCCGCAGGTAGTTGCTCACCTGGACGGCGGTTTCCCGGTCCGGCACCGCGACGTGCACGTGGCAGCCGCACAGGCCCTGCTCCTGGGCGAGCATGCCGAATCCCTCGGCGATGCGCTGATAGCGGGGTGTGTCGGTGACGGGAAACCGGCCGGGGACGGTCGGCGGCACCGCGACCGCGAGCAACCGCGTCCCGTTCTCCTCGGCGCAGGCGGCCACCTCGCGCCGCAGCCGGCCCAGTTGCGCGAGCAGTTCGGGGGTGCGGGTGTGCACATCGGTACTGGTCTCCACCTGGCAGCGGGTGAGCTCCAGCTGCAGGGCGATGCCCCACTCCTCGGCGGTGCGCGCGACGGCCTCGTTCTTCGCGGCGGGCGCGCCCGTCTGTGGATCGGCGAGCAGAAACTCCTCTTCGACCCCCACAGTCGACGAGACCGCGTCCATCCATCAAGATTACGCCGCACGCCACCGCCGGCGAGCGCGTTTGCCTGCGGCGCTACCCGCGCGTAACCGAATCCGATTCCTGCACAGGGCATTCTGGGGGGCGGCCGGTCAATCCCTGCCCGGGCTGCCCCGGCGTGCGAGACTTGCGGGCGTGAGCAGGCTCAGCGAGGCATTCGACAGCGGTAAATCGGGCGACCTACCGGAGCGCGGCCAGGTCATCGGCCGCGGTGTCCTGTGGGTGACCAAGTGGGCGCTGTGCCTGGTGGCGATCGCGGCGGGCGCGTGGGTGCTCGGCAACATCATGGCCAAGCTGTGGGTGGTCATTCTGCCCGTCCTGCTGGCCATCGTGGTCACCACCGTGCTGTGGCCGCCCGCGGGCTGGTTGATGAAGAAGGGCTGGCCGCCCGCCGCCGCGGCCTCGGTGTCGCTGCTCGGGTTCGTCGGTGTCCTGGCCGGCGTCATCGCGCTGATCATCCCGACGGTCGCCGATCAGGCGCCCGACCTCGCCGAGAAGGCGACCGACGGCATCGAACGGGTCCGCAACTGGTTGCAGGGCCCGCCGCTGCGGGTGCGCGACGAACAGCTCGACTCCGCCGTCGAGGCGGTCACCGGGCGCTTGCAGTCCAGCGCCGAGCAGATCGCCTCCGGTGTGTTCTCCGGCGTCACCACCGCGACCTCGGTGCTGATCACCCTGTTCCTGGTGCTGGTGCTGGCCTTCTTCTTCGTCAAGGACGGGCCGCGTTTCCTGCCCTGGCTGCACCAGGTCACCGGCAGCCGCTGCGGCACCCACCTGGAGCAGGTGCTGGCCCGGGTCTGGGTCACCCTCGGCGGGTTCATCCGCACCCAGGCCGTGGTCAGCCTGATCGACGCCGTCTTCATCGGCGCCGGCCTGGTGATCCTGGGCGTGCCGCTGGCGGCGGTGCTCGCCGTGCTGACCTTCCTCGGCGGCTTCATCCCCATCGTCGGCGCGTTCGTGGCGGGCGCCCTGGCGGTGCTGGTCGCGCTGGTCGCCAACGGGCCCACCACCGCGCTGATCGTGCTGGGCATCATCATCGCCGTGCAGCAGCTGGAAGGTAATGTGCTGCAACCGGTCCTGCAGTCGCGCAGCATGAAACTGCATGCCGTGATCGTGCTGCTCGCGGTCACCGCGGGCGGGTCGCTCTACGGCATCGTCGGCGCCTTCCTCGCGGTGCCGGTGGCCGCCGTGGTCGCGGTGATCATTCGCTACATCGGCGAGCAGATCGACCTCGAGACCGGCGTGGCCACCGAGCCCGGCGCCCCCGAAGAGGTGGATGCGACCGCCCCCGACCACGATCACAGCACCGAAGTCGTCCGGGGCACCAAGGATTCCGAGTAGTTACCGCGCCGGGCCGCCCAGGTAGCGGGCGCCGAACCGGCGCAGGATCTCCATCGGGACGGTGATCGACTCCTTGTGGCCGAGCTCGGTCAGGTAGTCGGCCTCGGCCGGATCGAAATAGCCCGCGTGCCGGTAGGTTTCGATGCGCAAGGCCAGGCCGTTGCCGTCCAGTTCGGGATGGAACTGGGTGGCGTAGACGTGCTGCCCGACGCGGATCATCTGCACCGGGCAGCCGGCGGAACCGGCCAGCAGCACCGCGTCCGGCGGGACGGCCTGGCAGGCCTCCTTGTGGCCGACGAACGCGCGGAACGTCCGGGGAAGGCCCCGCAACAGCGGGTCGTCATCGGCGGCCTCGTTGAGTTCGATGGTTTGCGCGCCCGGCGATTCGCCGTAGTTCTCGCTGCCGACTTTGCCGCCGAGGACATCGGCGAGCATGCCCAGCCCGTAGCAGGCGCCGAGATAGGGCAGATCGCGCCGGACGATCTCGGCGACCAGCAGGCGTAGTTTCGGCTCGAATTCCAGTTGGTAGTCGTACTTCTTGGCGTCGGGGTTGCTGACGTTGCTGGGGCCGCCGCCGACGATGACCGCGGCGTAGTCGTCGAGTTCGAGATCGGGGAATCGCTGGTCCATTCGGACCCGCACCATCTGCTCACGCTCCAACTCGCTCGCGCGCAGAATGGCGAAGTACTCGTCGTCGGCGGCGGAGTCCTCGGGACGCAGCTGCAGCAGCAGGCAGGGTTTCGGCATGGCTCCGATTGTGGAAGATCGCGGGCGCACAATAGGTGAGGTCGGCGATATGGCCGTGTCGCGGTCAGCCGATGATCGGCAGGGTGCGCTCGTCGGCCAGGCGTTTCAGCGCGGCCTGCATGATGCCGGTGACGTGTTCGTAGGCGCGGTCCTGGTCCAGCTCTTCGCCCAGCGTGGCGCGTAGATCGATCGGGTCCAGGAATTCCACGGTCACCTTGGTGGGCAACGGAATATGGCCCGCGAGATCGCCGAAGTTGACGCCCCACGGCAGCGCGAGTGAAATCGGGAAGACCTTCAGCCGCAGCATTCGATCCAAGCGCAGTAGCCGGGCCAGGCGGTCGCCGCGGGTGAGGATCAGCTGATTCTCGTGCGCGCCATAGTTGATCACCGGGACGATCGGCACCTTCGCGTCCCAGGCCAGGCGCAGAAAACCGGTGCGCTGCGCGAAATCGATCTGATCCTGCTCCCAGGCGGGCCGATGCACTTCCCAGTCACCGCCCGGATACACCAGCACCGCCGCGCCGCTGTCCAGTGCGGCGCGGGCGCTGGCGGGATCGGCGGCCACCGTCCCGAACTTCCGCAGATAGCCGCCCAGCACCGGGAACGCCATCACCAGATCGTGCGCGAGCTGATAGAACGGCCGCTCCGGCCCGAAATGCCGGGTGAACGCCAGCGTCGTCACCACCACCTCCGGTGAGACGTTTCCGCCGGAATGGTTGCCCACCAACAGCACCGGCCCCTGCGCCGGCACCCGCTCGATCCCCTTGATCTCGGGCCGGAAGTACACCCGCACCAGCCGCCAGCTGAATTCCAGGCTCCGCGCGATGAATTCGGGATCCCGGTCCGTCATATCCGCTCTCGGCACCCGCGCCCTGACCTGCTCGGTCACCCACCCGGCGGCCCGGTCGAACGGTACTGATCCAGGAATCCCGAAGGGCACGGCGAACCTCCTCGTAACGCAAGTCACATCCTCGACGGAATGCCTCCACCGCCCGCCCCCAAACATCGACCGCTAGCATCGGGCGATGCTCGACCGTGAAAACCTCGCTCCCTTCGCCGAACTCCCGCGCTGACCATGCAGGTGGGCACGATCGATCAGATCTGGCGCTATCCGATCAAGTCGACGGGTGGCGAGCGGTTGCGCGAAGCGGAGATCGACGCACGCGGGATCGTGGGTGATCGCCGCTTCGCTGTGCGCGACGGGAACGGAAAGTTCTGCTCCGGCAAGAACACTCGGCGCTTCCGGCGCATGGACGGCCTGCTGCACCTGAGCTCCCGTCTCACCGCCGAGGGGCCGCGGCTCTTCGACCCGCGCGGTCGCGCGATGCCGGATGCCGGCACCTATCTGCGCGCCTATCTCGGGCGCGATGATGTGGATATCGCTGAGGAGGGCGACATCTCGCACTTCGACCAGCTCGCGCTCTCGGTCCTGACCACCGCCACCCTGGACTGGCTGGCCGACCAACTCCCCGGAATCCCGGTGGACGCCCGCCGCTTTCGCCCGAACATCGTCGTGCGCACCCCACCCGGCACCCGCCCGTTCGCCGAGGACGGATGGTTCGGCCGCAAAGCCCGAGCCGGTCGCGCCCGAATTGCGTTCGACCGCGCCAGCATCCGCTGCGTCATGGTCGACGCCGCCCAGCCGGACCTGCCCTACTCACCGTTGGTCCTGCGCACCCTGGCCCGGGCGCACGACTCCCGACTGGACGCCCTGGCCGAAGTCGTCACCCCGGGCACCATCCGCCTGGGCGACGAGATCACCCTCCTCTGAGCGCGCGTACTCAGGACCGGGCGGCGGGGTGGCGGCCGGGGACCGCGGGGTGGATCTGTTCGATGCGGTCGCGGGTGGCGTACATGGTCCAGTAGTGCTCGGCGAGATCGTCCGGGTCGACGGTGGGGAAGCCGGATTCTGTTGTGGCGGAAACCGATTCGGCGATCTCGCTGCGGGTGATGTAGGCGGCGATGGCGAGGGTGCCGACGTAGATGCCGGTGTCGGCGAGTTCGCCGTGCAGGGAGTAGGCGTAGTTGCGGGCGGCGGCCATGATCGGGCCGACGCCGCTGAGGTGCGGGAGGGGTTCGACGGCGGAGTAGCCGTGGGTCAGGAGCAGGGCGCCGTCGCCGCGGGCGGTCCACTCCGGAAGCAGCGCCCGGACCACTTCGACCGGGGTGAGCAGCAGCAGGGGGATGAGGCTTTCCAGGGTGGCGGCGTCGAGTTCGGCCGCGGGGGTGAATTCGTGGTCGAGGCCGATGGGACCGTACTCGACGACGTCGACGCGGCCGAAGTGGTCGTGCAGCGCGCCGATCAAGGCCGGGACGCTCGCGGTGTCGGTCAGATCGGCGGGGAAGGCGGCGGCGTCGATACCGTCGGCGGCGAGGCGCTGGGCCAGCGCCTCGAGGCGATCCTTGCGGCGCGCTATCAGCGCGACCCGGAAACCTTCGCGCCCGAAACGCCGGGCGACGGACTCGCCGAGCCCGGTACCGGCTCCGAAGACTGCGATGACTTTCGACATGTGATGCTCCATTTCCTGGTGTGGAGGACCAGGATGGAACATCGAAAGAGACCGTACAAAAGGCACATTCATGTCTGTGCCGGAGGGAAATGTGCGCTATGGAGGTCAACCCGCGAATCGCCCGGATCGGGCCCTGCGCCGATATCCCACCCGAGCGGATGGACTCGATACGCCGCGTCCTGGGCCGCGTCGGCGACAAGTGGAGTCTGCTGGTGATCGCGGTCCTGGAGAACGGCCCGCTGCGCTACGGGGATCT
Organism: Nocardia sp. NPDC050712; assembly: GCF_040654295.1. Taxonomy (NCBI): domain Bacteria; kingdom Bacillati; phylum Actinomycetota; class Actinomycetes; order Mycobacteriales; family Nocardiaceae; genus Nocardia; species Nocardia sp. NPDC050712. The sequence continues at coordinate 254,707 of NZ_JBFAHT010000005.1, forward strand.
GCACTACGGCGTCGCCGGCATCTCCCAGCGCATGCTGACGCTGACCCTGCGGCAGCTGCACGAGGACGGGCTGGTCAGCCGGACCTCCTACCCCGAGGTGCCGCCGCGCGTGGAATACGCTCTCACTCCGCTGGGCGCGGGCTTGCTCGAAATCGTTACCGCACTGGTCGGCTGGGCCTCGGAGCATCACGAGGAAATGGACCGCAACCGGGAACAGCGCAACGGCTCCCTACCGCGGTAGGGAGCCGTCGCGAGAACTACTGCGCGATCGCCGCGGTTCGCTCGGCGACCCGCCCGAAGTCCAGTTTCACCAGCTGGTCGGCGCAGTCGAAGTACCGGTCGTCGTGGGTGATGACGATGACCGTCTTCCCGCGCTGCTTCAGGTCCAGGAGGATCTCGCGATAGAAGACGTCGCGGAACTTGGGATCCTGATCGGCGGCCCACTCGTCGAAGACGTAGATGGCGCGGTCTTCGAGCAGCGCGGTCAGCAGGGCGAGGCGTTTGCGCTGGCCCTGGGACAGATCGAGGGTGGACAGCCGGCCGTTCTCGACGGTCACCTTGTGCGAGATCTGCAGCTCGTCCAGGTAGCGCCGTACTTCGCCGTCGAGGTCGGGCCGGTCGAAACCGAGGTAGTCCTCGAACAGGTGGAAGTCGGTGAACACCGCCGAGGAGTTCTGCCGGAACCACTCGATGTTCTCGTGGTCGATCTGCTCGCCGTTGAGCGAGAGCCGGCCGCTGCGCGGAACATAGAGTCCCGTCACGATTTTGGCGAGCGTCGACTTGCCGCTGCCGTTGCCGCCGACGACGAAGCTGATCTGCCCGGGCTCGAAGACCAGGTCCAGCGGGCCGAGGTGGAAACCCTCGTCGCCGTCCGGTCCGGCCAGCGGTGCCATCGGCATCGGCATGCCGTCGGCGCCACCGTGGTGGATGCGCTTGTGGCCGTTGACATCCGGCCCACCCGGTCCGCCGGGCGGCGGGCGATGCGGGGGCCGCTGCCCCTTCGGCGGACGCGGCGCACCCGGACCGGGCGCACCGGGGCCGGGCGCACCCGGTGGTGGGAACGGCGGCGGCAACTCGGTCCGGTAGCTGTAGCCGACCCCGCTGAGCTCGAGCCGCGCCGATTCGATCGCGGGACGCTCGGTGTAGGGCAGCTGCTGCTCGTCGTGCAGCGTCTCCATCGACAGGTTCATGGTCCGGATCTTGGCCAGCGCCACGTCACCGCGCAGCAGGTCCGGCAGCCGGTGCATGAAGTTCTGCATCGGCATCGACAGGAAGGTCGTCACCAGGACGTAGGCGACCATGACATCCTGCGGCAGCTGCAGCGCCGAGGCGATGACGAACAGGATCAGCGCCATCGTGCCCAGCTGCAGGATCTGCCCGACGCCTTGGGCCACCGCGAATTTCGAGCCGGCGTCGACATTCTGGTCGCGCAGCTGCGCGGAGGTGCCGAGCAGCTGCCGGTCCATGAAGTCGCGCCGCCGCCCGCGGTGCAGCTTGAGCTCCTTGATGCCCAGCGTGACGGCCTGGAAGGACCGCAGCAGCGCGTCCTCGTTCTCCCGCGACGCCTGGTAGATGCGGCGCACCCGCTTCAGGAACGTCTCCACGCAGGCGATGCCGAGCAGGGTGCCCGCGATGGTGATCGCGAAGATCGGCCCGGACACCACGGCCAGGAAGACGAAGCAGCCGATGATGGTGGCCACGTCGATGCAGATGCTCGGGATCGCGGTCACCGCCTGCGACAGCGAGCGCACGTCCTCGGTCAGCGTCGCCATCAGCCGGTGCATGCCGAGCCGTTCCAGATGCTCCAAGGGCGCCGAGACGATGCTGGAGCTCAGGTCGGCCCGCAGCCGGTAGATGGCGTCCTGGGCCAGCCGGAGCAGCAGGATCTGCGAGAGCACACCGCTGACCAGGATGACCAGCCCGGTCAGGGCGAAGGTCTGCACCGTGATCGCCGGATGCGGCTCCGGCGACACCACGCCGCGGATCAGGGTCAGCAGATAGGTGTTGGCCGCACCGCAGACGAGGCCCGCGACCACCACGGCCGCGATCCGCAGCCGGGAAATCGAGAGGAGGAATCTGATCAGTTGCATTGCTACTGCGCTTCTTTCGAGAATTTCGCGGCGACTATCGACGGATGATGTCGAAGATCATGCCCTCGAGGGTGACCCCGGGCGCGAAGGAGAACGCGACGCCCGTGGAGATCGGGGCGGCGGACTCCGCCTGCTGAATCATGTTCTCCAACACGAAGATCAGCGAGACACTGAGCATGTTGCCGTGCTCGGCCAGGATGTCCCAGCTGGGCGCGGCGGTCTCGGCCGGGATGCCCAGCGAGTGCGCGGACTGCTCGATGATCTTCGGCCCGCCCGGGTGGATGGCCCACAGCGCGACATCGGATTTCCGCAGGCCGTTGCGGTGCAGCGCCTCGGTGATCACCGGGTCGACGCCGTGCAGGATGTACTGCGGCAGGCTCTCGGCGAGCTCGCAGGTGATGCCGTTGTCGTTGACGCGCAGCACGATGCCGTCCTCGGCGTCGTCGAAGAGCCGGCTGAAGCTGTCGCGGATGACCACGCTGCCCGGCGCCAGCGGCTGATGCACCTGACCCGCGCCGATCACCACCGCGCCGCAGCCGTCGCCGAACAGGCTGTGGATGATGACGTCGTTGATGTCGTCGTCGAACACCGCGTTGACCGAGCTCAGTTCCAGCGCGATGACCAGCGCCTTCTTGTCCGGGTGCGCCCGAACGTAATCCGCGGCCGACCGGATGCCGTTCATCGCGGCCGCGCAGCCCATGAAGTTGATCAGCACCCGCCCGATCGACGGCGAGAGCCCGAGCTTCTTGACCACCGCGACGTCCACGCCGGGTGCGATGAACCCGGTGCTGGTCACGAACACCAGCAGGCCGATATCGGCGGCCGGGTCCGCGACGCCGGCGATGGCGCGCCCGGCCACGTCGACCGCCAGCGGCACCGCGTGCTCGTAGAACAGATCCATGCGCTCGCGGATGGTGGCCGGTTTCCGGCTGTAGGCCAGGAATTGGGGATCCAGCGGGTCGACCGCCAGGCGGCGGGTGTCGATTCTGGTCTTCTCGTAGACCCGGGGAATGCGGGCCTGCTGGACCGGATCGGCGAACAGCGCGGCGACCTTGCCGGCCGCTTCGGCCTGGGAGTAGGTCTCACTCGGTGATCCGGTGGCGATGCCCTCGATCACCGCCACCGTGGTCGGGGGAGCAGGCGGCAGCGCTCCGTATCCGTGCTCGGCCCCCACCAAGTGCCGGCCAGTCTCGGGCCGAGCGCCACCCTCATCGATAATCACAGACACGAATTTCTTCCTTTCGAGAAAAGACAACTTCGGTGACCGCCCGTCACCCTCCAGACGGTGCGGTCGCCGATAGCGGTGGAGGCGGTTTATACCGTTCCGATTCCGGTGAATCCCTGCACCGTGTAGGTGGCACAGGTTTTCAGAGCGGAGGGCGCCAGATGCTCGCGCATGAAGCCCCACTTGTTTTCCTCTGCCTCGCGGGAGGGCGAGAGCAGGTAGGTCTGAATTTGCTTGGGGAATCGGTCGGTGAAGAAACTCTTCGCCGGTAGCCATTCCACCCCGAATTTCTCGGCTTCCTCGCGCACCACGTCCTCGGTCGCGATATTGGCGAAACCGCTGCGCTGGTAGGGCAATACGTGATGCACCCGGTGCGAGCTCAGGCCCGCGGACAGGAAGCAGTCGACCCAGCGGTTGCCGACCACCTTGAGGTCGTAGGCCTGCTCGAGCTGGTTCACGCCCCAGTCCTCGGTGTCGGAATGCAGTTCCTCGGTGTCGGCGTCGAAGTCGTGGCTGGCCACCACCAGGAACGTGCTGACCCACATGGTGACCACGAATTGCAGGACCCAGGCCCAGAAGTCGCCGGCCAGCGTGAACGCCACCAGCTCGGCGATCAGCAGGAAGCGCACGCCGAAGGAGCCGACGAAATGGCCCAGCGCGCCGCGGCGGGTGCCGTACATGTCGCGCACTCCCACCTGCCGGACCAGGCGGCAGACGTCGAGCAGCCGGATCAGCATGCCGGTCAGCGTGTGCCCGAACTTGTGCATGGTGTGCACCGGAATCCGGTACAGGCGCGGAATCTGGGTCATCATCGTGAAGACGTTCTTCTTGATGTCGACTTCACTCTGCGTGTGCGGATGGTGCAGCAGCGCGTGCCCGTCCGCGGTGACGAACGCCAGCGCGACATAGTTCATGTCGAAGGCGTTGACGGCGATCTTGTTCCACTGCGACTTCTGCGCCCGGTGGATCGCGTAGTGCCCGAAGCCGGCAAGTGAACTGCGCAGGACCACCATCGCGAAGACGAACAGCGGCAACGGCATCCAGTTCGGCTCGGCCAGGCGCAGGCCCTGCACCGCGAAGTACAGCACCGCGAGCACGCCGACCACGATGTTGAACAGCGTGTCCATCCGCTTCAGGCGGGCCGCCAGTGCGGGATCCTTCAACCGCGCCTTCACCTGGTGCAGCAGGTCGTTCTTGTCGTCGAACCGGTACTTCGGGGTGTCGCGCCAGCTGTCGAAGCCCTCCTTGAACAGAAAGTCGGGCGCGTTGGCCTTGGGGTGGATGTCTTCCGGAATCGCCTGCCGGTCCAGGGCATAGCGTTCGATCATGCGCCCGATCCGCTCCGGATCCTTGTGGTAGGAGCCGATGATCGAGGTGATGTCGCGATTCTTGGTGCGGCCGATAAAGAATTCCCCGCCGGGATGCTTGGAGATCCACTGGCTCAGGTCGTAGGCTTTCCCGTTGTACACCCAGACGTTCGACACCGGAGGGGGGCCGGGCGGGGGGCCGGGCGGCCGACGGAAGTCCTGCTCCTCGGTAGCGGGGCGGTCACTCGTCGTCATGTCTTTCCTTTGGAACAGGGTTGTAGCTTGCGGCGCGGGCGGAGTTGTTCTGAGCGTTACGACAGAATCTTCCGTGCGGCTGCTTGCATCTCACTGAACAATCTCTTAAACCGGTTTAGGCGTTGCAGGATTGGGTAGTGGTGTTAACGCAACGCACCGCTCCCAAAAACGGGAAAGCCGGTCCGGAAGCAGGGGACAGCCGAAGCCGCCCCCACACTCCCGGACCGGTCCTGACAACCCGGTCGGCGAAAATCAGCTGCCGGGCTTGAGCACGTTGACCGCCTTGCCGTGATCGGTCAGGGTCAGCTTGATCTCACCCTGGTCCTTCTTCACGATGGCGCGGATCAGGTTCGGGCCGGTGCCCGGCGACGCGGCCGTGGACGGCAGCTGGGTGGCCGAAGTGGTCGGCGGCGCGACGTCCTTGATCCACACGGTGATCGGCAGATCGCCGATGCCCTCGCCGGCCCGCGGCACGATCGGATCGATCGCCGAGCCGCTGATGGTGCCGGTAACCTTGACGGTGTCGACGCCGTCGATCTTCTCGCGGCCCTCGGCCTTCGCGTTCTTGATCTGGGCGATGACGTTGGCCAGGCCCTTGTCCTTGTCCAGCAGGACGCCCGGATCGTAGATCTTCTCCGCCGGACCGATCTTGGTGTAGGTGGAGCCGTCGGTCAGCGCGTAGAGCGTCTTGTCGACGACCAGGAACTTGGCCTCGATGAAGTCCGCTTCCGGCTTGGTGCGGATCTTCGCTTCGCCCTGGGCCGCCCCCTGGCCCTGTGGCTGATTGGTGACACCCGCGTCGATCTTCTCCATCGGAAGATTCGGGATGTTGGTGATGTTCAGTGCCATGTGCACCGACTGCAGCGTCTGGGTGGTCTTGGAGCACTCCGAGACGAGCTGGCTGCCCTCGGGCAGCTGCGAGGGCGGCGGTGCCGTGGTGGTCGAGGAGGAGGATTCGGAGGAGTTGCATCCGGCCACCAGCGCGGCGAACATCGACGCAGCCAAAACGACTGGCGCGATGCCCCGCCGACCGACCCGGAGTCGGTGGGTGATTCGCGTACGCGTGGTCAAGTCACTCATATAAAGCCCCTGATTGAGGTGTCGATCTACCAGCTTTTGAAGGGCATCTGCCGCCCCCCAACGCAGTAGTATGTACTACTTGTCTGGCTTTTGGGTTCATCGGTTCGGTTTCGAGACCCCTAACCGGGGCGGCATTCCGGTTGGGTTCCGGTCCGCTGTCAGCGTTCTCGTAGCAACGCTCGCGGCGCCGCCGCTCAGCGCTCGGCGGTGAGCAGGGCGAGCAGGGTGCGGCGGATCGCGGCGGAGGCCGCCTCGGTACCGAGTGCGCGCCGTTCGACGAGGTGATGGCGGGTCGGCCAGCCGAGGGCGGCATCGATCAGGTCGAGCAGTTCCGGGTCCCCGTCGAGTTCCGGGGCGAAGGCCGCGTCCAGGGCGTCGCGGATCCGCTTGTCCGTCAGTCGCATTCGCTCGTCGATGCCGGGCACCGCGGGGGAGGCGAGCAGCCCCAGCAGGCGCGGATTGCGCTGGTGCGCGTAGATCGCGGCGCTCTGCTCGACCGCCAGGTCCACCCGCCGGGTCAGCGGCCAGGCCGGATCCGGGCGTGCGATGAGCGCCTCCACCTTCTCCGATTGCGCGTCCGTCGCGGCGACGAGGAGCTCGTCGCGGCCGGGAAAGTGCACGAAGATGTTGCGCTCGGAGACGCCGGCGCGGGCGGCGAGGGATTTGGTGGTCGGCTGGAAATCGCCCTCGTGCAACAACTCCAGCAGGGCGCCGATGATCACACCCCGGGTCTGCTCGGGGTTGCGCCGGCGCCGGGTGCCTTCGTCGGTCATACCTGTCATCCGATCACAGCGCGGGCGTCGTCAGGGGCAGTGGGCGCGGCGGGTCGATCAGGGAGGCGCAGGTCACACCACTATTGCAGTGTGACTGCAATAAGGTGCTAGGATTGCAGTAACCAGAACATTGCTGCGGTGCGAAACGGGAGAACTCATGACCGGCGATCCGGGAGAAAACGCGGAGGAGCGGCGCGCGGGGGTGTCCCGCCGCGGCGTGTTCGGGGTCGGCGCGGCCGCCCTGGCGGCGGCCGGAATCGGCGTGAGCCTGAGCGGATGCGACGAGGCCGGAGAGGTGAACCCCGCGGCGACGCAAACCGATCCGAGCGAGCACGTCACCGCGGCGAACCAGCGCGCCGCCGCCACGCTGCCCTTCGACGACACCGCCGACTTCGCCGACGCCGACCGCGGCTTCCTGGCCGCGCTGAACCCCGGGGTCGTTCGCGATGCCACCGGAAAAGTCGTCTGGGACAACGACTCCTACGATTTTCTGGGCGACCCCTGTCCGCACTCGGTGCACCCGAGCCTGTGGCGGCAATCCCAGCTGACGGTGAAGCAGGGCCTCTACGAGATCGCGCCGGGCTTCTATCAGATCCGCGGCCTGGACCTGTCGAACATGACCCTGATCGAGGGCGACACCGGCGTCGTCGTCATCGATCCGCTGGTCTCCACCGAAACCGCGGCCGCCGGTCTCGCCCTGTACCGCGCGCATCGGGGTAACCGGCCGGTCACCGGACTGATCTATTCGCACTCCCATGTCGACCACTTCGGCGGGGCCCTGGGCGTCACCACCAGCGCGGACGCGCTGGCCGGTCGCTGCCCGGTCCTCGCGCCCGCAGGTCTGGTCGAGCACGCGGTGGCGGAGAACGTCTACGCGGGCACCGCGATGGCGCGGCGCGCGGCGTATATGTACGGCGCCGCGCTACCCCGGGGCCCGAAAGGTCAGGTCAGTGCGGGGCTCGGGCAGACCGTCTCGGTCGGCACCGTCTCCCTGATCGCGCCGACCCGCGACATCACCCGCACCGGTCAGCAGGAGACCGTCGACGGCGTGCGCATGGTGTTCCAGCTCACGCCGGGCACCGAGGCGCCCTCGGAGATGAACATCTATTTCCCGGACCGGCGCATTCTGTGCATGGCCGAGAACGCCACCCACACCATGCACAACATCCTGACGCTGCGCGGCGCCCTGGTCCGCGACGCGCACGTCTGGTCGCAGTACCTGACCGAGTCGATCAATCTGTATGCCCGGCAATCGGATCTGGTCTTCTCCTCCCATCACTGGCCGACCTGGGGCACCGACACCATCGTCGAATACCTGTCGCGGCAGCGCGACCTCTACGCCTACCTGCACGATCAGACCTTGCGCCTGCTCAATCAGGGGTACGTGGGCGCGGAGATCGCCGAACAGCTGCAACTACCGCCGCAGCTCGCCCGGAACTGGTCCACCCAGGGCTATTACGGCTCGGTCAGCCACAATGTCAAAGCCATCTATCAGCGCTACATGGGCTGGTTCGACGGCAATCCCGCCCATCTCTGGGAGCATCCGCCGGTCGAGAACGCGAAACGGCACGTCGACGCGCTCGGCGGGACCGCGGAGGTGCTGCGCAAGGCGGACAAGGCCTACGCGGCAGGCGACTACCGATGGGCCGCGCAACTGGCGAACTACGCGATCTTCGCCGACCCGTCCAGCAAGAAGGCCAAGGATCTCCAGGCGAGTGTCTTCGAACAGCTCGGCTACGGCTCCGAGAACTCCACCTGGCGCAACTTCTTCCTCAGCGGCGCGCACGAACTGCGCAACGGCTCCTTCGGCACGCCCACCCAGGCCAACTCGAAGAGCCTGCTCGGCGCGCTCACCGTCGTGCAGGCCTTCGACGCCATGTCGCTCTACATCAACGGCCCCAAGGCCTGGGACCTGCGACTGGTCTCGGACTGGCGGTTCCGCGACGAGAACGATCGCGTGCACCGGGTCGAACTGCGCAACGGCGTGTTGATCCACTACGACCGCTTCGCGGGCGACGGACTGCCCGCGCCCGACGCCACCATCACACTGACCCGTGCCGCGCTGATCGGGACCATTCTGGCCGGCGCCGATGTGATGGCGGCGGTGCGGAAGGGCGACATCGCCATCGAGGGCAACGGCGCGGTGCTGCTGCAACTGAAGACTGTGCTGGACAAGCCGGATCCGGGTTTCGCCCTCGTCACGCCCTAGCGGCGGCGGACGAGAATACGCACCCGGGCGGAATTGGTCGGATGAATCCTTTATCCTTTTAGCGCGATGAATTACTCCGTGACGGTGGTGCACCTGGTCGCCAGGCTGCACGTAGACCTGGGCCGCCTCGCCGCCCACCTGTGTCGCTGACCCGCGCCCGTAGCCCGGTCAGTACCGTTCCGCTTGGAGTTTTCCCATGTCATCCCCTGTTTCGCGCACCCTCAATCCCGCGCGCTGGTCGTTCGGCGTGCAGATTCTGCTCGGCCTGGCGGTCGGTATCGGCGCGGGCCTCATCGCCCGCGCCACCGACGCCGCCTGGCTCACCACCACGCTGACCCAGATCGGCAGCATCTTCGTCCAGTTGCTCAAGCTCGCGGTGCCGCCGCTGGTGTTCACCGCGGTGCTGGTCAGCGTCGCCGGACTGCGCCACGTCACCAATGCCGCCCGGCTGGCGGGGCGCACGCTGCTGTGGTTCCTGGGCACCTCGCTGATCGCGGTCGCCGTCGGCATCACGCTCGGCCTGATCAGCAACCCGGGGCGCGGCGTCGAGCTGTCGCTGACCGGGGTGAAGGCGCCCGAGCACAAGAGCGGCTGGACCGACTTCCTCACCGGCATCATCCCGACCAACGTGGTCGGGGCCTTCACCAACGGCAACGTGCTGCAACTGGTGTTCCTCGGCCTGGTCTTCGGCATCGCCGCCCTGAAGCTCGGTGACGCCGCCAAGCCGTTCCTGGACCTCGCCGATTCGGTGCTGCAACTGGTGCAGAAGGCGCTGTGGTGGGTGATCCGGCTGGCCCCGATCGGCACCGCCGGCCTGATCGGCAAGGCCGTCGCCAGCTACGGCTGGGACCTGGTCCGGCCGCTGGCCACCTTCACCGCGGCCATCTACATCGGCTGCATCATCGTGCTCGCCGTGGTGTACCCGGCGCTGCTGCGCTTCGCCGCCGGCGTCAACCCGGTCCGCTTCTACGCCAAGGCCTGGCCCGCGCTCGAGCTGGCGTTCGTTTCCCGCTCGTCCATCGGCACCATGCCGCTGACCCAGCGGATCACCATCGAAAGGCTCGGTGTCCCGCGGGAATACGGCTCCTTCGCGGTGCCGTTCGGCGCGACCACCAAGATGGACGGCTGCGCGGCGGTCTACCCGGCGGTCGCGGCCATCTTCGTCGCCCAGATCAGCGGCATCGACCTCGGTATCAAGGACTATCTGCTGATCGCCTTCGTCTCGGTGGTCGGCTCGGCGGCGACCGCGGGCCTGACCGGCGCGATCGTGATGCTGACCCTGACGCTGTCCACCCTGGGCCTGCCGCTCGCGGCCGCGGGCCTGCTGCTGGCCATCGACCCGATCCTGGACATGATCCGCACCGCGACCAACGTCGCCGGTCAGATGGTGGTGCCGGTGCTGGTCGCCAAGCGGGAGGGCATTCTCGATCAAGAGGTGTTCGACCAGCCCGCGGCCCCGCTGACGGCCGCCGAACCCGAACCGAAGCCGGAACCGAAGCCGGAGCCGGTTCCCGCCTGAATGCCCGGGGTTGACCTTGACGCAGGGTCAACCCCGCAGCATGGGGACATGACTACGAAAAGCCCTGCGGTGCGGCAGTTCACGGTTCACCACGACGGCGTCACGATTCCGGTGACCCGCGGCGGTCAGGGACGGCCGCTGGTCTTCGTTCCCGGCCTGACCTCGACGCAGGCCGAACTGCATGAACTCCTCGCGCTGTTGCGGCGCGACTTCGATGTGCTGTCTTTCGACCTGCGCGGCCACGGAATGTCCTCGGCCGCCGCGACCTACAACTTCGCGGCCTTTCTCGCCGATCTCACCGCGGTGCTGGCGAGCCCGCAGACGCCCGCGGCCCCCATACTCGCCGGTCATTCGCTCGGGGCGGACCTGATCGTGCACTACGCCGCCGCGCATCCGGTCGCTGAGCTGGTGCTGATCGACGGGGCGAATCCGATCCCCGAACCGTTCATCACTGACCTCGACCTCCCGCAGTTCCGGACGCTGTGGGCGGACGCGGCACGCTGGCACGAGACCCACCGGGGGACCGAGCGCCAAGTGCTGCTCACCGCACAGCAGATCCTCGATCTCAATCTCGAGCTGGATGTCCTGCGGGCGGAACTGCTTACGCGGTACCGCGGGATCGACTGCCCGATCCACCTGATCGCGTCGACCGCGATGGCCGGCGACAGCGCGGACGGCCGGGTGCCGCGGCACAACCGGCTCTGGCGGGCCGGGATCGACCGACTGGTCGCGGCGCGACCGCGTCTCACCCCGGTCTGGCTCGACGCGAGCCACGGACTGGTTCTCACCCACGCTCCCGAGATCGCACAGATCCTGCGCGACCTGTAGGAGGCTGGTTCGGTGTTGACGATCGGGGAACTGGCGGCCTACGCCGGCGTGACGGTCCGGGCGGTGCGCCACTATCACGCGAAAGGGCTGCTGCCGGAACCGGAACGGGACCGATCCGGGTACCGCGCCTACGACGCCGGCGCCGTGGTCGAACTGATCAGGATCAAGACCCTGGCGCAGGCGGGTGTCCCGCTGGCCCGCGTGCGGGAGTTGCTCCGCGCCGGGCCGGACGAGTTCGCCGCGGCCATCGCCGAGATCGATGAGCGGTTGCGCGCGGAGATCCGGGAACGCCGGCGCCACCGCGAGCGGATCGCCCGCCTCGCCGCCGGGGACAGCCTGGCGCTGCCGCCGGAGATCGTCGAGTTCCTCGATCGGTTGCGCGAGCTCGGGGTCGACGAGCGGATCGTCGAGGTCGAACGCGACGGCTGGATTCCCCTGGCCGCGCACGCGCCGGACCTGGTGCCCGCGTTGATCGCTCGCAAGCGCGCCCAGCTCGCCGAGCCGCAACTGCTCGACTTCTACCTGACGCTGGGCAGCGTCCTGGACCGGAACGCGGAGGGCCCGGAGCTGGTGCGGCTGGCCGACACCATGGCGGCCTACCTCACTCGGCTGGCCGAGGAACAGGGCGCGGACTACGTCGGCGGCGGTATCGAGTCCGCGCTCGTCGAGTTGCTGGACACGCTGGTGTTCGACACCTGGCCCGCGGCCCGGCGCCTGCTCGAGTTGTTGCGCGATCGTGGCTGGACTGGCTGGACCAGGCTCGAACGCACCCCGTAGTTATCTACTGTTGACCCAATCGATTACGTGTCGCAACCATCCAAACGAAGTTGATCAATCTTTCGACAATCCGCTGCTGCAACGGATTCGGCCGAATATCATCAGACAGCGCCTGAATTGCACTGAGCTGTCTGTTATTCGAATATTTCGCCGTCAACCGTCCGGGGATCCTTTTCGAGATAAAAGGGCATGTGTCATGGTGAACGATTTGGTTTGGCAATTGCTTGTGCCCGTTGTTCTCGGGATCGCGGCACTCGTCATATTTCTTGTAGGAGACCGGCTTCGGCCGAAATCATGGTGCCAGGACGAGGGGTCGGGCACCGTGGTCGTCGATCTGATCAACACGCTGTTCATCGCCGTCGCCGCGTTCGTCGTGGTGATCTGCTGGCAGCAATACGACAATGCGCACAATCACACCGTCGCGGAATCCAAGGCGCTCGTCGAGGTCTACCAGTCCGCCGACGAATTGCCCGCGCCCGAACACGACCGGGTGCAGGGCCTGGTCCGCGATTACACCCAGGAGGTCGTCGGAGACGAGTGGTCGGTCATGGACGAGAAGAGCCGGCTGAGTCAATCGGCCCAGGACACCCTCGATGACGCTCGCGACACCGTCTCGGGGATGCAAACGACCGACCCCGATGTCTCCGACGTGCGCGACAGCGTGATCGCCGGTCTCGACGCGGTCGAGCAGGCCCGCCACGACCGTGCGCTGGATGCGAGCCTCGAGATGCCCGGATTCCTCTATTTCGCCCTGTGGTTCAGCGCGATCCTGCTGCTGTTCAGCGCGGTGCTGTCCGGCGTGCTGGTCACCCGGCGCAGCGTGGTGATGACCGGGCTGCTCGGCATCGTGCTCGGCGTGACCATCGTCGCGATCTACGGGCTGGACCGGCCGTTCGGCGGCGCGAACACCGTCTCGAAAGTCGCCTACGAACTCGCGCTCTCGCGCTTCCAGCAGATCACCTGGCGGTGATCGAGATGGCGCACAGCAGAGCACTGACCCTCCTGCCGCTCACCGCGGTACTGCTGGCCGGTGCGCCGGCGGCCGTGGCGGCCGATCCGCTGCCGCCCTGGGTCGGTGAGATCGTCACCGGCAGTGTCGAATCGGGCTCCGCGGAGACCGGGAGCGCGATCGACGGAACCGAACTGGGCCTGGGGCCGAGTGCGGCGCCGGTGCGGATCGGGACGGGCAGCGCCGGCGGCGCACCCGCATCCATCCCGATCCCCGCACCGGTCCTCGCACTCGAGAGTGAACCGGAAGTTGTGGCCGAAGTGCCCGCCGAGCCACCGGCACTGGATTCGGGAAGCGTGAAAACGGCATGTGCGGCCGGCCTCGCCGCCGGCAGCGCGCTGATCTTTCTCGGCAGCGCCACCGGCAGCGCGTCCGGAAGTGGCTTCGGCAGCGTCATCGGGCCGGCGCTGATCGGCGTGGGCTCCAGCGGTTCCGGCACGGGCAGCGCCGCGGTCGGGAGCGCGGCGGTCGGCAGCGCGGTGACCGGTAGCGCGCTGCTCTGCCTGCTGTGGCCCCTCGACGGCATGCCCGCGCTGCCCGGCATCCCGCTCCAGCTCGGCCCGCTGTTTCCCGCCGCGCAACCACCCCCGATGGCCACGCCGGCGCCGATCCCGGTCGCGGCACCCGAGCCCGTTGTGGAAGCACCGAATCTGGTTGCGGTACCCCGAGTTCCGAAGGGGGTGTTGCCGGAGGATCCGCCGGAGCCCGATCCGGTCGCCTGGAATCTCTTGCAGTTGCTGGCGGTGCTGGTGGTCACGGTGCTCAGTACGGTGCGCGGCGTCGCGGCGAGTAGGCGCCGGGCCGGGCGGTGAGTTGGCCCGCGGCGCGGGCGAGGTGAGGGGTGGCGGTCCCGGCCCGCGGCGCGGGCGGGGTGGGGGTGCCGGACATAAACTCGCGCAATGGTCGAAACGCCCGCCGCCGCCCGCTGGTCCGGTGGTCTCGTCCTGACACCCGGCCTGATGGCGTTCACGGGGGATATCGGCGACACTGCGGCGCATTCGCATGCGGCGGTCCAAGTTCTGCTGGTCACGCGGGGACGGGTCGTGCTCGCCGATGCCGCCGGTCGCACGAGGCCCGCGCACCTCGCGATCATCCCGCCCGGCATCCGCCACGAAGTGCGCGCAGGCCCGGGCAGCACGGGCCTGCTCGCCTATCTCGACCCTGACAGCGTCGCCGGGCGAGCGGCCATCACGCGCATGCAGGGCCTGCCCGCCGACGAGGTCGCGAGTTGGATCGCCGCGGCCACACCCCGTTTCAGCGCATCGGGGGCAGACGGGCCGGGGCCGCACATGCCTGGCCTCGGGTTGCCGAGTTCCGGTCTGTCGGGCACCGGCCACGGCGCAGCGGACTCCGAAATCCCGGACCCCCGTATCTCGGGCTCCGGCAATTCCGGCGAGCCGAGTAGACGTCCGCGCTCGGATTCTCATCCCGCGGTGACCGCCGCACTCCGCTTGGCGACTGAAAGCCCCTCCGGGCCACCCTCATTGGTAGAGATGGCGGATCAGGTGGCACTGTCGTCGAGCCGCCTCTCGCATATCTTCGCCGCGCACATGGGACTGCCCTACGCGGCGTGGCGGCGCTGGACCAAACTGCTGCGCGCCCTGGACGCCGTCCAGACCGGCGCCTCGCTCACCGAGGCGGCGCACGCGGCGGGCTTCGCCGACAGCGCCCACCTCACCCGCACCTGCCGCGACCTGTTCGGCATCACCCCGACCGAGGCCTTGCAGGCGACCGGCCGGCGGACCTGACTCGAGGTCAGCAGATTTCTTCAAGCGCCGCCGGCCCCCCACCGGCGAGGCTGAAACCATGGTCAAGCTCCTGCAACCCCTCGTCCGCTACGGCTACGCCCCGCTGCTGCTGCTCGGCGTCAACGGCGCCGGCGTCGCCCTGGCGGCGTCCGGCGCGAACAAACTCTGGCTCCTCGGGCTGCTCGTCGTCGCGATCGCCCTGTCCTTCGCCGCCGAACGTTTCCTGCCATACGAGCAGGCGTGGAACAACTCCCACGGCGACGTGCAGCGCGACACGGCGCACACCTTCGTCAACGAAACCCTGATCCTGGCCAGCGTCGCCGTCATCCCGCTGCTGGCCGCTCTTGCCCCGGGTGACGGAATCTGGCCCACCGCACTACCTTTCGTGATCCAGGTGCTGATCGCGATCCTGGTCGCCGACCTGGGCGTCACTCTCACCCACTACGCCAGCCACAAGATCGCCGTGCTGTGGCGGTTCCACGCCGTGCACCACAGCGTCAAACGCTTCTACGGCCTCAACGGCCTGATGAAACACCCCCTGCATCAGACCATCGAAATGGCCGCCGGTGTCGCCCCGTTGATCGTGCTCGGCCTGCCCGTTCCGGTCGCCGCCGCCCTGTCCCTCGCGGTCGCCGTCCAACTACTGCTCCAGCACTCCAATACCGACTACCGCGTCGGCCCACTGAAGTACTTCCTCGCGCTCAACGAAGGTCACCGCTTCCACCACCTCAAGTGGGCCGGTATCGGCGACGTCAATTTCGGCCTGTTCACCCTGCTGTGGGACCACCTGCTCCGCACCCACAGCTACGACCCGGCCCGCCGCTTCACCAGCGATGATCTCGGCATGGCCGCCAAGCCGGATTACCCCGTCGAGTACCTGGCGCAACTCGCCGAACCGTTCACCCGGCGCGGCGCCTGACCCGTCACCGCGGCGACCGAACAACCTGGACCCGGTCTCCGCGGTACGCGTCAGTGTCGAGTCGCGAGATAGACGGTATTGGTCGACCGGCTCCGGGTGAGTGGATTGTCGAAGAACACTTCTTCGGCCTCGACGTCGGTGAAAACGGCACCGAGCACCGAAAGGAATTCATCATCGGGCGCGTCATCGGACCACAGGGCGAAAGTGCCGCCCGGTGCGATGTGCTCCGCGAATGCTCGCAGCCCCGCCTCGGTATAGAAGGCCGTATGCGGGTGATGCAGGACGTGGCGCGGCGAATGATCGATATCCAGTAGGACCGCGTCGTAGGTGCGCCCCGGGTGCTGCGGGTCGAACCCCGTCGTGCCCGCGGCGGCGGCGAAAAAGTCCGCACAGACCAGTTCGACCCGGCTGTCGGCGGCCAGCCCTACGGTATCGGGAAGCAGGTCACGCCGATGCCAGTCGATGACCGCATCGGTGTATTCGATGACGGTCAGCGTCCGAACCCTGTTGTCGAGCAAAGCTTCTCGTGCGGTGTAACCCAGGCCGAGCCCCCCGACCACGACATCCAGATCCGCACCGGGCGTCCGCGCCAGTCCCAGCCGCGACAGCTCACGCTCCGCGGCGGTGAACAAACTCGACATGAGGTACTCGTCGCCGAGCTTGACCTCATAGATATCGGTGCGCGCCGTCGGCTCGAATCGGCGACGCAGACTGATCTCGCCCATGGGAGTCTGCTGCCAGCCGAGTTCTTCGAAGCGTGTGCTCATCGCAGTGACACTAGGCGTGATGCCGCCGAACTCCGCACAGCCGGGCCGAGGCCGGGGCGATTTGGTTACCGGTTAGCCTGAGTGGCCCGGGCGCGGAACGGCAGCGCGATTGGTGGGGTCCGGCACCAATTCCGTGACACCGCAACAGGTTTCCACCCACGACTGACCGTCGAATTCCCGGTAGCGATCCTGCCCGCAATGGTCACCGACCATCGCCGGCACCTCGCGTGCGAGTTCTCGAACTGGATCGAAGCGGCGACTGAAGGTGCGCCGCGATGAGCTCCGCTCTTGAGCCTGACTAGCCGGCGTCGCGGGATCCCTCCGCGCAGGCACGCGAGGTCCTCGAAACCCTGGCCGCGCCCCTGTACTTCAGACTGCTGGTGACGGCGGAGCCAATCGATGCCGAACTCACCGCCCGGTGCATCGAGCACACGATCACCCTCTATCGACCAACGCCGTAGTATTGGGCCTGACTAATCACGGCGTGGCCGAACGAGCGAACGGCGGAGGCGAAGAATGACCGACGAGGAAATCGTCGTCTCGTTCGCGCTGACCAGACTGGATAACGCGAACAGCGACCTCGATCTGGAAGACATCGCCGCCCTGGTAGTGCGCCGCCTGACCCCCGATCAGATACTCGACCTCGCCACCCGCACCCTGGCCGCACGAAATGAGCTCCGGGGAGCGTTGTTCGAGTCCGCGGTCGAGCACGTGCTCAGGACCGTCCTGACCGCCCGAGGTCCTGTCGACTAACGAATCGGCACAACACCAGCCGGCCGGTTGTTCAGCCGACGCCAGAAGCCATCGGCCTGTTGATCCTCTCCGCGCCCGCGCTGGCGGCTTCCGAACGCGCGGGTCGCGGCGGCGGTCGAACTCGGACTATTCGGTGATACCCAGGGCGTGGCAGATCAGCGACGGGTCCATCTCGTCGACGATGAAGTCGTACATCTCCTGGAAGTTCTCGTTGACAAAAGCGGTGCGCTCGTCACTCGAGCTGCCCTGGGACTGAGCGAGAGCGAGCATCAGTTGTTTGACCTCCTCCTCGGTGCTAGCGGGAGTGAGCTGCTCTCTGATGTCTCGCACCAACTGTTCACAGAACTCGAATTCGGGGTTTGCCATCATCAGGTCCTCTCCGTGAAGACTGGACCGCCCCGGCCCAGCACTCCTCGAATCAGATCATGAACTCCGTTCTCTCCGCAGTGATCCGGCGGTTCCCGTCAGCGCGGTCGAGAGGTGACCGCCACGGTGACCTCGAGGTTGTCGCGGATCCCTACGAGTGAACTCGCTCGACGAGAAGTCGGTCAACCGTGAGCCGTGCGGCGTTCCCGCAGAGCGGCACCGAGCGTGCGCAGCGCAGGCACCGCGGCCGCCAAGGCGATCCGCTGATCGTGAGTCAGCACGGCGATCCCGTCGGCGACGATGCCCGCCCAAGCGTCCTCGATCAGCGCCATGCCGTGCTCGGCGTCCCGCGTGGGATACAGCCGCACGGCACGGCGGTCACGCGGATCGGTCTCGCGGCGGACGAGGCCGAGCGCGACGAGTCCGCGCACCACGGCGCTGACATTGCTGGAATGCAGGCCCAGTTCCTGGGCGAGCACTCGCGTCCCTGTGCCGGGTGCGTCGAGCACGTACCGCAGCACTTCGAGCTCCGAGGGAGCCAGCGACGGCAGTTCCGCCTCGGCCACCCCGCGAAATCGCAGGACCCGCGCGAGCGCGTAGAGCGCTGGGGTCAGCTCTAAGGCCTCGCGCTTCAGGACCTCGTGGTCGGCTGCGGAGTCGGTCTTGCGCATACCCAAGCTTAGCAGTAGATATAGATATATATTTGTACCTATCTCACCAAGGAGCCACGTTGGCCACCCCTGCCTCCCCATCGGCCGCGCTGACCACGACACTCGCCTTGCTGTCGTTCGTAGTGCCCTTGTCCACCGATATGTATCTACCGGGCTTTCCCGCGATGGCCCGCGAGCTGGGCACAGATGCCGCGGGTGTCCAACTCACCCTCACCGCGTTCCTCGTCGGCCTGGCGGCCGGGCAGCTGGTGCTCGGCACCCTCTCCGATCGCTACGGACGACGCGGGACGATCCTGCTCGGAGTCGGGATCTGCACCCTGGCCACCGCGCTGTGCGCTGTCGCCCCCTCGATCGAGGTGCTGCTCGGCCTGCGGTTCGTCATGGGGTTCACCGGCGCGGCCGGGGTGGTCGTGGGCCGAGCCGTGGTCACCGACATCGCTACCGGCGCCGTCGCCGCGAAGCTCTTCGGCCTGCTGATGGGATTGGGCGGCATCGCCCCCATCGTGGCGCCCCTCGCCGGTGGGTTCGTCGTCGAGGGCGCGGGCGGATGGCGCGCGGTGTTCTGGGTGCTCGCGGGCACCTCCGCGCTCATGTTCCTGGCCGCGGTGTGGTTCGTGCCCGAGACCCTCCCCGTCGATCGCCGCCACACCGAAGGCGACGGCAACACTCTGAAAGTCGTCGTCTCCGTCCTCGCCGACCGCTCCTACCTCGGCCACACCTTCGCCTTCTGCCTGGCCACCGCTGCCCTCTTCTGCTACATCTCCGCTTCGCCGTTCCTCCTGCAGAACGTTCTCGGTTTCAGCGTCAGCGTCGCGTCGACCGTCTTCTCGATCGGCGCGCTCACCGCCACCGCCTCCACCCTGATCACCAGCCGCCTAGTCGGTCGCTACCACCCGCGGCTGCTGCTGCGCATCGGACTGGCCATCCTGCTGACATCCAGCGCTTCCGCCTTGCTGATCACCCTCACCGGGCAACTCACCCGGGCATGGGTCCTCGGCCTCGTCGGCGTCGGATTCATCGGCCTCGGCCTGGTCTTCGCCACCGCCCCCGGGCTCGCGCTCGAGCGCGTGCCCCACGCGGCCGGAACGGGTTCGGCCCTGCTGGGCGCGTTGCAGTACGTTCTCGGCGCAACCGTGGTTCCACTCATGGGCATCGCCGGCGAGCACTCCGCCGTTCCCCTGTTCATCGGAATGACCCTATGCACCCTGCTCGCCGTATTCGCACTGTCATTGACGAAGAGGGCGTCCGCGAGCGTGTCGGGAAGCTATACCAGCCAAGCCTTCTGATCCGCCGACCAACGCGCGCCACGCGGCACGTGCGGACGTCTCGGTGGCATCTGTGCAGCCGCTCCGGAACCCGGATTTCGGCGGGACTACCGGAGTCCTACTCTCCAGCCAGGTTTCGTGCCGACATCTCCTCCCGCAGACTCACCTGCACATACCCCATCGCCTCGAACGCCGCCGGCTCGGCGAACCGCGCGACCAGCTCTTCCGGCGCAACCTCTTCCACCCGCTCCTGCAACCACCACAGGTGCCCCTGCGGATCCCGCACCCGGGCAACACGTTCACCGAAAGCCAGCAACGTCGGCCGAGTGACCACCCGCGCCCCCGCCGCCACGGCCCGGTCGACACTCTCCTCGACACTCGAGACATAAACACGCAAATGCGACGGCGTCGACGGCCAACCCGGTTTGGCATCGAACAACATGATGACGCTGTCATCCAGCTCGACTTCGACGTGCCCGATATCCCCGTCGGGATCGGGCATCCGCGACCCGGGCGTTTCGATCGCCGCGAACACCTCGGTCAGAAACCGCACTTCGGCATCGGTATCGACACTGATGACCCACGCATTGACCCGCGCGTACCGGGCAGGAACCTGAACTTGATCATGATCTGACACCTGCCCAGAATGCCAGCGCACAACCACCGCCGAGAGTCCCGAAAACCATGGGGGAGAAAGGACCTGGTGCCATATGTACGCGGCATCTGATGCGGCGAACGCACGACACTCGGCAGATCAGTGTGTTCCTCGGCCGGCGCCGCAGCTCTCAGGATCGCGCGCTCCGCGGCGTTGCGGAGAGTCGTTCAACGCCTAGTCGCCACGAAGACTTCCAGACTTACCGGTTCGAAAAGCTGTCCATCAGGGGAGAACGAACTCAGGGCGCGAGTGGCCTCTTGCTCGAAGGACTCGCGATCGTCCAGCAGGCGCCGTAGCGGCAGCGAGGTCGAGTACAGATATCCGATTGCCTGCTCGATCGTCCACCGCCGCCGAAATTCGTAGACTCGTCGATCTACCTTCGGAAACGCCGAGCGACGCAGTACCGCGTCATGGGACAGGTAGTTGTCGGATATCTTGGGTCGCTGCGACTCATTCGTTGGCACGAAACGGTTTTGGATCTCCTCGAGCCTTCGCTGCCAGTCCGTGACCGGGCGCACGAGGCAACTGTCGTTGGCGATCACCAGACCGCCGTCGTCCTCGACCATCCCGCTGAGGCCGGCGAGCACTTGCTCTCGATCCATCCAATGAAACGAGCGGCCCATGGTGACGACGTCGAATCGACCCAGTCCGGTTGGCAGATTCGCCGAACTACCTTCTATCCAGATCGCATTCGTGACGCCAGCGCGGTCGGCGTACTCCGCGGCCTCGATCAGCATATCCGGCTCGGGATCCACCCCGACTGCCTCACGTGCTGTCTTGGCCAGGGGCACGGTCAATTGGCCTGTGCCACAACCTAGATCGAGGACTCGACGACTTCTGTCGAGACGGAATGTGGCGATGATCTGGTCGAGGAACTCTCGCGGATAGCCCGGCCGGTAGCGCGCGTA
Organism: Nocardia sp. NPDC050712; assembly: GCF_040654295.1. Classification (NCBI taxonomy): domain Bacteria; kingdom Bacillati; phylum Actinomycetota; class Actinomycetes; order Mycobacteriales; family Nocardiaceae; genus Nocardia; species Nocardia sp. NPDC050712. The sequence goes on from NZ_JBFAHT010000005.1 coordinate 275,831, forward strand.
ATGCCACGCGGTACCCGCGAAAAGACCGTCCACCAGACCCCCTACCAATCGAAACCAATCTAGCCGCCCTGTCTGAAATCCGGTCATCCCGCGGGCGATAGTTGCCCGGTATTCGGCACTATCGTGCGTGCGTTCGGCGCCAGAAGCTGCCGGCCGGTTGATCTTCCACGCGGTTGGTACTGGCCACCTCACTCAGCGTCAGGGCGAGCCGGCCATGCACCGGCATCAGCCGGGGCAATAGGCAGTCTCGGCGGCGTTCACGAAGGCCATCGCCGAGCCGTACTCGCCTGGCTCGCCGCTCATGAACTCGACCAGATCGTGCTTCGATATCCCGCTCGCGAGCACTTCGCAGACGGCATGACCACCCGCGGTAATGCTCGGGAAATCCGCGATGATGCCGGGAAGCACCTCAATGCCATCCCGCTGGACGAGCAGGAACCCGAAATGCGCGTCCTGTAACAGGCCGTAGTTGTGGGGGCCCGCGACCGGCTGAAGCTCTGCCGACGGCAATGCCGAGGCGGGGGCGGCGAACAGAACAGCAGCGCCCGCGGTGGCGAGCCCTGTAGCGATCTTCGAGAAGTGCAAGACGATTCCAATCGTGGGACAACTGCGCGACCCGGTGATCGCCACGAAGATCGTAAATGAGGTCGCCGAACTCCGCAGGGCGCGCCTCGAGGCAACTCCACGGTCACCTCGCTTTAGCTGGCTCTAGCGAATCCGAGTGCGCACTCATGCCGCGACCCGGGCGATTCTGCGGGCTGCACTTCTGATCTTCGCCAACACATTCCGCCTTCTCGGCGCGTTCTAGCGATAAATGCAGCGCCACAGATATATTGACGTCTTGCTAATCGAGATCCCTTTTGGTAGAGCACAGTCAGGTGGCAGGCATGTTGGTGCGCTTCCGCTCCCGTCGCTAGGCTGTTGTCGATTGCCGGCGCCGACCGCTGTTCATTAGCACGGCAACCATGTTCATCCAGTACATCTCGATGTTTGATGGGACGGTTCGATGAAATCAGGTACCCGCTCGGCCCTACTACGGATCGCCGCTATCGCCGGCCTCGCAGTAACCGCCGCGGGCGCGCCCGCCGCCTTCGCTGCCCCGAATGATCCAGCGGCCCCGGTATGCACAATGAGTTACCCCGTTCCGGTAGAACCGTTCCAGACTCCGGCTTCCAGCGAAGTCTTCGCGATCTCCGCCAACGGTTCGATCGATCTGAAGCTGCACACCAACGCGGGCACCGATTTCGCCTATGACCAGAAGTTCTCCGTCAACTGGGCGAATCTCGACACCGGCAGGAGCGGGGTGGGAGACACCTCCGCCCAGGTGAAAGGCCCCGACAACACGTTGACCATCACCGGCCTGGAGACCAAGCCCGGCCGAATCCTGCTGAACCTGAACGTCTTCAACCACGGCGAGGGCCAGAATTACACCAACGGCGAGTGCAGCGCGGAGTACCAAGTGAGCTGAATTCGGACAAGTACCCGGCCGATCGACGGCCGGGTGCGCGGATGCCTGCGAGCTGCTGTCGTCGAGATTCCTATGGATGAACGCTGGACGGCCACGTTACCGGCCGGAGTAGTACTTGCCCTGGACGCCGGGCGACTCGTGCACCACGCGGTCCGGGCGGCGCCACCCGATCCCGTCGCAGGAGTTGCATTGCTGGTATCGCGGTGGGTCTGTGCGGTGACGTGGCGCGAGCATGATGTCGCCGGTGGCGTCACAGGAGGCACAAGGGTGCCAGCCCTTCGGAACGTTGCGGGGCCGTACCGGTTCGGATGAAGTCATGCTTCAAGGCTATGGCAGATTCTGGGTGTGCCGGAGGAAGTTAGTTCACCGGCCGCTGACGGGAGTTGACCGTGCAGATGTCAGCCGCCGCGCGGACACGAAATGGGCAGCGCCGTCGGGGCATCGCGCACCGCGTCCAATTTCGCCGAATACGCGCGGATCGCTCGACAAGCGGAATGACAGGATATTCGTGGTGAGCACGGAGAACGCCGACGACAACACGTCACTTCCAGCCGGCTGGACCATTGGAGATGTGCGGCAACGCTCTCAGGACAACGCGGCACGGTTGGTGGACCCGAGCACGCCGGTGTATCTAGCCCCCAACGGACCCGGCCAGAGCGCCCCCTTGGATGTCGACCTCATCATGGACTTTTCCGGTCTGTATCTCGCACGCTGCGTCGATGACAGCGAGTGGTACATGGGTCAACGGGCCACCCCGGACGAACCGATTCTGTGCTGGTCGAGCTACAGCGATGATCTAGGTACCGCGATCGACAACCTCTGACACCTGAGCCGGACTGGCAACTGGCGCAGTAGGGTTCGATTGCGGTCGAGCCTCGATCCACCACACTCAATTCGGCATTTCAGTGCGTTGATCCGGTACTGCGGCGTTCGCGAAGGGCATTTCCGCCTGCTCTGTGTTGTTGGGCGAGGGTTTTGGCTCAGCTCAGGACGACCCCGACACGCCGTGCGCTCGGACACGCGTCAGCCGTAATGGTGGTCGACGGCAGGCGATATCACGCGCAAGAACCGACAGGAGGGTGGATGGTGGACCTCGTCATCGAGTTGTTGATCCTGTTCGAAACGGGACGCCCCAGCCAAGAGGACGAGGACGACGCGGTGACCCTGCGGCAGTTGGCCCGACGGGTGCACTACGCCGTCTCGGCGAGACTCCGAACCGACCCCGCACTGCGGCAGTTGATCATCGAAGCCCGGAGTGCGGAGGGCGTTTCCGAGCACACGTGGCGGGCTGTCCACCGGCTACTGACTGACATGGCCGTGCAGGACCCGAGATTCGCACATGACCTCCAACGCGCGCTCGGCCCAGCGGATCCCTGGCCGGAGTCGGGTAGCCCGCCCGAACCTACGGGTATGCGCGGTTCCGGTGACGATACCGTCGTCTCCGGAGCAGGCCGCGATATGCCGGAGGTGGGCACTATGCCACCGTGGCTGTGGCGTCTGCGGCGGCCCCGCAGACAAGGACGCGACCGGCCGATCGACCAAGATGATGTCCGCACTCATGGTTATCCGGCCCAGATTCCGATCAGCGACTATCGGGCTTATCCGCGCCTGGAAGTGCGGGACTTCCTGCTCGCCCGCAAACCGGTCGACGTCCGGGTCGGTCTGGCGCCGCACTACGACCCGACCCTGTCGATCACCGGTGAAATCCACTTCCCGGCGATCGAACCCGCGCTCGTGCTCGAGGCCGAAGTCCTGTTCGATCCGCGATCGTTCACGGTCGACGGGCCGACCACGATTTCGTTGAAAGTCTCCGCGGAAGAACCATTTCCCTCCCAGGTCGTCCGGCTCACCCCGCAGACCGACCCGCATCTCACGGCCGAACGGACACTGCGGGTGCTGTACCGCCATCACGGCAATATCATCGGCATCGCCTCCCGGACGATCGAAGTGGTCGGTTCGGTGAACGAAATCGTCGGCCGTAACCAACGTGGCCGGCCGGCCCATCAACTGCTCGATCTGGCGCCCCTGCTGCACAGCGGACCACCCGATCTGGTGCTTGTCGTCTTTCGCGCGGACGAACCCGACACCTACGTCTGGGATGCCTACCCCTTCGCCGGTCATGTCAGCCTGTCCGATGGGAATCGGCGTAGTCGGATCGACTCCGGCGCGAAGGACTTCGCGTCTTTCACCCGGCGCGCCATCCGCGCGCGGAAGCTGTCCGGCATACCTGTCTATGACCAGCTCGTGGGCTACGGAGATGTCATCCACGAGGCGATACCGGCCGGGGTCCGAACCATCCTGCGGGATCTGGTCGCCGATCGGTCGCAAGCGCCGACCATGTTGCTGCTGACCGAAGAAGCCTTCGTCCCCTGGGAGCTGGCGGTCTTCGATCCACCGCTCCGGACCGAATTCGGTGGTGCCGCACCGTTTCTCGGCGCGCATATCGCGGTCTCGCGGTGGCCGTTCACTGCGGCGGACACACCCTCGCCGATCAACCGCCAGGTGCACCACGTTGCGCGGCAAGCGGTCGTCACCGCCGATTACGAGGGTGTACTGAACTGGAAGCCACTGCCCGCCGCGACCGCTGAGGCCGATCGCTTCCGCCAGTTGCACGGCCCGGTGGTCACCATCGAGGCCAGCCGGGAGAAGCTCATCGAATGTCTCGACGGGCGTGAGCCGGTCGATCTGCTGCACGTCGCCATGCACGGCGCCTACGACAGCTCCGCCGAGGAGGACGGCCTGGTATTCCCGCTACCGGACTTCAGTCCGTCCTACCTGACGTCGTTGCAGGTGCGCGGGTTTCGCAACCGGACCACCACGCCGTTCGTCTACCTCAATGCCTGCGAGGTCGGGGCCGGAGACGCCACCCTCGGCAGCTATGCGGGCTTCGCGGTCGCGGTGCTGCGTACCGGTGCGATCGGCGTCATCGCTCCGCTATGGAACGTCGATGACCACGCCGCGGCCGAGCTGGCCGGGCAATTTTACGCCGGAGCGTACGGCCGGCCCCCGGTGCCGGTGGCCGAGCTCTTGCGGCGTATGCGCAGCGGATACACCCGAGCGGCCGTCGCCGAGCGGGAAGCTATTACTCCGACGGCGATCGCCTTCGTCGCCTTTTGTCACCCGCGCCTCACCCTGCTGCGCACACCGACCCCCGAAAGCTGAGCACATGACCGAAGAGTTCGCACTGGATCGCGACGGCCGCGCTGTGACAATCCATCGACGGGCGTCGCTGCGGACACCGGGACTGTCCGGTCGCGCCTACGTCTCGAGTGATGGCGCGCCCGGCGCGCGTGGACCAGAACAGAGCACCGCGGCCCTGTCCGACGCCTTATCGGCGAACGAATTCCAGCGAGATCTGATCATCGAGATCGTGGACGCTCGCGAACACGAGGCGAGCCTCGGTTCACGCGGTTCCGGCGGACCCGACGACATGGTGCTGGAGGTGCAGGATCCCGGCGGCGCCTGGGGACAGGTGGTGCTGTACGAGTCCGAGGACGGGGTGCTTTCCTGGCACTTTCCCGACCCGCGGCCGGGCCATCCCGAATCACCGACCCTGACCTATCGGCTGCCGCGCCAGGTGGCAGTACCGGATCCGGAGGACGAGACGGCGCATCGCGGCCTGATCGGTGCGCTCGGCAAGAAGATTCTGCAGATCTTCGTGTTCCGGTTGGTGCGTGACGGATCGTCCTGGGTCGGCGCGGCTTTCGTCAAGGAGGTGGAACGACGCCGCTGCCCGCACACCCTCCGCTCATTCACCGTCGAGGACTACGCGACCAAGATCGCAGCGAGCTCACCGGCCGATCACCTGCGCCACTGCGCCTCCGGTCGGTCATTGCTGGTCGTGCACGGCACATTCAGCAGCACCCACGGCGGGTTCAGCCGGCTGCCCGTCGAGACTGTCAAACAGCTGCATCACGCCTACGAGGGGCGCGTTCTGGCCTTCGATCACCCCACCGTGTCGTGCACTCCGACCGAGAATGTCCGCTGGCTGAGCAAATATCTGCGGCAGCAGCAGGTCCGGCTCGACGTGGATATGCTCTGCCATTCGCGAGGCGGGCTGGTAGGTCGCGTGCTCGGCGAACGGCCCGATCTCGGCCAGAGCACGGAGGTGATATCCGTCGGCAATCTCGTCATGGTCGGCACACCCAATGCCGGTACACCCCTGGCGGACGTCGCGCGGATCGAGCACCTTCTCAATCGCTACACGACGATGCTGCAGTTCCTGCCGGACAACGGCATCACCGACATCGTCGATATCATCGTCGCGCTGGTGAAACAGATCGCCGCCGGCGTGGCCACCGGGCTGGACGGGCTGATGGCGATGGACCCGGCCTCGAAATTGCTCACCTCGGAGCTCGGCCGGGTGCACGGCGCCGCGCGCTACTACACAGCCGCGGCAAACTACGATCCGCCGGCGGGGAAATCATTGCTGCGGATCGCACGCAGTGGGGCCATCGATCTGGTATTCGGCCACGAGACCAATGATCTCGTCGTGCCGATGAGCAGCGCACTAGCCGACGGGAATCTGCCGACCGTCGAGCGCCTCGGATTTGATACCCCCGATCTCGTCGATCACTTCAGCTACTTCGCTCAGACAGCGCTGTCGAACACGCTCACGCGCTGGCTGCGGGGGTGAGCGGTATGGCACGAACCGAGAGCTTCGGCCAGCGCTTGACAGTGTCGCGCGCCGCAGTGTCGTTGAACGAGGCTTTCGAGCAGCTCGCGAGATACAAGCAGACCAGCGACCACGTGCACCTGGCGCGCGCCGTCCAAAGCTGCGAACGGGCCCGTTCACTGCTGGAGCGAGTCACTTCGGGTCCGCCGTGGCACCCGCTGTTCCCGGTGGTGCTCGCGCACCTTTCACACTGTTATCGGACTCGATACGAGCTGAACGGCGCCACCGGCGATCTGGACGCCTCGATCACATGCGCACAGCAGGCGCTCATCGAGGCTCCCGACCACGAGATGGTGCTGGCGTTCAACCATAATCTGGGACTCTCGTTGCTGGCGCGCTTCGAACGAACCCAGGACCTGCGCGATGTCGACCGAGCCATCGAGGTCTACACACCGTATATCGAGCAATCTGCGGCGAGCGCCGAAAGGGCCGCGCACCTGGCCAATTTCAGCCACATATATCGCGCCCGGCACGCCCGGACCAACAATCTCGCCGACCTCGAGACCGCGATATCGCTCGCACAGCAGGCGCTCGACATGGTCGGCAACGACGATTCACATGCGGTATTCGTTCTGGGTGCACTGGCCGTCGGATACAAAGCGCGGTTCGGATTTACCTCCGACATAGACGATCTCGATCGTTCTATCGAATTGTGCGAGCAGGCCGTGGCCGCCCTTCCCGCCACCCACGTACTGCTCCCTGGTCAATGGTCCAACCTGGCCATGGAGTACCTGACGAGATTCGCCTTCAAAGGCGCACTGGCCGATATCGATCGTGCGGTCGAACTCGCCCGGGCGGCCGCGGCCCGGACCAGCCGGGCGGGTCTCGACCATTCCGTCTACGCGAACAACGTCGGAATCGTGCTGCGCCGGCGTGGCGAAAGGCTGGACAGCCTGGCGGATTTGCGCGAGGCGATCGAGGCGGGCGAAGACGCGGTGGCTTCGATCCCGCGCGACCACTCCGACCGTCCGCGCTGGTTGACGAATCTGGGCAGCGCCTATCGGGCGCTCTACGAACGAGTCGGCGATTCCGCGCTGATCGAGCGGTCGCTCGACGCTTTCTCGACCGCCTGTGACGTCGCACCGACCGACTATCCGGAGCGGGCTTGGTGGCTGGTTAACATGGCGATCGTCCGGATCCTGCGGCACCGTGAGACCGCCGATCGCGAGGACCTCGACAGCGCCGTCACCCTGTGCCGGCAGGCGATGAGCGACCTGCCTGACGAGCATCCGAATCAACTACGCGCCTTCACCGTCCTGTTCGACGCACTCCTCAAGCTGGTCGAGACCACCGGCACGCCGATCGATCCGATCGATCTGCGTCGCGGCGTCGAGGCCGTGGAACACGCCACCCCGCCCTCGGCCTATCAGCGTGTCCGGCTGGGGCACGTACTCGGCGAACTCGCCATGGCCGTCGGCGATTTCGCGGTCGCGGTGCGGGCGCTAGACCATGCGGTCGCGGCGCTGCCGGCGGTAGCGGCCTACGAACTCGCGCGCGCCGATCAAGAGGACGCCCTGGCCACCCACTCGGGCCTGGTCGGCGACGCTATCGTGGCGCACCTGCGCAACGGTGATCTCGAAGGAGCGATCGTCGCGGCCGAACACGGCCGGGCGGTGCTCTTCAGCGCCGCGTTGGATGCTCGATCGGATCTGACCGATCTCGACGACCGCGCCCCCGACCTGTCGACCCGGTTGCGGGCGGTTCGAGCCGGCCTCGACGACCGCTCGGAGTCGGTCCCGCAAACAGAATTACGGGTTCGCTGGGCAGCCTACGGCCGACTGCTCGCCCAGATCCGTGCGATGCCGGGTCTAGAGCGGTTCCTGCTGCCACCCACGTTCGAGCAACTGCGCCACGCGGCCGCAGGCGGCTATGTCGTAGTGGTGAACGCGGCCCAGGCCGAGGGCCATGCGGTGATCATCTCCGCCGGCGCCGCCCCCGAACTGGTTGCGCTGCCCGGTCTTCGGCGTGGCGAGGCGTATTCGTGGGCACGCAGGCTCCGATCGGCGACACAGGACCCCTCGGCCGGTTCCAGCGCACGCGAAACCGTGGCGGCCCTGCTGAGCTGGTTGTGGGACACCGTGGTCGAGGCGATAGCCGATGCGCTGCCACCGGGAGTGATCTCGCGGGTGTGGTGGATGCCGGTCGGTCCGCTGGCGACCATGCCCCTGCATGCCGCCGGCCACCCCGGAGCGAACGGCGCACTCGATGTCATGGTGTCCTCTTACATACCCACGCTTCGTGCGCTGATCGTCGCACGGGGCCGGCGGCGCCCGGCCAGCCGACGCCTGATGACCGTCGCGATGCCGACTACTCCCGGGATGCCCCACTTGCCCGGCACGGTCGCCGAATCCGAGGCACTGGCCGCACACCTCACCGCGAGCCAGGAACTCAGCGCCCGCTCGGCCACCGTCGGCGAGGTGACACGCGGAATGGCCGATTGCAACTGGGTCCATTTCGCCTGCCATGCCAGTACCGATCCCGCTGTGCCATCGAACGGTGGACTGCATCTGCACGACGGCAAGCTGTCGATCAACGCTGTCCACCGCTTGCGCCTGGAGAGCGCGGAAATGGCCTACCTGTCGGCTTGCTCCACCGCCAATACTGCAGTGCGACACGCTGACGAATCGGTACACCTGGCCTCTGCTTTCCACCTCGCCGGCTTCCGGCATGTGGTGGCCGCACTGTGGCCGGTCGACGACATGCTGGCAGCTCGCGCCGCGGAAGCGTTCTACACGAACCTGCCGGACGAACCCAGTAGTGACGCCCCCGCCGCCGCGCTGCATTTGGTCGCGCACGAACTGCGCGCCGCCCACCGCGACAGCCCGCACCTGTGGGCGCCGCTGGTACACAGTGGACCGTAAGCGCGAAAAAGCCCCGCCCCGATTAGTTGCTTCGCCGCATCAGCGTATGGAGACGGAGTTCGTGTATCGCTCGCACTGTCGTGAATTGCTCGACCGCGTCGCTGTGGGCGAGGACACGCGTCCGGGCACGGCGGCCGGGATCTGTTGCGCGCTGCTGCAAGTGAGTGAGTTGGCCCGCAGGGGTACACGATTGACCATCCCGACGGCAACCGCAGAGACGTGAGAGCTCGCAGCTGCCAGTCCCGTCCACACCGAACTCCGCTGTCCCGCGCTGGCCGGTTCGGTCGGCCCGGTATGCGGCAGAAGCGGATGTATACCGTCATAGCCTGCTCGAGACTGTCGAGACCTTGCGTCCAAGCGGCTTCGCCTGTGCGGATCCGGCGCGGTACCTCCGTCGCCAAAGATCGCTGCGTTGGCTACCTTCAGCGGCATGATCTATCCCAGTGAGGGTTCGGCGTCGCGGGTAGCGCAACTGGCGAAAATCGCGCTCGAAGATTGGATGCAGGATTGGCCAATCGAGGTCTCCGATCCGGCACGGCTCGACGAGTTCATTGAGCTGTTGCTTGCCCACAAGCTCGATTGGTCGCTGAGCTTTTGGTTACTGGATCTTGTCCTCGAATCGGCCTGGGACGACATGTGCATCGCGCCGCAGGACCGTCGGACGGAACGAACCGAGCCGTTGATCGACGCTTTGGTGGCGGTGTGGAAGGCGACTAAAGCACCGAGAATCGCACTGCAGCTTGAGGACTGGGCATGCGTGGAGGCCGCCGATCCCGACGAGATGTTCGGTGTGAGCCCGCTGGTGCGGGAAGCGCGTCGGCGGGTCGGCCTCAGCACTGCGCGCTCTGCGGACGGGCTGATCTATCTTCTCGACAGTGCGTCGTCCGCTGAACTGGCTGACCAAGGGGCCGATTCCGTACTGTTCGACTACTTAATGTTGGCCGAGGGCGCGGTCGGTATCCGCACCCGAGTCAACGGCAATGTCTCGGTCGCGATCGATGTTCTCGACGCTGCTCCTGGCGATGACAACGATGCTTTCGACAGCGTGACCGAGTGCAGCCTGCGAGTCGACTCCAGCAGGTTGAAACTCATTTCGCCAGCCAGCGACGCGCACGACGGTGACCTGGTAACAGTGCCGGCTGGGTGGCTGCGATTGCGAGTGTCGCTATTCCAGTTCCCAGATTCGAACGCCTCCGCCGATTTGCAGCACGTCCAAATCCAATGCTGGCCTGCCGAACACCGCAAACCAGCCTTGGTCAAAGAACAGAATCCCAACGCTCCTCAGTGATATGACCTGAGTACACTCGTCGGTATCGGCGGATCCGGACGAACTCAATTCGGCTACTTAAGACTGGTGCCAGGGCTTGATCCCGGCCAGGATCAAGTCCAGGTTCCCAGCGAGAAGCCCTCAAATCGGCTGCCCACCCGCATCATTGGTGTGGCTCTCACATGGCTTGCTTCTCGCCGGGCACCGCGCGAGGAGTGGCTGGAAAGGGGTCTGCCCGAGCTCGAAGTAGCGTTGCCCTCCCTCGCCGATCACACCCGTCGACCAGGGAGGACACCGATGACAGTCATCATCGGCATGGACTCACACAAACGCTCAGCCACTATCGAAATCATCGACCACACCGGCAAGATCCGAGCTGTCGGAAGATATGGGACCGACAAGGCCGGATACGCCGAAATGATCGCCGCTGGCCGGCAATTCGGGAACAGAGTCTGGGCTGTGGAAGGCTGCAACGGTGTGGGCCGCCATATCGCTTGCCGCCTGGTCCACGACGGGGAAACCGTGGTGGACGTGCCTGCGAAACTTCCGCCCAAGTGCGAGTATTCGCTACCGGCAACGGCCGCAAGACCGACCCTGTCGATGCCCACTCGGTTGCGATGGCAGCACTGCACTCCCCGAACCTGCTTCGGGTCGAACCCGACCCCGACTTACTCCTGCTGAGCATGCTCGCCGATCGCCGTGACGAACTCGGACGCGCCCGCACCGAAACAATCAACCGACTGCACCGGTTCCTCCTCGAACTCTTCCCTGGAGGGGCCGAGAAATACTTGTCTGCCACCAAGGCACGCGCGTTGATCGCGACGGTCGAACCACGCGATCCGCTCGGCAAAGCCCGCCGCCGGCTGAGCGTCGAGCTGATCGGTGAACTCCAAACACGCGGGGCGCGGCAGAAAGGTTCCAGCCCCCACCGACGTCTATGGATTTGTGGTGGCGAGATCAACCCTTCTGTGACTGACCAACCTGATCACGCTATCTGTCACCGCGGGCGGTTTCTTTCGTATGAAATCTGCCGGGGATTGAAGTAGCCGGGCCGGATATGCGGCGTGCGGTCGAGGGCCTGTGGCGGTTGACTGCAGAGGAGGCGTCCGACCGAATACTCCCGTCGTGGGGTTTGATAGTGTTCGAACTACAGTTCGAACACCCTGATCCGATGAGGTTTGTTCATGACCCCCACCACGCCACCCCGAGCTGTTGATGTCGCAGCCGTGTGTCCCGCCTTGGTACCGCTGGCTCGTCCGGCGACCCGGCTGCACCCGCGCCGCGGCACTCCATCGGCGTACGACAGCTCGATCGGCGGCCCGTTGTTGTGGCCAGCCGACGAGTCATGGCCACACTGTCATGGCCCGCACGGGTGGCACTTGGTAACCGACCCGTTGAATCCGCACGGGCTGAACCCGTTGCAGTCGTTGGCGGATGCCAAGCTGCAGCGGGACAGCCACATGCCGTCGCGGCGGATGGCTGAATTCCATGCCTCGAGTGGGGGGACTTTCACTGCGGAGGAGTGGGAAACAATCGATAGGCTCGAGCGGGGTGTTCCGCTGCCCGAGGGGCCGAACGCCATGTTGGCTGTGGCGCAGTTGTATACGCGTGATGTGCCAGGGTTACGGCCACCTCCGGGCAAGGACCTGCTGCAGATTCTGTGGTGCCCGTTGGACAACGCCGAAGGTATGCCCGAGACCACACTGGTGTGGCGCTCTGCGGCCGACGTCACCGATATTCTGACTGCCCCGCCGGAGCCCGCGGCAGTGGAATACGGTTACGACTACGTGCCCGTGCCGTGCACGGTGGAACCGGAATGCATTGTCGAGTACCCGAACTCGGGTGACCTCCGCGTGCGTGGCGGTGAGCCGCTGGAGCAGGTGCGACGGTGGGCGGTCCAGCATGCCGGGGTCGATGTTCCGGTTGGCCTCGAGGTGGAGGCGGGCTTCGAGCGCTTCGACGAGCTGTGTGTAGCCCCTGGATGGAAGGTCGGCGGCCATATCAGGTGGGGGCTCATGGACCCTTTTCCGCAGCCATGTCCCACCTGCGGAACCGAAACCGAGCCACTGCTCACCATGGCCTCGACCGAATGGGACGGCGCAACTCGCAGCTGGATACCGTACGAAGATCAAGCCCTGGAAGCTGGAACAGCCATCGGTCCCGGCGTCACAATCGCTCGCGGTTACAACATGATCCTGCGCGTCTGCCCAGCATCGCCCGATCACCCGCACATCCAACTCATTCAGTAGCTCTGTCCCATGGGGAAGCGGAAACCCCCGCCGGTCATAACGGAAAACCCGACCCACATTGGTGACAACAACGATGGAAAACCTGTGATAGATACCTGGGCCGGAACGTCGACATTCGCCAGCTAAGACACCTCAGCCGGCGACAAATACGTTGATCAGCCACGCTTGCTCAGCGCGGTATGCGGCAGATGAGTGCGTTCACCCGTTGGCAACAAGGCGCGAACGAGAGCAGCGCGCGCCCGAATTCTGTCCAGTATTGTCACGACAATGGGGAGCGGCAACCGTTACGAGGCATACGAAGATGACCTATGGGAACGGTTGGCCAGACTACTGCCCTCTGCCGAGGACACCGAGAACTTTCGCGACTGCCGAGAATCAGGCCACCAAGAAGCCGGGCTGTGGATCTTGATGCAACGGCTTCTCGAGCACCAGATTCCGATCAACGACCGAACACGCGCCGAGATCGAAATTCTCGCAGAGCAGTGGGGCGAACGGTTGGCCCGCCACGACCAAATCGCCGCCTGCGTCAGGGATTCCACCGACTACGGTTCCATACGACTGCTCCCCGATGATCGCGCGACACCAGTCCATCCAAGCCAGATCGGCATCACCGACGCTGCGCTGACAGGCCTACTCGTCGTCCCATGGCTCGAATGCTTGCGATGCGGACGAGTGCTAGCGCGGGTCCACGCGCAGGAGCCATGGGGAGACTTGAGCTACCTGGCGACTCACTACATCGTCTGGCATCGCACCGCGTCGGACGGGTCCCTCGAGACCTTCGACGAGCCCGACCTACACAGTGCCTTCGAACTGCTCATGAACTGCGCGTGATCCGACCAATGCACTGAAATCGGCATGACAGTCCGTTGGCCGGGAGTGAGGTGCCCACTGAGCGTTGATCTTCCGCGGCACCGCCCTGGCCGGTTCGGTCAGCGCGGTATGCGGCATGTGCGGACGTTTCAGTGGCGGTTGTGAGCCGCTCGGCCCGTCGATCATTCGCAGGGTCGCTTCTTGTCTGCGCCGGGCCGAGGACAGGAAGCCTGCTCGGTCGTCAGCAATTCCAGTGACGCAGCCACGGTGACCGCCGACGCCGAGCAGGCCGGGGAACCCCCTGTGGCCGAAGGCATTCTGTGGACTCGAGCGGCGCTCACAGCTCGCTGCGGACGCCGCGTATGTCCGACATCTTTCGTATGCTCAGCAAACGAAGTCGGACGACAGAAGGCGCGATTGATGTTGGGAAAAAGCACTGCGGTGGCGGCGCTGGCGTGCGCCGCGATCGTGGCGAGCACCGGCTGGGCGAATGCGGGGGTAAGCCCCAAGGAGGAGCAACGCTTCCTCGATGCCGCACGGGACTGGTCGCCCTCGCTGATGTGGGTGTCGGACAGCGGTCTACTGGAGATCGGCTATGCGATGTGCGAGGTGTACGCGAAGCGGGGCGTCGATGTTCCGACCTTGGAAGGCATGATCACCACCGCGATGGACGGGGGCTTGAGCAGGGATCAGGCACGCGCGGTCGGATCCAGCGCCGCGGTGATCCTGTGCACAGAGAACGCCCACGCGGCAATGCTGATGCCCGACTAGGTCTTGACCAACGCGACATCGCCACCTGATTCGGCGGCCGCGATCCGCGCGTGGGCCAGAACGCAGGGGCGGACGGTCTCCGCAAGAGGGCACCTCGATCCATCCTGAACTCGGCAGAGGCGGACGTTCTGAGCGCAGCGGCTCTGGGCCCGCCGGCCACCGCCTCGTGACCACTTCACTCAGCGCGCACAGCGGCAATTGAGTGTGTTTTCGGTGGGTGGCGCTGTCCGGGTGCTGGGTGGAACACGCCGCCTTTGGAACCGTCGGGATGTGGCGTATAGCCGTGACCGGCAAGCGGTTACGACCGGTCGGCTACGTCGTCTCCAATGAGAAAATGACTATGCCATCGTCGTCGTAGTGTCGCGACATACTCCCGAATTGAACACCCTCCACGAGTTCGCAGACCAGCGCGAAGTCCGAATCGGCGATCCCGCACACTGCGCTGTTGTCATCGAAGTCCTGCAATTGGTACACGGTGAGACCGCCCCAGTTCGGCGGGACGTAGATCGAAAGGCCGGTGAGCAAGCCTTTCGGGCGGGAAGAGACAACCTGCGGCGGGCCCAGCAACGAGTGCTCGGAGAAGACGTTGGGCACGGTGAGGTCGAACTCGGACCTTTCGCCGGGGCTGCCGCTGTCGTTGTGGCGCCGGGCCTCCTCTTCGGCCATCTCGAGATCAACGCGGTCCGGGTAGAGGCTGGGATCGACAACGACGGTTTCGAACGTGGTGGGGTACTTGGCAGGGTCGTACTTGGTGATTTCGAACCGGAGCTGTTCCACAGGAGTCCTTCACGACGACGGGTTTGATCATGACGAGTGTATCGACAAGGATTGTGGCGCAGCTGTTTCCAGATCGAATGCGATGTGGGGAGCAAAACACTGAATCGGCAGTCCACTGTTTTTGACCGGCCGCGGATCGACACGGCCGGTTGATCTTCCACCGCATACCGCGTTGGCCTGTTCGGTCAGCGCGGGAATCGGATATACATACATCGGATGCGGTCGTTCTCGGACCGGTCAATAACTCGCCATTCAGCCCAGGACCCGTTGAGATTCTTTCAGCGCTGGCGGATCGGCGAAACCGCTGGGTGGTCGAACCGGCACAGCCGCTGCGGTCGTCGTTCGTGCGGCGATCAATACGGGCCCTGGGGGTCTGCGCGCTGTACGGTTGAACGCAGGGGGCAGACGCGGCTCCCGTTGCGGCACAGGGTAGAGCGGCATGATCGAAAACAACGCAGGCGCATATTCCGGCACACGGCTGGACAGAGCCGAGGGCGTGCGCACCATCTGTGCGTCCGACGAGCGTCCGGACGCGGTCGTCGACCCGAGCGATCGGCCCGACCCGGACACATTCGGCCTCGTGCACCTCGAACTGAGGTACGTCATTCGCGGGCGCGTTCCGGGTTCCCCTTACCGCGGCAACGCATTCCGGCTCGCAGACCTGCCGACCGACGCCGATGCGAGTCGGATGGAGGGCGGGGCCGCCGAATCGGTGGCCAACGACGGGTATACCGGCCCGCGCACTCGGCATGCCGTGCTGCCGGTTCTGCCATTACCTGGCGATGTCGATATCGCAGCCGTACTCCGGGACGGGCGGGATCCCGTCGCACGACTGGTCGCGGAACTGTTCTGGTTCTGGCCCACCGAGTACACCGATCCGGCGGTCGACGGCATCGATCAAGCCAACGCCGAGTGGCTCGACAGGCTGCCCGGCGATCCGATCGCGGCGCACAACTTGGCGGTTCTGCGACACATCGAAGCTTTCGAGACACCGCAGGGCGATCATCCCGAAACCTGGCTCGACGCGCTCACCGCATGGGACATGACGATCGGCGCCGCCGGCACCTGGCGGTGGCTGCACGTGCGCGCCGAACAGGTCCAGGTCGGTGACGATAGGCTCCGGTTCGGGCCGGCCGACCTAGCCGAGCTCCGCCAGGAGTTGCCCGCAGCGATCCTTCGAATCCACGCCAATGCGATCGCGGTCGCCGCCCTGGGCGACCGGATGGACGCTGCCGCAATGCAACTCGAGGTGCTCCACCGATTCGCAGCGCAGGCGGCCGCGTCCCGTAGTGTGTTCGATCCCGCGACCGTGCTGTCCGTGCGTGACGAGATCGCTCGGGAAATTTTGAGCGGCATACCGTTTCACGTTTCGGGCGTGGTCGACAAGGCGACGAGGGATCCGAGGAGCGGGCTTCATCGAGCACGGGATTTGCTCACGAGCGCGGCTCGCGTGGTGGCATTTCTACGAGTTCTGGGTAGCGAAGATCCGGAATCGGTGAACACGATCAAGACCGAGACCACGACCGCGGCGACTAGAGCGATCGCCGTCTACTACCGTGCCTGCAATGACGGTCCGGGAACTCGTGCGGTGCTGGCCGACATCCGCGGGTTCGCGAGCGGCACAAGCGCGGTGCGGTACCTCGACCAGGTGACCTACGAGCTCGACGAGACATGGTTGGCCGAGACCTGCTGGTTCTGTCATGCACGCCCCAGTGTGGCCGGCGCCTCGCGGGTGGTCGGCAGGCAAAAAGTCCTGCGCTACCCCCGAGCCCAGGAAACCAGAATCGATGTCCCGCGATGTGTCAGATGCCGCTTTCTGCACTGGCTCGACAATGTCGTCGGCACGGTGCCGACGGCGCTGACTCTTCTTGGCGTAGTCCTGCTGGCGATCAACATGGCCACCGGCATGCACACCCATGCTTGGCCCCTCCTGGGGCTTGTCGGCGCCATGTTCCTGGGCAGTATGGCCGTCGGTGTACTACTCGCTTTCAAGTTCCCTTCCGGCTTGGCCGATTTCAAGTCGGCCGAGAAATACCCGGGGGTCGAGAAACTGCGATATCCGCCACCGGGCTCCGCACCCCTTCCGGACCGAGCGATCAGCGAGCAATAGCGGATGTTCCGCACGTGCGAACGCCCCGAGATGGTCTCGGGGCATTGATCTTTCAGCTGGATCGTCCAGCCCGGCCGGTCGTACTCAGCGGACCGTCGGGGCTCGCGGCGTGACCGCGTCGCGCAGCTCGGCGGCGGCCCGGGTGATGAGTTCGGAGAAGGTCGCGTCCGGGTTGGCCAGCCAGCGGGAGGTGGCGCGCCGGGAAATCGCGATCGCGATGTCGGAGATGAAGCGTGCTTCGCCGGAATCGATCCCACGGCGTTCGAGTGCCCGCGTCAGTGCGTTGGCGACGTCGGCGAGCTTGATCAGGTCGCGTTCGGCCAGCGCCGGGTTGGCGGCGATCACCCCGACGCGACGCAGTAGGAACTCGCGGGAGCGAAAAGCCTTGTCGGCGGTCCCCAGCGCGGTCAGTAGCGCCTCGAACGGCATGAGGTCCGGGGCCGCCGCCTCGACCCGGGTGACGAGGTGGGTCTCGAGCTCGTTGCCGGCAAAAAGGACTTCCCGCTTGTCGGGGAAGTAGCGGTAGAAGGAGCGTTCGGTCAGCCCCGCGGTACGCGCGATCTGCGCGACCGTGGTGCGCTCGAATCCCTGTGTTTCGAACAGCTCGAGCGCCGCGCGTTCGAGGCGGCCCTGTGCGTCGGATTCCCATCTCGGCATAGTCACCATGATGACAGCAGAGGCTGTCGTCGGGCTGGTAGGGTCAATGACAACAGATGCTGTCATCACTTGGAGATCGCCATGAAGGCTCTACAGTTCGACCGATTCGGTTCCCCGGACGTGATCGTGCTCCGTGAAGTCCCGAAGCCGGAGCCGGGACCCGGCCAGATCCGGGTCGCGGTGCAGGCGTGCGGCCTGAATCCGGGCGATTGGGCGGTGGTCGACGGACTCCTCGCCGACCGATTGCCGCCGTTGCCGCGTGGCCTGGGCTTCGAGATCGCGGGCACCGTCGACGCCCTCGGTGCGGATGTCACGGGCGTCGAGATCGGCGACGGAGTGTTCGGCCCCGCGACTTTCGACGGCCCGACGGCAGGGGCCGCCGAGTACGCGCTGATGGCGGCCTGGGCACGCATTCCCGAGGGCGTCACCGCCGAGCAGGCCTCCGCGCTGCCGATGGCGGCCGAGACCGCGTGGCACGCGCTGGACGACCTCGGCGTCCAGCCGGGTGAGTTGTTGCTCGTCCACGGCGCGGGCTCCACCGTCGGTGAGGCCGCGGTGCGCTTGGCGCTGCACCGGGGAATCCGGGTGATCGCCACCGCCGGGTCCGCACGGGCCGCCGTGCTGGAAGACATCGGCGCCCGAGTAACCGGTTACGGCGACGGCATGGCCGAACGCGTCACCGCTCTGGCCGCCGGCCGCGTTGACCGCGCCCTGGACACGGCCCCGACCGGCGGCCGGATCGACCGCCTCGACCGGGCCAGCCCAGCCGGTGGCGCACTGCCGACCCTGATCGAGCTGACCGGTGACCCCGACCGCGTCCTCACCGTCTCCGACTTCGCCGCCGCGGCCGAGCTGGGTGCCCGGACCACCCACATCGAGATGCGCTATGACCGGCTCGACGAGTTCGCTCGGCTCGCCGGCGAAGGCGTCCTGGCCGTATCGGTCGCCCGCACCTACACCCTCGACCAGATCCACGAGGCTGCCGAGCTCAGCCGGTCCCGTCGGCCCGGCGGCAAGCTCACGCTCGTCCTGTGACCGCCTCGCTGCCCGGCCAGGCGATCCCTCCGCCGAACAAGCGCTGAGACTCGAACCCCGTAACCGCGATAAATCGTGGGGTGGTGCGGATGAAGCTCACAGCGGCGATTCTGTCAGGGTGATCTCAGCGGCTTGTGCGGACACCGAATTATGTTGCCGCGGTCCATGACAACACCGATTCGGCCGCGAGGTGCCGGCGTCGGAGTTCGCGGCAAGGGTGGCAGAAGGATTCGGCGTGGGTGCCGTACCGCACCGGCGAGCCGGGAATCGTTCTCATCGCGACACTTCCAGCCCCGGATTCGAGGCGATCGCCTCGAGCAGCTCGAACGGCAACGGCTCGGGACCATCGCCGGAGGTGACCTGGATCTGGGTCCGGGACGGGCGGGTGACGGTCACGGTGCGGGTCGTTTGTGTGGAGGGTGACGGCTCTATCACTGTGCTTCGCGATTCGTGCCTCTCGACCACCGTTCCGTCCGGCAGCCGACGCGACGTCGCGCCGTCATTCGACGAAAGCTCCTGCGGGAGAGGCTGTTCGATGCTGACCGACACGCTCAACCGTGATCGACGGCCAGGTGTGGTTACCCGAACCGCCTGGCACGCCCCGCCTGTGCTCGCTGGTAGCAGCGCCCCGAGCGGCGGATCGAGGGTCAAGCCGTCGAGTGGTATCTGCGCTAGGACCGCGTCCCATCGACGAGCCTGGGCCTGATCGATCGAGGGGGAGGACTCCGCCCAGATATTGCAGGACTCGGGCGGGCTCGGCGTTCCGGGCGGAACCGGTGCGGTGACGCGGAGCCCGGGAACGGTGACGACCGCGACGAGATCATCGATGGTCAGCGGGACGGTTCCGGTATAGCCGCTTCCGTCACTGGCGTCGTCGGTGGCGTAGGCGTGGGCGACGGATCCGTCGGGCAGGTAAGCGGTGGCCGATCGCGAAAGGGTGCGAACACCATTCGTCTCGTACCAGGTGTCGTGGGTATCGACGATCGTGTCGTCGGGAAGGCGGCGTCTCTCATCGAGATCGCCGGCGACGCACGGCGGAATCGGCGTGCGGGACTCGCGAACGTTCACCGACAGTGAGCCCGATCGGTCGCCGCGCAGCAGCGTGGCGCGCGCATCGGTCCAACCGCCGAACGTCTCGTCCGTCGTCGGGTCGCCGTGGATCGGCTGGAATACCAGTGACCGATCCACCGGTGCGAAGGCGATCTCGACACCACCGGGCAGCGCCGCACGCAGCGCCTTCGTCATCGCGGCGGCCTTGGGCCCGGAGAACCACGGATAGGACGGATTGTCGTACACGGGTGCTTCGTAGGTAACCACCGAAAACAATTGCCCCGGCTGCGGCGGCTCCACCACATCGCAACCCGGGATCCGCACCGGAAATGCCACCGGCGGAGTGACATACGAATAGTCGTCGGCCGATTCCGGCGGCTCCGAAGTGGTCGGGGTGAGCGGTGCGGTGGTCAACTCCGGCTCCGGCTCGTGCAGCAGCCCGGCGATGAGATAGGCGGCGGCGACGATCGCCACGCACGTCAAACCCACCGTCCAGTGGTGGACGGCGGGGGAGGGTGCGGTCGCGTCCCTGTCATCACCGTTTTCCATGTCCTGCATTCTGTCCGCCCGTTCGAGATCCGAGAAACGTCGAGTGGCCGTTCGGCAGTTGTGTGGGACTCAGGGCCCGCCCTCGGCCGTCACGGCGAATCCCGGCCGGGGATAGTCGTCGGGAAGAAGGGAAACCTCGGTGCACGGGTGAGGAACGCTGTGATCGGGCCTCGCATCGCGGATCGGGCTCGATCAACGAGCCCGTTCGTGAATGTTGAGCAGCAGGTGATCGAAGGCCGTTATCGAGCTCGCCTGCAGCGGCGGGATCCGCGGCACCGCCGCGACCAGCGCCTCGGCGAGGTCACGCAACTTCGTGTTGGTCTCCTGCGATCGCCAGATGAGGACTTTGAAGGCTTGCTCGGCATTGATGGAGTACATCAGCATCAACGCGCCTTTGGCCTGTTCGATCGCCGCGCGGGCCTCGAGGAGGTCGGGCACGACGGCATCGAGGGTGTCGCGCTCGGCGGTGGCGATGGTCTCGCCCAAATCCATGTAATAGCCGGAGGTGCCCACCACCAGGCCATCGGGGTCGCAGATGCTGTCGGATACCAGCATCACCTGCCGGGCCCGGCTCGCGGTGTCGAGGAATCGATATCGGCCCACGAACGGCTTGCCCTTGCTCAATGAGCGGGTGATCTCCTCGGCGACATCAGTGTGGTCGTCGGGATGCTTGTGCGACATGAGCAGGTCGTTGGTGGGCTCCACCGCGCCCGGGGCGTAGCCGTGCATGAGGTAGACCTCGGGCGACCATTCCCAGCGCTGAGTGGCGAACCAGAATCGGAAGCTGCCGACATGGGGGCCGCCGGTTCCGAGCAGTACATTCCGATCCGCGTTCCCGGCCGGGTCCGTGCCCTGGCAGGGGCCCGCGGTGTGGGCATCATTCGCCTTGTCCATCGGCGCGTAGGCTCCTTCGTCGTGAAACGGGTTGTCGCCGTTCCGGATTCGAAGCCTGATGCGGAAGGGGGTAGCGGAGACCGGAAGGGGCTGGCTTCTTAACCCCGACCGACGCCGTACGAATATCCCGCCGATCGGATGTTAATCAGCACATCATCGAGATCACTCGCGCCGCGTCCGGCCCGATGCCTCCGCGGCTCGCGATCCGACGAATGCAACAGAATCTATCTGAACTGTTGCATTTATCGCATTCCAGCGTCTAGCGTCGAGGTATGCATCAGACAGCGGCCGCGTTCCTCGCCGGCACCCTGGGCGGCGAGGCCGACGAACACGCCGACCGAACCGCGCGGCGAATCCTCGATGCCGCGGTACTGGAGATGGCCGCCACCGGGATGGGGAAGCTGAAGATCGACGCGGTCGCGCGGCGCGCGGGCGTGAACCGGGCCACCGTCTATCGCCGTTTCGGCGACCTCGACGGACTACTCGAAGCAGTGACCATGCGCGAAGGCCGGCGGATGGCCGCGACCGTGGCCGAAGCCGTCGCCGGGCACGCTGATCACCGCGAACGTCTGGCGGAAGCGTTCGTCGCCTGCCTGCGCATGGCACGCGAGCATCCGGTGATCTCCCGCACCGCGACGCTGGAACCCCACCTCCTGCTGGAAGCGGGCATGGCCGACGATGCCGCACTGCTGTCGCTGGGCGGTGCGGTAGTCGCCGAGCAACTGCGCGCGGCGCAAGCCGATGGCCTTGCCGCGCATCTCGACCCGGACGAGGCCGGGCGCACCGTCGCGATGCTGTTCGCCGCGTGCGTGCTGATGCCGACCAAAGACGGTATCGACCTGCGCACCGACGAATCGGTCCGCGCCTTCGCGCAAAGAACGCTGGTCCCCATGATTTTCGGGCCCGAAACCGCGGCCCGGGCAGTGAAAGGAACACCTCGATGAGCAACCACAATGACGTGGCACCCCACCAGGACTACGGCTTCTTCGGCCCGGACTCGGTGTGCTGGACAGTGTTCGGATACCCCACCGCGGTGTCGGTAGCGTTTCAGCGCACCGTGGTGACCGAGATGTTCGAGCCGTTCCTCATGGCCTCGGTCGCCGACACCGGCGCGGTGATGAAGCGCCCCGACGTGCGCTACGACCGCACCCTGCAGTACATGGCCACCCTCGTCTTCGGTGATACGCGCTCGGTGTTGCAGGCCTCTCAGGTGCTGGTGAAGATCCACTCGAAGATCACCGGCATCGAGCCGATCAGCGGGCTGCGTTACGACGCCAACGACCCCGAAGCGCAACTGTGGATCCACCTGACCGCCTGGCATTCGGTCCTGCTCTGCTACGAGAAGTTCGGCCCCGGCCCGCTCAGCCCCGAACAGGATCGACAGTATTGGGCCGAATGCGCCCGAGCCGCGGAATTTCAGACCATCGATCCCGCGACCGTGCCGCGCTCACGCGCCCAGATGCGCGCCTACTACGACCGAATGAAGCCGGTGCTCGCCGCTCGGGTAGTCACCCAGGAGCACGTCGAGCATCTGCTCGACGGCGCCAGGCTGATGGTGCCCGATCACCGTGGTCTGCGCCCAGTCGCCGAGGTCAGCCGGGTCCTGTTCCGCACCGCCACCATCGCCACACTGCCGCAGTGGATGCGGGCGATGGCTGGTATTCAGCAGAGCGCCCGTACCGACGCCGCCATCACCCTCGTGATGCGGCTGATGTTCCGGGTCGTCGCGAAAAGCGTTGCCGCGCAGCGGCTCATCATCCGCAACGCCAGCCCGCACACCGCGCCGGTGCTGGACCCGATCCTGTGCGAGGTGGCACCGGTCAACCCGATGGTGCGCACCCCGGAACAGGCGCGCGCCGACTACGGCCTCGACACCCCCGCCGAACAGTACGCGGCGATACGTGCCGCCCGCAGTGGCCGGCCCCTGCCCGAGCACGCGGCTCGCGACGGCGCCAGCCCGCTGCTCACCTTCAACTGAGGGGCGTATGGGCTGGCCGGGAGTGCGGGGCAGGTGACTTCGACGTTGATGATCGAGGGGCTTCTGCTCATTACTTTTGCGGCCGGCCCGTGGCAGCCGCTTCGGACCGCCGGGAGAGTGTCACCGCGCCAGCACCCGCTCAGTGATGGCGCGGATCCCTCGTGATCAGCCGAGCGCCGCGGTGATCTTGGCGGCCATCGCCACCACCGCCGGGCTCGGCGCACCCTTGACGAACTGGGCAGCCTCGACAGCGACCAGCACGGTACTACGGAAGTTGTCGACCTCGGCCGGGTACTGCTCCGCGAGCAGGTCCACCGCGGCGGTCAGGGCGGGCAGTACCTGCTCGGCCAGCTCGGCGACGTTCTTACCGGGCAGGGCAATGTCTTTGGACTTCGCCGAGAGCACATGCCCGGTCAAACCGGTCGCCGAGGTCAGCGCGATCGAACCCTGGGTGATGGCCTTGTGCGGGGCGCCGGCGGCGGCCAGCAGGGCGACCGCGCCGTAGGCGGCGGTCCGCAGGGTGGCCTTGTCCTGGTCGTTCAGGGTGATGGTGGTGGTGTTCATGTCGTGTACTCCTCGGTTGTGGCTCCGGGTGTCGGTGCCGTTTTCTTCGATGTACACACAATGTCCGGGTCGGCTGACACCGCCCTGACACCCGGCTGACACACCCTCTGACACCGAGCGCGGCAGGTCACCCGGCCACGCGGCGCGACCGCCTCACTGAGACCGCGCAGCGTCAAAGCGGACGCTCGCGCAAGGTCAATTCGCCAAGGCCGCGCGCAGCCGCCGAGCCAACGTGGTGGCCTGCTCGGGCGTCCACGGCAACACCCCGTTCTCCGCCATCAGCGCGTGGAACTGCTGTTCGTGATAGGGAACACCCGGCGGTAGCGGCGAGATGTGCCAGTGCACATGGGAATTGCCCTGCTGGCTACCCAGGCTCAGCAGATAGGTACGTTCGACCTCAACCGTGGCTTCCACCGCTTTCGTCACCCGGTACACCAGGGTCATCAACTGGATGTACGCGTCCTCGGTGAAGTCGCCCACCACGTGCTGGCGATGAAGTTTCGGGGCAACCAGCACATGGCCGAGCAAGGTCGGGTACTTGTACAGGAAGGCCACGTTGTCCGCAGTCTCGGCGACCACCTCATGCCATCCGTCGCTCCTCGGGCTGGCGACGACCTCGCAGATGAAGCAGGAACTCGACCGGACACGTTGGGCGTAAGCTTCCACATCGAACGGAATACGTTGCATACCAGCCGATTCTGCCGACAAGGTGAACAGACCGCATCGACACGCCTCCATCATGCGCCGCGCAGTGCGTTGGTTCGGATTTCGTGTAACCGGCACGTCCGGATGCATTGAGATGCAACCCCTCTGAATATCCACCGGGTCTGTGCGGCAGTTCAGTGGTTCGACATGGGGGACGCCGCAATGGATTCCGCACCATGGTCGCTTGAATTAGGGTGCTCATCGGGGTCGAACCCCCGGTCGTGGAGGGGATGATCTAGTGGACCAGCGAATACCCGCGGAAGTGCTTGCGGCACACAGTCAGAGCGGCGATCCGGCCACGTTGAACCTGCGGATGCGGCTGTATCCCGAGAGCGCGCTCGAAGGCATGACGGACAGGCTTGTCACCCGCCCGCTCGCACCCGGGATGCTGGAGACTGTCGTGCTGGACACTCCCCAGCATATGTCGGTGCTCAATCGTGGACAGCTCGAGGCACGGGACGAGGATATCTTCGCCGCCGCGCTCGAGCAGTCGATCGGCCGCGAAGAGCACTACGTCGAGTCGATGCGGCTGCAACACGCGCACGCGATCTTCATCGGCGGTACGCACCGCTACATCGCCTCCCACATGCATGTGCTGGCAAGGCATTTCGCGTGGGGCGCGCTCCCTTACGGTGCGTTGGTCTCGTTTCCGCTCCCGGAGTACGTGGTGATTTATCCGCTCGGCCAGACCGGACCCATCGAGTCGCTGGCCGACGTCCAGGAGACGACGGAGCGGCTGTTCGGCGGCGGGTCGAAACCGCTCACCACGCGGATCTTCTGGTGGGTTCCGGGCCGCTACGAACAGATTCCCGAGCCCGAGGCGCTGCGTAGCGGGCTGGTGCCGGACCTGCGACCGGTCGGCATCGAGATCGATGATCGGGCACGTGAGGTCAAGTTCCTGACCGCTGAAACCAATGACCTGTTCAGCACTTTGGCGGAACACTGAGCGAGGCGTCGGCCGGCCGGCCGATACGTGGTGCCCCGATTACTACCGTCATGTGACCTGCTGATGACCCACCTAGCATGGGCAGGGTCCGTCGGGGATTTGATCCATTCGATGTCGAGAGGTCTTACATGTCCAACGGTTCGTTGTCACGTGTCTTGTCCGGCGTTTTCGCCGGTGCGGCCGCACTGCTCCTGCTGGCACCGGAGGCCGCCGCGGCCCCGGACAGTCCTTACAGCTGCTCTGGCGTCTATCTGTCGAGTGATGGTGCCGCGGAGGTGCAGTCGTGCATCTACGCCGAGAACGGGGTACCCAGGGCCTTCGGTGGTCTCAGGATCAAGAACGACAGCATCAACCGCGACAACTGCACGATGGTCGTGACGGTGATCGATAAGGACGCGTATGCGAGCGGGGCCAGCGATGAAGTGGTCGCGACCAGCGGTGAATTCCCTTGCCTGGACGGGAAATACCCCTCTCCGCCGCTGACCGTGGACGCGGCGCTGGCGAAGCCCGATCATCGCTATGTCAGCTTCACCGAAATCACCAAGGACGGGCAGGGGATCGCCCGAATCTACAGTCCGGAACTGATTTTGCCGTAGGGCAGCCGCGCGGCTGCCACCTGCGGTGGGAACTATTGAGCCAGGCCGAGCATGCTCGGCCTGGCTCAGCGCATCCATCGGCCCGGCCACATTCGAGTTCTCTCGCCGGACGATACGATGCCGAGGTGATGGGCGTTCGGCGGTGGTACAGCGAGCACGTGACGTGACAGGGTTTCGATGCCGGCCGACCCCTGCCACCGATCCGACTCCCTGAAGCGAGACCGCAATGCCCAGAACCTTTTTCGGCTCCCTGTTCCGCTTTGTCGGCCGCATCATCGCCGGCGCGCCTGTGCTGGTGCTGTTCCTGGTCGTAGCAGTGCTGGTCGGGTTGTTCGGCGCGGTGTTGCTGCTGACCAATTCCGGCCGCACCGACTCGCCGCCGTCCCCGACGGTCACCACGACGCGCAACTGCGCGCCGTTCGCCTGCAAGGTGGGCCAGTAGAAGGCATCGCACGGACTATGTCCGAATACTGATCCCGGACAGCCGATTTCGCGCTAGAGTCCCTCCCCGAAGGGCGGAAGTGAAACACGTTCTATTGGGAGGGGTTCCATCGTGTCGAGATGGCGAATCGGATCATTGCTGTGCGCGGCCGCGGTAGCGGCAGGCGTGGGTGCCGGGCCCGCGCAGGCCGAACTGCCCGTGGAGTACAGCACGTTGAGTGGAATACGTGCCGAGCTGGCCAACCCCGGCGGCTCACTGCCGGGCAGCAACGACTGGGACTGTAAACCCGGTGCGGCACACCCGAATCCGGTGGTACTCGTGCACGGCGGGGCCGGGGCGGGAGCTCAAACCAACTGGGGCACAATCGTTCCGTTGCTGGCCAACGAAGGCTACTGCGTCTTCGCCCTGACCTACGGCGCGCTCGATCTGCCCTGGCCGGTCTCGGCGCTCGGCGGGATGACCGGCACCGCCGAGCAGAACGCGCGCACCGTCGGCAGGTTCATCGAACGGGTTCTGGCCGAGACGGGCGCCCAGAAGGTCGATGTCGTCGGCCATTCCCTGGGCACGTTGCTGCCGAACTACTACGCGAAACGATTCGGCGGTGCGTCCCGCATCGACCGCTACGTCTCCTTTGCTCCGGTGTGGGAGGGCACCTTCGGTGATCAGTTGGCCATTGCCCGCGAGTACGCCGCCCAACTGGGCGCCGGGCCTGCCCTGGAAGCGGCACTGGCCGCCCAGCCCGCCGGGAACGAAGCGCAGACCGGTTCACCGCTGATGGTCGACCTGCATTCCGACGGCATGTACGTGCCCGGCATCACCTACACGAATATCGTCACCATCCACGACCAGGTCGTCCTGCCGTACACCTCCGGCCTGCTGCCCGGTGACGGGGTTACGAATATCGTTCTGCAAGAAGGGTGTTCGCAGGACATGTCCGATCACCTGACCATCATCGCCGACCCGCGCGCAGCCACCTACCTGCTCAACGCCCTCGATCCGCGACACCCGCGCCCGGTGCCCTGCGCTGCGCGGTAGCAGGCCCACGAACGGCCCGAGCGTCCATTTTCGACTGTCGCAGCCGGCCGCGCAGCGATAGCGTCCGGATCATGTCAGACAACGACCAGGCCCGACTCAGGGCGTACATCGAGGAGTTTCGCGCCGAAGCGGGCCATCCCGCTTTGCCCGCTCAGCGCCTGGACGAACTGGTCACCGCGATCTCCGCCGACCCGGACGGCGGCACCGAGCCATTTGTCCGCGCCCTGTCCGAAGGGCGAACACTCACGCACCGCGAGCGGATCGTCGCGCTCTGGACAGCAGGGGAGCGCGCAGAGGCCGAGCAACTCGCACTCGACGCCGCTGCGGCCGGCGAGCCGATGGCGTTGCGCGACTTGATCAATCACCATCGGCGCGCAGCTGATCGGGAACGCAAGGAGGAGCTTGCCCGCCTCGCCGCGGACCACGGAGATCATCAGCCGTTGCGGACAATCGCCTACCGCTACGAACGCGGCGGCAACAGTTCACGGGCCGCCCAGTCTACCAGCAAGGGCTGGATCGCGGTGATCAGCAAGCGGGTGCCGAACTGCGGCGCATGAACAGGTCTTGAACTTCGAGACACCCGAGCTATTCGCCGGCGGTCGATGCGGCTTGCGCGTCGCTACGGGCGCCGGCGCGGTCGATCTCGGCCATGTGATCCTCGGCCCAGGTGCGCAGCGCCGCCAAGGGGACCTCCAGGGACAGGCCCAGCGCGGTGAGCCGGTAGTGCACACGCGGTGGCACCGTCGGCTCCACTCGGCGGGTGACCAGACCATCCCGGGCCATGCTGTGCAAGGTCACCGACAGCATCTTCTGGGATACACCGGGCATGCGCCGCCGCAGCTCGGCGAACCGCACTTCACCCGGATCGGCCTCCGCGAGGACCTTGACCGCCATCGACGTCCATTTCGTGCCGATGCGGTCCAGCAACTGACGTGTCGGGCATTGACGATCGAACAGATCACCGCGATCCGGTGCCTGCGCTGGTCGGGTAGTCACCTGAACCTCACCACCTGTAGTCGACGTGCCTTCTTGGCAGCGTAGCCGAGGTTACCTACCGTTGCCTGGTAACCATCGGTGACTACCTGGAGGTCTCATGTCCCGCACGCCGCATGCCGCGTCGATCGAACTGCGCCAGATCGAGACCAACGGCATCCACGCCAACGTCGCCCTCGCGGGCGCCGGCCCCGCGGTCGTTCTGCTGCACGGCTTTCCGCACACCTGGCGACTGTGGAGCGAGATCATCGGCCCGTTGTCCGCGCATTACCGCGTGATCGCCCCGGACCTGCGCGGGTTCGGCGCCACCAGTCGTGCGGCGGACGGCTACGACGCCGGCACGCTGGCCACCGACATCGCCGGGATCCTGGATGCCCTCGGCGAACCCACCGCGGCGGTGGTCGCGATCGATGCCGGCACCCCGGTCGCGGTGCTGCTCGCCCTGCGGCGCCCCGACCGGGTGCGACGCCTGGTGGTCATGGAAGCGCTGCTGGGCACGCTCCCGGGCGCCGCGGATTTCCTCGCTGCGGGCCCGCCGTGGTGGTTCGGCTTCCACGCCGTCCCCGGTCTCGCCGAAACGGTCCTGCTCGGCAACGAGGCGCGATACATCGAATGGTTTCTCACCATCGGCACCCGTGGCCGGGGCGTGCGGGCAGATATCCGCGACGCGTTCGTCGACGCCTACGCCAGAGCGGACGCCCTACGCTGCGCCTTCTCCTATTACCGCGCACTGCCGACCAGCGCCCGCCAGATCGAGCACGCCGTGGCGGCCGGCCGGCTCACCACACCCACCTTGGCGATCGGTGCCCATCCGGTCGGCGATGCGCTGGAGCGGCAGTTGCGCCCCATCGCGGCGGATCTCGCCGGACACGTCATTCCGGATTGCGGTCACATCATCCCGCTGGACCGGCCGCGGGAACTGCTCGGCCTCGTGATGCCTTTTCTCGCCGCCTGAGGATCAGGTGCGGGTGAACCGGTAGGTGATGTCGGTGAGCGGGCCGACCTCGATCTGGGAGATCCCGGTGATGCCCAGGTCGAGGCAGTGATCCAGAACCAAATAGGTGGGGGCGGCGCCGTTGGTGGCACCGAGCAGCGCGTAATAGTCGCAGCTACCCCACAATCGCGGGCCCACCGCGACCTTGCCGTCCCGCGCGGGATTGAGCAGAGCCATGTACTGGTAGAGATCGGTCGCTTCGCCCGCGCCCGCGTTCTCGGTCCACATGTAGTTCATCAGCGGCAGCACATAATCGGTGACGTCTTTGTCGGTGGCCTCATCGGAGGCGGCCAGCCGGTACTGGTGGAACAAGATGTCGGAATTGCTGAGCTTCTCGCCGGCTTCGCGCTCGGCGTTCCACAGCAGGAGGGCGCCCTCGTCCGGGATCGGAGTAGCCAGGTACTCGGAGGATTCCTCGGTCGCCGCCGTCCACGTGGTGCGCATGACCCGCCCCGTCGCCGATTTGTCGAAGTCCTGCATTGCCGAACCGTAGAACTTCTCGAACAGCGCCCGGCGCTCGGCAAGCATCTTGATTTGCGCATCGGTGCGCGCGCCGCCGGCCCTGGCGACCGCGTCCATCCTGGTGGCCCGTTCCCGGCCCTTCTGCACGCATTTGTCGTACACGGCTTGCAGTCTCGCGGCCTTGGCGTGCTCGGCCTCGGGGACGGCGATCACGGTGTCGGCCGGGGCGGCGGGAATGTCGGACTGTTCACTCGATGTCATAGCACTGCCTTGCGATGAGATGAATCCCCCTTCGATGGCAGTGTGCGCCAACCGCATCGGCGGCACGCGGCGATTTGTAAACAAACCGCGAGGTCAATGACCTTCTGCGGGTAGACGTTTCACCCGGTTCAGGCGTGCCTCGGCATCGTGGCCGACTTCGACGGCAGTGGTCCCGGCCCGCGAAAGGTCTTGCGGTAGGCCGACGGCGTGGTGCCGATAGCACGCCAGAATTGTTCGCGCATGGTGACCGCGCTGCCGAATCCGCAGAGTTCGGCGATGCGGTCGATGGAGTAGTCGCCGGTCTCGAGCAGGCGCTGGGCCATCGCGATGCGCTGGGTGGCCACCCACGCGGCGACGCCGGTGCCCGCGGTTTCGCGGAAGCGGCGGGTGAAGGTGCGCCGGCTCATACTGGCGTGGGCGGCGAGCCGGTCGACCGACAGATCTTCGTCGAGGTGTTCTATCGCCCAGCGGAGGGTGCTGGTCAAGGGATGCGCGGAACCTGTTGCGGGCAAAGGGTGTTCGATGAATTGTGCCTGCCCGCCCTCGCGATGCGGCGGGGTGACCAGACGGCGGGCGACCCGGTTGGCGAGTTCGGCGCCGTGCTGGCGGCGCAGCAGATGCAGACAGGTGTCGAGCGCGGCGGTGGTCCCGGCCGAGGTGACGATGTCGCCGTCGTCGACGTAGAGCGATTCCCGATCCAGTAGGACATCGGGGAACCGGCGCGCGAACACATCGGCCCACTTCCAATGGGTGGCGGCCGGCCGATGCGCGAGCAGGCCGGTGTCGGCGACGACGAACGCGCCCAGACAGAGGCCGACGACGCGCGCGCCGTTGTCGTGGGCGCTGCGGATCGCCTCGACGATGGCGGGCGGGGCCGGTAGCTCCGGATCCGGCCAGCTCGGCACGATCACCATCGACGCACCCGCTACCTCGTCCAGGCCGTGGCCGGTGGCGACGGTGAACCCGGCGGTGGTGGTGATCGGCGCCGCGCCGGGCGTGCAGACCCGGATCTCGCACGGCGGCAGCTCGGGTGAGGGCTGCTCCTCCCCGAAAACCAAGCACGGCACCGACAGGTGGAACGGGTTGATCCGGTCGAAGGCCACGACGGCGATCACATCCACTGCTGTCTCCCGTCGCCTGCTGCTGGCCCAATTCCGTTGATTGTAGGCACACGAGCCACTGTCGGGCCGGGGCCGGTCGCGAGATCGTTGACGCCGACACTGATTACCCCGTGAGAGGAACCCCATGAATTCGCGTCGCATCGCCCGCTACATCCTGCCGATGCTGGCCGTGGCGATCTCGGCCACCGCCTGCACGACCAGTTCTGCCGCACCCGACACCGCGGCACCGACCCCGGCCGCTCCTGCGCAGGGACCCGCCATCTCGTTCCCTGCCGCCGACCTCGTTTGGCGTGATCTGCCGGACAGCGGCGGCGTCCGGTTCGCCGACGTCCGCGGCGATCTGGCCGGGCACGGACCGTACGAGGCGTTCGTGAAATTCCCTGCCGGAAAAGACAATCCGATGCATATCCACACCAGCGACCTGCCGACCGTGGTCCTCAGCGGCACCTTCTACGCGATCTTCGACGGCAAGCGGATCGAGTACCCCGCGGGTTCCTTCTACACGCTGTCGGCCGACATCCCACACCTGAGCGGCTGCGTGCCGGGCACCGAATGCCTGCTCTTCCAGTATCAGACCGATCACTTCGACCTCGTGCCCACGGCTGCTCGCTGACACTCCGCAACGCTCTCGATCCCGCGCTGTTGCGGCCAGATGTGCGCCGGATCCGCGGAGGACTACTTGGTGCAGAAGTCGACGTTGCCGTCGTTGGGGTAGCCACTGCTCAACGACAGCAGATGGCCGAAGGGGACGCAGCGGACGATCCAGTACAGCGCGTCCGAGGAACCGCTCGACGCCGGTGCGTCTACCGGTGCGGGCTGCGCCGCGGCGGGACCTGCGAGAGCGAAGCTCGACAGGGTGAGCGCGAAGGCGAACGATGGTGCGAGGGCGAATTTTCTCAATGAGTCAGCCTTTCGAATTATGTTGTTGCAGTGCAGTATTGACGCGTATCGCGCTGCCCGCATGCCCTCGATTGTGGTGGCACGGCAACTTCGGCGAGCGAGGCGGCGATGTCGCAAAGGTCGATCTGGCCGGCGCTGCCAAGTCGGCGTGCTGCTAGCTTGAGCCGACGACGGGTTTGGGGGCCTCCGCGTCGATGTTCGTTCGGCCCCCTGCGGGAGGACCGAAAGAATGAACACAGTGGTTCGTCGTGCCGGTATGGCATTGACAGCGTGCGCCGTAATGGGCGTATTCGCCGTGGCAGGTAGTCAAGTGGCGTCGGCCGAGGTGCGTGGCCAGGAATTCACGGGCCCGAATGCTCAGCGGAACTGCGAGAATGCCAAAGCGCTCGTCCAGGTGAAGCCGGGCGACGTCGTGAAGTGCGAGCGCACCCACATCGCGGGCGGCCCCGCGATTCCGTACGACACCTACCAGATCATCGTGACGAGCGCCGAAGAGCGCAAGGGCCGGGAAGACTTCATGAACGACCTCGCGCGGAAGATCCTGTCCGGCAGTGGCGGCGCTCCCGCCCAGTAGTCGAGCATGACACGTAAGCGGTTCTGCCTTGCGGAGGAACCGCTTACGTGGCTCTAACCGTAAAGTGGCGCCCGTGTCCGTGAACATTCATCTTTCGATGTATATCGAGAAGCTGTCCACCCCGGCCGAAGCCGATGCTGTCGAGGCCGCGGTGCAGCAGGTGCTGAAGGACCACGGGATCGAATCGTGGATGTACGTCGGCGCTTTTCACAACCCGCCATGGGTCAAAGTGGCCAGTGAGCACGGGCCGATCATCATCCGGGGCTTCGCGGAATGGAGCGAAACCTTCGAGCGGGATATCACCGGAGCCATCCGCGACATCGCGCCCGGCGCGGACATCGATCTGGAGTGGGGCTTTCCGGACGAACGGTGAACTACGCGCACCGAATGGCGCGCGTCACAGGTACCAAACCGGACCGGTCCGCTCATCGAAATCCAGGTATGCGTCCAGATCGCAATCCCGCGCCCCAGGGACGCGTGCTCGTCCTCCCCGGCGGCAAGGTGCACAGCCGGCAACCCTCGCGCCCCTGGCAACTCGCGAGGATCAGAACCGGCCTCTTGGCGCGGTCGCTACAACGCGATCTCGGCCCGGACTATCGGATCCAGCAGATCCGCTATCGATTTCGCGGCTGGAACGCGCCGAGTTCGGACGCGCTGGACGACGCCGATCAAGCCTTGCGCACACTTGTCGCCCGCGAGGGTGAGCGCACGACCTATCTGGTCGGCCACTCGATGGGGGCCCGAGTCTGCGCCCATCTGGCCGCCCGGCACGACATCGCCGGCATCGTGGCCCTGGCCCCCTGGTGGCCCGAGAACGACGCCGACCGCATTCCATCGCACTGCCGGCTGCTGGTCCTGCACGGCACCGCCGACCGCTGGACCGATCCGCAATCCTCGCGCCGCCAAGTCGACGTCGCCCGAGCGCGGGGGCTCGACGCCACCTGGGAAGCCGTCCCCGGCGCCGGCCACTTCATGCTGAGCCGGCCGCGGATCTGGCATCGACGAGCCGCCGACTTCATCGCGGACCCCCCACGAGCCGCCTGATTCCTCGAACTGATCACCCATTCCGGGAATCAACTCCGAGACCTAGGGAAATCGAAGGTTCCCGTCGATGCCGACAGCGCGACGACTCCGCCACGACGTCCCGGACTCGCGCTACGCTGCTGTTGGGCGGGTGAAAGATCATGGGAAACAGTGTCACTCGCTACCACCCTGTCCCCATGCCGAGGTAGCGAGGTCACACATGATCAACGATGTGCACAAGGATGCCGTCCTGCGTACGGACGAGCCCTACGCCGCGTTTTCGAGTGCGATGTCGGAATTGCTGGGAACGGGGCCGCTCGACCACATTCTCGTGGACTATTTCGGGTCGAGAAAGCCGCTGCCGAAAGTGGCGCACGTGAGCACCCAGGGCCCGACCTCCTCGGTCGCTGCCTTCGATAGTGTGCACAGCGACGCGATTCGGCTGGCCATTGAGCTGGCCGGATTCCAGGTGCGTGTCTCGGGAAAGATGATCAGAGTCGCTGCGCCACGGCCGAACCCGGAAGAATTGATCGCGGTAATCGACGAGCAGGCCGAACAGGCGCGGGCCCGGGTCCGCGATGTGCACAGCGAACTCAACGATCAATGCCGTACGCAATTGGCCGAGGGGGCCTTCAGCGAGGACGAGGCGAGACACACCGGGTCTGTGATCCAACGCTTCACCGAGGAGGCTCTCGGCCACATCGAGAGCGCTGTGACGCTGTACAAGGCCATGGTCTCGGGGCAATATCCGGTGCCACCGGATGACACCGCGGACTTGGAACTGCTCCGGTTCGGCCGCACCTACGACGGCTATGCCGCATTCGACGACGACCCGATCGAACTCGGCCGGGCGGTTCGGCAGGCGCGGCAGTCCTGGGAGCGGGCCGGTGAGCTGCCGAACGATCTAGAACTGTTGCGTACGTGCCTGTTTCTGGAAGTGAAGGAACATCGCCATCGCGGCGACGGCTCGGCATTGAACTCGCATCCGTACCTGCGAGCCCTGGTTACCCGGATCCGGGAGATCTCGGGTGGAAGTGTGCCGTGGAGTGGTCTGTAATCGCGATTACTGGTGATCGGCTCGCCGCCCACAGTACGCATCGCGACCGGCCGGTTCCTCAATGGCGCTATTATCTCGACAGTTGTTCTGGTCCAACCGAATTGAGCGTGCCACACTTGAACGAGGCAATGCCGCACGGTGCGGACAACAGGGGTTTCGCCAGAACGTCGGATGCGCGGTAAGCCGATTTTGGTCGGAGAATTCGCTCGGGCCATAGTTACTCGAGGTGGGCTGCCGCATGCTGAAATGGACGAGGGCGAATCTGGACGTTCCCGGTGTGGGAAACATCGGAGCGCCGAATTCCGAATACCAGCAGCTGTTGACGGCGCTGGACCTCTACGAGGTCTCCAGCAAGGCCGATGCGGACGATCAGAGCTTGGTGCCGGTCCTTCGCCAGGTCCGCGAACGGGCGCAGCAGCAACTCACCCAGCATCCGGCTGAAGAGCGCAACGCCGCCGTGACCAAGGTGCGCGACGACGCGCACACCGAGACCGGCCGGGTGCTGCTCGCGGCCGTGCATCGGGCCGACCGCGTCATGACAGGCGACCCGAATTTCCAGCACGCCGACGCGATACTGCTTGCCGCGGAAGCCTATCTGCGGGAATTCGCCAAGACCGCCGATGCGGCGACCGTGGTGGAAATCCGTGACCGGATCATCGAACACAAGATGACCCACGCCATGCTCTTGAACGACGCGAGCACGGTGGAATGCAACCTGGTCGCGGACAAGTGGTACTACAACAAGCCGAGGAGTGCCGTTCCCGCGGACATAAACTGCGGCCTGTGCACCGCGGCGGCCGTAATCACCGCTGTCACCGGCAGTTTCGTGACCACGGCCGACGTGGTCCGCAAGATACACCCGGCCCCGCAACTGGGCGATGCGGCAAAGACCGGGCTCGCCGGCCGCGACTACGCCAAGGTCTACCAGCACCCCGAAACGTTCGTGAGCTTCGGCCGCAACCTCCAGGGCGGCAGCAGCATGGCCGATCTCACGAAGACCGTGGCCGTGAATGTCAAAGCGGCCGACGGCATCAAGAGTGTGGCGCAGCAGTTCGGCGTGACCGCGCAGGGTCCGCAATCGGCCGCGCAGCCGTACGCGCAGGCGGTGCAGGAGATGCTGCAACCGAAGTACGACGGTTGCGTCTTCGCGGTCCTCGTCGCCTCGGCCGGGCACTGGAACTTCGCGCGCCGCACGCCCGACGGCCTGGTGTTCGTCGACTACCAGACCGACCGGCCCGGGAAACAGGGGCCGCAAATCGGAACCACCCCGCAACTGGGCGTGAAAGACACTGCCGCTGAACGAGATCTGGGGGACCGGCAGAACGCCAGCTTCCTCGCCTTCAGCCTGTAGCCGCCGATGGCCGGCGGAAATACAGGAGCGCGGCGCCTCGCCGTCGTCGTACGATAGCGAGTTCGTCTGTTTCACAGTGAGTCTCGGGGTGGGGCCATGAATTCGACACCAGTACCAGCGGAGTTGCGCATTCGATACAAGGCGCCGGACGGGTACTTATGGGGGTGGGTAACGAGTGTGCTCGGGCTGTCGGTCTTCAGCGCGCTGGTCTTCTGCGGCCTCTACTTCCTGCTGCAGGTGCACTGGTGGTCGCTGCTGGGCCTGCTGCCGATGTTGATCGTCGCCTTCGGTGTCGCCGAGTTCGTCCAAAACCTTACCCGCGCAACGATGTATCGGGCTACCACCACCGAGCTAGTCATGTCCTGGCGCTGGCGCCGGAACTGGTCGGAGATCGAGTGGATGTCGATCGGCGGGAAGTACAGCACCGAGTACCGCGTGGGCCTGCGCAACGGCAAGAGCAAGGGCTTCATACTCGTCGGCGGCTACGACGTGCAGTGGTGGGAGTTCTTCGACTACATCGGCAAGGTGGCCCCGCACGTCCGCTTCATCGACCGCCGCGACCACGACCGGGCCTGGCGTCAGCAGCACCTGGGCCCGAACGCCACCGCCCAATCGACCGGCAAACCGCAGCGCATTCCCCAGTTCCTCGGCTCGATCGGGTTGCTCGCCCTGATCTTCGGCGGCCTGCTCTTCGCCGTCTGGAACTTCGCCGAACCCGGCCGCGCCATGTGCGACGACCAGGTGATGTCACCGGGCGACAAATGTGTCTCCCTGAACGGCGGCGCCAGCACGACCTACGCCGAACAACTCGCCATCAGCAGCCGTCAGCACGACAACGCTCCGATCGCGCTATCCGTCGCGGTCGGCGGTGGTGTTCTGTTCGTCGGCTCGGTGATCGTCCTGCTCGCCGGCGGGGGCAAGGAAGAGGAAGACGAAGACCCCGACCTGCCCCCGATCACCGCGTACCACGCCGTCGACCGAGGCTAGTTCAAGCCGGTAAATGGTTGGGGGAGTGCGGAACTGGGATTTCGAACTGCCAGGGGCCGGCGAGGCCGGGGCGAGCGGCGGCCGGGGTGTGCAGGTGCAGGTAGTCCGCACGGGGGACGTCGATGGCGCCGAGGGAAGTGAGGTGGCTGGAGCTGACCTGGCAGTCGATGAGGGCGAAATCCCAGGCGGTCAGTTGCGCGCAGAGCCAATACAGCGCGACCTTGGAGGTGTCGCGGGCGTGAGAGAACATGGACTCGCCCGCGAAGGAGCGGCCGCGCGCGACGCCGTAGAGGCCGCCGACAAGCTCGCCGTCGCGCCATACTTCGACCGAGTGCGCATGACCGAGTTGGTGCAGGCGCTGGTAGGCGGCCAGCATGTCGGAGCCGATCCAGGTTCCGTTCTCGCTGGCGCGCGGTCCGGCGCAATTCGCCATCACCTCGCCGAAGGCGCGATCCATGGTCACCGCGTAGTCGGCAGTGGTGACAGATCGGCGATGCGACTTGGTCACCCGCAGGTCGGTCGGCACCAGAATGCTGCGCGGATCCGGGCAGTACCAGTGGATCGTTTCGCCGGGGTTGTACCAGGGAAAGATGCCCGCGGAATAGGCCGTCAACAGCCGCTCCGGCGACAGATCCCCGCCGAAAGCGATCAGCCCCGACGGATCCGCCAGCTCGACAGGTGGGAAAGGCTGGTCCGGTTCGGCCAGATACATCCGCATCAGGTCGGTAGCGTCGGTCACCGGACAGACATTACCGATCTAGGTGAGCGGTTTCGGGCTGCGACGACGAGGCGGGCGGTGATCAGCAGATTGCCGCCTTGGTTCAGCGAGCCGAGCTATTCGGGCAGCGTCAGCGTCCACATCGTCACACCGAAGTCTCCGCCGGCCGCGAGCAGGGTGCCATCGGGGCTTGCTGCTACAGATCTACGACCGAGTTCCTTGACCGCCGGCCCTATCGGCTTCCACGTGCGTGTGTCCCACAGTCGCATCTTGTCCCCGACGGCCACGAGTGCACTGCCATCGGGGCTGAAAGTCGCCGCGCGATACGAAGACGAGCGACTGTCCTCTAAATACTCCACTTCCGTAGCGGTGATGTCTGGTGCTCGTCCATCAAGTCGCCACAGCTGAAGGTCGTAACCTGCCACAACAGCTAGCGTTTCGCCGTCGGGGCTGAATGCGAGGGAAAGAACCGCCGCGCGATGCCCGAGAGGGAGCCCGACCGGCCGTCGAGTCTTGACATCCCACAATCGAACCGTCTGGTCGTCACCGCCTGTCGCCAGCAGGGTGCTGTTCGGCTTGAAGGCAATCGCGCGCACTCTGTCACTATGGCCGGTCAGCCGGCCGGCAGGCTGACCCGTACTGGGGCTCCACAGGCGCACGGCGTGGCCCGTCCCGGCACCTCTGCCGCCCGTGGCGAGTAGTGCGCCGTCCGGACTGAAAGCCGCCACCTCCTGGTCGTTGTCGTCGCCGGCGAGAGTGGCTCCGATCGGCCCCCTGTCGCTGGTTCTGGTTACCGGCGCGCCCGAATTCTCCAGTGCGACATAGGCGCCGTCGGAACTCCAGGCGAGCACCGGGTGGCTGAATTCGTCGGTGATCCTTCTGGTCCGGACGTCCCAGATGCGTTTGTAGCCGGCGACCTGGGTACCGTCCCGGTTGAACGAGCAGTGCGTCACCATGATTGGAGTGTCGAGGACATTTCGGTAGGTGAACGGTGCGGTCGGTGTCGCAGGTTGCGTAGCGGAGTTCGGCGACGAAAGGTTGTCACGAAGTAGGAAAGGGATCGCGGCACCCACGGTCGCGATCGGTGCGAGCACGCCCGCACCGATCAGTAGTTGCCTGCGGCCGACCTGCTGCGGACTCGTGGTCTGCCGGGCCCGCACGGTCGAAGCATGCTGTGAGCGAGCCAGTTCCGACACCTGCGCAGCGAGTTCGCCGCAGCGGGCGAAACGGTCATCCGGGCGCTTGGCCAGAGCGCGGGCGATCACCTTGTCGAGTCCGCCTGGGAGGTCGGGCCGCGCCCCCGTGCAGCGCGGCGGCTCGGCTGTGAGATGCGCCGCGACCATCGTCGACTGTTCGGCATATTTGAACGGTGTACAGCCGGTGAGTAATTCATATAGCGAGCAGCCCAGCGAATAGACATCGGCACGCTGATCGGCAGCCAGGCCAAGGAAGCGCTCGGGAGCGGTGTAAGCGAAACTGGCCATGATGCCCGACATCGTGACTGTGTGATCGACCGCGCGCGCAATCCCGAAATCGGTGACCAATGCTCGCTCCCGGCCGTCGGCGCCGACTTCGACAAGCATGTTGGCGGGCTTCACATCCCGGTGCAGCACGCCCGCCCTGTGCGCGTAATCGAGGCCTGCCGCTATATCGCTGATCAACTGCGCCGCTCGTGTCAAGGCCAGGGGTCCCTGTTGGCGGAGCAGAACCGAAGCATCTTGTCCGGCAACGTACTTCATCGCGATCCACAGGCGCGGCTCATCCGGTCTGCTGTGGTCGTACACGGGCACGATGTTCGGATGGTCCAGGCTGGCCGCCAGCGTCGCTTCCCGTGCGAAGTTGCGTCGCATCTTCGCATCGGTATCGGACAGCTCCTCCAGGATCTTCAGTGCTACCTGCCGATCCATCCGAGGATGGCGGGCCAGATAGACCGCTCCCATTCCGCCGGCCCCCAACAGCCGGTCGACGACATACCCTCCGACCACCGTTCCCGAAGCCAGCCTCACACATTCCTCCTGCCCCGGCACCAGCGACAGGTCAGTCTTTCAACCATCGGGTGGAGTGTCCAGCCGCCGGCCTGCCATTCGGACGTGGGCTCTTTCGGAGGCGGCTCCTGATCAGGAGGCGAAGTTCGGGCACAGGTTGGTCGAGGCCGCGCTGACGAACAACGTGCCCTGGGTGAAGTGGTAGTTCTGCTCGACCGCGGAGATCTCGTCGAGGACCGATGCGCCGGCGCGCAAGTGATCACAGGCGACATAGCCCGCGGTGATCATCTCGGCCGTCGACTTCCCGGGCAGGGTGGCGTTGTTCACGCTGATCTCGTCGACGAAGGAGGCTTCGGCGGTGCTGGTGTCGGCGGTTGCGGTGGCACTGCCTACCAGGGCGGCTCCCAGTG
This sequence comes from Nocardia sp. NPDC050712, assembly GCF_040654295.1. Taxonomy (NCBI): domain Bacteria; kingdom Bacillati; phylum Actinomycetota; class Actinomycetes; order Mycobacteriales; family Nocardiaceae; genus Nocardia; species Nocardia sp. NPDC050712. Next base: position 316,106 of record NZ_JBFAHT010000005.1, read on the forward strand.
TCATCATCGTCGCGGCGGAGGCAATTGCGAAGGTGCGGAAGCTGTTTCGGTTGATCGCCATGGTGTCGTCCTCGGGTTGGAGTGCCGTTGCTGTGGTAGCACCAACGATCCCGCAGCGGAGATCGTTGAAGAACCCACCCCAGGGCTGATACCCACCACCCCCGCCGATCACTGGAGGAGCACGCCGGTGAGTTGCCGTGTGCCCGAGGCTATGTGGGCGCTCGCGGCTGCTGATAATCTCCGTCCAGCCCGCGATCGGCGGGAGTGAGTGTGGTGGGGGGGATGGCCGATGCGGGCTGTGTTCTGGGTGCTGTTCGGTGTGGTGGTCGCGATCGGCGGCTTCGCGAACGGGGTGGACAAACTGACCGAGACCCGGGTGTCGTGTGGGTATCAGCAGATGGGGCGCGGCGACAGCTGCCAGGCGGACGACGGCTCCTCGGTGCGTGTGCGCAGCTACGCCGAGCAGCGGTCGGCCAATCAGGGCGAGGGTTTGATCTCGCTGGTTGTCGGTTTCGCCGCGGTGGTCGGGTGTCTGATCTATCTGATCATCGTGATCGGACGGCGACTCGAGACCGACTAGACGGCGGTCCCTGGATGTCGGTGGCATTGCGATGTCAGCCGCTGGTCGGTCTCACTTTCGCGCGTCAGATCAACGCTCGCGGGGCTGCGGCAGAACAGCGTGGGTCGGCAGTTCCCTCAGGCGTCGAAGCGGTGCCGGGCGGCTTCGATGTCACCCAGGTAGTGCTGAGTCCAGTCGCACATCCTCTCGACCGTTGCGCGTAGTGCCTGGCCCGGCTCGGTGAGGGTGTACTCGACGCGCGGCGGCACGGTGGGATGGACTACCCGCTCGACCAGGCCGTTGCGTTCGAGCATCCGCAGGTTCTGGGTCAGCATCTTGTGGCTGATCCCTTGGACCTCGGTGCGGACTTCGGTGAAGCGCAGGGTGCCTTCGCCGAGTGCCTCGATGATCAACAGCGCCCATTTGCTGGCGACGTCGGAGAAGACCTCGCGCGCCAGTGAATCGACGCGGCCGATGTCGGCTTCCGGGTTCGGGCCGCTGAACTGCTTGGTCACCATCTAGTTCCCCAGTCACTGAAAAGTGCGTTCTTCCATGTCACCGGACACTCTCCTATGGTTCCTGAGTAACTACAAGAGACCACGAGGAGATCGTCATGGCTATTACCTCGATCTATCCCGGCGGATTGCCCGAGATCGACGTGTACCGACAGGTATCGATCGCCTCCGGGGCCAAGCTGGTCTCCATCGCCGGACAGGTCGCCTGGGACGCCGAAGGAGTCACCGTCGGCGTCGGTGACCTCGCCGCACAGGTCGAGCAGTGCTACCTCAACATCGGCACCGCGCTGAGCGCGGTGGGCGGTCGCTTCGACGACGTGGCCAAAATGACTGTCTATGTTGTCGATTGGACTCCGGACAAGATGCCGGCCCTGCTGGACGGGATAGCGCGGGCAGGCGCCAAACTCGGGGTGACCCCGATCCCGCCGGCCACGCTGCTGGGCGTCGCCGCACTCGATGTCCCCGAGCATCTGGTCGAGATCGAGGCCACCGCCGTCCTCGACTGATCGAGTCGCGTTGGAGACCCGCCCTCACCCCACCGCGAGCGGACCCGGCTTCCGTTTCTTCAACCTGCTGATCAACCGCCGCTGTTCCCGGAGTCCGGCCGCGGCCAGCGTCGGTTTGACCGCGGAGGCGAAGGCGTAGAAGAGGATGTGATTGAGGCCGGCGTCGAGGTAGGGGTCCAGCCAGCGCTCGACGTCGGTGGCGGTGCCGGAGGGCATCAGGGCGCGCACCAGTTCGGGGGTGACGTGCTTGCTGTATTCGGCGAATTGCTCGCCTTCGAAGACGGCGGGATCCACGTGGGTGTAGCCGGGGTTGTCCGCGCCGAGGGGGTGAGTCGCGCCGGCGGCGGTCCAGCTGGCTCCCGGCATGACCAGCGCCATGGCCCGGATGAAGGGGGCGCGGCACAGTTCGTCGAGGACGCGCTGGTCGGGGGCCAGCAGTGGGGCCAGCAAGACGCTGCGGTGCAAGGTTTCCGGGTCGCGGCCGGAGTCTCGGGCGCCGCGCGCGAAGTGGGTCGCGGCGGTGTGCCAGGAGGTGGTGGTGTCGTTGAGGATGAACATCCAGCCGTCGCCGAGTTGGCCGGCGATCCGGCACGCGCGCGGGCCCTGTGCGGCCACCCACACCGGGGGAGTCGTGCCGTTGAGGGGCGGCAGGCCGAATCTGGCCTCGCGCCAATCGTGGAACGGCCCGGTGTGCGTGAGGAGTTCGTCGGGGGAGGACCAGGCGGCGCGCAGCGCGGTCAAGGAGTCGGCGAGGCGGCCGGCGCGCGGCTCGAGCGTCAGGCCGTAGGGGACGGTGTTCTCGTATTCGCCCGACCCGATCCCCAGCACGACCTTGCCGCGCGACAGATGATGCAACGACATCCACGCCCGCGCCAGATCGGCCGGACTGCGCCGGACCACGTCGGTGACCGCGACGCCCATCATCGGCCCGCGAGGGCGCGCCCACCGGGCCAGGGCGATTGTCGGATCCAAGTACGCGTCCAGCGAGGAAACGTAGCGCGCCATCGGTGAGAACCGGACGTTCCACGCGGCAGCGGGAAAGGCGGATTTGGTGTGGTCGGAAAACCAGATGTCGTCGACGCCCAGCAAACTCGCGGTTCGCATGTTCATCTTGATCGCCCACACGGGAGCGACGGGCTCGATCAGGGACCCGATCCGCACCCCCTCGTCCTGGGGCCGAACCTTGTACGGACTTTCACGCCGGTCCATCGCCCACCCCCGAGAGGTAGTAATCGTCCTCGATTTATAGCAAGGAGCTAGGACTCCTGACCCGGAAATGGGGTGAACACGACGCCCGGTCCGGCAGGTCGGGCCCTGCCGCGAACCTGCGGGGACGCAGGAGAATTCACGACCGGGGAAATCCGGTCAGTGCTGGATCAGGCCGCCGACCGGAATCGTGGCGATATGCCCGGAGGGCGGAAGAGTCCGGGCCAGTGCCAATCCGGTATCGACGAGCGAAGATCGGCGCAAAGCGGCGACGTCGGAGATCGGGGTCCAGGTCGGATCGATGGTCGCACCGTCGGGTTCGGCCCGAAGCCGGCCACCCGCCACGCGGACTCGATAGAAGACGCCGACATTCTGGTGCTCGACGCCGGCGTAGGCGACCGCCGCGGGAATCACTCGTGAATCCACGCCGAGCAGGCTCTCGACGACCCCGCGGTAACCGGTTTCCTCGGCCAGCTCACGAGTCACCGCATCGAAGGGATCCTCGGCGTGCTCGACTTTGCCGCCGGGCAGGGTCCAGGTGGTCTCGCCGGTGTGCGCGACATGGCAGGCGAGCAGCACCCGCCCCTGCTCGATGCATACGGCATAGGCCGCCAGTCTGAAGCTCATCCGAACCCTCCGAACTTGCACGGTGATCTGAAATCTAGCATCGCTAGACAAGCTAGCGACCCAATGTTATCGTTGCTCCAGTTCCTAGCGCCGCTAGATTTTCCAGAAAGAGAAGCCACATGCTCATCGTCGCCGGCCAGATCATCGCCGCCATCGCCATTCTCGCCAATGCCGTCGTCTATGGCACCGATGTCTGCGGGGCCGTGATCATGCGGTCGGTGTACCGCAAGCTCGATGACGCGACCGTCACCACGAGTGCGGGGTGGGGGCACTACTACGGCGACAAGCGCATGCCGGTGGTCGGTGTGGGCGGTGTGGTCACCGCGGTGCTCACGCTGCTGATCGCGCTGGTGGCCGGGCAGGTCGGCGCGGCGGTCGCGGCGGGGATCACGGTGGTGGCGCTGCTCACCTGGCTGGCCTTCTACGTCCGCGTCGCCAAGCCGATCAACACCCAGCAGACCGCCGCCGCGCAGAGCGGCATCATTCCGGCCAATGCCCGTGCGCTGCAGGACAAGTGGGACAGCATCCTGAAGTACCGGGTCACCCTGCAGTTCATCGCCATCGCCGGACTGTGCGCCACGCTGATCCTGTTCTGAACCTGATATCGAAATCACCGAGGAGTAATCGACATGACCTTCACCAGCAACGAGCAGCAGTTCCTCGCCGAGGCCGGCATCGGCCGGCTGGCCACGGTGTCACCCGACGGCGTGGTGCAGAACAACCCGACCAGCTACCGGGTGAACGCCGACGGCACCATCGACATCGGCGGCATGGCGATGCGCGGCAGCCGCAAGTACCGCAATGTCGAGGCGGGCAGCCGGGTGTCCTTCGTCATCGATCAGCAGGTTTCCTTCGAGCCCTACGTGATTCGCGGCGTCGAGGTGCGCGGCACGGCCGAGGCGCTCGACGACGAGGAGCCGCCGTTCCCGCCCCAGGAACGCGCGATCATCCGAATTCGCCCCGAGCGGGTCATCTCCTGGGGCATCGACGGCGGGTCCTTCGACTTCACCAGTCGCGGCGCGGAGTAGCCCGGCAGCGCGAACACGCCCGCACGAGCCGCAGCCTCAGGACGAGGCCGCGGCTCGTCGTGCGTCCATGTAGTCGGCGGTTCCGATCGTCGTGTAATCCATTGTGTAACTCCACATCGCGAACAGCTGCTGATCCGCGCGCTCGTAGGTTTTGCCGAAGCCGTTGTCCAAGACCTCGTTCCACTCCAGCCCTTGGGAGTAGTGGTCGAACAGGCGGGTATTACGTTCGGCGGCAGCGGCTTCGGAGTCGGCCGGCGTCTGGAAGATCACCTCGTGCAACTCCGCGTACCAGTAGGTGAGAAGCACCCGGCCGCCGGGGACGCGCAGGCACAGGACGAACGAGTCCGGGATCTCGGTTTCGTCGGTCCACCACTCGACATCCGCGGTTTCGTCCAGCGCGTCCGGAGAGGTCATCAAGTCGAACAGCGGTAGGTCCTGCGTCATGACGAACCGCACCCCCGGCCTTGGGAAAACACGCGCCAACTGTAGCTGGCGGCGGCGCGCCCGCGGCACCGCGCCCACCGGCCGGAGATCCGCGCTGTGCGAGCCGCCGAGGCTACGGTAAAAAGCCATGGACACCGCAGTGGTCGCCCCAACCGTGCCCATCCGTGCCTCCCCGCCGGAGCCGGCCGTCCCGGACGCGCGGCCGGTCGTCGTCGCGGCCGTCTGCTTGATTCTGGGGCAGCTGGCGATTCGCGGCTGGGTCGCCGGGAGCGGCTATTTCTACTGGGACGACCTCATTCTGAGCGGCCGGGCCGCCAGTTACCCGCTGTGGTCGGCCGACCTCCTGCTCTACGACCACGACGGGCATTTCATGCCCATGGCATTCGTCACCGCCTGGCTGGTGACCGCGATCGCGCCGTTGCAGTGGGCGGGCCCGGTGGTGTCGATGCTGGTCCTGCAACTGGCGGCGTCGGTGGCGGTGGTGCGCATGCTGATCGTGCTGATGAGTGCGCGGCGGCTGCTCCTCGTCCCGCTCGTCTTCTATCTGTTCTGTCCGCTGACGCTGCCGGCGTTCGCGTGGTGGTCCGCCGCGCTGAACGCACTGCCGCTGCAGATCGCGCTCGCGTGGGTGATCGGCGATGTGGTGCTGTTGCTGCGCGGTGCCGGGCGCCGGCATGTCGTGTCGGCGCTGCTGGTGTTCGCCGCGGCGCTGTTGTTCTTCGAGAAGGCGGTGATCATTCCGCCGGTGGCGCTTGCCGTTGCGGCGCTTGCCCATTACCTCGCCGAGGGCCGGGTCGGCCGGCGCGAGATCTGGCGGCGGGGCGCGGGGTTGTGGGCCGGGTTCGCGGTCGTGCTGGTGTTCTGGTCGATCGGCTACCTGTCGGTCGTCGATGTTTCCGTCGAGCAGCACAGCGTGGGCGAACTGCGGGAGCTGCTGCCGCACGCGACATCGCTGGGCGTCGTCCCGGCGCTCTTCGGCGGACCGTGGATCTGGGAGCGCTGGATCCCGTCGACACCGTGGGCGGACCCACCGGGCTGGGCCGTGGCGGCCGCGTGGGTGGCGCTGGGTGTGGTTGCGGCACTGTCGATTTGCGGGCGGCGCCGGGTATGGGCGGTGTGGCTGGCGACCGCGGTGTACGTGCTGGTCGCCCAGTTGCCGGTCGCACTGGCCCGCAGCGGACCCAATACGGCGAGCGAAATCATGCAGTCCCTGCGCTATTTCGCCGATCTCGGCGTGGTGCTCGCGGCGGCGATGGGGTTGGCGCTGAGCGCCCCGGCGCGGCGCGGCATCCGGACCCGTTCGCGAACGGCGGTCGCCGTGCTGGCGCTGTTCGTGGTCAGCAGCCTGTGCACCACCTACACCTTCGTGCGGTCCTGGCGCGCCGACCCGACGCGCACCTACCTGACGAACGTCGAAGCGGCACTGGCCGAACACGACGAGGTGCCGCTACTCGAGCAGGAACTCCCGTGGGACGTCCTGAATCCGCTGGTGTATCCGGAGAATCTGGCCAGCCGGGCGCTGGCCGCCATCGCGCCGCCGGGCACCTTCGCCGAATCGACGCCGAAGCTCCGGATGATCACCGATTCCGGCGCCATCGTCGACGCCGGTGTGTGGTGGAACCGCAGCATCCTGGCCGGGCCGGAGCCGGACTGCGGCTACCGGATTCGCGGCGCCGGCCCGGTGGCGCTGCCGCTCGACGGCCCGATGCTCGAACACGAATGGACCGCGCAGCTCAACTACCTCGCGAACCGCGACGGCCGGATCACCCTCGCCTTCGAACACGGCAGGCCGGTCGAAGCTCCGGTCCGGCAGGGCTTGAACACTGTCTTCGTTCGGCTGGTCGGCAGCGGTCAGCAGCTTCGAATAGATACTCACACAACAGGTCTGACGCTTTGTGTGGGCGTTGGCCCGGTCGGTGTCGCGTCCTACGACAACTGAACCGCGGCACCGGCTAGAGTCGGACAACCACCTTCGACGACGGACCCGGTGATGATCGAACTCGTACTTGTGGCAGTCGCGGCACTCGAAGCCGTGGGTTTGGTCGTGCTGGCCGTCTGGCTGCGGCGCAGCCGGCAGGAGGTCGAGGAGCTCCAGCGCCGGGTCGATGCCCGGCAGATGCTGAAGCTGACCAGCCGGGAGGCGGTCAAGACCGTGTGGGATACCGCGAACATTTTGCGGAAGAAGGGGTTTCGCGGTGCGGTGCTCTCATCGATCGAGGATCTGGCCGGCTGGGCCCAGGTCGAACGGCCGGACCTGGCCCGGCTGACACCCGACGGGCACGTCGTGATCGCGTTCTCCGATATCGAAGGATCCACCGCCCTCAATGAACGCCTGGGTGATCGGGTCTGGGTCAAACTGCTCGGCCGTCACGACCGGCTGATCCGGAAACTCGTCGCCGAGCACGGCGGGCATATCGTGAAGAGCCAGGGCGACGGCTTCATGATCGCCTTCGCCGAGCCCGAGCAGGCGGTGCGGTGCAGCCTGGATGTGCAGCACGCGCTCGGCAACGGCGCCGCACTCGCCGGCCGCGAGCCGATCCGCGTTCGCATCGGCATCCACATGGGCACCTCGGTGCGGCGCGGTGATGATCTGTTCGGCCGCAACGTAGCCATGGCGGCGCGCGTCGCCGGGCAGGCCGACGGTGGGGAAGTGCTGGTCAGCGCCGCCGTGTGGGAAGCGCTCGGCGCCGAGCGTGATCTCGCGGTGCGGGCCGAACGGGAAGTCGAGCTGAAGGGCCTGCACGGCACCCATCGTCTCTATGCGGTCGAACGGGTGCGTGCCGAGTCGGATCGCTGATGCTCGTAGCAGATTCCGTCGACGGTTGATCCGTCCGGCAGCGAGTGCGGCCACCGCCTCGGTCGCGTAGCCGGCTTGCCGGTGCCCAGGGCCGATCCACTACCCGAGCGTCCGTGTCGATGCGTTGTCGCCGGCCGGGTGCACGGTCGCGCCGCCGATCACGAGTGCGTCCGACCGGGACTCGAGCACGAGCAGCCCGGGCGTGGGTGCCAGCGCCGGAATGACGTTGTGGCGGAGGCGATGCGCCAGGTGGAAAGCATGGGCGCACACTATGCGATCCGCGGCCGCATCTCACGGCTAGCGGAAGTACGGGTAGTCCTGTACCCAGTGGAAGCCGCGGCTGCGCAGCACGAAGCTGTTCGGATCCACGCGGTCCAGGGTGATCGTCACCGGGCGGTCGTGCAGTGCTCCGCGGAGCAGGAGCCGGTCCGGGGTGGGGCGCTCGGCAGCCAGCGTCGCGAAGGGTGCCGGGTCGGTCGCCGCGGTGAGGTCCAGCCGTCCGCCGGGCCGGAAGTCGGCGCGCGCGGGGACCAGGTCGCCGTTCATCCGCTGGTAGGTCGCCTCCCTCGGGTCGTCGAAAACGAGCCGCTGCCAACGGGTCTCGTCGGTCGTCAGCGGAGGTATCGCTTGCCCGTCGAGGGTGAATTCGCGCACGTCCCAGATGCCGTACAGCTCGGACTTGGGGCTGCCGGCGCCGTGCTGGTCTTGCCAGACCACCCAGCGGTCGATACCGCTACCCAGCGCGATCCAGATGCCGAGGGCCACCGGCACCCACAGCGCGATGCGGTTGCGGCGCGGATCGGTGAACAGCGCGGGTTGCGTCAGTGGCTCGCACGCGCGTTGCCGCACGAACACATTCAGCAGCCGTCCGAGGTACGGGGCGAGCAGGACCAGGCTCATCAGCAGCAGGTTCGCGGCGAACAGCTTTTCCGGGATGTCGAAGGTCATGTTCAGCAGCAGGACCTGGGCCATGCTCGCCAGACTCACCACGGCGCCCAGTACCGCGGTCCGGGAAACGAACAGCAGCAGCCCCGCCACGACTTCGACCGCGCCGAGCGCCATTTCGTACGGATAGGAGCTGCCGACCTGCAGCCACAGCACCGAAGCCGGACTGAAATCGCCATACGGCTGCAACAGCCGTGCCAGCGTGGGTGCGGGCATCTGGGAGGGGATCAGCTTGGCGAATCCGAAGGACAGCATCTGCCCGCCCAGGCACAGCCGCAGGAACAGCGGGAACCACGCCGCCAGGCGCGGATGGGCGGCACGACGATCGAACACCGTCCACACCGTGGCGGCGACGACCGCGGCAACCAGGATGCAGAGCACCAGCACCCAGACCGCGGCCTGGTCGCCGACTCCGGAGTCCTGGTGCAAGACCGCGTCGACCCCGAAGAAGGTCCGGCCCACCCAGCCGGTGAGGGGGTCGGTCAGGATGACCACCCACGGTCCGGCGGGTGTGCGGATCCAGCGGCCGAGAACGCCCAGCAGGGCGAACGGGATGAACGTCTGGAGCAGGCAGTACAGCCCGAAATAGACGACGCAGAACCGGAATACGAACAGTTGCGGGCGATTCATCGGTGCATCCTCGGGTCGTGGGTGGGGTCGGCGTACAGGGGCGGGCAGCCGTCCTGGGCGGCGTCGGGCCGAAGTTCGTAGTGCCAGGGCTCGTTGCGGTAGATCTGGCACAGCCCGTACCGGTCGCCGTGCCTGGACAGCCAGGCCGCCGCGTCGGTCGGTCCGATGTCGACCGCGTCACCGGACACGTGCGGGGACGTGTCGGGAGTAGCCACCCATCGCGCCGCCGCGGCCTCGGAGCCGTACTTCGTGATCGCCTCGCGGAGTAGTCGTTCCTGCTCGTCGGTGGAACGCCAGCCACTGTTGACGACGAACTCGACGCCGTCCGCCGCGGCGTCTTCGGCGGCTCGGCGCAAGGCGTCGAGCAAGTCGCCGCTGAGGTTGGCCACGGCCGGACTGTCGTCGTCGAAGACCGTCCGGTCAGGTCCGTGCCGGGTGTCGAGGTATCGGGCGGCCGAGGCGGCCAGGGCTGTCAGCGGCTGGAAACCGCGGACACCGATCAGTGCCGCGCTGAGGAGTACCAGGACGGTCAAGACGATCCATCGCCCGGTCGGTGCTGGTTTGCTGTAGGTCATGCCTTCAGTGAAGGCAGCGCGGTGTTGCCGGCGCGTATGCGCTTTTCGATACGCCCGCGATATGCCCCGATGGGGAGAATCGAGAGTCTATGCGTGTATTGATCGTCGAGGACGAACCCTATCTGGCCGAGGCCATCCGCGATGGCCTGCGCCTGCAAGCGATCGCCGCCGATATCGCCGGTGACGGCGACACGGCGTGGGAGTTGCTGAGCGTCAACGCCTATGACATCGCCGTCCTGGACCGGGACATCCCGGGTCCCTCCGGCGACGAGATCGCCGAACGGATCGTGGCCTCCGGCAGCGGCATGCCGATCCTGATGCTCACCGCCGCGGACCGGCTCGACGACAAGGCGAGCGGGTTCGGGCTCGGCGCCGACGACTACCTCACCAAACCGTTCGCGCTGCAAGAGTTGGTGCTCAGGCTCAGGGCACTCGATCGCCGCCGCGCGCACAGCAGGCCGCCCGTGCGGGAGATCGCGGGCCTGCGGCTGGATCCGTTTCGCCGCGAGGTCTACCGCGACGGCAACTACGTCGCGCTGACCCGGAAACAATTCGCGGTGCTCGAGGTCTTGGTCGCTGCCGAAGGCGGGCTCGTCAGCGCCGAGGAGCTGCTGGAACGGGCGTGGGACGAGAACGCCGACCCGTTCACCAACGCCGTGCGCATCACGGTCTCGGCGTTGCGCAAACGGCTCGGCGAGCCCTGGCTCATCGCCACGGTGCCCGGCGTCGGTTACCGCATCAGCGGAGACGGCCGTGGTTAGAGCGCCGGGTTTGAGCGTGCGTCTCAAACTCACCCTCAGCTACGCCGGGTTCCTCATGCTCGCAGGCACTTTGCTGCTGGCGGCCCTGGCGATCTTCTACCTCTACCTGATGCCTGCCGGTTGGATCGAGGTCAGCGGCAACTTCTGGATCGACCGCTCGGTGCTGCTGCGCGCGTTCGCCCCGTTCATCGGCGTGGTCCTGGGCTTCCTGCTGATCTTCGGTCTCGTCGGCGGGTGGCTGCTGGCCGGCCGCATGCTCGCCCCCCTGGCGCGTATCACCGACGCCACCCGTGCGGCCGCGAATGGTTCACTCTCGCACCGGATCCGGCTGCCCGGTCCACAGGACGAGTTCCGCGAACTCGCCGACGTCTTCGACACCATGCTCGCCCGGCTCGAAACGCACGTCGCCGAACAGCGGCGCTTCGCCGCCAACGCCTCCCATGAACTGCGCACCCCGCTGGCGATCACCCAGACGCTGCTCGAAGTGGCCCGCACCGATCCGCGCCGCGACACCGGCGAGCTGCTGGCCCTGCTGCACGCGGTCAACACCCGGGCGATCAACCTCACCGAAGCGCTGCTGCTGCTCAGCCGCGCCGAGCAGCGGGCCTTCGCCCGGGAACCGATCGATCTGTCTCTCCTCGCGGAGGAAGCCGCCGAAACATTGCTCCCACTCGCGGAGAAGCGCGGCCTCACCCTCGAGACCTCCGGCGAGATCACGCCTGCCCTCGGTTCGCACGCGCTCCTGCTGCAGCTGACCACGAACCTCGTGCAGAACGCGATCGTGCACAATCTGCCCGAAGCGGGTTCCGTGTGGGTCAGCACCAGCGCGCACCCCGACGCCGCGGTGCTCACTGTCGAGAACACAGGCGAAAAGCTTACTGCCCAGATGGTTTCCACCCTGGCCGAGCCGTTTCAGCGCGGCACCCAGCGCATCCGCACCGACCACGCGGGTGTCGGCCTCGGCCTGGCGATCGTCCAGAGCATCACCCGGGCGCACGGCGGAACCCTCACTCTCACCCCGCGCGCCGCCGGTGGTCTCCGCGTCACGGTTCGGCTGCCCGCCGGTTCATAACCGCGCGGCGATCGACCTCGGTCGCTGCGGATTTCAGTCGCTCGGCAAGCCGACCGCGCGCACCACCTCGGGTGGGGCCGTGGCGATGACGGTGTCGAGGGCTTGGCGGGCGATCTCGAGATCGCGGATGTTCGCGCTGAGGCGGTCGCGCTCGCGGAACAGGTCCACCAGGAGTTCGGGGCAGTCGGCGATGAGTTTGCCGTCGCCGGAGGACAGGCAGGGGAGCAGGTCGGCGATGGTGGTGGTGGACAGGCCCGCGGCGAGCAGGCTGCGGATGTGCAGCACGGTCTCGACATCGGATTCGCTGAATTCCCGGTACCCCGAGGGCTGCCGGTCCGGTTGCAGCAGCCCCTGCTCCTCGTAGTAGCGCAGCAGGCGCTGACTGACTCCCGTACGTCGCTGCAACGCCCCGATGCGCACTCGGCCTCCACCTCGACTTGACTCTCACATTGATGTGAAACTTTAGCATCGCGATATGTCCGCTCCGCACTCTCTCTCCGGCACTCGAATGCCGAAAACCGCTGCCGGGCCCCGTGAATGGGCCGGCCTCGCGGTGCTCGCCCTGCCCACGCTGTTGCTCGCGATGGACGTCACCGTCCTCTATCTGGCCGTACCGCACCTGACGGCCGACCTGCGGCCGAGCGGCATCGAACAACTCTGGATCGCCGACATCTACGGCTTCATGATCGCCGGTTTCCTGATCACCATGGGCACCGTCGGCGACCGCATCGGCCGGCGCAAACTGCTGATGCTCGGCGCGACCGCGTTCGCCGCGGCCTCGGTGCTCGCCGCGTTCGCCACCACCTCGCTGCTGTTGATCATCGCCCGTGCACTGCTCGGAATCGCGGGCGCGACCCTGATGCCCTCCACGCTCGCGTTGATCACCAACATGTTCCGCGAGGCCGGGCAGCGTGCGATGGCCATCGGTGTGTGGGCTACGTGCATGTCGGCGGGCATGGCGGTCGGCCCGATCATCGGCGGCGTGATGCTCGAATCATTCTGGTGGGGTTCGGTTTTCCTGCTCGCCGTGCCGGTGATGGCGCTGCTGCTCGGCACCGCGCCGGTACTGCTGCCCGAATATCGTGACACCGCCGCGGGCCGCGTCGACGTACCCAGTGTGCTGCTGAGCCTGGCGACCATTCTGCCGGTGGTCTTCGGCATCAAGAAGACGGCCGAGGCCGGGTTCGCCGTCCTGCCGGTCGCGGCTCTGGCGATCGGCGCCGGATTCGGCTTGTTGTTCGTGCGCAGGCAGCGGACGCTGGCGAATCCGCTGCTGGAACTGCGGCTGTTCGGCAATCCGGCGTTCCGCGCGGCCTTGCTGATTCTGCTGTTCGGCCTCGGAACCGTCGGTGGCAGTTACCTGTTCATCACCCAGTATCTGCAATCGGTGCGCGGGCTGACCCCGCTGGGAGCCGGTCTGTGGCTGCTGCCACCGGCGGGCGCGCTGATTCTGGCCTCGACGCTGACGCCGATCATCGCGCGCAAAGTGGAACCCAGGACCGTCGTCGCCGCCGCGTTGGCGCTCGCCACGCTCGGCTATCTGACCCTGGCCTTCGTCGACGCGGTCGGCGGGTTGCCGCTGCTGGTGTCGGGGTTCGTGCTGGTCTACGCCGGTATCAGTCCGCTGATGGTGCTCGGCACCGATCTCGTCATCGGGACCACGCCGCCGGAGAAGGCGGGCTCGGCGGCGGCGATGTCGGAGACCAGCATGGAATTCGGTGTCGCTACAGGCATTGCCGTCCTCGGGGTCGTCGGCACCGCGGTCTATCAGGCCGGGATGCCGGATGCCCCGGAGCCGGCGCGAGATTCGCTCGGGGGCGCCGCGCAGTACGGCGACGCGGTGCTGGGCGCGGCGCGCGCGGCGTTCACGAACGGACTCAACGTCACGGCTGTGGTCTGTGCGGTGGTCACGGCGGTGCTGGCCGTAGTGGCGCTGCGATCGCTAGATCCTTCGCTCACCAGCACGGGTTCTGGACATCCCTGAACCCGTGCTGGTGGACGATCATGTGGTCAGGACGGCACCGGCGTCCACTGTTCGGACTGCGGGCGGCCGGGTATCGGCTTGCCGATAAGGGCAAGCGGCACAAAGAAATTCACTTGCCCGATGACAATCGCCAGGGTAGCCAGGGCCGTGTGGTCGTAGTGCTCGGCGGCGTGCGCGTAGAGCTTTTCGGAGACTCGCTCGCCGTGCGATGCCGGTTGCAGGATCGCCTCGACCAAGGCCAGCGCGGCTCGTTCGGGTTCGGTGAAGCAGGGAGCGTCGCACCAAGTCGCGACCGCGGCGATGCGCTCTTCGGGGCAACCGGCGGCGCGCAGGTTGCCCGCGTGCAGGATGGCCAGGTAGGTGCTCCCGACGATCTGGCCCGCCCGCAATTGGACCAGGCCGATCGTGGTGCGCGGGACCGCTCCGTTGCCGGTGGCTTTGAACAGCGCCGCGCCGATCTCGCCGAGCGCCGGGACCAACTGTTGCGGGTTGGGAAGTCGCGAGCTGGTTGGGTTGATTGTCATGATGGCTTTCCTTGTCTTGTGCTGGAGTTTTCAGGCGGCACGGGGTACCGGCAGCCACGCCCGGGCGGCGAAGGTCGCGGCGGTGAAGAACACCGGCATGGCCCACTTGTCGGGGCCGTCGCCGACGGCCAGATGGGAAGCGGCGGCACCGCCGTACACGAAGACCAGTCCGGCGTAGGCCCACTCCTTCGTCACGGGGTGGCCGGGGGTCAGGATCGCGGCGAGCGCGGCGGTCTTGGCGACACCGAGGATGGTCGCGAAATACATCGGGTAGCCCAGATGGTCGAACGCGTCGCGGACATAGGAAATCCGGGCGAGATCCCAGTAGGCGCCGACCGCGGTCTCGGCCAGGACGGCGGTCACGGGCACCCAGCGTGCGAGCTTCGGACTGCGGGAACGCAGCGAGGTGGTGCGAAGGGACATGATGTTGCTCCTGAAGCGAATAGTCAGGCGGCCGAGGCGAAGTCGGCGGCCAGGGCGGCGCGATGCACCGCGGCGGCCAACCGGGCATTCTCGGGGGCGTTGAACGCGAACGCGGCGCGGCGGCGGGTATAGCCGTAGGCGAGGCCACTGTGCGGGTCGGCGAAGCCATCCGAGCCCGCCGAGCCGGTGTGCCCGAAAGCGTGCGCGCCCAGGAATGGGTACAGCAGGCCCTTGGCTTCGAATCCCAGGGCGTAGGGCGCGCGTTCGCCGCGCACCAGGTCGAAGCCGCCGGAGTGGATCGTCGAGACGGTGGCGATGGTTTCCAGCGACAGCAGCGGCTCCCGGCCGCCGATACCGGTGCTGGCGGCCGCGTACATCGCTGCCAGGCCGTTCGCGCTGCCGACACCGCCGACCGAACCCGGACCCCGGCGGCGCAGTGTGGTGTCGTTGGGCAGCGTCATGACGTCGGCGGCGGTGAAACCGCGCGCGTTGAGGTTGTAGGCGATACCCGCGATGCTCTGCGGGGCGGGCGAATTCGCGGCGAAGGCGGCCGCCGCGTCCGGGGTCGCTCGCCACGGCAGGATCGGCAGGTACCGGTGGTCGAGTTCGGCGGGCAACCCGAGGTAGACGTCCAATCCGTACGGGGCGCGGATGTGTTGCCCGAACAGCTGCTGGATGGTGCTACCGGTGACCGCGCGCACCACCTCGCCGACAATGGCGTAGGTCACGAACCCGCCGTAGCCGTGCACGCTGCGTGGCTCGAAGAACGGCCGTTGGCCCACCAGTCGTTCCGCGACGACGGATTCATCGGCCAGCTCGTCGACGGTGAAACCGCCGTCGACGCCGATGACCCCGGAGCGGTGCACCAGCACGTCGCGCACCGTGATCTGCTGCTTGCCCGCTGTGGCGAACCGCGGCCAGTAGTGGGCCACCGGCAGGTCGACATCGAGGATGCCGTCCTGGATCAGTAGCGCGACCACCAAACCGGCGGCGCCCTTGCTCGTCGAATGAAGACCGGTCAGCGTGCCGGCCGATACTTCGGGCCCAGCCCAGAGATTCACCACCGGGCGGCCTCGGACGTAAGCGGCCAGCTGCGCGCCCGACTCCCCGTCTTCCTCGGCGACGACGGCCGCGAATTCGGCCCGGACGCTCTCGAATCCGGCGGCGACAGTGCCCTGTATCTCGATCGTGTTCACGGTAGTTCCCTTCGGTCGCTGCTCCGGCGGAGCGTGTTCTGCTGCCCTGACGGATGGCAGGGGCAGAACGTGACCCTTCGTGGAAACAGCTGGTCCAGGGGTAGCCGACGCGCTGCGGTCACACTTCCGGGCTCCGGTTCGTCATCCATGCGGGACGAACTCGAGGAGGACCCGTGTACGAAGCGCAGTTGCTGGCCGAGCGGTTCGAAGAAGACCGCTTTCACCTGCGGGCGGTCGCCTATCGGATGCTGGGCTCATCGACCGAGGCCGAAGACGCGGTCCAGGAGGCGTGGCTGCGCTTGGCGCGGGCCGATACCAGCGACGTGGCGAACTTCGGCGGCTGGCTGACGACCGTCGTCGGCCGGGTCTGCCTGGATATGCTGCGGACACGCAAGGTCCGCAACGAGCAACCGCTGGAAATCGAGCATCTGCCGGATCCGGTGATCACGAGCGAAGCCGCAACCGACCCTGAACATGAAGCGCTGCTTGCGGATTCGGTGGGATCAGCGCTGCTGGTCGTCCTGGAATCGCTGAGCCCGGCCGAGCGGCTCGCCTTCGTTCTGCACGACATGTTCGCGCTGCCCTACGAACAGATCGCGCCCCTCATCGACCGCACCCCGCAGACCGCCAAGAAGCTGGCCAGCCAAGCGCGCCGCCGCGTGCAGGGCGGCGTCCCCGGCCCGGACGCGGACCACGCGCGCCGGCGCCGCGTCGTCGATGCCTTCCTCACTGCCGCGCGCGGCGGCGATTTCGGCGAACTACTCCGGTTGCTCGACCCCGATGTGGTGTTGCGCGCGGACGCCGGCGCCGCGATGCAGGTGATCCGCGGTGCTGCCGCGGTGGCCGGGCAGGCCGAAACCTTCCAGCGCATGGCCACCCGCTGCACCACCCACGCCGCCCTCGTCGACGGCGGCCCCGGCTTGGTCAACACCCTCGACGGTCACCTGTTCTCGATCATCGGCTTCACCGTCATCGATGACCGCATCAGCGCGATCGATATTCTCTCCGATCCCGAACGGCTCGCACACCTCGACCTGACCGCCGTACTCGGCGGGAGGTGAAGGTGCGTCCGGGCGGCCGCGCTACTGCCGGTAGGTGGCGAGGAATCGGCCGATGCGTTCGACGATCGCCTCGAGTTCGTCGGCGTAGGGCAGGGTGACGATCCGGAAGTGGTCGGGGCGTGGCCAATTGAAGCCGGTGCCCTGGACGATGTGCAGTTTCTCCTGGAGCAGTAGATCCAGGACGAACCGTTCGTCGTCCTTGATCGGGTACATGTCGAGATCGATGCGCGGGAAGGCGTAGAGCGCGCCTTTGGGTTTCACGCAGGAGATGCCGGGGATCGCGTTGAGCGCCTCCCAGGCGCGGTCGCGCTGTTCGCGCAGGCGTCCGCCGGGCATGCGCAGCTCGTCGATGCTCTGATGGCCGCCGAGGGCGGCCTGAATCGCCTGTTGCGCAGGCACATTGGCGCACAGACGCAGGCCGGCGAGCATGGTGAGGCCTTCGAGATAACTCTGGGCGTGCTGAATCGGGCCCGATACCACCAGCCAGCCCGACCGGAAGCCGGCGCAGCGGTAGGACTTCGACAGGCCGGAGAAGGTCAGGCAGAGCAGGTCCGGCGCGAGCGAGGCCGTGGCGGTGTGGGCGAGGTCGTCGTACAGGATCTTGTCGTAGATCTCGTCGGAGAACACGATCAGGTCGTGGCGGCGCGCG
Source organism: Nocardia sp. NPDC050712 (assembly GCF_040654295.1). Taxonomy (NCBI): domain Bacteria; kingdom Bacillati; phylum Actinomycetota; class Actinomycetes; order Mycobacteriales; family Nocardiaceae; genus Nocardia; species Nocardia sp. NPDC050712. The sequence continues at coordinate 333,608 of NZ_JBFAHT010000005.1, forward strand.
ACCTCGAGGACCTCGCGCAGCACCTCCGGCGAATACACCGCCCCCGTCGGATTGTTCGGGTTGATGAGAACGATGGCGCGGGTGCGGTCGGTGATCTTGGCCTCGATGTCGGCGACATCGGGGAACCAGTCCGCGGCCTCGTCGCAGAGGTAGTGCACCGGCTTGCCGCCGTTGAGCGTGGTCGCCGCGGTCCACAGCGGGAAGTCCGGTGCCGGAATCAGCACTTCGTCGCCGTTTTCCAGCAGCGCCGTCATCGCCATCATGATCAGCTCGGACACCCCGTTGCCGAGGAAGACGTCCTCGACGTCCACACCCTCGACACCGAGGGTCTGGTAGTACTGCACGACCGCGCGCCGGGCCGAGAGCAACCCCTTCGACGACGAATAGCCGCTCGACAGCGGCAGATTCCGGACGATGTCCTGCAGGATCTCCGCTGGCGCTTCGAACCCGAACGGCTGCGGGTTGCCGGTGTTGAGCTTAACCACGTGGTGCCCTTCGGCCTCCAGCCGAGCCGCGTGCTCCGCGACCGGGCCGCGGATCTCGTAGGACACACCCGCCAACTTGCTCGACTGCCTGATCTGCATGAACGTCCCTTCTCGCGATGACCTCCGCACACTGTACTTGGAAATTCCAAGTAGTCACTTGGAATTTCCAAGTACAGTGTCGGTGTGCCCCGCCGAAGCTATGACCACTACTGTGCCGCCAGCCGTGCCCTCGACGTGATCGGCGATCGCTGGAGTCTGCTGGTCGTCCGCGAATTGCTGTCCGGCCCGCGACGTTACAGCGATCTGTTCGCCGACCTGCCCGGCATCAGTACCGATGTGCTCGCGACGCGGCTGAAGGACCTGGAACGCGACGGCATCCTGACCCGGCATCGGATCGGGCCGCGCGCGACCTCGGCCTACGAGTTGACCGTCGACGGGGCGGCGCTGCGCCCCGTCCTGGACGCGCTGTCCGCCTGGGGGACACCGGCACTCGGAGAACGCCGCCCGACCGACGCGGTGCGCGCGCACTGGCTCGCCCTTCCGCTGGGGCGGGCCATCGGAGAGCAGATCGACAAGGGGACCGTCACCGTGCGGATCGGCGAGACTGTTTTTCACGTGGTCGTCGATGGGGCCGAGATCACACACCAGGACGGGCCCGCACCCGGCCCGGCCATCGATCTCGTGCTCGATCTGGCGACCGCGAACGCGGTCGCGAACGGGACACTCGCGCTGGCCGATGCGGGGCCGGACGCGCAGTGGTCATCCTGAGGCCCGAGTTACCCGGGGTATTCCCGGAGCAGTCGTTCCATTCCGGACAGTCCTGTCGAACCGGCGAGGTCCAAGGGTGTTCTGCCGTCGGCGGTTTCAGGGGCGATGTCCGCGCCCGCGGCGAGTAGGACTCTGGCGATGGCGGCGTGGCGATAGACGACGGCGATGTGCAGCGCGGTCCAGCCGGTCGATGTGCGCGCGTTCGGTGCCGCGCCCGCGGCGAGCAGCATCCGGGTGATTTCGACGCGGCCGTGATCGGCGGCGACGTGTAGTGGGGTCCAGCCGGTGTGGTTCGCTGCGTCGCCGTCGGATCCGGCGTTCAGGAGTTCTCGGATCCCGTCCGCGTCACCCGTGGCGGCGGCGACGTGCATGGCTGTGGCGCCCTGGTCGTCCGCTGTCGCCTGCGTTCCGCCGGTGACCAGCAGTCGAATGTTCTCCTGATGGCGGAAAGCGATGACGAGATCCCCGGGGGTTCGACCGTGGGCATCCAGTGCCCGCGGGTCGGCGCCGCCGTCGAGCAGACGTGCCACGACCTCGGCTGATTTGTGGCGGGCGGCGATGTGCAGGAGTGTGCCGCCCTCGGCGTTGCGCTGGTCCGCCTCGACGACGGCTTTGATCACCTCGACGTCGCGGCTCGCGAGCACCTGCTCGGCGACCGTGTGGCCGTACTTGTCGGCGGCGTAGATGTCCGCGCCTGCCTGCAGGAGAATGCGAATGATCTCCGAATTGCCCCGGTGCACAGCGAGCGCCAAGGCCCGGTTCTCGTCGTGGGCGAGATCGGCCCCGGCATCGAGCAGCGTGCGCACGGCATCCGGGCGGCCCAGTGCGGTCGCGACCTTCAAGGTGGTTACCCGCGACTTCGTGGTGGTGTCGGGATCCATGCCCTGCGCCACCATGGTGAGGATGTCGTCGAGTGCGCCGGCCCCGATCGCGTTGCGCAATGGCTGGTCCAGCCGGGCCTCCTCGCCGCCGGCGAGAATCGCGAAACAACCGCTGAGGGTGGCGCCTTCGGCGGCGCGGGCGAGCTCCCGCTCGATCTCGGCGGCACTGTGCGCGGGGGCCACCACCTGGCCATCCACCAGACCGACCAGGTGCTCCATCCCGTCGCATCGAACGCGGATCGGCCGCCGCAGGAAGGGTTCTGGGTCCGGTGCGTTCATCGAGGGCATCACTCCTGGCATACCCCGGCCGCGTTTCCGTGTCGATCGTCTGGTCACCGAGGCGGGTGCCACCCGGATGATTTTACGCCGGACGCCCGTGCCCGGATTCGACAACGGCGACCGCCGGTGAACTGTTTCGATCCGGGGTTGTTTCCGGATTCTCGAAGGCCTGCGCGACGGCGAGGCTGTCCTCGTAGACGTGGTGGCGAGTGACGAGTCCGTTCTCGACGGTCAGGTGCAGTGCGAATCGGGAGCGGTAGGCGCGGCCGGTGGGCCGGGCGGTCTGGCGGATCTCGCCCAGCACCACCGCATCCGGGCCGTCGACCAGAATGCGCTCGACCACGGTGGCGACCTCCTCCGGCACATGGTGCCGGGCGATCTCGCGAAAATGCTCGGCCGCGTCGGCGCGGGTGGCGCGCGCCCGAATCCACGGAGTCGCCGGCCGGTCGTGTTCGTGCTCGGGCCAATTCAGTTTCCAGTCGCTGATCGGGGCGTACACCGCGGCCGTCGCGTCTGCGTCGCCCGCACCGATCCGGTGCAGCAAATCCTCCACGACCGTTCGGGTGGTGCTCGTGCCGTTGTTGTTCATGCCCGCCACTGTGCCCGGGACGATGCGTCGCGTCGATTACCTGGGAGGTAAGCGCGCTCGGACCATCCCGAGTGGCGTGGTCGTCAATGTCCGCCGGGCACCACCCGGCCGGTTTCGTAGGCGAAGACGACGAGTTGGGCGCGGTCGCGGGCGTCCAGTTTGGTCAGGAGGCGGCCGACGTGGGTTTTGACCGTGGCGACGCTGACGTAAAGGGCGGCGGCGATTTCGGCGTTGGACTGGCCGGCGGCGACGTGGGCCAGCACTTCGCTTTCGCGGTCGGTGAGTGCCGGCGCGGTGCTCGGCTGCGGTGTGGGTGCGGCGGGTTGGCGGGCGAAAGCGCTGATGAGTCGGCGGGTGATGCTCGGTGTCAGCAGGGCGTCGCCGCCGGCCAGGACTCGGATCGCGTGCAGCAACTGCTCGGGCGGCGAGTCCTTCAGGAGGAAGCCGCCGGCGCCGCCGCGCAATGCCCGGAAGACGTGTTCGTCCTGATCGAAGGTGGTGACGATCAAGACGTGCGGGCCGTCCGCGCCGTCGGCCGCGATATGCCGCGTCGCCTCGAGGCCGTCCATGATCGGCATCCGGATGTCCATCAGGACGACATCGGGGTGGAGTTCGCGGGTGAGCCGGACGGCTTCGCCGCCGTTGCCGGCCTCGCCGACCACGGTGAGATCCGGCGCGGAATCGACGAGGACTCGGAACCCGGCTCGGACCAGCGCCTCATCGTCGGCGATGAGGACCCGAATCGGGGCCGGGGGGAGTGGCTCAGGCATGGTGCTCCCGATCGATCGGAAAGCTTGCGGTGACGGCGAATCCGCCTTCGGGGCGAGGCCCGGCGTCGAGCCGGCCGCCGAACAGCGACACCCGCTCCCGCATCCCGGCCACACCGAGACCGGAGCCGCTGGTCTCGATGCCGGTGGACTGTTCGGCCAGGCCGGTTGGGCCGTCATCGGTGATGGCGGCGATCAACTCGTGCGGAGAATGCCGGATCTCGACCCGCGCACGGTCGGTCCGCGCGTGCTTGACCACGTTGGTGAGTGCCTCCTGCACGATGCGGTACACGGTGGTCTGGAGTAGGGCGGGATAGTCGAGTGCCGCACCGACGGAGTGATACTCCACGACGAGCCCGCTGTGCCGAAGCCGGTCGACAAGGCCGTCGATCTCGGCGAGACCGGGCTCGCTCGGCTCGTCCGGCGGCGCGGACTCCCGGATCTGGGCCAGCACCGCCCGCAGGTCGGTCAGCGCGGACCGGCTGGCCGTCTCGATAGCGCTCAACGCCCGACGCGCCTCCTCCGGCTGCTCATCGATCACCAGGCGCGCCACTCCCGATCGGACAGCGACCATGCTCAGCGTGTGCGAGATCAGGTCGTGCACGTCGCGTGACACTCGCAACCGTTCCTCGGCCCGGATGCGGCGTTCCTCCTCCGCTGCCCGCCGGCGTTGCTGCTCGGCGAGGCTGCGCCGGTACTCGCGCCGCGTCCGGGTCATATCGCCGAGCAGCCAGGCGGCGGCCGCGATCGGCAGTTGGACGAAGTTCTGCTCCTGATCGGTATGCAGGTCGACGGCGATTTGGGCGGTGACACACAGGGCGACGAGCGCGAGGCCGGTGGCGAGGAGCGATTCGCGGCGCGGTCGGCGGTCTGCGAGGGTGAAGACGGCGACGGCCAGGGCCGGGCCGGCATTGCTCACCCACGGGGTGAAGCGGACGCCGGCTATGGCGGCCAGGCACAGAACAGCCGAGACAACGACGAGAGCGGTGAGTGGCAGGCGCCGCCGGACGAGCAGCGGCGCGACAGCGGCCGCGCCGAAAGCGGCGATCGCCGGTGTGGACCCGATCCCGCTGATCCAGCCCGTGAGGATGGGCCCGGTCATCGCCGCGAAGCAGATCAGGGCGATCGCGATATCGATCCATTCGGATCCCAGGCGTGGGACCGGGGTGAGCCGCCGCGGCCACGGCGGCCGTGCGGCCTGGCCCGGCGGCGAGGAAGTGATCGACATAGCGCAGACGGTAATCGCCCGGACAGTGCCGGTGCATCACCCGGAAGCCGGGGTCGCGCATCATCCGGAAGTCGGAGAGACCCCGCGGCCTCCACCCGTGGTCGCGCGGCTTCTCGCGGCGGGAGGATGACGACACGGCCGCGTCGAAGAACCAGGCTGAGGGCATGAATACTCAAGGCTCCGAACATATTCGGTCCACAGCCCGGCTCGGCGATTCGACGCGAATTCGCTCACGGCTGTCGGCCCCGCTGGTTGCCATTACCGTTGCGTCGTTCGCGGCAGGCGTCGTGTCCGGCGGGATCCACTATCTCCAGCGTTCGCCCCACCGCGAGATGCATGTCGACGGCACCGCCGCGTGGGGCCCGCACCTCGTCTTGCTCGTGCTGGCCGTCATCGCCTTCGGCGTCGTGCGGCGCCGTACACACTCGGACGCTCGGTTCCTGCTCGCCCCGGTAAGCGCCGCCGCCTCGAAACGCCTGGTGCACACGCTGTCCGCGGTCTTCCGCCACCCGACCGCACTGCTGCGACTGCTGCTCGCCCTCGTGCCCGTCGCGCTCCTCGTCTACAGCCCGTGGCGAATCGGAATGCAGATCCTCGCCGGCCTGGACCCGAACTTCACCGTCAACGCCTGGGGCGGCCCGAGCTACCTCGGCGCAATGGCATGCCACTACCTCGACGCCGTTCTGTTGATGGCAGCGGCGGCGGGTCTGCTGAACCTGCTGCTGTTGCGGCGGAACATAGGATCGAGCGATGACGCTGGCATGCCGTGAATGGGCAGGTCCGCTAGGCGCGGAAACGAAAAGCGGCGCCTACGATCGGCTGCTCGAACTGAAGAACACGCTCACGCCGATCCTCGACCGGTACCCGTCGGCGCGGTTTCGTGCGCGCGGCTACTTTTCGACAGTCGACATGGAGAACGACCTGCTCGTCCCCGGGCAGTTGCTGTCCGCGGCCGGTGCACTGCCGGTCCTCTGGCTCAATATCACCTACGAGCATCCGGACTTGCCGGCCGATGCGCTCCTCGAGGTGGAGCGGCAGTTCGGGCTGCGGTTACTCGGGGAATTCATGGCGGAGAGCTGACGTCGGCATCCGATTCGCTTGCGGATCAGTCGGATTCAGGCACTTTGCGGGTGGATGAGCGGTAGGTGAGGATGACCGCCACGATCAGAACCGTGATGATCTCCAAAAGGTCCCAGCCGACCGGGTTTTGGATCGGCTCGAATGCCGCGATACCAGGCAGCGCTGCCTCGGGCGGAATCGATGGTGCCGGGACAGTGGCTGGTGCCGGGGCAGCGGCTGGGTGGGCAATCGCGCTTCCCGGAATAGGCAAGGGGGACATCGCACTTGGGCCGATAAGTAGCTGGCCGGGGATCAGCGGCGGTTGCCCGGCGGGCGGGGGAATCTGGATCGGGACTCCGGGTGCCGGCGGGGTCGGGGCAGCGGGCAGTAGGAGGGAGAGGCAGGTGAGCGCCGCGCTTCCGGTGAGGCCGCTGCCGGTAGCGGCGCTGCCCAGGGCGGCGCTGCCGGGGCCGAGGGGGGCCGAACTGGCGGCGCCGGATCCGGCGCCGGCCGAGCCGACCACGAGGGCGGATCCGAGCACGACCGATCCGGGGCCGAGGACGCCCGAGCTGATGCCGCTACCGGTGAGCAGGGCGAGGACCAGTGCGGATCCGCCGAGTACGGCGCTGCCGGCGCACGCGGTTTCCGCGCTGCCGGTAGGGGCGGCGGCGGGGTGACGAGCGAGATCGGTCCCGGGCGACTGCTCGGTTTCGAGCGCACTATCCGTGGGCGGCAGCGCCGGGCCGAGCCGGAGCGGGGTGCTCGCCTCCTCGGGCGTGCCGCTCTGACCGCCGGTCGAGCCGGTGCCGATATCGCCGAGGAACGGCAGGTCGGCGGGCCCGGCGGCGGCGAGGGGGCAGCCGAGCGTCATCGGGAGTAATAGGGCCAGTGCGGTGATTCTGCTTGCGGCACAGTGCCTTCGGCTAGCGGAAGCCATGCGCAGAATCCTCACTGCGGGGTGCCGCGCTGTCGTGCTGGAACTCGGTTCGGGCGTAGGTGAACGCGTCGGCAGGGATGCCGATGACACTGGAGAACGGCCGTTGCAGCCCGTAGATCGTCAGCAGCGCGGCGCCCACCACGATGCCGAGCAGTGCGGTCATCACGACGCTGCGCCAGGTCACCCGCATCCCGGACAGCACGGGGCTCAGCAGCACCAGAATCGAGCCGATGCACAGGGCGGTGAAGAGAAACCCGGGCAGCTTGCGCCCGGCGTCGATGGCGCGCTCGTAGCGCGCCTGGTCGACCCGCTCCAGCGCGGACAGGGTGCGCGATCGCGCATCGGTGACCAGCGCGTCGGGGGAACGCACCGCCGAGACGGTCTCGCGGATGTTGTCGAGTTCGTCGCCGACGGACCGGCTGACCCGATGCTCCCGGTCCATCAGCGGCCACTCCTGGGTGACCACCGCATCGGTGTAGGCCCGCACCAGCGCGCGCACCCGCTGCTGTTCCGGCGCGGGCAGCCCGTGTGCCGCCTGGTACACGTCGACCAGGGCTTTCGCCTCGGTGACGGTGTGGCTGTGCGCGGTCTGCACCTGCTGCCAGCAGACCACGAAGGCGAACGCGATCACGGCCGTGAACAGGGTTTTGATCAGGTCCAGCACCAGCGTGCCCGAGGATTCGTCGCTGGTCTGCCGCCAGGACTTGGGCCGCAGCCGGTCGCCGAGCACGAGCAGCGCGACCGTCGCCAGGGCGACGCCGAGGACGACGAAACCTACCTGATCCATGCGCGCTGCACCTTCCCGGTCGCGATCGGTTCAACTGGTTCCGAGTCGAGCGTTCGAGAGGACGAAAGTGAAACGTCGATGGATCGTACCAATCGCCGGATCGGACTATCGGGACCTTTCGCCCAGGAGTCCGGCGGCGCCCAGGGCCGCGTAGGAGCCGGTGAGGGCGAGCATGGGCAGCGCCGCGCGTACGGGGACGTCGCGCCGGAGCAGCTGCGTCAGGCCGGACGCGGTGTCGATGACGTCCACAGCCAGCCCGAGCCGCCGCCAACGCCGGCGTTCCCGCGCGTCGGCGGTGAGGTATCCGAATCCCATCGCCAATGCTCGGACGCCGTAGACGCGGGTCGTGTAGGTCAGCTCCGGCGTGGATTCGATCCCGAGTGTCGCGGCGAATCGCTGTGGGGCGGTGAGGGTCAGCAGCGCCAGCAGTATTCGTCCGACCGCCATGAGCTGGGCCGTGCCGGCCGGTTGATCAGCGGTGCGTTCGGCGTGGGTCGGGAACAGGCGGGGCAGCAGGCGCGCCGCGAGGAAGGGATGTGCCAGCAACGGCGGCACCAGCGGGATGGGATCGAAGTAGGTGTCGTTGCTGACGAAGCAGCCGTCGCGCAACACGATTCGGTCGACCACGTCGATCGATACCGGCCGCTTGCCGAGGGTGCCGCTCAGGGTGAACTCGATCAGGACGCCGTCTCGCGTCGGCCCCCAGCGGTGGACGGTGCCGTGCAGGTCGGGCACCGCGGCGAACGTCGCCGCGAACAGGCGCCGGAACCCCGCGTGGCCGTAGCTGCCGCGCGCGAGGGGTTGCCGCTGCCGGGCGTCGGGGCGTATACGCGGAAGGAAGTGGTCGAGGAACGCGTCCCGGTTTCCGAGGGCCAGGCCGCGGCCGAAATAGTCGACGAATTCGGCCTTTTCCTCGATGTGCTCGGTCGTGGGGCTGGTGATGTCAGACATGTGCGACTCCTTGCGGGGCGGTCTCGGGCTCGAGAAGTGTTGAAAAGCAAGGGACTTCGGTTCGGCAGGCACCCGCGGATCGATCGTTACATAAGTTTTTGTAGTAGACAAGAAGGAATCTGTACTCTTAGTGTTCGAGAGGTGGCGCGCCGTACCTATGACCAGTTCTGCGGTCTCGCTCGTGCGCTCGATATCGCGGGGGAGCGCTGGACGCTGCTGATCGTTCGGGAATTGATGGCCGGGCCGAAGCGGTACTCGGACTTGGCCGGTGCGCTCGAGGGCATCAATACCTCGTTGCTGGCCGCTCGCGTCAAGCAGCTGGAGGCCGAGGGTTTGGCCGAGCGCCGGCATCTGGCGCCGCCGATCGCGTCCACCGTCTATCAGCTGACGCCGGTCGGCAAGGAACTCGCCAGCGCGCTGACACCGCTCGCGGTGTGGGGCGCTCGCCACTACCTGCCCGAAAAACGTTCTCCCGCTGAGTCCTTCCGCGCCGAATGGGCGCTGGTCTTCCTGGCCGAACTCTTCGAACCCGGCCAGCTGTCGGGAATCGAGGCCACCTACGAGATCCACGCCGACGACAGTGTCGCCCGGCTTCGCATCCACGACGGCACCGCGGAGGTGCGACCCGGTGTGGGCGATCACCTACCCGACGCGACGTTCACCGCGGATGCGGCCGCGCTCGCCGCGCTCGCGGGCGGCACGTTGACGGTCGAGGCGGCGCTGACCCAGGGCCGGCTGCGCGCCGACGGCGATCCCGCCGCGCTCGCCGCGCTGCTCGCCGTGCTGCAACCCGCGCTGGACAGCATGGTCCAAAGACGTTCGGCGAGAGAGTAACCCCGGCGATCGCGCCCGAGCGGCGGCGGCCGCGGGCTACCGTTGTCCCATGCCGGATGCCGTGAGCTCTGCCGCGCTCGTCATCACCCACGCTGCCCGTGCCGAATGGGCGACGGTACTCGAGTGGGCCGCCGCGGAGGGCTGGAATCCGGGGGAGGGGGATGCGGTTCCGTTCTTCGCCCAGGATCCGGACGGCTTCTTCCTGGGCCGGCTGGACGGCGAGCCGGTGAGCGCCGTGTCGGTGGTGAACTACGGTGCGGCGTACGCGTTTCTGGGCTTCTACCTGGTCCGGCCGGATCTGCGCGGCCACGGTCTCGGCCTCGCGACCTGGCGGGCGGGCCTGGAGCACGCGGGCGATCGGCTGGTCGGCCTGGACGGTGTTCCCGACCAGCAGGACAACTATCGGCGCAGCGGATTCGAACTCGCCTATCGCAGCGCACGTTTCACCGGCATTCCGGATCTGCCCGCACCCGACGCCACGGTGCGCGCGCTGGCGCCGGGCGATCTCGCGCGGCTGCACGGCTACGACGCGGAGTGCGTGCCCGCCGACCGGCCCCGATTCCTCGACGCCTGGCTCGGCGATCCGCGGCACCGGACCGTCCTGCGGATCGTCGACGGCCGGTTGACCGGCTACGGAACCATCCGCCCGGCACGGGATTCCATGCGGGTCGGCCCGCTGTTCGCCGACACCGCCGACGACGCGCGTCAGCTCCTCGCGGGACTGGCCGCCGAGGCCGACGGCCCGCTGGCCGTGGATGTCCCGCTCCGCAACGACTTCGCCGTCGAGGTGGTCGAGGAAGCGGGGCTGAAGCCGAGCTTCGAGACGGCGCGGATGTACACGGGCCCGGTGCGCCCGCATCGGCTGGACCGTCTCTTCGGGACCACGACACTCGAACTGGGCTGAGTTCGTGGCGGTGGAATAGCCCGCACCCGTGGTCCCGGTGCCCGCCTGCGCGGACGCGAATTGCCAAGCACGGTAGGCGAAATGACTCGTTGACGGGCTGTGTCACCCGGGTTTAACTTAGCTAGGGAAACGAGTTTTGTGAGAGCCCGCTCAGATCCGGAAGGGAGAGCGTGATGACCACCGACTTCGAGGTTCGCCACTATCCGTTCGGCGAACCCGTCCGCCTCGACATCCACCCGCTGCTGGCGCGATTACGCCGCGAAGAACCGGTGGCCCGCATCCAATTGCCGTACGGCGGCGAGGGCTGGCTGATCACCCGCTACGACGACGTCCGGCTGGTCCTGGCCGATCCGCGCTTCAGCCGCGCCGAGGCGGTCGACCGGGAGGACCTCCCGCGCGCGACACCGGAACCGCCCCGCGGCGATTCGCTGCTCAGCATGGATCCGCCGGAACACACCCGCCTGCGCAAACTGGTCGCCAAGGCCTTCACCGGCCGCCGGGTCGAACAGCTGCGCCCGCGTGCCCAGCAGATCGTGGACGAGCACCTCGACGCCATCGAGCGGTCCGGCCCGCCCGCGGACCTCGTGCGGCAGTTCGCGCTGCCGCTGCCGGTCACCCTGATCTGCGAAATGCTCGGTGTGCCGACCGATCAGCAGCACCGGTTCCGGGATTTCTCCGACGCGATCCTGTCCACCACCGCCTACACCCGCGAGCAGATCCTCTCGGCCCGCGCCGAGCTGGAAGGCTATCTGGCCGAACTGGTCGCTCAGCGCCGTGCCGAACCTGCCGACGATCTGCTGGGCGCGCTGGTCGCCGCCCGCGACAACGACGACCGGCTCAGCGAGACCGAGCTGGTCAACCTCGGTGTCGGCCTGCTCATCGCCGGGCACGAGACCACCGCGAACCAGATCGCCAACTTCACCTACGTCCTGCTCACCGAGCCGGGGCACTGGGATCTCTTGCAGCGTGACCCCGGCCTGCTGCCGGGCGCCGTCGAGGAACTGCTGCGCCACGTCCAGCTCGGCTCCGGCGGCGCCTTCGCCCGGATCGCCACCGAGGACGTAGAACTCAGCGGCGTCACGGTCCGCGCGGGCGAAGCGGTCTTCGTCAACACCCAGGCCGCGAACCGCGACGAATCCGTCTTCGCCGACCCGGAGGAGCTGGATCTCACCCGGGCCGGCAACCCGCACATGGCCTTCGGGCACGGCGCGCACCACTGCCTCGGCGCGCAGTTGGCCCGGCTGGAGCTCCAGGTCGCGATCGGCACCCTGCTGCGCAGGTTCCCCGGTCTTCGCTTGGCGGTCCCGCTGGACGAGGTGCCGTGGAAGACCGGGTTGCTCGTGCGCGGCCCGAAAGCCCTGCCGGTCACCTGGTAGCGGTTACTCGGGCCCGCACAGCGCCTGCTGGTAGAAGGCCGACAGCGCGTTCTCGATCCGCGCCGCGCCGGACTTGTTCCCCCGCACGGAGTTCATCGCGACCGACAGCTGCCGCCGGCCGTCGGGGGAGTGCAGCGTCATCGTCGCGGCGCCGAACACCGAGCCGTCGTGACCCCACAGCACCTCGCAGCCCGGAAGTTGCACCCGGTGCAGGCCGAGACCGTAGACGATCGGCTGCCCGTCCAGGGCGATGACCGGCACCGTCTGCTGCATCTGTGTCAGCGCGGCCGGATTCACGATCTTCCCGGCGAGCAGCGCGGCGTAGAAGCGGTTGAGGTCGGACATGGTCGACACCAGGCCCGCACCCGGCATGGTCCAGGACATGTCGTAGACGCTGTAGTCCCGCGGCGGATCGATGACGCCGTACATGCCTTCGTACATCTTCGGGTGCGGGCCCTCGAGGTACGGGCTGTCCGGCAGCGAGGTGTGTTCGAGCCCGGCGGGCCGGATGATGTTCTCGCTCAGGTACTGCGCGGTCGGACTTCCGGTCACCGACTCCAGCAGCTGGCCGAGCAGGAAGTAGTTGGTGTTGGAGTACACCCCCGGCAGTGCGCCCGGCTCACCGGCGGGCGCGTTCAAGCCCATCGCGATCAGTTCGGCGGGGCTGAAGACGCGGAACCGGTTGTCGTCCAGGCTCTGCGCCGAGACCGCGCCGTCGCCGCCGAACAGGCCCGCTAATGACGGGAACGCGTACGGCATGAGGTCCGGGATTCCGCTGGTGTGGTTGATCAGCATGCGCACCGTGATCGCCCGGCCGCGCTCGCCCGGCACCAGCTCGGGCAGGTAGTCGCCGATCGGTGCGTCGAGCCGGATCCGGCCCTGCTCGACCTGCTGCATGATCGCGACGGCGATAAAGGTCTTGGTGATGCTGCCGACTCGTTGCCGCATGTCGGGCGTGACGGGGCTGCCGGTGCTCAGGTCGGCGACGCCGGAAGCGCCGCGCCACACCTGCTCTCCGGTGCGCACCTCGGCGAAGACGCCGACCACTCCGGCCCGCTGGATCTCCTCCAGCGCCGTTTGCAGCGAATCATGCGTAGTTGCAGAGTGTGCCGACGTGCACGCACTGATGCTCAGTGCGGTCGCGACTGCCAGCAATATCGGTCCGGTTCTCACAACATTCGTCCTCTCGTGCACAACGTGGTGCCACGATGGTCGCGCCGGACCGGTCCCGTCCGCGTCCGCCGAAACGCGCGATCGGCTACGTCGGCGGGCGTACTCAGGAATCGAGTCGACTCAGCCCGGTTCGGTAGGCGATGACGACCAGTTGCGCGCGGTCGCGCGCACCGAGTTTCGTCATCGCGCGGCTGACATGCGTGCGCGCGGTGGCCGGGCTGAGGAACAACGCGGCCCCGATCTCGTCGTTGCTCAACCCCTGACCCACCAGCGCGAGCACTTCGCGCTCCCGATCGGTCAGCACCGCGAGCCGCTCCGCACCGGACTTCGCGGCCCGGCGCTGCGCGGTGACCTGGCCGATGAGCCGGCGCGTGACGCGCGGCGCCAGCAGCGCCTCACCCGCGGCGATCACCCGGATGGCGTGCAGCAGTTCGGCGGGACCCGCGTCCTTGAGCAGAAAACCGCTCGCGCCCGCTTCCAGCGCCTCGAAGACGTTGTCGTCGGTGTCGTAGGTGGTGAGAATGAGGACCCGGACCTGTTCCAGCCCGGCGGCTTCGGCGATCCGGCGGGTGGCCTGGATGCCGTCCAGCCGCGGCATCCGGATGTCCATGAGGACCACGTCGGGCCGGGTGGCCAGCGCCTGGGCGACGGCGTCCGCGCCGTTGGCGGCCTCACCGGCCACCGTGATGTCGTCCTCCAGATCGAGCAGCAGCTTGAAACCGGAGCGCACCAGATGCTCGTCGTCGACGAGCAGAACTTTGATCGGCTGGGTCATGCGGCCGAACCGACCGGGGCGAGCGGCAGCCGGGCGCTGACTTCGAATCCGCCCTGCGGCCGCGCGTGCGCGTCCAGATCGCCGCCGAGCAACTGGCAGCGTTCGCGCATGCCCGCGATCCCGCGGCCGGGATCGGCGGAGCTGTCGGTCGGTGCGCCGCGCCGGCCGGCGTCGGTGACGCGGATGCGCAGATCGTCGATACCCGGTTCGACCGCGACCGTCACCTCGGTGGGGCCGGCGTGCCGGATCACGTTCGTAATCGCTTCCTGCACAATGCGATAGGCCGCGCTGCCGACCGCACCCGGAATCGGCGTCGGCGGTGCGCCGAGCCGGATCTCGATGTCGAGGCCGGCGTCGCGGGCCTTGCCGGCCAGGTCGGCGATCTGCTCGAAACTCGGTGCGGGCGCGCGATCGTCACCGTCGCGCAGCACACCCAGGATCGCGCGCATTTCGCGCAGCGCCCGCGAACTGGTCTGTTCGATATTGCGCAGGGCGTCCTTGGCTTGCTCGGGGCGCTTGTCGAGTACGTGCGCGGTGACACCGGCCTGCACGTTGATCACGGCGATCGCGTGAGCGACGGTGTCGTGCACCTCCCGGGCGATCCGCAGCCGTTCGGCGTCTACCCGCGATCGGGCCTCCTCCTCCCGGGACCGTTCGGCCAGCTCCGCGCGCTGCTGGGCGTCGGCGGCCAGCACCCGGCGGGACCTCGCGGACTCGCCGAGCGTCAGGCTGATCACCGAGGCGCCGATGCGGAACAGCACCCAGCCGATGGCCGGGCGCGGCTCGATATCCGCGGCGGCGAGCAACCAGCCGACCGCCAGCACCGCGATACCCGCACCGGCGATCCGCAGCGAGCGGTCGCCGTCGCCCTGGGCGGCCAGGGTGTAGAGGGCGACGAAAAGCCCCAGGCAGGACAGCCCTTCGGGGAAATCGAGGGCGAAGTAGATCAGGCAGACCACCGTGATGACGGCGAACACCGGAACCGGCCACCGCCGCCGGGCGGCGACGGCCATGCCGCTCACGACCAGCAGGGCGTAGGCGATACCGGTGGCCGGCTGCGCGACCGGCGCGAGCGGCAGTGCGAACGACGCGGCTTGCACCTGGACCGCGGTGACGAACAGCGCCAGCAGCAGGTCGGTGAACCAGGACGGCCGGCGGGCGAACCGATCCGCCGCCACCCGCAAGAACATGATGCGACAGTACAACATCGGCCTACCCGCGGATCTACGCTCGAAAGCGCGACCGGCTACGTCGATCGACGTAGTGCCCCAGGCGTCGCGGGACTCACCAGCCGTTCCAGTGCAGCACGTGGTCGCGGGAGATGCGCTGGGCGGGACGGAAATCGGTGCCGACGGTGAAGGCGAGCGGGATGAGGGCGGCGAGCATGACCCGGTCGTAGTCGACCCGCAGGACCTCGGCCAGTTCCTGTTCGAGCGGGGCCTGCGCGGTGGTCCAGACGGTGCCGAGGCCGCGGGCCCGGGCCGCGAGCATGAAGCTCCACGCGGCGGGCAGGATCGAGCCCCAGGTGCCGGCCTGCTCGGTCACCGACGCGCGATCGGTGCGGCCCTCGACCGCGGGAATCACGATGGCGGGCACCTGATGGATGTGGTCGTAGAGATAGTCGACGCCCGCGGCGATCCGGGGCCAGGAGCCGTGCGCGTTCATGCGCTGCACATCGCGGGCGGTCAGCGGCGTGCCCTCGGCGAGATGCAGTGCCCTGCGGTAGATGTCGGCGACCGCCGCGCGGCGCGCCTTGTCGGTGACGACCAGGAAGTGCCAGCGCTGCCGGTTGCGGCCGGTGGGCGCCTGGGTGGCGAGGTCGACGCATTCCTCGATCAGGCGGCGCGGGACCGGCCGGGTGAGGTCGAGGCGTTTGCGCACGGCTCGGGTGGTGGACAGGACCTCGTCGGCGGACAGGTTCAGCGTCATCGGGTTCCTCGCACTTCGTCTGCTGGCAAATCATCTGTGCCCAGATGATTGGAACCTTACGAGCAGGAATCGTCTGCCGTCAAATGATCTGCTGACAGACGATCGTGATAGGTTGCGGCCATGGCCAAGACCGACGCCCGCGCCGCCTACCTGCCGGGGCTTGCCGCGGAACGACCCGACATCGCCCTGTGCCGGGCGTCGGCGCTGGTGGCCCGTGCCGCGGACGCCGCCGGTGGTGAGCTGGGCGTGGGCCCGCACTTGGTCCTGAAGATGCTCGCCGACGTCGGGCCGTGCTCCCAGCAGGTGCTCAGCGCCGAGCTGCGCATCGATCGCAGCGTCATGGTCGGCATCGCGGACGAACTGGAGAAATCCGGTTATGTGCGCCGCGAACGCGATCCGTCGGATCGCCGCGCCTACGCGGTCACCCTCACCGAGGCCGGGCAGCGCGCGCTCGCGGCCGCGGAGCGGACCGTCCCGGCGTTCCTGGACCGCACCTTCGCCGCCCTCACCCGCGCCGAGCGCGACCGGCTCACCGAACTCCTCGGCAAGCTCCTGTTCGCCGACTAGGGCAGGGTGGTCTGTAACCGCTTGAGCGCGTTACGAATCCGGGATTTGACCGTGGGCAGCGGAATCCCGAGGTATTCGGCCACCTCGGGATAGGTGCGCCCGCCGTAGTAGGCCAGGGCGAGGGTCTGCCGCTGCGCGGTGGTCAGGGTCTGCAGGCCGTCGATGACCGCGCGCTCCTCCGCGCGCTGGCGCACCGTCTCGGCGACCACATCGTGATCCCGGCCCAGATCGCGCAGTCCGTAGGCGAAATCGCGGGTGGTCGAGCGTGATTCGACACGGACGTGATCCACCGAACGGCGGTGCGCGAGCATCATGATCCAGCCGATCGGGCTGGCCAGCCGCTCGTCGTACTGCCCGGCCGCCTTCCAGACGTGCAGATACACCTCCTGGGTGACTTCCTCCGCGGCCGCGTGCTGCCGCACGATCCGCAGCGCCAGTCCGAACACCCGGGACTGGGTCGCCCGATAGAGCTGGGTGAAGGCGTCGCGATCACCGTCGGCGGTGGCGGACAACAGCTCTTTGAGCCGGCGCGTGGCGTCAAGCGCCGTTGCCCGCCGATCCACGGGACCGGCCGGTCTTTCGTCGACGTTCACATCGGCGTGATCGCTGCTGACGGTGTGGAAGCGCTGTAGATCCGCCATACCGGGGTGACTCCGTACGTCGTTGTCGCTCGAAACCGTGCTTTTGGAGGGTTCGATCCGCCCACCGGCCCGGTTTGGTCGGAGTCCCGGAAACTTTGCGCCGGCTCGATGGCTGGGTGTCAGCTGAAGGCGCGCCGGTAGCTCGCGGGACTCACCCCGGTGGTCTTCTTGAAGCGGTCGCGAAAGGCGGTGGGTGAGCCGAAACCGACCTGGGCGCCGATGCGTTCGACGGGGTGACGGGTGGTTTCCAGCAGGTGCTGGGCGCGGCGGATACGGGCGCGGTGCAGCCACTGCAGCGGGGTGGTGCCGGTCTGCTCCCGGAATTTGCGGATCAGGGTCCGGGTGCTGGTGCCGGCGTGAGCGGCGATGTCGGCGAGGGTGAGCTCGGCGTGCAGGTTGTCGTGCAGCCAGGTGAGGACGGGTTCCAGGGCCGACCCGTCCGGACTCGGCGTGTAGGTGTTGACGATGAATTGTGCTTGGCCCCCTTCGCGTTCCAGCGGCATCACCGACAGGCGAGCCGCGTCCGCCGCCACCGCCGAGCCGTAGTCGGCGCGAATCATGTGCAGGCACAGGTCGAGTCCGGCGGCGGCGCCCGCGGCGGTGAGAATCTGCCCGTTGTCGACATAGAGGACATCCGGGTCGACATCGATCGCCGGGTGGGCCGCGGCCAAGAGGTCGGCGACGATCCAGTGGGTGGTCGCGCGCAGGCCGTCGAGCAGCCCGGTGCCGGCCAGTGCGAAGGTGCCGGTGCAGATGGAGGCGATGCGGGTGCCGTTCGCGGCCGCCGCGCGCAGTGCGTCCCGGACGGCGGGCGGGAGCGGAGCCGCCGGGTCGGCGGTGCCGGGCACGAAGATCGTGTCCGCGCCCTCGAAGCCCGCCAGCCCCCAGGGGACGCGCATCGTGAAGGCGCCCGCGTCGACTTCCGGTTGCTCGCCGCAGACGCGGATCTCGTAGCCGGGGCTGCCGTCGGGCAGCAGGGTGCGGGTGAAGACCTCGATCGGGGTGGACAGGTCGAAGGGGATCACCTTGTCCAACGCGAGGATCGCGACCGTGTGCATGGGCAGAAGATACCTCCGGCGGCTGTCACTAATCCGTTGAAGCCTGTCACTATCGCCACTGGGCGGTCGAACGTGGGCGGATTAGCGTCGGATCCGGGCCCGGTACCGACCGGGCCGACGAATGGAGGGACCTACCGATGCACGTCCAGATAGTCCTGTTCGACGGCGTCGATCCCCTCGACGCCGTCGCGCCCTTCGAGGTGTTCGTCGCCGGTGGAATCGCCTCCGCGGGAGTGGTTTCCGTGGAAATGGTCGCCGCGGAGGGGCCGCGCGAGGTGGTCAGCGGCAGCGGGGGACTGGTGCTGCGTGCGACTGCCGCGCTGGACCCCGACCGTGCGGGACTGGTCCTGGTCCCCGGGGCCGCGGGCCGGGTCGGCGAACCCGGCGAGGTGCCCGACGACGAATCGATCCCGGTCCTGCTGGGCCGCACGTTGACCACCGCCCTGCCCACGCTGCTGAAGGCGGCGATGGACAACCCGGCCGTGACGGTGACTTCGGTCTGCGGCGGATCGCTGGTGCTGGCCATGGCGGGGCTGCTGGAAGGCCGCTACGCCACCACCCATCACCAGGGCATGGATCTGCTCGACGCCACCGGAGTGCGGGCGGTCGACGCCCGCGTGGTCGACGACGGCGACCTCGTCACCGGGGCGGGCGTCACCTCGGGTCTGGACCTGGGCCTGTATCTGCTCGAACGTGAAGTGGGTCCGCGGATCGCGCACGCGGTCGAGCAGTTGTTCGCCTACGAGCGGCGCGGCGTCGTCTGGCGTGCGCACGGCCCGGCGCCCGTCACCGTCTGAATATCGCTGTCACAGTTAGGAATACGCACATGTCCATCGAAGGCACCTGGGACCTGATCATCTCGACCCCGATCGGCAAGATCGACGTCGTGATCGAGCTGCGGCGCCACGACGATCTGCTGTCCGGTACGGCGCACGGCGCGGGCGAGGACGTGCCGATGCGCGAACTCGCCGTCGACGGCGATCAGCTCACCTGGCAGCAATCCATCACCAAGCCGCTACGCCTGAACCTGGCCTTCGCGGCGACAGTCGACGGCGACGACCTGCGCGGCACCGCCAAGGCCGGACGCCTGCCCGCTTCCACACTCGCCGGACGCCGCCGCACCGTTCCCCTGGACCGCGTCTAGGCCCTGCCCTATCACCCGCGAGGGCGCGGTCCGGTTGTGGCCGTTACGATATCGGCGGTTATCTGGCACTGACGTGCGGGTGCAGGGGCGGAAGGGTTGGGGATGAGGGTTACCGCAGGGCTGTTCGGTCTTTTGATCGCTGTGGCCGGGGCCGTGATGATGTGTTTCGGCTATATGGCTCAGAAGGATTTGCGCGACGATTCGGCGCGAATGGCGATCAATATGGGCTGGACTTGCGAAGCGAATCGAGACGATCCCACGATGCAGGAGTGCCGTTGGGGTAGGTGGGACGGCAAGAGCAGGACTGCGGGCGAGGACGTCACGCCCGTCCGGGAGCGTTCGGGTGAACTCATCAGCAATGTCGTGCTGATCGGTGCCGCCCTCTTCGTCGGGGGTTTGGTCCTGACGGGCGGCGCACTCGCCGGCGGGGGCCGGGCGGCTCCCGTGCCGCCGCAGCAGTGGCATGGCGGCGGGCACTAGTTTCGTTCGACGCGCACGGTGTTGCGGGCGGCGAAGGGTTGCTGGAACTCGGTGAAGAGGCGTGCGACCAATTCGCCGCGGCTGGTGACGCCGACCTTGTCGAAGATGGCTTTCACGTGGTCGCGGACGGTGTGCGGGGACAGGTGCAGGTGGGTGGCGATGTCCCTGGTCGGCAGGCCGCGGGCGATGAGGTCGATGACGTCGAGTTCGCGGTGGGTCAGTTCGAAGGCGGCGGTGACCAGCGCGGCGATCTCGGAGGGTTTGGCGGGTTCGATGACCAGCGCGGTCGAGGTGGCGCCGCCGTCGGGGGCGCGCAAACAGGACGCGTGGCAGACCAGCCAGCGGCCGGTGGTGGCGCGGATCCGGATGCGGGCACTGCCGCCGGTCAGCCGGGCGCGACCGGCGGTGCTCAGAATCCATACCGGCAACGGCAATTCGATGCCCAGCGGTGTGGTGGTGGACGGGCCCGGCGGCATCTGGTCGAGCAGATCGCGGGCTTCGTCGTTGAGCGACACCAGGTTTCCGGCGGCGTCGAAGAGCAGCATGCCGGGCGCCCGGGCGGTGTCCTCCGGAGTCGGTGTCGCCGAAGGCTGGACGAAGGACCGCAGCCGCTGAGCCAGGGGCGCGGACAGCGATTCGACGAGGTCGATATCGGTGGCATCGAAATCGGCGCGGCCGCGCTCACGGAACAGGCTGAGCTGACCCCAGGGCTGGCCGTCGACGCGGAAGACAGCGCGCAGCTCGTCCTCGAAACCTCGGGGGCGCATGAAATTCCGGTAGAGCGGGCTGCGGGCCGGCTCGCCCTCGGTGACCGCGCGCAGCCCCGCGACCGGCACCCGGGCCTGCGCGAGATCCCGGAAACGATTGACGTGCTCGGCGAAAAGTTCTGATTCCCAATAGGTTCCGCAGCCACCCTCGTGCAGGTTCTCCACCCGCACGGGCGCTGTGGTCAAGCCGTTGATGGGGTCGGTAGCCACCCAGACCGCGGCGTCGAAGGGCGCGAGGCGGCGCAGGCGAGTGGAGGCGTCGGCGAACAGGCGCTGCGCGTCCGGCGCGTTCGCGATGTCCTGGAGCAGTGCCTCGACCGCGTTGCGGGTCGGAGTGGTCATAGTCGCGATCCTGCTGGGTCCGCCGAGCGCGCGCCATCCCTCATATGAGGGGGAACCCGGACGCGCCCAGCCGAATTCCCCCCGATCGGGGGATGGGAGCGGGCGCCGAACCCGGCGACGCTGGTCGACGCACCGCACGGTGCCCGGAAGGAGCAGTGTCATGCATATCGGAATCGTCGGAGCCGGAGCGGCCGGAGTCGGCCTGCTGGACGCACTCGCGGCGGCGGGCGCGGAGCCGGGAACGGTCACGGTTTTCGACGGCTCGCCCGCCCTGTGGCGGGGCCGGCCTTATCAGCCGGACCTCGAGGCGGTGCGGGTGAACGCGCCGCCGGTGATCATGTCGATTCGCGCGGGCGATCCGGCGCACTATCAGCGGTGGTTGTCCGCGCGGACCGGCGTCGAGCAGTATCGCGACGACCTGCTGGAGCAGATATTGCTACCGCGGGCGCACTACGGCGAGTATCTGACGGACACCGCCCGCGCCGCCATCGGCGCATTACGCAGGGCCGGTTGGCGAGTGAGTGTCGTCAACGCCCGCGTTACCGGGTTCTCGCGGGGCGAGACCGCGGTACTGCACACCGAGGACGGGGGCCGGATACCCGTCGATCGCGCCGTGCTGGCGGTCGGCAACGGCCGCCCGCACGATCACTACGGACTGACCGGCGCGCCGGGCTACGTGAACGAGCCCTATCCCTTGGCGCGCACGCTCACCGATATCGCGCCGGAAGCGCACGTGGGCGTGATCGGCAGCGGATTGACCGCCGTCGACATCGCGGTCGCGTTGTCGGCGCACGGCCACACCGGCCCGATCAGCTTCCTCTCCCGCAGCGGCACCTTGCCGTTCGTGCAGAAGCGACCGGCCCGGCTGGAACTACGGCACCTCACCCCCGAGGCGATCGCCGCCGCCGGCGCCGGTCTCACCTTCGACCATCTCGTCGACCTCATGCGTGCCGAAATCACCGGCCTGGGCCAGGATTTCGACGCCTTCGCCGCCGAGATCCTGGCGACCGAAACCGAGTCACCCACCGACCGGCTGCGCCGGCAACTGACCGAGGTCGACTCCCCGCGGCACGGTACTCGGCTGCTCGCCATGGCCATTCGCGTGGTCGGGCCACTCGCCTGGCCGCTGCTGCCGGAATCCGAGCGCACCCGGCTGCGGGAGCGGCACTTCCGCACGATCAACAGCCTCAGCTCGCCGATGGTGCCGCACAACGCGAAAATTGTGCTGCGCCTGCTGGATTCGGGTCAACTGCGGCTACGGCCCGGGGTGCGCAAGATCGAGGCGCGACCGAACGGCGGGTTCACGATCACCGACGAAAGAGAAGGGATGGCCGACGTCATCGTCAATGCCGTCAACCCGCCCGCGTACACCACGCCCGCCGAAACCGCGGCGCTGGTGAGCGCGCTGCTGGCCGGTGGCGCGGCCGAACTTCGCGCGGTCGGCGGTCTGCCGGTCGACCGCGAGACCCGCGCACCGCTGGTGCAGGGCCGCCCGGACCCGACCTGGCATGTGCTGGGCAACCTGGCCGCCGACTCGATGTTCATCGCCACCAACCCGCCGGGCCTGGCGGCCGAGGCCGCACGGTTGGCGCGCATCCTGACCCGCGCCGGGTAGCAACCCACAGAGTTCTCTCACAAGTCATGGCAGCGCGGGGTCGATGCAGCCAGTAGCGTCCCCGGGGAACGATGAGGAGAGAGAACATGGCTGCTGGCCGCAACGGATTCCTGCTGCTGGGTGGCGTGGCTTCGCTCGGGGCGGGTGCGCTGCACCTGTTCGCCGCGGGGCTGCATACCGAGCACGCCACGCTCGCGCGGCTGATGGTGGTGCTCGCGGCGGCGCAGTGCGCGGCCGGGTTGCTGGCGGCGGTGAGCGCGCGAAAGGCCGTGCCGGTCACGGTGATCGGGGTCAACCTGGTCGCGGTGGCGATCTGGGGCTACACCCGGTTCGCGGGGCTGCCGTGGCCCGCCGGCCTCACCGCGGCGGAGGCGCCGCAGTTCCTCGACAGCACGTGCGCGGCACTGGGTGTGCTCGCGATCGCCGGGGCCGCCGTCGCTCTGGTCCGGCCTGGGGCGACACTGGCCACGCTGTCGACCGCGACCGCCGCGGCGCTGGCGGGTGCGCTGGCCGTCGCGGCGATGCTCGGCGGCGCCGGGCACGTACACAGCCACGAGGGCGGTGGCGGCCACTCCCATGCGGCCGCGGGCGAGCACGACCACGGGACCGGCACCGCATGGCCGCGGCCGTTCGATCCCGCGAGCCCGATCGACGTCTCAGGAGTGCCCGAGGTGACCGCCGCGCAGGAACAGCGCGCGAGCGCCCTGATCCGCACCACCCTCGATCGGCTGCCCGCGTTCGCCGACGTCAATTCGGTTGGCGCACTGGGTTTCCGCTCCATCGGTGACGCGTCCACCGGCTACGAGCACTTCATCAACTTCGGCTACATCCGCGACGATCGATTCCTCGACGCCGCTTACCCGGAGTCGCTGGTCTACCGGGTCGACGGGACCGCGCGGACCCTGGTCTCGGCCATGTACATCGCCAAGAACAAGAAGATCGACGATCCTGATCTGGTCGACTACGGCGGGTCGCTGATGCAGTGGCACGTGCACGACAACCTGTGCTGGAAGTCCGGCGACAACGGCCCCCAGGTCGCCGGAGTCGTTGATGCCCAGGGTAATTGCCCGCCGGGCTCGCTCAACCCCGGTTCCGGTAACCCGATGGTCCACGTCTGGATCACCGCCAACCAGTGCGGGCCGTTCGCGGCGCTGGAAGGCCACGGCGCGGGCCAGGCCGACACCACCGCGGCGGGTCGCCGGACCGACACCTGTTCTCACGATCACGGCGGTAGCCACCGCTGACAGTCAGCCGGCGAGACGTTCGATCAGAGCCTGCCAGCTGTCGCCGAGCATGCCGTCGACGTCCGGTGCGGGCGGCGCGTTCGTCTCCGACATGGATAAATACAGCAGCAGCGGGCCCTCGAGCGCGGCGGTGAGCTGGACCGAGAGGCCGTCGAGGCTGGGCATCCGCACGTCGGCCAGGCCGAGCAGCATGCGGATATGGACCTGGGAGACCGAGATATCGCCGGCCGGCACCGGCTGGTTGCGGTCCAGGGCCGCGCGGGCGATGGCGTGGTGGTCCAGCAGGAACGCGATCCGGGCGCGGCCGTAGGCAACCAGGCGCGCCACCGGGTCGGCGCCGGGTCCGAGCGGTGGCGGGCCCGACATGACCTGCTCCTGGAAACGGAGCTCGTCGGCGTCCAGCAGGGCCTGGAAGATGCCGGCGCGGGTGCCGAAGCGGCGGAAAACGGTGCCTTTGCCCAGCTCGGCGCGTTCGGCCAGGCCGTCCATGGTCACCTTCTCCACGCCGTGCTCCGCGATCATCGCGCGGGCCGTCGCCAGGAGGTGCTCACGGTTGCGCACCGCGTCGGCGCGTTCGCCGCGCGACTTTCCGAAGGGGATAACTGGCCCGGTCACGGGGTTCAATCTAGCCGGGAATAGTAAACGGGGTAAAGTCCGTTTAAGGTCTTGTCGAAGCGACCACCCCCGAACTCTCGAAGGAATCACGTCATGAATCTGTTCCGTCTGGACGCCAGCATCCTGCCCGGCACCTCCACCAGCGCCGAGATCGCCGATGCCGCCGAAGCCGAGTGGACCGCCGCGCACCCCGGCGCCACGGTGACCCGCCGGCACCTCGGCACCGACCCGCTGCCCGCCGAGGCCTGGGCGCTGGCGACCACCGCCGCGTTCACGCCGGAGGCCGATCGCACCCCGGCACAGCTCGAGGCGCTCGCGCTCGCCGCGACCCTGGCCGAAGAAGTCCAGCGGGCCGACGCCGCGATCCTGGCGGTGCCGCTGTACAACTTCGGTGTCTCCCAGCACTTCAAGACCTGGGCGGACCTCGTCATCGCCGGCGCCGGCCCGACCACCCCGCTGCTGAAGGGCACGCCCACCGTGCTCGCCACCAGCCTCGGCGGCGGCTACGGCCCCGGCACCCCGCGCGAAGGCTGGGACCACTCCACCCCGTACCTGGAACGCGTCCTCGGCGACATCTGGCAAGCCGACCTCACCGTCATCAAGCGCGAACTCACCCTCGCCGCCACCACCCCCGGCATGGAAAGCCTCCAGGATCTCGCCGAGCAGCACCGCATCGAGGCTCTCGCCGCCGCGAGCCGCGCGGGACGAACCCTCGCCGGAAACTGAAGCCCCCGCCGACGATCGAGCCCTCAGCGGAGGTCGATGTATTCCATGTAGGCGGTGCCGCTGATCGCGCGGCCGGCGAAATGGCCGGTGTAGTCGTAGCTGCCGACGAAGCCGGCGCCGAGGCCGTAGCTGTAGTCGTCGTTGCTGATTCCGTCGATGGTGAGCAGGGGGTGGTCGCGGTCGTCGCGGACTTGCCAGCGCAAGTGGTGGGGGAGGCGCATCGGGCGGCCGGTGGGGGTGGTGCGGGTGCGGGATTCGGTGACGGTGAAGTCGAAGCCGCGGGTGTAGACGCTGCCGTGGTCGTCGAGTCCGCGCACGTAGGCCCGGCGCTGAATGGGCAGGCCGGCGGGGCCGAGCACCTGAACGAGCAGAACCTGGGTGGCGGCATCGATATTGAGCACGTGATAGGTGAAGAACGGCACCGGTAGGTTGCGCGGATGCCGCCGGCGATGCTGTGCAGTCCGACGCCGGTGGCGTATTCGACCGTGCACAGCGTGTCGACCGGCAGGACGCCGTGCTGGTCGCGAATGCTGCCGCGGCACCGGGCCAGCACGCTCCAATGGTCGTAAAGGCCTGGGACGCGGGCGAAGTGGGAAACCACGTCGGTGGCCTGGATCTCCAGCTCGACCTCGGCCTCGCGGTGCCGCCGGTGCACCGTGAAGGCCGGATAGCTGCCCTCGATCAGCAGGTCGTCGCCGAACTTCAAAGAGCTGCCGTCGGAACGGAATTCGCAGTCGCGCTCGCGGCTGTGCACCAGGAACTGCCCGTCGGACATCGCGGCGGTCGCCGAGCTGGTGTAGACGGTGTCGGCGGGAGTGGTGGTGATCGCGTGATCGTTGGCGAAGATCGCGACGCCCGGCGTCCCGAGGATCGACATGACGCCGAAGAAGCGGTGCGGCGCGGGCAATCCGGGCACCATGACGCCGTAGTGCGCCCAATTACGGCGGCGCCCCTCGGGGGTTCGCATCGGCGTGTGCGCATCGAATCGACGGCCGTTGACCGCACCCGTCCGGTTGATCACCCCGGCCAGCCGCTCGATCATGGCTACGCGGTCCACGGCACCTCCGATATTGTTGTTACCAACAGTAACGTACACATCGGGAGCGACCCGGCGCTAGCTCAGACGCCGCACCACGGCACCGGTCGCGGTCGCGGCCACCTCGTCGATCCAGGCCGGAATCGGCGCCGCGGCGGCGATGTACTCGCGGACCAGCCCGTAGGGGATCGCCTTGACCGCGGCCGCTGCGATCGCCATGTGATGCTCGTCGGCGTCGCCGAATTCCGCGACGACGGCGGCGCGCAGCGCCTCGTTCATTCGATCGTTGACCGTGGCGATCTCGGCGCGCAGCTCGGCGGGGCCCACCTCGAGCAGTTCGTCGCGCCGGAACATCTTCATCGCGCGGGCTTCGGTGGGGTTCTCGCGGCAGTATCGCGTCAGGTAGATCGCGGCCGTGAGCAGCGGGTCGGGTCCGCGCAGGGCTTCGAGAAGGCCGGTGTGGAAGCGCTGGATCGAGCGCAGCCACAGCCGGGCCAGCAACTCTTCGCGAGAAGGGAAGCGCACGTAGATCGACCCGGTGTGGATGCCGGCGGCGGCGCTGATCGCGGCGATGGCGGGCCGGGTCGTCGCCGGATCGGCGAGTAGATCGCGCGCCGCGTCGAGGACCTGGTCGTCGGTGAACCTGCGGGGTCTTGCCACGGGGGACAGCTTAGGGCAAGGTTTATGAATATGGATTCAAAAACTGGTTTCCCGCTCACGGGTGTTCTGCTCGCCGTCATCGGCACCGCCCACACCGCCCTGGGCGTGGTCATCTGGACGACCGGCGCCGAGCAGGCCGAGCTCTCGTTCTGGTTCACCGCGTTCGGCGTCGCCGCCGTCGGTTTCGCCATCGCCGTGCTCGAGGTGGAACGCGTCCGCGGGTACGTCCCGGCGCCGATACTCGCCGCCCTCCTGGTGCTGACCGTGTTCGGCCTGATCTTCGAACCGGTGTCCGGATTCCTCACCCTCCTGCTGCCGCTGGCCCTCGGCCTGCGCGGATGGCTGCGCCATCGTCGACTCGTGGCGGTCCCGGTGTAAGACCGTTTGGACCCGCGGGGCCGGGGTATCAACCCCGAGCCCGCATTCGGTAGCAGCACGAGGAGTTCAGATGAGCAAGCGGCGGAACGACTCGGAGTCGACGAGTGACAGCTACGACAACATCGAGCCGTGGTTCGAGAAGTTGGCGGCGCTGGACCCCGAGGACCCCCGCCACACCGCGCTGCGCGAGGAGATCGTGCACCGCTGCCTGCCCCTGGCCGGAAATATCGCGCGCCGCTTCGCCAATCGCGGCCAAGAGCTCGAGGATCTGACCCAGATCGCGCGGGTGGGCCTGATGAACGCGGTGATCCGGTTCGACGTAGCCCAGGGCAGACCGTTCCTCGCCTTCGCCGTGCCCACCATCATGGGTGAGGTCCGCCGCCACTTCCGCGACCACAGCTGGGCCGTACGGGTGCCCCGTGGCCTCAAGGAATTGCAGCAGCGCCTCGGCCCGGCCACCGACATCCTGACCCACCGCCTCGGCCGGGTGCCCACCGCGCGTGAACTCGCCGCCGAACTCGGTGTCGAGCTGACCGAGGTCACCCAGGCCCTGGTCGCGCGCAACGCCTACGCCAGCGAATCGCTGGACACCCAGCACAGCGGCGGCGGCGAGGAGGGCTCGATGCCCGCGCTGCGCGAGACCCTCGGCGTCGTCGAGCCGCTGTACGGCCTGCTCGAGGACGCGATGGCCGTCCGCCCGCTGATCGCCGCCTTGCCCGAGCGCGAGCGCCAGGTCCTGATCATGCGGTTCTGGGAGAACCGCTCCCAGGCCGAAATCGGCAGCCGGCTCGGGTGCTCCCAGATGCAGGTGTCGCGGATCCTGGCAACCACGCTGGAAAAGCTGCGGACCCAGGCGATGGCCGAGGGCCCGGCCAAGCGCGCCGTGGCCTGAACGCGCAAGGATGCGCCGGACCGTTCGGGCGGTCCGGCGCATCGAATCCGAAGGTGACAGAGCTACTTCGGAGGTGCGGGCACCATCGGGTCCTTGCACAGCGGGAGCTCCGGCGGGCAGGGCGCCAAGATGGTGGAGAAGTACTGGTAGGCCGAGAACAGCGCGAGCGGCCCGCCGACGGTGAGCAGGCCGACCATCGCGCCGACCGCACCGAGCGTGGCCGCGCCGAGCACACAGCCGGCGATGGTCGCCCCGACCCAGGGCAGCAGCAGGGCGATGACGGGGCTGGCGATGGTCGCGCCCGCCGCGCCGCCGACGAGGCAGCCGACCCCGCCGCCGAGCACCGCGCCGATGATCGCGCTGACCGAACCACCGATGGTCAGGCGCTGGGCCAGGACGCCGAGCGCGCCCTGATCGCGCGGCGTGAAGGACTCGGCGACCGACTGCAATGCCTGATCGGTGCTGACGACATCACTCGGCGTCACCGCCGCGACGGGCACGCCGCCCTCGCGGGACGGAGTGAGAATCGCTGTGTCGCCCTCGATTCGGGCCGCGATCGGGTACGCAACCGCGTCCACCCGGTAGGTGAGCGGGATGGCGGCGACCGGAGTGTCCTGAGTGTCGGTCAGCACGAGCTGATCGGCGACCGCGCGGAGTTTCCCGTTGCTCACCGACAGCAGCGCGGAATCACCTTCGCGGCTGACCTCGTAGCGCACCTCGTGCGGTGCCGGCGTGGGCTCGGCGTTGGTGACACCGGAGCTGACCCCGAGGGCCACGGTGGCGAGCGCCGCGGTGACTACTGATCTGTGCAATTTCATGGATGAACCTCATCGATGGTTTTCAGAGCTGGCCGCGACGCCGGACTGCGCCGCGGCGGTCGGGATGGCTACTTGGCGGTGTTGATGACATCTCCGGTGAGCGTCCAGTGGTCGCCTTCGAACCGCTGGATCCGCATCGCCTCGATCGGAAAGGCGTCGCCGGGGCCGGTTTTCAGGGTGAGACCGGGCAGCAGCAAGTCGACGCCGACGTTGTCGAGGGCGCGCAGGGAATCGCGAAGTCCTTCGCGGGTGGGGCATTTCGCCGCGTCCATGGCCTTGTGGAAGCTCTGGGCCATCGCCCAGCCGACGGCCGTGTACTGATTGGTGGGGTCGGCGCCGGGCGCGTACTGCACCACCTTCTCCCGGTAGATGCGCATGCCGTTGTCCCCGGCCCATTGCGCGTCGGCGGGATCCTTCATGAACGCGACCGACACCACGCCCTGCACGTTCTGGAAGCCGACCGGCTTGAGCATGCTGACCGTGTTCGCGACCTGGGCCAGGATGTGCAGCGGGTTCCAGTCGGTGTTGCGGGCCTCGGCGGCCAGTGCCTGCGAGGCGAACTTCGGCGTCGAGAAGTTCAGCAGCACATCGGCTTTCGAATTCGCGAGATTGCGCAGCTGCGGTTCCACGGTCGGGTCGGTGACCTCGTAGCTCTGCTCGCTCACCACCTTGACGCCGCTGCCGGCGACGGCCTCGGTGAAGCTGGTCAGCAGATCCTTGCCGAAGTCGTCGTTCTGGTAGAGCACCGCGACGGTCGCGTTCGGGCGCTGTTCGCGGACATAGCGCGCGAACGCCTGCCCTTCGGCCCGGTAGCTGGGCTGCCAGCCGATCGTCCACGGATGTTCGGTGTCGGTGCCCCACTTGGTCGCACCGCCGGCGACGAACGCCTGCGGCACCTTCCGCTGACCGAGGTAATCCCAGACCGCGGACGAGGTGGCCGTGCCCAGGGTGGAGAAGACCGCGAACACCTGATCCTGTTCGACGAGCCGGCGGGTTTCCTCCACTGTTTTCGGCGGCTGATAGCCGTCGTCGCGGACCAGGTATTCGACTTTCCGGCCCTTCATTCCGTCCAATTCGGCATTGACGTAGTCGAAATACGCGCGGACGCCCTTGGGAAGTTCTCCGTATGCCGAGGCCGGCCCGGACAGCGGATAGACGCCGCCGAGTTTGATGCTCTTATCGGTGATTCCGGTAGTTTGCTGACCCTGGCAGTCGCCCTGTCCGACGGTGCCGCCGTCGCCGTCGCGGCCGCCGCAGGCGGTGACCGTGAGCAGGACCGCCACCGCCGCTCCTACGGCTCGAATCGCCTTCGTGCGCATCGGATTCTCCCTTTCCTCTCGAGCATTCGGCCACCCGCCCGCGTTTGAGACGCGGGAAAGATTCGCTGCGGGACAACAAACTTCCGCCGCCTGGTTCGGTGCCGGTGGCCAGCGTAAATTCGCTGGTCAGCGCGCGCATCGGCCGCGGCGGCCCAAAGTCGGTCGGCGTTATTGGCCCCGTGGGACATGGACGGGACCGTCCCCGATCGTGTTGACACCCCCGCCACGGCAATGGAGTATCCGCATATGTCAGCTGGGTCACATTCGGGCAGCGCGCTATATCCGGACGAAGTGCAGGCCGAGCGCAAACGAATCATCGGCAATGCCTATGACGACGCGGAAAAGATCGCCGATGCGGGAATGTCGGCGATCCTCGCGCAGATCCCCGGTTATGCCGCGCGCGACGACACCTTTCACGCCGATGTGCACGACCAATTGACCCGATTGACCCGGTCCGGACTCGGCGCGTTCCTGGACCACCGCAAGGTCACCGCCACCGATGTCGCCTATGCCCGGCAGGCCGCGGCGCGGCGGGCGCGGGCCGGACTCACCCTGATCGACTACATCGCGGCCTTCCGGCTCGGCCAGCAGGCGACGTGGAAGTCGCTGCTGGCCTTCGCGGGTGAATCCGAGGCCGGACGGCTGGCCGCGTTGTCGATGGTGGTCCCGCTGGCCCGCTACAACGATCTGATCAGCGCCGAAGCGGCCAACGCCTACCTCGAGTTCCAGCAGTCCTGCACGGCCGACGCCGGGCGCGAAGGCCAGGAACTACTGGAGAGTCTGCTCGCCGGCGCGCTACCCGACCGCGGGCCACAGCTGGCCCGGGCCAGCGCGCACGGCATCGGCGCGGACAGCACGGCCCCGATGGTGGTCGTCACGGCGACCGTGCTGGGCAGCCGGCTGCGCGGCGAACGGGACGGAACCGAAACGGAGGCAAGGCAGGTCGCCGCCGCGGCCATGGCGGGCGTCGCGGTCAACGGCCTGCGCACCCTCGCGGCGGTGCGCGGCGCCGAGGTCATCGCCGTGCCCGCGCTCGGCCGCAGCGCGAGCACGGCGGAACTGTGCGAGCGACTACGGGCGATGCAAACCAAGCTCAGCGCCGCCGGGATCACGCTCGCGGTCGGCGTCAGCACCGTCGTCGCCGGCATCGCCCAGCTCCCGAAGGCGTATCAGCAGAGCCGCGACGCCCTGGACCTGCTGCCCGAGGCCGGTGGTGTGCTGGCGCTGCCGCAGATCACGCCGTTCCGGTACCTGATGCTGCGCGCCGACGACACCGCCCGCCACCTCATCGACCCCGCCATCGCGGCGCTGCTCGCCGACGACCGGGTGCGCGGCGGCATGCTCGCCGAGACGATCCGCGCCTTCGCCGCCGCCGACATGAACATTCGCGAAGCCGCCGACCAGCTGCGCATCCACCACAACACCGCCAAGTACCGGCTGCGGCGGATCCAAGACCTGACCGGTCGCAGCGTGCGCACCGTCAACGATCTGATCGAGTTGCTGGTGGCGATGGAATTGCAGCGGTAGTAAGGGGTTCAGCGTCCGAACGAACTCAGCAGGCCGGTGTAGGTCTTGGCCGGTGGCGGCGCCGACTCGCCCCGCCCCGAGGGCCGCAGATCCATGGTGAGCAGGGATTGGACGGTCAGGGTCGCCGCGGCGACCCCGTCGACCACCGGGACGCCGAGTTCGGCGCGGATATGCGCGCACAGGTCGGCCATGCCCGCGCAGCCGAGCACGATCGCGTCCGCGCCGTCGGCCTCCAGCGCGGACCGGCAGGCCTCGGTCACGATCTTGCGGGCGTCCGGATCGTCGTCCAGCGCCAGCACCGGGAGTTCGCAGGCGTGGATGCCGCGGCAAAACCGTTGCAGCCCATAGTGATGCACCAGGTCCGCGGCGCGGCCGACGGTGCGGCCCAGCGTGGTCACCACACTGAAGCTGCGTCCCAGCTGGGTGGCTGTGCGCATGGCGGCCTCGGCGATTCCGATGACCGGTCCGCGCGCCAGTTCGCGGGCCGCGTCCAGGCCGGGATCGCCGAAGCAGGCGATCACGTAGCCGTCGACACCCTCGCGTTCCCCCGCGGCGATAGCGGCGAGAATGCCTGGGACGCTGAGGGCTTCGTCGTAATGACTCTCGATCGAAGCCGGTCCCATGCCGGCGGTGACCGCGTCGAGCAGGGTGGCCGGGCCGGCGACGGCCGCGGCACACTCCTCGATGGTCGCGGTCATCGCCTGCGTCGTGTTCGGGTTGATGACCCGGATCCGCATCAGGCAGTTGCTCCTCTCGTTTTCGGGCGGGCGATCAGGTAGTAGACGGCGAAGCCGATACCGCAGCCGATGAACCAGCTGTACTGGGCGGCGGTGTACATGCCCGGCACGCCCCGGGCCAGGACCGGGATCACCGCGATGATGGCGCCGGCGGCGGTGGCCGCGATCGCCGCGGGGTTGTATCCCTTGCGGTACCAATAGGTTCCGCTCTCGGACATGGTGAACAGGTCGTCCACGTTCACCTGCTGCTTCTTGATCAGGTAGTAGTCGGCGATCAGCACGCCGAACAGCGGGCCGATGAACGCGCCCAGCGTCTCGAGGGTGTAGTGGATGACGTCCGGGTTGCTGTACAGGTTCCAGGGCGTGATCAGCACCGAGCCCACGGCGGCGATCATGCCGCCGGCCCGCCAGCTGATCCGCTGCGGGCTGACATGGGAGAAGTCGAACGCGGGGGAGATGAAGTTGGCGACGATATTGATGCCGATGGTGGCGATGGTGAAGGTCAGCGCGCCGAGCACGATGGCGAAGGTGCTGTCGATCCGGGCCACCGTCGCGACCGGGTCGGTGATGAGTTCGCCGTACACCGGCAGCGTCAGCGACGCGGTGATCACCACCAGCAGGGCGAACACCAGGAAATTCAGCGGCAGGCCGAGCAGGTTGCCGCGCCGCACCACCGCGAAAGACTTTCCGTAGCGGGAGAAGTCGCCGAAGTTGAGCATCGGGCCGGAGAAGTAGGACACCACCAGGGCGATCGCGCCCAGCATCACCGGCACCGAGGACCAGCCGGTGTATTTCACCTCACCGAGACTCAGATCGATGGCGCCCCAACCGGCTTTCGCGATCAGGTACCCGCACAGCGCGAACATCACGACGTAGACCGCGGGCCCGCAGAAATCGATGAACCGGCGAATGGCCTCCATGCCACGCCAGAACACGCACGCCTGCACCACCCACAGCAGCAGATAGCTGCCCCAGCCGAGCAGCGAAAGACCCAGGAAGCCATAGTCGTCCACTACCGCGTAGGGCGCCAGCGACGGAAACAGCTTGATCAGCACCACATCCAGCGCGGCCGAGGCGAGGAAGGTCTGAATTCCGTACCACGCCACCGCGATCAACCCGCGGATGATGGCGGGGATATTGGCTCCGAGCACACCGAACGAACTGCGGCACATCACCGGATACGGCACCCCGGTCACCTGGCTCGGCTTGGCGACCAGATTGCAGAAGAAATACACCAGGGTGATGCCGATGACCAGCGCGACGAGCACCTGCCAGCTGGCCAGGCCGAGCGCGAACAGGCTGCCCGCGGTGACATAGCCGCCGACGCTGTGCACGTCCGACATCCAGAAGGCGAAGATGTTGTAGGAGCCCCAGGATTGGTCGCGCAGCGGCGCCAGGTCCGCGTTGGTCAGCCGGGGGTGATATTCCGCGGGGGGCGCGGTGGTGGCGACGGGCGCCGGGAGCGTTTCGGTCATGGTGGTTCCGATCCGAAGGTGAAACTTGGATGGAACGACGGTAGGAATCTCCGATTGCGGCGCCGTTGCGCGGCTATATCTCGATTATTGCGCGAAGGATATATCTTCCGCGGGTGCGAGCAGTCCGGTGTCGGTGGGCAGGGTCGCGATCATCGCTTCCAGTCTGCGGTGATGCTGTTCGGCCACCTGGATCAGGCGATCCGCGTCCCCGGCCAGAAAAGCGTCGAGCATCAGCGAGTGATCGGTGTGCAACAGCGCCCGGTCGGCCGGGCCGATGTGCACCATGGACTGCACCGGCTCGGTGACATTCCAGGCCGACTCCAGCATGTGCAGCAACCGGAACATGCGCGAGGGGCGGGTCAGCGCAATGTGGAAATCTCGGGAACGGCGCTGGTAGGCGACCGGGTCATCGTCCCGAATCGCCTGTTCGAGCCGCTCGTCCAGCTCGCGCAGCGCCGCCCGATCGGCCGGGCCGGCATTGCGCACCGCCGCGGCCAGCGACGCCGTCTCCAGGGTCTCGCGCACGATATACATCTCGCGCAGTTCATCGGCGGTGAGCTGCGCGACGGTATATTCGCCGTGCGGCTGATGGGTGATCAAACCCTCGCCGATCAGCGTTTTCAACGCCTCCCGCACCGGAATATGACTGACACCGAACAGTTCCGCCACTTCGCGCAACGGAATCTTCGTGCACGGCGGCACCGCGCCATCCAATATCACCCGGCGCAATTCACCGAGAATGATCTTCGGCCGGCCCGGCTCGTCCACGACCAGCCGCGCGAGCAAAGCGGAACGTCTGCGTGGAGGCATGCCGACCACGGTAGAGCGCGGGTGTTGCGGTCACAGGGCGGCATGTGACGACCGGGAAAACATGATCGGTCGCGGCCCCGCGCCGAAGCGTGTCGATCTCCGGATCGGAACCCGGCCATCGATACCTTTCTACCCATGGACGAATTCACGATCGGTGAGACGGTGCGGATCACGGGGAAGACGATGACGGGGAACGTCGGTACCGTGGTTCACCAGGGTAAGGATGGGAAGTACCTGGTGCGGGTCGGCGCGGTTACGCAGAATTACTTCACCGCCGATGAGCTGGAGCAGTTCACGAGTTGAGCGTTGTCCGGTCCGGCACTGGTAGAGGAGTGAGCGCATGGCACGTCAACCGATCGACATCACCATTCCCGATCTGACCGGACAGCGGGCCGTCGTCACCGGCGCCAGCGACGGCATCGGGCTCGGGATCGCCACGCGGCTCGCCGCGGCCGGGGCCGAAGTGCTTCTGCCGGTGAGGAATCCGCGCAAGGGTGCGGCCGCGCTCGCCACAATTCGCGAGCAGCAGCCGGACGCCGATGTGTCATTGCGGGACCTGGATCTGTCGTCGCTCGAATCGGTTGCCGCGCTCGGCGAGACGCTGCGTGCGGAAGGTGCTCCGATCCACCTGCTGATCAACAACGCCGGTGTCATGACACCGCCCGATCGGCAGAGCACCGCCGATGGCTTCGAGCTGCAATTCGGGACCAACCACCTCGGACACTTCGCCCTCGTCGGCCAATTGCTGCCGCTGTTGCGCGCGGGTCGCGCCCGGGTGACCTCGCAGATCAGCGTCTCGGCGAACCAGGGCGCCATCAACTGGGACGACCTGAACTGGGAGCGGTCCTACCGCGGCAACGCCGCCTATAGCCAGTCGAAGATCGCGTTCGGGCTGTTCGGGCTCGAACTCGACCGGCGCAGCCGCGCGGGCGACTGGGGGATCACCAGCAATCTGTCGCACCCCGGCGTCGCGCCGACCAACCTGCTCGCCGCCCGTCCCGAGGTGGGACGTGATCGAGATACGTTGGGCGTGCGGCTGATTCGCGTCCTGTCCGCGCGCGGCATTCTGCTCGGCACCGTCGAGACGGCGAAACTTCCCGCCCTGTACGCGGCGACCGCGCCCGATGCCGCGGGCGGCAAATTCTATGGTCCGAGCGGCCTCGGCCACCTCGGCGGACCGCCGGCCGAGCAAAAGCTCTACTCCCGGTTGCAGAGCACCGAGGACGCCCGGCGGATCTGGCAGGTCTCCGAAGAACTGACGAAGGTGCCGTTCCCCGCCAGCTGAGTTGTCCGGTGCTCAGGCGTGCAGCGAGCGGCGATAGTAGGCGGGCATCACGGCACTGGTCGTGGCGAGGACACCCAGGGCGATCGCCGCGACGGTCAAGACGGTGTCGACCAGCGCGCCGATCCCGGCGGTGTCGTGGCTGACGAGGATCTCGCTGACTCCGGTCAGCCCCAGGGACCCGGGTACCAGAACCCAGAACGCCGGCAGGAACAGCACGAGCGCGGACGGGGCGGTGCGCCAGCGGGCCAGCAGCAGCGCCGCCAGCGGCAGCGTCGCACCACCGGCGAACGCGCCGAACAGCGGTGACGCCCACCATGTCACGGCCACCTGCGCGCCGTGCGCGACGCACATGACCGCGATCAACCACGGCAGCGTCGACTTGCTGGCCGAGGAGAACAGCGAGTAGCCCGCGGCCAGCAGGACCACGCCGACCCAGGTGGCCCACATTCCCAGCGGGTGATGCTGACCGGCGTGCTCGACCGGATGAATCGTGGCGAGTTGCGTGCCGACCGCCACCCCGAACGCGATCAGCACCAGGACATTGGTGCCGTAGACGAGCCGGCTCGCGCCGGCGACGACCGACCCGGTGGCGAGTTCCATGGTGCCCAGCGTCAGCGCCGCGCCGGGCAGGAACGCCACCAGCGGTGGGATGAGCAGCGTGGTCGCCTCTTCGTTGAGGATCGGCCCGGCATATCGGAAGGCCAGTACGGTCACCACTATCGCCGCGATCGCGGGCACGAGCAGCGAACTGCTGCCGCCGCGGAGTTTGGCGCTGAGTTCCCGTAGGCAGGCGACGACGAAACCCAGGCAGGCGTAGCCGATGACGGTC
Source organism: Nocardia sp. NPDC050712 (assembly GCF_040654295.1). NCBI lineage: Bacteria > Bacillati > Actinomycetota > Actinomycetes > Mycobacteriales > Nocardiaceae > Nocardia > Nocardia sp. NPDC050712. The sequence continues at coordinate 370,295 of NZ_JBFAHT010000005.1, forward strand.
AGCGGTTCGGGTCGTGAGAGCAGACCGAGGCCGACGCTGATCGCCACGTATCCGGCGATGCGCGCGAGCAGGCCGAAGCGCGGGGGCGCGTCGGCGATAAGGGTCAGCTCGTGCAGGCCCTGCTCCGGCGGGATCGGTTCGGCGCGCACCTGGTGCAGAAACCGGAATAGTCGATCGATCTGATCCAGGCGCAACTGCGATTCCTGCACCGACCGGAACTGGACCACCTCGCCGATCCCGATGAACACCCCGGTGGGCAAGACGAAGCAGCGCGTATCGACAGCGTGGTAGCGGTGCCCGATCTCCTCGATCAGCGCGGTCACCAACGTCGTCGGCTCACCGGCCCGGCACAGCATCACCGCGGCCTCGCGCAGGAACAACGCCAATTCCTGCTCGGAGCCCTCAGGCGCTTCGACCTCCGGGTCCGGGGTGTGCCACCAGTCCCGCAGCCGGCTCACACCGGCCTGAACACCGGGTGCCCAGCTCGAGGGAACGGGCACGCCGGATTTCCACTGGCGCAGTACTCGGGCGATGTCGGCCGCACGGTCGGCGGAATCAGCGCGCGGCATGGATCCCTTCCGCTCGGTCGATCAGATAACTGATCTATGAGAACAGCAGGGTGATCCGGAGTTGTGCTCGCGGGTGCGCCGAGGTCGACTCGCTCACATCCACGCCGAAGTGCGGCGTGGATCACAGGAGTGGGCCGGGTTACAGCTCGAGGCTTTGGGCGACGAGGTCGAGGAACACCCAGATGTCGCCGCGCATATAGGCATCCGGTTCTTCGGAGCCGCCGAGGAAGGGGTAGGGGGCGGCGATGTAGACCTCGCCGTCGTCGAGTTCGCCGAGCAGTTGGCGGATTTCTGCCACGTGCGGCGGGCGCAGGACGTACTTCATGAACACGCGGTCGAGCAGGACGTCGGTGATGAAGTCGTCGAGATCGAGGAAGCGGCCGTGGGCGGCGGCCCGCGCCTCGTAGGGATGCAGGACCGCGTATTCGCGGCTCGCGCTGTTGCGCAGGAAGACGTGCCCGAGTTCGGAGTATCCGCGCACCGTGTCGTACTGCGGGAAGTGCGGTTCCCAAGCCGGCATGACCTCACCGAGGTGACGCGGCTCGATCAGCCGGAAGCAGTCCGGTTCCACGCGAGTACCACCTTCTCGAAAAGTATGACCATACGGCGGGCCCGCGCGCGGCTACACCTATGGCCCGTCTCACGCAGAGCTCGGCAACTAAATTGAACAACTAAGTTGTATGGTTGGCTAATGACTTCTGCACCCTCCACCGCGCAAGCACTGGGTGAAGCGCTGTATCCGATCGCCCGCCGGCTGCTCGCGGGCCGGACGATCTCGGCGGGCAAGCTCGGCGTGCTCGGGTATCTGGACAAGCACGGCCGCGCCTCCGCCACGACGCTGGCCGCGGTCCAGACCGTGAGCCCGCAGGCCATCGCCACCGCGGTGCGCGAACTCGAAACCCTCGAACTGGTCGTGCGCACGCCCGACAGCGACGATCGCCGGCGAATCTGGATCGAACTGACCGACGCCGGCCGGCAGCGGCTCATCGAGGAACGCGCCGACGCGCTGAACTGGCTCGAACGGGCCGTCGGCACCAGGCTCGACGCCGAGGAACGCGCCGCGCTCGAACAGGCGCTGCCCGCCTTACGGAAGCTGGGGCCGCTCGCATGAGACGTCTGACTCCAGCCCTCGTCTACACCGCTCTGACCGCGGCCATCGTCAGCTCGCTCGGCATGCTGCTGGTCCCGGCTATCTCGCGGGAAATGCATGTCGACGTCAGCGCCGCGCAGTGGATGCTGACGGTCAACCTGCTCGTCGGCGCGGTCACGACGCCGATCATGGGCAGACTCAGCGACGGCCCGCACAAGAAACGGCTACTGCTGTGGTCGCTGTCGATCATTCTGCTCGGCTCCTTCATCGCCGCCCTGGCCCCGAACTTCGCGGTCTTCCTCGTCGGCCGCGCGTTGCAGGGGCTCAGTTACGGCATCGTCCCGGTGACGATCGCGCTCGCTCGCCGCTACCTGCCCGCCGACGAAGTGCGCAACGGCATCTCGACGCTGTCGGTCACGGTCGCCAGTGGACTCGGGCTCGGTTACCCGCTCACCGGCATCCTCGCCGACGTGTTCGGCTACCGGTTCGCGTTCTGGGCCGCCGCGCTGTTCCTGCTGTCGACCGTGCTGGTGGTCTGGCGCGCGGTGCCGGATGGCCCGGACGAGCAGGCCCCGCGCACGCCGTTCGATCTTCGTGGCGCGCTGCTGATCGGTGTGGGTCTCGCGACGCTGCTGCTGGTCGCCGGTGAGGGTTCGCGTTGGGGCTGGGGTTCACCGTGGACGATCGGCCTGGCCGTCGTCTCGGTCGCGATCCTCGCCCTGTGGGCGCTGGTCGAGTTGCGGACCCGCCACGCCCTGGTCGACCTGCGCGTGCTGCGCACCAGCGATGTGCTGGTCGCGAACGGCACCGCCATCGGGCTCGGCGCCGCGATGTACGCCTGCCTCTCGATCGCCAGCCTCATCGCCCAGGCCCCCGCCTCGACGGGGTACGGGATCGCGCTGCCGTTGTTCTGGGCCGGGTTCGTCATGCTTCCGCTGTCGGTGGGCAGCTTCGGGGCCAATCGGGTGGTGCGGGTGATCTCGGCTCGTATTCCCATGCGCGCCTTACTGATTCCCGGTGCCGCGATGGTGAGCGCGTCCAGCCTGCTGTTGCTGGTGGCCCACGACGAGCTGTGGGAGATCATGATCGGCATGCTCGGGTTCGGCGCGGGCATCGGGACGACCTACGCCGCGATGCCCGCGCTGATCGCGCGCGGTGTCGCCGACCGCGAACTGGGCAGTGCGGTCAGTTTCAACCAGGTGCTGCGCACCGTCGGCGGCTCCCTGGGTAGCGCCGTGTCCGGCGCGGTGATCGCCGCCCATCTCGACCCCGCCGGCCATCCGACCGGCACCGGGATCGAGATCGCGCTGGGCGTCGGTGCCGCCGGATGCGCGGTGGTGCTGGCCGTCCTGCTGATCACCCACGCGACCACCCGCCAGAAGGCGATGAGCGTGGCCGGCGGGTGATCGGCCGCGGTCAGCGTGCGGTCGGCACCGAGCCCACCAGGCCGCCGTCGACGACGATGTCCTGGCCGGTGATGTAGGAGGCGTCCTCGGAGGCGAGGAACGCGACCGCGGCCGCGACATCGTCGGCGTGACCGATGGTGCCGAGCGGGACTTGCGCGGCGTTGACGGCATCCGCGTCGGTATCGGGGTTGGCGCCGCGATACATCTCGGTGTCGATGTAGCCCGGGCTCACGGAGTTGACCCGGATGCCGCGCGGTGCGAGTTCGGCGCCGAGGGTGCGTGCCAGGTTGTGCACGGCGGCTTTGCTGGCGGAGTAGATCGAGGCGACCGGAAGCCCGCGGTACAGGGTCCACGACGCGTTGATGACGATCGCGCTGCCGTCCCGCAGCAGCGGCTGCGCCGCGTGAATGGTGAAGAAGACGCCTTTGACGTTCACGTTCAGCGTGCGGTCGACGTCCTCCTCGGTCAATTCCGCACTCGGCTTGAAGATTCCGACTCCGGCATTGGCGAACACCGCGTCCAGCGTGCCGCGCCAGGTCTGAATCCGGCGCATGAGTTCGTCGGTATCGGCGAGCGAGGCCGCGTCGGCCCGCACCGCCAGCACCCGCGGCCCCGCGTCCAGCCGCGCTACCGCGGCATCGAGCCGCTGCTGATCGCGTCCGGTGATCACCACATAGGAGCCTTCATCGAGTACCCGCCGCGCGGTAGCGAACCCCATTCCGCTGGTAGCGCCGGTGATGAGAACTGTTTTATTGCTGAATCGCTGCATGTCAGCAATCCTGCGGCCGGGCACCCGGGCCCGGCAGTGCCGGATGAACCTGGGTCTGTCACCACCACCTTCAGCGTGACACCGGCTCCGCCCCGGCGAGCAGATCACCCAACCGCGCTTCGGTCTCGGTTCCCGGTGCCGGAGTGTGCAACAGGAGGCGGTGGCCGGGGAGGTCGAGGAGGGGGAGGGTGGTGTATTCGAAGGTCAGTTCGCCGACCTGCTCGTGGTGCAGGAATTTGATGCCCTGGGTGGCGCTGCCGACAGGGTGTTCGGCCCAGATCTCGGCGAATTCGGGGCTGGCGGCGCACATGTCGGTGGCGAGGCGGTCGAATTCGGGGTCGTCGGGGTAGCGGGCGGAGTCGGAGCGGTATTGGCCGGCGATCTCGCGGGCCACATCGCGCCAGTGCGTGTAGGAGGAGCGGAACGCGGCTTTGGTGAAGAAGCTGACCAGGCAGTTGTGGTCGCCGGCGTCGTAGCCGAAGACCAGGTGGGCGGCGTGATTGACGACGACGAGATTCCAGTGCCGGTCGATGACGTAGGCGGGGCGGGGCAGCCAGGCGTCGATCACCCGCCGCAACTCCGGGGAGACCTCCCCGCCCGCCGGTCGAAGCGCGGGCGGGTTGAGCCCCGCGAGCAGATACAGATGCTCGCGTTCGGCTCCGTCGATCCGCAAAACCCTTGCGACAGCGTCGAGTACGTCCGGTGACACGTTGATGTCGCGACCCTGCTCCAGCCACGTGTACCAGGACACCCCGACTCCGGCCAGCACCGCGACCTCCTCGCGCCGCAGCCCGGGTGTGCGCCGCCCACCGGAGACCGGCATGCCCGCGTCGGCGGGGGAGATCCGCGCGCGGCGAGTCCGCAGGAATTCGCGGATCTCGTCGCGGCGGCGTTGCCGGGCATCGGGGGATAGCGCGGGGGTGGCCATCCATCGAGGATACGACCGACCGGTTTCGGCTCCCCGGGCCTACCTCAATCGGTGATGATGGGCGTGGTCTGAGCCAGGCCGATTTTCCAGCCGTCCGCGGTCCGGACCAGGACATAGCTCATGGCTCCGGAGGAGGCCGGCGCCGGCTGCGCGTCGGGCCGCTCGTCGTGCACCGTCTTGATCAGGCTGACGAGCACGGTGTCGACGGTAAGCGCCTGGATATCAAGCACTTCGAGGCTGGTGCGAACCTGTCCGAGGCCCTGTCCGAGCGCCGCGCCCATCGCCGCCTCGAACGCCGCGCGCCCGAAAAGCCGCCGCCCGTAGAAGTTCACGATCCGGGTGTCGTCGGTGTGCAGACCCGGGAGCACCGCGGCGTCGGCCTGGGACCGGTCGGCGAGATCCACCAGATCGCGAATGGCGGCCAGGTCCGCGTCGGAAAGCACTGCGGTGGCATCGGATTGTGAGCTGTCGATCGAAGTCATGTAAAGCATTATTCAACCTCGAGCTAACTCGAGGTCAAATGTCGCAGGTGGGTCAGCCGCCGATGTCGCCGTGCCGCAGCGCGGCGATGATCGCCAGCGTCGGCCTGCGCCCCGCCTCGGTGTGGTCGAGCATCGCGTATTCGGCGAGGCGCTCGTCGCCGGAGACGATGGCGTCGATGAGGTGCTGGTGTTCGTCGAGCTGGCCCGCGACGGCGCGCTGGGTGGTGATGACGAACAGCCAGGCCATGCGCGCCAGGATGGTCCGCATCAGCTGGGTGAGCAGGCTGTTGCCGGACAGCTGGACGATCTCGCCGTGCAGTTTCGCGTTCGCCTCGGCGATGCGCAGGGGGTCGTGGGTGGCCAGGGCGGCGTGCGAGTCGCGCAGCGCGGCGTGCAGCGGGGTGGTGTCCGCGCCCTGCCGGACCCGGGCCGCGGCCAGCCGAGCGGCCAACGGCTCCAAGCCGATTCGCACATCGAACAGCTCCTCGACCGCGGTCCGGTCCCAGGAGCGGACGACGGCGCTGCGGCGCGGGCTCACGCTGACGATGCCGTCGAAGGCGAGCAGGGCCAATGCTTCCCGGACCGGCAGCCGCGAGGTGCCGAGCTGGTCGGCCAGGCGCGCTTCGGGCAGCTTCTGGCCTTCCTTGTAGGCGCCCGTGATGATGCTGCGCCGGAGATCGTCATAGATCCGGCGCGTCTGGGACGTGTCGTCGATCGCTGGCGGAGACGACCGGGATTCTCGGGGCATCAGGTCAGTCTACGAAGCGGTGCGCCGAAGTGGCGGTTCTGCCCGTGCGGACCATTCGGTAGACCGTATGCGCCATGGTCGCCGAAGTGCTTCGCCGCGCACCGCGGACTGCCGCCGTCCTGGTTTTCGCAGTCTTACTGCGAGTTTCGCTCCCGAAGATAGATCGATTGGTTCACCAGCTCGAAACACCGCGAACACGGCGGAGATACGGATTGAGCCGATTCTGTATACCGAACCGCTGCAAGGCAAGGAGAGCTCGAGTTTGGCCGTCTACCTTCTGCGCCGCCTGATCCAGGCGGTGATCACCGTCTTCGTCGTCGTCTCGCTGGCCTTCGTGCTCGGACGGCTCACCGGCAGTCCGGCGGCGTCGCTGCTGCCCGATACCGCCAGCGAGGCGGACATCGCGGCCCTGAACACCCAGCTCGGTTTCGACCGGCCGCCGCTGACCCAGTACTTCGACTATCTGGGCGGGGTGTTCGGCGGCAGCTTCGGTGACTCGTACCGGCAGCAGGGCACCTCGTCGATGACGATCGTGCTGGAGCGGCTGCCCGCCACCCTGCAACTCGGCGCGACCGGATTCCTGATCGGCCTCGCCCTCGCGTTCTGCGCCGTGCTGACCGTGCACCTGAGCGGCTTCTGGTCGCTGCGCGGCCTGCTGCTCGGTCTGGGTGCGGCCCGGCTCGCGGTGCCGGACTTCCTGTTCGGGCTGCTGCTGGTCCTGGTGTTCTCGGTGTCGCTGGGCTGGCTGCCGTCGCTGGCGGGCCCGAATCCGCTCTCGATCGTGATGCCCGCGGTGACCATCGCGACCGCCCAGTTCGTCGTGTACTCCCGGCTGCTCGACAATTCGCTCACCACCGAGAGCGGGCAGGACTACGTGCGCACCGCCTACGCCCGCGGCGAGCGGCGCTCGACCGTGCTGCTGCGCGAGATCCTGCCCAACGCGCTGCTGCCCGTGCTCACCGTCTCGGGCATCAATCTCGGCACGCTGCTGGGCGGCCTGGTGATCGTCGAGGCGGTGTTCGCCTGGCCGGGGCTGGGCCAATTGATGCTCACCTCGGTGTTCAGCCGCGACTTCCCGGTCGTCCAGTCCGGGCTGGTCGTGATCGCCACCCTCTTCGTCGTCGTGAATCTCTGCGTCGACGTCCTGTACGGCTTCGTCGATCCGAGAGCGAGAGTCCGATGATCCCTGCCCCGCGAAATATCTTCGCGCTCACCGGTTTCGCGATGATTCTCGTAGTCGCGCTGTTCTCCCTGCTGTATCCGCTGCTGCCCGGGTACGACCCGTACGGGCAGGAGCTGGCGCAGGCGTTCACCCGGCCCTTCACCACCGGGCACTATCCGCTGGGCACCGACTCCCTGGGTCGGGACCTGGCCAGCCGCCTGGCGCTGGCCGGCCGGATCACGCTGCTGCTCGTGGTGATCATCGTGGGCGTCAACGCCGCCATCGGGGTCGTCATCGGCACGGTGTCCGGCTACTTCCGCGGCCCGCTCGACAGCGCGCTCATGGGTTACGCCGATGTGCAGCTGGCGGTGCCGATGAGCTTGGTGCTCATGGCGCTCTCCGCGCTGCGGGGGCCCAGCGTCGGGTTGATGGCCACGATTCTGGGGCTCACGTTCTGGGTCGGGTATGCCCGCGTCGCCCGCTCGGTCGCACTCGGTTTGTCGGCGCGCGATTTCGTCATCGCCCCGCGACTGCTCGGCGCCCGCTCGACCTGGGTGATGCGCAAACACGTTGTCCCGCATGTGCTCGTTCCCGTCGGCATTCTCGCCGCCGCCGATCTCGGAAATGTGATCATCATGATCTCCTCGTTCGACTATCTCGGTCTCGGAGTCCAACCACCCACGCCCAGTTGGGGACTCATGATCACCGATGGGCAGAAGTATGTGCGCCAGGAGCCGTATCTGACGATCGTGCCCGCCGTCGCGCTGCTGCTGGTCATCGCCGGAACCCTGCTGGTCAGCCAGCGATTCACGAATCAGGGGCCGGGACTGCGCCGCACGACCCGGCTGCGCCGCACCGAGCCGTCCGCGAAGGTGGTGGCGGCATGAGCGACGCGCCCGTGCTCGAGGTCACCGATCTGACCGTCGGCTACATCGCCGAGGACGGCACCCGGGTCGTGCTCGTCGATGCGGTCAGCTTGCGATTGGACGCGGGCGAAGTGCTGTGCCTGGTCGGCGAATCCGGCTCCGGCAAATCGGTGACCATGCTCGCCGTCCTCGGACTGCTCACCCCGCCGCTGACGGTCTTCTCCGGCAGCATTCGCTTCCGCGGCCGCGAACTGGTCGGTGCCGACGACGAGACCCTGCGGCGGCTGCGCGGCGCGGAGCTCGGCATGGTGTTCCAGGACCCGATGACCTCGCTGAATCCGGTGCGACGGGTGGGCGTCCAGATCGAGCGCGCCCTGGCGATCCATCAGCGCCTGGATGCCCGCACCCGCAAACGCCGGGTCGTGGAACTGCTCGCGGATGTCGGTATTCCGCAGGCGGCCCGCAGATCTCGCGCCTACCCGCACGAGTGGTCCGGCGGTATGCGCCAGCGCGCGGTGATCGCGATGGCGATGGCCAACGATCCCGCGGTGCTGATCGCCGACGAACCGACCACGGCCCTGGATGTCACGATCCAGGCCCAGCTGATGGCGGTCCTCGCGGCGGCGCGCGCCCGCAGCGGCGCCGCGATGGTGCTCATCACCCACGATCTCGGGCTCGTCGCCCAGCACGCGGACCGGGTCGCGATCATGTACGCCGGACGGGTCGTGGAGACCGGCACCGTGTGGCAGATCTTCGACGACGCCGCGCACCCGTATACCCGTGGCCTGCAACGGAGTCTGCTGGGCCAGGCGCAGGCGGGCGGCCGCGCCTACGCCATTCCGGGGTCGCCGCCGGCCGCGGCCGCCCGGCCCGCGGGCTGCGCGTTCGCGCCGCGTTGCGAGTTCGAGGGCAAGGACAGCGCGTGCGAGGCGGCCGCGCCCGTTCCGCTCGCGTTCGGCGACGGCCGCACCCTCGCCTGCCCGCCCGTGCTGGCGAGCGCGCTGATCAGTCAGGACGCCCGGCTATGAGCACCATGATCAAGGAAACGACCGAGGCGGTCATTCAGGTCGAGGACCTGGCGGTGACCTTCCCGATCCGCCGCGGCCTGCGGGGCAAGCGCACGCTGCGCGCGCTGGACGGGGTCAGCTTCGAGGTGCGCCGCGGCGAAACCTTCGGCCTGGTCGGCGAATCCGGCGGCGGCAAGTCGACGCTGGTCCGCACGCTGTTCGGCATCAACACACCCAGCGCCGGTTCGGTGCGCATCCTCGGCCACGAGCTGCGCGCACTGCGCGGACGAGAGCAGCGGGCGCTGCGCAACCGGGTGCAGCTGGTCTTCCAGGACCCGTACTCCTCGCTCGACCCGCGGATGACCGCGCACGACATCGTCGCCGAACCGCTGCGCGTCGTCGGCGGCTACTCCCGCGACCGCGTCGTCGAACTCCTGGCCCAGGTCGGTCTCGGCGAGGACGCGCTGACCCGCCGCCCCGCGGCCTTCTCCGGCGGCCAGCGCCAGCGCCTGGGCATCGCGCGAGCGCTGGCGCTGAATCCGGAGGTGCTGGTGCTGGACGAACCGGTCTCGGCGCTGGACGCGTCGGTGCAGGCCCAGGTGATCAACCTGTTGCAAGACCTGCAGGACCGGCTCGGCCTGTCCTATCTGTTCATCGCCCACGACCTGTCGGTGGTGCGGCACCTCGCCGACCGCGTCGCCGTCATGCACCTGGGCAAGCTCGTGGAGGTGGGTGCGACCGAGGAGGTCTTCACCAGCCCCCGCCACCCGTATACCCGCGCGCTGATCGCCTCGGCCCCGCAACCCGATCCGCACCTGCGTGGGCGGCCCGCCGCCGAACTGGTCCGCGGCGAGATGCCCGACGCGGCGGACCCACCGAGCGGGTGCGCCTTCCGCACCCGGTGCCCGACGGCGAAAGACCTTTGCGCACAACGGGAACCGGCGCTGGAGCCGATCGGGCCCAGCGGCCGCACGGTGGCCTGCCATTTTCCCGTGCCCCACTGATTTCGCACCACTGATGATTGAGGAAACACTGTGAAATTCACGAAACCCGCCGCGCTGGCCGTGCTCGCCGCCGCGCTGCTCCTGACCGGCTGCGCGCCGGCGGGGAGTTCGAGTTCGTCGACCAAGGAGATCGTGGTCGGGGCGGTGACCGAACCCGAGAAGATCCCCGACCCGATCCTGGATGGATCGCTGGCCGGATACAACTACTACTTCGCCGCTTTCGATCAGCTGGCCCGCTTCGACCCGGCCGGCAAGATCACCCCGCTGCTGGCGACCAAGTGGGAGCACAACGACGATTTCACCCGCTGGACCTTCACCATCCGCGAGGACGCGAAGTTCCACAACGGCGAGCCGGTGCGGGCCGCCGACGTCGCGTTCACCTACAACACCATCAAGGCCAATCCCACCGGTGACCCGGCGTCCTACATGGAGATGTTCGAATCGGCCGCCGTCGGCCCGCAGAACACGGTCGTCTTCACCTTGAACGCCGCGTATTCGGCGTGGCCCACCATCGTCACCGGTGTCTCGATCGTGCCCGAATCGGTCTACACCAAGCTGGGTTCCGCGGGCTTCGCCGCCGCGCCGGTCGGCTCCGGCCCGTTCGTGTTCGACCATTACACCCGCGGTGTCGAGTACGTGCTCAAGCGCAATCCGAACTACTGGGGGACTCCGGCCGAGATCGAGAAGGTGACCTTCAAGACCGTGGCCGACGCCGACGCCCGCCTCAACGGCGTGCAGTCCGGCAGCCTGGATATCGCCCTCGTCGCACCGAATCAGGTTGCGGCGGTGTCGGGTTCGGCGAGCGTCGCGGTGCAGTCGATGACCTCGAACGGCGTCACCTTCCTCGGCATGAACTCCTCGACCGGTCCGCTCGCCAATCCGAAGGTGCGCGCGGCGATCGGGCTGGCCATCGACCGGGAGGCCATCGTCAAGACCGTGCTGGCCGGCAAGGCGACGGTCGACAATCAGCTGGTGGCGCCGAACGTGGGCGGCTTCAACCCGAATTACCCGGCGGCACAGCATGATCTGGCCAAGGCCAAGCAGCTGGTCGCCGAATCCGGCTACACCGGGCAGCCGATTCCGTTCCAGTACGCCACCAACGGCCGCATCCCGCTGAGCTCGGAGATCGCGCAGGCCATTCAGGGCGACCTCGCCAAGGCCGGTCTCACCGTCACCCTGCAGGGCACCGACCAGGCCAGCCTGTCGCAGATCATCTACGGCAAGAAGGCGGTGGCGGGCCTCTACCTGAACACCTACGCACCCTCCACCATGGACGGCGACGCGCCGGTGTCCTCCATGTTCGGCGGCCAGCAGAACGACTACGCCATGCTCCCGGCCACCAAGGCCCTGGTCGCCAAGACCCGCACCGTCAGCGGGCAGGCCCGGATCGACGCCTACAGCGAACTGTTCCGGCTCAACGACGCCCAGACGCTGCTGATCGGCCTCTACACGCCCGATACCAGCTACGCGGTGGATCCGGCGCTGAGCTGGACGCCGCGCGCCGACGGCATGATCACCGTGCACACCGCGAGCTTCGGAAAGGACTGAACACTCCGATGAACAACCTGCTGATCAGCAAGGTACGTCCGTGGGGCGGGGAACTGGTCGACATCGTCGTGACCGAAGGCGTGATCTCCGAGATCGCCCCGGCCGCCGACGATCCCGGCCCGGGTCTGGAAGGCGGCGGCCGGCTGATCCTGCCCGCCCTCTCGGATGTGCACCTGCACCTGGACTCCAGCTGCCTGGGCCTGCCGGTCCGCCCGTACACCGGCGAGCCGGGCCGCTGGGGGCGGATCATGAACGACCGGAAGAACTGGCGCACCGCCGAACGCTCCGTCGCCGAACGTGCGACTTTCACCCTGGCCGTGGCAATTGCCAACGGGGCCACCCGGATTCGCACGCACGCCCAGGTGGATGTCGACTCCGGGCTGGAGAAGTTCGAGGGTGTGGCCGCGGCGCGGGAACGCTACGCCGACGTGGCCGACGTGGAGATCGTCGCGTTCCCGCAGGTGGGCATCCTGCTCGAGGCCGGATGCGCGGACCTGCTGGACGCGGCGCTGCGCGCGGGGGCCGACCTCATCGGCGGCATCGATCCGTGCGAGATCGACCGTGACCCGGTCCGGCACCTCGACGTCGTGTTCGATCTCGCCGAACGCCATCAGGTCGGCGTGGACATCCACCTGCACGAAGCCGGCGAACTCGGCCTGTTCACCACCGCGCTCATCCTGGATCGGGTCGAGGCGCTGGGAATGCAAGGGCGGGTGACGATCTCGCACGCCCGCAGCCTCTGTAGCGGACTGCCGGGTGTGCCCGCCGCGATCGATCGGCTCGCCGCCGCCGAGGTGGCGATCACGCACGCCGCCGGGTCGCGCGGCTGGGAACTGCCCCTTATCGCGCTGGCCGAGGCCGGGGTGCGGGTCGGGGTCGGCATGGACGGCCAGCGTGACTTCTGGTCGCCCTACGGCAACGGCGACATGCTCGACCGCGCCTGGCAATTGGCGTTCACCAACGGATTCTCCACCGATCAGGAGATCGAACACGCGCTTGCGGTCGCCACCTGGGGTGGCGCGGGAATCCTGGATCGCGGCCTGCGCCCGCTGGACCGGCTCGGGCTGCACCCCGGCTTCGCCCCGGGTGACCCGGCCGAGTTCGTGCTCGTCGACGCGCCGAGTCCCACTGCGGCCGTGATGGATCGGCCCGGCGCCCGCACCGTCGTCCATCGCGGCGCGGTGGTCTCGGTCGACACCGATCTGGACGGTTTCTCGATGCCCGGCCGGTGCGAATGAGTACGACGCTGCGGGCGGATCACGTGCTCGCGCACGTGGCCGGTGAGCACGTGTTGCTCGCGGACGGTGAGGTTGTCGTCGAAGGACAGCGCATCGTGTTCGTCGGACCGCGCGGTGCCGGCCCCGCGGCCGTGGAGACCATCGAGCTCGGCCCGTCCCTGCTCGTGCCCGGTTTCATCGACCTCGACGCGCTGACCGATATCGACCACACCCTGCTGGACTCCTGGCAATCACCCGAACTCGGGCTGGGCCTGCAGTGGTCGCGCGATTACGCCGAGCATCGGCGGCGCGCCGTATTCGACGCGGAGGAGCGTGCTTTCATCCGCGAGTACGGCTTCATCCAACTGCTGCGGCACGGCGTGACGACGGCCATGCCGATCGCCTCAGAGGTGCACAGCGACTGGGCCGAGACCTATCAGGACGCCGTCGCCATGGCCGAAACGGCCGAAGGTCTCGGCCTGCGCGTCTACCTGGGGCCGAGCTACCGTTCCGGCGTCAATGTGGTCGACGACGACGGCACCCGTTCGCTCTACTGGAACGAGAAGCTGGGGATCGAGGGCTTCGAGGACGCCGCCCGGTTCCTGCGCTGGGCGGCGGAGCGGGATTCGGATCTGGTGCGCGGCGCTCTGCTGCCGTGCCGGATCGAGACGCTCAGCGAAGACCTGCTGCGCCGGACCGCGGCGCTGGCCGCCGAGTCCGGCGTCCTGGTCCGCCTGCACGCCCTGCAAGGGCTGCTCGAACGCGACCTCGTCCTCGCGCGGTTCGGCGCGCCGCCGATCAGCGTTCTGGAGCGCACCGGTCTGCTGGGCCCGAACCTGTTGATACCGCACGGGATCTACGTCGACTCCCATCCGCGCGTGGACGCCGACACTGACGACGACGTCGCCATGCTGGCGTCCGCCGGGGTCGCCATCGTGCACTGTCCGCTCACCTCGGCGCGGCACAGCTCCGCCCTCGACAGCTTCGAGCGCTACCGCGCGGCGGGCGTCACCCTCTGCCTCGGCACCGATTCCTACCCACCCGATCTGGTGCGCGGCATCGACACCGGCGTCACCGTGGCGAAGATCCTCGCCCACCGCGCCGACGCGGCGACCTACGCCGACTATCTGTCCGCCGCTACCCTCGGCGGCGCCACCGCGCTCGGGCGACCCGATCTGGGCCGGCTCGAAGCGGGCGCGACCGCGGACCTGGTCGCCTTCCACCTCGGCGACCCGCTCGATGGTGTGCTCGACGACCCGGTGCGCACACTCTGTATGAACAGCACCGCGCGTGCCGCGACCTTCTCGATGATCGGTGGTCGAATCGTCATGCGGGACAGCCGGATTCCCGGTGTCGATCTCGCCGCCGTGGCCGAGCGCGCGCAAGCGCTGTTCGATCGCATGCGCGCGGCCTACGCCGAGCGGGACTATCTCGGCCGGGCTACCGAAGACCTCTTCCCGCCCTCGTTCCCGAGGGTCGGATAGCGGTCAGGCGCCCCGGGCGGTCTCGCCGCGATCCTCGCTGCCCACCTGGCAGGTCTGTGGATCGGGCGGGGCCGGTCGCCGCTCGGGTCTTCGATAGTCCTCCGGCCGTCTCGCGTTATCCGAGGCCGGTCGCCGACCGGGTATCCGCCAGTCGGTGCGCCGGACAGTTGGATTGCTCACCCACTGCAGCTGAGTATCGGCGGATCCATCGCCGGTACGTCCACGGACGCGCGGCCGATCGCTGTTTTGAGCCAGCGGCGTGCGCGGTCGGTCAGCGCCCAGTTCTGCTCCGGTCCCGCGCCGGTCTGCTCGACCAGGCCCGATCGAATCAGGGAGGCAAGCGCTTTGCGGATCACCTTCGTGTCGAGGTGCGTCACCGACTCGAAACCCCGCATGCACAGTGGTTGCGAGCCGGCGTGCAGGGCCGCTAAGACACGGCCCTCGTTGATGGTTGTCATCGTCGACTTCCTTCCCTCGCCGCCGGGGCGGCGCGATCATGCGGGAGCATGGTTCGACCGTAAGAACCCGGGGCGCGGCGATCAACGGATACGCGCGGATTGGCTAGGACCGCTCGGGCCCAGCGTCGTTTTCCGGACAGAACCGCAAGGGATTTCGTCGCTTGGACGGATTTGTCCCCTCTCCGGTGCGGCCCGGCGGATACTGGGGGCCGAATCGCGTTCTGCCAGCCGAAGAGGGTTTCCGCTATGACCGAGCATCGGATGATCGAGGCGCGCCGGGAGGAACTGTCCTCCCGGGACGCCGAAGAAGCCGTTGCGTTCGTGACCGAGATGTACGCCGACAACGCGCTGCGGTTCTGGGAAGCCCCACCGCGCAGCCGGGTCCGTACCTGCGCGACGGTCTGGGGCGAGGTCATCGCCACCGAGATCCGCAGCACGATCGGCTACAGCTGCCACATCGCGCCCATCGAGGACCACATCTACTTCGAGCGGTCCCTGCGCGGGCGGGCCCGGTTGCGCGGCGGCGGCCACGACTTCCAGCAGCATCGCAACGATCTCGTGGTGTTCCCGTTCGGGGTGCCGATCCTGGCCGATTGCGACAGCCACGACGTGAACCTGCTGCACATTCCTTACCACATGATCACCGAACTGGCCGCGCAGTCCGGCCTCGATCGCGCTCCCTTCCGGTTCACCTCGCTGGAGCCGAGAGACGCACGCAGCGAACGGTTCTGGGGTCGGTTGTTCGATCTGACCCACCACGAACTCAGCGCGCCCGGCTCGCCGGTGCTGACCGAACTGGTGGTGCAGAATCTCACCCGCACCCTGGCCGCGGCGGCGCTGGCCGTCTTCCCCAACACCACCATGGACCGGCACCTGGAGCCCGGCCCGGGCGCGGTGCAGACCTCGGCGGTGCAGCGCGCGGTGGACTACATCCACGCCAACCCCGCCCGCCCGATCACCGTCTCGGAGCTGGCCACGCACGCCGGAACCAGCGTGCGCGCCCTGCAGAACGCCTTCCGTCTGCACCACGACATGACCCCGCTGGAGTACCTGCGCCGCGTCCGGCTGGACCGCGCCCGCAACGATCTGCTCGCCGCCGAGCCCAGCGACGGCTACACCGTGGCGGTCGTGGCCGCCCGCTGGGGCTTCACCCACCCCGGCCGCTTCTCCCAGCTCTACAAACAGACCTTCGGGCACTCTCCGAAGCGGGAACTACGGCGCTGATCTCAGTCGGTGCGCCGGGCCAATCGGGTACCGCGACGCGGCCCGATCGACATCAGATCGCTGGGCTCCTCCAGTTCCAGACGGTGCCAGCGGCCGCGCGGGACAACGCAGGCGTGGCCGGCGGTCAATCGCACGAGATCCGCTGTCGCGCGGTCGTTTTCCGGCCGTAGATAGAGCCGGGCGGCGCCGGTGAGGACGCTGACCAGTTCGTCGCCCGCGGGATGCATCTCCCACATGTCTGCGTGCACGTCGGCATCGGTTTCGACGTGGAAGGTGGCGATGGTCCAGCCGTCCAGGTCGCCCTGCATGCGGCGTTCCTCGGTCAGTAGCCGCCCGTCGGTCAGCAATCGTACGCCGCGATGGCCGCCGCGAGCACCATCAGCACGGCGGCGATGCCGAGTGCGACGCCAGCCCGAAGATCACCAGGCCGCCGACGAACAGCCGCCGGCGCCCGAAGACATCACCCGCGCGCCCACCCAGGAGCAGAAATCCGCCGAAGGTCAGCGCGTAGATGTGCACGACCCACGGCAGATTGCCCTGGGCAAGCGCTACGTCACCGCGGCCGCCCGGGACACCTACGAGCGCGGACTGCGCGCCTTGGTCGCGGGCCTGCTCACGCCTCCGGCGCGGGAGTGAATTCCGTTGGCGTGGTCGCCGGGTCGATGCTTTCGGGGCGGACGCCTAGTCCGATGAAGCGGCCCATGGCATAGCGCAGGGGCGGTAATGCGTTGAAGGCGCGGAAGATCCAGGGCTGGTGCGGGGGAGTGCCGGTGTCCAGGGTCTTCGGATAGAGGTCACGCAGGATGGCGACCTGGAAGGCCTGGGTCAGCCGGACGGGCAGTTCGCGCCGGGACTGGACGCGGCGGAGGTCGCCGGTGGTGAGGGTGCCCGCACGCAGGCGCGGTCCGAGGATGTTCGCGGTGGCGACCGCGTCCTGGATGGCCAGGTTGATTCCGACGCCGCCCGCCGGGGACATGGCGTGCGCGGCGTCGCCGATGCACAGCAGGCCCTCACGATACCAGGTGGTCAAGCGGTCGACACGGACCGAAAGTTCGTGCACGGCAGTCCAATCCGACAGCTCGTCCACGCGGTCGCTCAGCGCGGGGGCGAGTACCGATATCCGCCGGCGCAGTTCGGCGATACCGAGCTCTTGGAGTTCGGCGTAGGCGCCGGCGGGGATCGTGTAGGCGATCTGCCAGTAGTCGCCGCGATCGATGGCCACCATCGCGCCCTTGCCGCCCTGGAAGAACTCGACCCGGTCGGCTTCCCTGCGGGACAGGCGAAACCACAGCACGTCCATCGGCGGCGAACTCGCCGCCAGCGGTAGTGCGCTGCGCTTCCGGACGGCGGAGTGCCTGCCGTCGGCGCCGACCACCAGATCCGCCCGGACGGTGATCGGGCCGTCCGGCGTCTGCGCCCGCACCCCTCGGACCGCTGTCCCCTCGATGATCAAGTCGGTGACCTCGGCCCGCCGGAGCAGCTGAAAGCTCGGGTAGGCAGTGGCTTTCGAGACCAGGAAGTCGAGGAAGTCCCACTGCGGCAGGAACGCGATGAACGGGCTGCGCACCTTCAAGCGCCGGAAGTCGGCGAGCACCACCGGCTTGCCGCCCACCGCCGCGGTGACCCGGTCCATCCGGGAATGCGGAAGCCGATGGAACTCGTTGAGCCAGCCCAGTTCCGCGATCAGCTCCTGCGTGGACGGGTGGATCGTGTCGCCGCGGAAGTCGCGGAGGAAATCGGCGTGCTTCTCCAGCACCGTCACCCGGATGCCCTGCCTGGCCAGCAGGAGTCCGAGCATCATTCCGGCGGGGCCGCCCCCGACCACGCAGCACGTGCGCACCTGCTCAGTCATGGAAATCGCCCTCGCGCACCAGGGTGCCGAGCAGCACGATCCGCACGAGTTCCCCGGCATCGATCGGGGTCGCGGTGCGCACACCCATCGCCACCGTGGCGAACAGCGCGGTCGCCGCCACCTCGGCGTCGTGCGGCCGCAATTCCCCCGCCTCGGCGCGGGAGCGCAGATAGTCCGCCAGCATCGCTCGGCCGTCGCGAACGAAATCGCCCATGGCGGCGTGGATCTCGTCATTGGACCGGCTCGCCCCGAAGAACAGCTCGACCAGCTGCGCGTTGTCGGCGAGGACCTGCTGAAAGCCGCCGACCACCAGCGAAAGCACCTCGGTCGCGGGCTTGTCCGCCGCCTCGGCCAGCAATTCCCGCAGCCGCGGCCCGAATCCCCGTTCCCGCAGCACCGTCGTGACCAGATGGGTCTTGGACTCGAAGTAGTGATAGACGAGGCCGGGAGTGACCCCCGCCTCGGCCGCGATGTTCTTGATCGACGCGCCGTCGACGCCCTTGGCGGCGAAAACCGCGAGGGCCGCGTCCATCAAGGCCGTACGGCGCTGCTCGGCCTGTTCGTCCCGGGTAGTGCCCATGTCACCTCATTGATTAAACGTTCATTCAATGAAATGACGATAGGTCACCGCCGTGGGCCGCGCAACCGCTGAAAACGGTTGGCGGGTAATGAATCAGGCGAGTATGTCGTCGACGATCGGGCGTAGCAGCTGGACCCAGGCGCGGTATCCGGCGCCGTTGAGGTGCAGGCCGTCTTCGGTCAGTTCCGGGCGCAGCGTGCCCTCGGGCGTAGCCAGCACCGGCCACAGGTCGAGGTAGGCGACGTTCGCGCCGACGGCGTCGACCAGTTCGCGGTAGCGGTGATTGAGGTGGATGACCTCTTCGCGGTAGGCCAGGGCTCTGGGCATGATGCTCTGCACGATGACAGAAGCGCCGGGTGCGTGAGTCCGGATGGCGTGCAGCATCTTGCGCAGGTTGTCGACGATGTCGGCGGTCGGCACCGCCCCGGTGAGGTCGTTCGTGCCGATCAGCAGGAAGACCGCCGTGGGCTCGTTGAGCGCGTCCTCGATGCGCAGCAGCACCTGCGCGGTGGTTTCCCCGGCGACGCCGCGGTTGACGATGGGTGCGCCGGGAAACCATTCGCTCCAGACGCCGAACTCGGTAATGCTGTCGCCCAGGAAGAGGATGCCGCCGGGCGGTACGGGCAGTGCCGCCAGTTGGGTGCGGCGTGCCTGCTGGAGCGGGACGAGCACCCGCCGTATCAGCTGTCGTAGGCGTCGGCGCCAGCACGCGCGAAAACGATTGGTGCGGCTCGGAAATCGGTGCGCGGCGGCGGTGCGGCGCGTATTCAGCGGGTAATCAGGCATCGCGGGGCACCAGGTGCCGCACGAGGCGTTCGATGTCGGCGAGGATGTCGGTCTCGGGGTCGCGCAGCCACTGCACTTGCAGGCCCTCGAGTGCGGCCACGAGGATGCGCGGCAACCAATCGTCCTCGCTCTCGCTCAGGCCGAGCACAGTGCGCAGCCGGACGCGCATCCGCGCGTCACGGGCGGTGAAGAATGCGTAGGCGGGGTGTTCGGGGTCGGCGGCCGCCACCATCATGTCGACGAAGAGCTTGACCTCGCCCGGGGTTTCATAGGTGCGGCGCAGGGCCGCGAAGATGCCCGTCCAGCTGGTCAGGTCGAAGGATTCGCCCGCGACGTCGTCGCGCGCCTGGAGTACCGCGACCAGCATGTGGTCCTTGCTGTCGAAGTAGTGCAGCAGCCCGGCCTCGGTCAGGTCGAGCGTGTCCGCGATCTGTTTCAGCGACGGCGGCTGGTGATCGGCCCGGCCGTAGGCGGCCAGCGCCGCGTGCAGGATCTCGGTGCGCCTGGCCAGGCCCTTGGCGTACGGACCCCGTCGAGTGCGAGGGGGCATGGACGGCTACCAGTCCGTCGTGGCGATGATGTCGCGGTAGGTCTCGACCGCGTCGGTCGGCACGCGGGTCAGCGCCGGGTCGCCGACGGCATCCACCGAGTACAGGCCGAAACGCGGCCGGTACCTGCCCCATTCGTAGTTGTCGGTGAGGCTCCAGTACAGCAGGCCGATGATCGGCACCCCGCGCTCGCGCGCCCGGCCGACCGAGGCCACGACGTTGGACAGCTGCCGGCTGCGGGTCAGGCCGTCGGCGCGGGGCTTACCGTCGTCGGTCGGCATCCCGGACTCGATGATGAAGATCGGCAGATCCGGGTATCGCGCCGCGTAATAGCTTGCGACAGAACCGATTCCGTCGGGTGGCTGCGGAATATTCCACGGCGTGCCCTGAACCAGCTGCTGGATGCCCTCGATATCGATGTCGGGGTAGTAGACGTCGAGTCCGAGGAAATCGAGGTAGCCCTCGGCCACCTGGTCGAGGAACGCCGCGTCGGCCTGGATGCGCATGGCCTCCGGCATATTGCCGGTCGCCTCGTTGCTCGATACCTGCGCCGCGGGATAGGTGTTCTTGATGGCGGTGTACGCCTGCCGATGCGCCACAACGAGATTGGCGGCCATGGTGGCGCCCTGCTCGGGGGACAGGCCGCGCATCGCGGTTTCCATCAGGACGTTGAACGAGGGCTCGTTGAACACCAGCCACCACGGGCAGGCGCCGAGTTCCTCGACCGCGGTCCGCGCGAAGGCCAGGAAGTGGTCGATCGTGGACTCCGCCACCCACCCTCCGTCGTCGAGAACCCATGCGGGATAGACGAAATGGTCCAGGGTCGGCATCGGCTCCAGCCCGGCCTCGCGGATCGCGGCGACGACATCGCGGTAGAAGGCCCAGCCCACCTCGGAGCGCTGCCCGCGCGCCGGTTCCACCCGCGCCCAGTTCACACCGAACCGGAAGACCCGCACGCCGAGGCCCTTCGCGAGCGCGATGTCCTCGCGGTAGCGATGCCGGAAGTCGACGGCCTCCAGGTAGGGCTCGCGCTCCGGATGTTTCCCGTCGCTGAGGTAGACCTGCCAGTTGCACGGCGGTAGATCGCCCTCGGATTGGAACGCCGAACCCGCCACTCCCCAGCGGAAACCACCTGTTGATCGCACCGTTGCCGACCTCTCCTCGGGGCGGCCGTCGCGGCCGCCCAAAACCTAGGGTAGCTAGGTTTTGGGATCTGGTCCAGGTCGCCGGCGCTGATACGACCCCGGCGAGCTCCCGGTCCAGCGGCGGAACGCGCGCGAAAACGCGCTGGGCTCGGAGAAACCGAGCCGGCGGGAGAGCGCGGCGACGGTCTCCTCGCCGCGCAGCAGGCTCGCGACGGCCGCGTCGCGCAGGATCTGCTCGCGGATCTCGCGGGGGCTGGTGAGTTCCTCGTGCAGGCGGCGGCGCAGAGTCTGCGGGCTCATCAGGAGTTCCCGCGCGATGTCCGCGACCCGGGGCCGGCCGTCGGCGCGACCGTATTCCAGAATCCGCCGGACCTGTGCGGCCAGGGAGACCGAGTAGTCGCGGACGCCGATGATGCCCGCCGGGGCGCTGCGCAGGAACGCCAGCAGCTCGTCCTCGGTGCGCACGGGCGGCAGATCCAGCTGCTGAGCATCGAAGACCAGCACCGGCGCCGAAGCCGAAAAGCGCACGGGCGCACCGAAGACGGCGTCGTAGTCGTCGAATTCGGGGTCCCGCGGATGCGGCACTTCGAGTCGCCGCAGCCGTATCCGCTCGCCGACCGTCCACCCGAGGAAGCGATAGGTCATGGCGAGCAGGGCGTCGGTCATCGTGCCCATCGGTTGTGCCACGCCGCTGATATCGAAGGTCAACCGCGCTTCGTCCGCGGTCTCGGTGAGCCTGATCGGCGGGAACCCGGGCAGTGAGCGCTCGAAGCTCTCGAACCGCCGCAGGGCCGAGCGCAGGTCCGGCGCGCTGCCCAACCCGAAGCAGATCATCCGGAAGGTGCCACGCGGCACCGGGCCCGGCCCGAGGCCGAGCAGTTCGTCGTCGGTGGTCCGCCACAGGTGCCGGACCAGCTCGCCGGCCTGCGCCCAGGTAAGGACCAGATCCCCCGCGGGGGACCGGACCGGCGTGGTCCCCGCCCCGGTCAGGTGATCCGGCACCGTCCAGCCGCGCACCCGCGCCAGTTCCGTCAGGGCGCGCATCCGTGCGATCGGCAGGGTGGCCGTGGCATCGGAGGGGAGCACGTGGCCGAACCTACCAATCCGGACGACGGCCCGGATCGAGGGTGAGCGTTTCGGTCAATGCGCAGGAAGGTTCGGTCATCGCAGGGGTCCGGTCGGGCTCCCTACCGTCGAACCAGTTCCGGATTCCGCTTCCACGCTGTCGAAAGCACCCTTATGAACCGACGTACATCGACGTACATCTACTGTGCCGGCGCCGTAATTCTCGCCGGATCGATCCTGGGCAAGTTCGTCGGCATGCCCGAACTCGCCGAATTGCCCGCCGATTTCACGGGCACCGGCGTATTGACCGGATCCATCCAGACGCACATCGATCCGAACAACGTGGCGCAACCCAAACCTGTGGACGTCGAGCGAACCGTCTCGGTGATCGCGGTAAAGGGAAATCGCGCGATCATCACGATGAAATCGAAGACCTACCCGCATCCGCGTGTGGACGGCGCGGCGCCGTCCCTGACCGACTCGCACACCTATGCCATCGATCGCCGGACCATGCGGCAGGTGGCACCCTTCGGCTACACCCGCGTCGAAGACCAGCAGGGTGGTGTGACCTTCGCGCTACCACCCGGCGAGGAGGGCGGCGACCAGACGCTCTACGACACCTACACGCGATCGGCGCAACCGCTGAACTATCAAGGGCCGGTGACGTTTCACGGGCGCTCCGGGCTCCGGAACGTCGTCGACGCGACCGGTGAAATCGCGGACGAAGGCCTGCGGGGCAAGTTGCAAGCGCTGGTTTCGTTCCGCTTCCAGGGTGACGGAAACACCGTTCCGAAGGCGGCGCTCGTCGCGTTGGGGGTACCGGCGGAAAAGCTGGACTCGTTACCCGAGGCACTGCGAGTCGATTATCGGGTACACAACCGAACGGAACTGATCAGTGACAAGCGTTTCGGCGTGATTATGAATATCGATACAGTGCAATCTACGTCGATATCCATCGAGGACGCCGCCGAATTGGGGTTGGGTGAGATTCCCCTGACGGTCACGAAGGTTTCCAGCAGCGACGCCGCGGTGACGACGACCTTGGAACGGTTGAATGACAGCGAGCGCAAACTGCTCCTCGCCGATATCGCACTCGGGATCGCCGCCGCCCTGGGTGCTGGGCTGATCCTCTTCGGGATAGCCGGATCGCGCCGGGAACCGAAATGAATTCCGGCCGCCCTGCTGCCGTGCTGGCGATCGACATCGGCGGTACCAAGACGGCGGCGGCGATCGTCGACGCCGACGGCACCGTGTCCAGCTACTACCGGGAACCCACGCGATCCACCGCGGCAGAGCTGTGGGCCGGACTCGGCACCCTGCTGGACAAGGTGCTCGCCGACTTCGGCTCGACCCCGGACGGGATCGGCATCGGTTGCAGCGGACCGATGAACTGGTCCGATGGCACCGTCTCACCGCTGAATATTCCGGCCTGGCAACAGTTTCCACTGCGTAGGCGACTGTGTGACCGGTTTCCGGGCATACCGGTGCGCCTGCACAACGACGCCGTCTGCGTCGCTGTCGGCGAGCACTGGAAAGGCGCCGTGCAAGGCGCCGGGAACGTGCTCGGCATGGTCGTGTCGACCGGTGTCGGGGGCGGGCTGATTCTCGGCGGCCGCCTGGTCGACGGGGCGTCCGGCAACGCCGGCCACATCGGTCACGTCGTGGTGGAACCCGACGGACCCGTCTGCACCTGTGGTGGCCAGGGCTGCGCGGAAGCCATCGCCAGCGGCCCCGCTGTGGTGGCCTGGGCGCAGGCGCAGGGTTGGCGCAGTAGAACGCGAGCCACCGGAGTCGAACTGTCCGAAGATGCCCGCCGCGGCGACCCGATCGCGCTGGCCGCACTGCACCGCGCCGGTCGGGCACTGGGCGTCGCCGTCGCGTCCGCCGCGCAACTGTGCGACCTGGATCTGGTGGTGATCGGCGGCGGACTTTCCCAGGCGGGCCCGCCGCTGCTCGACCCACTCGAAACGGCGCTGCGCAAACACCTGCGCATGGAATACGCACAGCACTTCCGGGTCCTGCCCGCTCGGCTCGGTCAGCGATCCGGATTGGTTGGAGCAGCCGCGCTGGTTCTGTGTGAGCAGTACTGGTCCGGCGTCTAGCGGCAGGGGCCGCCATCGCGAAGACGGCGGCCCCGAATCCGCTGCCGTCAGCCGGTGACCCGTGCGATCGCGTCTGCGTCTACTCCCCAGTCGGACAACAGGGTTCGGATCTGTTCAGGATCTTTGGACAGCCCGGCCGGGACGGTGGTGGCGGCGCGGCTGAAGCGGGGAGCCGGGGCAGGCTGGCGGACACCGTCGATTTCGATGAAGGCGCCGCGGGCCCGGTTGTGCGGATGCTCGTGCGCTTCCCAGGGGCTCAGCACCGGGCTCACGCAGGCGTCGGAGTCGGCGAACAGCCGCGCCCACTCGTCGCGCGGCCGCTCCTTGAACTTCGCGCCGAGTACCGCTTTGAGGCGGGGCCACCCGCCGGGGTCGTGCTGGAACGGCAACTCCGGGTCGTCGATCCCGAGAACGGTGAGAAGTTCGGCGTAGAACTGCGTTTCGACGCAGCCGACGGCGACGTGCTTGCCGTCGGCGCACTCGTAGGTATCGTAGAAGGCCGCGCCGCCGTCGAGCGGATTCTGCCCGCGCGGGGCGTTCCAGAGGCCCACGTTGTGCATGCCGTGCATGAACGCGGTGAACAGCGCGGATCCGTCGACCATCGCCGCGTCCACCACCTCGCCCTTGCCCGACTGGGCCCGCTCGTACAGTGCGGAGATCACCCCGAGCGCCAAAAGCATTCCGCCACCGGCGAAGTCGCCGATCATATTGGCCGGTGGTACCGGACGTTCGCGGCCGACCAGGTCGAGTGCGCCGGAGATGGCGATGTAGTTGATGTCGTGCCCGGCGCGGGGCGCGAGCGGACCGTCCTGACCCCAGCCGGTCATCCGGCCGTAGATCAGGCGGGGATTGCGGGCGGCGAGATCGCGCGGCCCGATGCCGAGGCGTTCGGCGACGCCGGGCCGGTAGCCCTCGACGAACACATCGGCCTGCTCGATCAGCGCGTAGAGCGTTTCCCGGTCGGCCGGGTCTTTGACGTTCAACGCGATGGAGTGCTTGCCGCGGTCCAGCGGACCCGCCGGCGGGGTGAGGCCCGGAGTCGGTGCTCCGCCCCGATCGATGCGCAGCACCTGCGCGCCCAGATCGGCGAGGATCATGCAGCCGAACGGCGCGGGCGCGAGCCCGGCCATCTCGATGACTTTGACGCCCTGTAGTGGTCCCATGTCGATTCTCCTACAGGCTCTTCGCGATGCGGGTCGGCAACTGGCGTGCGAGATCTCGCAGCGCGTCCAGGTTTTCGTACATCCACGGCGATCGATGCAGGGCCACGAGTGAACTCCTCTGTTCTTGTCGGCTCTGCTGTGACGCTAAGTCGGTCTCGGACCCGGGCCAATGACCCGGCCGACCGTGTACTTGACCGGTTCGCTCAGTCCGCCGCGGGATGCTGATACGACCGCGGCGGGCTGCCGGTCCAGCGGCGGAACGCGCGAGAGAAGGCGCTGGGTTCGGAGAAGCCGAGCCGATGCGCGAGCGCGGCCACGGTCTCCTCACCGCGCACCAGGCCGGCGATGGCCGCGTCGCGCAGAATCTCCTCGCGGATCTCGCGCGTGGTGGTGTTCTCCTCCTGGAGCTTGCGGCGCAGGGTCTGCGGGCTCATCAGCAACTCGTGCGCGATGTCGTCGACGCTGGGCCAGCCGTCGGTGAGCCCGCGTTGCAGAATGCGCCGCACCTGCGCGGCCAGGGATACCGAGTAGCTGCGGATGCCGAGCACGCCGGCGGGCGCGTCGCGCAGGAAGACGGTCAGGTCCTCCTCGGTGCGGACGCCCGGCGCCGTCAACTGGACACGGTCGAACACCAGCGCCGGCCGGGTGGCCTCGAAGCTCACGGGCGCGCCGAACAGGACGTCGTAGTCGTCGAAGTCCGGGTTCCGCGGGTAGGACAGCTCGACCCGGCGCAGTCGTATCCGGCCGCCGATCATCCAGCCGAGGAACCGGTGACTGATGGCCAGCATGGTGTCGATCAGGATGGCGAGCGGGTGCTTGATGCCGCTGAGATCGAAGTCCAGCCGCGCTTCGTCCCCGCTCTCGGTGAGGGTCATCGCCGGGAATCCGGGCAGTGACCGGCCGAAGCTCTCGTAGCGCCGGATGCCCGCGCCGAGGGTCGGGGCGCTGATCAGGCCGAAGCAGACCAGCCGGAAGGTGCCGCGCGGAACCGGCTGCAAACCCAGGCCCAGCAGTTCGTCGTCGGTGCTGCGCCACAGTCGCTGGACCAGTTCCGCGGTCTGCGTCCAGGTGACGCGGGAGCGTTCCTCCGACAGCAATACCGGTGCGATGCCCGCCTCGGTCAGCAGGCTCTCCACGTCCCAGCCGCGCCGCGCGGCCAGTTCGGCCAGGGCACGGACCCGTGCGATGGGCAGGGTGTTGTCGGCGTCGGAGGTGGGCACGGGCCGACCGTACCAACCGGCGCGGGCCGCGCGGGCCGACGGTTGAGCGGTTCGGTCAAGCCGCGGAGAGGTTCGGTCACTGCGGGGCCGGGGGCTCGCTCCCTACCGTCGGATGCAGTCAAAGCCGACAATGCGCACAGGAGACACAGCCGTGGCCGACAACGAGGGATTCAACCTCGACCGTCTCGATGTTTGGGGCGAGGAGCAGCAATTCAAGGTCGACGCCGAGCGGACCATCGCGTACGCCCAGGCCACCAACGATCCCATTGCGCAGCACCTGGACGGCACCTACGCGCCGCCGGTGTTCGCGGTGGTGCCCGCGACGGCGCTGATGGCCGACGCCACCATGGCGGTCGTGCCGGATGAGCTGATGTTGCGAATTCTGCACGGCGAGCACGATTTCCGGCTGCACCGGCCGATCGAGCCGGGGGAGACCCTGTCGGTGCGGGCCAAACCGATCGGCGTCGAGGGCAAGGCGTCCGGTGTCGTGGTGACCACGCTGATGGAAACCCGCAGCGATCGTGGGGATCTGGTCAACGAGCAGTACTTCATCGGGTTCTTCCGGGGCGGGCGGTTCGAGGGCTCGGTCGGCGTCGCCAGTCCCGAGCACGGGTTCGACGAAGCCTTGCGGACGCGCGAGCCGGACTTCACCACGGTGCAGTGTTTCGACGCGGACCAGACTTTCCGCTACGCCGAACCCGCCGGTGATCCGATGCCGATCCACCTCGACGACGAGTTCGCTCGCGCGATGGGATTGCCCGGCATCATCATTCACGGTCTCTGCACGATCGCGTTCACCTCGCACGCGCTGCTCACCCGGATCAGCCCGCGGGATCCGGCGCGGCTCAAGCGGCTGGCGGTGCGATTGACCAAACCCGGTCTGCCGCAGGAGACCATCACCAGCACCGTCTGGAACAAGGGCGTGCTCGGCGACCGCGAGGTCTACGCCTACGAGACCGCCGGCGACGAGAAGCCCGGCAAAATCCTCATCACCGACGGCTTGGCCGAGTTCGCCACCGCCTGAGCCGCACCAACTTTCAGGAGCACCCTCATGTCCAACAGAGTTTTCGTCGTCGGTGTCGGCATGACGAAGTTCGAGAAACCGGGCCGCCGGGAAGGCTGGGACTACCCGGCCATGGCCAAGGAATCCGGCACCAAGGCGCTCGCGGACGCCGGACTCGAGTTCAGCGCGGTGCAGGAGGCCGTGGCCGCCTATTGCTACGGCGACTCGACCAGCGGCCAGCGCGCGATCTACGAGCTCGGCATCACCGGCATTCCGATCGTGAACGTCAACAACAACTGCTCCACCGGTTCGACCGCGCTGTATCTCGCGGCCCGCGCCATCGCGGGCGGTTTCGCGGACTGTTCGCTGGCCCTCGGCTTCGAGAAGATGCAGACCGGTTCGCTGGAGTCGCAGTGGAACGACCGGGAACAGCCGCTGATGAACCACATTCAGGCCCTGGCCGAGCTGCGGGAATTCGCGATGCCGGTGGCGCCGTGGATGTTCGGCGCGGCAGGCGTGGAGCACATGCAGCACTACGGCTCCACCCCCGAGCATCACGCCAAGATCGCCGAGAAGAACCACCGGCACTCGGCGAACAACCCGTACGCGCAGTTCCAGGACGTGTACAGCCTGGAGCAGATCCAGCAGGCCAAGATGGTCTACGAGCCGCTCGGGCTGACCCGGCTGATGTGCTCGCCCACCTCCGACGGTTCCGCCGCCGCCGTGCTGGCCAGTGAGCGCTTCGTCGAGCAGCACGGGCTCGGCGACCGCGCCGTGGAGATCGTCGGCCAGGCCGTGGTCACCGACCTGCCCTCGACCTTCGGCGCCAAGACCGCTCGCGCGCTGGTCGGTGTCGACATGACCGCCCTGGCAGCGCGAAAGGTGTACGAGCAGGCCGGAATCGGGCCCGAGGACGTCGACGTCATCGAACTGCACGACTGCTTCGCCCCGAACGAGTTGCTCACCTACGAGGCGCTGGGCCTGGCGGCCGAGGGGGAGGGCCACAAGCTCGTCGACAACGGCGACACCACCTACGGCGGCCGCTGGGTGGTCAACCCCTCCGGCGGTCTGATCTCCAAAGGGCACCCGCTCGGCGCGACCGGCCTGGCGCAGTGTGCCGAGATGACCTGGCAGCTGCGCGGCGAAGCCGGGCCGCGCCAGGTGGCCTCGGCCGCCACCGAATCCGGTGTGGCACTGGCGCACAACATCGGCCTCGGCGGCGCGTCCTTCGTGACCGCGTACCGCTCCGCCGAACGCTGAACCACCTTCGATCGACCCCACAACATCAGGAGTACGAACTATGGCAAAGTCCCACGCTTCCAAGGAATTCCCCGTCTCGCAGGACAAGCTGTGGGCGGTGCTGTCCGACCCGCGCCGCTTCGAAGAGTGGATGACGGTACACACCAAGTGGAAGTCGGAGCCGCCGGCCCAGCTCGCGCAGGGCGCCACGCTGTCCGAGGTGCTGACCATCATGGGCATGGCCAACACCATCGAATTCACCGTCGATAAGTACGACGCCCCCAACAGCACCACGTTCTCCGGTGTCGGCATGGCCGGCGCGAAGATCAGCTTCACCCTGACCGTCGAGGCGAAGGGGCCCGACGCGTCGGTGGCCACCCTGGACACCGAGTTCATCAGCCAGATGATGGTGGGCGCCATCGGCGGCGCGATCGAGCGCGCCTCCACCAAGGAGCTCGTCACCAGCCTGGACAAGCTCGCCGAGCTGCTCGGCTGAGCCACTTCACCTTTCCTTTCACACAGACGGAGAAGCACATGGGTTCATTGGAGAACCGGGTCGCCGTGGTCACCGGTGCCGGCCGCGGGATCGGCCGTGAGCACGCGCTGCTGCTGGCCCGCGAGGGCGCGAGCGTGGTCGTCAACGACCTCGGCGGCAGCAACGAGGGCAGCGGGGCCGACGCCGGCCCCGCGCAGGAGGTGGCGAACGAGATCGTCGCCGCCGGTGGCCGGGCAGTCGCCAACACCGACAACATCGCCACCTGGGCCGGGGCGGAAGGACTGGTCGATCAGGCCATCGCGGAGTTCGGCGGCCTCGACATCGTGGTGAACAACGCGGGCATCCTGCGCGACGGCTTCATCGCGAGCATGGATGAGGCGCAATGGGATTCGGTCATCGCGGTCCATCTCAAGGGCCATTTCTCGGTGCTGCGCCACGCCGCCGCCTACTGGAAGGCGCAGACCAAGGCGGGCAAGAAGGTCAATGCCGCGGTGATCAATACCGCGTCCGCGTCGGGCACCTTCATGCCGAACCCGGGCCAGGCCAACTACGGTGCGGCCAAGGCGGGGATCGCCGCACTCACCGAGGTCGCCGCGGCCGAGCTGGAGCGCTATGGCGTGCGGGTGAACGCCATCGCGCCCGTGGCCCGTACGCGTCTGACCCTGGCGACGCCGGGTATGGGCGCGATGTTCGCCGAAGAAGTGCCCGAGGGCGAGTTCGACGCGTTCAGCCCGGCCAATATCGCGCCGATCGTGGTGTACCTGGCCGGTGCCGATTGCCCGCTCACGGGCAAGGTGATGGCGGTGCAGGGCGGGGCGGTGTCGCTGCTGCAGGGCTGGAACTCCAAGGAAACCGTCGAGACCGACGGACCCTGGCTGCTGGACAAGCTGCCCGGTCAGCTGGACCACTGGGCCAAGGCGGAGTAATGCCCCGCGAGCGGCGTGCGGTCTACGCCGGATATCGCACTCGCGAACTGTATGTCCAGGGCGCGGGGCCGACACTGGTGCTGGTGCACGGTTTCGGCACCCCCGCGCCGTGCTGGCAGCCGGTGCTGGCACGGTGCGAGCAGGCCGGTCAGCCGGCTGTCGCCGTCGATCTGCCGGGCTTCGGCGCGGCCGACCCGCTCGCGGCGGGTCCTCGGCTGCCGCAACTGGTCCGGTTCCTCGCCGACGTGGTGGCCAGGCACGGTGCGGCCACCCCGGTTGTGCTGGTGGGTAATTCGCTCGGCGCGGCCACCTGTGTGCGGCTGCTCGACACGGTCCCCGGCCTGCCGGTGGGTGGGCTGCTGGCGCTCGGCACGGCGACCGATCAGTGGACGCCGCTGGTGCGAGCGGCGCTGATCGGTCGCGGGCGGCCCTTGGCGGCGCTGGCCGCGCTGCCGCTGCCGCTGCCGCGTGCGGTGCGCGACCGCGTCGCGGTTCGGCTCGTGGGCCGAGTGCTCTACGGCCGGTCGCCAGCCGATCCGGCGCTGGTCGGCCTGCTGCTCGCGGAACTCGGCTCGATCGAGCGGCGCGAATTGGTCTCTATCGGTATCGGTTACGTCTCCGACGTGGCGGCAGTGGCCGCCGTGCGCACTATCGGCTGCCCCACGATCGTGGTGCACGGCACCCGCGACCGCCTGGTGGCCGGCCAGGGCAGCCGGAACCTGGCCGCCGCCGTGCCGGGCAGCCGCCTGGTCGTGCTCGAGGGCGTCGGCCACTGCCCGCACCTCGATGCCACCGATGAGGTGGTAGCCCTGGCCCGGGAACTGGCCCGAGCCATCTCGGCGACCGGTACCGAAACAGCTTGAGGATCAACAGCATCCGGGCTGCCAGTCGCGCGGCCCGGCCGGGGCGCCGAATCACCCTGTACAAGAACATCTTCGAAGACGAGGACGCTCGGAATGACGAATCGCCCCATAGTCGCCCAGCCCGCCACCCTGTGCGCGGCATTCCAGGAAACCGTGCGGGTGTCTCCGGATGCGGTGGCACTGCGCACCAGTGGTGACGCCGTCACTGTCACCTGGCGGCAGTATTCGGATCGGGTGCGGGCCATCGCCGCCGGTCTGGCCGGTCTCGGCGTCGGCCGCGGGGACACGGTCGCGCTCATGCTCACCAACCGGCCCGAATTCCATCTCTGCGACACCGCGATCCTGCACACCGGCGCGACACCGTTCTCGATGTACAACACCAATCCGGCCGAAATGCTGGCCTACCTGTTCGAGAACGCAAGCAATCGAGTGGTGATCTGCGAGCGGCAGTTCCTCGCGACGGTGCAGGCGGCGCGACGACTGGGCGGCAAGGTCGAGCACGTGGTGTGCGTCGACGGCGCGGACGAGGACGTGCGCACCCTCGACGAGGTGGTGGCCGCACCGGCCGCGGGCTTCGATTTCGACGCGGTCTGGCCCTCGATCGGCCCGGACGATCTCTTGACCATCGTCTACACCTCCGGCACCACCGGCCCGCCCAAGGGTGTCGAGCTGACCCACCGCAATTTCATCGAAAACGCGCGCGTGGTCACGGAATTCGGCGGTATGAGTTCGGATGACCGGGTCATCTCCTATCTGCCGGACGCGCATGCCGCCAACCGCTGGCTCGCCCACTACAGCAGCTTGCTGTTCGGCGTGCAGATCACCACGGTCGCGGACATGGCCCTGATCCTGCCCGCGCTGATCGAGGTCCGGCCCACGGTCTTCCTGGGTGTGCCCCGGCTCTGGGTGAAGCTCAAGGCCGCGCTCGAGGCGACGATCGACAACGAGCCGAGTCCCCTTCGGAAGCGTTTGGCGCACTGGGCGATCGGCGTCGGCCGAGCGCGTGCCCGGGCGGCGTCGGCGGGGCGGCCGCCGGGGCCGATCGACGCGGTGCGGTTCGCGCTGGCCGACCGGCTCGTGCTGGCGCGGGTGCGCGCGAAACTCGGCATGGATCGCCTGCGCATGGGCATCACCGGCGCCGCGCCGATTCCCGTCGAGGTGCACGAATTCATGCTCGGGCTCGGTGTGCTGCTCTGCGAGGGCTGGGGCATGAGCGAATGCACCGCCGCCGCTTCGGTGAGCCGGCCCGAGCGGATCAAACTCGGCACGGTCGGCGCGCCGGTCCCGGGGGCCGAAGTCCGCATCGCCGCCGATGGTGAACTGCTGGTGCGAGGCCCCATGGTGATGCGCGGCTACCGCAACGACCCCGAGAAGACCGCGGAGGCCATCGACGCCGACGGCTGGCTGCACACCGGTGACATCGGCGAGATCGACGACGAAGGCTATGTGAAGATCGTCGACCGCAAGAAGGAACTCCTCATCAACGCGGCTGGAAAGAACATGTCGCCGGCCAATATCGAGAACGCGCTGACCGCATACGGTCCGCTCATCGGCACCGCGGTGGCGATCGGCGACGCGCGGCCCTACAACGTCGCACTGATCTGCCTCGACCCCGACGCCGTCGCGGCCTTCGCCACCAGAAACGGCATCCCCGACACCTCGATCGCCGCGCTCGCGCGCCACCCGCGCGTGCGCGAGACCCTGCAATCCGGAGTCGACGCCGCGAACGCGAAGCTGTCGCGGGTCGAGCAGATCAAGAAGTTCGCGGTGTTGCCGGAGGTGTGGGAGCCGGGGAGTCCGCACCTGACTCCGACCAACAAGCTCCGGCGCAAGCCCATCGCCGGTGACTATGCGGCGGTCATCGAGGAGTTGTACGAATAGTGGTCTCTCCCTGCGGGATGGGTGTTTGTCGGCGCGACGGTGGCGGACGACAATCGTTCGCACTGTCGAAGTGGAGGTGGCCGGTGACCGAGGCGTGGCGTGAAGTCGCTGAGAAGGTGCGCAATTGGGGGCGATGGGGTGCGGCGGACCAGCTCGGGACGCTGAACCTGATCACCCCCGCCCGGCTCGCCGCGGCGGCCGGGTGCGCCCGGCAGGGGCGGGCGATCGCGCTCGGCATTCCCTTCGATGCCTACGGGCCGCAGGGTGCGAGCGGGTTCCGGCGCAATCCGATCCACCTGATGGCCGTGGACGGTGGCGACGCGAACTTCGCGGAGCTGCTCGGCGGCTGGGGCGGGCGCAGCGAAGCGCAGGTCGCGGCCATGTACGCGAACGGGCCGATGCGGTTCAACGACGACTACATCATGATGCCGTTGCAGGCGGCCACCCAGTGGGACGCGCTCTCGCACATCTACTACGACGGGCTGCTCTACAACGGCATCCCGGCCGCCGCCGTCACCAGTTTCGGCGCGACCAAGCTCGGGATCGAGCAGGTCGCCGAGCGCGGCGGTGTGGTGGGCCGCGGAGTGCTGCTCGATGTCGCCCGGCATCGGAATGTGGCCCGGCTCGAGGCGAGCAGCGTCATCACGCCGCGGGAATTGCAGGCGGTCGCGGACGCGCAGGGCGTCGATTTCGCCGGTGGCGACATCGTGCTGGTGCGAACCGGTTGGTGGACAAGCTTTCTCGAGAACCGCAAGCACTCCGAATGGTTCGCCGGTAGTCCCGGGCTGAGCTGGCGGTGCGCGGAGTGGTTGCACGAGAACGAGATCGCCGCCGTCGCGGTCGACAACCCGGCCGTCGAGGTCCTGATCCCCGAGGACGGCGTCCTGATGCCGCTGCACATGCTCGCGCTGCGCGACATGGGCATGCCGCTCGGCGAGATCTGGGATCTGGAAGCGCTCGGCCGGGACTGCGCCGAGGACAGTGTTTACGAATTCTTGCTGTGCGCACCGGCTTTGCGGATTCCCGGTGCGGTGGGCACGCCGATCAGTCCCGTCGCGATCAAATAGGGGCGGGCTATGGTGGACCGATGGCATCGGTCAGAACAGTCCAAGTCACCTTCGACTGCGCGGAACCCGAGCGGCTCGCTCGCTTCTGGTGCGAGGTGCTGGGGTACGAGCACAAGGGTTCGTCATGCGTCGACCCCGCCGGTGTCGGCCCGCGCCTGTACTTCCAGCGCGTTCCCGAAGGCAAGGTTGTCAAGAATCGGGTGCATCTCGACGTGCGGGTCGGCACCGGGCTGGTAGGGGACGAGCGGGAGGCGGCACTCGAGGCCGAATGCGCACGGCTGGTGCCGCTCGGCGCGGTCCGTGTGCGATTGCTCCGGGCCGACGGGGTCAACGAATCGTGCCTGGTGATGCAGGACATCGAGGGCAACGAGTTCTGTCTCGACTGAGTGCTCACGCGTTGACGCGAGTGAAATCCAGTGGGGGACCGATGCCGTCGAAGTAGACGAGCGAGAGCGAGTCGGAGTCGGAGAAGGTGACGCCGTAATAGAACATCGGGGCGGACACCGGCGTCCCGGCTTCGTCGATGGTGATCAACCGCAGGACCGGCCGATCGACGGCCGCGGGGATCCGGGGCACGCTCCCCGGCGTCACCCAGTCCCAGCGGGCCCGCCAGGGCGTGGAGTTGCCGGCCTGGTCGGTGGTGGTGCCGTCCGCGTTGAAGGTCCGGACCTCGGTGGGGTCTTTCACCGATCGCCAAGCACCGATCAACCGGCTCGCCTCGGCCGGGGCAGCCACCGTGGTCTGCGCCGGAGTGGGTGTGGTCGCCGACCACGGTGCGGCCGTCGTGATGGTTACCGAGGGACTCGGCGCCGCGGACCCATCATCACCGGCGCCACAAGCCGCAACCCCCAAGGCGCAGAACAGGATCAGGCCCGGCCGCCAGATTCCGAACATCTTGTCCCACCGCATTATTCGATCCCCACCGTTCAGCTCGCCGTTCCGGCGGCAAGGCTACCAAACTAGGCGGGTTCCGGCGGTAGCGTTGCCCGCTCGCCCTAAGACTGCCTGCGCGGTCCGGCAAATCTTCAGCTGCGGCCGAGCGCTACTGGTGGCGAGCCTCGAGTAGCCTCGGTTCATGGATTTGCGCACCCCCATGCACCTGTACCGGAATCAGGACCTTGTCGGCTCGATCGTCGGGTACGGGTACGAAACGCCATGGGCCACCGGCTCGATCGAGGATGTCGATGCTGATCGGGCCGAGCGTTCGGATCGGGTCGCCGAATTCCTCCGATGGGCGGACGAGGACGTTGACGATGACGCCTTCGACGCGGAAATGGCCCGTCGCGGGGTGACGCAAGCCGATGTCGACTGGTGCAGGCGCGGGGACTGGGTGATCCGAACCCGGGACGGGATCGACCATCGGGTCTACTCGCTCGACTTCCTCACCGAGCGAACTATTCAGTGGCGGTGGTGAATTCGAGTAGCCGGTTCGGTTCTCAGGAGTCCGCGAAGCGGGCGACGGCGCGGATGACCGCCTCGCCCATGGCGGGACTGCCGGTGTGACCGGAGTCGTCGATGACGTGCAGCCGAGCATCCGGCCAGGCCTGCGCGAGTTCCCAGGCAGTTTCGAGTGGCGCGCTGAGATCGAGGCGCCCGTGGATCAATTCGCCGGGGATACCGGCCAGCCGCCCGGCCTCGCGCAGCAGCACGCCTTCGTCGAGCCATGCCGCGTGCGCGAAGTAGTGCGTGCAGATGCGGACGAAAGCGAGCATGGCGTTGTCCGGTCTGGCGCTGTATTGACCTGGACTGCCCAGGGATTCGTGTGCGATCACCGCGTCCTCCCAGCGGCACCACTCGATCGCGGCGTTCTCGCGGACTGTGGGGTCCGGGTGTTCCAGCAGCTGCCGGTAGCCCTCGACCGGGTCGCCGTCGCCGGGCAGCGCGGCGCGGAATCGCTGCCACTCGGCGGGTAGCAGCCGTCCGACACCGCGATACAGCCAGTCGATCTCGCGCCGGCGGGTGCTGGTGACGCCGACCAAGACGATCCCGGTAACCCGCTCCGGGTAGCGCTCGGCGTAGGCGAGGATGAGCGTCGACCCCCAGGATCCGCCGTACAGCAGCCAGCGGTCGATGCCGAGGTGGGTGCGCAGCCGCTCCATATCGGCGATCAGGTGCTCGGTGGTGTTCACCGCCATGTCGGTGTCCGGGTCAGCGGCGCTCGGAACGCTTCGCCCGCACCCGCGCTGATCGAATTGCACGATCCGGAAGACGTTGGGATCGAACGTCTTCCGCGCCCGCGGGCTGCTCCCACTACCCGGCCCGCCGTGCACGATCAGCGCCGCTCGCCCCGCCGGGTTGCCACTGGTGCACCAGTACACCTGGTTTCCGTCGCCGACCTCGAGCAGGCCGTCGGCATACGGGTCGATCGGGGGCGTCGGCACGAGAGCCGAGGCTAGCGGAAACCCCGGCCACCGCTCCAGTGCGCCGGAACTGGTTCGCGAAATATGCCGCCGTAACCGAGGATGAGACCATGATCGAACTCACGGCGGTGTTGGGAGTGGCGGCACTCGAACTCGGAATGGTGCTGACGCCAGGTCCGAACATGGTGTACCTGGTGTCGCGCACCATCTCCCAGGGCCGGCGTGCGGGTCTGGTCTCGCTCGCGGGCGTCGCCGTCGGCTTCGTGGCGTATCTCGTGGCCGCCACCATCGGGATCACCGCGATCTTCGCGGTCGTGCCCGGCCTGTACCTGACGATGAAACTGGCCGGCGCGGCGTACCTGGCGTACTTGGCGTGGAAGACGCTGCGCGGCGGCCTCTCCGTCTTCGAGCCCTCCGATCTGCCGCCCGACTCCACCCGCCGGCTCTTCACGATGGGCCTGCTCACCAACCTGCTCAACCCCAAGATCGCCATCCTCTACATGGCGCTGATCCCGCAATTCGTGACCCCGGAACAGGGCCAGGTCTGGTTGCAGAGCCTGATCCTGGGCGCCACCCAAATCGGCATCGCCCTGACCGTCAACGGCTTGATCGTCCTAGGCGCCGCCACGCTCGCGGCCTTCCTGACCGGCCGCCCCCTCTGGATGCGGGCACAACGCTGGATCACCGGCACCATGCTCGGCGTCGTCGCCGTCCTGCTGGCGACCGACAAGACGCGCCCGGTTCCGGCCTAGGAGTGAATGGCTGGGATATGTCCTAGCAGCCGGGATTCTTCGGTGAGCCGATCAGCGAGTCGATCGGGCAGCCGGATTTGGCGCGGCTCCGTTCGGCGCGGTTGTCCATAACGCGGAGCAGCGCGTCGGCGCGGGCGTGGCCCAGCACGGGGTGGCCGCGCAGAGTTACGGTCGCGGCCGAGGTAGCAGGTCGGGTGAAACCGCAAGGGATGGTAAATAGTCCGTGGCCGGTCATCTCGATGATGCCGGAACAGTCGGACTCTGGCGCGGGCTCGCCGCCGATCACGAATTCCATGCGGTACCAGACGAAGATGTTCGGGACCGGCGATGTCACGCCCGGAGTGGTGATCTTGGTGAAAGGAGTCGGAGTGGACTTCACTTTCGCCTCGGCGGTGCAGGACGTCCCGCACGGATCGCTCCAGCCCAGCTCGGACTCGAGCGTCGTCTCGCTATCCCACGCCTCGTGTAATGCGGCCACCGTAGGCCGGATGTCGCGGTAGAAGTCGGCTACCTCGACCGCGCTCAGCAGCGAGACGCGGAGGTCGAAGTTGGGTAGGACGATCCGATCGGCCGTGCCCGCGACGAGATAGGTGGTCACCGTGTCGCTGATGACAGTGGTGGATCGGTCGTCGCTGGGGGAGCCCAACCGGATCGGCTGCCTCATGTCGGCCAGGGGATCGAGGCCGAACCCGAGGCTCGCGGGCTTCAGGGTGCGGGCCACGTCGATGTCGTGGAATCCCGAAGGCCGCAGAATTTGCAGGTCCGCCGCCATGGTGGCGGCGTTCTCGCCGGCACCGTCCGCCAGCAAGGCCGCCCGATCGCCGCGCATGAACGTCTTCTCTTCGATCCGCAGATAGGTCAGCACTTTCCCCGGAGCGAATTCGAAAGTCCCGGTCGCATCACCCACATTCGTGACGCGCAAATCCAGCCCCACGCTCGTGCCATCGGCAGCGGTGAACCGGCCGGTGTAATGCGCACCGGCCGCGTTGACCAACGCCAATTGCGCGGACTGCAATTCCGCACGGGCGAGGTCCTCCGGCGACCTGGGCGGCTCCCGAAGCGCCACCCACCCCACCACCGCCGCGGCAGCGACAATCAGCGCCGAGACGAATGCCAGAACCGACAGCCACCATCGCCTGCGGCGCGACCGGACCTCTGCGACCGGTTCGTCCACCACAGTCATGCGCACCCCAGCAGAGCAATCAAGAAATATCGACGTCAGCGACTATATGGGCGCTGTAGCAACCCCACCAAAAGACGGCGGATTGCCGAATTGGTCTTGCTGACCGAGGGTTTCGGCATGCGAACCTCGTGAGATTGCACCGCTAGTCGCCGAGAGGCCGCAGAACGTCGGTGAGCGCATTCTCGTCGTCGTGCAGCCCGATCAGCACCGCGGTCATGGCGCTGACGCCGGGATCGCGGACGATGACGCCGTCGCCGCACCAGAAGTACGAGCCGCCCACGCACTCTCCGGTCGTCGACCAGCGCGCCATCAGCCGCTCCACCTCCCTGATGGTGAACATCGTCGCGCTCCAGCGGCTTCCGTCGGGAAGGTGCACCTCGACATCGACGTTCTCGACCTGCTCGGGGTCTTCGCCGGCGCTGATGATGTAGCGGACCTCGAACGATGTCGTCCGGATGCGATAGAAGATCCCGTCGAAACTGTGCGACAGCACCGCCGTAGAACCGGCCACTGTTACGAACCCCCTGGTCGATCGAGCACCACCTGCGAAGTCCCGGTGGTGTGGGCGAGCGCGGCGTAAAGCCAGTGATGAACAGGCCCCACGATGAGACGGGTGCCGAGGAGCTGCTCGGTCAGGGTCCAGTAGCGATGAATCCGAGGGTCGGTATCGGTGGCGCCGGTCAGCAATTGCTCGCGGAACCGAGGCGAGTCGCGCTCGCCGCGCGCACGGGCGTGGGCGTCGACGAAGCGGTCGAGTTCACTACCGGCATGTGGCCGGATGCCCGCCGAGACCAGGGCTGCCACGTCGATCATGAGCTCGCCCATTCGGTCGTACAGCCCCTGCGGGTCGCGGATCAGGTGCGGCTGCGCCCGCCAGAGTTGTTGCCGCACAGTTGTGCTCATGCCGGGAGCGGCGGCGAGGGCGGTCAGCTCGGCATAGGCGACAACCGTCTCGACGGAAGGGTCGGCGGGCGGCTCCGGAACATTCCCGCAGAGCCAGGCGCCGACGTCACGGCCCGAAATCGGAGTGAGGATCTGTTTCCAGAACCGCACGAGACAGTCGTATGCCGCATCGCCGTCCTGCGCGTCGGCCAGCAACGCCAAGCGCGCCGCCCGCTGCGCCGGGGGAGCCGCCCCGACCGCCCGCAAGGACGCCCGCTGCCACGCTATCGACCGAAATTCGATATCGAGCCGCGCGCTTTCGGCGTCAATGGCCTCGGCGATCGATCGCTCTTCGCGCAGCACCTCGGCGATCGAAGCCAGCCCGAGCCCGAGTGCGCGCAACCGTCGCACCAGCAGCAGTCGTTCCGTGGCGCGGCCGGCCTCGAACAGGCGATGCCCGCCCGCGCTGCGGTGACTTTCGAGAAGTCCTTCGTCGCAATAGAACCGGATCGTGCGCACCGCGAGTCCGGTGCGGCGCGCCAATTCCCCGATGCTCACTTGTATGTCGTCTGTCACAACGTGTTGAACCTCCACCCCGGTGGAGCTCCTAGCGTAGTGGCGTTCGCGCACAAGTGATTACACCCAGGAGAGTGTTTCGTGGCTACCACGCAGGAAGAGATCGTCGCCGGCATCGCGGAGATCGTCGAAGAAGTAACCGGCATCGACGCCGCGGAGGTGATGATCGAGAAGTCCTTCGTCGAGGATCTGGAGATCGATTCGCTGTCGCTGGTCGAGATCGCCGTGCAACTGGAGGACAAATACGGCGTGACC
This sequence comes from Nocardia sp. NPDC050712, assembly GCF_040654295.1. Lineage (NCBI taxonomy): Bacteria > Bacillati > Actinomycetota > Actinomycetes > Mycobacteriales > Nocardiaceae > Nocardia > Nocardia sp. NPDC050712. The sequence continues at coordinate 410,201 of NZ_JBFAHT010000005.1, forward strand.
GTCCCGGACGAGGACATGGCGAGCCTGCGAACCATCGGCGACGCGGTCGCCTACGTCCAGAAAATGGAGGTCGCCCAGCCGCATCTCGTCGCGGAAGTGGAAGCGAAATTCAAGGAGGGACAGGCGCAGTGAGTAGAAATCCGCAGCTCTCCCAGTGGGCGCGTCGATGATCGCTGACCCGCAACTGAATCCGGCCGCGATCGAACTCGGCACCTTCGTCCCGCGCCCACTGGATGCCGTGTGGCGGGCGTTGACGCAGCCGGACCTCCTGGAGCGGTGGCTGCTTCGTCCGATCGGATTCGCGCCCTCGGCCGGCAACTGCTTCCGATTCCTCATCCCGGACGCATCGATCAACGAGATCGTCTGTGAGGTGCTGGCGGCCCGCCCCTGCGAACAGCTGACCTACAGCTGGACCTACCCTCACGCCGACTATCCGACTCCCTGGATCGTCGACTGGACGATGCGCCCGCAGGGCCTCGGCACCCGGCTTCTGCTGACACAGACGGGTTTCGACATCGAAGACCGTCGACAGAAGATGGCGCGCAATGCGATGGAGCGGAGCTGGAAGCGTCTCCTTTTGCCGCGCCTCGGCGAGGTGCTCCAGCATTGATTCGAAACCGGCCTAGAGTCCCACCGATGAATTCCGGATGGCGCCTTCGTCGCTATCTCTGGACCACAGAAAGGAATCCATCATGACGAGACCGTTCCGGTTCGGGGTTGTCGCTTCGCTCGGCACCGACGTGCCGACGTGGCGAGACCACGTCCGCCGCATCGCCGACTACGGCTACTCGACACTGCTGGTGGCCGACTACCCGCTGACGCAGCCGGCGCCCGGGCCGATGCTGGCCACCGCCGCGGCGCTGACCGACCTGCGCGTGGGCACCTGGGTGTACGCCTCCCCGCTCCGCCCGCCCTGGCTGACGGCGTGGGAGGCGCACTCCCTGTCGCTGCTGACCGACGGCCGCTTCGAGATGGGCATCGGGACCGGCCGCCCGGGAATCGAAGACGAACTCCGCGACAAGGGGGTCCCCGGCGTACCGCCGCCGAACGAGCGCCTGGCCCAGGTCCGGGAGACCGTCGAGCGGCTGCGCGACCTCGACGGCCCCGACCAGCACACACCCGTGGCGATGGCCGTATACGGACCGAAGGCCCGGGCGCTGGCGGCCGAACTCGCGGACACAGTCACCTTCGCGCTGGGCGATCAATCCCGCGCCGACGTCGAGCGCCTGGCCCACGACTTCCGCACCACCGGGAAGGTCGAACTCGCCCTTGCCGTCCCGGTGATCGGCGACACGGTCGCGCCGAACATGGCGCCCTCGGATACCGACCCCGCCGCACTCCGCGCCGCAGACGCACTGACCGTGCTGCCGGACGACCCGGCAGCCGCCATCGAGGAGATTCAGCGCCGACGCGAGGAGATCGGCTTCTCCTATTTCGTCTTCGGCGCCGCCTTCGCCGAGCGGTTCGCCCCCGTCGTGGCGGAACTCGCCGGGCGATAGTCGGCGTTCTCCTCGGATAGCGCGATCGGCTCCCCACGCGGACCGCAATCCCACTCGAAGCGGACGAGCGCTGCTAAATTCCGCCTCGAGGACGCGGTAACGACGGCGGCTGGTCGCGCACCGCCGGCGGGCATCCGAAGGCGGCCCGTGCCCGCCCGCTACCCGCCGATCCAGGAGGAACGAATGTCCGTCCGCCGCAACGAGTACGACCAGCCGATCGGCGCACCGCTGCCGGACTGGTCAGCGCGTTCGCTGCCCGGTGCGGTCACGCTGAAGGGCCGGTACTGCCGCTTGGAGTCGCTGGACGCGGCGCGCCACAGTGCCGAATTGGACGCCGCCTACCGCAGCGGGCCCGATGGGCGCGACTGGACCTATCTGCCCGTCGGGCCGTTCGAGAACGCGCAGGATTATCGGCACTACCTGAAAAACATAGCGGCCGGGAATGATCCGCGGTTCTACACGGTGATCGATCACGGCGACGGAACGGCCGTGGGCACCCTCGCGCTCATGCGACAGGACCCGGCCAACGGTGTCGTCGAGGTCGGCAACGTGATGTTCTCCCCGGCCATGCAGCGCAGCCCGATCTCGACCGAAGCCCAGTTCCTGCTCATGAGCTATGTCTTCGACGACCTCGGCTACCGCCGCTACGAATGGAAGTGTGACAGCCTGAACGGGCCCTCGCGGCAAACGGCGGAGCGTCTCGGCTTCCAATTCGAGGGCATCTTCCGGCAGGCGATCGTCTACAAGGGCCGAAACCGCGACACCGCGTGGTATTCCATCCTCGACACCGAGTGGCCCGCGATCAAGCGGGCCTTCGAAAGCTGGCTCGCCCCCGAGAATTTCGATGGCCAGGGCGTTCAGCGCCGGTCGCTCGCCGAACTACGCGCCTCGGTGACCGCCTGAGGTTTTCGGGGCAAGCGCGCGCCATCGACACCCCCTAGGCTGACCGGGATCGAGGCGTGGGCGAAGCGGTGCACCGAGTGTTCCGCGGTGCTCGGCACGGTGTGAGTGGTTCGTTCTCACCACTGTCGGGTCGCAAGATTCGTGAGTAACGCTAAGGTTTTGAAGTTCTTAGCTACATCGCTCGAACTTGGGATCTGATGAATGGTTGAGGTAGAGATCGCGCGTCCGCAAGCTGCTGCCGCACAGCAGCAGGGCTCGGGGGAACGGCGTCGATCGAGATGGGCGGCGTTCGCGGCGGTGCTGGGCGGGGTGCTGGTGCTGGCCTGGCAGGCGGCACGATACGGCCAGTGGCTGGTGGACGACGCCGGCATCACCTTCGCCTACGCACGCAGTGTCGCCGGCGGTCTCGGCCCGGTGTTGCAGCCCGGCGCGGAATCGGTGGAGGGCTTCTCCAATCCCACCTGGCTTGTCGTGCTGGTCGTCGGCGACTGGCTCGGGTTGTTCGATCGCGGCACGCTCTTCGGTGTCGCGGATTTCGTCGTCTATCCGAAGGCGGTCGCGCTGCTCTGCTGCGCGGGAATCCTGGTCGCCTGCTACCTCGCGGCGCGCCGGGTGTCGCGGTGGCCCGCGCTGGTCACGTTCGCGACCGGTGTTGTGCTCGCCGCGATTCCGTCGTTCGTGATCTGGTGCTTCTCCGGCCTGGAGAACTCGCTGTTCGCGCTGGCGGTGTGCGCGCTGGCCGTCCACCTGTTCCTGGCCGTGCTGGACGAGCGACTATGGACGCCGGCGGTGGCGGTGACCGCGGGCGCGATAGCGGCGTTCGCGGCCTTGACCCGGCCCGACGGCTTGATCTACCTGGCCGCGTATCCGCTGGTCGCGCTGATTCTCATTCGACGTGAGTTGTGGCTCACCGGGCTGCGGCACGTGCTGTATTCCGGGATCGCGTTCACGATTCCGTTCGGGGCGTATTTGTTGTGGCGGATCAGCGAATTCGGCAGGCTCGTCGCGAATACCGCGGTCGCCAAGCATCAGGCGATGCCGACCGCGCACGATCTGACCAGGGCGGGGGAATTGGTGCAGTACGCGGGGGCGCCCGCGGTGATCGCGGCGGTCGGAGTGGTCGGGCTCGCCCTGGCCGCGCCGGGCAGGTGGCGCGACGGTGTCGTCGCCCTGCTGGTTCCGCTGGCGCTGGCGATGGTCGCCTATTGCGTGCTGCAACCGGATTGGATGGCGCAGTTCCGGTTCGCCACGCCGGTGTGGGCGCTGGGCGCGTTCATCGTGGTGATCTCGGCGGCGGAGTTGCTCGCCCGGCTGCGCACCCGCGGCCGTTTGCTGGTCGCGCTGACACTGGTCGGCGCGCTGATCCCGTCCGGCGTCGCCCTGGCCGACGCGGCCGAGTCCTATCGCGCCGATTCGGATGTGCCGCTGTGCTGGATCGCCGAGCGATTCGGCCGCTACGTCAACGGCTACGCCGATATCATCGGTCTCCAGCAGGGCAGTCTGCTGGCCCCCGACATGGGCGGCAGTTCGCTGACCTCGCGCCTGCGGCTCATCGATATGGCCGGGCTCACCGAATCGCGGATCGCGGACATCTACGCGGGCACCGAGGACATCAGCCTCGAGGACTACATCTTCGAGGAGCGCAAGCCCACCTTCGTGCACACCCACGGCGCCTGGCTGCTCAACGGGCTCACCAACGACCCCCGAATGAGTCGCGACTACTACCAGATCCAAGGCTTCCGCGACGCGTCGTCCGGCGCGGACGAGGACTGGGTCCGCAAAGAAGTCGTGCGCGACGAGCAGCAACTCCAGCAGCTACGCCAATACTCGGGTGAGGTGCTGAAGCACCTGCTGCCCGACTATCAGAAGGCGGGCGAATGCGGAGCGGTGCTGCGACCAGGGCAGACCGTTCCACGCTGACGGACAGAGCCAGGAGACCGCGACGATGACAGACGCCCGCATGCCCGGCCCGTTCCTCTACGACCGGTCGGGTGACCGCTACGAGCTCACCGATCCGCGCTGGCGCGGTGACGACGGCACCCCACTGGCACTCGGCGCACTCCCCGGTCTCACGCCTGATCAGATCGTTTCCGCCGAGCGGTCGATCTGGCGCTATCAGGCGGCGATCCCGGTCGATCCCCGGCACCGGGTCAGTCTCGGTGAGGGCTGCACCCCGATGGTGCCGCTGGATTGGGACGGTCAGCGGGTGCATTTCAAGCTCGAGTGGTTCAACCCGACCTCGAGCTTCAAGGACCGCGGGGTGTCGGTCATGGTTTCGCACCTGGCCGGCCAGGGCGTCGAGCACATCCTCGAAGACAGCTCCGGCAACGGTGGCTCCGCGGTCGCCGCCTACAGCGCGGCCGCCGGTATTCGAGCCAAGATCATCGTGCCCGGCGCGACCTCGGCGGCGAAGATTCTGCAGGCCCGAGCGCACGGCGCGCGGATCGAGCTGGTCGGGGGCACCCGCGAACAGGTGTCGGACGAGGCGATCCGCCAGTCCGAGCAGATCATGTACGCGAGCCACAACTGGCACCCGTTCTTTCTACAGGGCACCAAAACCGTGGCCTACGAGATGTGGGAGGACCTCGGGTTCACCGCTCCCGACAACGTCGTTCTCGTAGCCGGTGCCGGAAGCAACGTGCTGGGATGCGACATCGCGTTCAACGAATTGCTCGCCGCGGGCCAGATCGAACGCCTGCCACGACTGCTCGTCGGACAGCCCGAACACTGGGCCGCCATCGCCGACACCGTCAACGATGTGGACCCGGCCGTCCGCGGCCCGCGCATGCCCACCATCGCCGAGGGCGCTTCCATCGCCAACCCGCCCCGCCTGCCCGAAGCCGTCGCGGGCATCCGCCGATCCGGCGGCGCGGCCGTCGCCGTCACCGACGAGGCGATCCGGGCAGCGGCGCGCAAGCTCGCCGCGCGCGGGCTGTACGCCGAGCCCACCAGCTGTGTCGCCGTCGCGGCACTGGATCACTTCCGCGCCGACGGCACCATCGGGGCGGGTCAGACCACCGTGGTCGTGCTCACCGGCACCGGGGTCAAGTCCTCCGAAACGATGACCGGCATCGTGGGTCAAGAGGCCAACAGCGAATAATCGGCAGCCTCGTGAGCTACCGTAATTCGTAGAATGTGCGAGTGCCGCCCTCCCGCGATGTGCACCCACCCGGCGCGCCGATGCGCACGAAGTACCCGATCGGAACCACCGGCGCGTGTGCCGGCCGGCCGAACCGATCGTGCGGAGGAGCGAACTGATGGCGGAGATTGTCGTTGGGGGCCCGGAGATCTCGACGGCGGGGACCTCCGGGCGGGAAGCGTTCGACTACTGGAATTCGATGGTGAGCCGATCGGTCGTTCCCTGCGCCATCGAGCCGGAGCGGGAAAGCCAGTTCCACGGGCGGATCGTGCCGCGCGTCTCGTGGGAGCCGCTGACGATCAGCCTCTCGATGCACTCGGCACAGTTCGCGCGGCGCAGTCGCCGGCATATCGACACGAGCGCGGCGCCGTACACCGTCGCCGGTATCCCGCTGAGCGGCCCGATGGATGTCCGCTCGGGCGATGTGTGCCTGCGAGTTCCGGTGGGAGCGTTACTGATCGCGGACGCCACCCGGCCGCTGGACTTCCGGACGGCCGACTACACGGGCATTCTCATCCGGGTTCCGCGGGCCCGGCTGCTGCAGGTCTCCGGATTGGCCGAGGACGAGATGCCCTCGGCGACGGTGCTGGAGCCGATCGGGCACGGCACGCTGGTCATCGACTACTTCCGCAGCCTGGCCGATTCCGCGCCGGAGGTGCTCGGCGCCGAGCCGATGTTGTCGGCCGGTCTCGATCTACTGGGCGCCGGCCTGGCGGTGGAGAACGGTCACCGCCCCGGGGAGTCGGCGTGCGTTGCGGTGGGCCGCGAGCACGTCCTGAGGTTTCTGCGGGACAACCTGGCCGATCCTCGCTTGAACGTCGACCGGGTCGCGGCGGGCTGCGCGATCTCGCGCCGGAAGCTGTTCCGCTTGCTGGGTGAGCACGAAGGCGGTCCGATGGCGTTGCTGCGGTCGCTGCGCATCGACCGCGCCCGCGAGCTGCTGGTCACGGCGCCGGACCAGACAATTCTGGCGATCGCGGAAGCTTGCGGGTTCTCCGGTGACCGGCAGTTCTATCGGGTGTTCCGGGAGCAGACCGGCATGAGTCCGGCGGAGTATCGCGAAAACGGTGTGTCCTGGATCGAAAAGTGACACCCGGCGACAAATCGTGCCGACACGGCGGCGAATTCCCGGCGTTGCCCGTGTCGCAATAGAAAAGAGATCACCACCGCACGGGAAGTGACACCGTAGGACATCGAGTGCCGATCAATACCTGATCTGCCACGCTCAAAGCCGCTGCGGGCGCATCGGTTACGCAGCCCGCTGAGACCTTTCGTCCGGTTTCGGGCGGGCCTCCCGTCCGGATGGCGCTGAGGTGCCGCGCCCGGAACTAGCGTTGCCTGCATGGACACAGAGGCAAGCCCTGTTCCTTCCGTCACCTCCTACACCGCGACCACCGGCACGCTGCGCCACGTGGCGCTGATGGTGGTGCGCGACAGTGTGGATCGGGTCTGGGCGGTGCAGGCGAAACAGCACGCCGAGAAATCGGAGCACGACTACGAGCAGGACCACGGATATCAGCTTCCCGAGGGCCGCTCGGACGCTGACCTGGTCCGGCGAATTCATGAGCAGACGCGAATCCTGGCCGAGGAATTCCCCGAATGCGCGGAATTCGCGGACCGCAGCGCCGCCTACGCCGACGGGTTCGCCGATCCCGCCACCGCGGGGCCCGACCTTCTTCGCACCCTGCGGGAATTCATGGACGACGAGGAGCACTACACGCCGGACGCGCACCACGGGCGCGGCGCGGTAGAACTCGCCGTCGACGGCGACTCCGTCACGATCGAACTCAACGGTCCCGGGGGCGAACCGGTGGCGGCGTCCCGCTACCTCAGAGCGGTCTCCGAGCTGTTGACCACTGCCCGGGCCGAAGGCCGGCGCCTCACCCATACCGAGGAGATCGCGGTCCAGTTCGCCTATCTGCTGCTCGACCAGGGCGCGCGGCCGGAGGAGGACTACCAGCTGTGGGGAGTCCCGGGTTTCCGCGCGCACCAAACCTTTCTGTCGATCACCGACCCCGGCGAGGGGCACGTTCTGGGCAGCACCATGCGGGCGCCGTATCTGGACGGCACCGTCGTGCACGTCGAGCACATCGAGCGGGCCGAGAGCGAAGACCGTGAGGTGTGTGAGCCCTACCGCCTGCCTTCCATCCACACCATCGCGCGCGTGCGGCTGCACATCGGCACGTCGGCGCCACTGTCGGTCTATGTCGGGCGCCCGATGTTCGAAGGCGACTTCGAGGCGTCGCGGCTGAAGTCCGTGCGGTTCATGGCGGCGGTCTGCTCGCTACTGTTCCAGGCGGGGGCGGCGGAGTGCAAGGTCTCCATGGAGCACATGACGGCCGGCCAAGCGGTGTGCTTCATGCGGGCGGTGGCCGCCGACACCCTGATGAATCCGCATCGGCAGACGCTGTCGGCCGCGTTCAACCTGAACAACGGCTTTGTCGATGACCGCGGCCCCGGAAAGCCCCGCAAGGTGAAAGACCGCCTCGGAGTGGGACGCCTGGGCATCGAGCTGGCCCGGGCCGGCGGCTTCGGCAAGGTCGCCTGGGACGGAGCCGGCGACGCCCATCCCAGCAAACCCATCATCGAACAGCTCGGCCATGCCGACGCCGCGACCCTGGTCCACGAGGCGCACAGCGCGGGTCTGCTCACCTACATGTCGGCTGGTATCAGCTTCGACGAGCTCGCCGACGTCGTCTACACCGGCGTCGACGCGGTCGGCATCGGAAGTGCCCTGCACTACAAGGATTCCGAGACCGGTTTCCACGGCCCGTTCATCGAGGAACACATCACCCGCCTGAGCCATATCCGCGACCACGCCGAAGCGTCGGTGCGCGGGCAGGCCGCGTGGCTGCTGGCCCGCCTGGACCGCATGCACTACGAGGGGTCCCTGCCCACCGCCGACGAACCGCAGCGCGAAGCACTCGCCGAGGCCGTCATCGGCTACAAACCCGGCGCCGCGTCGGACGAGCGGTTGCAGCACCTCCTGGAACAGCTCGAACACATCGCGTCCCGGCCCAGCGACACCCGTCACCCCTATCTGGCCTGGACCATGCGCCTGCTCGATGCCGGAAACACCTGCGTGGCCGCGCGCGACACCGACACCACCTGGACCGAGCAACTCGACGTCCTAGAGCGCTTGGCAGGGCAGGAAGACCTCGAAGAACTCCAAGTGCGCCTACGGGCGGTCTCGCCGGTCGCCTCGCTCACCTCCGCTCTCTGAAAAAGCCTGCGGCTCCGCACGATTGCACGCCCCTCCGAGCTTCACCCGGAACAGCGAAGGAGCATCTCATGGATCACACCCAGACCAACAAGCTCATCCGCCAGGACGTGGAAGTAGGCCAACTGGGGCTGGGGGCGGTCGCCCTGTCCGGCCTGTACGAACCGGTCGAGCACGATCAGGCGGTAGCGACGGTCCGCACCGCTCTCGACCGCGGCGTGCGCTACCTCGACGTCGCCCCCTTCTACGGCACCGGCCTGGGCGAACTGCGCTACGGCGACGCCCTGCGCGGCGTCGACCGCGGCACCTACAGTCTGTCCACCAAGGTCGGCCGCCGCCTGGAGAAGCTGCCCAACGGCGAACGCCGCGAACCCGCCGCCATGTTCGAGGGACAAACCCCCTACACCTTCACCTGGGACTGGACCCCGGACGGTCTCGAGCGTGGTCTGGCCGGCTCCCTCGAGCGGCTCGGAACCGACCACGTCGACATCGTCTACTGCCACGACTGCGACTTCTATGAGAAGGAGGAAGACACCACCTTCGACGACCGCACCGCGAACGAGGTGTTCGCGACCCTGGATGGCCTGCGCTCGCAGGGCATGCTCAAAGCCATCGGTTTCGGGCTGAACCTCGACGACTTCCTGCTGCGCATGGTCCGGAATCTCGATCTCGACGTCATCCTGTGCGCCGGCCGCTACACCCTGCTCGAACAGCCCGCCGCGCGAGAACTGTTGCCCGCCTGCGAAGAACGTGACGTCTCGGTGGTCGTCGGTGGACCCTTCAACTCCGGGTTGCTCGCCAATCCGGACGAGCACGCGCACTACGAGTACGACGAGGCGCCGAAGGAGAAGGTCGAGCGGGCCCGTCAGCTCGCCGAGATCTGCAAGTCCCACAACGTCCCGCTGCAAGCCGCGGCCCTGCAGTACCCGCTGCGTCACCATCAGATCGCCAGTGTCCTAGTGGGGTGCAAGAGCCCCGAGGAGGTCACCGAGAACCTGGACTTCTTCGGGACCGACGTCCCGGACAGCCTGTGGTCCGAGCTCGACGAATTCAACTCCGAGGACGGGAGCGCCTCGTGACGCTGCTCGCCGCGCACGAGCGCGAACTCCTGCCCGGGACCGCGGCCCCCGCCACCGTCTACGACTGCGCCTTCCTCGATTTGGACGGGGTCGTCTTCATCGGCACGCAGCCCATCGAGCAGGCCGCGGAAGCGCTGGCGCAGGCGCGGACCCTCGGTATGCGATTGGCCTTCGTCTCCAACAACTCGCTGCACCCGCCGGCCGATGTCGCGGACAAACTGGGCGACTTCGAGGTCGCGGCGCAGCCCGGGGACGTCGTCACCTGTTCACAGGCGCTGGCCGAAGTGCTTGCCGGACAATATGGCCGCGGCGCCCGGGTCCTGGCGATCGGTGGGGAAGGCCTGACGCAGGCGCTGTCCGAGGTCGGCCTGCACGTGGTGGATTCCGCCGATGACGAGCCCCAGGCGGTCGCCCAGGGTTTCGGCGGACCGGACATGCCTTTCAGTCGTTTCACCGAGGCATGTCTGGCCATTCGCGCCGGAATACCTTGGTATGCAACGAATCCCGACCCCACGATGCTGACCGATCGCGGGCTGGGTCCCGGAAACGGGGCCGCGGTCGAACTGCTGTGCGCCAGTACCGGGCAGACTCCTTTCGTTGCGGGCAAACCCTATTCGCCCATCTACGACGCGGCGCTCAAACGCACCGGCGCCAAGCGGCCGCTGTGTGTCGGCGACCGGCTCGACACCGATATCGCCGCCGGATACCGCAACGGCGCCGACAGCCTGCTGGTCCTCACCGGGATCACCGATCCGGAGCAACTCGTGGCAGCGCCACCCGACCAGCGCCCCACCTACATCGCGGACAACCTGCACGACGGGCTGCTCAGCAGCCACCCCGCGGTCACGCGCACCGGCGACAACGCCTCCCGGTGCAACGGCTGGACCGCCCGTGCCGACACCACCGTGCTCGATCTCTACGGCGAAGGCAGCGCGCTCGACGCACTGCGGGCCGTGTGCCATGCGGCGTGGACCGCCGCGCCGCGCACCCCGTCCACCCTCACCCTCACCTCCGCCCTGCGCGCCATGTCGGCGTCCCGTGAAGCAAAGGACTGAACCATGTATCAGATTGTTGTTTCGTTCACCGTCGACAGCGGCAAGCGCGACGCCTTCCGTGACGCCGCCCTTCGGGCGCACACCACCGCCGTCGAAAACGAGCCCGGGACAAAGCGTTTCGACATCGTCGTCGACGAATGGAACCCCAGCCGGTTCTATATCAACGAGGGCTACGCCGATCAGGCGGCGTTCCAGGCGCACGTCGACGCCGCCTCGACCAAAGAGTTCCTGGCCGAGGTCCAGCAGTACTGCAGCGGACCGGACTTCCTGGTCCGCGGAAACAGCCTGCACTGATGGTGCCGCGTCTGCTCGCCGAAATCGACTGCTGCATCTTCGATCTCGACGGGACCGTCACCAAGACCGAGCTGCAACATCGGCGGGCCTGGCACGAAGCCATCCGCACCACGCTCGGGGCGGACCTGTTCGTCCTCGCGGATTACCACGAACTCGACGGTCTGCCGCCGCGGCAGGCATTGCGGGAGTATCTGGCCCGCCGGCAACAAGTCGTGCCGGACGGGTCCGACAGCGACCCGCCGGGAGCGCCCACCGTCGCCGGAATCGTCGCCCGCAAACGCGAGCTGTATTCGGAGATCCTGGCGCGCGAAGGGGCCGAGCCCTATCCCGGCACGCTGCGGCTGCTGTATCAGTTGCGGCAGCGCCGGGTCCCGTGCGCCGTGGTGTCGGCGAGCACGTCCTGTCGTGAAGTCCTCGACAGCGCGGACCTCTCGACCTATTTCCAGGTGGTCGTCGACGGCATCGACGTCCGGGAGCACGGCTTACGCGGCAAGCCCGCACCGGATTGCTTCCTGCGGGCCGCGCGGCAGTTGCGCGTCGCTCCGGACCGATGCGCGGTCTTCGAAGACGCGCCGAGCGGGGTGCTGGCCGCCCGCAACGGCGAATTCGGGCGAGTGGTGGCGATCGATCGCTGTGGCCAGGCCCCGTATCTACTCGCCGAGCAGCCCGACATTCTTCTTTATGACCTGGCTCAACTCCTTTCATGAGTAGAAGAGGTCTCGTGGCACCCCTGGACGTCGGCGGCAGCGACAACCCTTGGCAATGGACGTTCCGTCCCACCTCGGACGACCCCGAGCAGCGCGAGCGATTCGCGACCCTGTGCACGCTGGGCAACGGCGTCTTCGGCACCCGGGGCGCGGCCGCCTACGATTCCGCCGCCGCGCCCGCCTATCCCGGGACCTACGCGGCCGGGGTCTACAACCGCACGCACACCGTGATCGAGGGCGAGGAGGTCGAAGCCGAAGCCGCTGTGCGACTACCGAATTGGCTTCCCCTGCGCTGTTTCGCGGGCCGTGAGCCGCTCGTGCCCGGCCCGGTGCACGCGGTGCTCGAGGAGCGCTATGTCTTGGACCTGTACCGCGGCATCCTGCACCACTACCTCCTGCTGGAAGCCTCGGACGGGCGCCGCACCCGGCTGCACGAGCAGCGCGCGGTGCACGCGGTCCACCCGCACCTCGCCGTCCAGAAATTGACTCTGCACGCCGAGAATTGGAGCGGACTTCTCCAGGTGGAGGGCGGCATCGACGCCGACATGCGCAACGAACAGGTCGAGCGCTACCAGGATTTCGACACCCGGCATCTCACCGGATTCCAGGCCTCCGATCCCGCCGCCGCCGTGGCCTGGCTGACCTGTCACACCACACAGTCCGTGGTCGGCGCCGCCCTCGCCTGCACGGTGACAGTGCCCAACGCGGCCACGGGCTCGACCCCGCACCGCGCGTCCCGCGACGGCTACACCACGCGGCAAACGCATGTCAGCCCGGACCGGCCCGCGATCATCTACAAGGTCGCGACGCTCCGCACCAGCCCCACCCGGTCCACCGGCGCCCTGCGGGACCGAGCGCTCGCCGATCTCGCGAACGCCGGCCGCCCCGAAGACCTCTTCACCAGCCACATCGCGGCATGGCGCGAGCAGTGGGCGGCGACCTCGCTGCCCGCCGACCACCCGCATCTCGACGTTCTCCGCCTGTATTCCTTCCACCTGCACCAGGTCGTGAGCCCGCACAGCGCCCGGCTCGACGTCGGCATTCCCGCGCGCGGCCTGCACGGCGAGGAGTATCAGGGCCGGGTCTTCTGGGACGAAACCACCGCGATCGCATGGCTTTCCCGCACCAACCCCACCCTGGCCCGCGTCGGCCTCGACTACCGATACCGGCGGCTGTCCGCCGCGCGCCGAGAAGCGCGCCGCTGCCACGCCGAGGGCGCCCGATATCCGTGGCAGAGCGGCAGCGACGGCAGCGAGACCACCGTGGCCTGGGTCAAGAACCCACTCAGCGGCCGGTGGAACCGCGACTACACCGTCTTGCAGCAACATCAGGGAGCCGCCCTCGCGCACAGCATCATCCGGTACGCCCGCCGCAGCGGCGACATCGCCTACCTGCACGACGAGGGCGCGCAGATGATCATCGAGATCGCCCGCTTCTACGCCACGTACAGCGCACACGACGCACCCACCGACCGCTATCACCTACGCGGCGTGGTCGGTCCGGACGAGTTCCACGACAAAGACCCGAACAGCACCACGCCGGGCATCGACGACAACGCCTACACCAACGTCATGGCCGCCAGCACCTTACATCTGGCCACCGCACTGTGGGCCGACCTGCCCGCCGAGCGCCGCGGAGCGCTGCGGGAAAGCACCGGGGTGGATCAGAATGAGATCACGTTGTGGGACACCATGTCCCGGCGTATGTTCGTGCCGTTCCACGAGGGCGTGCTCTCCCAATTCAGCGGCTACGAACACCTGCCCTGGATGACCTTGGATGAACTGTCCGACCGCTACGGCAGCGACCTCGGCCGACTCGACCGCCTGATGGAGGCCGACGACGACCATCCGCGCAACTATCAAATAGCCAAGCAAGCGGACACGCTCATGCTCGGCAGCGCACTCACCCCCAAGCGCCTCGCCCGCACACTCCAGCGACTCGGCTACTACCACAGCGCCCGAACCTGGCGGCGCACCGTCGACTACTACCTGCAACGCACCGTCCACGGCTCGACCTTGTCCGCCGCCGCCCACGCCGCGGCGCTGCACCGCATCGGCCACCCGGACGCATCACGCTTCTACTCCGAGGCAATGACCGTCGATCTCGGCCCCGGCACCAGAACCGAGCTCGGAATCCATCTGGGCGCGATGACCGCCGCCTTGGAACTCGCGGTCTCGGCCGGCGGTAGTCAGCCTCTGACCAACGCGGCCGCGGCGATCGACACGATCGCCGTGAGTGCCACCGCCCCGATCGCCGTCCACTCGATCGTCTTGGTTCGTGACCGCAGCTGAGCGGGCAGGCACAGCACGCCCATGATGGCGTAGCGGACTTCGGTGGCCGGTTCCCGAGTGGCGACCCCGGCCTGCGCCAAAGCTCCGAGATGACGCACGAACTCGTCGGTCTCGACCATTTCGGCAGCGCCGTTTACACCCCCCATAGTTACTCACGCGAGGGAGAATGCGGTTGCCCTGCGGATACCATCGCCTGGTGCTCTCCTTCCGCCGCGGCCTGACCCAGTTGTTGCAGGCCAGATTCCCGCTGCTGTATATCGAAACGTTCGAGGAGCAGCGAGTACTCGACGAGATCGTCGCCACCGCGGCCGGGATGAAGACACCGCGCCCGGTGTGGCGCTGGTCGGTCACCGATGGTCTGGCCCGGGCCGGGCAGGCGCCGGAACGCGGCAGCACCGACCCGATCGCGGCGCTGCGCACCGCGCGGCAGGTCGGGGAGCGGGCGATCTTCGTGTTCCACGATCTGCACAGCTTCCTCGGCGATCAAACCCGGCCCGCGGACCCGCAGGCGTTGCGGAACCTCCGTGATCTGGTACGCGCGTTCCGCGACGGCGATCTCGCGCGCACCGCGATCCTGGTCTCACCCGTGCTGCGCATTCCGCCGGAACTCGAAAAAGACATCACTGTCGTCGATTTCGCGTTGCCGGGGGAGCCCGAGCTGCGTGCGCTGCTGGAGGGCATGATCGCGCAGAACGCGGACACGGTGGCGGTGTATCTCGATGCGCGCGGACGGGACCGGTTGACGAAGGCGGCGCTCGGTCTCACCTTGGCGGAGGCCGAGAACGCCTTTTCGCTGGCGATGGTCAAGGACACCAGCTTGACCGCCTCCGGTGTCGAGGTGGTGCTGACCGAGAAGGCGCAGACCATCCGGAAATCCGGCCTCCTGGAATTGGTGCGCACCGATATCGGACTCGACGATGTCGGCGGGATGGCCGTGCTGAAGAGCTGGCTGGCCAAACGGCAGGACGCCTGGCTGTCCGAAGCCGCCGCCTACGGGCTCGCCGCACCGAAAGGCGTGTTGATCACCGGCGTGCCCGGCTGCGGAAAGTCGCTGACCGCGAAGGCGGTTGCCTCCGCCTGGGGCCTGCCGCTGATCCGGCTCGACATCGGCCGGATCTTCGCCGGCCTGGTCGGGGCGAGTGAGCACAACATGCGCCAGGCGATCGCCACCGCCGAGGCCTGCGCGCCCTGCGTGCTGTGGGTCGACGAGATCGACAAGGGTTTCGCGGGCACCGGCGGCGCCGGGGACACCGGCACCAGCTCCCGGGTTTTCGGCACGCTGCTCACCTGGATGCAGGAGAAGACCGCCCCGGTGTTCGTGATGGCGACCGCGAACTCGATCGAGAATCTGCCCCCGGAGTTTCTGCGCAAGGGCCGGTTCGACGAGATCTTCTTCGTCGATCTGCCGGAACTCGCGGACCGGCAGGCGATTTGGCTGCTGCATCTGCGCCGCCGCCTGACCGGGCCGGCCGCGGGTCTCGAACTCACCGAACAGCTCCTCATCGATCTCGCCGTCGCGAGTGCCGGATTCTCCGGCGCGGAGATCGAACAGGTCGTGGTGAGCGGGCTTTTCGACGCCTACTCCGAGCGCCGGGCGCTGGCCGCCCATGACCTGTTCCACGCGGTCCAGCAGACGGTGCCGCTGTCGCTGCTGCATCAGGAGCAGATCGCCGCGGTCCGCGAGTGGGCGAAAATGCGCGCGGTGTCGGCCTCGGCGTTCGCGCTACCCGAGACTCGTTAACCGAATCGCAAGGTTTGTGACCACAATAGGTCGCTATGAGCATCTCGTTGATTCTGGTGCCGCTGGCGGTCGCGGCAGCGGCGAAGGCGGCGTCGGCCGGCGGTTCGGCGCAGCCGAACACGTGCACGGTCGCCACCCGGTTGCGTGATCCCCGCCTGCTGACGCTGGCGCTGGGCGACACCGGCGCGACGGCCATGCAGTCCGGGCCCGACGCGATCGATGCGGCGTGGGCCGACCTGGTCGCGCAATTGCGGCGCGGTGCGGACGGCATCTGGCAGGCGCATTTCACCGGCACCGGCGACGAACAGCGTTGTGTCGATACGGTTCTCGCGATCGACCAGGCCTACGGGCAGCGCGTCCAGGCCGAAGTGCTCCACAAACTGCGCGACAGAGCGCCGCAGGCCGGGATGGACCTGGTGTCGGAGACACAGAACTCCGACCGTTCCGTCACCATGGTGCTGGAGGTGCGTCGATGAGCGAGCCGGTCCGCCTCACCATCGTCGTCGGCGCGGACGGCCGGATCCGCGCCGAAACCCACAATGTGGTCGGCGAACTGTGCCTGCCCTATGTGCAGGCGCTGGAGGATCTACTCGACGCCACCACCGTCGACAGCGATTACACCGCGGACTGGTGGAAAACCGTAGCCGCGCAGGTGAACACCGACGTGCAGCAGCTCGGCGTGCACGAATGACGAGCTACCCACCGACCCCGGAAGCTCTCCTGGCCGACCGTGGCTGGCGAATCCGCAATAGTTTGTGGGTCCTGCCGGTCGGCCTCATCGGCTGTTTGACCTGGGCGAGTTTTCTCTATGTCGCCGTGCGCGCGAAGAAGCGCGCCTATTGGATCGCCGCCGCGGTCTACCTGGCGGCCTTCATCGCCGCGATCGTCCTGAGCGAGCTGGGCGGGCCGACGGAGAACGAGATCAAGGCGGGCGCGGTCCAAACGGCCGCGCAGGACACCGCCGACACCTGGATGGGTGGCTTGCTGTTCGCGACCTGGATCGGGGGGATCATCCACGCGCTGATGATCCGCAAGGAGTTCCTGCGAATCCTGGCCTACCAGTCGGCGCCGAATCCGGTTCTGCAACCCCAGTACGCGAACAACGTGCCGAATCCGGCTGTGCCGCAGCAGCAGCCGCAGTGGATCGCGGATTACACCCGCGGGTACTGGGCCCCGAATCCCGCTCCGGCCGGCGCGGCGCCGGATAATCCGGTTCGCGTGGCGACATCCACGGTCGCCGTCAACAGCGCCTCGGTCACCGAATTGCTCGGACTCGGCCTGTCCGCGCCGGAGGTCGACACGGTCCTCGCCGCGCGTGCACGGCCGGGCGGTATCCGAGATCTGGCGGACTTCGCCGCCGTCACGAAGATGAAACCGCACCAGCTGCCGACGATCGCCGAACGCTTGGACTTCACTCCGGCGTCGCAGTCCGAGCCGGGCCCTCGGCTCGATCTACCGTCACCGGCCGAAACGCCGTCCGATACACGTGCTTTGGGTCGCAGGCTGGATCTGTGATTCCCGCCGAAGTCGCGCCGGACAGTCTGCGAGTCAGCCGCGTCCTCACCGCCACCGAGGCCGAGGGCCCTGGCCGCCGGACCGCGATCTGGGTGCAGGGCTGCACCATTCGGTGTCGCGGCTGCTTCAACCCGCACATGTGGGCGGCCGACGGCGCAACCGTCGTGCCGGTGCGGGAGTGGACCGCGAGCCTGCTCGACGCGGCGCGGGCGGCGCGGGTCGAAGGCATCACACTGCTCGGCGGAGAGCCCTTCGAACAGGCCGCGCCCCTCGCGTACGTAGCCAGTGCGGCACGGGAGCAAGGGGTTTCGGTGATGACCTTCACCGGCTATGAGTACCGTGACCTGCTCGCCTGGTCCGACACACGCGCCGACATCCGGGCCCTCCTGGAGAACACCGACCTCCTGGCCGACGGACCGTACGAGGCCGACAACCTCGACCCCACCCGGCCCTGGATCGGCTCCACCAACCAGCAGCTGCGTGCACTCACCGGCCGATACCGGCACCTCGATTTCGTGACCACCCCGGATCGACTCGAAATCCGCGTCGACGCCGACGGATCCGTCGCGGTCAACGGGTGGCAGGCCCTGGACGCCCTCGATGAATTGCTCGAGGGCCTCGGTACCCGCGCCGACCGGCCCCGCACCCGCTGATGGGTTCGATCGAGCAGCTCAGTTCATTTGCACAGATCGGATCGAGTTGCCCATCACCATGCGATCGATCGCGCTGGTAGCGCTGCGCGGATCGCTCGCGGCGCCGACGGTGGCCAGCAGGGGCACGAAGTGGTCGGCCGTCGGGTGGGCGACCGAGACGGCGGGCGCCTTGCGCCGGTAGTCGGTGAGGGCATCGACATCGCCGCGTTCGAGGGCGTCGGCGGCCCACTCGTCGAAGGCCTGGGTGTACGCGGCCAGGTCCGGGCGACGGAAGACCGCGAAACTGTGGGTCATGAAGCCCGAGCCGATGATCAGGATGCCTTCGTCGCGCAGGGCTCGCAGCCGTGCCCCGAACTCGAGCAATACTTCGGGATCGAGGCTGGGCATCGACAGCTGGACGACCGGAACGTCGGCCGCGGGATACATGGCCATCAGGGGGATGAACGCGCCGTGGTCGAGCCCGCGATCGGGGCGCTCGTGCACCGTGGTCGTCGGGCTGAGGGCGGCGGTCAGCCGGCGTGCGAGGTCGGTCGCGTCCGGGGTCGCGTAGGGCAGGGTCTTGTAGCGGGGGTGGAAGCCGCTGAAGTCGTAATAAAGCGGGGTGCCGGCCGCCGCGCCCGAGATCGAGGCTGGTGCGTCCTCCCAGTGCGCTGAAATGATCACGATGCCACGGGGTTTGGGTAGCGACTGCGACCAGGTGTACAGATCGCCGAGCCACTGCGGGTCGTCGAGGGTGAACGGCGCTCCGTGGCTGACGAACATGGTGGGCAGCGCCCCGTCGGCGGGGGTCCAGAGCCGCTGTTCGCGGGCGTGGGGGAGGACCCGGGCGAGGTGATCGTCGTAGGCCGCGGCTGGGATGTGTTCGGTCATAGCGTGCGGTTCCCTTACCGGACGGTCGGACTGCATTGACTTGCCTGGGCAACTCAACGGTACACAGGCTAACTTGCCTAGGCAATAGATATCTGTTTCCTGGTCAAGTAAAGTCCCGGCCCATGGAAGAACCGTCGCCGTGGCTGGACGCCGAGCAGCAAGAACTCTGGCAGGACCTGCTGACCGTGGTGATCGCGCTGCCCGCGGCCCTGGACCGGCAGTTGCAGCGCGACGCGGGCATGTCGAACTTCGAATACAGCGTGCTCGCCCGGTTGTCGATGGTGGATCAGGACACCATGCGGCTCAGTGAGCTCGCTCGCGACTGCGACAGCACGCTCCCGCGGCTGTCGAAGCTCTTGGATCGCTTCGAAGCGCGCGAGTGGATCGTGCGCCGCATCGACCCGAGCGACGGCCGCTACACCCTGGCCACCCTGACCGAGGCCGGCCGGCAGAAGCTGGTCGACTGCGCGCCCGGCCATGTCGCGCATGTGCGGCGTCTTGTGTTCGACCCCCTGACCACCGTGCAGCGCCGCCACCTCGGCGCGGCGCTCTCCCGCGTCGCGGAGACCGTGCGGCGGGAGGTCACCGGGTAAGTACAAAATTGAATCTTGCATGGTTAATATTAACCATGCAAGATTGAGTCATGAACCCGATCTCTTACCTCGCCCAGACCGCCGTCCCCCTGATCTGGCCGCTGATAGCGGTCATCGGCGCACTCGTTGCCACCCGGCACAGCCCCTCCCGCCAGGCCGCTCTGGAAACCTGGCAACGATGGTGGGCCGTTGTCGCACTCGGCTTCGGCAGCCTGTGGATGACGTTCGCGTTCCTCACGGTTCCGGAGGTCATGGCCACCGCGATCGGCTTCGACTCGACTCCGTTCCAGTTCGAGATCGCGTTCGCCAACCTCGGCCTCGCCGTCTTGGGCTTTCGCGCCGTCTCGGCCACGGCTCGCGAACGCATCACCATCGGCCTCGGTGCGGGAATGTTCCTCTGGGGCGCGCTGATCGGGCACGTCTATCAGTGGTTCGCCAACGGCGATCACGCTCCGGGCAACACCGGGGGAGTCCTGGTCTGCGACCTGCTCCTCCCCGCCGTCATGATCGTCCTCGCCCGCCGCGCGCAACGACTGTCCGCCGAAGCGCCGGTCTCGCCTGCACCGGCAATGAGTCTTAACTAGGTAAGACTCGGATATGCTCGGCGGGTGGACGATGGACTCGGAGACCTACTGCATCGCGTGGTGTACCTGCTCGGCGAAGCGGCCCGGCGGCGGGTGGACAACACCGCCGGGCTCAGTTACAGCCAAATCCGGCTGCTGGGAACGCTGGAAGACATCGCACCGGTCACCCAGCACCAACTGGCACAGGCACTGGCGGTCTCCGATCCGGCCGTCAGCCGCGCACTACGCCCCCTGGAAGAAGCCGGACTCGTCCAGATCGAGACCGACCCCGACCACAAACGCCGGCGACTGGTCGGCATCACCGAGGCCGGCCGCAACGCCTTCCACGCCACCGGCAAACCCCTGGCCGACGAACTACGCACCGCCCTGCTCGCCGCCGATTTCCCCTACGAGCGCTACCTGCGCGACACCGCCGCACTGGCCGAAATCCTCGAACCACCGCGCTAGTTATCGTGGTGACGATGAACGACACGGCAGGGCCCGCGGAATCGGTGCGCTACGGCGGGATCGAATTGCGTCGATGGTTGCCGGCCGACGAGGTCACGCTGCACCGGATCGTGAACGAGTCGCTGGCGCACCTGCGGCCATGGATGGGCTGGGTCACGCAAGTCGGAGAGCATCCGCGGGAAACGGTGCGACAGTCCCTCGCCGAGGCTGCGGGCGCGTGGGAATCGGGTGCGGCGTACGGCTTTGCCGTCCTGGTGGACGGGCGGGCTGTCGGATCGGCCGGCCTGCGACGGGCCGACGAGCCGGGCGTCTGGGAGATCGGCTACTGGATTCACCCCGCGCACACCGGGCACGGGTATGCCGGCGCCGCCGCTGCCGCACTCGTCGAGCAGGCCTTCGCCCTGCCCGGCATCGAGCGGGTACAGATTTGGCACGACGCGGCGAACCTCGCGAGCGCGGTGGTACCACCCCGATTGGGTTTCACCGAGATCGCCCGCCGGTCACCCGCGCGCGATCCACTCACGCCGGGGGAGATCGGGATCGACGTGGTGTGGGAACGTCTGCGGGCTGAAACGCGCGGCTAACCGGAGGGGTTGGTCGGCCGGGCCAGGATCGCGCTGGTGTCCAGTTCACCCGAGACCACGCCCGCGGACACGTCGGCCGGCCGTAGTTGGTTGCTGCGCGCGTGATCACGTAATCGGTGGAAGGCCTGATCCATATCGAGCTGCCCGCGTTCGGCGAGCACCCCTTTGGCCTGTTCGATGACTATCCGGGTGTTCAACGCCGAACGCAGCTGCCGGTTCAGCGTTTCGGCGCGGCTACGCATCCGGTCTTGCAGGATGCCGATGCAGGCGACATCGGCCAGCGCCTGCGCCAGCCGCAGGTCCTCGCCGCTGAGCGCGGACTTGCTCATGCCGAAAAGGTTTAGCGCACCGATGGTTTCGGAACGCAGTCGCAAGGGCACGGCGTATATCGAAAGATAGCCGCTGTCCAAACCGCGGCGGGCGAACTCCGGCCATCGGGAGGCGGCCGCGGCGAGGTCGTGGACCGGAACCGGGATGCCGGTGTGGAAGGCCTGCAGGCACGGCCCGTGCGCGGATTCGAGCTGGAACAGTTCCAGCAGATGGGTTTGCTCGCTGGTCGCGGCCAGCACCTGCAATGCGCCGCGGTGATCGGTTACCAGCAGTCCGGCCTGGGCTACGCCGAGCAACCGCACGCAGGCCTCGACCAATTCCTGGGACAGTTCGACCACGTCGTAGTCGACGATCAAGGTGTCGGCGAGCCGCACGAAGGCGTCGAGCAGTGGTCCTTCTCGAGATTCCATGGTCTGGGAGACCCCCTCCTTCAACGGTTTTCGGGGCCGAAACGCAGCCGTCGGGCCACGACGCGCTCGGCGACTTCGGTCAGGGACAGTCCTTCGGCGTAGGCGTATCCGCGGAGCAGGGCGTAGGCATCGCGGGCGGAGGCGCCGGTTTGGGCGATCACCATGCCGGCGGCCTGGTGGATGTCGCGGTTGCTGGCACCGGCTTGCCACCACCACTCGAAACGGGAACCGACGCCCTCGGTGGCAGGCTGGTCGGTCAGCAGGAGATCACGCAGCGGTGTCACCTCGCGGATGCGTCCCTCGGTATCGCGGTTGCCGCGCGGGCTGCCGGTGAGCAGCAGCGTGGCGACCAGGTCGGCCACGTGCAGTCCCGCCGCGAGAGTGTGACGGTCCAGATCGCCGGGCTCGGCGCAGTAGAGGTCGAGGACGCCCAATTGCACGACCCCGAGCTGTAGCGGCAGCGCGAACATCGAGCCGGTGATGTTCTGGCCGGCGAGGACGCTGAGGAATCCCGGCCAGCGGTGGTTGTCGACGCTCAGGTCCGGAACCAGTACCGGGGAGCTGTCGTCGATCGCGGTGACGCCGGGGCCTTCGCCGAGCATGGCCTGTACCTGCTCGATGGTGGCGGCGGTCCGATCGGTGGCGCACCAGGCTTGCAGGCCGGCGTCCTGCTCGTCGATCGAGATCGCGGCGCGTTCGATCGAGAGCACCTCGGCCGCGGCTGTGCACAACCCGCTCACCCGATAGTCCTCATGATGCAAGACCGTCAGGAATCGTGTGGTCACCTCGGCGAAGGAGGTCATAGGCGATTGGGGAAGCTCACGCCACCGCGCCTGTCCCGTCCGCTTTCCAGGTGGTCCCTGCCTCGGTGCAGTGGGGTTTCCGCGTCGCGGACATACGCGCGAGAAGCATCGAGTTTCATCTTAGGCCGCCGCGAGATCCTTTGTCGCGCGCGACATCTGAAGCGGCGGGCGTAGCTGTTTCAGCTCACCGTTTGACGGCTTGCAAGGTATAGCTCAGCGGGAGGCGCTCCGGATGCTCGGACAGATGCCATTCACCGTCGGCGTCGCGTCGCATTCGGCCGGGCAAAGCGTTCCACGGCACGCTGGTGTGCTCGGTGAGACCTGTCAAGGTCAGGCCGGCGTCGAGCACCGCGGTAACGATCTCACCGAGCCCGTGATTCCACTCGTGCGTCGTGGTGGCGGTGAATTCGACATCGGTGTCGACGTAGGTGCCTTCCTCGGCGAACACCATCGGCTCCGGCAGTTCGAAGTAGGGATAGCCGAGAGCCAGTGCGTCGGTGTGCGTTTCGTCGATGGCCCAGAGCGTCGGATGTCCCTCGCGCAAGAACAGGCGGCCGCCGGGACGCAGCAGGCCCGCGACGGTCTCGGCCCAGCGCCGCACGCTCGGCAGCCAGCACAGCGCGCCGATTCCGGTGTACACCAGGTCGAACCGTTCGGTGCCGAGCGCGGCCCGGGCCGCGTAGACATCGGACTCCACGAAGTCGATCGGCGTGCCGGTCTGTTCGGCGAGCCGGCGTGCCTGGGCCAGCGAGGCCGGAGAGAAATCGAGCCCGGTCATCTGCGCGCCCGATCGTGCCAGCGACAGGGTGTCGGTCCCGATGTGGCATTGCAGGTGCACACCGCGCAACCCCCGCACGGAACCCAGGAGTGGTCGATCGAAACGGACTACCGCGCTGAGGAACTCGGGATCGGTGCGGAATCGGCTCAGCTCGTAGTCGGGGGACGCGGCGTGTGCCGGTGCGCGCTCGTCCCAGTTCGCCTTGTTCAGGGTGCGGTAGTCCTCGGTCACGATCGCCACTGTGGCACAACGGCACCTCGCGGGTCACACAGTTTTACGGTCGAGATGGCCCGAGGACGGGCCATCCAGACCTGTTGCCGGGATGTCCGCTATTTCACGCGCACCGCGGCTTTCCACGGATGCATGACGGCGGGACAGTTGCGGTCCGGATCCGGGCGGCAGGTGCGGTGCACAGTGATCACACTGTCGCCGGGGCCGTCCGCGTGGAAAACGGCCGCGGCGTGACCGGCGGGATTGACGTTGTCGGAGGTGCGCGGCAGTTTCGCCGAGTCGCTGGTTTCCGGGAGCTGCCAGGTGTAGGTAAGCCCGTTCTCGCGGTAGCTGGTGAGCCGGACCTCGATGTCGTGACCGGCCACTGCCTCTACCGACCTGGCGGAGTCCGCGTTGGTGAGGACGATGCTCCCGGTCGCCGATGCCTGGACCGGTACGGCCATGGGCGCCACTGCTAATGCCAGGACGCCGAGAGCCCGGTGGGGGATGCGGTTCATGCTGGCATCCAACCCGGCCCCGGCCGCGTCGAGTGCCAGCCCGCCGTCGGGCCGGAGTGTCGCGGCAGACTCCGCTGCGTGAGCACCAGATCTACTGCTCGACACCACTTCTCGGCAAACTGACCTTCCGCGACATACCGGCCAAATGCACCGTCCCGTCACTCCTTCCACTCAACAGTGCGCGAACAGTTCGATCGCTCGTCGCCGATCGACGCCGTGCGCTCCGTTCCATGCGGCGAGCGGCAGCGGGACGTCGGAGCGATGGGAACGGCCGAGGGTGGACCAGGCGCGGGACTGGTCCACCGCGTCCACCCATTGCTCGGTGCGCAGGCCGATGGAAGTTTGTGGAAGGACGCCGGTGTCGGCGAGTGCTTCGAGGATCCGATAGCGAAGTCCGGCATTGGATTTGGGTATCACCTTGGCTTGGCCGAGGAGTTTGACCGCACCGCTGGGTGACAGCGTCGGCGCGGCAGCGGCGAGTGCGTCCAGCAGTGCCTCGAACACGAGCCGGTCCTGGGCCGTCGGCGTGGCGGGTGGCAGGGTTCGCCATTCCTCGAGGTTGACGACCGCGCCGATCAGGTTCGACCACGGCTGGCCCTGCCAGAACCGGAGGCGCAGCACGGTTCGGTCGACGGTGTTGCTCTGGGTCGCCCCGCATACACCGCAGGCGCGCAACTCGGGGACCGTCTGGTAGCTGTGGTCAGGCAGCTTCGCGCACCACGTATAGCCGTCGAGCACCGGAAGACCACGCCGCGCGCTCCCGCCGACACCAGCGACGAATGCCGCGCAGGCGCCGCGCAGATCGAGCGTTCGCGCGGCGGCGCGGGCCCGATCGACCAGTTCATCGTGCTCCCAGGTCACGAAGTCGTTGACGACGATCCCCGCCGAATCCAGGTGCGCGCGTTCAGCGGTGGTGACCACGGCCTCGTCGAGGATGCTCTGCCCGCGGACGGGATCCCACAGCGTCGCACGCGGCCGATAGCCGGCATCGAGAATGTCGATCGTGCGCTTGTCCATGGGCAGACCTTATTGGCCGCCGCGGGTTTCGACATCCCCGCCGGTGTGCTCACCGCAGGGTGTAATGGCCGCTCAGGATTCCCAGGGCGCCTCGATGGACGGATCGTCGAACGCTTTGGCCGCGTCGCGATAAAGATCGGTGATCCGATCCTGCACCCGCTTGCGGTCCGCGTCGGAGATCTTCGCCTGATTCAGCCGCCCCGCCGCGTGGGTGACCGCGCTGAACACGCGTTTCGGTGTGCCGCCGATGATGTCGGCGACCGGGAATTTGTAGTCGGCTTCGGTCGCCGGGTTGCCCTTCGGGTCGCGATAGAGGTAGACGCTGGCGAGTTTCAGGGGATCGCCGTCGGCCCATTTCAGCGCGCGGGATTCCGCCTCCTGGTGGGACCAGGTGTGGTCCCGCGGAGCCCAGGCCAGATCGACGTCGGCGGCGTTGTCCGACGCGGGCGGAACGGGTTTGTCGTCTCGCGGAGTCATCGTTTCTCCCAACTCGAAAGTTCGGTGAACGCGCTCGCGCCTCTCGATCTGCGGCCCGAGGGTTCAGCGGGGATCGTTCCGGCGGATGAAGATTTCTCCGTCAGTCTGCCAAATATCGGCATCGGTGGCATCCGTCGCGGCCGGACCGCCTGTTTCGCCACTGCGCGGTGGATAGCCCGTCGGTGCCATCATGCCCAGGGAGCCGAAGTAGGGGAGTACGCGCACCACCAGGGCGGCCCATCGGCGACGGCTCATCGCAGGCCCTCGGCCGAGATCCGGGTGCGGCGGCGCATGGCCGTGGACAGGTGCTGTGCCACTCCTTCGATGGTGGGGTGGTCCCACATGACGACGGTGGAGATCGGGAACCGGAGCCAGTTGGCCAGGTCGGTGGCGACCTCGACGGCCTCGGCGGAGTTCAAGCCGAATTCCGCGAACGGTGCGCGGGTGTCGATCTCGGTGGGGTTCAGGTCGAATCGTTCGGAGAGACGGACTTTGAGCCAGGCTTCGATGTCGCCGCTGTCCAGGTCGGCGCCGGCCGGCTCCGCCAGCCACCATTCGTGCAGCACCTCGAATTCGTTGGCCAGCAACATCGTCCGGGTCTCGCGGCGGCGGATCTTGCCGCTCGAGGTCTTGGGGATCTGGCCGGGACGGATCAGCACGATGGCATAGAGCGGAAGTGCGTGTTCGGTGGCGATCGCCCGCCGGATCGCGGCGGTGCTCGCGGCGAGGTTCCCGCGCCAGTCGGCGCGGACCTCCTGCACGATGACCAGATGGTCGCCCTCGTTCTCGGCGCCGGTGCCGATATCGACGGCCGCGACGCAGCCCGGGCGCAATGCCGGATGGCATTCTTCGGCGGAGCGTTCCAGATCCTGCGGGTAGACGTTCTGACCGCGGATGATGATGACGTCCTTGCTGCGGCCGGTGACGAAAAGCTGTCCGTCGTGGACGAATCCGAGGTCTCCGGTGCGCAGGTACCGGGCACCGTCGCCGGCCAGGGTGGCCCCGAAGGTCTCGGCGCTTTCCACCGGCTGCTCCCAGTAGCCCGAGCCGACGCTGCCGCCCGTGACCCAGATTTCCCCGACCTGCCCGGCGCCGCACTCGGTGCCGGTTTGCTCGCCCACGATGACGACATGCTGTCCCTCGACAGCGTGGCCCGCGCTGACCAGCACGACACCGTTGCCTTGTTGCCGCGCGGGCTCGGCGATCCCGCGGCCGAGCGCCTGGGCGTCGAACCGCTCCACCTGCGGCGGGCTGTGGACCGGACCGGTGGTCAGCACCAGCCCTTCGGCGAGGCCGTACAGGTTCAGGTGTGCCGAGCTGCGGAAACCCGCCGACGCGAAGACCTTGTCGAAACGGTCCAGGGTGGCGGCCCGGACCGGTTCGGCGGCATTGATCGCCACCTGCCACGAGCTGAGGTCGAGCTGCTCCACCTCCTGGCGGGTGGTGCGGCGGGCACACAGGTCGTAGGCGAAGTTCGGCGCCGCCGTCACCTGGACGCGGTAGCGCGACATCGCCTCGACCCAGCGCGCCGGCCGCCGCAGAAAGTCCAGCGGCGACATCATGATGATCGGGTTGCGGCCGTAGACCGGTTGCAGCAGACCGAAGAACAACCCCAGGTCGTGGTACTGCGGCAACCAGCTCAGGATCCGCGCACCCGGTTCGGCGAGCCGCGCGAAGACCGAACCGCAGTGCAGCATATTGCCATGGGTGACCATGACGCCCTTGGGCGCCGAGGTCGAGCCGGAGGTGTATTGCAGGAAGGCCAGACTGTCCTCGGTGAGCACCGGCGCCACCCAGTCCGCGGCCCGTTCGTCCGGTACGTCGCCGGTGACGATCCAGCGCAACGGCGCGAGCGCGGGCTCGACGCCGAGGAAGGTCTCGATGCGGGCGTGCACCTGCGCGTCGGTCAGCGCGACCTCGATGGCCGCACCCGCGATGATGGCCCGCAGCTGGGAAACCGAACGATTGAGTTCCGGCGGATACGCGGGCACCGCGAATACCCCGGCGTACAGGCACGCGAAAAACGCCACCACGTAATCGATTCCGGCCGGATAGACCAGCAGCACACAGCGTCCCGCGAGCCCGCGCGCTTGCAGTTCCCCCGCGATAGCGCGGGCTCGCGAATCCAATTGGGCCCAGCTCAGCTGGAGTTCCCGCGATTCACCGTCGACCAGATAGGTGTAGAGAACTTCGTCGCCGCGGGTCCGCGCGCCCGCGCGCACGAGGTCGATGTAGGAAATCATGGTCTCACTTCCGGCTCAGGAGACGTTCCGCGGCTTCTCGGCCGGAACGGAAGCACGCCTCCAGCGGCGCTCCCTTCACGTAGTCACCGGCGAGTTCGAGGCCGGGCGCCCCCGCCAGCTCGGTCCGCACCTTCGACAGGAAATCTCCGTAGAACGGCAGGTAGGCGCAGTAGGCGGCATCCCAGATGCGGGTCGCCGAATGCACTCTGCGCAGGTCGCCTTCGATGCCGAGCAGACCCTTGATGAGGTCTTCGGCTTCGTCGATCCAGGATTCGAGATTGTCGGCGGTCGGCATGGGGCGGGCGGCGCGCCCGCTGAAGGTGTATCGCACGATATTCAAATCGTTGACGCCGTAGACGCCGGCATTGCTGCAGCGCCCGCCGTCGAGCGCGATCGCGCGGACGACCTGATCGAAGACCGGCCGATCGTATTCGATGACCGCGACCGCGGCCGGGAAGTATCGGACCTCGGCCAGCAACTCGCTCAGTTCGGGCAGATTCGACTTCACGATGTCGGCGGTGGCGTAGGCGGGCGTCGCGACCACGACCCCGTCGTAGGAACGGACCTCCGGTGCTCTGCCGTCGCGCGCGATTTGGACGCCACGCACCTGACCGTCTTCGATTACCAGCGACTCCACCCGGGAATTCGGAAGCACCGTAACCTTTTTCGCGAATTCGGTGAGCGCGGGCTGGACACCGTCGGTCAACTGGTCGAAGGTGCTGGCCAGGCTCAGATTCACATTGAAGTTGCCCAGGTACATCTCGTCGGGCTCGGCGCCGTTGAGCCGCACGGTCAGCGGCCGGAACATGTTGTTCACCAGCGCCTGTCCGAAATAGACGGTGAGCGGCTTGTGATCACGGCGCGCCCCGACGCGGGAGAAGGTCGCGCCGCCGAGGAACCGGTTGCTCTCGTCGCGCTTGATCGTGA
This sequence comes from Nocardia sp. NPDC050712, assembly GCF_040654295.1. NCBI lineage: Bacteria > Bacillati > Actinomycetota > Actinomycetes > Mycobacteriales > Nocardiaceae > Nocardia > Nocardia sp. NPDC050712. Next base: position 439,088 of record NZ_JBFAHT010000005.1, read on the forward strand.
TCATCAGGAGGAGCAGTTTCAGCAGGTCCAGCGGTGCGCCCAGTTTGCCGAATTTGCGGATCAGGTCGAGCCGGCTGTTCTTGCTGTCGAAGGTGACCAGCTTGCCGTCGATGAGGCGGGAGGTATTGACGCCGAAGTATTCGAACTTGTCGGCTCGCATCGCGGCGAGGAACCCGCGCAGTTCGGTGTAGGTGCGGCTGATGTTCTTGCCGCCCATCATGACCGGGCGGTCGCCGAGGTGGTCGACGCCGAAACGCCCGCCCAGCAAGGGATTACGCTCGAGCAGCTCGACTTCGTGACCGGCCAGATGCAGGTGGTAGGCCGCGGCGATACCGGCTACGCCGCCACCGACCACCGCGAATCTCTTGGCGCTGTTGTTTGCCGAACGATTCATCGTTGTGACTCCTTTGTGTGCTCAGGCAAGGCCCGGATACGGCGCGAGTTCGATGCGGCAGTGCGCGATCTGCGTGCCGAACTGATGCACGCCGAGTTCGACCTCGGCGCCCCCGGTATCGGCGTCGCTGTGTGCGGTGGCCGAGAATTCGATGAGTGATCCGAGTTCGGCGAACCCGGTGAAGGTGGTGGCGCAGGCGGTGACGGCCGCGATCGGGGACGCCAGCGCACCGGCTTCGACCGCGGCGACGATCGCCGCCTGCCGACATCCTTCGATCAGCAGCGGGCCGGGCACGTGGTCGTAGGGATGGTCGAAGAAGGACGGGTGCCGCTGATCGACCACCAGCGGTATCCGCGGCTGGTCCCCGGGTAGCGCCGCGCCCACCACTACGTTGCGCGGATCACGTCGGCCGACCCGGGCCGGATCGACGGGTTCGACTGTGGCATTGCCGGATTCGTCGCCCATCGGCCGACCGGCCTGCTGGAGCTTGCGGATCTCCTGGTAGGTCGCCGCCGGAAACTGGATCCCGCCCCCGCGCAAGGTCAGCGCTCGCACCCGGCCGATGGTCAGCACGGCCTCGAAGAAGGTGCCCGCGGCGTCGCCGAAGGTGCCCGCCAGCCCGGCGCGCGCCCGGACGATACCTTCCAGCGGGACGTTCGCCTGGTCGCGGTAGGCGCTCAGATCCTCGACCTCGAACTCCAACTGCTGGAGGCTGGCCGGGGCGCCGGCCGGGACGCTCATGTACCGGTGCCCGACCACGATCATCGCCTGCCGGATGGCCTCCACGGTGGACAACGGATCGTGGTAGTCCACCAGCCGGTCGAACCACAGCGAGTGCGCCCGCGGAATCTGGATGGCGGCGAGGAAGCCGTCCATCTCGGCCGGGGCGGTATCGGCCACGAACACCTCGCCGAGGGCCCGGCGGTGGGCCAGTGCGCACGGCACCGTGCGTTCGAAACTCAGCCCGGTCTCGGTCGACGTCATCGCGCCACCTCCTGTAAAACGGGTTCGCCGCGGCCGGTGATCAGTTCGGCCGCACCGCGGACGGTCGGATGGGTGATCAGGCTCTCCAGCGAGATCGAAGTCCCGGCAACATGATTCAGCCTGCTGCGCAGTTCCAGCATCGAGAGCGAGGTCAGTCCGACCTCGAAAAGGGTTCGGTCGGAGTCGAACACCGTGTCCTGGTCGACCAGGATCTCCTCGACCTGTGCCCGCACCACCGCCGCGGCGAACTCGAGCCGCTCGGACTCGGGCAACTCGGCCAGCCGGTTCCGGAACTCCTGCGCCGGGTCGGCCACGGGCTCGGCCTGGGTCCGCGGGTCCAGCATCGCCACGGTGGTGATGTCGGCGCCGATCCAGTAGTGACGGTGCTGAAAGCTGTAGGTGGGCAAGTCGATTACCTCGGCCGCGCGTCCCGCGTAGACCGCACCCCAGTCCAGCTCGGCGCCCGCGGCCCAGGCGGCGGCGGTGGCCCGCAACAGACTCCGGGCCTCCGGCTGGCCTTTCCGCAGGGTCGCGATCGTGGTCCGGCCGCCCTCCGCGAGGCATTCCTGGGCCATCGCGGCCAGCGCCTCGCCCGGACCGACCTCCAGGAACGTGCTCACCCCGGCGCCGGCGAGAAAGTCGATGCCGTCGTGGAATCGCACGGTCTGGCGAGCCTGGCGCCCCCAGTATTCGGGCGAGCACAGTTCCGCGGCCGTCGCGAGGCGACCGGTCACGTTGGATACCAGCGGAATCGAGGAGGGGCGCAGCGACGTCTCGGCCAGCACCCGGCGGTATTCGTCGAGGATGTCGTCCAGATGCGGGGAGTGGAAGGCGCGTTCGACCCGGAGTCGTTTGACCCGGCGCCCGCGTTCGCGCCAATGCTTGGCCGCCGCGGTCACCGCGGCGTCGTCACCTGCGATGACCGTGGCATTGGGCCCGTTGCTCGCCGCGATCGATACCGTGGCTTCCTGGCCCGCGATGGACGCCTCGACCTCGGCATGGGAGGCCCGCACCGAAACCATGGCCCCCGGCCGCAGCCGCTGCATCAGCCGGCCGCGCGCCGCGACCACCGCGGCGGCCTCGGTGCGGTCGAAGACGCCGCCGAAGTGCGCGGCGGCCAGCTCGCCGATGGAGTGGCCGAGCACGAAATCCGGTGCCAGCCCCCAGGAGTGGAGCAGGTGCAGGGTGGCGACCTCGATGGTGAAGAGAGCGGGCTGGGTGTATTCGGTGCGATCCAGCAGCTCCGCGTCGGTCCCGAAGACGACCGCGCGCAGCGGCCGATCGAGATGCGGGTCGAAGGCGGCGCACAGGTCGTCGAATGCCGCGGCGAACGCCGGAAACGCTTGATACAGCTGGTATCCCATGCCCACGGCCTGGCTGCCCTGGCCGGGAAGCAGCACCGCGATCTTCCCGGGCGACGCGGCGCGGCCGGTGATGACCGACGGCGTGTAGGCGCCCTCGGCCACCATCGCAAGACCGTCCAGCAGTTCGGCTCGGCCGTCCACGACCAGGGCCGCCCGGTGGTCGAACGCGGCGCGGGTGGTCGCCGTCGACAGCCCGATGCTCGCGACGTCGGCCCGCGGATCGGCTTCGCACGCGGCGCGCAGTCGTTGCGCTTGGCCGCGCAGGGCCTGCGCGGTCTTGGCGGACAGGACACACACCGACAGCTCGTCGCTCTCGATCCGATCCGGTTCCGCCGCAACCGATCCGGTGATCAGCGGGTCGTATTCGACGATCACGTGCGCGTTGGTGCCGCTGATCCCGAAGGAGGAGATGGCCGCCCGCCGCGGGCGACCGCGCTCGGGCCACGGCTCGGGCTCGGTCACCAGCCGGATGTGCCCGGCCGTCCAGTCGGCGTGCGGTGACGGTTTGTCGACGTGCAACGTCGGTGGCACCACCCCCTGCCGCATCGCCAGGATCGTCTTGATCAGCCCGGCCATGCCCGCGGCGGACTGGGTGTGCCCGATATTGGATTTGATCGACCCGAGCAGCAACGGCTGCTCGGCGGGCCGGCGCCCATAGGTGGCCAGCAGGGCCTGTGCCTCGATCGGGTCGCCGAGCACCGTCCCGGTGCCGTGGCCCTCGACCACGTCCACCTCGGAGGCCGCCAGGCCCGCGTTGGCCAGCGCCTGCCGGATGACCCGTTGCTGAGAAAGGCCGTTCGGCGCGGTCAGGCCGTTGGAAGCCCCGTCCTGGTTGATCGCCGAACCGCGCAGCACCGCGGCGACCGGATGACCGTTGCGCCTTGCATCCGAAAGACGTTCCAGCACAACCAGACCCGCGCCCTCGGACCAGGAGGTGCCGTCGGCCGCCGCGGCATAGGACTTACAGCGGGCATCGCGCGCCAGCCCCCGCTGCGCGGAGAAGAAGACGTAGCCGAGCGGCGAGATCGTCACCGTCACGCCGCCCGCCAGCGCCAGCGAACTCTCGCCGGTCCGCAGCGACTGCGCGGCCTGGTGCAACGCGACCAGCGAAGACGAGCACGCCGTATCGATCGAGACCGCAGGGCCCTGCAATCCGAGGAAGTAGCTGATCCGGCCGGACGCGACGGCGGGCATATTGCCGGTCAGTAGATAGCTTTCCGCGCCGGCCAGCTCCGGGCCCGCGCTCAGCAGCGACCGGTAGCCCATATCGTTGAGCCCGAGGAACACGCCGGTGTCGGTGCCCCGCAGAGACTCCGGGTTGATCCGGGCCCGTTCCAGTGCCTCCCAGGCGAGTTCGAGCATCAAGCGCTGCTGCGGATCCATCGCCAGCGCCTCGCGTGCCGAGATCCCGAAGAATCCGGCGTCGAAGTCCCCCGCACCGTCGAGGAATCCGCCCTCGCGGACGTAGGACGTCCCCGGGGTGCCGGGCTCGGGATCGTAGATCGCCTCGAGGGGCCAGCCGCGATCGGCCGGAAAATCGGCGATCGCGTCGCGCTGCTCGGAGACCACCCGCCACAGGTCGTCCGGGGTGGCGATCCCGCCGGGGAACCGGCAGGCCATCCCCACGATCACGATCGGGTCGTCCTCGACGCTCGCCGCCGGGGGCGAGGCCGCGGCGGCCTCGATCGCCGGTCCCGATTCCATCAGCTCCCGCAGGTGCTCGGCCAGGTGGCCGACCGTCGGATGGTCGAAGACCACCGCGGCGGGCAGGGCGATTCCGGTTTCGGCCGCCACCCGGTCCCGCAGCTCCACCGCGGTCCGGGAATCGAGCCCCAGATCACCGAAACCCAGTGCGGGATCGATGTTCTCCGGCGCGAAATCGCCGAGCACCAGCTCTATCTGACGTTGAATCATGCTGGTGAGCAGTCGGTGCTGCTCGTCGAGGTATCGGCGCTGCAACTCGCCGAGCGCACGGCCCACCGAATCCCCCGAGCGAGCGGGTCCCGACGCACCGTTCAGATCAAACTGCGACATTCGGCAAACCTCGTATCCATCGAAACCGGTTGCGCTGCGCTACCCCGAGTTATCGCGCGGCCGGCTTGTTGCCATCACATTGCCCAGCATAGGACGGCGTCCGCGCCGAACACCCATTGTCGGGTAACTACTCGAGCATGGTTGAATCATTCGGTATTGCCTGCTGTAACTGCGCGCCCGACGGTTACCGATCAATTACCGATGCCCGGCTAAGATCTGTCGCGATAGCGAATCGAAGCACCGTTACGGACTTTTCGAATATCGGCGCCCGATTCACCACAGCGATAGTTTCGAGGTTGTGATGGTTTCGCTGAAAGAAGTCGAATCAATCGAGATACCCGGTAATTTCGCCGGAGTCATTCGAGAACGGGCGCGCACGCGACCGGGGGATACCGCCATCGTGTGCGGCGCCCGGTCGATCGACTACTCCGCGTTGGACCGGACCTCGAGCCGCGCCGCGAACGCGCTGCTGGCCATGGGCCTGCGCGCGGGTGATCGGATGGCCTATGTCGGCAAGGACTCCGAGTACCTCTACGAGCTGCTGATCGCCGCGGCCAAGACCGGCACGGTGCTGATCCCGGTCAACCGCGTGCTGGTCGCCACCGAGATCGCGCACATTCTGCGGGACTCCGGCTGCCGGTTGCTGTTCGTCGACGCCGCCGCGGAAACCGTGGTGGACAAGGCGCAGTCGGAGGCAGGCACGCAGATCGCGGTGGTGCGGGTCGATGCCCCAGCACAGCCCGGCGGCGGCTTCGAGACCTGGCTGACCGGCCACGGCGACACCGACCCCGAAGCGCAGGTGGGCCCGGATGATCCGTTCATCCAGATGTACACCAGCGGCACGACCGGGTTGTCCAAGGGCGTGGTGATCGGCCAGCGCAGCGTCTACGCCGCCCGCGCCGCGCTGATGTCGACGGAGGTGGACTGGTTCGACGTCCGCGACACCGATCGACTGCTGGTCGCCATCCCGAGCTTCCATATCGCCGGCCTGGCCTGGGTTGTCCAGGGGTTGTTCGCCGGAATCCCCTGTGTCCTCATGCCCGAGTTCACACCGGGTCTGGCCATGGATCTCATTCTCGGCCAGGACATCACCGTCTTCGTCGGGGTGCCGGTGATGTTCGCCCTGGTGCTGTCCGAACCCGCGGCGACCAAGGACGCGTTCGGCAAACTGCGGCTGGCCGCCTACGGCGGATCGCCGATCCCCGAGGCCCTGCTCGTGCAGTGCATGGAGCGCTTCGACTGCGGATTCGTTCAGTTCTATGGCATGACCGAGACGGGGTCGGTGATCAGTTTCCTGCCGCCTTCGGAGCACGTGGCCGGCAATCCGCGACTGCGCTCGGCCGGATATCCGTGCCCGGGGTTCGAGATCTCGATCGTCGACGCGGCCGGAGATCCGTTGCCGCAGGGCGAGATCGGTGAGGTGCTGATCCGGAGCCGGGCCACCATGGTGGGCTACTGGAATCAGCCGGAGACGACCGCGCGCACGGTGGTCGACGGCTGGCTGCGCACCGGCGACGCGGGCTGGGTCGACCCCGAGGGCTATCTGTTCCTGTGCGACCGCATCAAGGACATGATCATCGTCGGCGGCGAGAACGTCTATCCGGCCGAGGTCGAAAACGCCATCACCGATCATCCCGCGGTGCGCGAGGCCGCCGTGATCGGTGTCCCCGACGAACGCTGGGGCGAAGTAGTCCACGCCTTCGTCGCGGTGCACGCCGGCCAGCAGGTCACCGGGCGGGAGCTGGCCCAGTTCCTGCGCGGAAAAATCGCGCAATTCAAGCTGCCCCGGAATTTCGAAGTCATCGACTATATTCCGCGAAATGCGACCGGCAAGATTCTGCACCGGCAGCTGCGGGAGAAGTTCTGGGCGGGCCGGGAGCGCGCGATAAATTGACCAGACGTGAATGATCCGGTGGCCGCGCGCCTGGATCGGCCGATTGTTCCGCATCCCAAGGCGCGCGGCCCGGCGCTGGGGAATCTGCACAATGATTGCGCAGATTTCGAAATAGTCAGCATGACATAATTTATCCTGCTCGGGTTGCAAAGACGTGGCTCCCGATCGATTCCGGCCACGGGTGACTTCACTGGGGAACTTCCGCCGTGGCACAAGCGAGAGGCGGCGGTCGTGGAATTCCGTATTCTTGGTGAGCTGGACGTTCTGGACAGTGGGACACAGATCCGGCTGGGTGGTGTCACCCGGCGTGCTGTGCTCGGATACCTGCTCCTGCACAACAATCAAGTCGTACCGGCCAGTCAGCTGCGCGAGGCGCTGTGGAACGACGATCCACCGGCGACCTCGCGCAAGATCGTGCAGAACGCGGTCTCGGCGATTCGCAAGGTGCTCGCGTGCCACGAGTCCGCCGCGGGGGCGGTACTGCTGACCCAGGACCCGGGGTATCTATTGCGGGTGGATCCCGACGTGGTCGACCTGTGCCTGTTCCGGCAGCTGGTGCAGCGCGGCAACGCCGAACTCGCCTCGGGCGAAGCGGAATTGGCGCGGGTGCGGTTCCGGCAGGCGATCGGGATGTGGCGCGGCCGGGCGCTGTCCGACCTGGCCGAGATCGGGATCCGGTGGAGCGAGCTGACCGCCATCGAGGACGAACGGCTCAACGCTTACGAGGCCTGTTTCGAAGCCGAACTCGCCAGCGGGCGCAACCGGGAGATCACCCCCGAACTCAAGGTACTGACGGCCGCGGTGCCGGCGCGCGAGACCTTCTGTAAGCAATACATGCTCGCGCTGTACCGATCCGGCCGGCAAGCCGATGCGCTGGAGGCCTACCAGCGCGCCCGGGGAGTTCTGGTCGAACGGCTGGGGATCGAGCCGCGGCTCGATCTGCAGCGGCTGCATCAGATGATCCTGTCGCAGGATCCGGATCTCGAATTCGTCTCCAGCTCAAGCCCTTCGGGTCCGTGGCGGCACATCGCGGCCCGGTAGCAGGCTCACCAGCCGGGCCAGCGGGATCATCATGCGCTGCCACTGTTCGTCGGAGAGGAACGGTGGGGTGTCCAGGTTCTGATATCTCGTCGTCGCCACCGTTTGCGACTCGGTGTACTTGAGCAGTCCCTCGACACCGTTGCGACGGCCGACGCCGGAGGCGCCCATACCGCCCATGGGCGCGCCCATGCTGCCGAACGCCGGCACGTAGCCCTCGTCGACGTTCACCGAACCGGCCCGGATCTGCCGGGCGATCGCCTCACCCCGGCGTTTCGTCGCCGCCCAGACGCTGGCGTTGAGTCCGTACTCGGTGTCGTTCGCCCGGGCGATGGCTTCGTCCACCGTATCGACGGGGTAGATGGCGACTAGCGGGCCGAAGGTCTCGTTGCGCGCGCAGTCCATCGCGTCGGTGACCCCGGTGAGCACGGTCGGCTCGAAGAACAGCGGGCCGAGGTCGGGTCGCGCGTTTCCTCCGGTGAGCACGGTCGCGCCTTTGGATTTCGCGTCGGCGATATCCTTCGTCACGCGTTCGAGCTGGTCGGCGGAGATCAGGCTGCCCATGGTGGTCGAGAAGTCGTACTCGGCACCCATTTTCAGATTCTGCGTCGCGGCGACGAATTTGCTGGTGAATTCCTCGGCGACCACTCGCTCGACATAGATCCGCTCGACGGACAGGCACAGCTGCCCGGCATTGTCGAAGCAGGCCCGCAGCGCGGCCGCGGCCACGGTATCCAAGTCCGCGCCCGCGGTGACGATCATCGGGTTCTTTCCGCCGAGTTCCGCGGAGTATCCGATGAGCCGGCCGGCGCAGCGCTGGGCCAGCGTGCGGCCGGTCGCCGAGGAACCGGTGAACATCAGATAGTCACAGTTGTCGACGATTGCGGTGCCGACGATCGAGCCCGGCCCCGGCACCACTGCGAGCAGATCGCGGGGGAGTCCGGCGCGATAGAGCAATTCGGCGTTGGCCAGCAACGAGAACGGCGTCTGGCTGTCCGGTTTCAGCACCGCCGCATTGCCGGCGAGCAACGCGGGCACCGCGTCGCCGATCGAGAGCAACATCGGATAATTCCACGGCGAGATGAAACCGACAACGCCTTTGGGCTGATGCTGCACCACGGTTTTGATCAGCACCGGGAACAGGCCGGCGACCTGGTACGGCCGGAGCAGGCGTGGTGCGATCCGCGCGTAGTACTGCGTGGCCAGGGCGACGCCGAGGACCTCCGCGTTCGCGGTGGCCCGGGCCTTTCCGGACTCGGCCTGCAGCAGATCCATCAGGAATTCGCGGTTGTCGAACACCAGGGTGCGGTACCGTTCGAAGACCGCCGCCCGCTCTCGAACACTGCGTGCGGACCAGGCCTTTTGCGCGACGCGGGCTTTCGTGAACGCGGCGTCCACATCGGCGGCGGTACCTACGGGAATCTCGCCGAGGAGATCTCCGGTGAACACCTCGGTGATCCGTCGCGTCGGCCGATCGGCCGGGTCGGTGATCGCGGCGAGTTCGCGCAGCCGATCGAAAATCTGAGGTTCTGGAACGGGCATCGCCGCACTCCTGACGTCGAACGAGGTACATCGATAACGTATCCCAAAAGTGTGGCTTATCGGCATAATTCGGAAACCGTCCGGTAATCGCCGAGAAATCAGCGCATAACCGCGCGGGCGGTTTGTCGGCGATTACCGGACAGTTTCCATCGAATGGCCGGAACCTATTCCCGGGCCGTATCTTTGAGGTATTCGAGCGGTCGGAGTCCGTTTATGGTGAAAAGTGAACCGGATAGTGGTAGCTGGGCGGTAATTACCGGCGCTTCGTCGGGAATCGGTGCGGCACTGGCCTATCAACTGGCCGAACGCGGCTATGCCACCGTATTGGTGGCGCGCCGAGTCGATCGGCTGGAGGCGTTGGCGGGCCGGATCCGGAACGACTTCGCCACCGAGGTCGCGGTCATCCCGTGTGACCTGGCCGACCGCGTCCAACGGGAAGGCCTGTGCGCGGATCTGGCGAGCCGCAGCGTGGCGGTGCTGTGCAACAACGCCGGGTTCGCGGTCTGCGGCGAGATAGCGGACACCGATCAGCGCGCGCAGCGGTCGGTCGTGCAGGTCAATGTTGTTGCGGTGCAGGAGCTCACCTTGGCGGTACTACCCGGGATGCTGGCTCGCCGCAGCGGCGCGATCCTGATCACCGGATCCATCTCCGGCGTGCAGCCGGTACCGACCGCCGCCACCTATGCCGCGAGCAAGGCATTCGTGAACAGCTACGCCGAGGCGCTGCACGTCGAGCTGGACGGTACCGGCGTGCACTGCACGCTGTTGTCACCCGGCCCGGTGCGCACCGAGTTCTATCGAGTCGGGGGAGTGTCGGCGGAGCGGGAGAACTCCTACGCCGCGATCTCGACCGACCGGGTAGCCCGGGCCGGTCTGACCGCCCTGTTCGGGGCGCGGCGCACCGTGACACCGGGACGCACGGCGCAACTACAGGCCTGGGGTGGCCGGACCATTCCACGCCGGCTGCTGTTCCCGGCACTGCGGCGCCTGGTGCTGCCGTGGCTGCGCGCGGGACTTGTCGATTCGAATACCAGGAGGAGCGCGAATGTCCAATACCGAAGCGCGGCGACTGTTGCGCGCCGCGGAAGCGATGGCGGGCGGTCCCTTGCACGCGCGACTACGCCTGTGGGACAACAGCACCGCGGGCACCGACGGGCCGGTCGTAGTGGTGCGGGACCCGAAAGCGCTGCGGCGGATGATGTTCCGGCCGAGTGATCTCGGCGTCGCACGGGCCTACATCGCGGGCGATCTGGAGGTCGAAGGCAGTCTCGTCGATTTCATGCGGGAGTACATGCTCGCCGCCGATCGCGCGTTCGACGACCTCCTGGCCGCGCGGATCCGCCCGCTCGCCGCCCGGTTCCTCGCCGTCGCCGACATCGGGCAGTGGTTGCTCCGCAAGGGATTACTGGGCCAGCCGGTGCCGCCGCCCGCGGCCGAGGTGCCCCGGGCTTCCGCGCGCGGTGCCGCCGCCGTCCGGCACCACTACGACCTGAGCGACGATTTCTATCGCTTGATGCTGGGCCCGAGCATGGTGTACTCCTGCGCGGTGTGGAAGAGCCCGGCCCAGCCGATCGATCTCGAGGCGGCCCAGCTCGCCAAGCTGGACCGGATCTGTCAGCGTCTCGAATTGCGGCCGGGCATGCGGCTGCTCGACATCGGCTGCGGTTGGGGGGCGCTGGCCGTGCACGCGGCCGCGCACTACGGCGTCGACGTGGTCGGCGTAACCCTGGCCCGCAATCAGGTGGCCTATGGCCAGGAGTTGGCCGAACGGGCCGGGGTCGCGGATCGAGTCGAGTTCCGCCTCAGTGATTTTCGGGACGTCACCGATGGTCCGTTCGACGCGGTCTCCAGCATCGAGATGACCTTCCACCTGGACGTTCGCGGGCGCGAGCACCATGCCCGCGCGGTCTACGATCTGGTCCGGCCCGGTGGTCGGCTGTTCTGCCACGAGATCACCGCCTCGCCCAGAGGGCGCGTGTTCCAACGCTTCTCCGGCTTCATCCCGGCCTACATCTTCCCGGAAATCGATGTCCCCACCCGCGACGCGGCCATCGGCTGCCTGGAATCCGCGGGCTTCGAGATCGCGAGCATCGAGAACCTCCGCACGCACTTCGCCGCGAGCCACCGGGCGTGGTTACGCAATATCGAGGAGAACTGGGCGGCGATCGTCGCCGCTGTCGGGGAACAGCGGGCCCGCGCCTGGCGGTTGTTCGCCGCCATGTCCGTGGTCAGTTGCGATATCGACAACATCGGGGTGATCCATACCGTCGCGCACCGCCGCGCTTGACCCCCGGTTCCGCTCCCGGTCAGTTCGGTGTCGCCTCCGGTGGTGTCCACTCGGCGACCAGGTCCAGCAGGCCCGGGAATCGGGTTTGCAGGTCGTCGATGCGGACGTGACTGCGGCGCTCGAGGCCGTATTGGCGCTGCCGGATGACACCCGCTTCGCGCAACGCCTTGAAATGGTGGGTCAAGGAGGACTTGGGGCGGTCGATGCCGAACCATCCGCACGTGTGGTCGAACTCCTCGGAGTGCAGCAGAAGTTCGCGCACGATATGCAGGCGCAAGGGGTCGCTGAGCATGCTCAACACCGCTTCCAGGCGCAGATCCGCCACGGCCGGCTCGGGGAGCGGGTCGGGCGCGGTGGCCGGTCGCGGGTGCACCGCGTACTTCCGGCGGGTGGTGGCTGGCATCGGCGCTCCTCCGATCACATCGTAGTACGAGTTTTTTCGTACTACTGCTATGTTCGACTCCAATCGTACTAGTTCGAGTCAACTCGTACTGTCAGTCGTGGAGGTCGTTAGAACATGGCATCACTGCATACGCCGATCCGGAGCACATCGACGGCCGTCGCACCCACATGGTGGGTGTGGCTGGCGGCCTGGCCGGTCACCGCGATCTTCGTGCTGTCCAACGCGGCAACGCCGCTGTATGTCCTGTGGCAGCAGGGGATCGGCTTCTCCAAGGGCGTCATGACTGTCGTGTTCGCGTCCTACATCCTCGGGTTGCTCGGATCGCTGCTGGTCTCGGGTGCGGCCTCGGACCGGTTGGGGCGCAAAGCGGTTCTCTTACCCGCACTGGCATTGGCCGTCCTCGCCTGCGTGGTGTTCGCGAGGGCGACGAGCGTGCCCGCGCTGATGGCCGCACGGCTGTTCACCGGAATCGCCGTGGGCGCCGCGGTGTCCGCCGGTATGGCGGCGGTCACCGACGTGGCCGGGCCCGACCGTAAGCCACTCGGCGCGCTATTGGCTTCGTGCGCAATGGTGTTCGGTGCCGGAACGGGGCCACTACTGGCCGGCGTCCTGTCCGAGATTGCCCCGGCACCGACAGTGACGGTTTTTCTGGTCGAGATCGTCCTGCTGATCAGCGCGATGATAGCGGTGGCTCGTATGCCCATCCCGCGACCGGAGCGGACCGCGGCGGGTCGTTGGGTGCGCATCCCCAGCGTGCCGCACGCACAGCGACGTCAACTGGTCATGGGTGTCGCGGTGTTCGCGCCCGGCATCACCGCCACGTCGTTCGTGCTGTCGCTCGGCCCGGCTCTGCTGTCGAATCTGCTCGGCACGACAAGCCGAATCACGGCCGGCGCCATGGCCTTCGCCATGTTCCTCACGGCCACCGGCGTGCAGTTCGCGGTCCGCTCACTCGATCGACGAGCCACCATGATCATCGCCGCCGCCGCCACCACCTCGGCGATGATCGCCCTCATCCTGGCCGTGCACACAGCCTCGGTCCCCGCATTGCTCGCCGTCGCCCTCCTCGCCGGCATGGGCCAAGGACTCGGCCAACTGGGCGGCCTGTCCCTCCTGAACGTAAACGTCCCCACCCACCGCCTGGCCGAAGCCAACGCCGCCCTCAACGTCGCCGCCTACATTCCCGCGGGCCTCCTGCCCGTCAGCGCGGGCTACCTCAGCGACGCCCTCGGCCTCCCCACCGGAGCAACCCTCTTCGGCATGGTCCTGCTGACATTCGCGATCATCGGCGGCCTAGCGGTCGCCCGGCTCACCCACGAACGCCCACACTGACAGGTAGTCCGATCGTGCCGTACTTCCGGTTCGACTCCGGTCCACCGTCGCGCGGTGTAGTAGCCTACGTGCCAAAGCTCGAGGTTGGAGTGCGGCGGTGGGGTGTCGCGTGTCGAGAGGGGGATGGTGGCTGAATCCACAGGTCTCGGTCATTTCGAGGTAATTCCGGAGGATCTGCAAGGTCTCGGGCGAGCCGCGTATCAGATCGCAGCGGAGATCCGGTCGGCGTCAGCGAGTCTGGACACCGAGGTGCAAGGGCTGATGAGCACCTGGAAGGGTGCCGCAGCGGACTCGTATGTGGCTGGTTGGAACGAGATGCACAGCGGTGCGATTGACGTGTGGGACACATTGTTCGCACTGGCGGAGCGGCTCGGGATCACCGCCGAAAACTTTCGGCAGGTCGATGCCGACTCCTCGGCGGCTTTATCTTCCCTGGACCTGCCATGAGTGCCGCAGGAGAGGGGTTCTCGGTCGATCTGGATCACCTCGACGACGTGACAATCCGGATGCGCCAATTGAAGGCTTACATCATCGACCAGCTGGCCGCGCTGGACGAGAAGGCGAAGGCGGTGCTACCGACCTGGATCGGTGACGCGTCGATCGCCTACCAAGTGGCGCACCAGGAATGGGCCGATGGTGCTACCGACGTGCAAGAAGGACTCGCTGTGCTCGAGAAGGCCGCGCAGACCGCACATGGCAACTACACCGGCGCGATGGCGGCTAATTTGAAACGCCTCGGGATGTAAGAAATCGGCTGCGAAAGCCATCGGGGGTCTCATAGATGAAAATAGAATTCGGCGCTTACTACTCCGTCGGAAACGCCTGTTTCGGTCTGGCTGATGATTTGCATTCGGCTTTTACGACGGAGACCGCCACTCTGAACACCTGCGATGGCATGGCGGGGGTGGATGAAGAGGGGATTGCATGGGCAGCCGATTACGACACCCGTGTCAGCGAATTGCTTTCTCTGGTTGCCGATCTCGGAGAGGGAGTGCAGAAACTGGGCCGGGTGACCGTCCAGTGCGGGTACGAAAGTTATCTGGCCGACTACTACAGCATGGTCAATCCCACCGGTCCGCCAAGCGCGATACCGGCTATGCCTACCGCAGAGCGCAGATCGTACGGTGCTCCCTGTAAAGCCGGGGCGGAGTCGAAGGGTGGCCTGCGCGACAGCGTGGACGATGTCATCGGCTTGGCGAACAAGGTCGGGATCGCGATTCCGGATGGGGACACAGATCAACTCCAGGTCGCCGCGGAGGCGTGGAATCGGCTGCAGAACAATTACACTGCCAACTTCGCCTCGGTGCTGAGCACCGCCGCGACAGTGATGGATGGTTGCGACGCAGCCGACGCTGTGGTGATCGCGGAGAAGCTACGCGGGCTGCAAACTGTCGTAGACGATGTCCTCGCGGCCTGCGGGGAACTGTCGGCGATGTGTACCGAATTCAAGGATGCTCTCTGGGCGCTTCGCCGGCAGATGCTGTGGAGCATTCTCGAAGAACTCGGTTGGAAAATCGCCGAGCGAGTTGTCCTGGCGGCGGCGAGTTCCTTCCTCACCTTCGGTGCCTCCGTCGTTATCGGAGGCGTAGCGATCGCGGACACTGTGCTCGACTACGCCCGCAAGATCGCCGAGAAGGTCAAGGACTGGCGGAGGCTGCGGGCACAGGCTAAAGCTGCTCGCAAGCAGCGTGATCTCGGGACCTCTAAGCAGAAGGTCAGCGATGCCAAAAACCTCGACGATGGGCAGGGACCGAGCAGTGTGCCCAGCGTATCCGGCTTAGACTGGGCGAAGATCACTGACATCTTGCAGGAAGCTAAAAAGAACAAGGGTAACTTCGGCCTCGGCGAGGGAACTATGGAAGAGGCTGAAGCCGCTGGAAAGGCCTGGGTCGGACCGAATGCGAAACTAGCATCGGATGGAAAGACCTGGGTGAGCGAAGACGGCCTCAGACAATACCGGCCACCGAGCTACAAGCCGAACCTAGGCTTGACTCAGGCGAATTTCGAATGGCGAACACTACCGTCGACCACCAAGGAATGGCAGGGCAATGGGCACCTCTACATTACGGACGCACCGTGAAAGCTGAATTGAAGGGGCTGCACAGTCCAGATGCGGACTTGACGAGTGACGTCCTGCCCGACAATGCGCTGTTCGTGCAATTGATGATCGGTCCGCTGGGTGGGCGAGGCGAGGAATCCTTCGACGTGACAGTGTGCACGCCCGCCTGGCGCGACCAGGTAATTTCCAAGGATCCGGATGCCGGGAGATTCCTTCTGGTACTGGATCGAATCGAGTTCGAGTCGATCGAGAAGTTCGTAACGGACTTCTTGGCGCCATTGGAGCGGCCGACCTGGCAAGAACTCGCGGCCGAAATCGGGAAACTTGGAAAGTGGGAATTCCTCGACTACCGCCCGTAGTGATATCGCATGGCGTGACGGGGGTTCGACGATGGACACACGGTTTTTCGAGGTAGCCGGTCAGTAAGGCGGCTGACCCGGGTTCTCGTCCTGTAGCGGAAGGGTAGAGATCAATGCTTGTCCAGCAGGGATGGGACGGCATCTACGCGTCCCTGCCGGACGGGGGGCATCCGGCTCCAGCTCACGCCCAACTGATCGTCAGCGTCGACATAACCATCCAGTTACAGATCGGCGACCATGTGGCAGGTTCGTTGAATGCCCTTTCGCGTACCTGCGACTGTTGGTCCAGTTTGCGATCTTTTCGACCCTCGCGTCTCGACCCACACGGTGAGGAACGTCAAAATGACCAACGGACGGGCTGGATCGAGAGCAACCGGTGATCGTGCAGTGGGGACACGGTAGTGGCTGTCGGCAGCGCGACGGAGCCGCCGCCCACGGCAGGCGGCACGGTGACGATGGTTGAGGCCGGCACCTTCTGCCTGTCCGATCAGCTCGGCGATATCCACTCCGGGCAGGCCCACGGCTTCTTCTACCGGGACGCCCGCATGCTCAACCGCTGGGAACTGCGCCTGGACGGCCACCTGCCCGAACAGCTCGCGGTCCTGCCCGCCGAGGCCTTCCGGACCACCTTCATCGCTCGCATGCCACCCCGGCAGGGCGTCGCCGACTCCACCGTCCTGGTGATGCGCCGCCGGATCATCGGTGAGGGCATGCACGAGAACATCGTGATCCGCAATCTGGGTGACGAGGACACCGCGGTGAAAGTGACGCTGAGCCTCGACTCCGACTTCGCCGACCTGTTCTCGGTCAAAGACGGCCGGTTGAACACCACCGGTTGCGAGATCTCCGTCACCGACGGCGCGCTCCGGCTGTCCGACCGTGAGGACACCGGCCGCGGGCTGCTGGTCACGGCGACCGGTTCCCCGACCATCCATCCCGGCACGCTGAGCTGGCAGGTCGTGGTGCCGAGCCAGGGCAGTTGGCAGAGCACGGTCGAATGCCAGCCGCTGGTCGGGCACCAGGCCGTGCCGGTGAACCTCAACGACGACGACGAGACCAGCCCGTCCGGCAAAATCCGGCAGTGGCGCGCCAATGCCACCAGCCTGACCGCCGACGGCCCCGGCCTGAACACCATTCTGCAGCGCACCGAAAGCGATCTCGGCGCCTTGCGCATGACCGACGCCGAGGACGGCTCGGATTACGTGGCCGCGGGCGCGCCGTGGTTCATGGCCCTGTTCGGTCGCGACAGCTTGATCACCTCGTGGATGGCGCTGCTGCTGGACTCCGATCTGGCCCTGGGCACCTTGCGAAGGCTGACGAAACTGCAAGGGCGTAAACATGATCCGCTCACCGAGGAGGAACCGGGGCGCATCATGCACGAGATGCGCTACGGGCCGAAAGGTGACCAGGTACTCGGCGGCGGCGTCTACTACGGCACCGTCGACGCGACCCCGTTGTTCGTCATGCTGCTGACCGAATGCTGGCGCTGGGGTGTCGAGGAGAGTTCCATCAAGGAGCTCCTTCCCGCCGCGGACGCCGCGCTCACCTGGATCGACCACTTCGGCGACACCGACGGTGACGGTTTCGTCGAGTATCGACGCAAGACCGACCGGGGCCTGGCCAACCAGGGCTGGAAAGACAGTTGGGACGCAATCAGTTTCGCGGACGGGCGGCTGGCGGATCCGCCGATCGCCCTGTGCGAGGTGCAGGGGTACGTCTACGCGGCGCGGCTCGGCCGGGCCGCACTGGCCGAGGCCTTCGGTGACAGCGCCGCCGCTGCCCGCCTCCGCAAGCAGGCCCAGGACTTGCGAGCCCGCTTCGACGAGGCGTTCTGGATGCCCGAATCCGGTTGCTACGCAATCGCATTGGATCGGAACAAGGACCAGGTCGACGCCATCACCAGCAATGTCGCGCACTGCCTGTGGACCGGAATCGTGCCCGACGAGCGAGCCGCGGAGATCATCGAGCGCCTGGCCGCGCCGGACATGAACAGCGGTTTCGGGCTGCGCACCCTGTCCTCGAAAATGGGACGGTACAACCCGATGGGCTATCACACCGGCTCGATCTGGCCGCACGATACCGCGATCGCGGTGGCCGGGCTGCTGCGCTACCAGCACATTCCGGGTGCGGTGGAGTTGGCGCAACAGCTGTCCGCCGGACTCATCGAAGCCATTCTGGCCTTCGGCGGGCGACCGCCGGAATTGTTCTGCGGATTCGCCCGCGACGATATCTGGACGCCGGTGCCATACCCCACGTCGTGTTCGCCGCAGGCCTGGGCGAGCGCGGCACCCTTGCTGATCATGCGCTCGTTCCTGGGACTGGCGCCCGCCGCGCCGCAGCGCGAACTCGCCGTCACGCCGCGGTTGCCCGCGCGTGCGGGGCGAATGCGGTTGGCCGATCTCCGGCTCGGGTCGGCGACGCTCACCCTGCTTGCCGAGGGGTCCGCGGTGAAAGTGGAAGGGCTGCCCGCTGATTGGCAGTTGCAGCAGTATTAGCCGAGGCGGGTTCGGTGCCTATGTGTCGATGCGGAATTCGGCCCAGAGTGGGTAGTGGTCGGAGATGCGGAACGAGGTCTGGGTGCGGGTGAGGCCGGGGTAGCAGTGCGGCAGGAAGTCGAAGTGTCCGGCTTGCTGGGTGTAGGTGAGGTCGGTGAGCAGGCTGTGGTTGTCGGGGGTGGAGAACCAGGCGATCTGGTCGTAGTAGTTGGTGGTGTTGTCGTTGCCGAAGATGGTGCGGTCGACGGTGTCGAGTTGGGTGGGTGCCCACAGGCCGGTGGAGACGAAGGCGTCGAAGAGCGGGTCGCCGAGTCGGTCGAGGTTGAAATCGCCAAGGACGAGCAGGTTGTCGTTCCAGTCGTTGGGGCGGTCGTTCCAGTCGCGCATCCAGTGCGCGAAGGCGGTGATCTCGGGGAGCCGGTCGCGGGGGTTGGCGCCCCAGAGGATGTGGACGGTGGTGAGGATGAATTCGATTCCGGCGCGGGTGAAGCTCGACGCGTAGGGGGTGCGGACGAATTGGCGGCCGGGGTCGCCGGCGGCGGGTGGGAGCACGATTTCGCCGACGAGGCCGGAGGGTTGGACTCGGGTGGTGTCGTAGAGGTAGGCGAGTCGTTCGCCGTTGCCGTCGTTGTCGCCTTCCGAGACGTCGGAGACGATCGCGCGCCAGTCCGGGCCGAGTTGGGTGAGCAGGAAGCGCAGCGCGGTGGTGTTGCGTTGGACTTCCTGCAGGGCGCAGACGTCGAACGCGGCGATGATCGCGGCGATGAATGTGGTTGCGCGCCAGTCGCGTTTGGGGGAGGCGGTGCCGCCGGCGTTCCAGGAGGGGGTGAGGTTGCCGAACTCGCGCAGGTTCCAGGTGCCGATGATCAGGTTGGAGTCGGTGCGGGCGGGCACGACGGTGGCGACCGCGGTGCGGAGCCGGGCGGCTTGCTCGCTGACGTCGTCCGGGATTGCCACACCGTAAGTGCATCACGGAGGCTCGGCGTGCCCATGTCGAATCGAGGAACCTCGTACCTCCGCCCGGGTCCGTAGAACCCGAGGCTTGCTAACGCGCAAATACTGTTACAGACTGTCTCAGTAACTTGTGTGTGTCGTCGCGTCTCGCTAACCGGTGGAACGCGGCTTCCGAATCGGGAGGACATCGGTGTCCCAAGCCTTCGAAATCGGCCCCGAGGAGCTCGAACTCGCCTACGACGTTCGAGGTCACGGCCCTACTCTGATCCTGCTGCACGGCCTCGTGCATCGGCGTCACGCCTGGGATCCGGTGGCCGACAGGCTGGCCCGCCATCGTCGCGTCGTCACCGTGGACCTGCCCGGACATGGTGATTCGCCCGATCTGCCGGACGACGCCGACGTCCTCGAAGCTTCGATAGAACGTCTGAGCCGGTTCGTCCGAGCCATCACCCCCGCCGGTGAGAAGCCGCATCTCGCCGGCAACTCGCTGGGCGGGTACCTCGCGCTCGAGCTGGCCTGCCGTGGCCTGGCCCAGTCGGTGACGGCGCTGTCACCCGCGGGCTTCGCCCTCGGCGCCCTCGATCATCGGCGCTCGGTCGCGATGTTCACCGGCCTGCGCGCCGCCGTTCGCCTGCTGACCGCGGACCGCGTGAGCGCCGCCCTGCTGCGCGCACCCCTGCGGGCGGCTCTGCTCGCGGCGTTCTACGCCCGCGGCTGGAAGGCCGACCCGGTCACGGCGGCCATCGATGTCCGGTCCCTGCTCGACAACGCGGTCATCGATCGGGCAACGAGCGCACCGGCGCCGATGTTCACCGATCCCGCCGGTGTGGATTGCCCGATCACCATCGCGTGGGGGCGCCGCGATCTCATCCTGCCGGCCTACCAGGCGCGCCGGGCGCGGAAGCTGTTCCCGGAAGCCACCATGCTCACCCTGCCCGGGCTCGGCCACGTGCCGATGCCCGACGACCCCGCCCTGATCGGCGCCATTCTGCTCGCCGGCAGCGCCTGATGGGCGCCACACACTTCGGCCGCGTCCTTCGGAGGCTTGAAACTTCATGACTGACAATCACTTCGACGTTCTGATCATCGGCGCCGGCGTCTCGGGCATCGGCACCGCGTGTCATTTGACCCGCGAACTTCCCGATGCCACCTACGCGGTCCTGGAGCGTCGCACCCAACTCGGCGGGACCTGGGATCTGTTCCGCTACCCGGGGATTCGCTCGGACTCCGACATGTACACCTTCGGCTTCCATTTCCGGCCGTGGCGCGGCACCGAGGTGCTGGCCGACGGGCCCAGCATCCGCGCCTACCTGGCGGAGACGGCCGCCGAATACGGTGTGACCGAACGAATCCGGTTCGGTCGCAAGGTGGTCGAGGCGGACTTCAGCAGCGCGACCGACCTGTGGACGGTGCGGACGATCGACGAAAGCACCGGCGAGACCAAGGAATACACGAGCCGATTCCTCGTCGGCTGCACCGGGTACTACGACTACGACAACGGGTACCGCCCGGAATTTCCGGGCGCGGAGTCGTTCTCGGGCGACATCGTGCACCCGCAGCAGTGGCCGGACCAGCTCGACTTCCAGGGCAAACGAGTCGTGGTGATCGGCAGCGGGGCCACCGCGATCACGCTGGTGCCCGCCATGGTCGAGGCCGCGGCCCACGTGACCATGCTGCAACGCTCGCCGACCTACGTCCTGCCGATCCCGGCGCGCGACCCCGTCGCCGTCGTGCTGCAACGCCTGCGGGTACCGGAGCAACTGATCTACCGCACCGGGCGCGCCCGCAATATCGTCTTGCAGCGCGCGGTTTTCCAGCTGTCGCGGTCCCGGCCGGCACTGGCGCGGCGCCTGCTGCTCGGTGTCGTGCGCGCGCAGACGCGCGGCGCGGTCGACATGCGGCATTTCTCGCCGAGCTACGCGCCCTGGGACGAACGCCTGTGCGTGGTGCCCAATGGAGACCTGTTCCGCGCCTTGCGATCCGGGAAGGCCTCGGTGGTCACCGACCACATCGATCGCTTCACTCCGGATGGCATCCGGCTCGCCTCCGGCGAGGAGTTGCCGGCCGACCTGATCGTCACCGCGACGGGCCTGGTCGTCCAGATCGCCGGGGGAGCGCGCCTCAGCGTCGACGGCGAACCGGTCAGCACCCGCGACCGCGTCATCTACAAGGGCGTGATGATGGACGGCGTCCCCAACGCCATGTTCGTCCTCGGCTACACCAACGCGTCCTGGACGCTAAAAGCCGATCTCGCCGCCGAGCATTTCTGCCGGCTACTGCGCTTGATGACCGAGCACGGCCACACGCGCATGGTCGCGCGCGCCGACGACAGCGACCGCGATATCGAATCGGCGTTCGGCACGGCCCTGAAATCCGGCTATGTCGCCCGCGCGGATCAGGTCGTGCCGCGGCAGGGCACCGGCAAACCCTGGACGATCCTGAACAACTATTTCATCGATGCCATGCAACTGCGCTACGGCCGGCTCCGCGACAGCCATCTGCACTTCTCCAGTGTTCGCACGCGGGTCGCACCGTAGACGGCGGTTTTCGCAGGTCATCGGTTTCGATCGGGCCGGGCCGGGAATGGCGTCGGGGAGCCGATTCGAAGGAGGTGCTGGTCGTGCCCGATGGCAAAGCCGCAAGTCCGGAACGGGTGGTGATCGTCGGTAGCGGATTCGCCGGGTTCACGTGTGCCCGGAAGCTGTGCCGAATTCTGGCGAGCGCGGAGCGCGACACCGAGGTCGTGCTCGTCAGTCCCGAGGACTACATGCTGTACACGCCGCTGCTGCCCGATGTGGCGGGCGGTCTGATCGACCCGCGGTTCGTCACCATCTCGCTGGCCGACGCGCTGCCGCGCGTTCGGCTGATGGTGGGCCGGGCCGAATCGATCGACCTGGCGAACAAGACGCTCGAGGTGACGAGCAACCATGGCCCGGAACGCGAATTGTCCTGGGCGCGACTGGTTCTCACCCCGGGTTCGGTAACTCGACTGTTCGATGTGCCCGGGCTCGCCGAACACGCCCGCGGCCTCAAGACCGTCGCCGAGGCCCTCTACCTGCGCGAGCAACTGTTGCGTCAGCTCGAACTCTCCGAGTACGAGGATGACCCGGAGGTGCGGCGCGCCCGGCGCACCGTCGTTGTCGTCGGCGCCTCCTATGCGGGCACCGAGCTGATCGCGCAATTACGAGCCCTCGCCGACGACTACGCCGATCGGCGCGGTCTCGACCGGTCCGAGATCAAGTTCCTGCTGTTGGACACCGCTGAGCGGGTGATGCCCGAGGTCGGCGATCAGCTCAGCGACAAAGTCCTCGAGGTGCTGCGTGAACGCGGGATCGACATCCGGCTCGAGACCTCGCTGAAGGAACTGACCGACCGTCAGGTGGTGCTCACCGACGACTCGGTCGTCCCGGCCTACACCGTCGCCTGGGTGACGGGTGTGACCGGTGCGCCGGTGCTGAGCACCCTGAACCTGCCGATGGAGAAGGGGCGCCTGGTCGTCGACGAGCAACTCCAGGTCGCGAAGCATCCGGAGGTCTTCGCCGGTGGCGACGCGGCAGCCGTCCCCGACCTCACCAAGCCGGGCACCATCACCCCGCCGACCGCCCAGCACGCGACCCGCCAGGGCAAGGTCCTCGCCCGGAACGTCGCGGCCAGCCTCGGGATCGGACGTGCGGTCCCGTACAAGCACCGGGACATGGGCTTGGTCGTGGATTTGGGCCCGGGTTTCGCGGTGGCCAACCCGATGGGGCTGCGGCTGTCCGGCTTTCCCGCCAAGGTGGTGACCCGCGCTTATCACACGTTCGCGGTGCCGCGAGCGGTCAACCGCTGGGCGATCTCGCTGGCCTACGCGACCAACGCGGTCACCCCGCGGCCACTTTCGCTACTCGGGCTCGTCAGTCCCGAGGAAGCCAGCTTCGACCGTAGCGAACGGATTCCGAAGAAAGAATAGTTATGCGGTCAGGCGCCTTGGAGTCGAACTTCGGTGTTCAGCAGATCCGCTTGTTCGGCCAGCTGGGTCGCGTCCGGATCCGTGCCGACGCGCTCCAGCAACTCCTTGCGGCTGACGAGGACCAGACCGCCGGATCCCGGCGTGATCTGCACTCGGCCGCCCTCGAGCACGAGATTCGCCTCGGCGAATTCGGTGCCGAGCAGTTCACGCAGTATTTCGGCAGTGACTTGGCTGCCGAAGGCATGGGTTCGATCATCGGTATCCATGTCGATCGGTTGCCCGCCCGGACGCGAGCGAAACCCCAGTTACCTGCGCTGCTCCAGGCCTGTGACAATGGCGGGATAGCCCTGCGGAGGAGCACTCTTTTTCCCAGCGGCGATCCATCGGCCCGTGGAGGGCAGCGCGGCGAGAATTACGATGGCGACGCACAGCAGGAACGTGGCGAACCGGCCCACATCTTCCAGATTGCGAACGCTCAAATCTTGGCCGAAGGCGAAGACATTCGCGGCCAGCGCGGGAACGGTTGCCATTATCACGAGGACCCGGCCGGCGGTCTTGCGGAGAAACAGCAGCAGGGCGCCGAGTAGGTATAGAAGCGCCAATACGCCTGAAACAACGCCGAGTAGGAAAAAGCCCACTAGGACTATCCCGCTGAGATCGGGAAGATCGTCGGCGTGCGACCGGCCCTGCGGAGTCCTGGCGATATCGACGACCACATAAATCGAAAAGACGGTGATTCCCGCCGCGATCAGACCGGCGATTGCGGCGAAAATCGCGGCGGCGATCGCGGTGACCTTGCTGGGCTCGGAGGCGGCTGGATATGCGGGTTGGGGGTTATACGGGTAGCGAATTGCCTTGCACGTCAGCACTGTACAGGTTCGAAAAGCCCGGGAATTTCTCCCCGCACGAGGTAGGGCGCGGCCTATCGCTCCGCGGAGCAGGCGGGAGAGCCGGTGTCGCCGATCGACAGGCAAACCCAATCGTTGGCTATACGCCAGGTCCCGTCTCGGGGAACGAAGGGGATCGTTTGCGGGATGCGGCGGGAACCCGCGGTCATCGTGGCGGTGGCCATCAGGGTGCCGTGCTCGAGCATCGTCAATTTGTCGATGTGGAGGACAGCCGCGGCGTCGGCGAAGGACCGGGCGACCTCGGTGATCAGCTCGGGATCGGCCTCGTCCTCGCTGATGCGCAAAACCTTCTGGGTTGCAGGGAGATTCGGGTCCAGTGCCTGCTGTAGCCGGGCGTCGAGTTCGGCTACGGTCGGCACCGCGGGTAACGGCGATTCGACGGCTACGGCTGGGTGCGGTGCGTGTTCCGGGTAGAGCTCGGCCACGATGGCGTTCCAGATGTCGCCCGCGCTGATTCGCAGCGGGTCCATGGGCTCGGTGTTGCGGTTGGCCAGAACCACCACGCTGACCTCACGCTCGGGCAGGTACATCATTTTCGTGGTGTAGCCCGACACCGCGCCCGTGTGGCCGAGCCATGAACCGATCTTCTGAAGGCCGAAGCCGTATTCCCCGGCGCGCTCGACGTCGGTGAATTGTGTTCGTAAAGCGTGCGTTCCGGGCTTCAGGAGGTCGCCCCGGGCCAGCAGGGGCGCGTAGCGCAGCAAGTCGGTGACGGTGGAGTACATCGAACCCGCCGCGCCGAACAACGCGGGTGGTGTGCGGGTCGTGACATCGGTCAGCGTTCCGTTGTCGTAGGCGTAGCCGCGACTGTCGGGGGCAGGCAGCGTGGCATCGGTGGGGTAGCCGGTGTCGTGCAGCCCGTGCTGGTCGGCGATCTCGGTGAGGATCTGATGCACCGGCCGCCCGGTGACCTTTTCCAGGACCGATCCCAGCAGGTAGTACCCGCCGTTCGAATAGGCGGGCGTCGTGCGCGGCGGCGTGGCGGACTCGGGGTGATCGAGGATGGCTCGCAGGGTGTCGCCCTCCTGCCACTGCCGTTGCGGTGGCGCCGGCAGCAGCTGGGCGAGGAAGGCGTCGTCCGCCACGTCCGGGCTGATGACTCCGGCGTGCATGCCGAGCAGGTCGCCGATGGTGATATCGGCGCCGTAGGGCAGGCCCGGCACGAACTGCTCCATGGGAGTGTCCAGGGCCAGTCTGCCCTCGTCCGCCAGTCGCAGGATGGCTGTCGCGGTGAACGTCTTTGTGACG
Source organism: Nocardia sp. NPDC050712 (assembly GCF_040654295.1). NCBI lineage: Bacteria > Bacillati > Actinomycetota > Actinomycetes > Mycobacteriales > Nocardiaceae > Nocardia > Nocardia sp. NPDC050712. The sequence goes on from NZ_JBFAHT010000005.1 coordinate 464,332, forward strand.
CTGGCGATTCGAACGTGATCGTCGACCGAGGCCGGGCGGCCGGAGGCGACGTCGGCGACGCCGTAGGCCTTGGTGAATGTTCCATAGCGCGGATCGCTGATCCCCACGAGTACGCCCGGTATCAGCCCGGCGTCCATCCGGGCGGTGATCATCCTGTCGAGCTCGACCGGCGGGAATGACGGCGCGGGGGCAGCGTCGTGGCGACACCCCGCCAGTAGCGCCGTGAGGGCGATCAGGACCCCGGCGACCGAACTGGAAATACGAATTCGGTTCTCGCACAACATCTATCGATTCCCCTCGATCGAACTGCGCTATGGGCGGGACCGCGTCGGAACAATCAATGGTGCCGGGTGCTGGGAGGTCGGAGTCTAGTGCGGGTCCGAGTGGCGAGACCTGCGCCACGCATCAGCCATCGGAAGGCCGTTGTCGACGGGCCGGGAACGAGTCCGGCCAGCTGCACGCCGTCGAGCAGGTCGTAAAGCGTTTCTCCCTCGTACATCAGGTGTTCGGCGTTGAAGTGATATCGGTCCACGGCGGTGCACTGGATGAACGCGCCATTGCCCGGGATAGCGGGCGCGTCGGCTCCGTAGGGATGCAGCTTCAGCGGCCCGACCAGGTGACCACTTCCGTAGTAGCGCACGACCATCCTGACCTCACCGTCCGGTGTCAGGTCGAGATAGCACTGCCCGGGTATCGGGTCGTAGCGCCAGTCGGGGATGGCATCGAAGAACGCGAAGTTGTAGGCCACGAATTCGTCGAGGCCGACCATGGTCGCGCCGAGCGTGGTCACGTCCTTGTAGCGCAGGTCGCGGGTGTAGAGCTCGTGATTGTGGCTCATGTCCCGGGTTTGCCAGCTCCACCAGTACTTCTTCGCCCAGTCGAGGGTCCAGGCGATATCGAAGCCGTGGCCGGCGTAGAACTCGATCTTCTTCTCGTATTCCTCGAACCACGTCCGCGTCATCGCGGTCAGCGCGACCTCGTCGAGAACCGTGACCGGCTCGGCGCGGTTCGCCAGGACTGCCGGGATCGGTTGTGCCAGGCGGGGTTTGCGCAGTGACGCTTGGAACTGCTCGTCGGTGAACATATCGTTCCCTCCATCCGGAAGCAGCTGCTTCCTGATGGAAGATGGTTCTTGTAAAGTGGTGCCGTGTCAAGGAGTTACGGCGGGCAGACCGCTGCGGGCCGCGCTGCCGAACGGCGGGCGCGTCTGATCGATGTCGGTATGGAACTGGTTGGCACGCAAGGCGTTTCCGCGCTCGGGATGCGCTCGGTCTGCCGTGCTGCCGGGTTGAGTCAGAAATTCTTCTACGAGGGTTTCGCCGATACCGACGCGCTGCTGCACGCGGTGTACCGGGCGGCGCTGTCCCGCTTGGAGAACGCCGTCGCGCCCGCGGTGGCATCCGGTGATCTGCACGCGGTGTTCGAGGCCGCCGCCCGCCTCATGGAGGCCGATCCGCGTATCTGCCGCATCCTGTTGGTCGAGCCGGTGGCGGACGCACGCCTGCGCGGCTATGTGCGAGAGACGATTCCGGCCATCGCGCTGGCCGCGCTCGGCGATCGTTTCGCCGGATCGCCGGACGATCCCGGTGTCCGCATGCGCTTTTCCGCACTCTTCGGCGCCATGATCTCGCTTTTCGTCGAGTGGACGGAAGGCGGTCTCGGCACCGATCGGGACGCCTTCGTCCGCCATGTGACAGCAGTCGCGACACAGCTGTTGTAGGTGAGCTGCGACACAGCGCAGGCCGCTACTTTACCTTCCGGATGGTAAAGTAACTGTGTGGTTACCGACTCGCGGAACAAGATCCTCGACGGCGCACTGGACCTGTTGCGCGCCGACGGTGGCGGCACCGTCACGCTGGATGCCGCCGCCAAACAGGCAGGGCTCACCAAGCCCGGTCTGATGTATCACTTCCCGACCAAGGAGGCGTTGATGCTCGCGGTCGTCGACCACGTCGCGGCCCGCTGGGAACAACGGCTACTCGACCACCTGGGCAAACCTGCACACGAAGCCACCGCGGCACAGCGCATTCGCAGCTATGTCGAGGTCGCCTTGACCGGCTCGTTCGACCGCGCCGATTTCGCGATCTTCGCCGATGCCGTCTACCGCACCGCACTCACCACGGCCTGGATCGCCCGTTTCGAACCCTGGCTCACGCTGCCACCCGAGCTCTCCGGCACCGAACGCGCCCGGCTCACCGCCGCCCGCCTGCTGGCCGACGGCTACTGGACCGCCGCCGCCACCGACGTCTTCCCGGTTCCACACCACGAACACGCGGCCCTGCTCGCCATTGTCGACGACCTCCTGAAAGGCACGGACTCCTGATGCGGAAATGGTTGCTGCTGATCGCGGCCATCGGCCTCGAAGTCACCGGAACACTCGCCTTGCGCGCCGCCCTCGACCACCCGGGCTGGTACGCGCTCGTTGCCGCCGGATACATCGGCGCCTTCGTCGCGCTGAGTCTCGTCCTGCGGGCCGGCCTGTCCCTCGGGGTCGCCTACGGCATCTGGGGTGCCAGCGGCGTCGCCCTGACCGCCGTGCTGGCCACCTTCTTCTTCGACGACCCCCTCACCCTGGTGATGGGCGCGGGTATCGCCCTGATCATCGCCGGTGTCCTGTGTGTCGAACTGGGCTCCCGCAGCACTCCCACCGAGCAGGAAGGCGCGCACTGATGAGCTGGCTGTTCCTGGTCGCGGCGATCCTCGCGGAAGTCGCGGCCACTCTTTCCTTACGGATGGCCGCCCAGGCCGGTGCGAACAAATCCTGGTACCTCGCCGTCGCCGCGGGCTACCTCACGGCCTTCGCCTTCCTCACCCTCGCCCTCGGACAGGGCATGGGAATCAGTGTGGCCTACGGCATCTGGGCCGCGAGCGGCGTCGCGCTCACGGCACTGGCCTCGCGAGTGCTGTTCGCCGAACCGCTCACCAAGGTCATGACCGCGGGCATCGCCTTGATCGTCGCCGGAGTGCTCCTGATCGAACTCAGCACCGCGCATTAGTCGCACGGCGGTACCTTGATCGGCCAGGCAAGAATCGCTACGCCACGAGGAGTGCAGTCCTATGAGCGAGACCGATCGCGAGGCCATCCAGGTTCCGGCGCGCACTTCTGCCGGTGTGTTGCTGATCGTCACGGCGATGCTGTGGTTCTGCCTGGAGGCCATCGCCGCGTCGCGGTTCCGCCCGCCGTACAGCTACGCGCACAACTACATCAGCGATCTCGGGGTCCCCGAGCCCGGCACCTTCGAGGGCCGTGCGATGGACTCGCCCCTGTCGGCGCTCGCGAACTTCATGTTCTTCTCGCAGGGCATCTTGTTCCTGGTGGCCGCCATCCTGCTCACGCGGGCCGTCGCCCCCAGCCCGGCCCGCCGGGCGTTCCTGCTGCTCGCGGTCGGTTACGCGATCGGATTCACCTTGATCGCCACCTTCCACGGCTCCGAGCAGGCCGCCGCCGACGGGACCGGCAAGCTGCACGTCCTCGGGGGCGCCATCGCGGCGCTCAGCGGGAACGCCGCGCTGATCGTCGCGGGCTCGTACCTGCGCAAGCTGCGCAGGTATCGCGCCTACGGCGTGTTCACTGTGATCGCCGGCGTCGTGGGCATCCTGTCGCTGGTGTTGCTCATGATCGATCGCTCGAGCACCTCCATCAACCTGCTGCCGGACGGCACCTGGGAGCGCGGCGGCTGCTACCCGATCCTGATCTGGGAGTTCCTCACGGGCGTGCTGCTGCTCCTGGCCGCGCGGCGGCGCACCGCGGCGTAGCCCCGTCCAGCCCGAACTGCAGCCGCATCGGCGCGGCAACGAGGAGAATCGGGAGCTGTGCCCGATTTCGTTGCCTCGACCGATGACGTCGAATCCGCTGAGCGGGAAGACTATTGGCATTACGTGCTGGGCGAGACGTTCGCGCCGGTGAACCTGCACGACTGGGATCGTTCCCCGCGTCCCAAGGCACAACTGGAGGGAACCGTCCGCGGGCGGATGCTGTTCGCCGAGCTGACCGCCGGCCCGCACAGTCATCGGCGAACCCCGCGTTGCATCCAGCAGTCGGACGCGGCGTTCTTCCAGATCGCGGTCCTCACTCGCGGCGCGGCATCCCTCGAGCAGGACGGCCGGATCGCCGAACTCGCCTCGGGCGATCTGGTCGTCTACGAGAACGCGCGGCCGTTCACCTGGACCTTCAGTCGCCCGTGGTCGGTCTCGGTGCTCTCGGTGCCTTCGGACGCGGTGCCGCTCAGCGATCGAGAGCGTCGCGTGGTGAGCGCGAGAGCGCTGTCGGGACAGCAGGGATTGTCCGGAGTCGTCGCCAGATTCGTGCTGGACCTGATTCGCCATGGCGCGGAGGTGCGGGAATCCCAGTCCGAGGAGATTCTGGCTCGCACCACCGATCTGGCGGTGTGCCTGCTCGGCGAACCCGGCCACGCCGACGCCGCGCAGCGGAGCCTGATGACGCGCATCAAGGACTATATCGAACAGCACCTTCGGGATCCGGCGTTGACGCCGGCCGAAGTAGCTGCGGCAGTGAGCATTTCGACCCGATACCTGCACAAGCTGTTCCAGGCCGAGCACGAGACGGTCGCCCTGTACATCCGCCGCCGTCGTCTGGTGCGGGTCCGCGCGGAACTACTCGATCACCGACTCGCCGAGCTGAGCATCGCGACATTGGCGCACCGCAACGGATTCGGCGACCTCAGCGGCTTCACCCGGGCCTTCCGCGCGACCTACGGAGTCAGTCCCGGCGAGATGCGAGGAAGCCACCCCGAGCATCGCTGACCCACACGATCGACGGATGATGCGCTCTCGTCCGCACCGTGTGCACGGTCGTCCTCGTCAGAGCGGTCCGGGGTCGCCGACGATGTGACCGGCAGTTCCGGGTGCGCCATCTACGTCTCCCGGCCCGAAGTCGTCGCCGACCTCATCCGCGCGGCCGTCGACACGGTCTGACCGCTCCGCGAAAGCGGCGCGTCGAATCCGAGCACGCCGGAACAGGTTTGACCCGGTCGTCTCGGCGTATACGGCATTGGACGGACCGGTTTCCGGGGCGTCCGATGTGGCAGTTGCCCGCCCCGTGTGCCCGGGGCGGGCAACATCACCGCTCAGTGATTTCCGCTCAGCGCGACACTCGCGCCGACCCCGATGATCATCAACCCGCCGGTGCTCCCGACCGCCTCGAGCCGCCGCGGTGAACGCGTGAACCAGGTACGGGCAGTGCCTGCGAGCAAGGCCCAGCTGGTATCGGACAGGACCTGGATGCCCAGGCAGATCGCGCCGAGCAGCAGGAGTTGCCACGGCAGGTTGCCGGCCTCGGGCGCCGCGAACTGGGGCAAGACCGCGCCGAAGAACACGATCGTCTTGGGGTTGGTCGCTCCGACAACGAACCCTTGCCGCACCATGCGACCCGTGCCGGACGCGCCGGGACCCGATTGCAGCGCGCCGACCAGCTGCTTTCGATGCCGAATCGCCATGACGCCCAGATACATCAGGTAGGCGGCCCCGGCGATCTTGACGACGGTGAACAAGATCGCCGACGCGGCCAGGATCGCGCCGAGACCGAACACGACAGCCACCAACGGCACCGCCGATCCCAGCGTGGCGCCGAGCACCGACAGCAACGCCGCGCGGCGGCCATGCGCCAGCGCCCTTCCGATCGCGAACAACACGTTCGGACCGGGAATCACGATGAGAACGAACGCGGCGAGAGTGAAGGCCACGAGATGGGAAGCGGGGACCATCTACGCAGCCTAGGTCGACCGTGCCCGGTGCGGGCTCCGACTGCTAGCGTTGAGCGCGTGTCCCTCGCTGTCCACCTTGCTCCCGGTTGCCGCCCGCGTGGCTGCCGGGCTCCCGCGCGGCGGGTGCACGGGCGGCGGGTGCGATGGGTGATCGGCTCCGAGCCGGGCCAGGTCAATGGGATGCGATGGCTTTGCGCGTCGCGCGTCGAGCGAGGTAACTGAGGGCTTTCCGGGTCGATCACGACCGGGTTCCTCGCTGCGCGGATACGCGTTCTCGTGACCTTCCCCTGTCATCGCATCGGAACGTAGGTTCCGGCTCAGGAGCACGTCGACCATGACCAGCGAGTACTTCATCCCTGCCCAAGAACGGCAGAACCCCAGCGCCGAAGGGTATTTCGGCGACTTCGGCGGCAAGTTCATCCCGGAGGCGCTCGTCGCCACCGTGGAGGACGTGGCCGCGGAATATCGAAAGGCAATCCGCGATCCGGAATTCGTGGCCGAGCTCGAGCAGTTGCTCGTGCACTACGCGGGACGGCCCACCGCCTTGACCGAGGTGCCCCGGTTCGCCGAAAACGCGGGCGGGGCAAGGATTTTCCTCAAGCGGGAGGATCTGAACCACACCGGCTCGCACAAGATCAACAATGTGCTCGGGCAGGCACTGCTCACCAAGCGGATGGGCAAACCGCGGGTCATCGCGGAGACCGGCGCGGGCTCACACGGGGTGGCGACAGCCACCGCCTGCGCGCTGTTCGGGCTCGAATGCGCCGTCTACATGGGCGAAGTCGACATGCGGCGGCAAGCGCTCAATGTGGCCCGGATGACAATGCTGGGAGCGCGGGTCATTCCGGTCACGTCCGGGTCGCGCACCCTCAAGGACGCCATCAACGAGACGTTCCGGGACTGGGTGGCGAACGTGGACAACACGCACTACATCTTCGGGACGGTCGCCGGGCCGCATCCGTTCCCGGCGATGATCCGCGATTTCCAGCGGGTCATCGGCGTCGAAGCTCGCCGCCAGATCCTGGAACGCACCGGGCGACTGCCGGACGCGGCCGTCGCCTGCGTCGGCGGCGGGTCGAACGCGATCGGATTGTTCCACGCGTTCCTGGACGACGAGGAAGTGCGGCTGCTCGGGTGCGAAGCCGCCGGGCACGGGATCGATACCGGGCGGCACGCGGCGTCGCTCTCGGCCGGTGAGCCCGGCATTCTGCACGGGTCCCGGTCCTACGTCCTGCAAGACGACGAAGGGCAGATCACCGAGGCGTGCTCCATCTCGGCCGGACTGGACTATCCGGGGACCGGCCCCGAACACGCGTTCCTGCACGACAGCGGCCGCGGTGAGTACCGCCCGATCACCGATGCGGCCGCGATGCGGGCCTTCCGGCTGCTGTCCGCGACCGAGGGCATCATTCCCGCGATCGAAAGCGCCCATGCCCTGGCCGGAGCGCTCGAGCTCGGCCGGGAGCTCGGCCCCGACGGACTGATACTGGTCAACCTGTCCGGTCGTGGCGACAAGGACATGGACACCGCGATCAGCTACTTCGGCGCGGACGAGGACGCGACCGTTTCGGAGGGAAACAAGTGAGCGGGAACATCGAACTGCTGAACGAAACCCTGGCCGCGACGAAACGCGCGGGCCGTTCCGCGCTCATCGCCTATCTGCCCGCCGGATTCCCCACTGTCGAGACGGGCATCTCGGCCATGCGCGCGGTCCTCGACGCCGGAGCCGATATTCTCGAAGTCGGCCTCCCGCACAGTGATCCGATCCTGGACGGCCCGGTCATCCAGACCGCCGCCGACATCGCCCTGCGCGGCGGCACCCGGATCAAGGATGTGCTGCGCACCGTCGCCGAAGTGCACCGGGCCACCGGAAAACCCGTCCTGGTGATGACCTACTGGAACCCGTTCTCGCGCTACGGGATCCAGCGATTCGCCCGCGAGCTCGCCGAGGCGGGCGCGGCCGGTTGCGTCCTGCCCGACCTGCCGGTCCAGGAATCCGCCCAGTGGCGGGAACAGGCGGCGGCGCACGGTTTGGCTTCCGTTTTCGTGGTCGCGCCCAGCACCGGCACCGAGCGACTCCATGAGATCACCGCCGCCGCTACCGGATTCGTGTACGCCGCCGCGCTGATGGGCGTGACGGGTGCTGGCGGATCGATCGGCGAGGCCGCCGGAATCCTCGTCGAACGCACGCGCGCGACAACCGATCTACCGGTCTGCGTGGGCATCGGGATCTCCAGCGGAGCCCAAGCGGCCGCCGTCGCGGGTTTCGCCGACGGGGTCATCGTCGGCTCGGCGCTGGTGCAGGCCGTCCTCGACGCTCCGGACGAGCCGGGCGCTCGCGCGGCAGTGCAGGCCTTGACGAGCTCGCTCGCGACCGCAGTGCGGAGGTGACCGTCGAGCGGCACAGGCCGGCCGGAATCCGAGGCGATTTCCGCACATCCTGTGCCGCTCGACCCGCGTAATTTCTACAGTCGGTGGGATTGGTTGTCGGTGCGGTCGCGGTCTTGCAGAGCCGCGGGGTTGTCGGGGCTGTACACCTCGGTATGCGGGCCCTTGTTGCGCCGGTTGCCGATCGCGAACGCACAACCAGCCGCGGCGAATACGGCCACGGTAACGATCCCCGCAATCCAGCTCCAGCCGTTGAAGCCGCCCGCGAGGGCGGCGATCGTCGCGGCCGCGGTGACGCAGCCCAGCAGCAGTAGCGAGACCGGAATGATGCCGAGCTGCCAGGCCCAGCTGGCGGGCTGCTTCTCGACATAGTTCGTGGAGTCGTCGTCGGAGACGGTTACTTTCTTTCGGATCATGAGTCCAACCATTCTCGGCCACCTCCTGCCGCTGGTGAGAAAAGCTGAGGTAATGACCCGGCTACCCGGTTCCGGGCGTCCGAACCCCGGTCTTCGAATCACATGGGCAGGTTCTGCTCGTCGAGCACCGTGCGGGCAGTGATCGCGCCGGTGACCAGCAGCCGGGAGACATCGGAAAGCCGCGCGCTACGGCGCCGCCCGAAGGACCGCAGGACCTGGAACGCATCGTCCATATCGAGGTTGTCGGCGTGTGCGAGTACGCCTTTTGCCTGCTCGATGATGATGCGGTTGCTCAGCGCGACCTGAAGTTGCTCGGTCAGCACTTCCCCGCGATGGATGGCCCGCTCCTGCAGGATCCCGATGGTCGCGGTATCGGCGAGCGCCCGCGCGACCCGCAGGTCGTTCTCGGGCATGGGACCCGGTTCACGACTGAACAGGTTCAGCGCACCGATGGTCTCGCGGCGCAGTCGCATCGGTATCGCGTGCACCGCGGCGAAACCATCATCCAGGGCGCGGCCGGCGAACAGCGGCCAGCGTTCCACCTCGGTGCCGAGGTCGGCGACCGAAACCGGCTCACCGGTATGCACGCAATCCCAGCACGGGTCTTCGCTGGTCTGGAGCTGATAGAGCTCGAGCATCCGGGTCTGTTCGGTCGAGGTGGCCAGCACCTGCAGATTTCCACGCTGATCGGACAGGACGATGCCGGCGGCGGCGGCGTCGAGGAGCCGTACACAGTGGGAAACGAGCTCGTGCAGCACATCGACCATGTCGTAGTCGTCGACCAGGGTGTCTGCCAGCTGGACAAAGGCATCCAGCAGTCGGTCTTCTCGTTCTCCGGTCGAGAGCGGCGCGTTGGACATGGCGTTTGTCTCCTTCCTTGCGCATCGGGCGGTCGTTCGGGTGGTCAGTGCCTCACGATTGATCGAGGTCAGCGGGGAGCAGACGGCGGGCGACGAGATCGTCGGCGACGTCATCGACCAGACGTCCCGCGGCGAAGGCGTGGCCGCGTAGTCGCGCGAGTGCGTGCTCGGGTGCGACGCCGAGTTCCGCGATGAGCATGCCGGTCGCCTGGTGCACCTGGGCGCGATTGGTCGGCACGTCGGTCCATCGGGACACGTCCCACGCGTTCATCTGCATCTCCACCAACGCGAGGGTCACGATATCCACGACCTGCAAGGCGATCGCGACATCGACGGTGGACAGCCAACCGGCCCGCTCGCTGTACATATCCATCGCGCCGAGGCTGCCGGCGCCGGCGAGCAAGGGAAACGCGAAGATCGCACCGACCGGTTCACCGATCATCTCGGCGGCGAACACCGGCCAGGTGCGGCGAGTCGCGGTTTGCAGGTCCGCGACCAGCACGGGGCGATGCGTGGTGAAGGTCTCGAAACACGGTCCTTCGCCGAGACTGAACTGCACCGCTTCGATCCTCGCAACCACTTCGTCACTGGCATACAGTGTTTCGCGATTGTTGGTATCAATGATCAGCGAGATCGAGGCGCCGTCGATGGGCAGCAACTCCACACACATCCTGCCTAGTCGGGCCATCGCGTCCATGCCATCGCGGCTGTGGCCCAACGCGGACAACAAGGCCGCGCGAGCTCGGCTTATCGAATCGTTTCTACTCATCTGCCAGCGCCGCCCGAGGCGGAGACTGGCCGGCGCGTACTGCCGTTTCAGAGATGTACATCGGTTCCCCCGCGATCTCTCCGCTTGGACGAGAAGGGCGGTCACGCGCCGGCGCTGTGACGGTGACGAACTCCGAGACGGCGCGTACTGCCCGACGCGGTGATACCCCCGGCGGACGACTTGAATCCGGTGCTGTCCGCGACAGTGCCTGTTACCCTTGGTTCAACTATTGCTGTCCTTGACCCTGGCAGTCGACCGCGACTTCGCGCCGACCAAAGGTGTCACCATGGGCAGCACATCGAGTTTTCCGCTCCTTGTCGAGCAACGAAACACCAGCGCCTCCCCGATTTCTGTGCGGGAGTTGCCCTCGCCACCTCCGGTCCGCCGGACTCGGCCCGGCCCCAACCGATCGCCGCGCAAGTATCGCAACGGCGACAGCTACGACGGCATCGAACCGATGCTCGACCAGCTGGCAGCCCTCGAATCACGAGATCCGCGCCGGCCCGTGTTGCGCGAGCACATCATCGGGCTGTGCCTGCCCCTGGCCGAGCACATCGCCAGGAAGTTCGCCGGTCGCGGGGAAACCTTCGACGACCTCCTGCAGGTTGCCCGCCTCGGGCTGCTGCACTCGATCGACCGCTTCGACCCCAACTACGGGACCAACTTCCTCGCCTTCGCGGTGCCGACCATCATGGGGGAGGTGCGCCGCCACTTCCGCGACCACACCTGGGCGGTGCGAGTGCCGCGGCGCACCAAGGACCTGCAGCAGTTGCTCGGCCCGGCGACCGAGGCCTTGACACATCGACTCGGCCGCGCGCCCCGAGCCCGGGAAATCGCCGCGGAACTCGAGGTGGATCTGGTCGAGATCACCAACGCGCTGATCGCCCGCAACGCCTATCAGGCGTCGCCGATCGAAGCGGGCACCAGCAGCGAAAGTGACTGGGCGCCGCAATCATTGATCGATCTTCTCGGTGCCGAAGATACGCGCTTCGGCTTGGTAGAGGATTTTCTGGCGGTAAAGCCCCTGATTGCCGCCTTGCCCGATCGGGACCGCCTCGTGCTGAACCTGCGGTTCTTCGAATTCCGGACCCAATCGGAGATCGCCGAACAAATCGGTATTTCCCAGATGCAGGTCTCACGCATCCTGTCCAGAACTCTGAATACGTTGCGCGAGCAAGTTTCCTGCGACTGATCGTTGCTCGAAGAATTCGAAACTCGTTGTGGCGCAACGTTTCGAACCCTCGAGCGGGGTAGTCGAACAGTGGTGCAGCGTTGCGCCGACCTGATATCGAGATCGAAGGAAAAGGTTTCATGAGCACACGCAACACCACCATCACCTTGATTGCGCAGCTACGCACGATCCGCGATTTGACCAATACCGAAATCCGGATCGCCGAAACGCGCATAGCGCAGGCCCGCACCGAAGCGGTGCGCCGAGAGCTGGCCGAGAACGCCGAGAACGCGCGCGGCCGAGTCGAGGCCATCGGGACCGCAATTCGCGAACTGGGCGGCGTTCCGGGATGGATCGGGCCCTTCTTCGGGCGGGCAGCCGCCGCGGTCAAGGCGGTCGGCGAGCAAGCCCAGTCCTTCGACGAAGCCTTGCTCGGCGACCTCGCCCTGGAAAACCAGATTCTCGACCGCGCCCGCTACATCAAGGCCCTCGCGACCACGGTGCAGAACGCCGATGTCGTGGCGGTCGCCGAGCGGTTGATCACCGCGCACACGGCAACCGTGGAGTGGTTGACCACCGTCCTGGCCGAGGACGCACTCGGCGGGCCGGCGGCGCTGCGCCGCACCCCATTCCAGGCGGCGACCGGGACCGCGGTGAAGCTGGCCAATATCCCCGTGACCTGGTCCACGCGCGGCATCGACCGGGCGCTGGACACCGTCCGTTCCGCCCCGCCCGCGCTCGGCGCGCTGCTCGCCCGGGGCGCCCACGCCGGCGACGTGGCCGCGAAAACCCTCTCGGCCTCGCGCGACTCCGCACTCGAGACCGCGGAGCGAGTCACCCGCCGCGAAGGCGCCGACTCCACCGCCGAGGCGTTGCATTCGCGGCGCACCGCGACCGGAGTTCTCGACCCGGGTGAGCTGCCCATCGGCGGCTACGAGGACCTGAACGTCACCCAGGCGGTCGCGGCGATCAAGGAACTCACCGAATCCGCGGACGTCCGCGCCGTTCTCGCTTATGAGGAAGCGCACAAGAGCCGGCCCGGTGTCGTGTCGGCCGCGCAGACCCGAGTGGCGGCGATCGCCCGAGAAATCATCGGCCTGAACTGACCGTCCCCGACTGCGAAAGAGATGACATCACAATGACTTACAACCAGCAACCCACCGCCCGCCCGGGCGCGCGATCGCTCACCCGCGTGCAGATCGCGGCGCTGATCGTCGGTGCGGTCTTCTTACTGGTCGGCGTGCTGGGGTTCATCCCCGGCATCACGACCGGATTCGACACCCTGACCGTCGCGGGGCACCACACCGACGCGAAACTGCTGGGCCTGTTCCAGGTTTCGGTACTGCACAACCTGGTGCATCTGCTCTTCGGCGCGGCCGGCATCGCCGCGTCCCGCCGGGCCGATGCCTCGCGGCTCTTCCTGATCGGCGGCGGCGCGGTCTATCTGATCCTCTGGCTGTACGGGTTGGTCATCGACCAGAGCAGCGGCGCGAACTTCATCCCCGTCAACACCGCCGACAACTGGCTGCACTTCGGACTCGGCGTTGGCATGGTCGCACTCGGTGTGATTCTGTCGCGCGTCGCGACGAACCGAGGCTCCGAGTCCGCGGTGGCCGGACCGTCGCACCGCATCGACCCCCGCTGACCCGAGCGGGCAACCCCACGCCGCGGCGGAGCAACGGCCGCCGCGGCGTCGGCACCCTCTTTCGACCCGAATATCAAGGGGAAGCACCGTACTGATGACCAGAACCGCTCAACCGCGTCCCACCCTTCCCGAAAGCATGGGCGAGCTCGATCGCCGCGCGATCGACACCGCGCGTGTCCTGGCGATGGACGCGGTGCAGCAGGCCGGCAACGGCCACCCGGGCACCGCGATGAGCATGGCTCCCACCGCCTACCTGCTGTTCCAGAAGTGGCTGCGCCACGATCCGGGCGATCCGAACTGGGTCGGCCGCGACCGCTTCGTGCTGTCGATGGGACATTCGAGTCTCACTCTTTACATCCAGCTCTTCCTCTCCGGCTACGGGCTGGAGCTCGCCGACCTGAAAGCGTTGCGCACCTGGGGCTCTCGCACTCCGGGGCACCCCGAGGTCAACCACACCCCGGGCGTCGAAACGACCACCGGCCCCCTGGGGCAGGGCGTCGGCAATGCCGTCGGCATGGCGATGGCGGCCCGCCGCGAGCGCGGACTGCTGGATCCCGGCGCCGCCGTGGGAGCGAGCGTGTTCGACCACACGATCTGGGCGTTCGCTTCCGACGGTGACCTCGAGGAGGGGGTCAGCGGTGAGGCGTCATCGCTGGCCGGAACCCAGCAGCTGGGGAATCTGGTCCTGATCTACGACGCCAACCAGATCTCGATCGAGGACGACACCGACATCGCCTTCACCGAGGACGTCGGCCGGCGGTACGAGGCCTACGGCTGGCACGTGCAGCACGTCGAGGACGGGGAGGATCTCGTCGCGGTCGACCGCGCGCTGGCCGCCGCGCGAGCCGAGACCGCCGTTCCGTCACTGATCGTGCTGCGAACGATCATCGGCTGGCCCGCGCCGAACAAGCAGAACACCGGCGCGGCCCACGGATCGGCACTCGGCGAGGACGAAGTCCGAGCGACCAAGTCGCTCCTCGGATTCGACCCGGACAAGACCTTCGACATCGCCCCGGACGTCCTCGCCCACGCCCGAACGATAACCAAGCGGGGCAACAAGATTCACGAGTTGTGGCAGCAGCATTTCGACGCCTGGCGGGCCGGAAGCCCGGATGGCGCCGAGCTGCTGGAGCGGATGTCGACTCGCACGCTGCCGAAAGGCTGGGCCGAGCACCTGCCGAGCTGGGGCGCCGACCCGAAGGGTATGGCCACCCGCAAGGCCTCCGGCGAGGTCCTCGCCGGTCTCTACCCGGTTCTGCCGGAACTGTGGGGCGGGTCGGCCGACCTGGCCGAGAGCAACAACACCGCGGTCGAGGGAGCGCCCTCGTTCCTGCCCGCGGACCGCCAGACCAAGAGGTGGTCGGGCGGCCCGTACGGGCGCACGCTGCATTTCGGCGTCCGCGAGCACGCCATGGGCGCGATCATGAACGGCATCGCGCAGCACGGCGGCACTCGCGTGTACGGCGGCACGTTTCTCACCTTCTCCGACTACATGCGCGGGGCGGTGCGACTGGCCGCGCTCATGCAGCTACCGGTCACCTACGTGTGGACCCACGATTCCATCGGCCTGGGCGAGGACGGTCCCACCCACCAGCCGATCGAGCATCACGCCGCGCTGCGGGCCATTCCCGGTCTGGACTTCGTCCGCCCGGCCGACGCCAACGAGACCGCCGTCGCGTGGCGCACCATCCTCGAACACAGCGACCGCCCGGCCGGACTCGCGCTGTCCCGGCAGCACCTGCCGATCTTCGACCGCTCGGAGTTCGGATCCGCCGAGGGGACCGCCCGGGGCGGTTACGTGCTGGCCGAAGCCACCGGCGGCGCCCCCGAGGTCATCCTGATCGGCACCGGCTCCGAGGTGCAGATCGCCGTCGCCGCCCGAGAAGTGTTGCAGGCCGACGGAATTCCGACCCGGGTCGTGTCCCTGCCGTGCTGGGAATGGTTCGCCGACCAGGATCGCGCCTACCGCGAGCGGGTACTGCCGCCCACGGTGCGTGCCCGGGTGAGCGTCGAAGCCGGAATCTCCATGGGCTGGCGCGAATTCGTCGGCGATGCCGGCCGGATCGTCGGGCTGGATCACTTCGGCGCGAGCGCTGCCTACACCGTGCTCTACGAGCAATTCGGGCTCACCGCCGCCGCGGTCGTCGACGCGGCCCGCGACAGCCTGGCCGCGGCCGGGGCGCCGCCGCTCGCTCCCGACCGGCCCGGACAGCGTCGGCGCCCTGCACGCACCGACCGGCGACCGCTGACACTCGATCTCGAAAGGTATTGCTATGACACAGAATGAGAAGCTGGCCGAACTGTCGGCCGCCGGGGTCGCCGTCTGGCTCGACGACCTCTCACGCGACCGCATCCGCAGTGGGAATCTGCAGCCCCTGATCGACGAGCACTCCGTCGTCGGCGTCACCACGAATCCGACCATCTTCGCCGCGGCGATCAGCGGCTCGGACGCCTACGACGACCAGGTGCACGCGATGGCCATCCGCGCGATCAGCGTGGGGGAGGCGCTGCGGACGATCACCGCCGCCGACGTCCGTGACGCCTGCGACCTGCTCGCCCCGGTGGCACAGCGCACCGGCCGCGACGGCCGGGTCTCGCTGGAAGTGTCGCCCGGGGTGGCGCGCGACACCGACGCCACCGCCGCCGAGGCGGCGCATCTGTGGTGGCTGGTCGACCGGCCCAACCTGTTCATCAAGATCCCGGCGACGCGCGAAGGCCTGGCAGCGATCACCACTCCATCGCCCGCGGCATCAGCGTCAACGTCACCCTCATCTTCAGCCCGCAGCGGTACCGGGCAGTCATCGACGCCTATCTGTCCGGACTCGAACAGCGCGTGCGCGACGGCGGAGCCCTGGCCGGGATCGAGTCGGTGGCCTCGTTCTTCATCTCCCGCGTGGACACCGAAATCGACAAGCGCCTCGAAGCGGCCGGCGCGGACCCCGCCCTCCAGGGCAAGGCCGCGGTGGCGAATGCCCAACTGGCATACCAGGTGTACGAGGAGGTCTTCTCCTCCAGCCGGTGGCGCGAGCTGGAAGCGCACGGCGCACAGACACAACGCCCGCTGTGGGCCTCGACCGGTGTGAAGAACCAGAACTACCCCGACACGCTCTACATCGGCGAGCTCATCGCACCGGACACGGTCAACACCATGCCCGAGAAGACCCTGAAGGCCTATGCCGAGCACGGCAACCCGGGCAAACCCATCCAGCGGAGCTACGACGAGGCGGCCCACATCATGAAGGCGGTGGCCGCCGCCGGGGTCGACCTGGACGATGTCTTCGAAGTCCTCGAGGAGGAGGGCATCCAGAAGTTCGTCGACTCGTGGGACGAGCTCACCGACTCGGTTCGCTCGGAGCTGGCGGACAAGAAATGAGCTGACTGGTCGGGATGGTCTTGCGGTCGCGTCAACCGGGGTGGTGGCGGGTCATCCACGCCGTCGCGTCGGTGCGGAAGTCGGGATGATCGAGCAGTTCGGTCTGGGCGTGGGCTTCGATGTCTCGGATGACGACATCGAGGTCGGCCTTCGATGATGAGGCGAGGGTTCGCTTGAGGGACCGGATCGCGCGGGTGGGAACTTCGGCGATGGTGGTCGCTAGTTCGAGTGCCGCGATGAGCGGGTCCGGGGCGATCGCGCAGATCATGCCGAGGCGAGATGCGGTGTCGGCGTTGATGGTTCGCCCGGTGGCGAGGAGTTCGAGGGCGTGTTCGCGGCCGATGGCTCGGGGCAGGGTGTAGGAGAGGCCGAAATCGGGCCCGAGTGCCATTCGGACGAACGTCGCGGCGAATTTCGCTCGGGGCCCGGCGATTCTGAGGTCGCATGCCATTGCCAATCCCCAGCCCGCGCCGATGGCCGGCCCGTCGACGGCCGCGACTGTCAGTTGAGGCATCCGTGCCAGGGGGAGTAGTGCCGCCGCGGCTTGCGCCATGATCTGTGATCCAGAGTGATCGGTGAGACCCCCGGCGCTGGAAAGGTCCGCACCGGAACAGAATCCGCGCCCGGCGCCCGTCACGATGACAACCGAGAGCTGTTCGTTCGACGCGAGTTCGGTGAACGCGGCGCCCATCTGCTCGGCCATCCCGGCGTCTATCGCGTTGAGTGATTCGGGGCGATCGAGAGTGACGGTAGCGATGGCCCGGGTGGGGTACTGGACGCGGATCGAGGGCATGAAGTCAGCGTAACTAAAGTTACGTTAGTAACGCAATGTATATTACGTGTGTATTGTTTGTGTGATGAGTGAGGTGTCGGCGGGCCGCGCACAGCGGCGCACGCAGCAGCAGCGCCGGGACGAAACGAGAGCCGCGTTGCTGGATGCGACGATCGAGTGCCTGGTCGAATCCGGCTATGCCCGATTGACTTTGGCTCAGGTCACCGAACGTGCCGGCTTGTCGGTCGGCGCACATCTGCATCATTTCAAGACGCGCACGGTACTGGTCGCCGCGGCGATCGAACGTCTTGCCGATCTACGCGTCGACGATGTCCGCACGCGCACGGGCGGGGAGATCGAGCTGACGGCGTTGCTCGATGTGGTGTGGGAGTTGCATTCGGGCCCGCTGTATCACGCGGCCTTGGATTTGTGGGTCGCCGCGCGGACCGATCCGGAGTTGTGCGAGCTGCTTGTCGGTGTCGAACAGCGGATCGATCACGAGCTGGCACAGGTGGTCCGCCGGCTTCCCGCGCGATACTCCGATCGTGCCGATGTGGCTGACCTGGTGAAGATGGCGTTCGCGACGATTCGTGGTCTCGCGATGCGGGATTGCCTGCAGCCGGGTCGCGATCGCGATCGGGAATGGAAGGCCTGCCGCGAATACGTGCTGGCGGCTTTCGCTCTGCCGAACGGGTACTCGCTTACGCCGAAGTGAGTGCGCAATGGGTCTTCACCACAGCAGAAAGATCGCCTCCAGGCCCACGATGTAGCCGATGACCGCCGCGGCCGCACCACCGAGCACCACCACGAGCCAGGACTTGCCGCGGCGCCGAAGGACTATCACCACGAGGGTGGTGAGCACGAGAACCCCGATCAGCAACGCTATGGCAGGTGTGTGATCGGCGTACATGACGTACTCACGGCGGTGCTTGGACTCCATGGTGGGCGAATCGGCTCATCGGTAGTTGATGTTTCATCGAACAGGCTGCCAGAGATCATAATCACTGGCTGTGCCCAGCCGAGGTACGTCGCCGGCGGCGGTTGCGGTGCGAACGGGGAATGGAGCCATGCCCAACCAACGCGTCCGGCGAGTGGGATCGCCCGATCAGTCTCACCTGGTAATACGCTCTCCTGTGTGACCTCATCGCATCCGCGCTTGATCTCGCCGAACGGTGAAATTTTCTACCCGGTCACGGAGCCGTTGACGAAAGCTCGGGCCGCCGAACTGGTCGCGGCCGGCGCGCTGATCGCCATCGACCCGTGCGGTGACGGATGCACAGACGTCACCTGGTTAACGGACCGCGAACGTAAAAGCGCGCTCGCCCGGGGCATGACCCTGTCGCGTCGTGCGCTCGGTCGGTTCCAGCAATGGCAATCACCGACCGGCACTGTCGTAGTCCTTGTCGACGGCGGGGATCTTCGCCGCTGAACGTCCACCTGGCTCACGATTTTCGCAACGCTTGGGCATCGCCCGCCAGGAACAACGCGTTGGCGGACTCGCCGGGCGCCGCCCGAAAGCGCCTACTCGAGTGCGCGACAATGCCGCTGTGTGCGCTGACAGCAGCGGTCACGCCGCGGCACCAGGCGGGTCGGCAAGATCGTACTGACGCGAGTCAGTGGAAAGCTTTGCGCCACAGCAGAATCGCAGCGCCGAGGGCGATCAGGATCAGGTAGCCGAGAAGCCGCGCCCAGTCCGGGAGGTCGAGATAGTTCAGTGCGAACCAACTCCGCGAGCCCCCGGC
This sequence comes from Nocardia sp. NPDC050712, assembly GCF_040654295.1. Classification (NCBI taxonomy): domain Bacteria; kingdom Bacillati; phylum Actinomycetota; class Actinomycetes; order Mycobacteriales; family Nocardiaceae; genus Nocardia; species Nocardia sp. NPDC050712. The sequence goes on from NZ_JBFAHT010000005.1 coordinate 483,191, forward strand.
GAAGTTGTTGATCAGCCCGCCGACGCCCTGAATGAGCAGCAGCAACCCCAGTGTTTCGAGCATCAACTCTCCCCTTATCGATACAATCGTATTGATTTGATGGTGCCAGAGTAGCCTTGCTGTTGACTGGAGTCAAACCAATACGATCGACATGGAGAGGTGGGGCGGTGAGCGGTAGGGGCGCGGTAGTGCGCGGTGTGGGTGTTGCGCACGACGAGCGACGGCAGTCAATCCTGGAGGCGGTGTTCACGATCGTGGATACCGAAGGCGTCGAAGGGATGAGCATCCGGAACGTCGCCCAGCAGGCCGGCGTGTCCCTCGGCCGAGTCCAGCACTACTTTCCCACCAAGGACGATCTGCTCGCGGCAGCGTTCACCAGCATCGCCGAGGTCGGCGGCAGCCGAGTGCGAGCGCAAGTCGCGGCAGCGGGCACCGACGACCCGATCTCGGTGCTGCGCGCGATACTTGCCGAGACAATTCCGCGAACAGCCGAAGACCGCCGCCTGTTCCGAATCATGCAGGCGTTCGAGACACACGCGCTGCCGCGCCCGAGTCTGGCCGTCGAGGTGACCCAGGGCTACGACGGGCTGATCGACCTGATCGCACTTCTTCTGGGCCGCGGGGTCGCAACCGATCTCGACGTTGCCGTGGCTGCGCGCGAACTCCTCGCGCTGTCCACGGGCCTGGCCGGACTGACCCTGACCGGCAACATCGCAGCGGATCAAGCCGAACACATAGTTTTCACTAGGCTGGATTCATTTGTGAGCGGTTGATGCCCGGGGGCAGGGCTGCCCGGGGTCTCGCGGTGGAGGGACCACGCGTCAGCGAAGACGCTCGGAATCACGCTCGCCTCAGCTGATTTCAGTAGGGCGAGTGAGCGACTATGCCGCTGAGGCGCACCGGCGAACGCGCGGTATTTCCGCATGCCGGAGATCGTGGATCCGACCGAGCGCCGGAAGGCGTTGGCCGAGCTCAATCGGCGCATCACCGACTGCTTCGGGAACGTCCCCATCTGCCACAGAGCGCGCGATCTCGCGGGTCGCGGCGCCGGCCGACGTACGCACCCCGATGAGCCTGCGCACAAGGCGCTACGTCCGCGACCTTGATCGGAACGGGTCTCCGGCAGGGTCGATAACCCCGCTATGCCCCGTCGTCGAGGGCCTGCTGCAGATGCTCGCTCAACAGCGACTGGCGGTAGGAACCGTCGATCAGCCCCACCTCACGCGCCTCATCCTCGGTGATCAGCCGCAACTCACCCTGCGCCGACTCGGCCGCCCCGAACTCACCGAGATCAACGTCCGGCCATCGGAGATCGGTCCCGTGATAGATCTCCGATGGACAGGGAAACAGCTCCCGCAGACTCTCGTCGTGGCCGACGATCTTCCAGACGCCCGCGGCGACTTGCTCGTCGTCGGTGTGGAAACAGTGCCGCCGCAGCACTACTGGCGTTTCGCCGCCGAGCGTCGGGAAGACGGCTGTGCCGCGCAGCAGCCCGAGCGCTGTCCCGAAATGGTTGCGGTCCACGACCGACGCCAGGTGATATCCGCCCGCAGCGGCCGGAATGGCCAGTACGTCACCTGGCCGCACCTTCGGTTTGCGTTGGGGCGCATCGGCTTCGAGGCCGACCACCTCGTCGGCCGCGATATCGGCAAGGCGGATTCCCGAGGTCTCGAGCGCTGCGGCAATACCGGCGACGAGCATGGTCGGGGAGACCGGCTCGCCGGTCCGGGCGGCCGCTTGCTCGGCCAGCAGGAGCAGGAAGGCCGAGGCGTCCACGAACGCCGAGTCGTTGAGCTCGCAGGTCCGGGAGGGTCGTTCGCTTTCGTACCGCCGACTGCCCTGCACCTTCGCCCTCAACTTCAGCGGCACCGGGAAACTGCCCGTCCCGATATTGTCATCGGGGGGTATCGACCAACCCAGGACCTCCAGCAATTCGGCGAGCGAGGGCTGCCCTCCCAACTGCTCGGCGAGGTCGGTGACAAGCCGGGTCAGTGCTTCGTCGGCGTCATCGGGTGCGGCGGTGGGACTTGACGCCTCGTTCATGGGCAACCGTGCCCTTCCTCTGGTTTCTTTCGGCGTGATCGCATAGCGCCCTGAACATTTGAAGCTGAGATCCAACAGAGCTCACCGTGTAGAACTGGGTTCACCTCAAGGGATCAGCATGGTGTCCAACGTATCTGGCCGATGTTTCGCGGCGGGCCCGAAGCGCGAACGTATCCATATGCTGCTGCAGGAAGGTGGGGAGATCGCATGTCTGGTCTTGCCGTGCGCGGTGCAGGGGAGTAGTTGTATGTTGTTGCGGCCCTTGGCTTCTTTGTAGATGGAGCGTGCCGTTCGATCAGCTCGCTGGGGTACCGTACGGGGCTTCTCCTCTAGCATGAACGGGTGAAGTTCAAGATTATGTTCACGTCGGTGCTGTTGCTGGCGGCCCTGTTATGGGGAGTGACATGGTTGTTCGAGCATCCGGAAGTATTGGATTCCTGCGACCAGGTGCCGTGCCCTCCGGACGTGTTCACACAACCCACGCCCACACCGTCGGCGCCGGGCGAGCCGTACACGATCACCTCGAGCGCCTACCAGTGCTGTAAGTGAAGGCAAAGCCCAGCCAGTGCAGAGCTATTCTTTGTCTCGGACGCGGTCAACTGACGCTAGACCGGCGGCCGGAGGGCTTGTCGCTGAGCCGCGAGTGTGTCTGCTCAGGTGAGATAGACAGCCACTCCGGCTGCTGCCAGACACGCCACGGCTAACAACTGCGAGCGTCTGCTCGCGGCCATGAATAACCAACCACGGGCCGCGATCAACAGAAACCATTGCGACAGAAAAATATTCGCCGCCGCACCGCCGGCGACCGTGCGCAACACGAAGCCGGACAGCAGAAAATCCACACGGCCCGCCGAATAGCGTGGATGAATGCCGAGCGTCGAACTCCCTCGTCGGGTCATCTTCCTCAATGGCACATCGAGCGCGGGCAAGACCACGTTGGCCCGGGCTATCCAGGAGGAGAGCGACGTCCCGTTTGTCTACTGGGGGATCGACACGTTGTTCGGTCTGGTTCCGCCGAGTTGGGGTGGTGGACGCGATGGCCCGCTCAGTCGCGACGGATTTTGGTATGACCGGACAGGTCACGACGCGGATGGCCACCCGTCGATGGTCGTCCGCTACGGCCGCATCGGGTATCGGATGCTGCGGTCGGCATGCGCTGCGGCTGCCGAGTTCGCCCGTGGCGGCGATCATTTGGTCATCGACGAAATGCTCCTGGCTTCGGACCTGTTGCCGATGTGGATGGACGCGCTCGCAGGGCTGGACGTTCAGCTGGTAGCCGTCACTTGTCCGTTGGATGTTGCCGAGCAGCGAGAAATGGTTCGTGGCAGAACAATCGGGTTGGCCCGGGGCCATTTCCGCACGGTGCACGATCACGGCTATCGCTACGACACGATCGTCGACACGACCACCGGGACACCCGCTCAACTCGCCCGTGTCGTACTGGGACGACAACCGACTGCCGATCCGGTGACCGATGCGCTCCGACCCGGAGATTAGTGTCGTTGCTGTCTCGCCTAAGGCGCGCTGGCTTTGGTTGATCGCGCCCGCAGTGTGGAGAGGGTAGCCGCCCGTTCGAGCCGGGCCGAGTCCGGAGGGAGTCGGCAGAAGTTGCGGACTCCCTTAAGCCTCTCGAACAGATCCCTAATACGCATCGGAGCGGCGTAAACCCTGGGTCGCTCTAGGCCGGGACGTTCCGCGGCTCCGATCCGACCGAGACAGTCCTCCGCGGTGAGTAGCGAGGCGGCGTTCATAGCCGGTTGAGCGGACTGTGATATTTCGGGCCGGTTGGATAAATCCGGCCACGATCAACGATGATTTCTCAGTTCGATCTGAATTGTGCACGGAGGAAAATACTTGAAGAAGTTCATGGGCAAGGCTGTTGTCGCACTGACGGCGGTGGGCCTTGCGGCCGGATCGGTGATCGGGGCTGGTGCGGCGAGCGCGGTCGAGGCGAACGGCTCAGGCCTGTTCGGCGCGATCGCTTTCAGCGAGCAGCAGTGGTATTACGGGAGCAGCGTCGACGCGGTGAGTGCCGAGGAGGCGATCACCGAGGCTCTCGGCAACTGTGCCTGGGATGGCGCTTCGGATTGCGCTGTCTTGGTGACTTGGGCCGACGGCTGTGGCGCGTTGATCTACATCGACAACGACGACAATTTCTACGGTGTCGGCACCGGTGCGGGACCGGACCGCTCGGCCGCGCTGTTCGCCGCCCACGCGAGTCTGGGCAGCGCCTACCCGCGGGCGCTGCTGGCCAATGTCGGTTCCGCGGACTGGTCGAACACCGGGGTCACCGAGGTGATCTGCACGGCCAACGTGTAATTCGGAGATCTGCCCGGCAGGCGGTTGGTCTGCCGGGCCCCGTCCGGTCATGCCGCGACCTGCGCTCGTCGTGCCGGCTAAACGCATGCAGAAATCAGTCGTCGGTCAACTGCTTGCGAAACTCCCGCCGCCAATGGGGACTCTGACGCAGTCCCACGACCAAGCCCAGGGCTTCCCGGGCCGACAGGTTGAGCGCCTCGGCCAGGGCGCGAGCGGCCATGGCGCGGTCCTGCCAGACGGACCTGTCCTTCCATTCGGCGAAGATCACCAGGGACTCGGCATGCACTCGGCGCAGCCGCAGATCAAGAGCGGAATCGTCGATAACGCCGGGGTGATCCTCCTCGTTCAGCAGCGACAGCGCGGCAGTGACCTCGTCATAGGTATCGAGTCCGGTCTCTGCGGCCAGCGACGACATCTGCGTGGCGAGCACGCGGCGCAGGCGCTCGGGCGTCGCGGCCTCGACGAGGGAGACAAACCGCTCAGGCACAGGTGTCTTGAAGTTGTCCTGCGGGTACCCGAAGTTGTTGTCCGGGAGCAGGGGAAGGATCCGTGCGCTGTCGAGTTCCCCCTCCAGGCCGGGCGGTGGCAGCGGGATGCCACAGCCCTGAGCGACCGTCTCACACACCGCCAGCAGCAGTTCCTGCGACTGCTCGGGCGTGGGTTCCGCAACGGGCGTCGGCAGACCGGGGAAGACTTCGAACGGGTCGCTTGCGCAGTGAGGGGCGGGCTGTCGGGTGTCGTATTTCGTCACCAGTTCGCCGTTGTCGAAAAGCGACACCGAGGTCGTGCCGTTGTCCCAATAGGCGACGGACACCGCGCGGGTGCCACCGGAAACACGGCGCAGCACTTCGTCGCGTGTGCCCTCGAAGCGATGACGACCTTCCTCGATGCCGAACGCCCAACCGCCGTGGGTTCCCACGCGGACCACCGGCAGCAGCACGCGAGGGTTCTGCGGCTGGTCTGGCATTGTGGCGGCCTGCTCCCGCCACCGTGGGCGCCGGGTCTGGGGTAGCGCGCCGAATCGGCGGAGGAATTCGGTCTCGTCCAAGTCCTGGGCGAAGGTCAGGCAGAAATTGTCATAACCGCTGGGCCAGGTCTTGTTCGGTGTGGTGTCCGAAGTCGTCCGAGACGGCTCGATGATTGGGTCGGTGAGTGCGAGGTCGAACAGGGACCGAGGCTCGGTTGGCGCCTCGGGTGCGTGCTCCCACAGCAGCATTCCGTCGTCGACGACAGGGACATACGATAGCCCCACTGTGATGACGGTTCCGCCCTCGAGGGAGTCGGCTATCTGTCCCAGGAAAGCTGCGAGGCTGCCCCAGTTCCCGAAGCTCACGGTATCGGCTTCGCGCTGCCGGCCCACCGCGCCGAACGATTCGCCTCGGCGGCAGTCCACGAATAGCCCGTCCGCACTGATATTGCGGGCGAAGGGTACGAAATCGTGGTGCCAGAAACCCTCCATCAGTGGGTCATCTTCGTACCGGGACCACGATTCCTGTCGGCTTAGGCCCGCGGAGAGGATCTGGGCGAGGGTGTAGGGCTCGAAACCGGGGAAGCTGAAACCGCCCTCCTCGGGGGAGACGAAACCCCGCTCCCCGGGCGAGACTCCGTCGTGGTGGCGCAGGTACGCGACCAGATCCGCGGGGAACTCCACCCCCAGCTCGGTAGCTGCGGCGCTGATGGCCTCTTGCGATGCGGGTGGGCGCAAAGACGAGAAGGTGCGCGGCGCGTGCGCGGCGAGCCATGAATCGATCCGTCGCAGGGATTCTTCGATAACGCTAACGAGCATCGTCCGATCATCACATCTACCTCTGACACCAGTGCTTGCTCGGAGGCCACGGCCGGTCGTGCTCACCTGCCGCTGGTACTAGCCCGCCGATCCAGAACGCATTGCCTAACAACCTGGCGCCTTCCTTGATCGATGCGCTGAGGCCAATTACGGTGAGCGCCAGCACCGCCCAGATGCACCACTAAGACGGGAGGCAATCAATGGGTTTCGCGCAGCGTTTCGACCACGTCGGCATCACCGTTGCCGATCTCGACACCGTCACGGCGTTTTTCGTCGGCCTTGGCCTGGAGGCCGATCAGAAGATGGCCGTCGAAGGCGAATTCCTGGACACCGTCATCGGCATGACGGGGGCCGCCACCGAGATCGTCATGCTGCGCCTGCCCGGCAGCGGCACAACCCTGGAGTTGTCGAGTTTCACACGCCCAGAGCATCTTCCGGGTTCGTCCGACGCACCGCCCAACGAACTGGGGCTGCGCAACGTCGCGTTCGAAGTGACGGACCTGCAGTCCGCGGTCGACAGCGCGGCAGCCGACGGCTACGGCCTGGTGGGCGGAATCGGCGAGTACGAAGGCGTGTGGCGGATGGCCTATATCCGCGGACCCGAGGGAATCATCGTTTCACTGGCGGAGCGCATCCAGGGCTGAGAAGACATCATGAGCACGACGGTGACCGACGAACAGATCCGGACACTGGCCGCGACTGCCAAGCCCTATAGCGTGGCCTTGCTGCACTGGGGCCCGGAGCGGGCGATGGACGGCGTCGAACTCGAGCATCAGCGACGCATGGTGTCGTCGTGCGCCGAAGGCGTGATCGCGGTCCTCTGCCCGGTTGCCTCCGACACCGTGGCCGGTGGGGCAATCATGACCGTGTCGGCCGAGCAGGCGGCGGAGATCATGGCCGCGGACCCCTGCGTGCAGGCCGGGATGCTGCGCTGCGAGGTGCATCCGTGCCACGGCTTCCCAGGGGATACCCTGCCGGCCTGAGTGATTCAGGCGGATGACCGCAGCCGCTGGTGCCGCGGTCGCGTGGTCCTGAGAGCTGCGGCGTCGGCACTGCGCGCTCATGCCGATTTCGGTGCAATCCGTGTCGGAGCTTCCGGCCTCATGGAGCAATCAACACGGCAGGCGCTAAGTTGGCTCAAGTGCCAGCTAGCACCCGACCCAGGGCGGTGCGGCGACGCATCGCGATGTCGGAGGACCTCGGTGCGATACTGACCAGCGGACCTAGCCACCGGTTCCCGGTCTGCCGTGCCTGTGCTGATCGAGTGGGCTTCCTTGCATGACTACCCTCCACTCTCGCTTTCGATCACTCACGCATTTTTCAGCGGATTCGCTCAAAATTAGGCGCGAGCCAGGATCGGCTGACTATCAGGGCAGCGATCGTAGCGAGGTCAGCTACTCGGCCAATTGGACAAACTGCTCATCGTTTCTGGTGACGAAATGGCCCTGACCAGGCCGGAGGTAACGGGGCTCGAAATCGCCGAGGGGAATTGGCTCGTGCCGGCTACAGCTGAGAACCAGCGCAGACGTGCCAAGTGCACGCAACCGTAAGAGTATGGAGTCCGAGGTCATCGCCATGGCCGCACCGGTGGTGCGTCTGGCCACGATTAGATGAAAGCCGAGAGCCGGTGCGAGCGGCAGGTAGTCGAGTAACGGTTCCAACGGGTTGCTGGCGGCAGCGACGAGGTCGTGGTCGTCGACTATGACGAAGAGTTCGGGACCGGTACGCCAGGATCGCGTTCGCAATTGCTGAGGTGAGACGTCATGCGGAGGTGAACGTTTGCCGATATACTCGGCGAGGTCGACCATATTTTGCTTTATCTGAGACATAGTTGAGCCATACCCGGCAAGAAATCCTTGGGGAACTTCGCCCAGCAGGCTGTGGCGGCAATCTGCCACGATGAATCGAACATTGTCGGTCGTATTTGCTGCGGCAACGCTGTTGATGATGTTTCGCAACAGTGTCGTTTTGCCTGATTCGGCATCGCCCACGATCATCAGATGCGGACTCTTGGCAAAGTCCAGATATATCGGCTCCAGCTCGGATTCTGTAATGCCAACTGGGATTCGTAAATTACTATAGGTTCGATCGACTAGCGAGGGCCAGTCGTTGGCCATCGACAAGAGCTGGCTCCGTTGAAGCCGGGTTGGCAGCACTCGTACAGGGGGCGCCTCTCGGCCGCTGTTGGTCTGGACGACGAACGCAACGGCGTCGGCTATTGCTCGGTGCATACCGTCGGAATCGCTCTTGCCGTCGATGCGGGGCAGCCCGATGAGCATATGCTGGCCTGCCGGAGTCATGCCTCGGCCGGGACTTTCCTGTGGGACGCGCGCGGCTACTTCGCGATCGAAGACAGACTCCATCGGATCGCCGAGCCTCAATTCTAATCTCGTGCTGATCTGATCAGCTAGTGCGACAGGTATGTTGCTCCAACGTGAGAATGTAACAATGACATGTACGCCGTAGGACAATCCGCGGGCCGCGAGGTCGACAATCGAGGATCGTAGGAAATCATCGAAGTCTGAACCGATCACGCCGAATCCGTCGACCACCAGAAATGCATCGCCGAAAGGGTCTGCGTGTGCTGCGGTGGCGGCGGCGCCATCGGGATTCTGCTGACGCAGACGCCGGAACTCGGCGATCGACTCAATGCCGAACTCGGCGAAGTGGATCTCCCGCTTTCGTATGAGGTCTGTAAGTTTCGCAACTGTGCGCCGCGCGGTGTCTATAGATTGGCGTCCGCACACCGACCCGACATGCGGTAAATTTGCCAGAGCATTTAATGCGCCGCCCCCGAAGTCAAGGCAATAGAACTGCACCTGCTCCGAAGTGTTCACGAGCGACATTGCCATGATCAGCGTGCACAGAGCAGTCGACTTTCCTGATTGCGGACCACCGGCAATGGCGACATTTCCCCCAGGGCCAGACAGGTCGACCCACAAGGCGCCCCGGCGCTGATAGTAGGGTAAATCGACCACCCCGATCGGCGCCGTCAATGCGCCCGCTGCGGGCTGAAATCCACCCGGAACCCTGGGAATAAGCTGATCCAGCGTTGGAGCCTCGGCCAACGGAGGCAACCAGATCTCGTGCGCCGGACGTCCATGACCGCGGATTTGGGCGATCATCTGCTGGAGGGTAGAGACGCTGAAATCGGGCGGGTCACCCGAGTCGCTTTGGCCACTTGGCCCGGAAACGTACGATGCCTGGAATCGCACAACTTCCCCGCTGCCTGACCTCAGGTAGCCCTCACCAGGCCTGATGGGCAGGTCATAGGTTTCCGTAAGGCCGAGAACTTCGCGGAATTCGTTGGTAGAGAAGGGTTTAAGGCAGATTCGGTAAGAAAGATTGCCGATTATATCTCTGAGTGTGTTCTCTTCTAGCCGGTGTGCGGATAGCAGCAGATGAATGCCCAGTGAACGGCCGAGTCGGCTGATCGACTCGAAGAGACCGATCAGGTGAGGTTGCTGATTCAGCAGTTCGGAGAACTCATCGACAACGACAAACAAGGCTGGGAGAGGAATGAATGAGGCACCGGCTGCCCGCATCTTCTCATACTGCGAGATGTTGGCGACAGGTCCGGCCGCGCGCAGGAGTTCCTGGCGCCGCTGTAGTTCACCTGCCAGCGCGTCGCGCATGCGGTCGACGAGCACAGCCTCGACCTCCAAGTTGGTGATGACGGCCGCAATGTGCTGGGCTCCTTCGAACTCAAGGAATGTCGCACCGCCCTTGAAGTCGATCAGGACTAGATTGAGCTGCTCGGGCGAGTGAGTTGCCAGCAACCCCAGTATCAGAGTGCGCAAAAACTCTGATTTGCCGGAACCAGTTGTGCCGATACACAAACCGTGTGGGCCAGCGCCATTCTCGGCAGCTTCCTTGAGGTCCAACTCGACAGACCGACCATCGGCACTGACGCCAAAAGGTATACGTAGCCGGTCACGCCCCTCATGTCGTCGCCAAGCTGCTGCCGGCTCGAAGGCCGCTATGTCAGCGATGCCAAGCAAGTCGCTCCATGGCACGGCAACCGGCGGACCCGTTCGGTCCCCAGCGCCGACAGCGTGATTCACGGCGAAGGGGAACCGGATTGCAGTGTCAGTCCCACGCTGATTCGGCTGGGGCAACCCTTTGATCTGTAACTGGGCGCGCAGCTTGGGATAGATATCGGCAAAGGTCAGTAGCCGGGGTCCGCCTGAGATGCCGTTACGGACCAAGTCATGTAGCGCTCCGGTAAATGACGTGCATGATGTTTCCTGTAGATCGAGCGCCGGAACATGTGCAGTGTTATTACGTGTAGTCGCTGTCAGCGTGTAGACCCCCTGCACATGGGTCAGATCTGAAAGTGCAAGACCATCGGCGCTGGTCAAGGCCTCGATTGCTTGGCCAGCGAAACAGCAGTCCAGAATCGCAATCCGGATTGTCCCAGGACTCGTCCGGAACGCTTCAGCGAGTACATCCCACGGTATACCGGTGATCTTCGGCCTGTTGGGACGAGTGGTAGTCACTGTCAGGCAGAGCTCCCCGCGTGAGCTGAGGACGCCGTGCCCGACGTAGTACAACAGAAACACCCCTGTGCATGCCTCGGCAAGGTCGCTGATCTGGCCCGCCAAATCCGGAACGGACAACGGATCGGCGATTGTAGTTATCTGCTCGGGATCCCAACCGCACAGACGCGGATCTGATAGCAGCTTCTCCATGGCGCGCAAACTGTTTCGGGCTGCTGGAATCGCCGGGAAGTCGGAGTGCTCGTAAGCAGAGACGCCGATCAAAATTGCGCGCGACCCGGGTGGGATCCCCTGTTCAGCCTTCATCACCGGACCCGGAGGCCTCGCCGAGCAGGAGCTGCCGCAACAGAGGCTCGACATCCTCGATAGTTTGGATGTCCAACGTCACTGAGCGCCGACCAGATTTGACCGTGACCTTCGCTGAAGTCTGACGGGTCTTCAACCATGTGATCAAGGATGAAGCCAAGACCGAGCCCGCGCCTCCCGTGGCCAGAGCTACTGTCAAAGCGTCTGCGACCGTGCCCAGCTCGTTCTCTTGGATCGGCTGCGAGACGGGTCGGATCCGGCCGCGTAGTTGGTCCTCCGCGTTGAGCCATTCGTTCAAAGCCACCAAGTGATCCCGGTCGCGACCATCAACTGCAACCAATACGTCCAAATCCCAGCTCCTTCTCGTTAGGAGGTACTGGCCGACCCCCCGAACCCCATCGCTCGCTGTCCGAGCCTTGCCTACAATCATGCACTCCGAATTAGAGATACACCCCAGCGCGACGAAACGGCAACGGAATGAGGCGATTTCGACGCGGGGGAGATGCAATCAGCCGGCCACGGCCAGGTCTAGACCCGGGAGGGATGGCGACGTGCGATCGATCATGGCGCGCTCTCCGTCGCGGCATCGATGGCGGATCGCAGCGTGGCATCCGGCTTCCCCAGTAGCGGCAAAGGATCATGCAGGAATCAATCGTCGGTCAACTGCTTGCGAAACACTTGCCCAAACGGGGGCACTGACATAGCCCCACGGCCAGGCTCAAGGTTTCCCGGGCCGGTAGGTTGAGCGTGTCGGCCAGGGCGCGCTACGGCCGCAGCCCGTGGGTCGGGGGAACGCCCACATCTGCCGCTGCGCGCTGAGCGAAGCGGCCACGCCGCAGCTGTCGGCCGGGGTGAGCAAGACGGCCTCATTGATGTCGCCGCCGCAGAAATAACGAGTTCTCGTGATGCGAAGAAACCGGCTTTACCCGAAGTATTCAACTCATGAGCAGCACAGAGATTCGCCCTTCCCACCCGACCGTTCTCGTCACCGGCGCGACCGGCGCCGTCGGCCGCCACCTCGTCTCTACCCTCCTCGCCCGCGGCGCCGCAGTCCGCGCGCTGACCCGCAAACCCGAGGACGCGAACCTGCCCGAGGCGGCCGAAGTCGTCGGGGGAGATCTCGCCGACGCCGCGACGCTCGGCCCGCAGGTGTTCCAGGGCGTCGATCGCGCCTTCATCTTCCCGGCACGCGGCATCGAGGTCTTCCTCGACGCGGCCCTCGCCGCCGGCGTGCACCGCTTCACGGTCCTGTCCTCGCTGGCCGCGGCGATGGAATTTCCCCGTGACCGTGGCTCGGCAAGCCAACTCCATCACAGTGCCATCGAAACGGCCGTCACTGATCGCACCGACGCGTGGACGATCCTGCGCCCCGGCACTTTCGCCGGGAACCTGCTCGAATGGCGGTGGCAGATCAGCTCGGGCGCACCCATCCGGGCGCCGTACCTGGCATCCGCGCAAGCGCCGATCCACGAATACGACGTCGCCGAGGCCGCCGCCGAGATCCTGCTGTCCGACGACCACATCGGGCAGATCATTCCGATCACCGGCCCGCAAGCGCTCACCCGCACCGAGCAGGTCGCCACGCTCGCCGCCGCACTCGCCCGGCAGATCCCGCTGACCGAAATCACCGCCGACGAATTCCGTTCCGAGACCGCGCAATTCATCCCCCAGCCGATCATGGAGATGCTGCTCGACTACTGGAGCGACACCCTCACCGCACCCGACCGGGTACGTCCCGTCACCACCGTGACCGGCAAGCCCGGACGCGCCCTGGCCGAGTGGGCCACCGACCACCGCGCCGACTTCGGCGCCTGAGCACTGGTGGTCAGCGGCTACTTCGTCGGCGAATTCTCTCGAGCATCGACCTGCGAACGATCCTGGTGGTGACACACCCACCATCGACACGCACTGCCTCGTTGGATCGCGGACGGCCAGAGTAGGTGTCATGACAAATACCGATTACATGAATGCCGTGGTCATCCCGCGTTTCGGTGGCGCCGAAGTGCTGCGCGCCGACCGGCTCAGCGTGCCGCAACCCGGACCGGGGCAGGTCGCGATCGATGTCGCTTATGCCGGTGCGAACTTCGCCGAAGTCCTCTATCGGCAGGGTGTCGCGCCAGTAGCGCTGCCGTTCGTGCCGGGAATCGAAGTGGCGGGCCGGATTCAGGCGCTCGGCGCCGGTGTCACCGATCTGACGGTCGGGCAGGCGGTGGCCGCATTGTCGATCGTCGAGGGCGGCGGCTACGCCGAGGTGACCGTGACCAGCGCCGAGTTGGTGGCTCCGCTCGACCCCTACGACCTCGATCTGGCGACCGCCGCGGCGCTACCGTCCAACAGCACCACCGCGTTCCTGGTCCTGGACCGGGTCGCCCGTATCGAACCGGGGCAGCGGGTGCTGGTGCACGCGGCGGCCGGCGGTGTCGGCAGCCAACTCGGCCAGGTCGCGCGACTGCTGGGCGCGGGCCGGGTCGTGGGCACCGTGGGCAGCGCCGCCAAGATCGAGACCGCGAAGTCCTTCGGTTATGACGAGGTCGTGCTGCGCGAGGATCTGCGGGGGATCGGCGAGTTCGACATCGTGGTCGACATGGTCGGTGGACCGGCGCGCCAAGCCAGCCTGGACCTGCTGGCGCCCATGGGCCGGCTGATCGTGATGGGCAATGCCTCCGGCGCGCCCGACGTCGGAATCGCCGCGAACGAGCTGTGGTTCAGCAACAAGACGGTCTCCGGGTTCAACCTCGCCGCCTTCTCCTCCGCCTACCCCCGCGAGGCCGGAGCGGCGCTGCGCCGGGCGGTGCACGCCGCGGCCCACGGTGAGCTCACCGTGCCGGTCGAAAAGTTGCCGCTCGCGCAGGCGGCCACCGCTCATCGGCGCATCGAGTCCGGTTCGACCACCGGCAAATTGGTGCTGGCGGTCGGGCGCGGGTGATGCTGCGGCGAGGCCAGCGAGCGGTGCGCCCGCGATACCCCCATAGCAGCGACTTGCGGGGACTCGCCGCCGTACACCCGGGCACCGTGGTCTGGATGCTGCGCTGACCGTGCGCCCAGCCGCATCCGCCGATTGGCGGCTAGTGCTGCCGCGAAAGATTTGCCGCTGCACCCAACCAGTGCTCGAGCGCCTCTGTCAGGCTGCGGTCGGTGCAGGGCGCATCCGTCGGGTCGACCCAGGCGACGTAGCCGTCGGGCCGGACGAATACCGCGTCACACGAAGGGATTTCACCGTAGACCGGCAGGTTCCAGCTCGTAGTGAAGGCGGGGTCGAGCCGGGCCTCGAGGTAGTCCACGCGATCGGCCCACGCGGCCGGGACTCCGGTCAGCCTGTCGGAGCCGAGGTTGATCAGCAGCGGCCGCGCCGGGCGCAGTAGGTCGAACACCTGCGTAGTGTGCTGGTCGGTGGCCACTGTCAGGTTCGGCATCCGCCGCCCGATCAGCGGGTGACCTCCGCCGAGTGGGTAGCGCAGGTTCAGTCCACTGAGGATCCCGCTCAGGTGCAGGCAGGTCTCGGGCACGGCGAGCATGTCGGTCACCACCGCGCGCAGGGCATCGTTCTGTGCGCCGGGCTTGATCAGTGCTGTTTGAGCTTTGGTCAGTTGCAGCACGGTGGCCGCGATCGGATGCCGTTCCTGGTGATAGGTATCGAGCAGGGTCTCGGGTGCGCCGCTGTTGAGCACGGCGGCCAGTTTCCAGCCGAGGTTGAGCGCGTCCTGGATACCGAGGTTCAGGCCTTGTCCGCCGATCGGGGAGTGGGTGTGCCCAGCATCGCCGGCCAGGAAGACTCGCCCGTGCCGGTAGTCGGTGATTTGGCGGAAGCCGTCGGAGAAGCGCGACATCCACCGTGCTCCGCTCAGTCCGTAGTCGGTGCCCAGTCCGTCGAGCATGACTTCGCGGAGTTCGCCGAGGGTGACCGGGGCGGTGCGGTCGACGGGCGGGGTGGCGCGCATCATGCTGAGGCGGAACCAGCCGGGTTCGGCGCGGGAGATCTGGTAGGTGCCGATTTTCTCGTTGCGGCCGAAGACGCCGCGCCCGTCGGGTGGGGAATCGAGGGCCACGTCGCCGACCACCCACCACGAGACCGGCTCGTCGCCGGGGAACGGGGCATCGCAGAGCCGTCGAACCGCGCTGTGCCCGCCGTCGGCGCCGACGAGGTATTCCGCGTGGATGGTGTGCGGCCCGGATGGTCCGTCCACTCGCACCTCGACGCCGTGCTCGTCTTGGTGCAGGTCGACCACGCTGGTGGACCATGCGAATCGGGCACCCAGTTCGACGGCGTGGTTGGTGAGGATCCGTTCGGTCTGATGCTGAGGCAGGATCAGCGCCGAGGGCCAGTCGGGATCGAGATCTTGTGGGGCCATGGGGATTCCGGAGAACAGCACGCCGGGCATCACCTTGCCGAGGCTGAGGAATTCGGGGGCGAGTCCGCGCTGGGTGAGTATCTCCACGCTGCGGGCGTTGATGCCGGGTGCCCGGGACTCGCCGACGGTGCCGGATTCGCGTCGTTCGACCACGAGGACATCCACGCCGCCCAGGCGCAGTTCGGCGGCCAGCATGAGGCCGGTCGGACCGGCCCCGGCGATGACGACTTGGGCTCTCTCGTTCGAAGGGTTATTGTTCATAGGATCCTATGCAACACTAGATAGGCTCCTATGTAAAGGAAGATATGACGCCTCTCACCACGCCGAGCCTGGCCCAGCTGATCAACCGCGCCGCTCGGGCGCTCGCTCGCGATGCCGATACCGCACTCAAGCCGCTCGGCCTGCGCTACGCCCAGGTGCCGGTGATCGCGCTGCTGAACGAGGGCGTGGGGCTGACGCAGAAGGAGCTGGCCGAGGCCACCGGTATCGAGCAGCCCTCGATGGCTCAGCTGCTCGCCCGCATGGATCGTGACGAGCTCATCCGTCGCACCCCCAACCCGCGTGATGCGCGCAGTCAGACGATCGAGCTGGCTCCCGCGGCCGAGGCGCGGATGAGCGATGCGCACGACCGCCTGGCGGATCTCGATGCGCGGGCTGTCGCGGGATTCACTGCCGCGGAGGTATCGACGTTGAAGCTGCTGCTGACTCGGCTCGGAGACAATCTGGACAGGAGACGAGATGGGTCCGAGGTTGTCGATCCGCCGAGCTAGTGGTGGTCGATCGAATGTTTCTGTGCTTTGGATGGGGGCCACGCCCGGCCGTAGGAAACTGACCACTCGGCCGGCCCTCGGGGCGATAACGTACCTTCTGCCGCGACCCGCGCCGAACCGGCCAGCATCCGAGTTCGGGTACGAAGGTATCCGCTCATGCCGCACACCGCGCTGACCGGACCGGCCAGCGCGGTAGCTCTGAAGATCAACGGGTAGAGCGCAGTACGGCCGCCAGCGGTGCGCGCTCATGCCGATGTGCGCGCATTCGGATGGCGCCAAAGGTCTTCGGCGCGTTGATCTTTCACAAGCCGGTGCCGCCCGGTTCGAGCTGCGCGGGCCCCGGCACTACCGGGCGGCGAGGGCAGCAAGCGTCCCGGTCGGGCTGTGCTCAGTTCGGCAGTTCGCCGATACCGAAGCCGCAGGGGAATGCTCGAGCGGTGAAGATCGCCGGTGTCCTCCAAACGCCTTGCTGCGCTGATTGATCCGATTCCGGCAAGTAGCATGTTGCCGCGCGCTCACCGTCTCGGCGCATTTCGGAAACGCGGGTTCCCGAGGCCGAACCACTGCGGAATCGCCTCCTGCACAAAGGAACTGATGCACTCGATGGTCGGTCCGGACAAAATCTCCCCGGCGAAGTAGATACCATCGCGTCCCTGCATGGCCTCCACACGGTCGAGCCACCCCTCGCCCATCGCCGCGGCGCTCGGATACGCGGGCCATTCGGCAATGGTCTCCGCGATCAGCTCCGGGTCCTCGAACAGGAAGAGGCTTTCCTTCGCCAGCTCCCAGGCGCGCGCGTCGGACACCGATCTGTCCGAATTGCTGAAGCACACCCAGTACGGCCCCGGGTGCTGCTTATTGGCCGCGGTGATCCGATGCAGGGCCTGCTCCGGATCGGTGTCGGTGTAGCTCCCGTACGGGTCGATCACCCAGAACCCCAGCGGTTCGGGGTCATCGACTCCATGAGGGAACGCAATCAACTCGCTGCCAACCCGGATGAGATAACTGCGTGTCCAGGCGCGCGGACAGTTCCGCTCGTCGAAGAGCTCCCGTATCTCCCCGCCCGGGAACATCTCCCGAATCTGTGTGGGCCGCGTCGTGACCACCACCTGGGAATACAGCGCGGCGCACGCCACTCCGGCGCGTCGATAACCGACGCGAACACCTTCCGCGCCGAGCGGCTCGATCCGCGTCACCGGAGCGTCGACCATCACCTCTATTCGATTGTCCTCGACGATGCGCCGGAGGAGATCGATAAAACCCCGCCGGAAGCTGAGAGTGACCGGCCCGGTCGAATTCATCTGTGCCACAAGCGAGTCAGGCAGGCGTTTCAGCAAGGCCTCTCGCTGCCCCGGATATGCCGACAGCATCATTTTCGCCAGCTGCGAGACATGCCCGGAGATATGCGCATTGATATTGATGACGCTCTCGGCCGGCTGCCGCGGCCGCCGCATGTTCGCGTATAGGGTCAACCCCTGCAGCACTTCCCCCACCAGCGGTGCGTGCCGAGCCCGATATGTCTCCCACGTCTCCCCGGCCCGGCGGTCGAACGCCAGCCCGCTCATTCCCGGCCCGCGCCGATCCCGCACCGCCCCTTCGATAATCGTCCACGCCTCGGCGATCTGATCCGCCACCTGCTCCGGCGTCGAGGCCGCGAACAGCGGCACGAAATGTGGCGGCACCCCCATCCGGGGCTTCCCCGACCGCGATCGCCCCACGAAATACAAAGCCTCGGTTTGCATCTCGACCGGATGCCGCTCCAGCAATCCGTGAATCGCCGTCCCCGCGAACCCCTCCCCGAAGTCCTGCTGAATCACCAGGTGCGCCTGGAAGTCGTACACCTCACCCGCGACTGTCGCGGTCTCGCAGTAACCCCCGATCCGCGGCCGCGCCTCGAAAACATCGACCCGCTCGAACCCCAACTCCCGCAACTTCGCCGCCACGAGAATCCCAGTCTGTCCAGCGCCCACCACGCACACGGGTGCCCGAAGATCCATGACGCCTCCTCCAGCTCCCACCCAGTATCCGTGCCACCTCCCTCGCCGGGGTCCGAAAGACATTTCTCCACGTGGATACCCGATTTCGCCGGAAAACTACGCTCGCGCCATGTCTTCTACGACCCTTCCTGACCTAGCCGAGCACGGTGCCAACGGAGGCCGCGACCCGCATGTGCGTCGTGGTGTCTGTCCCGGATCCGGCCCCGCCGCTTCGTCTTCGCGTAGCCGCAGGTCGCCGGGATCGTGTTTTGGGCCAGAGCTCGTGTGCGAAATCTACGGGACGAATTAGACATATCGGCCCGTTGTGGGACAGCTCGGGCATGGCACGGTGCGGGTAGGCGCGGGTCTTCACGCGCCGGCAGAAAGACGATTCCCAGATCGACGCGCTCACCGCCGCGGGTGCGGTGGCAAGACGCTCCTGCTATCAGCCGATGACCAGGCAGAACGGGTGACCGGCCGGATCCAGCAGTACCCGCCACCGGTCGCCGCCCGGCTGATAGTCCGGCCTGGTCGCGCCGAACCCCAGCGCCAGCTTCTCCGCTGCGTCGAGGTCCTCGACCCGCAGGTCGAGGTGCAACTGTTGCGGCACATCCGTACCGGGCCACCGCGGGGCCCGGTACCCCTCGACCCGTTGGAAGCCCAGGTCGCAACCCGAACCATCGGTCAGGGTGACGAACTCGTCAGCGTCGTAGCCGAGCTGCATGCCTGTCAGTTCCTGGTAGAACCGGGCCAGAGCCCGAGGATCGGCGCAGTCCAGAGTCACGCCTCGCAGTGTGGCGATCGGCATCGTCCACTCCTCAGTTATTCATGTTCGCGGGCCGCGCGGCGTCCGCCGCTGGTAGTTATCCAACCGCACTGTCGTGGCCCCGCTCCACTCCTTTTCAGGCGGTGCACAGGGCCAGGTCCTCGTCCGTGAATACCTGCGTTGCCACGAACTACACTCCGGCGCGCCGACCGGCCCATCGGCAGCCTGCAAAACAGCAACCCCCACACCGCACGAGAACCCGAAATCTCGCCTACAGCGCTCTACGCCGAATCTGCCCGAATTCTGCCGATGTTACGGCTACCCCTGATCGCACAGACGCTGGTCTTGCCTGCTGCTCGAACCCCCGCGACATCCGCTCATGCCGCGGAGCGCGCTGAGGGAAGCGGCCAATCCGAGGCGGCCGGCAGGCCAGAGCTGTTGCGGTTCAGGACGTCCACCTGCCGATTTCAGGGCACGCTCAGATCGGGCCCCGTCGGGCGTATTGCCGTGCAACGCTTTGCACCCGTTCTGAGCGGCTGCGAGGTCGACGCTGATGGTGCCGGTAGCGGCGGCCGGGTCCCGGATTACGTCGAGGGTCGTGCCGTCGACGCTGCCTGTGAACACAGCGGTGCAGCCCTGGGCCAGCCGCATACGGTGCAGTCCTCAGCTGTCGGCCACACCGGCGTGGTCGATGAGGATTTGGACTCCGTCGAAAATGCGGTCCAGGCCGAAGGTCAGGGAGTCGATCGGCGTGGTGGCGCCGGTGAGGGTTTTGGCCAGTGCGGGAAAGCGTTGAGCGTGGCGGTCGACGAGTTCGACGGTGAGCTGCTGCCATTCGCTCGCGTGGTCGGCGTCGAAGTCGGCGTGCTGCTGGGCGAGGTTGCGCACGTGTCCGGCGATGAGCAGGAAGATCTGGTGGCGTTCGGCGGCCTTCAGTCCGGTCGATTCCAGCGCCGCCAGAGCAGCGTCCATCCATTGGAGTTGATTCGGGCCCAGGAGTTGACGGCGCATGGCGGTGGCGGCGAGCAGCCACGGATGGGCTCGGTAGATCGCCAGCAATTGGCGTGACCAGGCCAGCAGTCGGGCGCGCCAGCCTGTCTCGGTGCCGGGCAACTCGGGCTCCACGGCGAGGACGGCTTCGACCATCAATTCGACGAGCTCGGTCTTGCCGGGGATATGGCGGTAGAGAGCCATCCCGGAGACGCCGAATTCGGCGGCGACCTTGTTCATCGACACGGCTTCGAGCCCGTCGGCATCGGCGCGAGCGACCGCCGCCGCGGTGATACTGACGATCGACAGGCCGGACTTGGGGCCGCGCGGGGGCTCCACGGGTTCGCCCCACAGCAGGGCGGTGGCTATGCGTAGATCGCGGGGCTTGGCGTCGGAACTGTGGGCCATGACCGGATGCCCTTCCAAGGTCGGGGTTGACGGAACGCTTGACTGTTTATACCTTAAACATCGTTGTTTACGGTACAAACTTTTTGAGGAGTCACCATGCGGATCCCCGGTTCGAAGCACGCTGCGCGCCTGCGCATCACCACGGCCAACGGTATCGACGAAGCCGGATTCGTCCGCATCGGCGGTATCGACCAGTGGATCTCGATCCGCGGCGAGGATCGCGACAACCCGGTGCTGTTCGAGATCCACGGCGGGCCCGGCGCCTCCAGCCTCATCTACGCCTCCCGCACCCGGGGCTGGGAACACCACTTCACGATCGTGCGCTGGGATATGCGTGGTGCGGGAAAGACTTTCGGCCACACCGGCGCGGCCGGTCAGGGTGAGATGAGCCTGGAGCAACTGGAGCGCGACGCCCTGGAGGTCAGCGAGCACCTCCGGGCACGGCTCGGCGTCGACAAGATCGTTCTTCTCGGCTGCTCCTTCGGCTCGTTCGTCGCGCTCCGCATCGCCCGCAGCCACCCGGAATTGTTCTCCGCCTACGTAGGAACCGACCAGAACATCAACGCCGGGGGCCGCGACCGCACCGCCTACGCGGGCCTGCTGGCCCGGCTCGAAAAGGCCGGCAAGAGCAAGGATCTCGCCACCGTGGTCACGATGACCGCAGACCGATCGGCGTGGAGCCGCGAGGATTGGTCGCAGTTCAACAAGCACACCGTCGGCTCCGATCCCCTCACCTTCGACACAGTCAAAAAGGTCGTCATGGGCTCGCTGCTGACCTCGCCGCTGCACTCGCTGCGCGAGGTTCGCACCTACATGCAGGCCATGAGCTTCTCCGAAGTCCTCGCACCCCAATCTGTCACGATCGATGAATGGGACGAAGGCACCACCTTCGCGCTGCCGTTCTTCCTCTTCCAGGGCGAAAGCGACGTCATCACCCCGCCGGAATCGGCCAAACGATTCTTCGACGACGTCACCGCCCCGATCAAGGAATTCGCGCTCATCGAGAATGCGAGCCATTTCGCTGCCTTCCGCCAGCCGGACCGCTTCCTCGCCCTCCTGCTTGCTCATGTCCGTCCTGCCCTTGCCCCCGAGTCGAACAGCACCCGGCACTGATAGGCCGACCGCACCGCACAGTGCGCTGGAGATGGGCCAAAACGAACGTTTTCAACCCGTCGCCGATGCCGCCGGGAGCCCGGCAACCCGCACCCCCGCTCAGGGCAAAGCCCGTGGGCGGAAATCTCGGAACGAAACCGGACGTGCCGGCGAGTCGCTGAAGGCGTCACCGCCACCGCGCAACGCCGACCACCCACTTCACCAACGACTGAACATCCTGTATTGCCGAGAAGCGCGCATTCTGACGGATGCGCGCTCCTGCCGTTACAGCCGATGCCACTTACCCGACGGACTCCTTGGTCTGGTCGTTCGCGTGCTTGGGCAGGTAGAACATCAACGCCCACATCGCAATCAACGTGCCACCGACCCACCACAGCACACCGGTGAACGCGTCACGGTTGAGCGCCCTGTCGGGGGAGCCGCCGGTGACGGCGAAGAACACGAGACCGTTCAGGGCGATACCGAGTGCGTAGCCCAACTGCAAGGCGGTGTTGAACAAGCCGGAGGCCGAGCCGGCGCGTTCGTGTGGAACCTGCGCCAGCGTCAGGTCGGCGATCGGTCCGCTGATCATGCCGAGCCCGAACCCGAGGAACAGGATCGGGACGGTCATCGCGAGCAAGGTCAAATCCGCACGCCCGCTACTGATCTGGAGCCCGTAGGCCGCCATTGCGGCGAGGGTGATCAGTGCTCCGGTCTGGGGCAGTCGACGCGCGAAACGCCCGGCGGTCTTCGTCGCGAGCATCGCACCCACGAACTCGCCGACCGCGAGCAGCACGAAGGCCAGTCCCGCCAGCAGCGCGCTCATGCCCAGACCACGCTGCAGGTACAGCGTCCAAGTCATGAAGAACAAACCGACCAGCAAACCCATCATCAGCTGCGCGGACAGTCCACCGGAGAACTGCCTGACCCTGAACAGCGCCAACTCCACCAGCGGGGCCTTATCAGCGCGGCGCCGCTGCTGGCACAAGAAGACACCGAGGACGACCAGCCCACCGGCGAGCATGACGAAACACCACACGGGCCAGCCGTGGGCGTGGCCCTCGGTGAGCGGGAAAACGATCAGCACCATCGCGATCGCGGACAGCCCCACTCCGGTGAGGTCGAGCCGGTCGGCCTTGGCCGCGGTCGACTCGGTGATGAACTTGCGCCCGAGGATGATCACGGCGAGCCCGACGGGCACGTTGATCAAGAAGATCGGCCGCCACGACAGCCCGAACAAGTCGGCGTCGGTGAGCACGCCGCCCAGCACCGGGCCCACGACGTTGCCCATCGCCAGCACCGCTCCGAAGAGCCCGAAAGCTCTGCTGCGGTTCTCGCCGACGAAGGTGACATGCAGGGTCGCCAGGACCTGCGGCATCATCACCGCGGCGGCACCGCCTTGGAGCACGCGCGCGGTGATCAGCATGCCGGGATCGGCCGCGAGCCCGCACAGCAGCGAGGCCACGGTGAATCCGATGGTGCCCAGCAGGAACACTTTTCGCCGGCCGTAGATGTCGCCGAGCCTGCCGCCAGTGATCAGCGCGAGAGCGAAGGTCAGTGCGTAGCCCGCGGTCACCCACTGCACGGCGGCCGGTCCGGCGCCGAGGGACTGTTGCAGGGTCGGGATGGCGGTCAGGACGACCGAATCGTCGACGATGTTCATGAGCTCGCCGGTCAGAAGGACCGCCAGGGCGATCCTGGCGGTCGTTGTCATCGCTGACGACGTGCCGGACGAATTCTGGGTTGATGGTTCGGGGATGTGCTCGGGCTCGTTGTCGAGCGCGGAAGAACTCACGACGGGACTCCTGTTCAGGAATCGGGGAGCCCACCGTCGACCACATCAGGGCAAGACAACACGCACCTAGGGCAGATGGTAGAGCTGCACCCGGGAAACAGTGGAAAAGAATGGGTGGTGACGCAACTCAGGCCAGCGCGACGTCCGCCCCGCACACGTCCGAATGATCAGGACATGGGGAACACGGACGGCTACTTGGCCTGGGATATAAGTCACCACCTCCAATCCACTGCAGAAAGAAAAGTCCACGCCCGCCTCCGCAGGAAAATATGCGAGGCAAGACTCAGTCCACCATACGACAACCCATTGATCGCCTGACACCGGACCTGCGGTGTCCTCCGCCACCTCATGCAGACAGCGCGCCTTCAGGAAGACGGCTGCCCCCTCCTGTCGCGCTACCTCAGCCCGGAGCGGCGATCCGAGCAATCAAATCCCGCACGGCGGCGAGCGTCTCGTCGGGATGACTCAGGTGCACATGGTGTTGCGCATCCGGCCAGCACACCAACGGTGCCGCGAGCGCCGCGGCGAGACGCGTGTGCGCCCGCGTGACCGCGCTGCCACGCTTGCGGTCCGCGGCGATCACGACGGCGGGGCGATGCGGAATCCTGTTCTCGTCCAGGTTCGCCGAGATCCCCGCGATTCCCCGCACCGCGGTGATCAGTTGGGTGAGGTCGATATCGCCGAGCCGGTCGATCGCCTCCGCGCAGTCGGGCCGCAACTGCGTGCGCCGCGCTTTACGACGAATCGAGGAGCGCAGTAGCGCCTGCATCATGGTGCGGCCCAGCGGAATCGACGCGATAGCGCCGAACGTCCCCATTGTCCGATCGAGCTGGCGGCATAACCGCGCATCGTTGATCGGCGTGGGATCCAGGAGCACGAGCCCTGCCACCACCTCGGGATACTCGATCGCCAGCAGCACGGCGACCGCGCCACCCAGGCTCTGGCCGACCACGACGACCGGTCCGCAGCCTAGTGCGGCGATCAGCGCCGCCAAGTCGGCGGCGGCCGTGGCGAGTGAACCCTTCGCCGTCGAGGCTCCCGTGCCGGGCCGATCGTGCACGATCACCCAGCAGCCGGGATCGGCCACCAACCCTTCGGCGAGCCCTGGGAAGAATCCGTCGCAGGTTTCGGCGCCCCCGGGCAGTAGTAGTACCGGTTGCCCCGAGCGGCCGTGGATCTGAACATCATCGGTCAGCATCGTGTTTCTTTCTGCTCTGCGAGATTCGGGTCTACCGAGCCCGTACCGCCAGGCCCCGCTGCCTGCGTAGCGCCAGGTGCATGGCCGCGCGGCCACCCAGTTCGAGATCGTCCTCGAGCGCCCGCAACGCGACGTCGCCACCGAGGTAGAGCTGGTTCAACAAGTATCGGTGCATGATCGCCAGCCGCCGCGCCGAGAAGTCGGCCTGCACGGTGGCGAGCATGTAGTTGAGCTCGTCCTCGCACGCGTCGTGCGCGGCCACGAGCCGGGCGTTGCCGCCGGCCTCGGCGATCCGCTTGTGAATCGCGCTGTGCGCCTCGATCACGTGCCGCCAGGGTGTGTCATCGCTGAGGGCCTCGAGTTGCTCGACGGCTTCGGCGACGGGCGTGAGGTCCGCGCCCCGGCTCAGTGCCAGCCGCAGTGCACCCAGTTCCAGGATCGACCGGTAGGAGCACATGTCGTCGATGCGTTCCTCGGTGACCTCTGGAACCACGATCCCTTTGTTGCGCTGATGCTCGAGCAGCCCTTGCGCGACGAGGATCTGCAGGCCCGAGCGGACGGAGTGGCGGCCGCAGTCGAACCGCGCGCTCAGCGCCTCTTCGGTCAGCCGCGCGCCGGGCGCGAGGACGCCGTCCAGCAGGTCGTCGCGGAGCGCCTGCGCGATGCTGGCCGGCGTACTGATCCTGCCTGCACTGGCCATGTTGTTACTCAATTCGATGCTCGGAGGGGAATCCTGCGGTCGATGGTAATCAACAATCCTTCGGACGCTGCGCATCAGCACACGCCGGCCAGCAGGGCCGTGTAGAACTCCGCGACCAGCTCTGGTCCCGGTGAATGACCCACGTCGGCCCAGCCGATGAAGCGGCAGCGCGGAATTCGCGCCGCGATCCGGCGCGCGGCCGAGGCCGGCACGTTGCGGTCCTGGTCGCCGTGCGCCCAGACCACCGGGACCGCCACTTGCTCGGGGTCGAAGCCCCAGGCGCCGCCGAAGATGGCCTGGTAGTCGTCGAACATGCCCTCGATACCCGGATCGAGTGCCTCCTGGAGGGACTGCTGCCGCGCGGCGGCATGCCGGGCCCACTGTTCGCGATCACTCTCGGGTGCGTCGGTGAGCAGGCTCGCCAAGCCTTCCTCGCGCAAGGTGGTGCGCATGCGATCGAGCAGGTCGCGCAGTTCGCCGGGCTGGTCGAGGCGGTCCATCACGGCCTGGTTGATCGCGACCTGGCCGTCGCGCTCCGCGCCGAGCAACGGTGCCGCCCCGACGAATACGCCGACCGCGCGAATACGATCGGGCGCGGCCACCGCCACGGCGAGCGCGTGCGGGCCGCCACCGGATCCACCGACGACGAACGCGTCGCGCACTCCGCAGGCATCCAGTACCGCCAGCGCGTCCGGGGCCGCGTCGCGGACGGATCGGCCGGGCAGCGGATCGGTTCCGCCGTAGCCGGGGCGGTCCGGGGAGAGTACGCGCAGCCCTTGGCGGAGATAGGAGTCGTGGGAGTGCGCGGCCACCAGCCGACCGCCGGGTGTGCCGTGGCAGAACAGGACGGGCACGCCCTGTGGATCGCCGTATTCGGCCCAGGTCACCGTGCGCCCGTCCTCGGCTGTGCACGTTCGCGAGTGGTTCATTTCGAGATCGCTCCTTCGGAGTCGGCCGCCGGCGCACCGAGCCGGCGAAGTAGTTCGACCTGGGCGTCGGTCGCCGCCATCAGCGCCGACACCGCCACGGATTCGTTGGGGGCATGCGCCTGCGTGTGCGGGTCCTGGATGGCGGTGAC
The DNA here is from genome assembly GCF_040654295.1 of Nocardia sp. NPDC050712. Taxonomy (NCBI): domain Bacteria; kingdom Bacillati; phylum Actinomycetota; class Actinomycetes; order Mycobacteriales; family Nocardiaceae; genus Nocardia; species Nocardia sp. NPDC050712. Next base: position 509,266 of record NZ_JBFAHT010000005.1, read on the forward strand.
CAGCACGTCGATGCCGGGCAGCGCGTCGATGAGGGCGGCGATGAACGGAATCCCGCCACCGACACCGATCTGCACCGCGGGCGCCCCGAAGGCCGCGGTGAGCACCTCCTGTGCCAGACCGGTGAGGGGCGTCGCCGGGTCGGCGCGCCAGCCGGCACCCATCGCGGTCACCTCGACCTCCACGTGCGCTCCGTGCGGCACGTGCGCGCGGAGGTGTTCCCGCACCGCGCGCAGCGCGTCGGCCGGATCCTGTTCGGGGGCAAGGCGAATGCCGATCGTGGCGCGCGCGGACGGCACCAGGATGTTGGCGGCCCCGGCGGCCGGTGGCGCGTCGATTCCGAGGACCGACAGCGCCGGACCGTCCCACAGCCGGCCGGCCATGGAGCCGCGGCCGATGTAGTCCACACCCGGCAACATGGTGGCTTGATTCCGGACCTCGGCGGCGACGGGGCCACCCTCGGAGCCCAGGCCCGCACTCAGCCCGGCGATCGCCACCGCGCCGAGTTCGTCTGTCATCGTCGCGACGAGCCGGCACAGCGTTGTGAGGGCGTCGGGCACCGCGCCGCCGAAGACGCCCGAGTGCACGGGCTCCGCCGCGGTGCGCACGGTGACAAGGACATTGAGCAGGCCACGCAGCGACATGGTCAGCGCGGGCACCGCGACCTCGGCGTTGACCGCGTCGGGCGCGAGCGCGAAATCCGCGCGCACGGTGTCCCGGTGCTCGGCGAGAAGTGCTGCCAGAGTGGGGGATCCGATCTCCTCTTCCCCCTCGATCAGCACCGCCACCGCGACCGGCAGGTCCGGCCCGAGCCTGCGCAGCGTCTCGAGGTGGACGGCGATCGCGCCCTTGTCGTCGGCCGAGCCGCGCCCGTAGAGCCGGTCGCCCCGGCGGGTCAGGGTGAAGGGATCGGACTGCCAGGCCTGCCGATCCCCGACCGGCTGCACGTCGTGATGGGCATACAGCAGCACGGTGGGCGCACCGGGCGGCCCGTCGCGCCTGCCGATGACGGCGGGCAGTCCGCCCGCCCGGCACACCACGGACGCGGTCACGCCCACCGAGCGAAAGGCGTCGGCCACCGTCTCGGCGGATCGCCGCACCTCGTCGGCGCGCTCGGGGTCGGCGCTGACCGACGGCACCGAGACGAAGCAGCTCAGGTCCTCGATCAACCGGGTTTCATCCCACATTTCGCAACATCTCTTTCTAGCGATCCGCGTCACAGTTCGATGATTGTGACACAATGTGAATCTGTTGACGACCCCCAATTCTGCGTTTGCCGAGTACTTGGCACGCATTCCAGCTGGTGTGTACCGTGACGCCAGCCTCGCTAGTTGTTGCACAATCTTTGGAGTGGACTGATGTCACCAACGACCCACCGCCGGCAGATACCGCGCTGGTCCGAGCTCCGCCCCCTGGTGCGGCGACGTCCTCTGGTGGCCAACCCGACCGATCGGAGACTGGCCCGCGCTCACACCATCGAAGATCTCCGCGCGATCGCCCGGAGCCGCACGCCGCGTTCGGTATTCGACTACGTCGACGGCGCTGCCGAGGGCGAAGTCAGCATCGGCGCCGCGCGCCGGGCCTTTCGCGACTGCGTCTTCCATCCCCGCGTCCTGCGTGACGTCTCGTCGGTGACCCCGCAGGCCACGATCCTCGGCAGCGCCAGCGCGTTACCCCTGGTGCTGGCCCCCACCGGCTTCACCCGCCTCATGCATCACGAAGGGGAGCTCGCCGTCGCCCGGGCCGCCGCCGCGGCAGGCGTCCCGTACACCTTGTCGACCATGGGCACGACCTCGATCGAAGAGCTGGCGGCCGCGTCGGAACCCGGCGCGCGCAACTGGTTTCAGCTCTACCTGTGGAAGGACCGGGACGCGAGCCGGAACCTGATCGACCGCGCCCGCACCGCGGGTTTCGAAGCGCTGGTGCTGACGGTGGACACGCCCGTCGCGGGCGCGCGCCTGCGGGATGTTCGCAACGGATTCACGATCCCGCCGACCCTGACCGCCCGCACCGTCGCCGACATCTCCCTGCACCCGGCCTGGTGGTTCAACCTGCTCACCACCCGGCCCCTGGAGTTCGCCTCGCTGACCTCGTGGGGCGGCACGGTGGCCGAGCTGGTCAACCAGATGTTCGATCCGAGCGTCGGCGTCGAGGACCTGGCCTGGCTGCGGGCGCAGTGGACCGGAAAGCTGGTCGTCAAGGGCATTCAGAGCGTCGCCGACGCGCAACTGGTCACCGATCTCGGCGCGGACGCGGTGGTGCTGTCCAATCACGGTGGGCGCCAACTCGACCGGGCGGTGAACCCGCTGCGATTGCTCCCCGAAGTGGTCGCGGCGGTCGGCGATCGAGCCGAGGTCTTCATCGACACCGGGATCATGAACGGCGCGGACCTCGTCGCGGCGGCGGGACTCGGCGCCACGGCCGGTCTCGTCGGCCGCGGCTATCTCTACGGGCTGATGGCCGGTGGGAGCAGAGGCGTCACCCGGGCATTGCAGATCTTCGAAACGCAGGCCACGAGGACGATGCAACTCCTCGGGGTGACGCGGCTGGCCGACCTGGACGCCGCGCACGTATCGCTCGCCGCGAGTACCTGACGGGGACACGCGAAATCAGATGCTCGGCGGTTCGCTGGGGGAGTGGCTCGACGGTGTTGTTCATTGCCGAAAGGCCCCTTGGTGTAGTGCGGCTACGCCAAGGCTTGCGCATCCTCGGCCGAGTAGCGCTCCCGTAGCGAGAACGCCAGGGGAGAGGGGCCGTTCGCGCGCAGTGCTTGCAAGCGGGCCAGCGCCTCGTCGAGGGTGGGCGTGTGCCCGGCGGGTACCCACCACAGCACGATCATGTCCTCGCGGGGACGTTCGAACCAGTCGCTGCGCTGGCGCAGGAATTCCAGATGGCCACTGCGATAGACGTAGTCCCAGAACGCTTCTCGTGTTTCCCAGACCGACAGGTTGACGATGACATTCGTACCGAGCGGGCGCATGGATGTGGCGTCGGTTCCGGAATCGTCCACCAGGCGCCAGATGTAGCCCGGTGAGCGCTCGGCGAGAGCGTTGATCGGCTCGAGCATGGAGGTGAAGCCGGCCATGCGCGGGTCGTCCAGGGGGTATTTGAGGATTGCCGTGTTCAGTTCGGCGAGGTGGTGACCGGTCATGCGGTCACTTCATCATGCCGAGGACTCTATGTCAATCAACATTGTTTTTAGAGAGATCCACGGCAACGCAGCAGATTCCGGGGCGGGCGTCGATGCGCGCGCGCACCTTCTCGGAGCCTTCGAGTAGTCCCTCCAGTAAGGCCAGGTTCATGCCGCACACCAGGGGTGGGTAGGCCTCGGCGAGGGCATGGAATGGGCAGTTGCGCATGCGCAGGGTGTCACCGTCGGTGAAGGGCTCATATCCCCGAGCGCGAAGCAGATCGGCTACTTCGGAGAGGTCGTGCGCGGGTTCGCTGCGGGCCGCTCGCCCTTGTTCGCGAGCCGCCTTCTGCAATTCGACATCCAACCTCGCCTCTTCGGCGACCTGGGCCAAAAGGCTTGCGGCCGTGCGGTAATCGCGCGGTGGTAGCGAGATCTGATGTTCGGCGGCCGCCCGGCGGTAGAGCTTGGCGGGGCGGCCCGCGCCCGGCCCCGACCGGCCGGACAGTCGCCGACTCTCGGTGTCGAGCAACCCGGCCTCGGCCAGCTTGTCGAGGTGATGCGCCGCCAGGGTGCGCTGAATACCGGCCGCGGTCGCGGCCTCGTTGCGACTCACCGGCTCCGAGCTGGCCGCGACGTATTCGTACAGCCGCCGGCGAACCGGGTCCTGCAGCACGCCTACGGCGTCGATGTCCTTCATCTGGCCATTCTAAGAACAATCGACATCTGAGATAGAAAACGCTCTTTCGGATCGGGGTCCACTGCCACCCCGAGCCACCGGTGATTGAGTCATCCAACCCTTTGCCTCAGCATCTGCGATCGATGCTGTGGCATAGTGTAGCGGGCGCTGCTCCGGGCGTTTCGGGCAGCCTGAGACGCTGAAGAAGGAAGTTTCGATGAAACCATCACTCGTTGCCGCCGTCCTGGCCGGTGGGCTAATGCTGGCCCCCGCGGCCGCCGCCCCCGCGTCCCCCGAGCCGGCTACCCCGGTCGGCTGTTCCACCTCGGATTCACTGCCCTGTGACCCTTTCGGTGATCTGCTGAAGGCCTTGATCAGCGGTTCGTCCAGTCTGAGCGGTCGCATCGCATAGTTCTGAGTTCGCAGTGGGCTGCTGCGTGCCATCTCGACACGCAGCCGCCGGAAGGTTGCCAGGGGGAGTCGACTATCGACGAACTCGTACCCGCACGCCAGCACGCATCAGATCATGCTCGGGGCAAGACCGCGCAGCCTTAGTTTGTGCATTAACTGTTAGCGCGATAATATCCGTCCGTGGCCCCCACCGATTCGACCCGCGCAATCGAGGATCCCCTCCGCCTGGACCGGCAGGTGTGCTTCGCCCTGGCCGTGGCCAACCGCTCGGTACTCGCGGTATATCGCCCACTGCTGGAGCCGCTGGGCCTGACGCATCCCCAGTATCTGGTGATGCTCGCCCTGTGGGGTGAGGCGCCGATGTCGGTGAAGGCGATCGCCGAAGCGATTCAGCTCGACTCGCCTACGCTGTCGCCGCTGCTGAAACGCCTGGAAGGCGCGGGGCTGATCACCCGCAGCCGCAACCCCGGCAACGAGCGGGCGCTCATCGTCGACCTGACCCCCGCGGGCCGGGCGCTACGGAACGAGGCCGAACGAATCCCCGGCGCGGTTGTCGAGCGGCTCGGAGTCGGCCTGAGCGACCTCGAACAATTACGCGACGCCTTGAACCGGGTCAATGACGCAGCCCTGGGCCGCACGCCATCCATAGGAGAGAACAATGGCTGACCATCCCAACCTGCTCCAGCGCGTCCGCTACATCGGCGGCGCCACGCTGCCACTCTCGATGCGCGACTGGGTACTTCGCGATCAGACCGGCCCGGGCGCCACCCGCCGCTTCTTCACGCGTTTCCTGCTCCCGCCCATCCCGCTGTTGTGCCTGTTCCTCCTGGTGCCGGGCCCGGTCTGGATGGGCCTGTCGATGGCCGCGCTGGTCTACATTCCGCTGGTGTTCTTCACGATCGCGTTGACCTACGTCTACCGCCGCCATGTCCTGTTCAAGCACGGCCTGGACCCCGAGCTGGCCAACGAGGGCGAACGGCGTCGCGCCGAGGCGAACCGCGTCCGCTACGAACTGCGCCACAACCGCAACTGATGTCTCAACTCCAGGACTGGCTGTTGCGCCAGGTCAGGTACTCGTCGTAGATGTCAACAAGTCCGTCAGGATATCTCCGTCGCTCGCTGCTCCGATGTACGCACATGCCGCTGATCGCGTTAACCGAACCGGCCGGCGCGGTGCGACGGAAGATCAACTGCCGGTTGCTATCCGAGGCGCACGAACGCATGCACATGCTCCACCTATGTTCGAGGAGGGTGGCGTTGTCGTTGGGGAATCGCCGTCATGACGAGGTATGAGGCTGTGGCAGCAGCGCGCGAGCGAGTCGATCCAGCGCCGGACGGGGATCGAACTCCGTTGCGGGACTGTATAGCTGGTGCATGACAGCGCCGTCCATGTAGTCGACGAGCAGTTGGGCTACATCCGCGCGCGGGTCGATGTTGCGCAGCATGACGGTGCCCCAGTCGGTCAGTCGCTGGTGGCCGCGCTGGATGGATTGCTGGATGGGGGGTGCGGTCTGCGCCTCCAGAATCAGGGCGTACCGGGCCAGCGTCCGGGTGCGATCCGCGCCGGCGAAATGGCCGACGAGCCCGGCCAATGTGTCGATCAACTGGTCGAGGGTAGCGGGAATCGGCATCCGGCTCAGAGTCTCCCAGTCCGAGTAGTCGCGCTCCTCCAAACGTTCGGAGATGCCGATGAGTAGTGCCTCGCGGGTGCGGAAGTAGTTGGAGGTCGAACCGGAGGCCATGGTCGCGGCCTCGTCGACGGCGCGATGGGTGAGCGCGCGGGGCCCCCGCGAACCGAGCACTTCGATCGCGGCATCGAGTACGAGTTCACGTTTCGTGGGCACGATCACACACTACATCAGTAGTCAATTTACTACGTGTGTAGTCTCAAGACTACATACGTAGTATCGTTGTCGGTATTCGGCTGGCAGCCTTCGATCGCGAAAGCATCGCGATCGAACGAGCCGGCCCGGTTCGAAGGAGTACCTGATGCCCAAGGCAGTTGTGGTCGGCGGCGGTATCGGCGGCCTCGCCACCGCGGTGGCGTTTCATCGGCGCGGCTGGGAAGTGGAGGTGCTCGAGCGTGCCGCCACTATCGCCGAGATCGGGGCCGGCCTGTCGGTGTGGCCGAATGCGTTGCGCGCGCTGGACCTGCTCGGGCTCGGCGACGAGGTCCGGGCGCGGGCACTCGAAGACGGGGCTGCCGGCATCCGGGATCCCAAGGGCCGCTGGCTCGCCCGGGCCGATGCCGCGGTTCTGCGGGCACGCTACGGCAGTCCGATCATGATGCATCGTGCCGATCTGCTGGATGTCCTGCGCCGCGGGGTTCCGGAATCGGCCTTGCGCGCGGGCATTTCGGTGACCGAGGCACGCGCGGACGGCACGGTGACGCATTCCGCGGGCACGTCCACCGGCGACGTCGTCGTCGGAGCCGACGGTATCCGCAGCGTGGTGCGGCGCGCGGTCTGCGGTGAGATCGCGCCACGGTACAGCGGATACACCGCGTGGCGGGTCGTGGTGCGGCCGTCCGGACCGGTGTGCGAGATGGGCGAAACCTGGGGCCGCGGTCAGCGTTTCGGATTCAGCGGACTGCACGACGGCCGGGTGTACTGCTTCGCCACCGCCAATATGCCCGAGGGCACCCGGACCGACGGAGCGGCCGAACTCCGGCGCCGTTTCGGCACCTGGCACGAGCCGATCGGCGACCTGATCGCCGCCGCCACCGAGTCGACTGTCCTGCAGAACGACATCTACTCCCTGCCCGCCCTGAAAACCTACGTGTCGGGACGGGTCGCTCTGCTCGGTGACGCCGCGCACGCGATGACGCCGAACCTCGGCCAGGGAGCCTGCCAGGCCCTCGAGGATTCGGTAGTGCTCGCGGCAGTGGCCACCGAGGATCGCGACCTCACCCGCTACGACGCACTGCGGCGTCCCCGCACCCAGATGATCGCGGCCCGATCGGAGCGCATCGGCACTGTCGGGCAACTCGAGTCGGCCGCGGCGGTGGCGGTGCGCAACGCTGTGCTGCGCTGCGTGCCTTCCTCGGTGCAGTTCAACGCCCTTGCGCCGGTGCTCGATTGGGTCGGCTGACCTCACAGAGCTCTCGGTCGAGGAGGTAACACGGTCTGCCCCGGGAACTGCGGGCATCGAAAGCTGGGTCTGTGGGCTGGCGCAGTCCGCCGCCCCGGTCGCAACGTGTGTCACGGCCAGCCGGCACAGCAACTGTGGTGTCTGCTCACCAGCGGTTCCTCCAATCTCAGTGGAGGCGTGCAGTTCTGAGCCGTTAACGCGGGCGGCCGGTGACCCCTGTCGAGAACGACCTGGCCGTCGCAGGCTTCCTGCGGCTATTCGAAGATAGGTTCAGCGATGGGCGCGTCGATCGCAGTAGCAGCGGGATTAAGAACGAACCGGCCGGATCCTGCTGGAACGGAATGAGCAAGGACCTCGTCGTACCGTTCCTGCCACCGGGTACGGGTCGACCAGGTCACGTTCTGCATGTCCGACAACGCTGGAAGTGCCGCGTCGCCGGGGTTGGCGCCAGAGAGATCAACGTCTTGAAGCACTGCCGCGGAGAGATTGGTGCCGGACAGCTCCGCATCGTTCAAGACCGTCCGCACCAAGACCGTGCGGATTCGCGCACCTGACAGGTCCGCGAAATCGAATCGCGCATCGAATACGCGTGTGCCGCGCATATCCGCGCCGGTCAGTTTCGCGAAAGGTGCCAGCACCGAAGACATGTCAGCTCCGATGAGGTCTGCCCCCCGGAGGTCGGCCCTGGCCAGGTCGGCGTTCTTGAGACTCGCTCCGCTCAGCCCCGCGTCGCGCAAGTCGACATCGGACAGGTCCGCGCCGTCCAGTTCGGCACCGTTGAGGTGCGCTCGATGGAGATCGGCGCCTGTCAAGATCGCGTCGATCAAGATGGCATTGCGCAGAATCGCACCGGTCAGCTTCGCGTGGCTCAGGTCGGCGCCTCGGAGGTTCGCGTCGGTCAGGTCGGCGTCGGTCAGATCCGTGCCACGAAAATTCGCGCCGACTAGGTTCGCCGACCTCAGGAGCGCGCCTTCCATTGTCGCGTTCTGGAAGTCAGCGCTCGACATGTCCTTGCCGGACAGGTCGGCACCGGCCAGGCTTTCGCCGGACTTGTCCGCTCCGGCCCAGTCCTGATCGGAGGATCCGGTCGGCAAGGGACGGTTGGCCATCGCGGCCGCGATCCGGTCGAGAATGGTGACCGGGCGGGCGAGCACCCTGCCGCGGGGTCGTCGCCAAGTACGAAAGATCGACGTCAACGCCCCACCTCCTCGGGGCTGGCCCCCGGGAGTTGTTCGGCGTCGGGACTACCTCCCGTGACGCCGGTGTCTTTCCCGGCGGCCAGTGAGCTCAAAGAGAGGGTGCCCGTCAACCCCAGCGCAATTCCGGCTTTGGGGTCTGCGATCCATCCCACGGCGGCGAGCATGCCCGCCAGTGCGGAAACCGCAGCTGAACGAAGCAGAACATTGCAGCACAGCCAAAACCGGAGCGTCGGATAGCTTTCGACGCCCTTGGCGCGTTCTGTCTTGGTCAGCCACGGCCACCGATGTTGCTGACTGCTGAACTGCCACAGCTCATACAGGGCCGCCGCCAATGCTGCCGTAGCAGCCGCGCCGGTACAGCCGGCAACGAACTCCACGTCCACTGGTCAAGTATCGGCCAAATGACTTGTCTACGTGGGTTGTCCGCGAAGAGCTGCTGGTAGCCCCGCAGCGTGAGAGATGTCTCGAGCGAGGCTGCGGGCCCAACCCGACCGGCGCCGAACGTCGTGAACAGTCACTCCTGGGACCCGCCCCGTCGCAGCACATCCCTGATCTCGTTGAGCCTGGCCGTCGCCTCAGGAGGCAACGTCCGGGGCTGGGCGGACGACCGCAGGGCCGTGTCGATCTCGTCGAGCTTGGCCGTCGTCAACACCGTTGCCCGTGCAATAAGCGATTCCGCGGAGACGGTGGTCAACCAGGTGCAGGAGACAGCGTCCGGATTCGGGAATCCGAGTCGTACCACGCCTTGATACCGAACCCCCTCAATCGTACCGATCTGCACCTCGATACCCAATCCGTCGATATCGATGCCTGATGCCGGCACGATCTGCAACGCCTGGAAGCCGGACGATTCGTCGCCGTCGAGCAACACCACAGCGCGCCGCTCGCCGAACTCGGCCCACCAGACTTCTCCGCACGCCGCCTCCTCCGAGAATCCCACCGCCAACCCTAATGTCATGCCGGACCACGTCCCCGAAGGCATTGAACCGCTCCCCGGCACATGGACGACGAGTTGAGGTGGTCGAGCCTTTGCCGAACGCACTGTCATGGCCGATTATCGAGGTGGGCGTCGAACAAGTGTTGATACCGTGCATGGGTTTGGCGACGACGAAGGGCCGTACATGCCGGTGATGCGGCGATTCTGGATCGAGTTCGAGCGGGGCTACCAGCGGACCCTCTGGTGGCTCGCGCCGTATGCTGGCGTCACCGGATACGACGAGCAGCACTGTCTGGAAATGGTGGCGGACCTAATCACCGACGGCGCCGAGTTGCCCCCGGTGCGCCGCATCATCCCGGACATCGTGGTTGACGAAAACCTGCCGGTGAATGTTCGGGCACTCGGAGTTCCGGTATGGCCGGGTGTTTGGTACCCGCCGATGAACCTGAAGTACGGACCGAACTTCACCCGACTACCACCGTGGAACTCTACTCGAAGTACCGAATAGCCATGCGATCACGCAGGCAACCGTCGAGAACACGCCTCTGCCGGTGCATTCTCGTGTCAAACGACTGGCCTGGGCTTTCCCGAATGCCCGCTTTGCCGCGACCCGCGCGGTCGGGAAAATCCGCACATGCCGCGTGCCGCGCTGTTCGAACCGGCCAGGAGTGGACTCGGTCGGGGCACGCACTTTCGGCTGATTCGAGGGGTTTCCCTTGTTAGAGCGAAGACTGCACGCGCAGGCCGGATCGCACCGCGACAGCACCCCAGCGCACGAGTATCCGCTTTGCCGAAGACCGTGCTGGAATTAGATCAAGGCCGGGTGCAGGCATGTTGGCGATCGAACGAGCCGGCGCTTCCGGTGCCGGTGGGGAGGTTGCGGGTGGCGTCCGCGTATGCCTCGCCCGGGGTTGTCCCCTTGCCGAAGCCCACGATCGGGAACCCCGCGACGATCGCGAGCGGACTCGTCACGACTGCACCGCAGCCGTTCGCGAATGTCACGATCATCCGGCAGTCGATGATGCCTTGACCCTTGCACGCTCGGTCGGCGGCTCGAATGGCGTCCGCTTCCGTCGGGTGGTTGACCGAAAACGCGTAGACGTTGCCCCACACACTGAGGGATGCGGCGCCCCAGTTGACTGGGTCGGCGGCGGCGGGCGGTGTCGCAAGAACGGCAGCGGCGCTCATCGAGAGCGCGGCGGCCGCAAAGGATTTTTCGAACATGTGGCGTGCTTCCTCTGCGCGCCGACCAGGGTGCGGCGACCGCATGGAAGATACCGCAGCACATGGGACTCGAGATCGCCCCAAGTCTTGGGGGCACGGCAAGGACCGTCCCGAACTGCACCGTGCGTGACGGATCTGCCGAAACCGATCTAGTCGCTCTTGGCTGCGGCGGATTCGGTCCTTGCCGATCTCCGTGTACGCACGAGCGCGACAGTTCGTCCGCCGACGATGAGAATCCTAGGCGGCTCGACGGGGTCTACCAGGTACCAGGGCTTTTCACGTCCCATGACAACCGGATCTGAGGTTTGGTCTGCAATATCACAGGCTCGTCCGTGAGATCCCGAAACCACAGCCGCAGACCTTCGTATTCAGCCGGGCCTCTGTCGATGCCGAGTCGGTCCACTCGGCGAAGCCGGCCCAAGTATGTGTGCTCATGCTCGCCCGCGTAGATGCTGACGTAGGCCTCGCCGGCCACGGGGTCCAGGGAGAACAGAACGGTCTGCGCTCCTCTGGTCAGCCGGAACGAGTGCAATCCGATAGGCCAGACGAGATCATCGAACTGCCGTGTCGGCTCGTCTTCGAAGAGCCAGATGAGATCGGCGAGCTCGGGAATCTCCATGCGTCGACGGTAGCGGCAGGTCCGGGTTGGGAGTGCAGTGGCAACCGACGTGCATGGTTACCGGAGGCGCTCGAGGTTCCGCGGCGAAAGCTCTCCAGCTCCCGGAGGTGTCGATCCGGGGATGAGCCAGGGCCAGATAGCGAGGGTGTCAGAGGGTGTCAAAGAAGTGTCGTCGCACGGCAGCGGCGAGTTCTCGATAGCCTATGCCGAAGGTGTAGGCGGCAGCTTGGTAGGCGCCGATGGCGGCGTGCAGGTGATCGGGTCGGTCGCGCGCCTCGAAATAGGTTGTGAAAGCTTGGTACTGCTGGATGAGTTCGGTTGATCCAGGGACTCCGGAGACGGTAGTCAGAGGTACTCGCCGATCGTTCGCGATCGCGCTGAGCGCGACCGAGTAGTTTTCGAGTTCAAGCGGTGGCCTTTGCTCGGTTCCCAGACTGGCCGATCCCTGCTGAGCCCAGTCGATAGCGAGCAGCCCAGCGTGTTCGAAGGCGACGCGGGCGCACCAGTAGGCGAACTCGCGTTGCCGCTGGGGATCCAGTGCCTCGATCAGGTCCAGGACGTCGCGGTCGAATCCGGAAATGTAATAGGCGGGAACGAGTTGCGCCAAGACTGGACTCGGGGCCTGCCACCCCAGTTGCGGGTGCTTGCACGAGCAGCCTCGGCTTCAGGACTATAAGTCGCCACTTTGACGGCAGTGACGTCTGATTCGTGCACGTAAACGTAGGAATCATCGAGTGGCGGCGCTGGGTTCACCGGTCCGGAGGCGGCTCGGTCGAGCTTGACAGCGGTAATGGACTGTGGGCTGGGTGCGGTTGTCGCCCATATGCGCAGGCGATGGTCCTCGGTCGGTTCACTCACCTCCATTCCTCGCTGTCGGTCCCGGCCACGGGCGCTCGCGCGGACCCGATAGGTTCCCGGCGGTAGCGGCGAGAACTGTTGGGCGAGTTCGCCGTCCATACGCATCACGTGTAGTTCGGATCGGGATTCGATCGAGGCTTCCTCGATCACTTCCCAGGTGTGGTCATCGTCAGCGCCGGGCGCGGTGTCGAGGAGTTCGATCAGGAGGTTGACCGGTCCGTAGGCGACGCCGGTGATCACGGTGATGAAACCGGGCCCGGTTTCGAGGAGTTTGCCCTCGGCGGTGACCGCGAGAGTGTCGGCATCGATTGCGCCGACAGTGAATTGGGCATGGTCGGCGAAGACTGTTCCGGTCTGCTGTGTCATCGTCATGCCTTCACATAGAAAGGATCGCTATCAAGGACACGGTTCTTGACATAGAACCACGAGCTGATCCCGCCCGCGCGACGGTTCTGGCCGCTGTCGATGAAGCACACGCTGGCCCGCGATCAGCCGGCGGTCGGAGCATCTCACCTGCCGCCGCCTACCTATGCTGATTCTCTTGCTGCTGCGGAAGCGCGCTGCGCGAGCGAAAGATTGAGATAGCGGGGTTGAACGAGCATGGGTAGGTCCAAGACATCAGAAATGCCGGCCGCCTGACCCCGCACCGAAATACCGGCTGTCGGAGACGATCCCGTAGTTCTCGTTGTCAGCTCCGGGTGCCTTTGCTCTGGTGTCCCGGGCATTCGCGGTCTGCAGCACTCCATCTTCGTCATCCCGGCATGCCTTCAGGCGGGATACGTTGTCGGCCTGTAGGTTTCCGGTCGAGGCGCGTCCGGATTTCGTTGCGGATGGGCTGCGCGGGTAGCGTCGCCCGCGCAGAGCTCGGTCGGAGGGGATAAGGCATGGTGGTGTCGCTGGGGCGGTGGTGGCGCTGTATCACCTGCTGGCGCGTGGTGAGCTTGGTCTTAGTCGCATTACCGCGGGTGTTTGATGCGCACTTCCCGGAGCTGCCCGACAGTGACGCCGGGGCGGACCACAGCGAGGCCGCGGTGGTCCTCTCGGAGACCGTCGTCGGGGTGGGCTACCTGTCGGCGCGGCCGCTGCTCGAGCAATTGCTCGTATTCGTCATAGAGTCCGGCCTCGTGGTGCTGCTGCCCGCCGTCGTCTTCGCGTTGCCGCGCAGACATGTCCGGCGCGGAACACGCTGGGCCGCAGGAATTCTGGTTGTTCTCGGCACGGTAGACGGATATCTCGGGATGAAGGCGCTCGAGCACAACGACACGGCGGGATGGGATTTGCTGCTCCCGTCGCCGTTCTATCTGCTGGCAGCGGGCGCGCTGGTGCTGAGCCAACGGCAGCACCGGCCCGAGGCGAGCGAGCCCGCGGCGAGCTAGCGTGGCGACGACACAACCGGCAGCTGGGTGTTGCCACGTTTTGTGACAGCAGCTCGGCGCCTCCCGAACATCCGGTATTGCAGCGCGTTCCGCGGACGTCCGCAGCTGCCGATTTACGTGCGGCCTGGGGCAGGCACCAAAGGCCGGTCTTGGCGTCTGCCCCAGGCAATGCTCGAGGTAGGGGTGGTCTATCCGATGACAGTGAACGTTCTGGGTGTCGTCCGGGCGGAGCCGTTCTCCTGCGATCTGCTGTGTGGCCGTGATCGAGTGGGGTCCAGGCACGAGCGGTCGCGTAGTCACCGGCTCAGGACTCCGTCGTTGTGTCGCATGCGCCGTGTCGGGCGCCGTTGATTATGGTGCTGGGTCGTTGGATCGCTGCAACAATTCGAGGATGGCACCGATGATGTTGCCTGGCTCGGTGTACTCCACTGTGGATCGTTCCTCGAAGGCGCCGTTGGGCTTGCGCACGACGATTGTCTCGCTCTTCCGGATACCTCCGGTGGCGATCAAATACATTCCGTACACGCAGGCCAGCGCGATCATGCCGACTTCGATTACCGGGAGCTTGGCTTTGGCTTGGTCGAGCGCGGCGACCACTCGATCTTGCTCGCCGGGTTCAGCATAGGAGGATGCGAGCACCATCAGCGATGCCCGGTCCAGCAATGCCTCACTGCCGGTCAATTGACGCAGGATATTGGTGACCGATTCTTCGCCACCGTGCTGCGCCAGTTCAGCGCGCATTTCATCGGGTGTGCGGTCATCAAGTCGTTCGCCGAGGTAGTAGCGCACCGCTTGGTGGACGCTGTCTCGGTCGACATCGCGGGCGTTGAGCACGTCCGCCAGCGTCTGGCTCATCGCCAATCTCCGTTCAACGTCAGTGATCGGGCCGACCACTCGGGGATGCCTGCGGCGATCGCCTCGTCGCTGGCCTTGGACAGGCACGCGGCCAGGCCTGAACCGCCGCCCGCGAACAGCTTCATCGCGCGTGCAACGACCGACAGGGTGTCTTCGGCGACGACGTCCCACTGCGGGGCAATGTACGTCCGTAATCCAAGGGGGCGCAAGGCATTGTAAAAGCCGACGTGATCGCCCGCGCCGACAACATAGGTGGCCGCTGTGCTGCATGCGGTACTGAACAGGACTTTGGGGGCGCGCGCGAGCCGTGCGCTGTCGCGCCAGCCGAAACGGTGTCGGCGACCGACGGTGCTGTTCGCGGCCACCGAATGGGCCAGTGGCAAGACGCCGCCGGCGGCGATCATGAATGCGATCGTGGAGTCGTCCGCGCTGGTGAAGCCGTGGCACAGCACGGCCGCCATATCAACAGATTCGAGTAGCTCGTCGAGTGCGGCCCGGTCGCAGTCGACGCCCGCGCAGACGATCGGGTTTGTGGCTCGCTGCCGGACAGCGTTCACGAACCGGTGCATCGACTCGGTCACCGCGGGAGGGTCGGCAATCCGAGGCACGACCGCGACTCCTTCCCGCCATTGACGGTACCGCGGGGGTGCCTCCGAGACGCTGCTCAGCGCGGCGGTCCAGCTGGGTTCGTAGGACGAAGTCAATCCGGACCGGCCAGCGATGACGTGCCACGGCAGCTGGCCCCAATCCCGGTGCGGGATGATCAGAAGGTGGTCGCCTGGCGTCAGATGCTCCGAAATGAGATTTGTCATCCAGGCGGAAAGGTCGTGCCAGCCAGGCATTTCGAACGGGTCACCTCGCCGACCTGCGTGCCAGTTGGAGATGCGATACCCCCACCGCTTCGCGAGCTGGGGGAGGTGGATGTCCGGCATCGGCCGCAGTTCGCAATTGACGTTGCCACGGTGATCGATTGTTGTGAGGATTGCCGAGTTGTGACCGTCTGCCGTGAACCATTCGATGACTGCGACGCGTCCAGTAGGTGGGGCAAGCCGCGCCACGACGGTGTCATCGAGTCCCGATTTCTTCATCTGTCGCTCGAGGTCCGGCAATCCGTGCAGGCTCAGTTGGCGAGCGGTGATGCCGCGGCCGAGTTCGGCGATCATTCGGATATCGGCCGTGCCCAACCAGCGGCGGCTCTGCTGCCACCAGCGGCGAGGTGGCTGGTCCAGCATTGCCGTGGAGGCCAGCGCAGCCACCGCTGGAGCAAGATCTTCGCCAGAGTTCATCCCGGCCTCGAACGTAGCGATATCCCCGACCGTCGATGCCACAGCGACGAGCGCCTCACGAAGTAATGGACGGGCCTGTGTCACCTCGCGGGCCGCAATGGCGTGTGCGGCGAGCCGCAACAACAGCTCCGCGTTGTTCCCCAGGCCGTGCCGGAGCATGTAGTCGCCGAGCCGTACCCAGGCGGTCCGAGCGCGGCTGGTGAAGTAGGTCTCGCTGAAACGCGCGTGAAAGAGCAGCGCCAGAAACCCTGACGGTGGGTCGTGGTCGTCCTCGGAGCGGGTGAGGAGAAGGTCGACATCCTCATAGATGTCGAACAGGAATTCGTGGGCCGCCCAGTCCGTGTCGGCCAGTCCACCCTGGAACGCGGCGAGCGCTCCGATGAGTACCGTCAGAGGATCGGTCCAGCGGTCGATCCTCTGGACCCGCCGCAGGTGCTCCACCGAAGGTGTCTGGCGGGCCTGCGCCTGCACGAGCATCAGTTGCGCGGCGTATCGCGCGGTATTCCATTGCCGTGCCGGATCGATCGTGGCGATTTCGAGGGCTTCCAATCCGTATCGAATTGCCTCGGTATGCATCCCGAATCGGCTATTTGTCATCGAGAGCGATTCCAGTAGCGGTGGCGAGGGGGTGTGGTCGCGTTCGTAGGCCTCCTCCAATTGCCGCAGTGCTCGCAGCGGCGCGCCGGCTTCCCTGGTCAGGCGTGCTCGAAGGACCGCCAGATTGAGCTCATCGTCCGGTTCTGCGACGGGCTGGCCGTCGGCAGCGTCGAGCATTCGAGTAGCGGCAGTGCGTAGGTTTAGCTGGCGTAGAGCTGTGACGGCCAGCACGAGCGGTCGTGCGTCGCCGTTGAGGTCAGCGGGCGTGATTGCCTCGCCGAAGGCGTCTTTCAGGATCGTAAGGACCGCGGCGGGCCGGTGCATCTGAGCCAACCGCGTCGCGTGCCAGATTCTGATCTCATGGACATCCGGATCTGTTGCGGTCGCAGCCATCGCCGCAACCACCCGAGCGAGATCACCAGCCCGATGAGCGTCGACCAGAGGTTGCGTCAGCGGCTCGAGCGCCGCAGGACTGGATCCTCGGTCCAACATCCCGAGCAGCACATCAGCAAGCTGGTCCACTGGAACATCGAGCTCGAGGCCAGGGATCGGCCCGGCCAGCTCGGTGTAGCCGAACTCGTCGAGGACACTGTCCATCGCCGCGACGGCGGCCGCAGTCCGCGGCGTGATCTTCCCGCCGTCCAGGTGCCAGTGCAGGACAACTGCCTTGGCTTCGTACAGCGTCAGAGGGTGCGTCAGCCGCCGGACCCGATCGATGTCGAGCATGACCCTGGGTAGAACATTATCGGTGTCGCTCACTTCACCTGTTCGTCGCATTACCTCAAGCAGGAGAAAGGAGCAGGCCCAATCTGCGGTCACGGATTCGACCGGACCTGATCGGATGTGAAGGCTCGCCCGGACCGCCGAGTCCTGGTACCGACCGATGAGATCGGTGAAGTCCTCGGGTGGTCCAGATCGTCTCAGATGGTCCTCCAGCAACCCCACCGAGCGTCCGAGCACGGGCGGGCTGTCGACGTAGTCGCGCAAATCGTCTTCGAAGTTTCGACCGGAGACATCGTGACGACCCCATGCCTCCAGCATCGAGATCCAGACGATTGCTTGCAGCAGCGCGAAAGGCTGGATCCGTTCCTCCACCGACTGGCGTTGCGGGGGATCGTCCGCTGGGTCGGTCGCTTCTCCGATCAGGAGTGACGGGACGATGTTCAGGGTCGCGACCGCGATCGCCGCCCACACCGAAGGAGTGAACCCGCGCCAGTATTTGTAGAGATACTGGAGGTCATCGCGGCTGTAGCCGCCGACAAGACGCTCGGGCTCCGTATCGACGGGGCCGACGCCCAACTCGAGCGCCGGCGCGACCTCGGCGATCCTGCTACGAAGGATTTCGGCGACGATCGTACGGAGCCGATCGAGCTCGCCCACGATCTCGACACCTGCGACCGGCCCGTCGATTGCCTCTCGAACGATATGGTCGAGCGCGTATGAGTCGACGTGGTCGCCGGCGAAAACCCATGCCCGCTCGCTCTCGAGCGCATGGAACACCACAGTCGGACGCAGTGCGACTTCGCACCCCGCATCGCAGCGAACAAAGTCCAGCTGACCATTGAACAGCGCGGTAATAGCGACGACGTCGGACTCACGTACCACGTTGGCAGCGCCCGAACTCGGAAGCGACGACACGGACGTCCCGCACGCGCAGCTCGTCACATCGATCGAATCCTGTTGACCGTCAACCGACACAACGGCCTCAGCCAGCCTGGGAACCTGTCGGGGAGGACGCTGTCGATCCTCCCGAAACCAATCCGACGATCAAGGCCGATCCGACCTCCGTCGTGACTGTATCCATGACTTCCCTTCCCGCACAGATACATAGCCGATTCTACGGCAGCGAAGTTGACCGGTGGCATCTTCCGGCGACGAAATCACCGGACCGGGAGTTATTTCGGCGCGTCCAGGCCGACGCTGTTTTCATGGAACACCGGGCTGTTCATAGTCAGGGTGAAGGTAGAAGTTCCTGCGGCGAGAGCGCGACTGAACCGCAGAAGGTGTTGTTCGTCGACCTCGTTTCGCCACAATGGAATTCGTGTGACGGTGGCATGGCGCCACGGTGCGGCCACCGTCGCGCAGATGTCGAACCGGGCGAGCACGTCGGTGACTGATTGCGCGGTGCTTGCGAAGTCTTGGCCGGGAATGACGTAGACGTGCAGTGAATCGCGCAGTTGTGGCCATCCGAGGACGCTGGGGTCGAAGAGGTTCGCACTGTCGAAGCCTAGGTGTGTGGTGACGCAGCGTGGTCCGGGAATATCCGCACACGCCGCTGAGCGCTCGCCCGGTGGCCCGGCGCTGGCGCCGCGTTGGAACGCACGCTCATGCCGAATACAGGATGGTTTTGAAACCCGCCAGTATCGAGAATCGGACGATTTCGCGGCACCACCACGTGGATGTAGAGCGGACAGAGATGCGCTCTACGACTTCACCGGCCGTACCAGCAAGCGCACCGGGCCCAGCGATGGTGTGGTCGGGAGGTGACTATCCCGACCTGTATTACCGGCGGTGGGCGATGGGTCCGATGAACAGGGGCTGGTCCAGCATGTCTGCGGTGAACGACACTCCAGTGACCTTCGCCGCCAGGGCGAAGGCTCTCGGCACGCCGGTGCTGACGCTGATGTCCCAGGCGTCCGCATGACTCTCGGGTTCATCTTCATCGGCGTCATAAATATAGTCATCATCGGTCATGTCCAGCTCCATGCCCAGCTCACGCATGTAGTCGTTGAGCCGGTCGGGGTCGCAACCCCAACGGATATGCGGGTACCACAGTCGGTGGCCGGTCACGATCGTCCCGTCGACCGCGTACTCGAGGCTGTGCACGGCGTAGTCGTGTCGGGTGATCGCCAGGACCTCACAGTCTCGCGATAGTTCCGCCAGCGTCTTGTGGTCAGTCATCCACCACCCGTACGGTTCGATGGCCACGCTCCACTCACCGGCCCGAAACACGCCCACGTGACCGCCGCCGTCCCCGCCGCCAGACGTGAACTCGACAATCCTGTCTTTGAGCTCTTCGAAGTCGGACTCCTGGCCGGAGTCGTTGCCGTTGCTGAAGCGGCGCACCACCTCTGACGGGTCCAGGTTCCGAACAAAGGCGATACTGAAGATCACGCCCAGCGGGCCCGCTTGGCTCTCGGATGCGTTGAGCCACTGAAATGGGGCCAGGGGATCGGTTGTCGCCATATGGGTCATGGTGGCAGACCCCACCGACAACCATTCGATCGTCGGAACGCCTGATCACTGTCCTCGGCGCGGGCTTCCCGTGGCTCCGTTGACGTCCGACAGGCTCGCCGGCCTGATCCGCCGGGGTCAGCAGATCGCCGGACTTGCTACCACTGGCGACCAATCTTGCCGCGCGGGCGAGGTGGCCCTCGGCACCGAGCGCATCGGATTGACATCCGAGACCGCCCGAATGCCCGGAAATGCCGCGGAGCGCGCGATCCTGAGAGCTGCGGCGCTGGCCGACGAACGCCCTGATCTGCCGACGAGCGTGCGACCGGTGGCGGCACCGACTATCGACCGAGATCTAGCCGAGACTCAAGAACAGCATGAGGGCGACTAGCCCGGTGAATCCGACCGCGTGGCTTGCTGGGTGGCCCTCCGTCCAGATGATCGCCACTCCGGCGCAACCGTTCATCAGGGCGATCGCGACCGACACAACCCTTTTGCGTGTAGTCAGCCGTTTCCGCGGACTATCAAATAGGGAAAACATGACCAGCCCAACGGCCACGAGGATGGTCACTCCGGCCAGTCGGCTCACAACCAGATCGCTCCAATTCTGACTGAAAACCAACCTGATCATGACAGCCAGGTACAGGCCGACAACGACGAGCGCGGCCCCCCTTCGATATGTTGCCCATCGCTGGCGCGGTTGGGGCACAACATATTCCGACCGTTCGGTACTCACGGGGAGAGCCTATAGCCCTTCAGGCCGCACTACCTAGTAATCCAATGCACACACATGCCGCTGTGCGCGCTGAGCGAAGCGGCCATGTCGCGGTGACCGGCGGACCCGAGGCGCTGCGGCTCGGAACGCCCGACTCTGCCGATCTGCGTACACAACGATGGAGGCCGGCACCCTACTGCCACCCATGCCGGTCGGCGGGGTGACGTGCTCTCGTTGGGCTCGAGCGACTCAGGGGTCGAACCGAAACTGGTCGAGGACTCGCGGGTCGCCCAAAGGGGCGTTGGTAAGACACCAAGTGTCGAAGTCGTCTCGGCGGTAGCAGGATTCGGCGGCGACGAGGCGTATTTGCGCTTTCCTCGGGTCCATCCACCAGACGAGGAAGTCTGTGACGGTTCCCTCGGTGGGCCATCTGCCGGCGCCGTCGGGAAGCAGCAGTACATCGACGAATCCTTGAGCGGGCAGGCCCAGGTCGATGACGATGACGATGCCGATCGTGCCCGGCCGTGGGACTAGAGCAACAGTTCCGGTCAATCGTTGCCCGAGAACAAGGTTGGCACGCACTCGCGCCCAGACGCCTGGGTCGTCGCTGAGGTGATCCCAGTTGTAGGGAGCGGACAGACCCTCCTTGTTGTTCTGTTCGGGCACGCCGGTGAGCTTATCCGTGGTGACTCAGCGGGCACGAGTTCGGTGCACTGGTTGTTGTGCACCTTGCGCCATATCTGTTACTCCCGAATCGGGCGGGTGCCTTTGACCGTTCCGGTCCGGGTACTTCACCCTTACCCGGTGGAACCAGATGACCTTGTAGAGATCGACCTATCGACCGACGAGCGTCGACTGCTGTGGTGGGGTTTAGGCGAATGGTCCGGCCCGGCCAACTGCAGTGAGGCGCTGGCGATCGCGATGGACTTCGACGGCCGGGCCGACCTCCTCGAACAGGAACGGCGGTTGCGTTCGGCGTTGGAGGCCGGAAAAGTGCTGAGTGCGCGGGATTGGCGGCGCGCATTGTTGGCCACCGAGTTCGTCTTCGCCAGCGACGTCTTCGGTTCTGGCGTGGAGTGGTCGATCACTACAGGGCTCACGGACGAGGAGACTGTTCGTACGCTTCGCCGGTTACAACGCAAGTTCGCTCGCGCGCTGCCCGGTGTGTTGTATGGCCGTCGTTGACCTTGGATGTCCGCACATGCCGCATATGGGTCACTTCAGACCGGGCGTGCCGCTGCCGGGCGAACGCACCATCATGCCGACGAGCGTGCCTCCCGAGGTGCTGGTCCCATCAGGGGCAAAGTGGCCGACCGGCCATCGACCTCGTACGCCAGTGAGATCGACCATGCACAACTTGAGCGGGCCGGGTCATCCGGCTCGGTTACCATCGACGCCAGTAGCATCCTCTGGTGGCATCACCCTCGATGCTGTGGAGGTTATACGTTTGTTCCGGAGGCGTCGTCGGGTTGTTGTGGAGGGGGCGGCATTTGGCTGCTGTCGCGCCCGGTTTGGTAGCTGATGTTGCCTGAGCCAGTGACACGCATTGTCTGTGCTACCGGCGTTACCGTATTGCGCTCGCCCACGACACGGGCGTCGGTCTTGCTGTCCGGAGCTGGCGCGTCGGTCGAGGAATCCGGTGGCGTGCTACCAGGTGAGTTCTGTCGGTAGTACAGCCACAACGTCGCGCCGAGACTCACCGCGGTCAAGGCGAGGACGAGGAGCCACATCCATTGCGAATGCTTGTTGTTGGTCGCAAGGTTCACGACTACGGTTAGCGCGGTTGTGGCCACCGTCGTCGCTGCGGTTGGAGCGAAGACCCGAACTATCATGCTCGCTGCCATCGCAGCCCCCACTCACCTGGGATCAATGTGTTGCGGGCGATATCGACCGCATATGTGTTCAGCTTAGAGACTGCCTCGGTATGCAGGCACGAAATCGCGATAGCGTTTGGTCCGATCGATGCAGGGCTCTCGTGGAGACGGGCTATCGTGCGAGTAGCTACATTGCGTGACCGGGTTCCTGTTCTGCGGCTTCGTATTCGGCCCGGGAACAACTGATTCCAAGGGTGGACGCCATGGACGGAATCGACGAAGCACCTGAACCGTCAGCGCCACGCATCGATCAGCAAGCGACGGTGACCGGCGAGCACAACCTCACCGTTCAGAGCGCTCGGGATGTCTACGTCCTCCAATCACACCTGCAGGTACCTGCGACCCGCACTGGTACGTCCTCGCATTGGGCGGACCTTGCCGAACAAGTCAGCGACGATGGCCGACTACCCTACATCGCGGAGTTGGATCCCTATCGCCTCGGCGCCACACCCAACCGGTTCGGTGAAGTCGGGCGTACTGGGTCGGATCCCTATGTGCCACGGACCGCCAACGAGGTCGACGAGAAGTTGCGCGCAGGGCTGTCCGAGGGCCGAATGGTGCTGGTGATCGGCCCTTCCAAAGCCGGAAAGACCCGAAGCTTGTTCGAGGCCGTACGCAGCGAGCTACCGGACGCCAGAGTCTTGATACCAACACCGCAGACGCTCCATCGGGTGCCGGGGCACCCCGAGTTCGCTAACCGTCGCCGGATGCGTTGGGGGATCAGGCGACGCGGCGAGACCACGATCGTGGTATGGCTCGAGAATCTGGAACGGTTTCTGTCCAACTCCAATCCACTTACTCTGCAACTGCTGACCCTGCTGCAGGGCCGGCGGGGGCGGACCGTCGTGGTAGCGACGCTGCGTAGCGAAGCGCGCGACCGGTTGCGCCGAGAGCCCGGCGCGATGACCCACGACGCTCGCACGGTGATCGAACAGGCGAATCGAATAGAACTGGATCCCACCAGTTCTGACCCACAAGAACACCAGTCGGCGTCCGCCGCGTACCCCTCGTTGCAGCTTGATCGCTACCGGAACCGGGGATACGGGCTCGCCGAGGTGTTGGCAGGCGCACCGGAGCTGCTGGGTTTATACGATGACTCGTTCATCACCGATCCCGCTTTGCGTGCGGTGCTTCAGGTCTCTGTCGACTGGGCCCGTATCGGTCGGTCGGGACTCATTCCCGAACCGATTCTGACAGAGCTCGCTACGAGTCTCTGCGAAGACCTGCGACCAGACCTGGATGCCCGGCCTGCCGACATTCATGACGCAATCATCGCGGCTCGAACACCCCCCGAAGGCGCCGGTCGAGTTGCAGCACTCCTCACCGGATGGTCACCCGACCACATCCGGGGATACTGGCCGTTCGACTACTTGGTTGCGGCGGACAACGGTGAACACGGGCGGGAGTACCGGCCGATCGCTGAGGAATTCTGGCATTGCGCTACCCGTGATGCCGACGCGGCCAGCCTGGTCCACGTCGGTATAGCTGCTCTCCTGCACAGAAACGTCAGCCGCGGTATGGAATTCACCCGGCGCGCCGCCGATGCCGGAATCCCCGCTGCCATGATCAACCTCGCAAACCTGTGCCACCTGCAGGGCGACTGCACCGAAGAGGAGACTTGGTTGCGCCGCGCCGCCGCCGCCGGCGTGCTGGAGGCCCCGCAGAATCTTGCGGTTCTGCTCAACGAGCGAGGCCAGATCGATGAGGCCGAATCATGGTGGCGGCAAGCGGTTGCGGTCGGCGATCTGTCCGCCATGGTCGATTACGGCGTCTTTCTGGACAACCGTGGAGACACAGACGAGGCCAAATCGCTATGGCAGCGCGCCGCCGACGCTGGAAGTTCGTCGGCGAAGGTTTGTCTCGGAACCTTGGCTCACAGGAACGGTGACACGGATGCCGCAATATCCCTGACAGCCGAAGCCGCCGCTGCCGGAAACACCGTTGCCGCGCACAACCTCGCGAAACTTATCGAAGATATTGCCCCGAGAGCAGCCGCAATTTGGTACGGCGTGGCCGCAGACAACGGGGACCGCGATGCCGCGTTCAATCTCGGGGTTCTGCTGAACAAGCAGGGGATTGTCGAAGGAGCCGAGTCGGTCTTCCGTTCGGCAGCCGAAGACGGACATCTCGAAGCTATGTTCAACCTGGGAATTCTGCTGGCGGATCGAGGCGAACTCGCTGAGGCCGAACAGCTTTGGAGTCGCGCCGCCGACGCAGGGCAGCCCAATGCCGCGTTCAACGTAGGAGGAAGCCTCTACAGGCGCGGCGAAACCGCCGCAGCCGAGGCAATGTGGCGCCGCGCTGCTGCTGCGGGGCACCGGAACTCCATGTATAACCTCGGCATACAGCTCAACGCACGCGGCGAAGCCGTCGAGGCCGAGTCTTGGTGGCTGCGAGCCGCAGATGACGATCAAGCCGACGCGTGTTACAGCCTCTGGATACTGTATCGCGACCGCGGAGAAGACACCGCGGCCGAGGACTTCTTGCGCCGTGCCGCCACAGCTGGACATGTGACAGGCATGTATGAATTCGGACTACTGCTTCGAGATCGGCACGAGTTTCGCGAGGCGGAGACGCACTGGCGTCGCGCCGCCACCGCCGGCCAAATGCAGGCGATGTATCAGCTCGGGCAGCTGCTCCGTCTGGAGGGGCGCGATGAGGAGGCGGAAGTCGTCTTGCGTGACGCGGTTGCCGGAGGTCAATCAGCAGCATTATTCGATCTCGGGGTCTTACTGGCCGGGAGGAATGAGTCGGCGGAGGCCGAAATCTGCTTTCGTCAGGCTGTGGATGCCGGGCATGATGTTGCCGCCCGCAATCTCGCGCATCTTCTGGTCAGTCGTGGGCAGATCGGCGAGGCGGCCGAGTGGTTGAGATTTGCGGCTGATACCGGCGATCCGCAGGCGATGGTCAATCTTGCGGTCCTGCTCGGCAGTCTCGGGGAACACGATAAGGCCGAAGCGTGGCTGCGCCGCGCCGCAGGGAGCGGCGACATGCTTGCGGCGGCCAAACTCGCGATCTTGCACGGTCAGCGCGGAGAACTGGAACAGTCTCAGCAATGGTGGCGGCGAGCTGCCGAACTCGGTGACCTCGGAGACCTGATCGACCTGGCATCTGTACAGGACCTCAGTGAGGACTCCGACCAGCCCGAATTTCTCTTCAGTCGAGTCACTTTTGAACATCCCCAGGCCATGTCGAGCATGGCGAACATACTTGCCGCCGGAGGGCATACCGAAGATGGCGAACTCTGGCTCCACCGCGCCGCGGACACCGGTGACCTGGCCGCCATGACCAGCCTCGGCCTTCTACTCCGGAAGCGGGGCCTGCTCGAGCGAGCAGAGCACTGGTGGCGCCGGTCCGCGGAACAAGGCGATCCTGCGGCCATGTTCGAGCTCGCGAATCTCTTCCACGGGCAGGGAGACGTTGAGGCAGCACTGATCTGGCGATATCGGTCTGCGGAGGCTAGAGAGCCAAGAGCGCTGGCATTCTTCAGATTCTCGTCCTGAACAGACATACCGCTGGGTTGTACAGTCGGCGATGCCGAGAGCCGGGTCGACTCGGCTGGTCGAACGCACTGACATCACCGTAAGACGTTCTGCATCGCATCATTCTGTCCAAGCTGACTTCAGTTAGGGCGAGTGAGCGCTAATGCCGCGACCCGCGCGATTCGAAGCGGCCTGAGCGGGTGTGTGGAAGATCAACGAGCCGTGCGACTTACGGTTGCCGGCAGTGCGCGCTGATGCCGACGAACGTGCATCACCCAGGGGGCTGACTCGACACCGCCTGGGGGCTAGGCCCGAGCACGCTACTATGTAATGAACATTCGTTCATTACATAGAGGGGGAGGTGTGGCACGCACCGCTGAGCAGAGCGCGGCCATGACCGCGGCGACACGGAGCACAGTCCAGACCGCGGCCGTGCGCGTTTTCGCCCGGCACGGGTACGCCGCATCGGCCATCCGCGATATCGCGATCGAAGCCGGCGTCAGCATCGGCACGATCTACCGCCACTATCCGACCAAAGATGCGCTGTATGCCGACCTGTTCGACCAAGCGCTCAACGGCCTCGTCGCCCTGACCGAGGAACTGTCCGGCCCGGGCAGCCCGGTCGAGACAATCCAAAAATTCACCGCCCGATACCTGTCCGGCCTCACTGCCGATGACGGCGCCGCGGAGTTCATGATCGTCGTCAACCAAAGCGTCACAGCCGGTGTACCGGCCGCATCGACCGCTCGACTCCACGACGCCCACCGCGTGATGTGGCGCGCTTTCGAAGACCTGATCCGTCGCGGCCGAGCGGCCGGCGAGTTCGGTCACGGTGATCCGGCTCAACTCACGATCTGCTACTTCGCGATGCTCGGCGGCCTCACCTCGATTCGGGTCGCCCTGGGTGCCGAGTTCGCGGCCCCCGACGTCGACGTCGTACTCAAATTGCTGACAGAAGGACGCACCGGATGATCGAGATCGAACACGGCGACAAGCTGGGCGAGAGCTACCGGCAACGGATCACCGAGGTACTGGTGCGGGGCTTCGCTGAGGACTTCGCCTACTTCTCTTCCGACCCAGAGCAATTGACCGCGGCGTTCGGGCACATGCTGCTGCTGGAGCGTTTTGTCGTGGCCTTGGCCGACGGCGAACCTGCCGCCATCGCATCGGTCACCGCTGGCGATCAGGAGTGCTTCGCACCCCGACCACGGGAGTTCCGTCGCCACCTCGGGGTTCGCCACGGGACCATCAGCTACCTGATCGTGCGCTCGCAATTCCTCGGCGCACCCGAAGAGGCACGGGAGGGACTGGCCGAGATCGGCTTCGTCACTACCGTCCCCGCCCACCAAGGGCGTGGGGTGGGTACCGCGCTGATGCAGCACGTTATCGCTCTTCCCGGCTACGACGAGTTCATCCTGCGCGAGATCAAAGACACCAATACGCCCGCGCTCAGCCTCTACCGCAAGTTCGGCTTCACCGAATACCAGCGACGACCCGTCCGCTTCGCGCGCCGCGCAGGCTTCAGCCACTACCTCTCACTCCACCTGACGGCCTAGTCAGGCGCGCGGCGAAAAGGCTGGCTGACGGCGAGCCGAACAGGCCGCTGCGGCGTGTCGAAGATCCACGGGCAGGGCATCGTACGACGGCTGGTAGTGCACGCAAATGCCGATGAGCGTGCTTGTGCGCGGCTTCAGGGCCGTAGTGCGCGTTCGCCGAGCGCAGGCTGCCGGCCAGGGTCGACCCGACCCAGGTTCTTGCGGGTGCGGAGTTGCTGCAGCGCGCGCGACAGGATCCGGGAAACCTGTATCTGGGAAACGCCAAGGGCCGCAACGAGTTCCGGCTGTGTTTTGTCTTGCCCGTAGCGCATTGCGAGCACTGCTATTTCGCGTTCGGCGAGAGCGCTCAGTAGCGGTGCGGCAGATAGTGCGTCATCGATCAGGGTGTATCCCTTTTCTTCCGCGGGCAGTGTCTCGCCAATGTGACCGGCGACGCCAACAACAAACGGCCGCAGCACCAGATCGGTGCGGCGGCCGTTGCGCGCGGATGGCGCTACTTCGCCCAGAGCCTCAGGACACCTTCGATCCACCGCTGAGGCTGGACGATCCGGTCTGAAGCAGTTCCAGAAGAACATGGAAGGGGTTGAAGTCGGGCGGCAGGGCAATCGGTTCGGCTGTGGCGGGGGTGGCCACAGCCTTCGCGGCGGCCAGGGCAGGGGGCTGTGCGTTCGCGGTGGCCATCGGGGCCAGCATGAGCGCGCCGGCCAGAGCGACCGCAGCGAGTGATCGGTTCATCGAAAGAATCCTTCTGCTTCAGTTTTTCGAGCTGCTCAACTACCTCGAAAGCAGCCAAGATCACGCTATGCGCGCATCGCCCCAGTTCATAGACCCAGGTTCCGTCGCCCCTGATGCCAGGGGCGCTCGCGCGGTTCTGTGCTCTGCACAAGGCCAGATTGTGGCGTCTGTTTTCCACAGGTCGCCGAGGTCCTGGTCGTCCCGCGTTCGAGTACAGGCACTGGGCCGGGCGCGGAGTCGCGGTAGTCGAACTCACTGTATTGGCACTCTGCGCGTTGCGAGAACCGGCCAAGCTGCGGCCGGCCGAGTGCACTGTTCTGCCGATGTGCGTTTGCGTCCAATTCTCGGCCCTGCGAACTTTGAGGCCTGAGCCCGGCGGACCCTGTCATCGGTCAGCAGTCACCTGAATTGCGAGTTGCCGAGGTGCGCTCCGTGTTGGAGTCCGTTGATGAACGTCGCGAAATCGGGTGCGAGAGTGGTGATTCGATATCCGACTTCCTGATCCACATGGACCACGCTCGGCTCTTCGCCACCGCGGTAGTCCAGTGCAATCATGTCGTGGCCGCCTGACGGGCAATATGCGAAGTAGACCCCGATATCGGGGTACTCCCACTCCCTGAGCCAGAATCGGCTGCCCAGGTCTCCGCCCAAGCTGTAGGCGGCGGTACGTCCGATGGCAGCCATCGATCTGACTGCAATGTGGTCGGCTGCCCACGTTGTTGGTGTGGCGGCGGGATGAACCGATCGTGCCAAGTAGCCACCGTTGTGTGTTCGGGCCAGTTCGATATAGCTCCGGGGAAGTCGGACACCCAGTTCGTCCTCGACCGACCTGACAAGGTCGTCGTCGGGAGGTGCCTCGAAGGGTGGGGTATCAGGGCCGAACAGGCCCGACAGGTCGATCACGGAGCGAGCCTATCCGAGTCATCGCTTCGGTCGAACGCTCTGTCATGCCGCATACCGCGCTGACCCAACCGGCCAGCGTGGCGCGGCGGAAGATCAACTAGCAGTGAGCATCCGGGGCGACCGAACACACGCGCATTCCGACGAGGGCGTGTTTGCGCGGCAGAGCCTTCGTGTCGCAGTCCCGTCGGTTCAGGGCCAGGCAGGGTGATGCCCGGATCGTGCCCCGCCAGAAAACATCTGGCGGCACTGAACCACTTAGGCGAAGTTGACGTCCGATGGCGGGCATGGCGCCTCGAAGTCGCCGACTGCGACCAGCACCGCCCAGCCGACACCTACATTCATGTGTAACAGCCAGCAGCCCGGGATCGCGGGTGCTTCGACACTGAAACGCCCGTCGCCGAGCGACTGAAAGCGCGCATCCGCCTGGCCACTGGAACTCGGCCCGGATTTATCGAAGTACCAGCCGTCCAAACGGTCCACGGCGGGAGACACGGTCACCCCGAGCGGCCCATCACCACGAAGCGGTGGGCTGCTCGGTGGCCAGTAACTCGGAGCCAGGCGTAGGCCCTCGACGATTACGCCGTCGCAGGTATGGTGAGCGCCGATCATTACCGGATCGGCGTTCCCGCCAGTTGCGTTGCGGACTACCTCAACGGCGGGTGGCTCAGTGCATTCCTCCTGGCTCTGGGGTGCACCGCAGGCA
This sequence comes from Nocardia sp. NPDC050712, assembly GCF_040654295.1. Taxonomy (NCBI): domain Bacteria; kingdom Bacillati; phylum Actinomycetota; class Actinomycetes; order Mycobacteriales; family Nocardiaceae; genus Nocardia; species Nocardia sp. NPDC050712. Next base: position 538,667 of record NZ_JBFAHT010000005.1, read on the forward strand.
GCGTTGAATGTGGAGACAGCCAGTACACCCACCGCCATCAAGTATCGAGTCCGCATGCGTGAGTATTGCACCGTGCCAAGGCATCTTTGCGACCAGCTTCGACGCTCCCGCCAGCAATACTGCGAACGCACCCAAATGCCGCGACCCGCGCGTTGGGCATCCGTCCAGATCCCTTGGTCGGCAGGGCTTCCCGATGCACGCACATGCCGAATTGAGTACGTCATTAGGCAGCGTTGGGATTCTGTTCTCTGACCAAGACGGGGTTGCCGTGTTCAGCAGGCCAGCACTGAATCTGAACGTGTTGCACACCGGTGGTTGCGTTGGCATCTGGAGACTGGAACAACAACACTCGCAGTCGCAGCCACCCAGCCGGCACTGCTACCAAGCCACCGCCGTGCGCGTCGCTGGCCAGGGAAGTGAGTCTCAACCTGCCGGAGTCGACTCGCAGACTGCACTCGGTCACGCTGTCGAAAGCGGTGTTGTCATCGACAGGTGCAGCGTCGAGGACCTCGATTCCGACCGAGACATTGCCGTCGACTCCGGTGCGGATACCGACCGCGTCCTCGGTCAACGCCAGGTAGTCGAACAGTGCGGAATCGGATGGTTGGTCTGCCGGTTCGGTGGACGACGCACTGTCGAGAAGATGGATCCGTCCGTCCGCGGAGTGCACAGTGCTAAGGCCGATCCGCCGACGCGCTTCCCACACCAGCGGGCTCACCCCGAACATTTCGTCGGGAGCGGTGGCGTCCACGCATGCCCAGTTCTCGAGCCTCAATGCGATTCTCGGCGCTTTGGTCGCTTCCCACACCGCCACCAGGACGTCGACCAAAGGTTCGGTCCGTTCCGGCAGATTGTCCTGCGGCGGCGTGATGCACATGTCGTCCCAGGCTGATTCGAGGACCAGGTCCAATAACCAGTAGCTCAGCTCCCAATTGGCCTTGTTGGCGAGCAACAGCTCGATGAACTCGTCGAGCCGTGTCGGATCGGATACCTCGATAGGCCAATCCTGCATCCCATCTTCGAGCGCGATGTTCGCCAGTTGCGCGACCCGCTGCGCTGAACCCCTACCTGGATAGATCATGTCGCTGAAGTTAGCCACCGCAGCGGTCTTTGGCGACCGAGTTAGCGCGCCGTATTCCCACAGCGCAACCGCTTGGACGTAATGTGCCAACAGCCTCAGGCAGGCTATCGGTCGATGGAGTGCTCGACCGGAAAACATCCGCTTCTGCTGCGGAGCGCGCGAAAACCGAAGGCTGCGGTGCCTGCCGACGAAGGCACGCAGATGCCGAGTTGCATGCGTTCGCTGAGGATTCGCAATAGGTGCGCACCCTCCCGGTTCCTCCTACAGCGACGAGCAGTTCCTGAGCGCGTCCCACACGAGCACGGCGCCGAAGATCAGGAAGAGGATGCGAACCGACATCGAGCCGAAGCGGTTCAGTGCTCGGACTACCTTGCGGTAGAACCGCTGCGCACCGGCTGAGCGTCGTGTCGCGGTGAACAGCACCACAAGCGGCGGCAGGAGTGCGATCAGGCAATACGCGCCCACGATCAGCGGCCACAGTGCCGGCCGTGGTTCTCGCACTGAAAGCATTGCCAGCGCAGCCAAGTACGGGACGGCGGTCGGTGCCTGAACGGTGCCGACGCCGGCACCTGCCAACCCGAGTAGCGCAGGTCTTCGGCGTGCCGCTATCGCCCAAGAGGGCATCGCATCTACCGAGCCGCTCGGCAGCCGGATGACACCGAGAATGAGGAGAATTGCGCCGACGACGAGTTCTGCCCGGTATCGAACGGTCGGTGTGATGTCGAAGTCGACCAGATCAGTCAGAAAGCTCAGTCCCAGGACGGTGCAGATTCCGAAAGCGGTTGTGGCGAGGAAGATTCCCGCGATGAAGCTCAAAGCTCCCGGGATGGGCGAGCGACGGCTCAGGCGGCTGTCTACGACCACCCCGGCGGTGATCCCTACGTTCAGGACGTGTAGGGAATCTAGGAAGGCGAACCCCGCGAGGGCCAGTAAGAAGATCAGCATGACGCAACCGACCATACGGGAGGTGCTGGTCGATTCCGCCGTCGTGAAGGTCTGCCGGTAGACGCCATTGGCCCACCGTTGGAGCGCTTTCGGGCACTTTGGGGTTGGTCAGCCAGACTGCACTGAAATGCCGTGGAGCGTGATCCTGAGAGCCGCGGTGCCTGCAGACGAACGCACTGATCTGCCGACGACCGTGTGTTGCGGATACCCACCAGAAGAGCCCCCCGGTTTCGTATCCTCATGGAAATGAAGCGTTCTCGTGTACGACGAAGCTCTGTCATGATCATGGAAACACGCTTATGGACGGTTGCCCCATGACCGAACCAGTCGTTTCCGAGTGGACCCTGAACACCCGCTACGAACCCGGTGACCTAGTCACCTACATCGGCCGGTCGTTCGAGTGCCTCCAAGCTCACACCTCGAATCCTGGCTGGGCACCCGTCGAGGTGTTCACGTTGTGGCGAGAATCCGAATAGAGGTCGCGGTTTTCCGGGCCCGCGCGGTAAATGCACGCGCATGCTGCGACCCGCGCGTTGGTCGGCCGTCCAAACTGGCCGGCCGACAGCGGTTCCGGGTGCGCGCTCATGCCGAGACCCGCGCGATCCTACGAGCTGTCCGAGCGCACGAATCGGGCGAGGCCTGGACTCCGCAACCGGCCCCGCGGAGAAGCACAAGCCGCGCACAGCCGAGACCGACCGCCGGGCGAGCGCTCCGCTCCTCGGCTGTGCGCCGCAAGCTGCCCCGGGGACAGATCAGCAATACAACGCATTCAGCGCATCCACATCTGAGGACGTGAAATCTTTTCCCCTGCCGATCCTGTTCGTGTCAATTCCATCTCTTTTTATCCTGTAGACCGGCTTGTTGGTGCCCAGGACATTGAGCGGGAGCATCCGAATCGAGTAGAAGTCGAACTCACCGAGAAATGTGAAATCGCTCAGGTTCTGCTGCTCGAACAGATATCGCTGCCCCTCGGGAATGTTGTCCCAGAGAATATCGATGTAATTGTCCCGGTCAGGCGAGCTGTGCTCCCAGCCCATCCCGGCGGCGAACATGAACTGGCGAAGAACCTCCGCTTGATTGACGCAGCCCGTCACGTTCAGGAAGAGGTACTGCCCGCCGGCCTGTCTGCCCATGTCGGACCGGCAGGTGTCTCCGGGCCTGACATACACGTAGTCCTTCTCGCCTGCGTAAGGCCTCAGCTTGAGACAGCCGACCCGACTGTTCCAGCCGTTGTTGATGGCCTGCGTGATGATGTTCCGCTGGTCAGCGTTGAAAGCGCTGTCGATGTAGTAGGGGATGACGCCATTCGGCCACTTCTTTTCCGGGTGGACGTCGAATCGCACGCCACCGCTGGTGAGCCTGTCGTGTGGATTCGCCCTCGCCACGGGTGCGGCGCACGAACCGGCCGGTACCGCCTCGGCCACGCCAGCGACCGCCGCCCCTGATGTGCAGGCGACCAGAGCGAGACCGACACTCAAACCCCATCGCGCCAGGCGGTGCTTCGGGTGTGGAGTAGATCGAGGATGGGGCGTGCGGCTCACTGTCTCCTCCTATGTTGTTGTGTGTGTCATAAATACCCCTCGACCACCGGTTCCGTAGGCTCTTCGACGTCACTCGCCGGTGGTGTCGAGGTCACGATTCCCAGACGCAGCCACGGCCCGCCCACATACCGCGACAGCACCCCCCGGGGATGTATGACAGTGCGGTCGGCGAACGCACTCAGATCAACAACCCACATCCGCTCATGCCGCTGTGCGCGCTGAGGAAAGCGGCCAGTCCGAGGCGGCCGGCGCGGCGCGTACCGCCGTTCGCCGCAGTCACCGATGCCCACGCCCCCGGATGACAGAGATCGGCCAAGGTCTCTCGGGGCCCGCGCAATGAGCAAATGCCGTCCTGCCTACCGGTGCCTCCACCCGGCCGGGTGGAGGCACCTTCGTCGTTCTCGGGTAGCGCCGAGTCCGCCGCGATCATGGAATATCGTGCCGGTCATGACCACGGATGACTGGTTGGCCGACACCCGAACCTCTTATGACACGGTCGCGGTCAGCTACGCCGACCAAGTGCGCGGCGCCCTCGCCGGACACCAGTACCTTCGCGCGGCTCTGGCGTTGTTCGCCGACAGCGTGCGGACCGCTGGCGGCGGGCCGGTCGCGGACGTCGGCTGCGGCCCCGGTGAAGTCACCGCCCATCTGCATGAGCTCGGTGTCGACGCCTTCGGTATCGACCTCTCCCCGGCGATGATCGACGTAGCCCGGCGCGACCACCCCGGCCTGCGGTTCGAGGTGGGCTCGATGACGGAACTGAACCTGCCCGTCGCGTCGGTGGCCGGCCTGCTCGCCTGGCAGTCGTTGATCCACATCCCAGACGACGAGGTGCCGACTGTATTCGGACGCTTCCACCGAGCATTGCGTCCCGGCGGACCGCTGCAACTCCTGTTTCACGTCGGCGACGAGTCGCGGTTGAAGACGGAGGGCTACGGCGGTCACCCGATGAAGGTCCATGTCCACCGCCGTCAGCCTGACCAGGTGGCATCCTGGCTGCACGATGCCGGATTCGTGGTCGAGGCCCAGATGCTGCTCGACCTGGATGCGAAAGCTCAGCAAGCGATTCTTTTCGCACGCAGTAAGTCCTAACTTCTGCATATGTCGGGCTCGCCATTCGGAACCGCGGGTCCCCGACGTACGCCGCCCGCCACGAACCCGACCTCCGGCACCAACCAATAGCGTGGGGAGCCAAGCCAACCAGCAACAGGCCATCACCGCAGGATGAACCAGGACTCACCCGCGACCAGCCACGGCATATCCGTTGGTTTTTCGGCGGTTACTACCGGAATCCCGACTTGGGCCATGCTGTCCAGTCAGTCTCTGCCGCTGTCGATTTGGGCGTTGCGGGCCATTCGCCGTGAGATCATCTCGTGTGGGTCGGCACTGGGCCGAGCGGGAGGAGGCAACGCCATGTCTGGCGAGCAAGAGCCCGAGCAATTCTTTACCGCGATTCCAGTGAACTGGAAGCCCTTCAGCCGGACGAAGCCCTCGGGGCAGACGAAGCCCTCGAGCCGGACGAAGCCCTGCCCGAAGACTCCTGAGCGCGCCTCGCCGCGGTGAGTGTGCTGGGTGAAAAGTTAGCGCCGACCAGACCTGCCTTCAGTCAAGGCGAGTGAGATGTAACGCCGCTGATCGTGTTGCCCGGCAAGCCAATCGCCTGCCGGGATCTGGTCCTGACACCAGTCTCTAACTAGCCGCTCACAAGGCCGTTCGGATCAGCCAGGCCGAGCGGTTTGACCGCACCATCATGCTTGCGGGTTCAGTTTGGAGCCGATTCGCCGACCGGGTCAGAGGTCTTCTGGGTATGGCGCCCGCCTGGTCTCGTATCGGAGCAGAGTGAAGAAGTCCGTCATTGCGACGGCGACGGGCGCGTCGCGGGTGAGGATCGCCGCGGCGGTCTCCGGGATTCCGGTTGGTGGCTGGCCTGAGGCGTACGCGCGCAGGCGGGCCTCGCGCTGTTCGCGTCCGGGGCCGAAGAGCTCGGTCACCAGCCATTGGCCTGTGTACATGGCGGCGTAGCAGCGGTCGTAGTTCTGGTGCCGTTCGAAGAAGGCGAGTTCGTTTTCCGCCAGTTCGAAACGGGAGGAGATCGCCAGTCCGTAGTCGGCGAAGTAGAGGCGCTCGCCGTCGGTGAGGAGATTCTGGAAGTGAGCGTCGAAATGCAGCAGGCCGTTGGCGTTCATGAACGCGATACCTGCCGCTATTTCCTTATCCGCCATGGCCAACGCGCGGTCGGCGGCCGCACTGCCTGCCCGGAGTTGCTCAGCGAGCCAGTCGAACAGGTTTCGCGGGATGTATTCCAGGAACAGTGCGATGCTCGCCGAGGACGCGCGCTGCTCCTCGAGGCGCCGCCGGACCTGCGGCTCGCCTTCCCAGTAGTCGACGACCCGATCGATGTCGGCCAGCTCCTCGGGCAGTGGTGTCTTATCCGGCAGAACCCGCCAGTGGTACATCAATGGGAAGCCCGCGTATTCGCCCGCGAGCACCCAGTCGGTGGTCATGGCGTGCGTGGCCAGTTCGCGCCACGCACCGAACCCTGGGCCGCCGATGCCGTAGTGGCAAGACATCGGCAGCTCGAAGAGATTGGCCGTGGAATGGACGTTCTCGGGCCGCAGTTCCAAGTCCGTCAGCGGTACCCGCTTGACGAACACCTGCCTCCCGGCGACCTCCAGCAACACCGACTTCCCGCCGATGCCCGATCCGAGCGGGACTGCGGCGTCCAGGGCCTGTCGCAGCGCGTCATCACTGAGTAGAGCCAGGGACGTCGAGACGGAACCGTATGCGGCAAGGCGCGTTTCGGAAGGAGAGGAGGGCACGGACATCAGACTGTACTAGCGTTCGATCCTTCCCGGAACCGGCGAACATTACGCGCGGGGATCGAAAGATTCAACACCCTTGAAACAGGCCAATCGGCTTGCCCAGAGCCATATTTCATCGATGTTGGTGGGTTGTGGCATCCTGACCTGTTCTCGCATATGCGGGACGCGTCGGCGACGACGCACCTTCTTTCCTGGAGCACCAGATGACCGAGCCGTTCCTCGCCCCACAGCCCAGCTACCTGTCGGCAGTGGCCGCGCCGAAGAAGCAGAAGAAGTGGGTGTGGTTGGTCGGCGCCCCAGTACTGGCTCTCGCCGTGGCGGCACCCGCGTGGAACAGCGCTCCGGCAGCGGCCGATGCCGCTCAGCCGTACCTCGAGGCGCCCGTGTCGTCACTCGCGGTCGAATTCTCCCCGGCCCAGCAGGAGCTCACCTCCAGCCAGCGCAACGCCATCCGGACTGCCCAGCAGTACCTCGATTACTCTGCCTTCTCCCGCACCGGTCTGATCCACCAGCTCGAGTACGAAGAATTCTCTACCGCGGACGCTACGTTCGCGGTGGACAGCTTGAATGTGGACTGGAACGAGCAGGCGGCAAAGAGCGCCAAGCAGTACCTCGACTACACCTCGTTCTCCCGGTCCGGGCTGATCGATCAGCTGGTGTACGACGGCTTCACGCGCGCCCAGGCCGAGTACGGAGTCAATGCCGCCTACTGACAATCTCTTTCGGCGGTAGCCGCCGTCCTGGTCAGTGTCAAGGCAGTGCGCTCGGCCTCGTTCACTTCACGAGGACCTCGAGAGCCTCTTCGAGCGAGCCGAGATGGCGCTGTTCGACGGCCTCGGGATGCTCGTTCCACCCGGGCCCGGCCAGCAGGACGACGGCGGCGAGCGGTGCCGCGGCGCGGATCGGCTCGGTCGATGCGGTGTGCGCGGCCTGTGACCACAGCACCACGGGTGCGGGGTGGCGTTGGCGCGCCAGTGCGTGTGCCAGCGCTTCGCCGGGCACCGAGGCGCCGAGTAGCAGTGCGGGACAACCGCGTTCGGCCAGCGCGGCCCGCAGTATTTCCAGCGGGAGGACATGCTGCTCGTCCTCGGTGCAGGCCAGGATGACGGAGGGGCGCCCCGCGGCGGGGGATGAGGCGGGGACGGCGCGGTGCAAACTCGTCACCACGGCCCAGGACAGCAGGTGCTCGACTTCGATATAGCCCGCGCCCGCGCGTTGCTGCCGCACGATGCGGTCGAAAGCGGGGCGGCACAGGCGATTCCAGGTGGTGACCACGCCGTCGCGCGCCAGGTGCGTAGAGATGAGGTGCTCCAGCCGGGCCCCGCTCATCGCCTCGGCGGCGGCGATCACGGCGTCGACGTCGTCCGGCGCGGGGGCGGGCACGTGCATCGCCTGGGCGGCGCGGGCCGCGCTGGCCGGGCTGGCGCCCGATCGGACCAGCTCCAGCATTCGGGTAGCGACGGTGATGTCGCGCACCGTGTAATGGCGGTGCCGGCCTGGATGGTGCTGCCGGGGGCCGATGCCGTAGCGGCGGTTCCAGCTGCGCAGGGTGTCCACCGGTATGCCCAGTCGCCGCGCCACCGCCCCCACGGTGTACTCGGTCACCTGCTGGGGATCGGCGCCGCCCGGCACCGCGGTCATCGCCGCGGCGGATGATCCGCGAAGAAATCGAGCGCTGCGGTTGGGCGTGTCGCTGGGTGCTGGTCGTGCGGAGTCGAGATCATCAAGTGTCTCCCGCTGATCGGAGGGACCCGGTCGCCGACCTGCCGGATTCGCGGATCCGACGCTATCATGCAAACGATGCATAAATGATGCATGCTCACGATTTGCGGATATCCTCCGGCGAAAACGCGGAATCGCCACGCGCTGCGTGCATCGTTTCTGCACCGTTTGACGTAGGATCGGTTCGGGCGGCATCGGCGCCACCCGCTGTCTGGATCGCATGACTCTGCACGATCGGCAATGGCGAGTGGTCAGCGAGGAAACAAGCGCAATGGCTCGATACTTGATCGCGGCGACACCGATCCCGGGGCACGTGACGCCCATGATCGCGGTAGCCGCTGATCTACGGCGGCGTGGTCACCGAGTGACATTCTTGACCGGCGCGGCGTTCGAGGGTGCGGTCCGGGCGCATGGCTTGCACCCTGCGATCCTGCCGCAAGCGGCGGAAGTTTCGCGCACCGCGGTCTCCGCTGGGCTGCTCCCAGAGTTGTTGCGGCGGTGGCGAACCGGCCGAATCGAGATGCGAACAGGTTTTCTGGATCCACTCGCTGCCCAGTATCAGGCCCTGCGCGCAGAGCTGGACCGGGCACAGTTCGATGCCGTGCTGGTCGACGTGATGTTCACCGGCGCCATTCCCTTGATCCTCGGTCGAGCGGCGCGTCCGCCGGTGCTGGCCTGCGGGGTGGTTCCGCTGATGCTCTCCAGCGCGGACTGCGCGCCGTTCGGCATCGGCTGGCCGCCGCATCCCGACCGCGACTACGCGATGATGAACCGGTTTGTCGAGCGGGTACTGTTCCGCGGCAACCAGTCACGCCTGGACGCCACCCTGCGTGCGCTGGGTGTCGGTCCCGCGCCGGTGTTCCTGCTGGATTGGCCCGTGCTGGCCGATCGGTTCCTGCAATTCACGGTGCCGGAGTTCGAATACCCGCGCGCCGATCTGCCGGAATCGGTTGTGTTCACCGGCCCGCTACCCCTCGAGGACTCAGCCGAGCCGGTGCTTCCCACCTGGTGGAGCGTGCTGCGCAGCGGTCGCACGGTAGTCCACGTCACCCAAGGTACTTGGGACAACAGCGATTTCGACCAATTGATCCGGCCCACATTGCGCGCGCTGGCCGATCGGGACGACGTGGTGGTCATCGCGTGCACGGGAGGTGCGCCCAGGCCGCTGGGGCCGGTTCCGGCCAACGCCTACGTCACCGATTTCGTCTCTTACAACCAGTTGTTACCGCTGGTGGATGTGATGATCACCAACGGCGGGTACGGCGGTGTGCAGCAGGCACTGCGGCACGGGGTGCCGCTGATCGTGGCCGGTGGCACCGCCGACAAACCCGAAATAGCCGCACGCGTGGCGTACTCGGGCACCGGCATCGATCTCGGCACCGCACGTCCGGGTGCCGCCCGGCTCGCCGCGGCCGTCGATGAAATCTCGGGCTCGCCGCACTATCGCATCGCGGCGCGTCGGATGGCGGCCCGGATGGCCGCGTCCTCGCCTCTCGAATCGATCGCCGAAGTGCTGGCGGCGCAAACGCCCCGGCACGCGCACAGCCGACCTGGTGGCACACCGACCCGAAACGGAGAATCCTTGTGAGCACCGCGCTTTTCGATCCAGCCCGGCCAGAGCGCGCGTCGGCCGGATGGCATGAGGCGGGGGGCTTCGCGCTCTGGCACGACCAATTGCGCACTCGGATGCTCGACGAGGTCGCTGATTTTCTGGAGCAGGTGCGCATCGAGGAGCTGGCGTTCGCCGGCGTCGAGGACGTGCTGCGCCAGTACGCACTGGGCGGCAAATGCCTGCGCTCCACCTTCATGTATCTGGGCTGGCTGTGTGGCGAGCAGCCCGACCCGGCCGTTCTACGGGCCTGCGCGAGCTTGGAGTTGCTGCACGCCTTCGCCCTGCTCCAAGACGATGTGATGGACGAGGGCATGCTGCGGCGCGGGCAAGCCGCGGCTCATCTGCGGTTGTCGGAGCGGCATCGCGAGAACGGCCGCGCCGGGTCCGCGCGCCGGTTCGGTGACTCCGCGGCGACGCTGCTCGGTGACATGTGCCTGGTCTGGGCCGAGCAGATGGTGCGCGAGAGCGGCATCGCCGCCGAGGCGCTGGCGCGGCTGTGGCCGTCCTACGACGTGATGCGCATCGAATTGGCGGTGGGGCAATTCGCGGACCTATCCAACGACACCCGAGAGCTACCCTCGCTCGAAACGGTCCTCGCCATCGCCCGCGCGAAATCGGGGAACTACACGGTGCGACGCCCGCTGGAACTCGGTGCGGCGCTGGCGGATTGCCCACCGGCGACCACGACGGCGCTGGGTCGCTACGGCAGTCTCGTCGGTGAGGCCTTTCAGCTCCGTGACGACCTGCTCGGGATCTTCGGCTCGGCGACGGTCACCGGCAAACCCGAGGACAGCGATCTGGGCCAGCACAAAGCGACGAGCGTCGTGGTCGCCGCGTTCGAGCTGGCCGACACCGCGGTGCGCACCCAGTTGACGGAATTGACGGCACTGCCGGTGCTCGACGCCACGGCCATCGCCCGCTGCCGGGAGCTCATCGCGGCCACCGGTGCGCCGGAGTACATCGAATCGATGATTACCGACCGGGTGGCCGAGGCCACCGCGGTGCTCGCACGGCACCGCCTGGAACCGGATCGGCGTGCGGCGCTGGAACATATGGCGCTGTTGTGCACCGCGCGACAGCTGTGACGAGGGAGAATTGATGCGCACCGTTTCGGGTCGAACCGATCATGTCGTCGTGGTCGGCGCGGGATTGGCGGGTTTGTCGGCGGCTCTGCACCTGGCGGGCCGGGGCCGCACGGTCACCGTTGTCGAACGCGAAGCCACGCCGGGCGGCCGCATGGGCCGGCTCGACATCGCGGGCTACCGCATCGACACCGGGCCGACGGTGCTGACCATGCCCGATTTGCTCGACGAAGCCTTCGCGGCGGTGGGGGAGCGGACCTCGGATCGGCTGGATCTGCTCCCGGTCGCGCCGGCCTATCAGGCGCGTTTCGCCGACGGCCGCATCCTCGAGGTGCACAGCGACGCCGCCGAAATGGCCCGGCGGGTCACCGAATTCGCCGGCGCCGGGCAAGCGGAGGGTTACGGCAGGCTGCGCGCCTGGCTCACCCGGCTCTACGCGGCGGAATTCGATCATTTCATCGGGGCCAATTTCGATTCACCGCTGTCGATGCTCACTCCCGCGCTGGCCCGGCTCGTCGCCCTGGGCGGGTTTCGGGGATGGGACCGCAAGGTCGCCCAGTTCATCGACGACCCGGACCTGCGACGCGTCTTCACCTTCCAGTCGTTGTACGCGGGCGTCGCGCCCGAGCACGCGCGGGCGGCCTACGCCGTGATCGCCTACATGGACACCATGGCGGGGGTCTACTTCCCGCGCGGCGGCATGCGCGCGGTGCCCGATGCGCTCGCGGCGGCGGCCGAAGCCGCCGGCGTGCGGTTCCGATACGGCGACTCGGTGACGGAACTGACCAGATCCGGCAACCGCGTGCAGGCGGTGCGCACCGAGCAGGGTGTCGAAATTGCTTGCGATGCAGTGGTGTTGACTACCGAGCTGCATCGCAGTCATGCGCTGCTCGGGCACCGCTCACGCCGGCCGGTCGCCGTGCGTGCCGCACCGTCAGCGGTGGTTCTGCATCTGGGCTGTGACAGCGACACCGCGCTGCCGCACCACTCCCTGCTGTTCGGCGACGCCTGGCGATCGGTGTTCCGCGAGATCATCACCGACGGCCGGGTCATGTCCGATCCGTCGCTGTTGCTCACCCGGCCCACCGCCGCTGACCCGTCCCTCGCACCACCGGGGCGCGATCTGCTCTATCTGCTCGCGCCCGCACCGAATCTGTCCAGCGGCGAGATCGATTGGGACACCATGGGTCCGGCCTACGCGCAGCAGATCATCGACATCGCCCGCCGGCGGCTGGGCGCGGACGCGATGCGCGGCGTCGAGGTGCTGCGTGTGGTGACACCCGCGGACTGGGCGCGCCAAGACATGCTTGCCGGCAGTCCGTTCGCGCTGGCGCACACCTTCACCCAGACCGGGCCGTTCCGGCCCAGCAATATGGTGCGCGGGGTCGGCAATGCGGTGCTGGCCGGCGGATCGACGGTCCCCGGCGTCGGCATACCGCCGGTGCTTATCTCCGGCCGGCTGGCGGCGGACCGGATTACCGGCCCCTGGAACGCTGCCCCGCGAACCGCGGGAGCAGTAGCGGATCGGAACGTTCGATGACGCGCGCCGAACTCGCCGCCGCGGGGATCGACGATCCCGCCCTGCAGCAGTCCTATCGCGAGTGCCGCACGCTCAATGCCCGCCATGGCAAGACCTTCTTCCTGGCGACGCGGTTGCTCGCACCTGATCAGCGCCCTGCCGTGCATGCGCTCTATGGTTTCGCCCGCCGGGCCGACGACATCCTGGACGGCTTCGACCCCGCGCTCACCGTCGCCGAGCGCGCGGACCGACTAGCCGGGCTGGCGCGGCAATTCGAGTCCGGCGAGACCGGTGGCGACGCGGTCCTGGCCGCGGTGCAGCACACCGTCGAGCGCTACCGGATCCCCCGGGACCTCTTCGACGCGTTCCTGACCTCGATGCGCATGGACCTCTCGGTCACCGACTACCCGGACCGGGCAGCGCTGGATCACTATGTCTACGGTTCGGCGGAAGTGATCGGACTACAGCTGTTGCCGGTGCTCGGCACCGCCTCGGCGGCCACCGAAGCCGCGCCCTACGCGGCGGCGCTCGGTAAAGCCTTCCAGCTCACCAACTTTCTGCGCGACATCGACGAGGACCTGGCCCGCGATCGCGTCTACCTGCCCGCCGACGAACTCGCCGCGCACGGCGTCGACCGTGAACTGCTGGCGTGGTGCAGCAGCCGGGGCAAGGCCGAGCCCCGGGTCCGCACCGCATTGGCCGCGCAGCACGCCGCCACGCGGGCGATCTACGACCACGCGCGCCAGGGCATCGACACGCTGGCACCACGGTCACGGCCCTGCGTCGCCACCGCGTCGGTCCTGTACGCGCGGATCCTCGACCGGATCGAGGACCGCGATTTCGAAGTGTTCGGACATCGCGCCAAGGTCGGTACCGGTGAACGCCTGCGAGTAGGGGGCGCGGGTGTGTTCAAGGCGTGGTGGGCCCGCCGCGGTGCGGAACCGGAACGAACACCTCGCCCGGCGTCCGCGCCGACCATCGACCCCGCGACGACTGCCACCGAGGAGTGACCGTGGACCGATGGCACTATCTGCTCGTTCTGATCGTGTGCGTGGTGCTGACGGTGCCGCTGGAATTCCTCGGCCGGGGTGTGTATCGCCGGCCGCGGTTGCTGCTGGGCGCCGTGCTGCCGATCGCCGTGTTCGTCATCTGGGATCTGGTGGCGATCGCCGCGGGCGTGTGGAGTTTCAACCCGCGCTATGTGCTCGGCGTGCGCCTGCCGGGCGGGCTGCCGCTCGAGGAGTTCCTTTTCTTCGTGGTCGTGCCGCTGTGCGGGTTACTGACGTTCGTCGCTGTCGAAGGCCTGCTGGACAAAGCGAAACTCGGCGCCCGGAAACGGGCTGACCGATGAACCTCGGGGGAGTGGGCTACACCCTGCCTGCCGTGGTGGCGGTTGTCGTCGTGTGCCTGGTGGAGTTGATGTGGTTGCGCACGGGATTGTTTCACCGCCCGGCCTATTGGCTGTCGATGCTGATCGTGCTCGGATTCCAGATCCCGGTCGACGGCTGGCTGACCGATCTCGACGCCCCCATCATCATCTACAACCCGGATCACATTCTCGGCCTTCGGTTTCCGTTCGACATTCCGGTCGAGGACTTTCTCTTCGGGTTCGCGCTGGTGACCGCGGTCCTGCTCGGCTGGGAGCGAACACGACAGCGACAGGAGGAAGCCCGACAATGACCAGTGACGTGCGTACGGCAGGGCTCGGCCGGGACCGTCGGCGGGTGCGCCACCCGGGGGCGGCGGGACTGCCCGATCTGGGCCAGGACGGCCGGCGCCCCCGGGCGGTTGTCGTCGGTGCGGGCATCGCCGGCCTGGCTGCCGCGACCGGGCTGGCCGAACGCGGATTCGAGGTCGAGGTCATCGAGGGTGAGCAATACCTGGGTGGCCGGGTCGGAGGCTGGGCACACCGCCTCGACGACGGCAGCCCGGTCGCCATGAATCGCGGCTTCCACGCCTTCTTCGCCCAGTACTACAATCTGCGAAAGCTGCTGTCGCGCAGTGATCCTCGGCTCGACCGGCTGCACCGGCTGGAGGACTATCCGCTGATCGACGGCCGCGGCCGCCTGGACACCTTCCGCGGCATCCCCCGGACCCCACCGTGGAACGCGATCGCCTTCGCGCTGCGCAGCCCGACCTTCCGCCTGCGCGACCTGATCCATCTCGACGCCCGCGCCGCCGCGCCATTGGCCGCGGTGTCGGTGCCCCGAATCTACGAGCAACTCGACCACCTCGACGCGGAAACGTTCTTGCGCGACATCAACTTTCCGGAGGCCGCCCGGCACCTGGCCTTCGAGGTGTTCTCCCGCAGTTTCTTCGTCGCCCCCAAGGACATGTCGGCCGCCGAGCTCGCGGCGATGTTCCACATCTACTTCCTCGGCTCCAGCGAGGGCCTGGTTTTCGACGTCGCCGAGGACAACTTCGACGTGAGCCTGTGGAACCCGCTGGCGGAGTACCTCACCGCGCCACACGTGCCGGGACGACCCGGGCGGGTCCGGTTCCACACCGGCGTCCGCGTGCAGCGAATCGACATCGCGAGCGGGGGTTTCGTCGTCGCGGACGACACCGGGGCGACGACATCGGCAGACGCGGTCGTGCTGGCCACCGACATCGCCGGCCTGCGCCGGATCGTCGCCGCCTCGCCGACCCTCGGCACAGCCGAATGGCGTTCGCGGATAGCCGAATTGGCCACCGCACCGAGTTTCGCGGTGCACCGGCTGTGGCTGGATACGCCGGTGCGGGCGGACCGGCCGAGCTTCCTGGGTACCGGAAATATGGACCCGCTCGACAACATCAGCATCGTGAGCTCCTACGAGCGGCAGGCGGCAGACTGGGCACGCACGCACGGCGGCAGCGTCGTCGAATTGCACGCCTACGCGGCGGCCGACGAGCAGCCGGCGCCCGGACCGGCCGCGGAGTTGCGCCGTCGGCTGCTGGCACGGCTGTACGAGCTCTATCCCGAGACCGCCGCCGCGCGGATCGTGGGGGAGACGACGCTGTGGCGTCAGGACTGCCCGCGCTTCGCACCCGGCGACTTCGCGCGCCGGCCGGGTGTGCGGACCCCGGTGCCCGGGCTGATGCTGGCCGGCGACGGCATTCGCGTCGACTTGCCGGTGGCGTTGATGGAACGAGCCGCGACGACGGGATGGCTGGCGGCCAACGCGTTGCTCGAGCGGCACGGCGGCGCCGGCCACGACTTGCAGACAGTTCCGGGCCGCGGACGCTCGGCAGTGCTGCGCACATTGGCAACCCTCGGAGGGCAAGATCGATGAAAAACTCGCCGTTGCAACGATTCTCGCCGCAAACCTGGTCGCGTCAGGACCCCACCTATGAAGCGGCCGACCCGGCGCTGATCGCCGCGGCGCTGCGCTGGTCGCAGCGCCGACCCTCGGGCAACTGGTACGCCGTGGCCGCCAGTCGCGAGATCAGTTCCGAGCGACCGTTCGCGACCACGGTCAGCGGCGTGGAGGTCGTGGCCTGGCGTGACCGGGGCGGCCACCTGCACGTCGGTCCCGGCGCGTGCCCGCACCTGGGCGCGGATCTGGGGACCGCCGAGGTCGAGGACGCCGCGCTGATCTGCCGATGGCACGGCATGCGGGTCGGGGTCGGGGGCTCGCCGCGGTGGAGCCCGTACCCCGCGCACGACGACGGAATACTGGCCTGGGTGCGCTTGGACGCGGTCGGCGGCGAAGAACCCACCGCCGCACCGATTCTCGGTGCGCGCCCGGCCGACACCACCGTGCACGCGGTGACCCGCCTGGTCGGCGTGTGCGAGCCGCGCGACATCATCGCCAACCGGCTCGATCCATGGCACGGCTCGTGGTTCCACCCCTATTCGTTCGCGCGGTTGTCCGTGACACAGGCCCCGCCGCGACACGACATCACCGAAGACAACCACCGGTTCGTCCTGGCCGTGACCTTCCGGGTGACGCGCAAGCTCGGCGTGCCGGTCGAAGCGGAATTCACCTGCCCGGACCCGCGCACCATCGTCATGCGCATCACCGCCGGTGAAGGGGTCGGCAGCATCGTCGAAACCCACGCCACCCCCATGGGACCCGGCCCCGACGGGCGTGCGCGAACCGCCGTGATCGAGGCCGTCGTCGCGCATTCGGAGCGGCCGGGATTCCGGCATGCCGGGCGGGCGCTGCCGCTGTTGCGTCCGGCGATGCGCTATGTGGCGGAACGTCTTTGGCGCGATGATCTCGTTTACGCCGAGCGGCGCTACGCCCTGCGCGACCGATAGGACATCGACGCGGACCAGTACAACGTCTGCCGCCCGGTGCCGATGACGTATTGACGCAAGTGCCCGCTCTCGAATGGCCGTACTCGATGCGATAGGCGTTCTTCTGTGCTCGAGTGATGTTTGCGTGCCATAACTTCGGGCACCACGGATCAACGCGGCGCTCCATCCCACGCGTGACGGACACACTTGGGCGAGGTGAATCGAATGGCAACAGAACACGGTCCGGACCGGCACGGGGACAAGGCCGGCGACTCCGACGGTGCGGAAGTCACCGCTACCGGGGCCCGCCCCGATCTCGATCCGAATGAGCCGAGCAGCCCGGCCGCGCTGTCCAAACCCTCACTGCTGGCGGTGATCAAGCGCGCGGCCAAACAGTTCCAGCGCGACAACCTGACCGATCTGGCCGCCGCGCTCACCTACTACGCGGTGCTGTCGATCGTGCCCGGCCTGATCGTGCTGGTTTCGCTGCTCGGTCTGCTGGGGCCGAACACCGCGGAGGACCTGATGAATCAGGCTCAGCAGATCGCGCCGGGTTCGAGTGCCGAATTCGTGCGCACACTCATCACCCAGGCACAGGCCAACAAGAGCAACGCCGGGCTCGGCGCGATCGTGGGTTTGGCCGTCGCGCTGTGGTCGGCGTCGGGTTATGTGGCGGCGTTCATGCGCGCCTCGAATGTCGTCTACGGCATCGGCGAGGGACGCCCATTCTGGAAGACCACTCCGATTCGGCTGGGTGTCACCGTGCTCGCGGTGATCATTCTGCTGATCAGTGCGGTCATCGTGGTCGCGAGCGGTCCGGTCGCCCAGCAGATCGGGGAGTTCCTCGGCGTCGGGGAAACCACGGTGGTGGTCTGGAATATCGCGAAGTGGCCGGTCTTGTTCGTCCTCGTGTCGGTGCTGCTCGCGGTCCTGTTCTGGGCCAGCCCGAACGCCAAACAGGGTGGGGTGAAATGGATCAGCCCCGGCGGTGTCATCGCGGTCCTGCTGTGGCTGATCGTCTCGGCCCTGTTCGCCGTCTACGTCGCGAACTTCTCCTCCTATGACAAGACCTACGGCGCACTCGCGGGTGTGGTGATCTTCCTGGTCTGGATGTGGCTGACCAACATCGCTCTCCTGCTGGGCGCCGAGATCAATGCCGAGCTCGACCACGGCAAAGCCATCGCCGGGGGACTGCCTGAACACGTGGAGCCGTTCGCCGAACCGCGTGACACGCGCAAGCTGGATGACCTGGACAAGGACGCGATCGAGAACGCGCAGTCCGCGCGACGCGGGTAACTCCGCCTGAGATAGGACACCACAGTGACCGATCGCCGACGAATAAGTTAATCAAATATTTGGAGCCTTCGCGCCGATCCGGTCAGACCAGTGGTTTGCCGAGGGCGCGCCGGCGTCGCATATCGCGCAGGTGTTTGTCGAGCGGGTACAACCGCCATCGAGTCGGCAGGAGGTGCATGGCGGCGCCGATGGTCCGCATGATCAGTTCGAAGGCGCGCTGGCGGCGCGGCCCCCAGTCCAGTCCGAGTTCATCTCGAAAGTGCTGGGGGAGAAAGCCGCTGGTGAAGAAGCGGTTCAGCCGGCGGAATGCCAGGCGTTCGGAGCGTCGATAGGGGCCGAGGTCGACGACCTGGTCGAGCAGGTAGGCCTTGACCTCGTCGTCGAAGGACGTGTGGGGCAGCTGCGTTTCCCAGTACTCGGCGAACGCCGCCCGGTCGCGCGGCCACAGGTGTGCCGGCATCTGCAGCGTTGTGCCGAAGCGGCTGGATTCAGCGTAGAGCTCGTCGGCGAAGGCGTCGTCCATGGGGCCGAAGAGCAAGCTGAGTGAATCCGCTGTGCCGCGGTAGATACACGCGGCGACCCAGAGTTGCAGGCGCGGATCGAAAGCGTTGTATTGCACGGGGCTATCGGGCCCCGAGCGGACGTGCCGGTGTGAGGTGTCGGTGGCTTCGCGGAAGGCCGCTCGCTCCGCATCGGTGCCGAGCATGGCGACGGCCAGATAGGTGAGGGTCGTGCGCCCACGTTTGCGCGGATGCAAGGTGTATCGGCCACTGTCGACGGTGCTCTCCACGACGCCGCGGCCGACGGGCGGCAGGCTCAGCTGCATGATCACGTTCGCCGGGCCGCCGAGGAGCGCCGCGGGTCCGGCCAGGTAGCGGTCGGCCGGTTCGGGATCGGGTGTGTCGGCGGGAGTTTCGGATCGATGTTCGGTCGTGCCGGGCACGAGACCTCCCGAGAGAGTGATTCGATATTCGACTAATACTCTCACTCCTTCACCGTCGGGGCAACTGGTCCGCAGCATCGTTCGTGGACATAAGTTATTGTCTATTCTTCGGTATTGGTGCACCGGAGTGGCTCGCCGTGCGGCCGCGGCAACAGCTGATGTTCGAAGGAGGGCTCCGTGTCCCACGCTCCCACGAAGACGGTAACCTCGACCTACTTCCGAGCCGCGGCGCTGGCGCTGGCAGAGGCGGCAGCCGTCCTGGGGGAGTTCACGCGTCCGCCCGCCGATCCGCGCGGCATTCTCCATCGCATCGAGCAGATCGACTGCGCGGTCGAGATCGTCCTCGGCAACCTCGCGCAGGCCCTGGAGGGCGAAACCGGCAGTCGCTCGCAACGATTCGAGATCGACCGTCTGGCACGGGCATTCGCACAGGTCGCTCGTCAGTACGCCAGCGCCGCGACCCTGGCCCAACGCCTCGGCCTTACCTGGGCGAGTGATCCGGAGGCCGAGTTGATCGATGCCGTTGCCCGGTGCGCTCGCGCCACTGTCGGCGCACTGTCCAGTTTGAGCCCCCCGCCGCTGAGCGGGTTCCGCATGGAATTGCTGCGACTCGTCATCGATGCGGAGCGGCACACGACGCGGAAGTCTTCGGACGGGGACGCCTTCCAGCGCGAACTCCGGGCCATCCTGCGCGCCCTCCTGCTGGCTGGATACGCGATTCCCGAAAGCTTCGCGCGGAGAGCCGCGGATTCCATGTACTCGCCACGATTGGAGCGACGGAAATGACCAGCAATGATAGGTATTCGAGTGACGAGGTGGTCTACACGACGATCACCTACGGTGCCGTGGACGCGATCGCGACGATCACGCTGAACCGTCCACACGCCCGGAACGGGTTCACCCTCGCGATGGCCGACGAGCTCGGGGCCGCGTTGACAGCAGCCGATCGCGATGCCGCGGTCCGGGTGATCGTTGTCGCGGCCGCGGGTGACTACTTCTGTGTGGGAATGGATCTCGAAGAGTCCGCCCTCGACGATTTCACCGATCCGGAGTGGGTCGAACCGGCCACCCGCGTCGCCCGGCCGATGACGAACTCCAACAAGCCGATCGTCGTGGCCATCCAGGGGCCGGCCGTCGGGGTCGGCATTTCCATGACCCTGGCGGCGGATTTCCGCTTGGCCAGCGACCGGGCGAAGTTCGGATTCGTGTTCGGTCGCCGCGGCCTGTTTCCCGAAGGCGGCTCGACGTGGTTTCTCCCGCAGTTGGTCGGCTTGGCGAAAGCGAAGGAGTGGATGCTGACCGGTCGTGTCTTCACCGCCGCGGAAGCGCTCGCGGCCGGACTGGTCACCAGTCTGCACGCGCCCGCCGATCTGCTCCCGGCGGCTTACGCGCTGGCGCGCGATCTCGCCGACAACGTCGCGCCCGGCTCCGCGGCGGTCATCCGCCGGGCGCTGGTTGCCATGGCGGCGCAGGGGAGCCCGGAAGCGGCGTTCGCACGTCCGCCGCGGTTCCGTGGTGTCGCGGCCAGGGATCTGCCGGATCTGGATGAGTGGCTGTCGGGGCGCTGAGGGCCGACGGACTCAGGCGCCGGCGTCCGAGGCGATGTCGTCGACCAGTGGCGCCACTACGGCAATGACCTGGGCGATCAGCTCCGTCGGGATTCCGGCGGCGGTCAGAGCGTGGACGAGATGGCCCGCGACGAGGTCGAAGTGGTGCACGGTGATGCCGCGGCCGCGGTGCACCCGTGTCAGCGGGGCGCCGAGGTAGGGCTCGGGGCCGCCGAGGGCGGCGGCGAAGAACTCGACCTGCCGCCCTTTCATGTGGGACATGTTGGTGCCGCTGAAGAACGGGCGCAGTGCCTCGTCGGCGAGGACGCGCGCGTAGAAGTCCTCGACCACCACCTCCAGCGCCTCGTGACCACCTAGCTGCTCGTAGGTCGTCGGGGGTGTATTCGGCTCCGGGTCGGGTTCGAAGGGTGAAGGGGTTGGCATGCGGTGTACCTGCCTGACGTGGTCGATGCGGCGAACCCGCCGCGCGGAGCCTGCGTGCCGGGCGCGGGCCCGTTGCTGGAGGCCGCTGGGAAGTTACTAGTGATTTGTTCGCTCGACAGCGATGGATGCTCGGCGATCCCCGGCCGAAACCTGACAGAAACTAGGAGAACACGTTCTCAAAAAACTCCTTACAAAGTGTCAGTTGTCCTGTTATGTTACTCGATATTCTCACAAAAAATGGCGCACACCGGCATCGGAACAGGTGCTCGGGCTCGACGAGGAGTAGCGAAACCATGGACAGTCTCAGTAGGCGGAGCGCACTGAAGGCCAGCGGGATGTTGGGCGCCTTCGGCGCCATGGCGGTAATGGTCCCGGCCCGGGCGGAGCCGTGGACCTGGTCGCCGCAGGGGTCGGTCGCGGGAGACGGCGACGGAGCGGATCCGATGACCCTGTGGGATCCGGAAGCCGACGAGTTGGTAGCGGGATTGATCGATCGAGGTGAAGTCCCCGCGGTCAACGCGCTGTTGCGGACCTGGACCAGAAACGGTCAGCCGCTACCGGAGGGATTGCCCGCCGAGTTGCGGGACTTCATGGAGTACGCACGCCGGCTGCCGCAGTGGGCCGATCAGGGCAAGCTCGCGACCGCGGTCCAGTTCAACAAGAAGCGGGGGCTCTACCTGGGGGTGCTGTACGGACTGGCCAGCGGCATGATGAGCACCGTCATTCCGAAGGAAGCGCGCGGTCTATTACTCCAAGGGCGGCCACGACTTGAAGGACCGGATCACCAAGACCGCCAAGCTCGGCTACGACATCGGCACTCACAATGCCTATGCGGCAGACGGGGAGATGGTGGTGACCTGCGTCAAAACCCGTCTGGTGCATGCGGCGGTGCGCAATCTGCTGCCGCGTTCGCCGCACTGGGCAAGCGTTGCGCAAGAAGGCATTCCGATCAGTCAGAACGACATGATGGTGACCTGGCACAGTCTGCCGACCACGGTGATGAAGCATCTCACCGCGTGGGGCGTGCCGATGCCCGCCCACGAGGCGGATGCCTTCCTGCACTCCTGGCAGGTGGCGGCCCACATGCTGGGTATTCGTGACGAATACATTCCGAATTCGTGGCCCGAGGCCAACTCTCAAGCCGCACAGGTTCTTGATCCGATCATTGCGGTGACACCGGAGGGTGCGCAACTGGCGGATCGGTTGTTGCAGCTCGGTGTCAATATCGATCTCACCATCCTGACCAAGCCGGTGCTGGGCGCGTTCACGCGCTTCCTGCTCGGTGATCGGATCGCCGATGAACTCCGGATTCCGCGAGAGTTGGTGTGGGATCCGCTGTTGCGGGTGAGCTGGGGGCCGTTCATCGCGGTCCGGGAGGGGCTGCTTCCGGTTGTCCCGCTCGCCTCGGACGCCTATTGGCTGTTCGACGAGTTCCTCCGCCAGGCCGCCCTGATCTATCTGGCGGAACTGCGGATGCCGATCAGCATCGAGATTCCGATGATGAACAGGGATATGAGCAAGCCGCACCGATAGCGCGGCCGGCCCAACCCCCACTCTCGATTTACAACCAAGGAGCGCGATGATGCGTACTACTTTCCGTCTTACGGTCGCTTCGGTCGCTGCGGCGACCCTGGTGGCCGCGGCTGCCGGCGCTGCGGCAGAACCGAGCGCACTCGACCCTTCGCCGCCCTCGGTCGGCGCCGTCGCGGAAGCCGGAACCGGTTCGGCAGCTGTTGATTCCGCGTCGAACGCGGCGCGTTCGGCGGTGTGGCTGCTGCAGCAGGGGAATTTCATCGGGCTGCTGGTGCTCTTGGCCGTCACTCCGGTGCAGATGCTGACCGGTGGCGTCTGCGATCTGGCCACGGGATCGGGACTTCCGACGCCGTGCGGCCCGGGTGCGCGTTGACGACGGCCCTAGCTGAACCGGCTCATCTGGGACTTCCAGGCGCACCCGCTGCACGGCTGACCAGCGGGCGCGAGGTCGCTAGCGACGGTTGTCGGCAGGAGGCCAGCGGTCGGTGATCAGTTCGGTCATCTGGTCCACCCAGGTGTCGTCGAGGGCGGCGTCGTGGCGGACGAGAATACGGAAGATCGCGGTACCCGCGACGACTTCGGCGAGCATCGGCAACTGATCGTCGGCGCGGCGTTCGTGACCGAAGCGGGATTCGAAGGCGGCGAGGTCGCCGGCCAGCCGGTCGATCATCATTTTGTGCACTTCGGGGGCGGCGATGGTGTCCGCGATCAGTCCCGGTAGCGCCACGCGCACTTCGGGGCTGTCGAACATCGTGCGGACTGTCTCGACCAGGGCCCGGATGTCGGCGCGGATATCGCCGTCCGAATCCTCCGGCGGGGGAACGGCTTCGGCGGACAGCACGGCCTCGTGGACGAGCTGTGCTTTATTGGACCAGCGTCGATAGATGGCGGCCGTGGTCGTTCCGGCCCGCGCGGCGATCGCCGACAAAGACAGTGCGGGGTAACCCGTTTGGAGAATCAGCTCTCTGGTGGCCGCGATGATCGCGGCATCGATCCGGCTGTCGCGCGGCCGCCCAGGGGCGGGGGGTGTGGGCCTCTTGCCTTCGCTGTCGCCTTCTGCTGTCATGAACACAGCATAGTTCTAATACGGCCTGCATCATATTTGAGAGAGAACCGTGAGTCTGAGCCCACTCGACGAATACCCGCTGCATCAGGCGCCGGCGCCCCTCACCTGGCCGGCGGCCTCCGATCGGAACTTCTACGATCGGTCCTACTTCAACGTGCTCGACCGGGACGGACGCTTCATGGCGTTGACCGGGATCGGCTATTACCCGCGCCTGGGCGTCAAGGACGCCTACTTCGTGGTCCGTCGCGGCGACACCCAGACCGCGGTGCGGCTCAGCGACGCCATCGACGACGACCGCCTGCACCCGCATGTCAACGGCTACCGGATCGACGTCGTCGAACCATTGCAGGAGCTACACCTGACGTTGGCCGAGACCGAAGGCGTCGCCGCGGACCTGACCTGGCGCGGGCTGTTTCCCGCCGCGTTGGAGCGGCCGCACGAGATGCTGACCGACCGGCGAGTGACGTTGCAGGCGTGCCGCTTCGCGCAGGTCGGTACCTGGGCGGGCTGGATCGAGGTCGACGGCGAACGGTTGACCGTCGACCATGACACCAGCGTGGCGAGCCGCGATCGTTCCTGGGGCATCCGCCCGATCGGTGAGCCAGAGCCCGCTGGTCGCCCGGACACCGCGTTCCGCGGAATGTGGTGGCTCTATTTGCCGCTCGCGTTCGAGGACTACCAGTTGTTCTTGATCCTGCAAGAGGATCCCGACGGTCACCGCAGCCTCTACGACTGCACCCGCCGTTGGCGCGACGGCCGCGTCGAGCAGCTCGACGGCGTGCGCGCGACCATTCACTACCAGCCGGGAACGCGCATCCCCACGGGCGCGCACGTGGAGTTCATGAACCGGGCGGGTGATCGGATCGAACTCGATGTCGAATCGAAGTTGTTCGCGCCCATCGCATTCGGCTCGGGTTACGGCGGTGATTCCTCGTGGGCACACGGCACCTGGAAGGACGGACCGTTCGCCGAACGCGTCAGCTTCGACCTGACGGATCCAGAAGTGCTGGCCAGAGCGCCGTTCAGTCTCATCGACCACGTGGCCCGGGCGGTGTGCACGGAAGCCGACGGGCTCAGGCGCGAGGGCGCGGGCCTGTTCGAGCACGGCGTAATCGGACCGTACTACCCGTCGGGATTCTCCGACTGGACCGACGTAGCGAAATAGGCGCGGTGCCAATGAAGATCATGACAGCGCTCTACGGGCCCACGGATGCAGTCGAACGCGCGACCGTGCTCCGGGAGGCCGGCGCCTCCGGTGTATTCACCTTCGAAGGACCGTTCGACGTGTTCACGCCGCTGGTGCTGGCATCGGCGGTCAAGGGGCTCGACGTGATGTCCAATGTCGCGATCGCGTTGCCCCGCAACCCGATTCAGCTCGCACACCAGGCCAACGATCTGCAACTGCTCACCGAGGGGCGGTTCATTCTGGGTCTGGGCACGCAGGTGCGTGCGCAAATCGAGAAGCGCTACGGGGCCGAGTTCGACCGCCCGGTCGCGCGGATGAAGGAATTGGTGGGGGCGCTGCGCGCGATCTTCGCCACCTGGAATGACGGTGCGCGCCTGGACTTTCGCGGTGAGTACTACCGGCATACCTTGATGACGCCGACCTTCGTCCCCGGGCCGAATCCGTATGGACCGCCACCGATCTATCTGGGTGCGCTCGGGCCACGGCTGACCAGGGCTACCGCCGAGGTGGCCGACGGTCTGCTGGTGATGCCGTTCGGGACGAAACGGTTCCTGCACGAGACGACGTTGCCGGCCGTGCGGGCCGGGCTGTCCGCCGCGGGACGCTCCGAAGCCGACTTCGAGGTCGTTCCGGAAATCATCGTCTCCGTCGGCGACGACCACACCTCGAC
This sequence comes from Nocardia sp. NPDC050712, assembly GCF_040654295.1. Taxonomy (NCBI): domain Bacteria; kingdom Bacillati; phylum Actinomycetota; class Actinomycetes; order Mycobacteriales; family Nocardiaceae; genus Nocardia; species Nocardia sp. NPDC050712. The sequence goes on from NZ_JBFAHT010000005.1 coordinate 563,898, forward strand.
TCGAATGCTGTTGGCGTTCTACGGTTCCACCCCGGCCTACCGGCCGGTGCTCGACGCCCACGGCTGGGGCGATCTGCAGCCGGAACTCAACGCGATGTCCAAGCAGGGGCGGTGGCGAGAGATGGCCGCCCTGATCGACGACGACATGCTCCACACGATCGCCGCGTGCGGCACTCCGGCCGAGGTGGCCGCGCATATTCGCGATCGGGTCGACGGTGTGTCGGACCGGATCTGCCTCTATCAACCGGGGCCGATCGCGGTCGACGCGCTCGCCGAGATCGTGGACGCGCTGAAAGGATCGACATGTCGCTGACAACGATCGAATTCGACCAGGTCGTCGACGACCGCTACGGCGGCAAAGCGGCCGGACTCGCCGAACTGCGCCGTCTCGGGCTCGCCGTACCGGTCGGATTCGTCATCGCCGACGCCTCCGCGCAGGACGATATCGAGGCTGTGGCGCAGCGGTTCTCGGAGCTGGCCGCCACCGGGGCGACGCCCGTGGCGGTGCGATCCTCCGCGGTGGGGGAGGACGGGGACGACCAGTCGTTCGCCGGCCAGTACGACACGGTGCTCGGTGTCGACTCCGCCGATGGCTTCGCCGCGGCCGTGCGCAAGTGCGCGGCATCCGTACATTCCCGTCGAGTCGCTTCCTATAGCGAAAACGGCACCGCCACCATGCATCTGGTGGTGCAGCAGATGGTGGACGCGCGTGCCGCCGGCGTGGTGTTCACCGCGGATCCGACCACCGGTCGGCGCGACCTCACGGTGATCGACGCCATCGCCGGACTCGGCGAAGCACTTGTCGACGGCACAGCTTCGCCCGACCATATCGTCCTCGATTCGCTCGGAAACACCGCCGTGCGCGATGTCGGCGCGGCTCCCGTCTTGTCGCCGGAGGAGATCTCGGCGATTCGGTCCGATGCGTTGCGCGTCGCGCGGCATTGGGGGAGGCCGATGGACCTCGAGTGGGCGATCGACCGTTCCGGCACCCTGTGGTGGTTGCAGGCCCGACCGATCACCACCCTGCCCGGTGACCTCGACGCGATGGATTCACCGCTCGCGGGCACCGACCACGTGTACACCCGCTGCAACATCGGCGAGATGATGCCGGGGGCGTTCTGCCCGCTGACCGCCTCGGTGTCCGGCTACGCCATCGACTACGCGATGCAGATGACGCAGGTGGTCGCGCGAGCCCAGCCCAGTTACGAGCGGCCGTGGCGGCAAGTCGGCTACTTCTACGGGCACATGTTCCTGAATCTCACCGAGGGCACGGCGCTCAGTTCGGGCTTACTGGGCAACTCGCTGGAGCAGTTCTCCACGTCGATCTGCGGCCGGGTGGTCGACGAACTGAAGGCCGAACCACCGAAACCGTTCGCCCGCAGACTCGTCAACACGATCCGGCTCACCACCTACGCGTTGTCCGCCGGGCCGGCGATCCGCCGCTTGGAACACCGGATCGCCGGATTCCGGATTCCCACCGGCGACCACCCGCGAGAAATACTGCGCCAGTTGGAATTCGGTGTCGAGGAGTACTGCCACGTCACGCTGACCCACGTGCGGTCCTCGTCCCGCGCGGCGGTCGCGGCCAACATCCTCGAGAGCGTGCTGATCAAACAGGCGGTCGAGAACGGACGCGGCGCCGACGAGGGTCGTGCCGAGGCGGCTCGGCTGATGGCCGGCGCGTCCGATGTCGAGAGCGCCCTCATGCTGGAGGAGCTCGACGCCGTGGTGCGAACCCTCGCCACCGATCGCCCGGCAGCCGAGAGGTTCCTCGCGGCGGAGCCGGGCGAAGCGGTGATCAGGCTGGCGGCGGCGAGCAGCCCCGGTGGCGAAGCGTTGCGGCAGTTCTCGGCTCGGCACGGTCACCGCGGATACCGCGAGCTGTGCATGCGGGATCCCTCCTGGGCCGAGGATCCCGGCGGGCTGGGATCGATGATGCAGGTCATGGTCCGCTCCGCCCTGGATCCGGCCCACCGCCCACCGCTGCCCGCGCACGAAAGAACGCCCGGATCAGCGCCCATCAGGATGCTCGCCCGGCTGGCCCGGGGCGGCGCCCGCGGTCGCGAGACGACGAAATCGAAAATGGCGCTGATGGCGCACGCACTGAAACTGGGCTACCGCCACCTGGGCGCGGTACTGGCCGAGTCGGGGCGACTACCCGACGCCGACCTGGTCTTCTTCTTCGACCGCGCCGAATTGCACCGCATCGTCGGTGCAGGCGACATCGCCGACCTCGTAGAAGGCGCGCTCCTCCGCCGACGTGCGCTGGCGTACCAGGACTCCCTCGAGTTCGACGACGTGTCGGTGGGCCGGCCGACCCCGCTCATCGCACCGCCGCCGCACGCGATCACAGACAACCAGATCGTGGGCCGACCCGCTGGCCGAGGCAGCGTCGAAGGCGTTGTGCGCGTCGCGAAGTCGATCGTCGACGCGCGGGAAGTGCAGCGCGGCGAGATTCTGGTCGCGCCGGTTACCGACGTGGGGTGGACGCCGTACTTCACCGTCATCGCCGCACTGGTCACCGACATCGGCAGCTCGGTATCGCACGGTGCTGTGGTGGCGCGTGAATACGGCCTGCCGTGCGTGGTCAACACCTTGGTGGCTACCAAGGTGTTGCGTACGGGGGACCGGGTTCGGGTGGATGGGGAGCGAGGTGTCGTCACTCGGCTCGGGCCGCCTTGATGTCAGAGGTGCGGCAGTCGAAAGGCTGAAACCGATTGGCTTGTAATCGGTTTCAGCCTTCTTGTGTCCGAAGGGGGACACGACCAGTACGCCCACGCTCCGTGGCGTGGGAAGTTGCTGGTCATACTCAGCTATTGGGCGCGGCCCAAGCCTGTAAGCCCTCCATCCGGCCGCAGGCAAACGGATGTGTGTCCGACCCTTGCTAGGCGATGCTCCGAACACTCGATCGCCCCGGGTTTCCGGATTCGTCGAAACTGACCCGTCGCACCACCTGGTCGTCCTGCGCGCGAACGGTCGCGAGCTGTGGGCGGCCGGAAGGAACGATGCGGATGACAATCCGGCTGCCTCGTTGCGTCCGATCCAACTCGTCGGCAATACCGCGCAGCAGCCGGTGTCGAACTTTTTCGTCGAGCTGCTCGAGGTCACCGTCATCGAACAGTGTCACCTCCACACCACGATTTCGCGCCGCGTCGGCAGACGGGTTGACCAATGAGTTGACGAGGCCGCTTCCGCGCAGCGTTGCCGAGATCTGGGATTCGAGTGCGGCGCACGCTCTGCCGAATTCTGGGCTGATCTCGCTGTCTTCGCCGACTCGCTCGATGAGTGGCCGTGCGACTTGCGCCAAGTCCTGTAGGCGCTTATCGAGGGCTCGGCGGTTCGTGGCCGCGTCAGCGATTTTCCGGGCGGCCTCCTCTTGCTTTAACTGTGCCGCAAAGATTTTCGCCGCGTTCGGTCTGATGGTGTAGGCAAACATCGTTGACATGGCCAACGGTCCGAGATTGGTGAGGGAAAGGGCGACGCCAGTCAGCGCACCCTGACCTGTCAGCTTCGCCCACTGGCATAGTACGAGAACTGTCAGTGTCATCGACAGCAGCGCGTACCAGGTTCGTCCGCGGACACACAGGAACGTCAAGAACACCATGTAGACGTTGGACGGCCAGATCGAATGCTCGAACGGGGTCAACGGCGGCGTCAAGGTGACGAGTGCGGTCAGGGCAGGCGCGGCCAACGTGAGCACCGCGGTGGCCGTGATCGGAAGCGGGTCCCGTCGCACAACCAGGAGGGCGACCCCGCACCCCCAGAACACCAGCACCGTTGCGGTGGCCTGCCACGCGTGGGAATGTGTCGTTCGGACGTACACCAGCGCGGGCGCTGCTAGACCGGCGCTATAGAAGACGAGCAGTGCGGCGGCGACCGGGGTGTTCATCCCTAGCAGTGAGCGGACGTCCGAAGGCTCGTCCACCGTCCTATTCACTTGCCGACCAGCGCATTTCGATCGTAGTTCCATGACCTTTCGACGATTTGATCCGCAATTCTGCGTTCGCGATCCGTTCGACCTGTTGTCGAAGCCGGTACAGGCCCCAACGCCGGCTGTCGGTGGACGGGTCGAATCCGCAGCCGTTGTCATCGACCCGCACGCTCAGCCGATGTGGTTCGATACGAACCGTTGCGGTGCGATCGGCATCTGGGCCCGCGTGCCGAATACTGTTGCGCACCGCTTCGCCCAGCACGAGAGCCGCGACATGCACAACCGCGGCATCGAACTCACCGTCTGCCGGGCCGAGTGCCGAATCGACAATGAGCGGCATTCTCGCGTCGACCGCTTGCAACTTCCTCCGCAAACGGCCGATGGCCTCGGCGCCGAGCAGCGATGGCTCGGAACCGGCTTCGGTGCCGATAAGCTCCAGTGCCCGTATGGCTTCTGCAACGTCGGCGCGACTCGACCGTCCCGAAGCTCCGATCTGCAGGCAGTGCATTACATTGTCATGCACGATATCGGCGAAGTGCTCGCGCTCTGCGTTGTATTCCAGGACAACCTCCGCCTCCGCGCTCAGCCTCGCCGCCTCCTCCCTGGCGGCGTCGAGCAGGTACCCGGTGTGCACGGCCCGCAACGCCGCTGCGGCGTAGACGAGGCAGAAGCTGAGAGCGAAGAGCAGGCTCATCCAGAGGGGTTCGATGACATCCTGTGAACGTGTTTGACCGAGCACCTGGACCTCGGCTACCACGGCGACGGTATACAGGGCGACCCACGATGGGCGCCAGACCAGGGCGGCGGCCATCGCGGCCAAACCGGGGATGCCGGAGACCATCGGCCATGTCTGAAGTGCCTCACCGTTCCAGGCCAGTGGCCAGGTGAATGCCGCGAAAAAATAGCCGATCGCCACCAGACCGGCGATCCACTCCAGGATTGATAATTCCGCTACGAATGCGGCGACGCCCATGATCAGCGGCGGGAGATAGAGCGTGACCAATCCCCACGGCATCCACCAGTCCGCTAGGACACTGGATTCGGATTCGATGCGTGGGTACAGCAGGAAAAAGAAGACGATGTATCCGAAAGAGATGAAGAGAGCGAAGAGGCGAACCAAGCGGTCACGATCGCCTTCCAGCGACAGGATGAATGGATTTCTGAATCTCATCTACTTGCTCACAGTCATTCTTTGTGAATATATCCGTCACACCGCGCGCGGTCACGCAGCTCTCTCTTGGTTCGCACATCGATGCCGCTTTCAGCGTATTTCTGCTTAATTTTCATGACATGTTTTCGAATGGTCTCCGGCGACAGATGGAGTTCCGCCGCGATATCCCTGGCGGTGTCGCCCGACGCATAGAGAGCGAGCACCTCGCGCTCCCGTTCGGTTAGATGCGGTATGAGTTCGCCGTCGGCATCGAGTGCGGCGGCCCAGTCCACAGAAGGTGCGGGTTGGCCGGCCGCGGCAAGACGAACGGCCTCGACTAGAACATCGGACGGAGCGGTTTTGGCGATCACGCCCAGTACCCCCGCCTTGGCGGCTTCCTGGACCAGGTATCGTCGGTCACGCGAGGTGTAGACCAGGATATTGGCGATTCCGGCTGCTTCGAGCGTGCGCACGTTCTGTCTCGGTGATGAACCGTCGGGTAGCCCTTGTAAATCCAAGATCACCAGATCCAGTCGATCGGTGATGGCTAGCAGTTCGGTTACGGTGCGCCCTGCCGCCACCAGGCACAGATCGGGATGTGGCGCGAAGAAGCCCAGGAGGGCGGAGTGCGCCATGTCGAGGTGATCCTCGACCAGACCGATGCGCCGCTGCACGGGCATTTTCGAATCAGGCACTGTACCTCTTAATGACATCCCGATCGTTTCGGGCGACCGGTCTGTTTATTAGACCGCTGCGCGGCACCGAACTGGCGGTGTTCTATCGTCTTCTGGGATCCCGCGACACGTTACGATAGACCCCCTGAGAGACGCTTGTCATGATCATCGCTATCGCGACGTACCAAACTCGACAGTAAGATCCCGATGCCCGCACCGCACAGACCAAATTTTGGTACTTTCGGCCGCTTGAAGGTCGCCAGTTCTCTAAAGCAAACGTTGATACAATGAGCTCGCAGCGACCGCCGGCACACGGAAAGACTGCGGAGCGACCTCGAAACCGACTGGACGGCAAGCGAGTTGGATACCATGTTGAGCGCGTCGGCCTGCCCGGCGCGGTCATCTCCGCTCTCACCGGTGGGCTAATCGTCGCGTGCATCGCATACTGGTTTCTGCGATTGTTCACCCCAGTAGACACGAGCAAGCCAGCCGCTCAAATTGATCTCACCCGAATCGCTCTGACCGTGGTCGCAGGTGTTGGCGGTGTTGTTGCCCTCGTCATCGCTTATCGTCGTCAACGTGATCTCGAGCAAAGTCGATTTGTCGAGCGATTCGGTGCGTCGGCAGCGCAACTCGGCGCTACCGACGTCGCTGTGCGCATCGCGGGGGTCTACGCGATGGCGGGTGTGGCAGACGAATCCGATGGACAACGTCGCCAACAGTGCATCGACGTGCTGTGCGGATATCTCCGGCTGCCGTACATTCCCGACCTCGGCGGTAACCATCAGACGAAACGAACATGCAAGCGTGTGGTCGGTGACCAAGGTGAGGACGAAGACCACTTCGAATACCGACAGAACGACTACGAAGTCCGCGCGACCATCGTCCGGGTGATCGCCGACCACCTGAGAATAATCACCGAAAACAGCTGGTCCACGAGCAATTTCGACTTCCGCACAGCCTATCTGGAAGATGCGGATTTGTCCGGGGTAGTCTTCGCGGGCACCACCCGCTTCGGCAGAGCGCGGTTCGGGGGAAGTACGGACTTTCGCGGAGCCACTTTCGACCACGACGTCGACTTCGGCGAGGCGACCTTCCTCGACAAGGTTCGGTTTACAGCGGCGACTTTCAACGGCGCGACCAATTTCGCGAGGACATCTTTCCTCAACACCGCGGAATTTCGCACCGATGTAGAATCGGCCGGTGTAACAGCCTTCAACGGCAGTGTGCGTTTCGACGACGCACACTTTCATGGCGAGATCGACGCCAGAGACGTGAGATTCGGTGCCGAAGTCGAATTCGGCCGCACGGTATTCGATGCCGACGCACGGTTCAAGTGCGCGATCTTCGAAGGGCCTACCAGCTTCGCCGGCGCGCTCTTCGACGAGTCCGCGTCCGCCTGGTTCAATCCCGTGAAGTTCGAGGTCGCCGCCACGTTCGAGGAGGCGAGCTTTCACGGCGGCACATGGTTCGGCGGGACGGAGTTCTTTGGCGCCGCATCGTTCAGCTATACGGAATTCCACGGGAATGTCTCCTTCGAAGGCGTGTATTTCGCCGAGCAGCCTGCGTTCACGGGCGCATCCAGACCGCCGAATGCTGAACCGGGCCAATGGCCGCCGACTTCGCGGCCGAGCGGCGCGACTGGAAATTCGACGGCATGACAGAGTCCAGGACTTAGTAGAACAGTCGGACCAAGATCTATCAGCAAGCACTGATTCCGGGACACGGCCAGAAGCTGAGGGCTGATCGTCCTGACGCTGGGGGCACCGGGAAAACCAAGCCGCACAACGGCTCTATCGAAACCGAAGATGGACATCTCACGCCGTCGCGGGGGACTACAACATCCTCGTCAAATCGCTCACCTGGTCCCCAGGCGCGGGCACCGACGGAAATCTGGTCGGCCGCACGTCTTCGGAACAGCCGATCGCTCGAAGGTGGCAGTACGCGCCGGGACCGCCGGGCGCGTGCGTCCGTCGGTGCCCACCTCGTCGCCCCTCGACCTACTGATGATTCGAAGCTTGCGGGTCAGATCGACGATGTGTAGCGTACTGAACATGTTCAGTGAACATGTTCAGTCGCGATCGGAGCAACAAGCAGCGACGCGACAGAAGGTCTTGGCGGCAGCCGAACAGCTCTTCCGAACCCAAGGCTTCAAAGCGACCACGATTCGGCAGATCGCCGCCGAAGCGAACGTGAGTACGGGAACCGTCATGGCAGTCGGCGGAAAAGACACGCTGCTCGTGTCCATCTTCGACACTTGGATCACCGCGGTGCACAACACCAGGCAAACCGAACTCGCACCCGCAACGACGACCGCGACCACCCAGGACGTGCTCGAGCTCTTCGCGCCCTTCGTCGGATATTTCGCGGTCGACCCCGAGCTCTCACGCGAGTACACCGCGATCATCGTCCGCGGAAACCATGAGTCGGCGATCTTTCGAGACCTCGCGCTGGCCCTACTGGCCGAACTCGAAACCGTGCTCGCCCGATCAGCGCTCGCTCCCAGCGAGGTCGGTCGCGGCGCGCGGACCATCTACCTTGCCTACCTCGGCTTGCTGATGACCGCGTCCAGCGGTGCCATCGCGATGCCCGACGCGGCCGAACAACTACGACAGACCATCGACTTCGTCATCACGCACCCGAACGGAATCCAATGATCCACGCTCCCGAACCATGGTGGCTACCAGTACTACTCGCGCTCTCGCTTTTCGCCGACGCGCTCATGTCCGTGCGCCCGCCGAAGTTCATTCGGCAATGCTTGGACGGCGTCGGGTTTCCGCGCGACTGGTGGTGGACGCTGATCGCCATCAAGCTGGCGGCCACAGCCGGTCTCCTTGTCGGACTGAAGTATCCCGGCGTCGGATTCGCCACCGCTGTCGGCGTGATCGCCTACTTCCTTTCCGCCGCGTACGCCCACTATCGGGCCCGGTTCCTGGGATACGAGTTCTGGATCAACTGCCTCGGGATGCTCGCCCTGTCGGTGGCGGCGGCGCTGCCGTACCTGGCGTAAGCGGCAAACGCAGTTCGAACCCCCGGGTCTTGGTCCGCCCTGCGGGTCAACCCTCCGCGAGTGCGGGTTAGAACAGTGAACAACGCCAGTATTGGCGCGGAGCGCGCGATCGCCGGAGGAGGCAACGCCATGTCCGACCAGCAAGCCACACCTGAGGCCACCGATCTGGGAGAGATTCCGGCTGAAGGAACCAACATCGACAACGGCGGAGTCCAACAGATTCCAGCCTCAGTTGCCCAGATGGCATCCGACCCCACCGCTGGAGTCACTCGCGAGAAGCTGCTGGTGGCTATCGGCCAGGAGGCCGACCGTATCGCGGGCAATGAAACGGTGCAGGCATCCAGAGCGCTGGTAGAACTCGCTCACGCCTACGCCTTGGTGGCAACTGGTGCGCTGGTCGGCACCGCCAACTCCGCTCCGGAGAATCGGGCAATCCCAGCTATCGCCAGTCGTGGTGCCGATTTGGGTAGAGCGGGCTATGACGCAGGCCGACAGGGCAGTGACTACAGATAACAGTGACTGAACCGGCCCTGCTCGCAGGGCTTTCCGCATCCTTGCGTGAAACCTAGCCTCCGACTCTGTTCACCCATCAACAGCCAGCAGGTCTCAGGCCCCGCACACTGCACGATGATGCCGCTCACGGGTCGCTTCGGATCGCCGCTTCGAGAACTGGTCCCTGGAAGGCCTTCCGCCCGACTCCAGGTTCTGCACGCGGGTCTCGAGGTTGGCCTTCACCTTGTTCTCGTAACCGGCGTAGGAGTGGATGACGTACCAGTCACCCGGAGCGC
>NZ_JBFAHT010000006.1:0-505453 GCF_040654295.1 Nocardia sp. NPDC050712
GGCACCAATAAATTATTGGCACTGACATTCATCGACACACTATTGAGTTCTCAAAGAACACACGCACACACATCCGCCACTCGATCTCTCGGGGGGTTTCAGTGAGGCAACTTGAACAGCTTAGCTCAGCCAGTCGCCCAGAACCAAATCCGGGGTCGCAGTCGAACTAGTGTGATCGTCAGGCGCTCCTCGTACGACCTCGTGTCCCTCGCTTGGCGTCTCCGCCTCAGCCCCGGGTTGGTGTCCGTGTCGCTCTGACTCGATAAAAGTTACGTGGCGCGATGATCAATGTCAAATCGCCTGGTCAGCAGGCTAATTCGCGGCTCCGACGCGTTCCACCTGTCCGCCGAGCGCCTGCAACTTCTCCACGAAGTTGGGGTAACCGCGGTCGATATGGAAGACATCGTGCACCTCGGTCACCCCGTCGGCGCACAGACCCGCGAGCACCAGACCGGCGCCGGCGCGGATATCGGAGGACCACACCGGCGCACTCGACAACCGCGGAATCCCGCGCACCACAGCGTGATGCCCGTCGGTGCGGGCATCGGCGCCCAGGCGGATCATCTCCTCCACGAAGCGGAACCGCGCTTCGAAGATGTTCTCGGTGATCATCGAGGTGCCGTCGGCGATCGCGGCCAGGCCGATGGCCATCGGCTGCAGATCGGTCGGGAAACCCGGGAACGGCAGCGTGGAGAAGTTGACCGCGCGCGGCCGCTCCTGCTGCACCACGCGAAAACCGTCCACGTCGAAGGAGATTCGCGCGCCGGCGGAGCGCAGCTTGTCCAGCACCAGCGAAAGGTGCTTGGGATTCACACCTGTCACCTTCACATCGCCCATCGTCATGGACGCGGCGATACCCCAGGTGGCGGCGACGATGCGGTCGCCGATGACGCGGTGATCGGTCGGCTCGAGGCTCTTCACGCCCTGGATCGTCAGCACCGAGGTGCCGGCGCCGCTGACGCGCGCGCCCATCCGCACCAGCATGTTGCACAGATCGACGATGTCGGGCTCGCGCGCCGCGTTGTCGATGACCGTCTCCCCCTCGGCGAGCACGGCCGCCATCAGGATGTTCTCCGTCGCACCCACCGACGGGAAGTCGAGCCGGATCCGCGCGCCCTGCAGGTGATCGGCCTGGGCCACCACACAGCCGTGCTCGATCTCGCTGGTCGCGCCGAGCAGACGCAGACCGGTCTGGTGCATGTCGAGGGGGCGCGAGCCGATGGCGTCACCGCCGGGCAGCGCGACCACGGCGCGCTTGCAGCGGGCCATCAGCGGACCGAGGACACAGACCGAGGCCCGGAACTGGGTGACCGCGGGGAAATCGGCGTGATACTTCGGCTCGGCCGGGGTGGTGATGGTCACGACCGAACGATCGCCCGGGGCTTCGTCGGTAATGGTGACCTCGCAGCCCAGGCCCCGCAGGACCTCGGCCATCAGCGGCACATCGAGGATGTCCGGGCAGTTGGTGATCGTCGACGTGCCCTCCGCCAGCAGGGCAGCGGCCATCAGCTTGAGGACGCTGTTCTTCGCGCCACCCACCGTGACCTCGCCGACGAGCCGATTGCCGCCGGTGACCATGAACCGCTCACTCACGCCATTACCTCGCAGGTGCTGGGTCCCGGCGTGCCGGAGGGCGCAATGCCGATGGTTCCCTCGCTTCGCTCACTCACGGGGCTAGCTTATCCATCCCCGCACCTACTCACGCGTGTGTACGCGATCCCGGTGCACGGCTGAGCGGTTTGCGTGGAATGCGCTCCTTCACCGATAGGCTGAAGGGACGGTAAATCCGGGGCTCTCGTTCTGCGATACCCGTTCCTTTCGATTACGCTACCGCCCAGTCAGTTCGCTCGTTGTCGACAGACCAACCCGCGGCGCATTTGCGCCCACCCTGGTGTCGGCCGAGGTCGAAACCCCTATCGACACCACAGGATCGAGGAGTTTTCCGTTGATCACCGGCAAACCGGGCCGAGCAGTGCGGCCCGGCGCTTCCCTATCCCCGGCCTGCTGAGGCGCTATGGATATCCCCGCGCTCCAAGCGAGCTGGCGCGACGTCGAGAAGGTCGGCGACGAAGCGGTCCTGTACTTCTACTCACATCTGTTCATGGCGCATCCCGATGTCCGCGCCATGTTCCCGGTCTCGATGGCCGACCAGCGCGGCAAGTTCTTCGCCGCGCTCGGCCGCATCGTCAGCAGTGTGGACAAGATCGCCGCCGATCCCAGCTTCGTGCAGCAACTAGGCCGTGACCACCGCAAGTTCGAGGTCATCGCCGATCACTACCCCGCCGCCGGCGCCTCACTGCTGGCCACCCTGCAGTACTTCCTCGGCGCCGCGTGGACCGACAGCCTGGCCTCGGACTGGGCCGATGCCTACGGCGTCGTCGCCAAGCTGATGGTGGTCGCCGCCGAGGACGACGAGGCGAACGCGCCCGCCTGGTGGGAGGCCGAGGTCATCGGCACCGACCGGCGCAGCATCGATGTCGCGGTGCTGCGAATTCGCCCGACCGAGCCCTACCCCTACGTGGCCGGGCAGTCGATGGCCGTGGAGATTCCGCAGCGCCCCAAACTGTGGCGCTACTACACCCCGGCGAACGCGCCGCGGGCCGACGGCACCATCGACCTCAATGTGCAGATCGTCGCCGGCGGGCAGGTCAGCGCGGCACTGGCCCGCGAGATCCGGCCCGGTGACAGCCTGCGGCTCGGTGCGCCGATCGGTACCGCGCTCACCGTGTCCGAGGACCTGCCGCGCGACCTGCTGATGATCGCCGGCGGCACCGGCCTGGCGCCGATGAGCGCGGTCATCGAGCAACTCGACGCGGACTGGCGTGAAACCGGGCGGACCACGAACGTGCATCTGTTCCACGGCGTTCGGACGCAATGGAACCTGTACGAGCACCACTTCCTCAGTGAGATGGCCGACACCCGGCCGTGGTTCCGCTACACCCCGGTCGTCTCCGAGGATCCGACCTATCCCGGTGCCAAGGGCGTCGTCGGCGCCGTCGCCGCGCAGAGCAATCACTGGGACGGCTTCACCGCGCTGGTGTGCGGCTCCACCCCGATGGTCGAGCACGCCACCGCCGAGCTGACCGCGGCGGGCATGGCGCGCACGGACATTCGATTCGAACAGTTCGACACGGTCGCGGAGCCGGAACCGGCCGCCGCCGACGCCGTGGCGATGACCAGTCCCGACACAGCTCCGGCGGGAACCGGTAGCGCCTTTCCAAGACCCGAGGTGACCACATGGCGCTGAAGCCACGCGATATCGAGAAAGCGAAATTCAAGAGATCCGCGCTGGGCCGGCGCGGATACGACGAGAACCAGGTCGAGGAATTCCTGGAGCGGGTGGCGCGGGAGGTGTCGCGGCTCACCGCCACCAACAAGCGGATCACCCAGCAGCTGGAGTTCAGCGGGGACAAGTCGCTGCTGTCCGACAACGACTACCTCGCCTCCCGGGTCGCCGACCTGGAACGCCAGCTGTCCATGTACAAGTCCTCGACCCCCGCGGACACGTTCACCGTGGAGCAGCTGCGGTCCGACCTGGCCTCGGTGCGCCGGGAGAACCACCAGCTGCGCGAGGAAGCCCAGCACGACCTGCTCGGCGTGAACATCCGCGCGGTGAACATGCTCAGCCAGGCGCAGCTGTCGGCCGAGTCGACCGTGGCCGAGGCCGAGGTCTACGCGCGCGAGCTGGTCGCGGCGGCGCGGCAGCAGTACGCGGACATCCTGCGCCAGGCCCAGGAGTCGGCGGCGCAGGCGGCCGACGGGATCGCCTCGCTGACGAATGTGCCCAAGGGCGCACCGGAGCCGGCGCCCGCGGAGATCGAGTACATCCGCACCTACGCGCAGATCGCGCAGAAGCAGATGCACACCATCGTCGAGGCGCTGTTCACCGAGATCGACAAGCTGGGCGAGCCGAAAGCCGCGCAGCAGCAGAAGGCGTCGCGTCCGGTGCAGGCCGAGATCTCCACCCCGGTGGAAGCCGTGGAAAAGCCCGCCCCGGTGTCCTACTGGAACCAGTCGCAGCTGACTGCCGGAGAGGACTACCGGCAGCAACCCGGATAAACCTGCGCTGCGCAATGAAATCTGTTGCGTTACAGTGCTTTTCGATTCGTGGCCGAGGTTCGAGACGGCTACGACGAGTGAGAAGGGAAAGCCTGAAATGGCGGATTCCATTTACGAAGAGATCGGTGGCGGCGAGGCCCTCACCGCTGTCGTCGACGATTTCTATGTCCGGGTACTGGCCGACGAAGAACTGGCCGGCTTCTTCACCGGCGTGAACATGACCCGGCTCAAGGGCTTGCAGGTCGAGTTCTTCGCCGCCGCCCTCGGCGGACCGGAGACCTACACCGGCGCCCCGATGCGCGACGTGCACCAGGGTCGCGGCATCGCGCAGAAGCACTTCGACCTGGTCGCCGGGCACCTCATCGGTGCGCTCAGCGGCGCCGGAGTCGCCGAGGACACCGTCGAACAGATCATCACGGCGATCGCGCCGCTCTCCGAGGACATCGTCAGCGCGAACATCAGCAGCTGACGAACGCCGAAGGGCCCCTTCATCCGCGCGGGATGAAGGGGCCCTTCGGTGTTCCGGGGGCAGGACTACTTCTCGCCGCCCGGCTTCCACAGCACGTCGCCACCCGGGTTGGTGACCCGGCTGAGAATGAACAGCAGGTCCGAGAGCCGGTTGAGGTAGCGCGCGGGCAGCGGGCTGGTGTCCTCCGGATGGGCGTCCATGGCCGCCCAGGCCGACCGTTCGGCCCGCCGGGCGACCGTGCGCGCGGTGTGCAGCAGCGCGGCCAGCGGCGTGCCGCCGGGCAGGATGAACGAGTTCAGCGGGGCCAGTTCGGCGTTGAACTCGTCGCACCAGCCTTCCAGCCGATCGATATAGGCCTGGGTGATGCGCAGCGGCGGATACTTGGGCTCGGCCACCACCGGGGTGGACAGGTCGGCGCCGGCGTCGAACAGGTCGTTCTGCACCTGCCGCAGGACCCGCAGGATCTCGGGCGCGGGATCGCCCAGGGCCACGGCCACCCCGAGGGCGGCGTTGGTCTCGTCGCAGTCGGCGTAGGCCGCCAGGCGGGGGTCGTTCTTGGAGACCCGGGAGAAATCGCTGAGGCCGGTGGTTCCGTCATCGCCGGTACGCGTGTAGATCCGCGTCAGGTGCACGTTCACGGGATCCAGCGTAGTTGCCGGCCGGTTCAGAGCCCGCCCAGGCGGCGGGTGCGGTCCGACGGGCGCGATTCCACCCAGGACAGGAAGGCCGCACGGGCGCCGCGGTCCAGGGCGATCTCGTAGCCGCCGCGGGTATCCGAGACGCCGGTGACGATGATTTCGTCGGTCATGATGTCGTACTCGTCACCGACGGGGCCGCGCCGCTCGCCGATTTCGATGCCCTGCCGCCGGATAACCGAATCCGGGCCCAGCTTCAGGCTGGTGAGTTTGTAGAAGACGAGGCGATCCTCGTCGTAGCGGATCAGGCCGTGCCGCCAGCCCTGGCCACCGCTGGCGGGCAGCACGCGTAGGAGGGCGGAGGTGCCGCCGCGGCGCAACATGATGAGGCGATAGCTGGAAATCAGGGCGAGAGCGACCAGCAGCAATACCAGGGTGATCAGAACAACCATCCCGGTCTGCAATGCGGTTCGTCCTTTCGCCCGGCGACCTTGTGAGGTCTCCGTTACCCATCCGTTGCGATATTCAAACACGAGTCTACAAACGGGCGACCAGGGGGTAGCCAAGTCCGGCCCGAAAAGCATTGTCGGCGGCGAAGATAACCTTCGCCGCCGACCAGCTTTATGAAATTACCGAGTACTCGTCAGTGCTCGGCGAGCGCTTCGACCGCGCGCACCTGAGCCTGAGCCACCGTCCGGTCCTCCTCGGAGGCCTCGGCGTCGGCGAGCACCTTGCGGGCCGCGTCGACATCGACCTCACCGGCGAACTCGGCCGACTCGGCCAGCACGCGGACCGTGTTGGCCGTGACGGAGAAGAACCCGCCGTGCACGGCCGCGACAATCCGCTCACCGTCGACCGGGACGATGGTCACGGTGCCACCCTCGACCAACTGGCCGAGCAGCGGCTCGTGGCCCGGCATGATGCCGATCTGGCCCTCGGTGGTCTGCGCGCTGACGAACGAGGCCTGGCCGGACCAGAGCCTGCGTTCGACGGCGACGAGATCAACGGACATGTCCTTGCTGGACTCAGCCATCGTGGACTACTTTCCGGCGATCTTCTTCGCGGCCGCCTCGACGTCATCGAGACCACCGCAGGAGTTGAACGCCTGCTCCGGGAAGTGGTCGAACTCGCCCTTGCAAACCCGATCGAAGTCGTCGATGGTCTGCTCCAGCGGCACGACCGAGCCCACCTGACCGGTGAACTTCTCGGCCACGATGAAGTTCTGGCCGAGGAACTTCTCCAGGCGACGGGCGCGGCCGACGAGGACCTTGTCCTCTTCGGAGAGCTCGTCCATGCCGAGGATGGCGATGATGTCCTGCAGTTCCTTGTACTTCTGCAGGATCCGCTTGACCTCGTTCGCCACCGCGAAGTGCCGGTCGCCGACGATCGAAGCCTCGAGGATACGAGAGGTCGAGGTCAGCGGGTCGACGGCCGGGTAGATACCCTTCTGCGAGATCGGGCGGGAAAGCTCGGTCGTCGCGTCCAGGTGGGCGAAGGTGGTGGCGGGCGCCGGGTCGGTGTAGTCGTCGGCGGGGACGTAGATCGCCTGCAGCGAGGTGATCGAACGGCCACGGGTCGAGGTGATGCGCTCCTGGAGCTCACCCATCTCGTCCGCCAGCGTCGGCTGGTAACCCACGGCGGAGGGCATACGACCCAGCAGGGTCGAGACCTCGGAACCGGCCTGGGTGAAGCGGAAGATGTTGTCGATGAACAGCAGCACGTCCTGGTGCTGCACGTCGCGGAAGTACTCGGCCATGGTCAGGGCCGACAGGGCGACGCGCATACGCGTGCCCGGCGGCTCGTCCATCTGGCCGAAGACGAGGGCGGTGTCCTGCAGGACGCCCATCTCTTCCATTTCCAGGTGGAGGTCGGTGCCCTCACGAGTACGCTCACCGACGCCCGCGAACACCGAGGTGCCGGAGAACTCGCGAGCGATACGGGTGATCATCTCCTGGATCAGCACGGTCTTGCCGACACCGGCACCACCGAACAGACCGATCTTGCCGCCCTTGACGTACGGGGTCAGCAGGTCGATGACCTTGATGCCGGTCTCGAGCAGCTCGGTCTTGCCTTCGAGCTGATCGAATGACGGGGGCTTGCGGTGGATGCCCCACTGCTCGCCGTCGCGGCCCAGGCCCGGGCTGTCGAGGCAGTCACCGAGGGCGTTGAAGACGTGGCCCTTGACGATGTCACCGACGGGCACCGAGATCGGCTTGCCGGTGTCGGAGACGCTCGCGCCACGGACCAGGCCGTCGGTCGGCTGCATCGAGATGCAGCGAACGATGCCGTCGCCGAGGTGCTGAGCGACCTCGAGGGTCAGGGTCTTGGCCACCGAGGGAAGCGTGATCTCGGCGTGCAGAGCGTTGAACAGCTCAGGGATCGATCCACGCGGGAACTCGACGTCCACGACGGGTCCGATGACCCGGACGACGCGGCCTGCGGTGCCGCCGGTCCGAGCCGTGTTGTCTTGAGAGACAGCTGCGGTCATTGGTTAGTTTCTCTTCCTGCGCTTTAGTCGCGGTCGCCGCTCGCGGCCAGCGCGTTAACGCCACCCACGATTTCGCTGATTTCCTGCGTGATCTGGGCCTGACGCACCGAGTTCGCCTCGCGCTGCAGCACGCTGGCCAGCTCGTTGGCGTTGTCGGTGGCGGCCTTCATTGCGGTGCGCCGAGCCGCGGACTCGGATGCCGCTGCCTCGAGCAACGATGAGTAGATACGCGTGTTGACGTACTTCGGCAGCAGGGCCGCCAGCAGCACATCGGCGTCGGGCTCGAATTCGTACTGGGCCTTGATGTCAGCGGTCTCGGAATCCGAGAAGCTGTCCTCGCCCAGATCGAAGCTCTCCTCGATGAAGCTGACCTGGATCGGCGCCAGGCGGCGCACCTCCGGGGTCTGCGTCAGCATCGAGACGAACCGGGTGTAGACGACATGGAGTTCGTCGACACCGGCGATGGTGCCCTCACCGTTGGGTGCGGCAACCTCGCCTTCGGCGCCGGCCATGAAGGCCTCCACCAGGTGGTTGCACGCGGCCGAGGCATCGCTGTAGTTCGGCTGCTGCGAGAACCCGGTCCACGCGGCCAACGGCGGGCGGCTGCGGAAGGTGTAGTACGTGAGGCCCTTGTTGCCCATCACATACAGCACCGGCTCCTTGCCCTCGTTGCGCAAGGTGGTCATCAGCTCTTCGGCACGCCGGAAGACGTTCGAGTTGTAACCGCCGCACATGCCGCGGTCACTGCTGATCACCAGAACCGCTGCCCGGCGCGGGTTTTCCCGCTCGGTCAGCAGCGGGTGCGCCAGGTTCTTCGACGCGCTCGCCAGCTCGGCCAGTGCCTTGGTGATCTCCTCGGCGTACGGCTTGGCGGCCGCGACCCGGGCCTGAGCCTTGGTGATTCGCGAGGTCGCGATCAGCTCTTGGGCCTTGGTGATCTTCTTGGTCGAATTCACACTGCGAATGCGGGAGCGCAATTCACGCAAGCTTGCCATTGGTCACCCTCCCTTCATTCGCCAGTTCCGAATAGCGCATTAGCTCGTCCGACTTACTTCTCGACGTGCTTGCGGGTAACCGACAGCTTCTCGACCTCTTCGTGGTCGAGCTCGCCGGCTTCCGCCTCGTTCACGACGCGACTGCCGTCGGAAGCCAGGAAGCCCGCCTTGAACTTGTCGGTGCCCGACTTGATGGCCTCGGCCGCATCGCCGTCGAGCGGCTTGGAGCCACCCTGCAGCGAGTCGAACGCGTCCTGGGCGTTGCGGTGCAGGTCTTCGAGCAGCTCGCGGCTGAAGCGACGGATGTCGCCGACCGGAACCGAGTCGTAGTAGCCCTTGTCCACCAGGAAGATCGAGATGACCTGGTCCTCGACCGAGACCGGCGAGTACTGGTTCTGCTTGAGCAGCTCGACCCAGCGGGCACCGCGCTCGAGCTGAGCCTTGGAGGCGGCATCCAGGTCGGAGGCGAAGGCGGAGAACGCCTCCAGCTCACGGAACTGGGCCAGCTCCAGACGCAGCGAACCGGCGACCTTCTTCATGGCCTTGGTCTGAGCGGCGCCACCGACACGGGAGACCGAGGTACCGACGTTGATCGCCGGACGGACACCCTTGTTGAACAGGTCGGACTCGAGGAAGACCTGGCCGTCGGTGATGGAGATGACGTTGGTCGGGATGAACGCCGAGACGTCACCGGCCTTGGTCTCGATGATCGGCAGACCGGTCATCGAGCCCGCGCCCATGGCGTCGGACAGCTTCGCGCAACGCTCCAGCAGACGGGAGTGCAGGTAGAAGACGTCACCCGGGTAGGCCTCGCGGCCCGGCGGGCGGCGCAGCAGCAGCGAGATGGCGCGGTAGGCCTCGGCCTGCTTGGTCAGATCGTCGAACACGATCAGAACGTGCTTGCCCTGGTACATCCAGTGCTGGCCGATGGCCGAACCGGTGTAGGGGGCCAGCCACTTGAAGCCGGCGGAGTCGGAGGCCGGGGCCGCGACGATGGTGGTGTACTCCATCGCGCCGTGCTCCTCCAGCGCGGCCTTGACGCCCGCGATGGTGGAACCCTTCTGACCGATGGCGACGTAGATGCAGCGCATCTGCTTGCTGGGGTCACCGGACTCCCAGTTCGCCTTCTGGTTCAGGATGGCGTCGATGCAGACCGCGGTCTTGCCGGTCTTGCGGTCACCGATGATCAGCTGACGCTGGCCGCGGCCGATGGCGGTCAGGGCGTCGATGGCGGTGATGCCGGTGGCCATCGGCTCCTCGACCGGCTGACGCTCCAGCACGGAAGCGGCCTGCAGCTCGAGCACGCGACGCTCGTCGGACTCGATGTCGCCGAGGCCGTCGATCGGCTGGCCGAGCGGGTTGACCACGCGACCGAGGAAGTTGTCGCCGACCGGAACCGAGAGCACGTCACCCGTGCGCTTGACTTCCTGGCCCTCTTCGAGCTCGGCGAACTCGCCGAGGATGACCGCACCGATCTCGCGGTCCTCGAGGTTCAACGCGACGCCGAGTACGCCGCCCGGGAATTCGAGCAGCTCGTTGGCCATTGCCGAAGGCAGGCCGGAGACGTGCGCGATGCCGTCACTCGCGTCGGTAACCACACCGACTTCTTCGATGGAGGTCTCGGGGGTGTAGCTCTGGGTGTAGCTCTCGATCGCGCTACGGATCTCGTCGGAGGAGATCGTCAGCTCCGCCATGTTCTTCCTGCTCTCGCTTGGTCTCGAATGTCGGGGGGTGGGGCGCCGCTACTGGCTAGGCCAGTTCGCGGCGCAGCCGCTCCAGTCGGCCGATGGCGCTGCCGTCGATCACGTCGTCGCCGACGCGGACGACAAGTCCGCTCAGCAGTTCCGGATCGACCTCGACGTGCACCGCGACCGATTTGCCGTAGATGCGCTGCAGGGAGCCGGCCAGCCGGTCCCGCTGCTCCTGGGTCAGTTCGATCGCGGCCTGCACATGCGCGACAACCTGTTCGCGCCGGGCGGCCGCCAAGTCGGACAGCGCGTCGAACGCGTCACCGATGCTGGTCTTCTGCCGGGCGACGGCCTGTTCGGCGAGGCCGACCGTGATGTCGGAGGCCTTACCGTTCAGCAACCGGGCAATCAGTTCGCGCTTGGCCTGAGCCGGCTTCCCGCGATCCGACAGTGCCTGCTCCAGGTCGGGGCTGTCGGCGATGATCCGGCCGAGCCGGAACAGCTCGTCCTCCACCGCGCCGAGCTTGCCGCTGTCGGCGGCCGACTCCAGCAGCGCTTCCTGGCCGAGCAACACCAGGGTGTCGACCAGATCGGCGGTGCGGGACCAGTCCTGGGCCACGGCGGTGGTCAGTACTGCCTGTGTGGCAGGACTGACCTTGCCGCCGAAGACCCGTTCGCTCAGCTCGGCACGCGCCGAACCGGGCACCGACACGTCCGCGAGCGCAACACGCAGCGAACGCTGTTCGTCCAGCACGGCGACAACGGCGAACAGCTCGGAGCCCGTCGTGGCTGCAACGCTGTCGCTTCCGGTCAGAGCGGCCCGAAGCGCCTCTCGGGACCGGGCGCTCGCCTCACGGCTCGCTGCGTACATGCTTCTCACTTTCGCGTCGTTACCTTCCGACCCCGATGCCGGCATTCGACTCGTCGAGTTCGGTAAGGAACCGCTCGATCGATGCCGCCTGCTTGGCTTCGTCCGAAACCGACTGACCGATAACCTTCTCGGCCAAGTCGACGGCCGTACGGCCGACCTCGGAGCGAAGCTCGTTCTGGATCTGCTGGCGCTGGGCTTCCAGCTGGCTGTGGCCGGCGGCCACGATGCGATCGCTCTCGGCCTGGGCCTCCGTGCGCATCTGCGCGAGGATGTCCTGCCCCTGAGTGCGGGCTTCCTCACGGATGCGCGCGGCTTCCAGGCGAGCGTCGGCCAACTGCTGCTTGTACTGCTCGAGTGTCTGCTGAGCTTCTTCCTGCGCGACCTCGGCGCGGGCGATGCCGCCCTCGATCTTCTCGGCACGCTCGTCCAGCACCTTCATCAGGCGAGGAACGACGTACTTGTAGAAGACGATGCCGATCACGAGCAGGCAGACTGCCGACCAAAAGATGTCATACAGCTCGGGAACGAGGGGATTACGATCCTCCCCCGCGGTTTCCGCGAGCACAGTCATGCCGGTCATGGCAATCAGAAGATGAAGCCGGCGACGAGACCGATCAGGGCCAGCGCCTCGGTGAACGCGATACCGAGGAACATGTTGGTCCGGATCGTGCCCTGGAGCTCGGGCTGGCGGGCGATGCCCTCGATGGCCTTACCGACCACGATGCCGACGCCGATGCCGGGGCCGATGGCAGCCAGGCCGTAGCCGATGGCGCCGTAGCCCTTGATCTTCTCGCCGGAGGTGGCGGCTTCCTGGGCCAAGTACGCGAGGCTCATGAGTCTTCCATT
The DNA here is from genome assembly GCF_040654295.1 of Nocardia sp. NPDC050712. NCBI lineage: Bacteria > Bacillati > Actinomycetota > Actinomycetes > Mycobacteriales > Nocardiaceae > Nocardia > Nocardia sp. NPDC050712. The sequence goes on from NZ_JBFAHT010000006.1 coordinate 12,052, forward strand.
CCCTTTCTGTTGCACACACCGCCGGACGGCGGGGAGCAGGTATCCAGTTAGTAGTTGGTCAGTGTGAATCTGCGTGCTGCGCGAGCCCGATGTAGACGGCGGTCAGCAAGGCGAAGACGTACGCCTGCAGGAAGACCACCAGCAGTTCGAACAGCGTGAATCCGAGGCCGGCCAGCAGCGAGAACGGCGAGAAGATCTTCATCCACGCCGCGGCGTCGAAGAGGAAGAACTGCGTCGCGCTGAAGAACAGGACCAGCATGATGTGGCCCGCCAGCATGTTCGCCATGAGTCGGACGGTCAGGGTGAACGGCCGGAGCACGAAGGTCGAGATGAACTCGATCGGGATCAGCAGCAGATGCAGCGCGGGCGGAACATTCGGAACCACGATGGAGCTGCGCATGTACTTGAGGAAGCCGTACTTCTTGATACCCACGTAGTTGAACGTGAGGTAGGCGAGTACAGCCAGTACCAGCGGCATGCCGATTCGGGCGTTCGACGAGATGTTCAGACCCGGAATGACACCGGAGAAGTTCAGAAAGAGGACCGTGAAGAAGATCGTCGCGATGAGCGGGAAGAACTTGCGGCCGGATTCCTTACCGAGAACCTCGTCGCAGATCTGCTCCTTGACGAAGACAAGACCGTATTCGGCGACGTTCTGCAGACCGCGCGGGACGATCTTCGGGCTGCGGAATGCCAGCACCATGAACCCGATTAGCAGCGCCGTCATCAAGATGCGTACCAGCATCAGACGGTCGAGTTCGAAGATGGTTCCCTGGAACAGGACAGCATCAGGGAAGAAGTCATCTAGCGAGGGCGGATGAAACTCGCCCGCCGCCAAAGTGGTGACGCTCAGCGTTCTCTCCCGTGTTCGGGCCGCGGGTACGGTCATATCCCGCGGTTCGATCGGACATTGACGATCAATTTGGGTCGACTAGGTCGGCTCGAAGTTCGTCAGCAGCTGAGCGGCAAACCGCTTGGGCGTCTGTACGTGTGTCGGCGACATCGTCGACATGCAGAACCGAAGCCCTCCGGGCTCGGTACGGCAGTAAGCATAGCGGCACTTGGCGGGGTCATGGTGACCCCCCCTGCCTTGGGTGCTTGCTTACCAACACTTTACCAAGTTATCTACGACGCTGTGTAGGGGGGTGAGTAATTTTCCTACTCACTGGTATCGGAGTCGCCCGCGGTGGTCGTCACGTACGGAACCTTTTGGCGCAGAACGCCGTACGTCTCGGCCCCGAGCACGATCAACAGCGCGCCCACCACGGTGAGGAACAGCGCCACCCGGTTGTAGAAGTCGAACTGCTGCAGCACGGCCACCACCACGAGCACCACGAGCAGCTTGCCGACCCAGCTGACCAGGATGATCAGGCCGGCGGTGCTCGGCGGCAGCTTCGCGCCGAACAGCACGACGGCGGCCGTCGTCAGGATGAATCCACCGCCGATGGCGGCGCCGATCAGGGCGCCCCACAGGCCGGGCAGACCCGCCGTCGCGGTACCGATGGCGACGGCGAGCACGACCAGAACGGCCAACCCGATCAGCCCGTAGCGAAGCGCGGACCGCAACGGAGCGTCGGGGCCGGGGATGGGATTGGGGGTGAAAGTCACGACCCGGACTTTACCCGGGCGGCTGCGGCTCGGCGGCTGCGCCGGTACGGCGCAGACCCGGGACCGCGGTCACCACCAGGGCGAACAGCAATCCGGCAGCCATCACCAGAACCACCACCGTGCGATCCATCAGAGAACTGCCGACCGCGCCGAACGCGAGCACCCCGACCCATAAATAGATGAGCAGGACTACGCGGCGCTGCGAATGCCCGATCTGCAGCAAACGATGATGCAGATGCATTTTGTCCGGAGTGGAAAAGCTCACGCCGGCCCGCACCCGGCGCACGATCGCCAGCACCAGATCCAGCACCGGAATGAACATCACCGCGCCGACCAGCAACAGCGGCGACAACAAGCCGACGATGTCGCGCGTACCGAAACCCTGGAGCGGAATCCGGCCGGAGGCACTGGTGGAAACCGCGGCCAGCACCAAACCGATCAGCATCGACCCGGAATCACCCATGAATATTCGGGCCGGCGAGAAATTGTGCGGCAGAAATCCGAGGCACGCGCCCGCGAGGGCGGCGGCCAGCAGCGCCGGCGGATAGGTGTCGACCGAGCCGCCCTGCTCATTCATCAACCCGACAGCAAACACGAACACCGCACCCGCGCAAATCAATCCGAGCCCGGCCGCCAAGCCGTCGAGACCGTCGACGAAGTTCATGGCATTCACCAGCGTGACCGTCACGCCGACCGTCACCAGACCGCCCTGCAGCGCGTCCAGCAGAACGGTCGAATTCGTGAAGACGTTGTAAATGGAGTACCAGCTCAGCCCCATTACCGCCATCACACCGGCGGCGGTGACCTGACCGGCGAACTTCGTCAGCGCGTCCAGGCCCCAGCGATCGTCGACAATCCCGACGACCACGATGAGCGTAGCTGCGACCAGCACCGCCGGAATATCGGGCGCATAGTCGAAACCCCGCCGCAGCGCGGGCAATTGGTGGGCGAAAAGCACGGCGGAAACCAGCCCGATATACATGCCGACACCGCCCATCCGCGGGATCGGCTTGACGTGCACATCGCGCTCGCGGGGCACCGCGACCGCGCCGAAGGCGATCGCGAGCGTCCGGATTCCGCCGGTGGCCAGGAACGTGACCGTGGCCGAGATGAGCAGCACGAGCAGGAGCTCGCGCAGCGGCACAACAGCATTCATCCGATCACCGGGCAGCGGGACTGGTGAGTTCGTCCGGCTTCATCCCGAGCACCTCGGCGATCTCGGCGACCGGCACCGCGCCCACGCGCAAGATCCGGGGCTGATCGGCGGTCAGATCGACGATGGTGGAGGCCACGGCATGCTCGGCCGGGCCGCCATCGAGATACACGCCGACCAGCGAACCCAGCTGATCACGCGCCTCGGCGGCGGTCTTGGCCGGCGGCTGCCCGGAGACGTTGGCGCTGGACACCGCCAGCGGACCCACCTCACGCAGCAACTCCAGCGCGACCGGGTGCAGCGGCATCCGCAGCATCACCGTGCCGCGGGTGTCACCTAGGTCCCAGGCCAGCGAAGGAGCCTGTTGCACAACGAGACTCAGGCCGCCCGGCCAGAACGCCCGGATCAGCTCCCGGGCCTGCGGCCGCACCGAGAACACCAGGCCATCGATGGTGTGCCAGGAACCGACCAGCACCGGCACCGGCATGTCCCGCCCACGACGCTTGGCCGCGAGCAGCGAACTCACCGCGGTCGAGTCGAAAGCATCGGCAGCCAGGCCGTACAGGGTGTCGGTAGGCAGCACCACCAGCCGCCCGGACTTCAGGGCGCTCGTCGCTGCGGACAGTCCGGCGGCGCGCGAGTCGGGATCCGCGCAGTCGTAGACGGTACTCACGCGCCCATCCTGTCACAGTGTCTTTTAGCCAGCGCCTGCGGCGCTGGGTGTTCGCGGCCCCCCGCTGTCTCGCATCCGAGCAGCCGAGACTTGCGCCTGCGGCGCATGCGCTTTCGGCTGCTCGGATGCGAGACGGGCCGCGAACCGGTGATCGGGCTCGCTGCGCTCGAAAACAGAGGGAATGCGGTAACAAAGCCCCCGGGTTGGGGGCGACGCGATCGCGTTCGGACGCGGGGCGGACAGGTTGCTACCACGAGGCTGGGCTTCGACGCCGTCGTGTTCGCGCGCGAGTGTGGAGTGCACAGGTCACCACCATGAAATAGGGTTCCGGCGCGATCGGCCTGGGCGCACTCGAACGCCGGGCGACGGGGTCGCTATCTGGGAACTGGGTTTCGGTGAGGGTGTCGCGCTCAGGTGCGGGTCGCTACGACGAAGCGGGGCTTTTCCGCGAGGTCCAGGTGTTCGGCGATGTCGGTGTACTCGCCGGTTTCGGTGAGGAGGGTGGCGGTGGCGGTGCCGTTGGTGTCGTCGTGTTCGATGCCGACGGCGCCGTGGGGGCGCAGGAGGCGGGTGAGGACGGGGATCATCGGGCGGATGACGTCCAGGCCGTCGGGGCCCGCGAAGAGGGCGCGGTGTGGATCGTGGTCTGCCACTTCGGGATCCAGAGGCGCGTCGGCGGGGATGTAGGGCGGGTTGGCGACGATGAGGTCGACGCGGCCGGTGAGGGCGGGCAGTAGGGCCGGGTCGGTGACGTCGGCGGCGTGCAGGGTGATCGGGGTGTCTCCGGCGGAGCTGCGGGTGGCCGCGTTGCGGCGGGCCCAGGTCAGGGCGTCGGGGTCGAGTTCGACCGCGTGTACCTGGGCGTCGGGCCGGGCGTTGGCGATGGCCAGGGCCAATGCGCCGGAGCCGGTGCAGAGGTCGACGACGATCGGCTGGCGGTCGTGCGGCACCGTCTCCAGGTAGGCCAGAGCCCAGGCGAACAGCAACTCGGTCTCGGGACGGGGCACGAAGACGCCGGGGCCGACGGCCAGGTCGATCGCGCCCATGGCGGCGACACCGGTGAGGTGTTGCAGCGGGATGTGCCGCGCGCGCTGGTCGACGAGCGCGCGGTAGGCGGCCAGTTGCTCCGGGTCGAGCGGCGGTGAGAGCACCAGGCGGGAGCGCTGCACTCCGAGCAGGTGCGCCGCGAGCTGCTCGGCGTCGGCCCGCGGGCTGTGCAGGCCCGCGGCCTGCAAGGTCTGCGCCGCCGCGTGGATCGCGGGCAGCAGCGGCGCCGCGGTGCGCTCGACCGCGCTCACCTCTACTCCGCCGCCATCCGGGCTTCGCGGTCCGCCTTGCCGAGCGCGTCCAGCAGCGCGTCCATGTCGCCGCCCAGGACGGCGTCCAGGTTGTGCGCTTTGAAGCCGACGCGGTGGTCGGCGATGCGGTTCTCCGGGAAGTTGTAGGTGCGGATCCGCTCGGAGCGGTCGACGGTGCGGATCTGACTGGCCCGGCCGGCCGCGGCCTCCTGGTCGGCCTGCTCCTCCGCGAGCGCCTGCAACCGGGCCGCGAGCACCTGCATGGCGCGGGCCTTGTTCTGCAGCTGCGAACGCTCGTTCTGGCAGGTCACGACGATGCCGGAGGGCAGGTGCGTGATGCGCACCGCGGAGTCGGTGGTGTTGACGCCCTGACCGCCCTTGCCCGAGGACCGGTAGACGTCGATGCGCAGATCGGTTTCGTCGATCTGCACCTCCTCGACCTCGTCGGGTTCGGGGTAGATGAGCACGCCGGCGGCGGAGGTGTGGATACGGCCCTGCGATTCGGTGACGGGAACGCGCTGCACGCGGTGCACGCCGCCTTCGAACTTGAACCGCGACCAGACACCGTCGCGGGCGGCGTCCTTGCTCTTGATCGAGAGCGTGGCTTCCTTGTATCCGCCCAGCTCGGTGATGGTGGCGTCGAGCACCTCCACCTTCCAGCCGTGCCGTTCGGCGTAGCGGATGTACATGCGGGCGAGGTCGGCGGCGAACAGCGCGGATTCCTCGCCGCCTTCGCCGGACTTGACCTCGAGCACCACGTCGTCGCCGTCGTGCGGGTCGCGCGGGGCGAGCAGGTCGGCCAGGGCCTGCTCCAGCTCCTCGACCTGCTGCTCCAGCTCGGGCACCTCGGCGGCGAAGGCCGCGTCGTCGGCGGCCAGCTCCTGGGCGGCGGCGAGATCGTCCTTGGTGGACTTCAGCTTGTTGTAGGTGGTCATCACCGGGGCCAGCTCGGCGAATCGCTTACCGACCCGGCGCGCGGCACCCGCGTCGTTGTGCAGCGACGGATCGGCCAACTGCGTCTCCAGGCCCTGGTACTCGGCCAGAATGTCGTCGATCGCGGACGGCTGCGTCATGATTGTGCTTCCTTTGTCTATTCCTGGGGTTCGGGCACCGGAAATGCACCGACGCCCGGTCTGCAGCGCAGAACCGGGCGTCGATGAGGAAGCTAGGAGGCGTCGGCCTCGGCATCGGCCTTCTTGCCGGGACGCTTGCCGTAGCGAGCCTCGAAGCGGGCCACGCGGCCGCCGGTGTCGAGGATCTTCTGCTTGCCGGTGTAGAACGGGTGGCACTGCGAGCAGACCTCGACGGTGATGTGTCCGGACTCCTTGGTGGAGCGAGTCTGGAAGGTGTTGCCACAACCACAGACGACGGTGGTGTCGACGTAGGTCGGGTGGATTCCTGCCTTCATGGGTGTCCTTTCGAAATGGCCGCCGGGTCGCCCGCGAAGGAGCGTGAACCGGAGCCGACTAGGCGGGATTGTCTGCCGATGGGCAGACGCACAGCGGTTCAGTATGCCAGAACCGCCACTACGCTGCCAAAACGCCCCTTGCCCCCGGTCTATTCCCGGTGCCCCCGCACGCCCCAAGAACTGCGGGCACGCGATCGGGGCGCTTCTACGGGACCCTAAGACGGGTAGTTCGCTACTCAAGAATGCGAACACGGTTGTTCATAGAGTTTGGGGAACTGGCAGACAAGTGCACACCGCCGTGCCGAGGACAGAGGGAGGGAACACCATGAGCAGCAGAATCGCCGCCGCGGTCCTGGCGCTACTGACCCTCGCTGTCGTGGGGGGCTGGCTCGCGGTACCCGATACCGACGCCACCTATGCGACAGCGGAGACGGTCGCCTACTACCCGGATGCCGGCGGCGGCAGTGTGCCGCCCGCCGCCCTGCTGGTCGGCTTCATGATTTCCGGCGCCGCGCTGATCGGCCTCTTCTTCTTCCGTCCGAATACGCCGAAAGGGCCTCGCGTGAGCGAGACCCTCTCGGCGACAGTCGAATTCGTGCTACTCGTCGATCGCGCCACCGGGCGCGTTCTTCGAAACCTGCATCAGGAACTCGAGGTTGTTCTTGGACTTCTTCAGACGGTCGATCAGCAGATCGATCGCCTGATGCGAATCCAGGCCGGACAGTACGCGGCGCAGCTTGTGCAGCACGGCCGCCTCGTCCGGGCTGAGCAGTAGCTCGTCCTTGCGGGTACCGGACGGATTGACGTCCACCGCGGGGAACACGCGCCGTTCCGCGATCTTGCGGTCCAGCTTGAGCTCGGCGTTGCCGGTGCCCTTGAACTCCTCGAAGATCACCGTGTCACCGGTGGAACCGGTCTCCACCATGGCGGTGGCGATGATCGTCAGGGAGCCGCCGTTCTCGATATTGCGCGCCGCGCCGAGGAACCGCTTGGGCGGGTACAGCGCGGTCGAGTCGACACCACCGGAGAGGATACGACCCGAGGCCGGCGAGGAGTTGTTGTAGGCACGGCCCAATCGAGTGATCGAGTCGAGCAGCACGACAACGTCTTTGCCCATTTCCACCAGGCGCTTGGCGCGCTCGATGGCCAGCTCGGCGACCGAGGTGTGATCCAGCGGCGGCCGGTCGAAGGTGGAGGCGATGACCTCACCCTTCACCGAACGCTGCATGTCGGTGACCTCTTCGGGACGCTCGTCGACCAGCACAACCATGAGGTAGACCTCGGGGTTGTTGATGGCGATCGCGTTCGCGATGTCCTGCATGATCGTGGTCTTACCCGCCTTGGGCGGGGACACGATCAGCGCACGCTGACCCTTACCGATCGGCATGATCAGGTCGATCACCCGGGTGGTCAGCTTGTTCTGCTGAGTCTCCAGGCGCAGCCGCTGGTTCGGGTAGAGCGGGGTGAGCTTGTTGAACTCGGGACGCCGCTTGGCGCTGTCGACATCGCTGCCGTTCACCGTGTCCAAACGCACCAGCGGATCGAACTTCTGCCGCTGGTTGCTCTGCTCACCGTCGCGCGCCGCACGGACCGCACCGGTGATCGCGTCACCGCGGCGCAGGCCGTTCTTACGCACCAGGTTCATCGACACGTAGACGTCGTTCGGCCCGGCCAGGTAGCCCGAGGTGCGGACGAACGCGTAGTTGTCCAGCACGTCGAGGATGCCGGCGACCGGCTGCAGCACGTCGTCCTCGCGGATTTCGAACTCGCGCGCCTCGCCGCCACCGGTGGCGGGGCCACCGTCGCGGTCGCGTCCACGACGCCGCTCGCGGAAGCGACGGCCCCGGCGGCCGCGGCCGCCTTCTTCGTCGTCACCGCCACGGTTGTCCCGGCTGTCGCCGCCCCGGTTGTCGCCGCCACGGTTCTCGCCACCCCGATTGTCGCCGCCACGGTTCTCGCCGCCACGGTTCTCGCCACCGCGATTGCCGCCGTTGCCATTTCCGTTCTGGTTGCGATCGCCCTGGTTGCGCTCACCGGACTGATTGCGCTCACCCTGCTGGTTGCGCTCCCGGCGACGCTCGCCCTGGTCGGCATCCTGCTTCGGCTCGTCACCACGCGCCTCGGCGTTCTCGCCGCCGGATCGCGCCTGGTCACGGCCGCGCCGCTGCCGACCCCGGCCCCGCTGGCCGGATTCCCGACCGGCATCGTCGGAGGCTTCGCCCGCCGCGGCATCCGCCGGAGCAGTGTCGGTCTTCGCGGCCTTCGCCGGAGCGTTCTCGGGCTCGGCGGCGGCTTCGGGAGCGGTGGCCTTGACGGCCTTCGCCGGTGCGGCCTCGGCGGCAGGCGTCACGTCGAGGGTCGCCTGGACAGCCTTCGCCTCGCCGCGCGGGGCCTTTTCGGCCTTCTCGGCTTTGGCGGGCGCCTTTCCGGATTGATTTTCCTTGATGGCGGCGATCAAATCGCCCTTGCGCATTCCGGAGGTTCCTCGGATTCCGAGCTCCCCCGCAAGCTGGCGCAACTGCGGCAACAACATTCCAGTCAGCCCCGATCGTGCGACGTCGGTGTGTTCGCTCATCTTCGAAATCGTTCCGGATTCACTTTCGCGACCCGAGTTACTTGGGTTGGTTTCCACCCCGGGTGTCGCGAGCAGGTCCGTATCTGTCACGGAAATCCTTTCCTTCCCTCGACTGCCGTGTGCTGATTCGAGGGTTTCGTCCCGCAGTCCGGGCACTGTGCCGGACTCGGCTGCCGTAAATCACCTGCCCCACCGGTTGTGCAGGGCCCAACTCCAAAAAGGTGGGAGAGATCATTCCAGTTGCGCAGCTACGCAGCACCTCCATGGCCTGGAGGCTCGAGCCTGGAGCCTGCTGGAGCGATTGCCCTGATGAAGCACCGGCGTCTGATGCGCACGATGTACGGACTTGCCCAGGATAGCTGGATAGTGTGAAGCTCGGCAAGACAGACTCGCCGTTAGCTGACCTGGACTCCTTCGGCGAGTCCAGGCTCGACCACGCGCAGGCCCTCCGCGGCCGCCAATTCGGCCAATTCCGCGGGGAATTCGCTGGTACACAAGGCCAGCACGGTGGGCCCGGCGCCGGAAACGGTGGCCGGAATTCCGGCTTCCCGCAAACGCGCGATCCAGGCGGTGGTCACCGGCAGCGCGGGCGCCCGCTGGGCCTGGTGCAAACGGTCCATCGTGGCCGACATCAGCAGGTCAGGGCGCTGCGTGAGGGCTACGACCGCGAGCGCGGCCCGGCTGACATTGAAGGCGGCGTCGCCGTGCGGCACCGTCTCGGGCAGCAAACCCCTGGTATGCGCCGTGGAGGAGCGCACCTCGGGAATCAGCACCACCGGACGGAGCCCGGAATGCACGTCCAGGCGCACAGCGCGATAGCAGCGGCCGTGCACACTGTCGGCCGCCGCGGACTCGGTCCAGGAAACTACGGCGCCGCCGAGCACGCTGGCCGCCGCGTTGTCCGGGTGGCCCTCGAATTCCGAGGACAGCTGCACCAGTTGCTCGAGGTCCAGCGCCAATTCGGGGTCGAGTTTCGCGGCCAGCGCGCTACCTGCGGCCAGGCCGCCGACCACCGCGGAGGCCGAGGAACCCAGGCCACGGGAATGCGGAATCGCGTTGTGGCACACCACATCGAGGCCGTCGGCCCAGACGCCGGCGGCCTCCAGGCCACGCTCGATCGCGCGCACGACGAGATGTGAAGGGCCCCAGGGCACGTCATCGGCGCCCTCACCCTCGACCCGGATCTTCAGTCCGGAATCGGTGGTGCGCACCTCGATCACGTCGTAGATGCCCAAAGCCATTCCCAGCGAATCGAATCCGGGGCCGAGATTGGCGGTAGACGCCGGAACACGTGCGGTGACGGCGATTCCGGCGGGCAGCGTCCGGGCCCGAGCCGATTCCAGCTCGGACTCCGGCGCCAGTTGGGTGTCGCGCGAATTCAACTCAGGCCAGCTCGAGTTCGTGGGCGATCGCGACCGGATCCACCGCGAGGGCCTGCACCTGCGGCATGCCGAGCAGCGCGGTATCGGGGTCCTTGAGGCCGTTGCCGGTGACGGTGCAGACCACGGTCAGCCCGGAATCCAGCCAGCCTTCCCGGCGGGCGGCGAGCACACCGGCGACCGAAGCGGCCGAAGCGGGTTCGACGAACACTCCCTCGGTGGCCGCGACCAGGCGGTATGCCTCCAAGATCTCGTCGTCGGTGGCCGCGCGGAAGGCGCCCTCGGACTGCGTCTTGGCTTCCATCGCACCGTTCCAGGACGCGGGCGCCCCGATCCGGATGGCGGTGGCGATGGTCTCCGGGTGCGACACCGGGGCACCGTTGACCAGCGGGGCGGCACCGGCGGCCTGCACGCCGAGCATGCGCGGCAGGCGGGTGGTGATGCCGTCGGCGTAGTACTCGCGGTAGCCGCGCCAGTACGCGGTGATGTTGCCGGCGTTGCCCACGGGCAGCGCGTGCACGTCGGGCGCCCGGCCGAGCACATCGCAGATCTCGAAGGCCGCGGTCTTCTGGCCCTCGATGCGCGCCGGGTTGACCGAGTTCACCAGGCCGACCTCGGGGAAGTCCGAGGTGACCTTGCGGGCCAGCTCCAGGCAGTCGTCGAAGTTGCCGTCCACCTGGATGATCTTGGCGCCGAGCATGACCGCCTGGGCCAGCTTGCCCATCGCGATCTTGCCCTGCGGGATCAGCACCGCGCAGCTCATGCCGGCCCGGGTGGCGTAGGCGGCGGCCGACGCCGAGGTGTTGCCGGTGGACGCGCACAGCACGGCCTTCTGGCCGCGGTACTTGGCATCGGTCATCGCCATGGTCATGCCGCGGTCCTTGAAGGAACCGGTCGGGTTCGCGCCCTCGACCTTGAGATACACCTCGCACCCGGTCAGCTCGGACAGGTGCGGTGCCGGGACCAGCGGGGTGCCGCCCTCGAACAGGGTGACGGGCTCCCAATCGGCAGCACCCTCCAGGCGATCACGGTAAGCCGCGATCAGACCCGGCCAGCGCGAGTGCACCTTCGACTGCGGTGCGACGGGGATGCTCATTCCTCGGTGCCTTCCAATCTCAAAACGCTGGTCACGGATGTGACGGATTCCATCTCCGCCAGCGCGGCGACGGTCTCCGCGAGCGCCGACTCCAGGGCGTGATGGGTGACCACGACCAGGCGCGCACCCTCCCCGTGCCCGGCTTGGCGGACGGTGGAGATGCTAACCCCATGGTTGGCGAACTCCCCCGCGACCTTTGCCAGGACGCCCGGAATGTCTTCGACCTGCAGGTTCACGTGGTAGCGGGCCGGTGTGTCACCGATCGGCGCGATCGGCAGCTCAGCATAAACCGATTCGCCCGGAGCGCGGCCACCGTAGAACTTGTTGCGCGCGGCCATCACCAGGTCGCCGAGCACCGCGGACGCGGTCGGGGCGCCGCCGGCGCCCTGCCCGTAGAACATCAGCCGGCCGGCGTTCTCCGCCTCGACGACCACGGCGTTGAACGCGCCGTTGACCGCGGCCAGCGGGTGCTTGCGCGGGATCAGCGCCGGGTAGACGCGGACCGAGATGCGATCCTTGCCGCCCTCGGCCGCGGGCGGGTTACCGGGGATGCGTTCACAGATCGCCAGCAGTTTGACCGTGCAATCCAGCGCGGAGGCGGTTTCCAGATCCTCGGAGGTGATCTTGGAGATGCCCTCGCGGTACACATCGGCGGCGGTGACGCGGGTATGGAAGGCCAGCGAGGCCAGGATGGCGGCCTTGGAGGCGGCGTCATAGCCCTCGACGTCGGCGGTCGGGTCGGCCTCGGCGTAACCCAGGCGGGTCGCCTCTTTGAGCGTGACCTCGTAGTCGGCGCCGGTCTCGTCCATCGCGGAGAGGATGAAGTTGGTGGTGCCGTTGACGATGCCGACGATCTTGTTCACCCGGTCGCCGGACAGCGACTGGATGAGCGGGCGCACCACCGGGATGGCGCCCGCGACCGCGGCCTCGAAGTACAGGTCGGCGCGGTTGCGTTCGGCGGCCGCGGCGAGCTCACCGGTGTAGTCGGCAAGCAGTGCCTTGTTCGCCGAGATCACCGACTTACCGGCGTTCAGGGCGGACAGGATCAGCGCGCGCGCCGGATCGATGCCGCCCATGACCTCGACCACCAGGTCGACATCGGGGCGGGCGACCAGAGCCTCGGCGTCGGTGGTCAGCAGCTCGGCCGGCAGGCCGCGGTCGCGCTCCAGGTTGCGCACGGCGACGCCGCGCAGCAGCACCGGCGCGCCCACGCGGGAGCGCAGGTCCTCGGCGTGGTCGCGCAGAATTCGCACGACCTCGGTACCGACATTGCCCATCCCGAGTACCGCGACACCGATCGGATGATCGGTACCCCAGGTCCCGCTTCTCTGTTCGGTCACTGTTCCACCTCCAGGCTGAGCAAATCCGCCACCGTTTCCCGGCGCAGAATCAAACGCGGCTGACCATCCCGGACGGCGACCACCGCCGGACGGGTCAACTGGTTGTATCGGCTCGACATCGAATAGCAGTACGCACCGGTCGCCGCGACGGCGATCAGATCGCCGGGGCCGACATCGGCCGGCATCCAGGTATCCCGAATGACGATATCGCCACTCTCGCAATGCTTTCCGACGACCCGCGCGACCACGGCCGGTGCGTCTGAGGACCGCGAGACCAGGCGGCAGTCGTAATCGGCCTGGTAGAGCGCGGGCCGGATGTTGTCGCTCATGCCGCCGTCGACGCTGACGTAGCGGCGGCGATTGCCGCCGTCCAGCGAGACGTCCTTGATGGTGCCGACCTCGTAGAGGGTCACGGTGCCCGGCCCGGCGATGGCGCGGCCCGGTTCCACCGCGATCTTCGGGGTGGGCAGCCCGGCGTGCGCGGCTTCGGTCTCGACCAGGCCGCGCAGCTTGGCCGCGAACTCGTCCAGCGGCGGCGGATCATCATTCGGCAGGTACGAAATACCAAGGCCGCCACCGAGATCCAGCGTCGCGATCTGCGCGGTGCGCTCGACGCCGAACTTCTCGATGGCCTCGCGCAGCAGGCCGAGCATGCGGCGGGCGGCGATCTCGAAGCCGTCGATCTCGAAGATCTGCGAGCCGATGTGGGAGTGCAACCCGACCAGGCGCAGGGCGTCGGCGTCGAAGACCCGGGCCAGGGCCTCCATCGCGTCGCCGCCGGCGATCGAGAAGCCGAACTTCTGATCCTCGTGCGCGGTCGAGATGTATTCGTGGGTATGGGCTTCCACGCCGACGGTGACGCGGACCAGGACGTCCTGAACCACACCGGCCGCGGCCGCGACGGCCTCCAGGCGCTCGATCTCGATCAGCGAGTCGACCACGACGTGGCCCACGCCCGCGGCGACCGCGGCCTCGAGTTCGGCGACGGATTTGTTGTTGCCGTGCAACGCGATGCGCTCCGCCGGGAAACCGGCGTGCAGCGCGATGGCGAGCTCGCCGCCCGAGCACACGTCCAGGGACAGGCCCTCGTCGCGGATCCAGCGCGCGATCTCACCGCACAGAAAAGCCTTGGAGGCGTAGTGCACCCGGGCGTTGGCGCCGAAGGCGCGCACCATATCGCGGCAGCGGGACCGGAAGTCGTCCTCGTCGACCACGAACAGCGGGGTGCCGAACTGTTCCGCGAGCTCGGCCACCGGCACACCGGCCAGGCTGACGGCGCCGTCGGCACCGCGAGAAGCGTTGCGGGGCCACACATTCGCGGGCAGCGCGATCATCTGCTTCGGATCGCTCGGACGCTCCGGGAGATTCGGGGCGTGCGGGATTTCGGCATGCCGGGGACCAGCGGGATGTGCGCCGCTCACTTCGTATCCTTTCGGGGGTTCGCGAGTGCGCGCACGCAGCTCGATAGGTGGACGTTCACATCCGCTCCGGTGCGCTCACACCGAGCAGGGCGAGGCCGTTGGCCAGCACCTGCCGGGTCGCCTTGACCAGTTCCAGCCGGGCCGCGTGCCGCGGGGTGACGGGTTCGTCGCCCTTGGGCAGCACGCGCATGTCGTCGTCGGACTGGAACGGGTGGTAGGCACCGGCCAGTTCTTCCAGGTAGCGCACGACGCGATGCGGTTCCCGCATCTCGGCGGCGGCGGTCAGCACCCGCGGGAACTCGCCCAGGACGCCGATCAGCTTGGTCTCGCGCTCGGCGGTCAGCAGGCCCAGATCCACCGGCACCGCGGCGAATTCGAATTCCGCGGAGTTCCGGGTGATGCTGCAGGTGCGGGCGTGCGCGTATTGCACGTAGTAGACCGGGTTGACGCTCTCCTGCTTGGTCCACAGGTCCAGGTCGATGTCGATGCTCGAGTTCACCGAGGAGCGGACCAGCGAGTAGCGGGAAGCGTCGACGCCGATGGCCTCCACCAGATCGTCCAGGGTGATCACCGTGCCCGCGCGCTTGCTCATCTTCACCGCGGCACCGTCGCGCACCAGATTCACCATCTGGCCGATCAGCACCTCGACGGTGTCCGGGTTGTCGCCGAACGCGGCGGCGGCGGCCTTCAACCGGCCGATGTAGCCGTGGTGATCCGCGCCGAGCATGTAGATGCACAGGTCGAAGCCGCGCGCCCGCTTGTTCTGGAAGTAGGCGATGTCACCGGCGATGTAGGCGGAGGTGCCGTCGCTCTTGAGGACGACGCGGTCCTTGTCGTCGCCGTATTCGGTGCTGGCGATCCACCAGGCGCCGTCCTTCTCGTACAGATTGCCCGAGGCCTTCAGGTCGGCGACGGCCTTGTCGACCGCGCCGGAGGCGAACAGCGAGCTCTCGTTGAAGTAGACGTCGAAGTCGCAGCCGAAATCGTGCAGCGTCCGCTTGATGTGGGCGAACATCATCTGGACGCCTTCGCCCCGGAACAGTTCGTGCCGTTCCCGCTCGGGCAGGCTCGCAGCGTCCGGGTGCTGCGCCACGATCGCGTCCGCGATCTCGGTGATGTAGGCGCCCGCGTACCCGTCCTGCGGCGTCGGTGCGCCGGTCGCGGCCGCGACCAGGGAATTGGCGAACCGGTCGATCTGGGCGCCGGCGTCGTTGAAGTAGTACTCCCGGGTGACCGCGGCGCCCTGCGCGGACAGAACCCGGCCCAGCGCGTCACCGACGGCGGCCCAGCGGGTGCCGCCGAGGTGGATCGGGCCGGTCGGGTTCGCCGAGACGAATTCCAGGTTGATCTGGGTGCCGGTCAGCGACTCGGCGGTGCCGTAGGCGGCGCCCGCCTCCAGGATCTTCGCCACGATCGCGCCCTGCGCGGCGGCGGCCAGCCGGATGTTCAGGAAGCCCGGACCGGCGACGTCCGCGGCGTCCACGCCGTCGGCTTCGGCAAGGGCACTGGCAACCCAGGTCGCGAGCTCACGCGGGTTGGTTCCCACTTTCTTGGCAACCTGCATCGCCAAATTCGTGGCATAGTCACCGTGTTCCGGATTACGGGGGCGCTCCACACTGACCTCGTCGGGCAGGACCGCAGGGTCCAGTCCACGTTCGGCAAGCACCTTCGCGGCGGTTGCGCGGAGGAGAGATGCAAGGTCAGCTGGAGTCACGAGTAACTATCCTATGGTCTGGGCAGGTGAACACCTTCGGGCGGGCACCGCGCAGGACAGCGGAATCATCACGTCGAGAGAGCACAACGAGCGATGCCGAGTAGTAACAGCGCCTCGAAATCGGCCAAGGCCGTCCGAGCCGCCGGGAAGGCCTCACCTTCCCTCCGCAAGGGGGGCGGCAAAGGCCAACTTCGACAGAAGCGCCAAATTCCATGGCTGTCCATCGGTGCCGCCGCGGTAATCATCGCATTGGTCGGTGTCCTGGCCTACAGCCTGGTCCCGAAGTACCGCGAGCAGGCCGAGCTCGAGAAATACACCCCGAGCGCCGAGAAGAAGGACCCGTCCGACCAGATCCCGGGCGTCGTCAAGAAGGACTACGCGCAGGGCGCGGGCAAGCACATCCAGCCCAACCAGCGCGTCGCCTACGACACCAGCCCGGCCTACGGCGGACCGCACGACTCGTCCTGGGCCGCCTGCACCGGCGTGGTCTACAGCAAGCCGATCCGGACCGAGAACGCGGTGCACTCGCTCGAGCACGGGGCGGTGTGGATCACCTACAACCCCGACAAGGTCGACGCGAGCGGGCTCGATGCGCTCGCGCGCAAGGTCGAGGGCAAGCAGTACACGATGATGTCGCCGTACCCGGGCCTGGATTCGGCGGTTTCGCTGCAATCCTGGGGTCATCAGCTGAAGCTGGACGATCCGAACGACAAGCGGGTCGGGCAGTTCATCACCGCGCTGCGTCAGAACGCCTACGGCGTCTACCCCGAGATCGGCGCGGACTGCTCCAACCCGTACTTCGACCGCGACAACCCCGCGCCGTTCGACCCGGCTCCCCCGGGTCCCGACGCGGTGCCCGTCGACGGCGCCGGGATCCAGTCCGACCAGAGTGAGCTCGGCGGCGCCGGACAGCCCGCCATCCCCGGTGTGCCGAACATCCCCGGCCTGCCCGGGGTGCCCACGGTTCCGGCCGTGCCCACCGCGCCCGCCGTGCCGCCGGTCGAGCCCGTGACCCCGCCGGCGACGCAGTAGATGAGCACCGACAGCGAAACCGAGCCCGGATTCCGGAGCCAGGTGCGTGGTCAGCGGACCGCGCTGCTGGTCCTGGGCGTCCTCGGGGCGATCCTGCTCGGTTTCGCCGTCGGCACGCTGGCGCGTATCCCCCTCGACGGCGCGTCCGAACCCGATCCGGGCGCGGTGGACATCGGCTTCACCCAGGACATGTCCGCACACCACGCGCAGGCGGTGGAAATGGCGGGCGTGGCCTTGCTGCGCTCCACCGACACCGACGTGCGCCGCCTCGCCTACGACATCATGACCACCCAGCAGGCCCAGGTCGGCCGCATGCAGGGCTGGTTGCAGCTGTGGGGCAAACCCGCGCAGAGCGTCGACGGCTTCATGGCCTGGATGACCGAACCGTCCGCCGGGCACCACGGCGGCGCGAACACCGCCGCCCAGCACACCGGACCGTCCGCGACCATGCCCGGCATGGCCACTGCCGCGGAATTGGCGGCCCTGCGGCAGGTCCCCGGGCCTGAACTGGACACCATGTTCCTGCGCCTGATGCTGCGGCACCACCAGGGCGGGCTGTCGATGATCGAGTACGCCGCCCAGCACGCGGAAACCACCGCCGTGCGCACCCTGGCCGAAACCATGAGCGGCACGCAGCAGAACGAAGCCCAGCTCATCACCCGCATGCTCAGCACGCGCGGCAGCACACCCCTGCCCCTCAACTGATCGCGAACTCCCCGGCCCACCCTGCTTTTTGGCGGTGGGCCAGGGATGCGATACGCTTTCCCCGCCCGATCGGACCGCCCCGCGGCCCGGTCGAGAACTATCCCGCCCTCGTAGCTCAGGGGATAGAGCGTCTGCCTCCGGAGCAGAAGGCCGCAGGTTCGATTCCTGCCGAGGGCACTTCAACTCGTAGGTGGCTCATGCTCATGGAGAGCATGAGCCGTTCTCGTTTTCGTCGAATTTGTGGGGGCCGAGCCCCCACGCCCCGGCCCGAGGGCTTCGCCCCCGGACCCCCTCCCGCGATCGGCTGTGGTGGGTCAGTGCTGGGCGAACATTGTTGCTCTGTGTCCGATCGCTCTGAGATCTGGTGGCTATTTCGACCAGTCGATTTCGCCGGCCATGGCCAGGAGTTTGGTGCGGCGGGTCGGGCTGGTTTCGCCGATCCAGGAGATCAGGCCGTAGACGTGGGCGCGGAAGTCGGTGTGGTCGTCGTGGTTCTGGGCGGCGGGGCCGGTGCGCAGGCAGTTGTGCAGCAGGGCGCGCAGGGTGTCGTAGCGGTCGCGGGGGACGGCGGGGTGGTGGTTGACGACCAGGCCGGCCAGCACTTGGCGCTGGTGCGGGCGGCGGATGCGGGTTTTGGCGGGGCGGATCGCGAAGCCCTCGGATTTCGCGATCGTCGTTGCCATCCAGATCATTTGGGCAGTGTCCAGATCGGATTTTCCGGAGATCGCGAGATCGTCGGCGTAGCGGGTGTATTCGAGACCGTGCTTGCCCGCGTAGCCGGCCAGGCGACGGTCCAGGCCGTGGGCGATGAGGTTGGCCAGGCGGGGCGAGGTCGGGGCGCCCTGCGGTAAGTGCCGGGTGCGCAGCAGGTTTCGCTGATCGAAGTCGAGGGCGCGCAGTTCGGTGGGCGGGGTGGCGGTGGTGCACAGGTCGGCCAGGACCTGGGCTACGGCCGGGGTGTACCCGCACGCGGCGAAGACGGCGCGCACTCGTTCGACGCCGACGCTGGTGAAGAAGTCGCGCAGGTCCAGCCGCACGACCACCTCCGCACCGGCGTGCGGTGCGGCGAATGTGGTTGCGCTGCGGCCCTTCTCGAATCCGTGACAGGCGTCGTGCGCCGGGATGCCGTCGAGCACGCGATGCAGGATGCGGCGCTGGATTTCGCGCAGGCGAACCTTCGGCGCTTCGACCAGGCGGACACCGTGCGCCTTCGGCAGCAGGCGGTAGCGGTAGTGGGTCAGCGGCTGGGTGGCGCGGCGCAGCCAGCACCCGTGATCGGCGAACCACTCGAGTTCGGCGGGGGTGACATTGAGCAGCAAGGCGAGCGCAGCCAGATCGGGAATCTCGACCGCACCGAAACGCAGTGGCGTGGATGGCTTTTCAGGGACCTCGAAGTCGAACGGCACGACGATCGTCGCCAATTTCGGCAACTCGCCGAGCAGGCGGCGCAGCGTTCCGATCGGATCGAGCGGTTCGGTCGGCATCAGCTCGGTCACCCGGCGGGCCAGTTCCTCCGCCCGCTCCGGCTCGACGATCTCGGCGAACGCTTCGGCCAGCGCCGACCGGCTCCATTCGGCGTCGAGGAATTCGAAGCAGCCGGCCAGTTCCCGGGCCAGCCCGGGTGGGACCGCTGCGCTCATGAAGCAGGGAATGCGACGGCGGCGAGGCGACCAGAACCCTTCGTCCTCCGGACCACCCTGCACGCGGAGCGTGCCGACTGGTTTCGGACGCTGTGCCCAACCGATTTGCTCAACCCAGGGGTTACCCCTGAGACGGGTCGTGTCGACCCACTCTCCCCTCGCCGCTGTCGCACCGGATTACCCTGGCACATCATTCCCGGCGAGTCATCCTGGAGCGCCGGTACTCTTTCCCGCATGACCTGCTGCGGTCCCTCGCGCCGGACCTTCCTGGGCGCCCTCGGGCTGGCCGCGCTGCTCTCGGCCACCGGGCCGATGGCCGCGAGTCCGGCACGGGCGCAATGGAATCCGATGGTGGCGACGGACCTCGAGGTGGTCACGGTCACCGATACCTCGGTGGTACTGACCTGGACGACGGGCACAACCGACGCGATCGGCCTGTTCCCCGTCGACGCCGGCGGCGAGGTCCGGATCGGGCCCGCGGATTCGCCGCGCGCGCCGGTGCAGGTGCATGCCGAGCCCGGGCGAACGCCGTTCCACTACGCGGAGATTCACGGCCTCGAGCCCGGGCGCACCTACCGCTTCGAGGCGTGGTCGGACGGTGTGCGCGCCATACCCGGTCTGAACCCGGCCACGATCACACCCGGAACCCCCGAGGCCATCGGCGAATTCACTACGCTGGTGCCGCCGCCCGGCCGCCTGGTGCGCACGGTGGCGCTGGCCAACGATGTGCACTACGGCGAATCGGTGAGCGGGCTGATCGTCGGGCAGTTTCCGCCCGGCTTCCGGCAGGCGCCGGATCTGCCGCCGTATCCGGAGGTGATGCTGGGCGCGCTGCTGGAGGATCTGCGCAAGCCCGATCGCAATGCCGAGCGGTTGCTGCTCGCCGGCGATCTGACCGCGGAGGCGACCGCGGCGGAGGTGACCGGAGTCCGCCGCCTGCTCGACCGGTGGGGCGCGCACGGCCGCGACTATCTGGCGGTGCGCGGTAATCACGACCGGCCGCATATCGGCGACGATCATCGCTCCTGCGCGCCACTGGGCGACCATTTCGATTGCTGGGGCCCGGAATTCACCGCGCGCCAGCACCTGCTCGAGCACGACCTCGGCGGCCTGCGCCTGATCGGATTGGACACCAGCGATCTCGACGCGGCGGGCGGGCGAATAGAGCGCCCGCAATTCGAGCGGCTCACCGAAATTCTGCGCGCCGATCCGGATCGGCCGACAGTGCTGTTCGGCCACCATCCGGTGACCTCGGAATCCGGATTCAGCAATATCGCGGGCCCCGGTTTCATCCTGAACCAACCCGACAGCGCCGAGTTGCAGGCGCTCTACGCGCGGACGCCGGGGGTTTTCCTGCACCACAGCGGCCACACGCACCGCAATCGCCGGACCCGGCCGGATACCGAGTGCGCCGTGGAGTTCCTGGAGGTGGCCGCGGTGAAGGAATACCCGGGCGGCTACAGCCTGCTGCGGGTCTACGAGGGCGGGTACATGGTCAATTTCTACAAGACCCGCACCGCGGGCGCCCGCCGCTGGAGCGGAATCACCCGCGGTGAGTTCTTCGGCTTGCAGCCGTTCTACACCCTCGGCTCGTGCGCCGACCGCAATCATGTTGTGCTGCGGGATTTCTCCGGTTTGCGGAAATCCCTCTAGAGCGAGCGGCGGGAATCGAACCCACGTAAACGGCTTTGCAGACCGCTGCCTAAACCTCTCAGCCACGCCCGCCTCGTCTATAACCATGCCGTTCCGGGCCGCCGCGGCCCACCGTTGCGCTCACCCTGATTCGAATCTCACGACGACATGGAATGATCGAGACCATGTCCCGGCCACGCCCGCTTCCGCTCGATCCGATCGAGGAGGCCCACCGTCAGTGGGTCGGCCACGGCTGGGGCGCGGTGGCCGACGGCATGGCCGCGGTGACCTCGCTGGTGCGCGCGCAGCAGATCGTGATGGCCCGGGTCGACGAAGCGTTGAAACCAACCGGTCTGACGTTCTCGCGCTACGAGCTGCTCGCCCTGCTGAGCTTCAGCAAAACCGGCGCGCTGCCGATGGCCAAGGCCAGCGCGCGGCTACAGGTGCACCCCACCAGCGTCACCAATACCGTCGATCGCCTGGAAGCGGCCCGGTTGGTGCAACGCGTTCCACACCCCAGCGACCGCCGCGCCACCCTGATCGAAATCACCGAGGCGGGCCGCGAACTCGTCGCCGAGGCGACCGAGCAACTCAACGCGAAGGTGTTCGCGCAACCCGGCCTGCCGCCGGATCGCCTGCATACGCTGCTGCAACTGCTGGCCGAGTTCCGCCACGCCGCCGGTGATTTCGACACCGGGGACGAACAGGCGCGCTGGACCGCCCAGGATCGTTGACCGGCAACCGGACTGGACAGTCCCCTACGCGGCCGTATCGGCGTGTCCGTAACGTTCCGGCATCCGACTAGCGAATTCACCCGCTCCCACCTTGGCAGCGGCCCGGAAAAGGTCCACCATGGAGCATATGGTGCTGGTCTTGGGGGTATCGGCAGGCGCTGGTGGCGCCCGCGCGGTACTGACACATTCCGATCAGCCGCATCTCCCGCCGATCGACCGCTGCCGGGTGCCTCGCCGGGCCGGTGGCGGCGTGGAAGAGGCCGTCTTCGAGGCGATCCGGCAGATGCGCCGATCCGCCGACCGGCGCGACGAGTTGATCACCGGCACGGCGGTCACCTGCCGGTGTCCGCTGCACGCCGACGCCATCCGGGCCGCCGCGGGCTATCTTCCGGTCACCGTCGTCTCCGAAACGCTTGCCCAGCTGCGGTATCTGCGCTTCACCGGCCGCCTGCCCGAGGACGGCACGGTACTGCTCTACGACCTCGGCAGTTCGGGGCTGACCATCACACACGTGGATTGCCGGACCGATTCGGTGCTGTCCAGCAGACGCAGCACCGTGCTCGGCGGCGACGGTTTCGACGCGCTGCTGCGCTGGCAGCTGGCCCGCGACGGCGTCCTGACCGACAAGCTCAGCTGCCGCCGGCACCGCGAGGCGCTGAGCACCGACCGCGTGGTCACCGCGATGGACGCCACCTCCGGCGGGCGGGCCGTGCTCACCCGCAGCGACATCACCGAATTGTGCGCGGCGGGCATCCATCACTCGGTGTCGTTCGTGCACCAGACGATCGAGTCGACCGAGGCCCCGCCCGCGGCCGTGGTGCTGCTGGGCGGTTGCACACGCAGCCCGAGCGTGCAGGACATGCTCGCGGCGGCGATCGACCTGCCGTTGATCTACGACCCGGAGCCCGAGTCGGTGTCCGCGCGGGGCGCGGTGCTGCTGGCCACCGGGCGCCCCGCCGCGGAATTGCGCACCACCCGCGCCCGCCTCGGCCACCTCACCACGGCCACCGTCGATCGCCGCAAACTCATTGCCGCCCTGGCGGTTACGGCCACCCTGGGCGCCACCATCGCCGGCGTGCTGGTGATGGACCGTGACACGTCCTCCAGCCAGGACGGCACCTCCCCCACCCCCGCGGAGATGGTGGGCACCCCGCCCGCGAGTTCCTTCCGCTAGCGGTGGTCGAAGTCGGCCGGCCGCTTCTCGACGAAGGCGTTCATGCCTTCCTTCTGATCCTCGGTCGCGAACAGCGAGTGGAAGACCCGGCGTTCGAAGCGCAGGCCCTCGGTGAGGGTGGTCTCGAAGGAGCGGTCGACGGCCTCCTTGGCGATCATGACCGACGGCAGCGACATCGAGGCGATCGTCTCGGCCACCTCCAGCGCGGTGCTGACGAGCTCGGCGGCCGGGACGATGCGCGAGACCAGGCCCGCGCGCTCGGCTTCCTCGGCGTCCATGTTGCGGCCGGTCAGGATCAGGTCCATGGCCTTGGCCTTGCCGACGGCGCGGGTCAGGCGCTGGGAGCCGCCCATGCCGGGGATGACGCCGAGCTTGATCTCGGGCTGGCCGAACTTGGCCGTGTCGGCCGCGATCAGCAGGTCACACATCATGGCCAGTTCGCAGCCGCCGCCCAGGGCGTAGCCGGCGACCGCCGCGATGATGGGCTTGCGGAAGGCGACCAGCCGGTCCCAGCCGGCGAAGTGATCGGCCAGGAACATGTCCATGTAGGACTTGGTCTGCATCTCCTTGATGTCGGCGCCCGCCGCGAAGGCCCGGTCGGAGCCGGTGAGCACGACCGCGCCGATTCCGCTGTCCTGCTCGAGCTCGTCCAGCGCCTGCGAGATATCGGCGAGGACCTGCGAGTTCAGCGCATTGAGGGCCTTCGGCCGGTTGAGCGTGAGCAGGGCGACGCGGCCCTTGCGCTCCAGCAGAATGGTCTCGAAGTCGGTCACGCCTGTTCTCCTCCGGATCGCTTGCGAATGTCCGTCACGATAGCCGAGAAGTCCTTGCCCGATTGTTCCTGGTTGAACCGGTTGTAGATCTCGGCGGCGAGCTGACCGATCTGCCCGTCGACGCCGTTGGCCGCCAGCGCGTTCGCGGCCAGGCCCAGGTCCTTGGTCATCAGCGCGGTGGCGAAACCCGGCTGGTAGTCGTTGTTGGCGGGGCTGGCCGGGACCGGGCCGGGCACCGGGCAGTAGCTGGTCAGCGACCAGGACTGGCCCGAGGCCGTGGAGACCACGTCGAAGAACTTCTCGTGGGTCAGCCCCAGCTTCTCGCCGAGCACGAGGGCTTCGGAGAGCGCGACCATGGAGATGCCGAGCAGCATGTTGTTGCAGATCTTCGCGGCCTGCCCGACGCCGGAGGAGCCGCAGTGCACGACCTTGCCACCCATGATCTCCAGCACGCCCAGGCCGGCGTCGAACGCGTCGGCCGTGCCGCCGACCATGAAGGTCAGCGTGCCCGCGACCGCACCGCCGACGCCACCGGAGACCGGAGCGTCCAGCGCCCGATGCCCGGCTGCCACCGCACGCTCGGCCGCCGCCGCGGCATCGGCGACATCGATGGTGGAACAGTCGATGAACAGCGTGCCGGGGGCCGCGACCGGCAGCGTCTCGGCGTAGACGTCGAGCACCAGCTTGCCGTTGGGCAGCATGGTGATGACGATGTCGCGCTCGGCGACGGCGGCGACGGCCGAATCCACCACGGTGGCACCGTCTTCGCGCGCCTGCGCCTGCGCGGCGGGCACCGGGTCGAAGGCGAGCACGTCATAGCCCGCCCGCACCAGGTTGGCCGCCATCGGGCCGCCCATGTGGCCCAGACCCAGGAAACCGATCTTCTTGCTCATGCGTTCAACCCCAGTTCCTCGGAACCCAATTCGGCGAAGTAGGCGTCGACCTGCGCATCGGTCACCTCGGCCAGGGTGGCGGGCGACCACTGCGGGTTGCGGTCCTTGTCGATGACCTGGGCGCGGATGCCCTCGACCAGATCATGCGAGGACAGCGCGGCGATGGAGACGCGGTACTCCTCGTTCAGCACCGCCGCCAGGCTCGCCAGTTCGCGCGCCCGGCGCAGCGAACGCAACGTGACCTTCAAGGCCACCGGCGATTTCGCGAGGATATCGGCCGCGGCCTGCTCGGCCTCGGGCACCGGGCTCGCCTGCAAGCGCGCCACGATCTCCTCGACCGTGCCGGCGCTGTAGCAGGCGTCGATCCACTCCTGCTGCGCCACCAGCCCGGATTCCGGTGCGGCCGTGGCGAACTTGGCGATCGCGATCTCCGCGGTCTCGGTGCGCAGCGTATCCAGCAGGGCCGGCAGGTTTTCCGAGGCCACGAAGTAGTCCGCGAAACCCGCGGCGATGGCGTCGCCGGCGGTCATCCGCGCGGTGGTCAGCGCGACGTGCGTGCCGAGCTCACCCGGGGTGCGCGCAAGCAGGTAGGTGCCACCGACATCGGGGATGAAGCCGATGCCGACCTCCGGCATGCCGATCTTGGAGCGCTCGGTGACGATCCGGTGGCTGCCGTGCCCGGACAGGCCGACACCGCCGCCCATCACGATGCCGTCCATGACGACCAGGTACGGCTTCGGGTAGCTCCCGATCAGCGCGTTGAGGATGTACTCGTCGCGCCAGAAGACCCCGGTCGGCGAATCCGCCCCGGCCGCACCGGACTTGGCGTCGGAGTGAATGGCGACGATATCGCCGCCCGCGCACAATCCGCGCTCCCCCGCGCCGGTCACCACGACGGTGCGTACCTCGTCGTCGGTCGACCAGGCCCGCAGTGCGGCCAGAATCTCCAGCGCCATCGGATGATTCAGCGCGTTGATGGCCTTGGGCCGATTCAGCGTGATCAGGCCCAGCCCGTCGCGCTTTTCGATGAGTACCTCGGTCATGCCGCTCCTACTACCGCGCGGGCGACAACCACCCGCATGATCTCGTTGGTTCCTTCGAGGATCTGGTGCACGCGCAGATCCCGGACGATCTTCTCCAGGCCGTATTCGGCCAGGTAACCGTAGCCACCGTGCAGTTGCAGGGCCTTGTTGGCGACCTCGAAACCGGCGTCGGTGGCGAAACGCTTGGCCATCGCGCACAACTCGACCTTGTCGGGCGCGTCGGCGTCGAGTGCGCCCGCCGCGCGCCAGAGCAGGGTGCGGGCCGCCTCCAACTCGGTGCGCATATCGGCGAGCTGGAACTGCAACGCCGGATTCTTCAGCAGCGCCTGCCCGAAGGCGTTGCGCTGGGCCAGGTACGGCACGGTCTTGTCCAGCGCCGCCTGCGCGCCGCCGACCGAGCAGGCCGCGATATTGAGCCGGCCGCCGTTGAGCCCGTTCATGGCGATCCGGAAGCCGTCACCCTCGGCGCCGAGCCGGTTCGCGGCGGGCACCCGGGCGTCCTCGAGGATCACCTGGCGGGTGGGCTGTGCGTTCCAGCCCATCTTGCGCTCGTTCGGCCCGACCGAGAGGCCGGGCGTATCGGCGGGCACGATGAAGGCCGAGATGCCGCGCGCCCCTTGCTCGCCCGTGCGCACCATGAGCACGTAGACGTCGTTGGCCCCGGCGCCGGAGATGAATTGCTTGACGCCGTTGAGGATGTAGTCCTCGCCGTCGCGTACCGCCTTGGTGCTCAACGCCGCCGCGTCCGAGCCGACGCCCGGTTCGGTCAGCGCGTAGCTGGCCAGCAGATCCATCGACGTCAACCGCGGCAGCCACTGATTGCGCTGCTCGGCGTTGCCGTAGCTGTCGATCATCCAGGTCGCCATGTTGTGGATGGAGATGTAGGCGGCGATGGCCGGGCAGCCGGTGGCCAGCTGCTCGAAGATGCGCACGGCGTCCAGCCGGCGCAGGCCCGAGCCGCCGACGTCCTCGCCGACGTAGATGCCGCCGAGCCCGAGCGGGCCCGCCTTGCGCAGCACGTCGACCGGAAAGTGCTTCTGCTCATCCCATTCCAGCGCGTTCGGCGCCAGGAACTCATCGGCGAAGCCGCGCGCGGTGTCGCGGATCGCCTTCTCGTCGTCGTCCAGTTCGAACATCGGTCAGTCCATCGTCGGGATGACGAACGCGTTGGACTCCTTCATGCCGGAAGGCCAGCGCTGGGTGACGGTCTTGGTCTTGGTGTAGAAGCGGATGGAATCCGGGCCGTGCTGGTTCAGATCGCCGAAACCGGACCGCTTCCAGCCGCCGAAGGTGTGGTAGGCGATCGGCACCGGAATCGGCACGTTGATGCCGACCATGCCGACCTGGACCCGCGCCGCGAAGTCGCGGGCGGCATCGCCGTCCCGGGTGAAGATGGCGACGCCGTTGCCGTATTCGTGCTCGTTGGCCAGGCGCAGGCCCTCTTCGTAGTCCTTGGCCCGCACGATCGCGAGCACCGGTCCGAAGATCTCCTCCTTGTAAATCCGCATCTCCGGGGTGACGTTGTCGAACAGCGTCGCGCCGGCGAAGTAGCCGTCCTCGCCGCCCTCGACCGTCAGGCCGCGCCCGTCGATGACCAGTTCGGCCCCTTCGTCGACACCGATCTGGACATAGGAGTTGACGCGGTCCACGCCGTCCCGCCCGACCAGCGGGCCGAAATCCGCGCCCGGATCGTCGGAGCGGCCGACATTGAGCTTGCTCACCCGCTCGATCAGCTTCTCGCGCAGGCGATCCGCGGTCTCCTGGCCCACCGGCACCGCCACCGAGATGGCCATGCAGCGCTCGCCCGCCGAGCCGTAGCCCGCGCCGATCAGCTGATCGGCGACGTCGTCGAGGTCGGCGTCGGGCAGCACGATGGCGTGGTTCTTGGCGCCGCCGAAGCACTGCGCGCGCTTGCCGTTGGCGGAGGCGGTCTCGTAGATGTACTGCGCGATCGGGGTGGAGCCGACGAACCCGACGGCCTTGATGCGCGGGTCGTGCAGCAGCGTGTCGACGGCTTCCTTGTCACCGTTGACCACGTTGAACACGCCGGGGGGCAACCCGGCCTCGAGGAACAGCTCGGCCAGGCGCAGCGGCACCGAGGGATCACGCTCGGACGGCTTGAGGATGAACGCGTTGCCGGTGGCCAGCGCCGGGCCGGCCTTCCACAGCGGGATCATGGCCGGGAAGTTGAACGGGGTGATGCCCGCGACGACGCCCAGCGGCTGCCGCATGGAGTACACATCGATGCCGGTGCCGGCCGATTCGGTGTACTCGCCCTTGAGCAGATGCGGTATGCCGCAGGCGAATTCGATCACCTCGAGGCCGCGCTGGATGTCACCCTTGGCGTCGGGGATGGTCTTGCCGTGCTCCGAGGAGAGCAGCGCGGCCAGCGAATCCATCTCGTCCTGCACCAGGGTCAGGAACTTCATCAGCACGCGCGCCCGCTTCTGCGGATTGTAGGCGGCCCAGACCCGCTGCGCCGCTTCGGCATTCGCGATGGCCGCCTCGACCTCGGCCTTACTCGCCAGCGGCACCCGGGCCTGCACCTGGCCGATGTTCGGATCGAACACGTCGCCGAAGTTGCCGGAGGTGCCGGGGACGTGCTGCCCACCGATGAAGTGCGTGAGTTCGCGAACCATGCCAGTCCTGTCTCGTTGACGACGCTGTTCAGCCGGGCGTGGCTGATATGCGGCCATCCTATAGTTGGACATCCAAGTAAATCGATCGTTGTGACCCACAGCACTCCGAAGTGATCTCCGCGCGCCGCTAGCGGAGTGACGTGCATCACCGTAGGCTTAGTTGGACGTCCTAGTATTGGACGCGCATCGCACTCTCGGAGGCAGCCGTGGCCGATCTGCACCAGCCCAAGCACCCCGTCCGCTTCGTGACCTCGGCCGCCCTGTTCGACGGGCACGACGCCGCGATCAACATCATGCGGCGGATCCTGCAGTCCCAGGGCGGCGAGGTGATCCATCTGGGCCACAACCGAGCGGTCAGCGAGGTGGTGGACGCGGTGCTCACCGAGGACGTGCAAGGCGTCGCGGTGAGCTCGTATCAGGGCGGGCACGTCGAGTACTTCGAATACCTGGCCGACGCCCTGCGCAAGGCGGGCGCCGGGCACGTCCGGATCTACGGCGGCGGTGGCGGGGTCATCGTCGCCGAGGAGATCGAGCGCCTGGCCGCCGCCGGAGTCACCATCTTCTCCCCCGAGGACGGGCAGCGACTCGGTCTGCCCGGCATGATCAATCAGCTGATCCGGGACTGTGATCACGACCTGGCCGAGCGGCCGCCCGACCTGGCCGCGGTGCTCACCGGGGAACGCGCCGCGCTGGCCCGGGCCATCACCTGCCTGCAACAGGACACCCTGCCCGCGCCGGATCGCCAGGCCCTGGACGAGGCCGCCGCCGCGCGAACGGTCCCCGTCCTGGGGATCACCGGCACCGGCGGCTCCGGAAAGTCCTCGCTCACCGACGAATTGGTGCGCCGGCTGCGGTCGGATCAGCAGGACAAGCTGCGGGTGGCGATCCTGGCCGTGGATCCGACCCGGCGGCGCGGCGGCGGCGCGCTGCTCGGCGACCGAATCCGGATGAACGCCCTGGACGGCGACCACATCTTCTTCCGCTCCCTGGCCACCCGCGGCGGGCGGGAACTGCCGGAGAACATCGGCGGGATCGTCAACGCCTGCAAGGCAGCGGGTTACGACCTGGTGATCCTGGAGACCCCGGGCATGGGGCAGGGCGACGCGGCGGTCACCGACCACGTCGACGTGTCGCTGTATGTGATGACTCCGGAGTTCGGCGCGGCCTCCCAGCTGGAGAAGATCGACATGCTGGACTTCGCGGATGCGGTGGCGATCAACAAGTTCGAACGCCGCGGGGCCGCGGACGCGCTGCGGGATGTCTCCCGACAGCTGGTGCGCAATCGCGAGGACTTCACCGCCATGCCCGAAGATATGCCGGTCTTCGGCACCAGCGCGGCGACTTTCAACGACGACGGTGTGACCGCGCTGTACCAGCACCTGAGCGAGTTGCTGAGCGCGAAGGGGCTGGTGCTGGAACCGGGGGTGCTCCCCCGCGTGCACACCCGCGCGTCCACGCGCTTCGCGCAGATCATTCCGCCGGCGCGGGTGCGCTACCTGGCCGAGATCGCGGAGACCGTGCGCGACTATCACGCGGAGACCGCGCGCCGAGTCGTTGCCGCACAGCGGGTTCAGCGGCTGGAGCTGGTGGCGGCGGAACTGACGGAGAACGCGGAGCTGACCGAACTGGTGGCGCGGGCCAGAGCGGATCTCGGCACCGCCGACGCCGAATTGCTCGCGGGATGGCCCGCGCTCGCCGAGTCCTACCGGGGCGCGGAACAGGTCAACCACGTGCGGGACAAGGAAATCCGCACCGCGCTGCGTCGTGAAACGCTGTCCGGCAACAGCATTCCGCGGGTCGCGCTGCCCCGGTTCACCGATCACGGTGAGCTGCTGCGCTTCCTGCGCGCGGAACATCTGCCGGGGCGATTCCCCTTCACCGCGGGCGTCTTCCCGTTCAAACGCGACGGTGAGGATCCGGCTCGCATGTTCGCCGGCGAGGGCGATCCGTTCCGCACCAACCGACGCTTCAAGGTGCTCAGCGAGCACGCCGCGGCGAAAAGGCTGTCCACCGCGTTCGATTCGGTGACGCTCTACGGCCACGATCCGGCCGAACGACCCGACATCTACGGCAAGGTCGGCACCTCGGGGGTGTCCATCGCCTCGCTCGAGGACATGGCGGCGCTCTACGACGGCTTCGACCTGACCGCGCCGGCCACCTCGGTGTCGATGACGATCAACGGTCCGGCGCCCACCATCCTGGCCTACTTCCTCAACACCGCGATAGATCGTGACCTGGAACGCTTTACGGCCACGGCGAGCCGGGAGCCGACGCCCGAGGAGGCCGCCGAGGTCCGCGCCCGCACCCTGGCGACGGTGCGCGGCACCGTGCAGGCCGACATCCTCAAGGAAGACCAGGGCCAGAACACCTGCATCTTCTCCACCGAGTTCAGCCTGCGGATGATGGCCGACATCCAGGAGTGGTTCGTGCGCAACAGCGTTCGCAACTTCTACTCGGTCTCCATCTCCGGCTATCACATCGCCGAGGCCGGGGCGAACCCGATCAGCCAGCTGGCCTTCACTCTGGCCAACGGATTCACCTACGTGGAGGCCTATCTCGCGCGCGGCATGCGCATCGACGACTTCGCGCCGAACCTGTCGTTCTTCTTCTCCAACGGCATGGACCCGGAGTACTCGGTGATCGGCCGGGTGGCACGGCGGATCTGGGCGATCGCCCTGCGCGATCGCTACGGCGCCGACGACCGTTCGCAGAAGCTGAAGTACCACATCCAGACCTCGGGCCGGTCGCTGCACGCGCAGGAGATGAACTTCAACGACATTCGCACCACCCTGCAGGCGCTCATCGCCCTCTACGACAACTGCAACAGCCTGCACACCAACGCCTATGACGAGGCGGTGACCACGCCCACCGAGGAATCGGTGCGCCGCGCGCTGGCGATCCAGCTGATCATCAACCGCGAGTGGGGCCTGGCGATGAACGAGAACCCGCTGCAGGGCAGCTTCCTGATCGAGGAGCTCACCGACCTGGTCGAGGAGGCGGTGCTGAGCGAATTCGAGCGGATCAACGAGCGCGGCGGCGTGCTCGGCGCGATGGAGACGGGCTACCAGCGCGGCAAGATCCAGGATGAATCCATGCGCTACGAGCAGCGCAAACACGATGGTTCGCTGCCGATCGTGGGCGTCAACACCTTCCGCAACCCGCACGGCGAACCACACCACGTGATCGAACTGGCCCGCGGCACCGAGGCGGAGAAGCAATCACAACTCGAACGGGTGCGCGACTTCCAGCACCGGCACCGGGATCAGGCGCACGCGGCGCTGGCCCGGCTGGAGGCCGTGGCGCGCACCGACGACAACATCTTCGAGGTGCTCATGGACGCCGCCCGCGTCTGCACCCTGCAGCAGATCACCGATACCTTCTTCCGCGTGGGCGGCCAATACCGCCGCAACGTCTGAGCGGGCGTGTGACAATCGCGAAGATCGGGCCATCGGTGGTAGGACGGCGGACATGGATCTAGCAGGCATTCGGATATTCGACGCGCACGTGCACCAGTGGGACCCGTTCAGCACGCCCCGGGATTTCGGCGGATTCGCGAAAATCTTCCGGTATCTGCCGATTTCGGTGGACACGGCGATGAAGCTCGCGCCGCGCCGGGACCGCGAGTTCTCCGGTGATCCCACGGCCTACCTGGACAAGTACCTGCCGCCGGACTATCAGGCCGATGTGGCCGAGGTGCCGATCGACGACTTCCTGCACATGGAGGTCGAGTGGTCCGGCAAGGGGCCGCTGGCCAAGGCCGACGAGACCCGCTGGGTCGCGAATCTGCCGACCGCGCAGGCGGTTCCGCTGCGCGCGATCATCGGCAACGCCGACCCCGCCGCACCGGGATTCGCCGAGCTGCTCGACGCGCACCAGGCCGCGTCGCCCCTGTTCCGGGGCATCCGCACCATGGTCGGTCACCATCCCGATCCGGGCGTCCGCTCCTTCTGCAAGACCGAGAGCGCCCTCGCCGCACCGGCTTTCCTGGACGGCTTCGCCCGGCTGGCCGAACGCGGGCTGTCCTTCGACGCCTGGGTGTACTCGCACGCGATCCCCGATGTCACGGCGCTGGCCAAGCGCTACCCCGAGGTGCCGATCGTCATCGACCACCTGGGCACGCCCGCCGGGATTTTCGGGCCGGTCGGCAAGCACACCGGCGCCAACCCGAGCCGGCGGCGCGAGCTGTTCCTGCGCTGGCGCGACGATTTCGCCGAACTGGCCGACCACGCCAATGTCGTGGCCAAGTGCAGCGGCGCGATGATGCCGATCCTGGGGCATCCGGTGCCGCCGCGCGGTACGTCCACCTCGGTCGCCGACCTGCTCGACCGGGTCGGGCCGCTGCTGGAGCACGCGCTCACCGTCTTCGGCGCCGAACGAATGCTGTGGGGCTCGAATTTCCCCGTGGACAAGCCGATCACCAGCATCGCCAACAGCGTGCAGACCATCGCCGAGGCGGTGACGGCGCACGGCGGCGGGCCCGCCGAGCTCGAGCAGGTCTTCCGCGGCACGGCGCAGCGGGTGTACCGCCTGGCGCTCTAGGCGACCAGCGAGGTCACCAGCAGCCACAGCACGCCGCTGATCAGCACCAGGTTCGACCAGAACACGGTGGCCAGGATGATCTCGGTGCGCAGGCGTTTGCGCGGGACTATCGCGGTGCCCCACACGGATTGGTTGTCCGCCAGCTCCACGACGCTGAAATAGACGCCCCACAGCAGGATTTGATGACCCGCGCAGAGCAGGGCGAGCAGGCGCGCGCCGATGCTGGGACCCGGCACCAGCAGGAAGGCGGCCAGCACCGCCAGGAACGTGCCGAACAGCAGGATCGCGAGCCAGGGCGCGGCGTACTCGAACACCCGGTGCCAGAGGGCGGCGAGACGTCCGGGACGGTGCCGGAACATGATTCCAGTGTGCGCGCGCCGCGGCGAGTGCGGGCCGGGATTGCAGGTCAGCGCACGTCGGCGGCGGCGAGTTGCGCGGTAAGTGTGGCGCGGGCCGTGGTCAGCGACGGTCCGTACCAGGTGAGGTCGCGGCCGGCGACCAAGGCGAC
Source organism: Nocardia sp. NPDC050712 (assembly GCF_040654295.1). NCBI lineage: Bacteria > Bacillati > Actinomycetota > Actinomycetes > Mycobacteriales > Nocardiaceae > Nocardia > Nocardia sp. NPDC050712. The sequence continues at coordinate 45,029 of NZ_JBFAHT010000006.1, forward strand.
CGGGATACCGGGAAAGGCGTCGGGACCGTCGGTTTCGGTGAAGACGTACGGCTCGTCGGGGAGCACCGCGAGATCGACGTCGCGAGTGAGTTCGCCGTCGGTGACGCGCGGATAGCGATCGGGGTGGCTCGCGTGCACCAGCTCGAGGCCGAGGCGACCGGCCAGATCCGCGGTGAAGGTGTCGCGGCCGACGACCATCCACGGGTTCCGCCAGATCGGGATGACGGCTTTCCGGGCGGGGCCGGTCGGCGGTGTGGCCCAGGTCTTTCCGGCCTCGGTGAGCCACCCGGGCACCGCGACACCGAGCGCTTCGGCGAACATCCGGGTGAGCGAGCCGACGGCCTCGTCGACGGTCTGGATCCTGGTGACCCACACCGGGATTCCCGCATCCCGCAATCGTTCGACATCGATCCGGCGGTTCTCCTCCTGATTGCACAGCACCACGTCGGGAGCGAGCTCGACGATGCGGCGCACATCGGGATTCTTGGTCCCGCGCACCCGCTCGACCCCGAGATCGGCCGGATGCGTGCACCATTCGGTGGCCCCCACCAGCAGCTCCGGGCAGGTGTGCGCCACCGACTCGGTGAGCGAGGGCACCAGGGAGACCACGCGCCGCACCGGCCGGGTCAGCGGCACCGGCGCGTCCAGATCATCCGGCGCCCAGCGCGCCTGGCGCGCACTCACGCCGGGATCCGCGCGCAGCGCGCCGGCCATGAGGACTTGCCCGCCATACTCTCCAATCTAGGACATCCCCGTGGTCCGGAGCGGCAGGCGTGCTCCGGAGTTGCTCGAACACCCAGTGGCCGTTCCGCCCGGACGGCTGCGCCGCGTCCGCGGGCGCCTACTGGATCGCGCGCCGATATTGCCCGAATTCGCCCCGCGCTACATCCGGGCTGGCCACGGGCTGTTTCGCGATCATTGTCAGCGCCGGGCCCGCGCGTAAGGACGGTGCAAGGGCAGCGAATGGACAGTAATCGGGCAGTTCCCGGCCCGCGTCGGCGGCGCACACTGAGACATGGCACCCGGCGTCGGGAAGTCCCGGCCCACATCGCACCGGGCAGGGATCCAGCCAGACAAAGCCCGGGAAGCGTAGTCGGCCTCGGCTCCGGGTGCCTGGCGAGCAATCACTTGCCCCAGTGAGTGCGTACGCCATCCCACGGACGCCAGGTCCACTGCCCGCATCGGGAATCCGCAGACTCACGATGCCCGGGCCTGGCGTCCCAGGGCCGGCCCCTCAGCGATCCAGCAGGGCGTAGAGGGCGCGCAGCTCGCGCAGACCGGCCGCGGCCTCCGGTTCGTCCTCACTGCTCATGCGCAGCGCGCGGCGCAGCAGCGTGGGATCGAGATCGTCCAGGGCCGAGCGGAATTCGAGTTTCGGCAGCTCCGGCAGTACCGCGTTGTCGCCGTAGGGGTCCGTCGACGCGACCGGCTGCTGATCGCGTTCGATACCGGAGATCAAGGTGTTCAGGTCCAGGCCGCGCAAGGTCAGGATCTCGCGGGGGTGCTCGTCGAGGCGCTCGGCGAGCAGATAGCAGACCGCGGCCACGTGCTTGCAGGGCCAGCCCGGATCCGGGCAGGTGCATTCGAAGTCCAGGTCGGCCGCGGTGGTCGGGAGCAGCATGGGCCCCAGGCCGGTGGGCAGCGCGCCGGAGGCGATGTCGGCGAGCATGCCCGGCGCGGTGCGGATGGTGTCGATCAGCAGGTCGAGCTCCTCCTCGCGCAGCGGGCGGACGGTGAACACCGCGGTGAACGGGCGCGGCTGGCTGCCTTGTACTTCCGCGGTCACCGCACCCGGCTCGATGCGATAGCTCACCACCTGCCCGGAGCGGGCGTAGGTGCGGCCCCGGGCCAACCGCCCCGGTTCGGCCATCGCCTCGACCGCGTCGATCAGCGCCTTGCCCCACCAGGTGCGGCCGAATCCGCCACGGCGACTGCGGGCTTCGACGCCGCCCCGGACCGGGCGACGCTTGCCGTACTTGCTGTAATCCTCGAAGGGGCTCATTCGCCGACCGCCTCCGCGCCCAGGGTGAACAGCTCGCGCAGCTCGTCGGTGCTAAGCTCGGTGATCCAGTTCTCCCCCGCGCCGACCGCCAGCTCGGCCAGATCCCGCTTGCCGTTGATCATTTCGTCGATCCGCTCCTCGATGGTGTCGACGCAGACCAGTTTGCGCACCTGCACGTTGCGCTGCTGCCCGATCCGGTAGGCGCGGTCGGTGGCCTGGTTCTCGACCGCGGGGTTCCACCAGCGGTCCAGGTGCACAACATGATTCGCGGCGGTGAGGTTCAGGCCGGTGCCGCCGGCCTTGAGCGAGAGCAGCATCAGCGGCGGGCCGTCGTCGGACTGGAAGCGCTCGACCATGGTGTCGCGCCGCTTCTTCGGCACGCCGCCGTGCAGGAACGGGATCTCGGTGCCGAACCGCTCGGCCAGGTACGGGGCGATGATCTCGCCGAACTCGCGGAACTGGGTGAACAGCAACGCCTTCTCGCCGTCGGCGAGCACGGCATCCAGCACGTCCTCGACCAGCGCGAGCTTGCCGGAGCGGTGGTTGCCGCGCAGCAGCACGCCGGAACCGTCGCCCAGGAAGTGCGCCGGATGGTTGCAGACCTGCTTGAGCCGGGTCAGCGCGCCGAGCACCGCGCCCTTGCGCGCCATGCCCTTGGCGCTCTTGATCTTCTCCAGCATGTCCTGGACGACGGCCTGATACAGCGCGGCCTGCTCCACGGTCAGGTTGGCGCGCACCGTCATCTCCAGCTTGTCCGGCAGATCGGAGATGACGGCGGGATCGGTCTTCACCCGGCGCAGCACGAACGGCTGGGTGAGGTAGCGCAGGCGGGAGATCGCGTTCTGGTCGCGTTCGCGCTCGATCGGGACGGCGAAGCGGGCCCGGAAGGTCTGCGCGGTGCCCAGCAGTTTGGGCTGCGCGAAATCCAGGATGGAGCGCAGCTCTTCGAGCCGGTTCTCCACCGGGGTTCCGGTGAGCGCCAGGCGGTGCCGGGCCGGCAGGGTGCGCGCGGCACGGGCCTGGCGGGTGTTGGCGTTCTTGATGTGCTGCGCCTCGTCCAGCACGATCCGCTCCCAGGGCTGGCGGCGGAACTCCTCGACGTCGCGTGCCAGCAGCGCGTAGGTGGTGATCACCAGATCCGCCTCCGCGACAGCCGAATCCAGCTCCGCGCCCGCGCGGCGACCGACGCCGTGGTGCACGAGCACCCGCAGCCCCGGGGCGAAGCGCTCCGCCTCCCGCTGCCAGTTGCCGACCACCGACATCGGGCACACCAGCAGGGTCGGGCCCGGTTGTGCTTGCGCCGCGGCGTTTTCGCGCTCGTGCACCAGCAGGGCCAGCACCTGAACGGTCTTGCCGAGCCCCATGTCGTCGGCGAGGACGGCACCGCAGCCCATGCGGTTCATGGTGACCAGCCAGGACAGGCCCCGCTCCTGATACGGGCGCAGCTGCGCCTTCAGGCCGGCCGGCGCGGCGATGGGCTCCGGATCGTGGCTGCGGTCCAGGATTTCCGCGGCCCAGCCGGTGGCCGTCACCTCGGTGAGCGGCACCTGGGCGACATGCCCGCTCGCGAGTTCACCGAGCATGTCGGCCAGGGTGACCGGTGAGGTGTCGGTATGCGCGGCGACATAGCGGGCCGCGGCGGCCAGCACCTTGTGGTCGGCCTGCACCCATTCGCCGCGCAGCTGCACCAGATCGGATTTTGAGCGCACCAGGCGCTCCATCTCGGCCTTGGTGAGCACCGTGTCGCCGAGCGCCAATTCCCAGCGATAGGAGACCAGCCCGCGCATGCCGACGGTGCTCTCCGCGGCGGGGACCGCGCTCGAAACCTGCAGGCGCATGGTCGGTTCGGTGATGTTCCAGGCCCGGGGCAGCAGCAGCTTGACACCCGCGGCACGCAGGGCGTGCGCGCCGTGCTCGACCAGGTCGGCCACCACGGCGGTGGGCAGCAGCAGATCCATGGTGTGACTGTCGGTGGGCAGGTCGCGCAGGCGCGGATAGACCCGGCGCGCCTCGCCCAGTTTCTCGGCCGCGGCGTGCACCAGGCTCGGATCGCCGTGCAGCGGAACGGGAGCCGGGGCCTCGCCCTCGGTGCGCAGGCAGACTTCCAGCCGCCACAGCGTGAGTTCGGCCTCGTCGTCGCCGTCGGGTTCGAGCAGGCGCAGCACCAGTTCGGGTTCGTCCACGGTCAGGCTGGCTCGCCAGCGCTCCAGCAGTTCCGAGAGCTGATGGCTGCCGGTTTCCAGCTCCGTATCGCCGATCAGCGCGGCCAGCAGCGGATGCGCCGGGGCGGGCGCGTCGAGGAGTTCGCTGACGATCGGGTCGGTGAGTTCGGCGACGAGGTCGTCCAGCACGGCGGCCGGGCGGCCCGCGACGCGCAGCGCGGCGGGCATGGCGACCGCCAATTCCGCGAGCCAGGCCCGCTGGCGGGCGCCGCCGATCAGGCGCCAGCGCACCCACCACTGGCCGTCTTCGCGGCGCAGTTCGGGCACCACTCGCCCGGCGCGGGCCCACCGTTCGATCCCGAGGGCGACGTGGGCGAGGAATCGCAGATCCCCGGCGACCTCGGCGGCCGGGAGCCGCTGGCGGAGCGCGGCCACCGCCGCGGACGGCGCCATGGCGTGCGCCTGGACTTTCTCGCGCTCACCGTCGAGCAGCACCTCGGCGCGATGGCGCCACTTCGACGAGCGCAGCACACTGCCCAGAGGATCCGGCAAATCCCCGGGTACCGCCGCGTCGGACCACAGCAGCAACCCGGAACCCGGCGACCACAGCCCGTGCAGCATCCGCTCATCCAATCAGGTGGCACCGACAGCCGATCTGTGGCGGCTCTGGATTAATCCGCCCCGGCGGCCCATACTGGAATATCCCCTGGTCATAGCATCAGAACCGCAAATTCGCGGTAATCCCCCAGCCTAGAAAGGCAGGGCAGCAGCATGACGATTCTGCTCCAAGTTCTCGAGCAGAGCTTCACGCCGACTACTCCGTGGGAGCGGCGCAAATTCACCTTTGTCGATGCCGGAAAAATCGTCGGCATGCGCTTGGACGGTCAATCCGGCGTCTGGCTGGATCTCTCCCGTCCCGGTGAATCCCAGCGCCTGGCCCGCACACCCGCGCCGGCGGACGCCATCACCTTCTTGCTCACGACATTCGCGAAGATCGCCGAATGCCAGGAACGCGGCGGCTCGTGGGTGATCGGGCACGACGGGTCCCGGCATCAGACCATCGCGGCCACCCGCTTCCCGCCGCGCGCGGTCGAAGCGGCCGAAGACGAACTGCTCACCCGCGCCTGGTTGTGAACGGTCCGGCAGCGCCGCGCCGCCGGCCGGTGTGTGTCGGTGCCGCGGCGTACAACTGCGTGCGTGGGCATTCGCGGGTGGCTGCTGGTGGCGTTGTCGCTCGTCCTCGCCGGTTGCGCCGGCCTCGGCGATGACCCCGTCGCGCCCGGCAGCCCCACCCGGGCACACGTCGAGCAGTTGCTCGCCTCGGTGCGGGTGATCGCGCAGCGCCCGCATCCCGGTGGCTACGAACGGGGTTGCCGATCGGGGCAGGGCTGTGTCTTCGGGGAGTCCTGGACCGATGACTACGACGGGCCGAGCGGGCACGACGGCTGCGATACCCGCAACAACGTGCTGGCGAAACAGCTCGCGGCGGTGACATTCCGGCCGGGCACCCGGGATTGCGTGGTGCTGTCGGGTGCCCTTGACGATCCCTACACCGGGCGCCGCGCCGACTTCCGCAAGGAAGACGCGCGCGCGATCCAGATCGATCACGTCTACGCGCTGGCCGCCGCCTGGGATATGGGAGCCTCGAGCTGGCCGGCCGAGCGGCGGGTGGCGTTCGCCAACGATGTCGAGGTCAATCTGCTGGCTACCGCCGCCGGGGTGAATCAGTCCAAGGGCGACAGCACGCCGTCGGCGTGGCTGCCGCCCGCCCGGGCCGTTCACTGCTTCTACGCGGGCAAGTATCTGACCGCGGCGGTGCGGTACGACCTGCCCATCACCGCCGCCGACAACGCGGCGCTGGCCCGGGTCGCCCGCACCTGCCCGTGATCAGCGGCTATTCGGCCCCGACCGCGACCGGGCGCTTCGGATCGTTGGACCACTGCGACCACGAGCCCGGGTACAGAGCCGCCTCGATGCCCGCCGCCGCCAGCGCCGCGATCTGATGGGCGGCGGTGACGCCGGAACCGCAGTAGACCGCGACCGGGCCGGAACCCAGGTTCCCGAACCGCTCGCGCAGCTGGTCGGTGCTGCGGAAACGCCCGGCGCCGTCCAGGTTCTCGGCGGTCGGGGCGCTGACCGCGCCCGGGACGTGCCCGGCGCGCGGGTCCACCGGCTCGACCTCGCCGCGGTAGCGCTCGCCGGCCCGCGCGTCGAGCAGCAGGCCGTCCCAGCTCGCGACGGCGTCGGCGTCGACCACGGGCAGATGGCCCGGGCTCAGGGTGACATCGCCGGGCTCCGGATCGGGCTCGGTGCCCCGGGCCAGTTCGCCGCCCGACTGCTCCCAGGCGGGCAGCCCGCCGTCGAGGATGCGGACGTCGGCCAGGCCCGCCCAGCGCAGCAGCCACCAGGCGCGGGCCGCCGCCATGCCGCCGGTCGCGTCGTAGACGACCACGGCGTCACCGGCGCGAATGCCCCAGCTGCGCGCGCAATTCTGCAACCGCGCCAGCTCGGGCAGCGGGTGCCGGCCGCGGGCGGGCGAGGCCGGTGCGGCCAGTTCGGTTTCCAGATCGACGAAGACCGCGCCGGGAATGTGGCCGTCCAGATAGTGCTGCGGGCCGTCCGGGTCGCCCAGCGCCCAGCGCACATCCAATAACCGGACCCGCTTGTCCGCCAATGCTTCTCGAAGCTCAACCGGCGAAATCAGTACGGCGACCAACCCAGCTCCTCGTGTCGAATTCCGCGATACCCCACTGCTTACGCCCCGATGCTACGTCCCCGGCTCGCCGCGGGCGTCCCGATCGGCCCGCCCGCACCTGACCACCGGTTTCAGGCCAGTTTCGCCGGATTGGACGGGGACAGGGCGGCGGCGCGGGGGCAGGATTCGGGCAATGTCCAAGGTTTCTCCGCCGGTCGAAGCAGCCGATCCGCCCGTCGCCGAGGTCGGGCTGGGGCAGCCGCTGGGCGCCGGGGTGGTGACCGCGCTGGTCGGGTTCACCAGTTCGTTCGCGGTGGTGCTGGCCGGACTGACGGCGGTGGGCGCGACGTCGGCGCAGGCGGCGTCGGGCTTGCTCGCGCTGTGCGTGACGCAGGCGGTCGGGATCGTGCTGCTGAGTTACCGCTATCGGATGCCGATCACGCTGGCCTGGTCGACGCCGGGTGCGGCGCTGCTCGCGAGTACCGGTGTGGTGGCCGGGGGTTGGGCCGCGGCGGTGGGCGCGTTCGCCCTGACCGGGGTGCTCATCGTGATCACCGGGTGGTGGCAGCGGCTCGGCGATCTGGTCGCGGCGATTCCGGTCGAGATCGCGCAGGCGATGCTGGCCGGGGTGCTGCTGCCGATGTGCCTGGCGCCGGTGCAGGCGGTGCGGACGAGTCCGGCGGTGGTGGTGCCGGTGATCGTGGTGTGGCTGGTGCTCCAGCGCTACGCCAAGCGCTGGGCGGTGCTCGCGGCCTTCGTCACCGCGGCGATCGGGGCCGGGATCAGCATCGCGGTCGAGGACCGGCGCCTGGCCCTCTCGGCGCTGGTGCCGACCGTGGAATTCACGCTGCCGCACTGGAATTGGCAGGCCATGATCGGGGTCGCGATTCCGCTGTACATCGTCACCATGGCCTCGCAGAACATTCCGGGGACCGCGGTGATGAAGTCGTTCGGCTATCAGGTGCCGTGGCGCTCGGCCATGACGGTCACCGGCCTGGGGACCGTGCTCGGCGCGCCGGCGGGCGGGCACGCGATCAACCTGGCCGCGATCAGCGCGGCCCTGTCCGCGGCGCCCGCCGCGCATCCGGATCCGAAACGCCGCTGGATCGCCGCCTGTTCGGCGGGCGGCGCCTATCTGCTGCTGGCGCTCGGCTCGGCCGCACTGGTCGCGGTGGTGGCCGCCGCGCCGCGCGGCACCCTGGAAACCGTTGCGGGACTTGCTTTGCTCGGCACCTTGGCGGCCGCGCTCGCGGGGGCGCTGCGCGCCGAGGAACACCGTGAGGCCGGGATCGTCACGTTCCTGATCGCGGCCTCCGGTGTCGGATTCCTCGGTGTCGGCGCGGCGTTCTGGGCGCTGCTCGCCGGTCTCGTCGTGCGAAAGCTGCTCACCCCGCGTTCGTGACCGGTACCGGCTCGGCGGTGGCCACCGCCGGTTTCACCTCGGTCGCACCGCGGGCCCGGCTGCCCAGCCGGGTGTGATTAAAGAGCAGATTCAGGGCGAAAGCCGTACCCGCGCCCAGGGTTACGCCGCTGGTCAGCAGGATCTGCGCGGACGAGGGGAACTTGGCGAACATCTCGCCCGCCATTTCCGGCAGCAGCCCGACGCCGACGGCCGCGGCGACGATGGTGGCGTTGATCCGATCGGACAGATCGGCCCGGAGCAGCGTTTGGATGCCGACCACGGTGACCGTCGCGAACAGCACCAGCCCGACACCGCCGACCACCGGCTTGGGCACCGCCGCCACCACCGCGCCGATCCGCGGCACCACGCCGAGCACGATCAGGATCAGGCCGCTGACGGCGGTCACGTATCGGCTGAAGACGCGGGTGGCGGCCACCGAACCCACGTTCTGATTGAAGATGGTGTCGACGAACGCGGTGAAGATGCCGCCGAGCACACCGGAGAGCCCGTCGCCGACCAGGCCGCGGGCCAGATCGCCGTTGCTGATCGGCTTGCCGGTGATCTCGCTGAGCGCGAGCATGCTGGCCGTGGACTCGGCGAACACCACCGCCATGACGATGCTCATCGCCACCACCGCGGTCACCGGGAACTCGGGCGCCCCGAAATGGAACGGCTGCGGCACTCCGAGCCACGCGGTGTCGCCGATGCCCTCGGCACTGACCAACCCCATCGGGATCGCGATCACGATGCCGACGACCAGCGCGATGAGCACGCCCAGCTGCGACCACACCCCGCGCCCGAGACAGATGAAGCCGACCGCGATCAGCACCACCACGGCGGCCAGGCCGATATGCGACGGCGAGGCGAAGCTCGGCGCCTTGGGATTGGTGCCGATGATCAATCCACCGGCCACCCCGATCAGCGAGACGCCGACGACGGTGAGCACCGTCCCGGTCACCAGCGGTGGGAAGAACCGCACCACCTTCGCGAACGGATAGGCCAGCGCGACACCGACGACACCGCCCACCAGCATCGACCCGTAGACCGCCTGCAGCCCGTACTCCTTGGCGATCAGGATCATCGGGTTCAGCCCGACGAAGGTCGCCCCGCAGATGATCGGCAGGCGCGCGCCCGCGAGCTTGCCGACGCCGAGACTCTGGATCACCGTGATGATGCCGGCGACCAGCAGGTCGGCACTGATCAGCAGCGCCACGGTCGCCCGGTCCAGCCCGGCCGCAGCACCGAAGACCAGCGGCACCGTGATGCACCCGGTGTACATGATCAGGACGTGCTGGATGCCGAACGCCAGTTGCCGCCCGAACGGCAACCGGGTGTCCACGGGATGTGCTGCTTCTGCCATAGACAAGTGGTAACGGGCACGAGTTACGCGCAGCGCACGTTTCTTGTTTCCCCCAGGTGACATCACCACGGACGGCGGTGTGGGATCGCACACTGGAGGTGCTACCTGCACACCCGCTCGCGGATGTGCAGGTAGACCAAAGCTAGCTGCGGCTGAGCAGGGTGAGGGGATCCTCGAGCAGGCCCGCGACGGTCGCGAGGAACCGGGCCGCCAGTTCGCCGTCGACCATGCGGTGATCGAAGCTCAGGCCCAGGGTGGTCACCCAGCGGACGGCCAGTTCGTCGCGGACGACCCAGGGGCGCTTGCTGATCGAACCGAGGCAGAGGATGGCGGCTTCGCCCGGGTTGACCAGCGGGACACCGACATCCACGCCGAAGACGCCGACATTGGTGATGGTGAAGGTGCCGCCGCGCAGGTCGACCGGTGTGGCGCTGCCGGAACGCGCGGTCTCGGCGAGCCAGCCGAATTCCTTGCACAGATCACGCAGGCTGGCCGACTCGGCGTCCTTGAGGTTGGGTACCAGCAGCCCGCGGTCGGTGGCGACGGCGACGCCCAGGTTCACATAGTGCTTGGTGATGATGTGCTGGTCGGCTTCGTCCCAGGAGGCGTTGATCGCCGGGAAGTCGGTGATCGCCACCAGGACGGCCTTGGCGACCAGCGTCAACGGAGTCAGGGTCAAGCCGGTGAAGGCCTTGGTGGTGCGCAGGTGGTCCAGCATTTCCATCGACGCGGTGCAGTCCAGGGTGACGAAGGTGCTGGCCTGCGGGATGGTGCGGGCGCTGGCCACCATGGCGGCCGCGGTGCGTTTGCGCACGCCGCCGATCGGGGTGCGCTGCTCGCGGTCGGGCGGCCGGATGAGACCGCCGTTCCGCTGGGCGCCGGTGCGGTGGCCGGCGGGGTCGGCGGTGCCGTGGGCGGCGGGCTTGCGGGGCTGGGAGACGGGGACGGCCGTGCGCACGTCCTCGACGGTGACCGCGCCCTCGGGCCCGGAGCCCGCGATGTACCAGAGGTCGATGCCCAGCTCCTTGGCCAGCTTGCGCGCGGCGGGGGTCGCCGCCGCGCGTACTTCCCCGGGTGATTCCGGTTCGGCGACAGCCTCTTTCGCCGTAGCCGCGGGCTTACGGCGGCGCGAGACCGCCTCACCCTCGGGCCCGTATCCCACCAATACCGACGTCCGCTCCGCGGGCTTGCCCTCCGCGCTGCGCACGCGGATGAGCGGGGCGCCGACCTCGACCGTGTCCCCCGGCTCGGCCAGCAACTCGACGACCACCCCGGCGAACGGCGAGGGCAGCGCCACCACGGCCTTGGCCGTCTCCACCTCCGCGATGGTCTGATTCAGCTCGACCGTGTCGCCGACCGCCACTGCCCAGGACTGCAATTCGGCGTCGGCGAGGCCCTCACCGAGATCCGGTAGCCGGAATTCCAGGACGTGGCTGTCGTCGGGCACTGGTGACACCTCTCAGGCGGCGAGCGAGCGGTCGACCGCGGCCAGGATGCGATCGGGATCGGGCAGATGGTGTTTTTCGAGCTTAGCCGGGGGGTAGGGGATGTCGAACCCGCCGACGCGGAGTACCGGCGCCTCCAGGTGATAGAAGCAGCGCTCGGTGATCCGGGCCGCGATCTCGGCACCGAGGCCGCCGAAGACCGGTGCCTCGTGCACCACGATGAGCCGTCCGGTCTTGGCCACCGAGGCCTCGATGGTGTCGAAATCGATCGGCGACAGACTGCGCAGATCGATCACTTCCAGCGAATGGCCTTCTTCCGCAGCAATTTTCGCCGAGGTGAGCGCGGTGGCGACGGTACCGCCGTAGGCGACGAGGGTGGCGTCGGTCCCCACCGCGCACACCCGGGCCCGGTCCATCGGCAACTCCGGCGGGGCGCCGAAATCGACGTCGGCCTTGTCCCAGTAGCGCCGCTTGGGTTCGAAGAAGATGACCGGGTCGTCCAGGGCGATCGCCTGGCGGACAAGGTGATACGCGTCGCCGGGGTTGCTCGGCGCGACCACGCGCAGCCCGGCGGTGTGCGCGAAATAGGCTTCCGGCGATTCCGAGTGATGCTCCACCGAACCGATACCGCCGCCGAACGGAATGCGGATCGTCAAGGGGGCCTTCACTTTTCCCTGCGTCCGGTAGTGGATCTTGGCGACCTGGGAGACGATCTGATCGAAGGCCGGGTAGACGAATCCGTCGAACTGGATCTCGCACACCGGCCGGTACCCGCGCAGTGCCATGCCGAAAGCCGTTCCGATGATGCCGGATTCGGCCAGCGGCGTGTCCACCACCCGGTTGCCGCCGAAGTCCTTCTGCAGCGTGTCGGTCACCCGGAACACGCCGCCGAGGCGGCCGATGTCCTCCCCCATCAGCAGGACTTTCGGGTCGTCCTCCAGGGCTTTGCGCAGACCGGCGTTGAGCGCGGCGGCAAAGGTGGTGATCATGCGCGGACTCCTTCGTGCACAGGTGCCTCCCCGGGATCGCCGGCCAGGTACTCCAGGTACGCCCGCCGCTCCTCGGCGATGAGCGGATGCGGGGTCGAATAGACGTGGTCGAACAGCCGCGCCGGTTCCGGATCGGGCATCTCGATGGTGGCGGTGCGCACCCGATGTGCGACCGCGGCGGCCCGGTCGGCGACCTGGCGCTCGAAGTCGCTGTCGTACAGGTCTTCTCGTTCGAGCAGCCGGCGCACCCGGTCGATCGGATCGCGCCGCCGCCACTCCTCGGTCTCCGCGGCGGCGCGGTAGCGGGTGGGGTCGTCGGCGGTGGTGTGCGGACCGATCCGGTAGGTCAGGGCCTCGATGAACGAGGGGCCGCCGCCGCTGCGCGCCCGCGCGACCGCCTGCCGGGTCACCGCCAGCACCGCGAGCACGTCGTTGCCGTCGACCTGCACTCCGGGGATGCCGTAACCGTAGGCGCGCCGCACGATCGGGGTCGCGCTCTGCACCCGGACCGGGGCACTGATCGCCCAGCCGTTGTTCTGGCAGAAGAAGACCACCGGCGCGCTCCAGCTCGACGCGAAACCCAGCGCCTCGGCGATATCGCCCTGGCTGCTGCCGCCGTCGCCGAAGTAGGCGATGGTCGCGATCTCCGCGCCGTCCAGGTGGGCGGCGTAGGCGTATCCGGTGGCGTGCAGGCCCTGCGCGCCCACCACGATGTTCGGGTTGGTCATGCGCACCGCGTCCGGATCCCAGCAGTAGTGGGCAGCGCCGCGCCAGAGCCGGGTCAGCTCACCCGGATCGACGCCGCGGCAGTAGGCGACGGCGGCTTCGCGATAGCTACAGAACACGTAGTCGTCGGGGTGCAGGGCACGGGCCGAGCCGACCTGGGCGGCTTCCTGGCCGAGCAGCGGGGGCCACAATCCCAGCTGGCCCTGCCGTTGCAGCGCGGTCGCCTCGGTATCGATGCGGCGGCTGACGACCATGTCCTCGTACAGCGCGCGCAACCGCTCGGGGCCGATATCGGCGACGAGAGCGGCATGCTCCCGGTCGAAGACGCGGCGGCCGTCGGGCTGGATCAGCTGGACCGGGTACGCGGGCCGCTCCGGCAAAGGGATCGCCTCCTACCAACAGAGCCGAGCATTGTGTGCTCTACCTCACAGCATGCCTGACCTGGCGAAGTGCGCAAGTGGCCATGATCGCTCTGAGCAGAATGCCCAATAGTCGCGCGGGACCTGATGTCATACTGCGCATATGTCCAGTAGAGAACCCGCCGACCCCACTTTGGACGCCACCGACGCCCGGCTCCTACTCGAGCTGGTGGCCAACCCGCGCGCGACCGGCGTGGAGCTGGCGACCCGGCTCGGCCTGTCCCGCAACACCGTGCAGGCCCGGCTGGCGCGCTGGGAGGCCAGCGGAGTGCTCGGCAGCTTCGAACGCCGGGTCCGCCCGCGCGCCCTCGGCTATCCGCTGTCGGCGTTCGTCGCGGTCGTCGTCGACCAGCATCAGCTCGACGCCGTGGTGGAGGCACTGGCGGAGGTGCCCGAGGTCACCGAGGTGTGCGGCATGACCGGCCTGACCGATCTGACGGTGCGGGTGGTGGCGCGCGACGCCGACGACCTGTACCGGATCGCGGGCCAGATCCTCAAGATCCCCGGCGTGGAACGCACCAACATGGCGCTGGTGATGCGGGAACTGGTGGGTCCGCGCACCGCGCCCCTGCTGGACCGCATCGCCTCCGGCGGAAATCGCGATACACCTTGACCTCGAGCGTCCTCGAGGTTCCAAGATGACGGTATGAGTGCTTCGTTCATCGTGATCGACACGACCCGGTTGCCCGCCGACCGGTTCGACGACTTCGCCGCGCAGTGGCGCGAGCGCGCCGCAATCGCGAGTAAGGCCAAGGGTTTTCGCAGCGCGCGGCTACACCGGGCGCTGCAGGACGGCCCGCTGCCGCTCGTCATGGTGGCCGAGTGGGCCTCGCGCGCGGACCGGGACGCGGCCTTGGCGGACAACAGGTTTCAGGCCTCGGCGCAGTCGTCCGGCGAGTACGCGATCGTCCAGGGCAGCACCTACGAGGTGGCCGCCGAATATCGTTCGGACGCGGCGCCGCAGGGGGACGGAATCACCTTCGTCAATGCCTTCGAACTGCCGACCGAGAAGGTCGAGGAATTCATCGCGCACTGGCACGGGCGCGCCGAGTTGATGTCGCACGCATCGGGTTTCCGGGACAACCGGCTGCACCGGACGACCGAGCCGGGCGCACAGTTCGCGCTGGTGAACGTGGCGCACTGGGACAGCGCCGATGCCTGGCGGGCGGCGGGCGCGAATCCGGCCTTCCAGCAGCGGCTGTCGGCCGCACCGGCGTACGCCACCGCGAACCCGGCGCTGTACGAGATCGTGGCGCGATTTCCCGAGGCGTGATGCCCCGCACCCGGAAACTCCCGGGCGCTAGGGTGCGGGAATGGAGATTTCGGGCAAGGTTGCGATTGTTACCGGGGGCGGCGCGGGGATCGGGGCGGCGCTCGCGCGGCGGCTGGCCGACGGCGGGGCCCGGGTAGTCGTCGCCGATCTGGACGCGGCCAACGCGGAGCGGGTCGCGGCGTCGATCGGCGCGAACGCCGTGGCTGTCGGCGGCGACGTGACCCAGGATCGGGTGATCCAGGAACTCATCACGCGGGCCGAGGCCGAATTCGGGCCGGTGGATCTGTATTTCGCGAACGCGGGCATCGGCGGCGGGCCGGGGCTGGACAGCACCGACGAACAGTGGTCGGCCGCACTGGAAGTCAACGTGCTCGCCCATGTGCGCGCCGCCCGCCTGCTCACGCCCGGCTGGCTGGAGCGCGGCAGCGGGTACTTCGTCAGCACGGCCTCGGCCGCGGGCCTGCTCACCCAGATCGGTTCGGCCCCGTACTCGGTCACCAAGCACGCCGCCGTCGGGTTCGCCGAGTGGCTGTCGGTCACCTACGGGGACAAGGGGATTCGCGTCAGCTGCGTCTGCCCGATGGGCGTGGACACCCGGCTGCTGCACGGCGACCTGATCCCGGACCATCCGGAAGCCGCCGAACTCGCGGTCAAGGCCGTGAAAACCGCCGGGGCCGTGCTCACGCCGGAGCAGGTCGCCGACGCCGTGATCGCGGGGGTGGCCGAGGAGACGTTCCTGATCCTGCCGCACCCGGAGGTGCTGAAGATGTACCGCCACAAGGGTTCCGACTACGACCGCTGGCTGGACGGCATGCGGCGCTTCCAGGCGATGCTGGTGGGCTAGTCGTCGTCCGCGACGACCAGCGTGGCCGCGGCGGTGCGGATGAGCTCCGGGATCTCGATCGGCTTGCGCGTGTCCGAATCCACGTAGACGTGCACGAAGCTGCCCGTCGCGGCGAGTTCCAGCGTGCCGTCGGCGTCGCGGAAGATGGCCAGGTCATAGGTGATGCTGGAGCGGCCGAGGCGGGAGATGCGCAGGCCGACCTGCAACTGGTCCGGGAAGCTGATCGAGCCCAGGTACTGGCAGGAGGTCTGCGCGACCACGCCGAGCGCGGGCAGGTCGCGGATATCGGTGCCGGTGGCCTGCATCAGCCACGCGTTGACCGCGGTGTCGAAGTACGAGTAGTAGGTCACGTTGTTGACGTGGCCGTAGTGATCGTTGTCGGCCCACCGCGTCGGCATCGGCCACAAGACCGGATACTGCTTGTTCACCCGGCCGACGATAGCTGAGCCGCCGAATTCCCCTGCCGGTGGTCACGCGGGCTCACCCCGAAGTGCCGTTTGAACGCCGCGCTGAGAGCGAAGGCACTGCCGTATCCGACCTTGCCCGCGATCGACTCGATGGTCGAATCCGACTCCTGCAGCAGGTCGGCCGCGAGGGCGAGGCGCCATTCGGTGAGGAACGCCATCGGCGGCTCCCCGACCAGATCGGTGAAGCGGCGGGCCAGCGCGGCGCGCGACACCCCGACGGCCTCGGCCAGGCTGGCGACCGTCCAGCCGTGCGCCGGATTGTGCTGCAACAGGCGCAGGGCCTTGCCGACCAGCGGATCGCTGTAGGCGTGGTACCAGGCCGGGGCGTCGTTGCGCGCGAACCAGGCCCGCAGGGCGGCGATCAGGACCAGGTCGAGCAGGCGGTCGAGCACCGCGGTCTGGGCCGGTTCGTCCTTGGTCGCCTCGTCGGCGAGCAGTTCGAGCAGGCGGCCGTCGAGATCGCCGTGCGGCAGCACGATGACCGGCGGCAATGCGCGCAGCAGCCGCTGGCTGGCCGCGCCCGCCGACTCATAGGTGCCGGTGATCGCCATGGTGGACCCGTTCGGGTCGGTGCCCCACTGCCGGGTACCGAGACTGTATGTCTCGCAGAGGATCTCGCCCTCCGGGGACTTGGTGATCTGACCGGGGTGGATGATGACCTGCGGCGCGGTGGCGGGATCGTCGGCGAAGGTATACGGCTGCGGGCCCCGGAAGATCGCGACATCACCGGCGGTGAGCTGGCGCGGGTTGGCCGCGGCGGCACCGGCATTCGCGCCCCTGGCCGGCACATCGGGCACGATCCAGGCGGTGCCGCGGATCAGCGACACCACCGTCAACGGGGCCTCGTCCTGGACTCGCAGCGCCCACGGCGGATTCAGCAGCGAACACATGACGAACGCACCTCGGGCGCGTGGACCTTCGAGCAGGCTGGCGAGCGCATCCACGATTCCAGCTTAGACGCCGGCGCATGATCATGAGCGGCTGAACTATGTAGAGTCTCGGCCTGCGCGGATGTAATCGAGTCATGACATTCCACGACGCAAACCAGCCCCGCATCCTCGTCACCGGCGGCACCGGCAAGACCGGTGGCCGCGTGGCCGCCCGCCTGCAGCAGGCCGGGCATCCGGTCCGGATCGGCTCCCGCACCGCCGAGATCCCCTTCGATTGGACCGACCGCAACACCTGGTCGGCCGCGCTGGCCGGTATCGACTCGGTCTACCTCGCCTTCCAGCCCGATCTGGCCGTGCCCGGCGCGCCCGACGTCATCCAGGCCTTCAGCGTCGCCGCGAAGCGGAGCGGCGTGCGCAAGCTGGTGCTGCTCTCCGGGCGCGGCGAACCCGAGGCGGTGGAGTGCGAGGAGATCGTGCGGCACTCCGGCCTGGACTGGACCATCGTGCGCTGCAGCTTCTTCGCCCAGAACTTCAGCGAGGGCGCGTTCACCGACTACATCCTGGCCGGGCAAGTCGCCCTGCCGAACGGGGATGTGCCGGAGCCGTTCGTGCACGCCGACGACATCGCCGACGTCGCGGTCGCCGCACTCACCGAGGCCGGGCACACCGGGGAACTCTATGAACTCACCGGTCCGCGCGCCCTGTCCTTCGCCCAGGCCACCGCCGAGATCGCCGAGGCCCTCGGGCGCGAGATCGCCTACATTCCGATCACCCGCACCGAGTTCGTCGGCGGGCTGACCGAGTACCAGGTGCCCGCCGATGTCGTCAGCCTGCTGGACTACCTGTTCGGCACCATCCTGGACGGCCGCAACTCCGCCACCACCGACGGTGTGCAACGCGCACTCGGCCGCGCCCCCAAGGACTTCCGCGACTATGCCGCCGAGGCCGCGGCGAGCGGGGCGTGGTCGGTCGAAGAGGCGGCGGTGAACTGACCCCCGGTGCGCATCGGGAGTCGGTACCGTCGAGTGATGTTGGATTCGACGGTCGGTCCGCAGCTGCGGCGAGCGCGAGCGGCGGTGTTCACCGTCTTCGCGCTCAACGGGTTCCTGCTCGCGCTGTGGGTGGTGCACATCCCGGTGATCACGGACCGGACCGGCGTCGCGAAATCCACCCTCGGCACCTTCATCCTGATGCTGGCGGGCGCGGGGATCATCGGCATGCGGATCGCCGGGCCGCTGGCCGACCGGTTCGGCAGCCGCACGCTGGTCGGGGCCGCCGCCGCGATCACCGCGCTGACGGTGATCGGGCCCGGCCTGGCCACCGGGCCGATCGCCCTGGCGGTCGCGCTGGCCTGCTTCGGTTTCGGCAACGGCGCGCTCGACGTGTCGATGAATACCCAAGCGGTGCATGTGGAACGGGCCTACGGCCGGCCGATCATGTCGGCCTTCCACGCCCTGTTCTCCGGGGGCGGATTCCTCGGCTCGGTGCTCGGGGCCGCCGCCCAGCGCGCGGACTGGGACGTGCGCCTGACCCTCGGCGTCTCCTCGGTCGTCTGCCTGGTGCTGACCGCGGCGCTGTTGCCCCTGCTGCTCCGCGACACCGCGGCGAGCGACCTCGCGGACGCTCCGGCCGATGCGGCGCCGGCCCCGCAACCCCAGTCCACGACCGGCTGGGGCCGGGTGCCGGAACGCACCCGGAAGGTGATGGCGCTGGCGCTGATCGCCTTCGTCCTGCTGCTCTGCGAAGGCGCGGCGGCGGACTGGAGCGCCCTGCAGGTCCGCGAGCATCTCGATGCCGACGAGTCCACCGCCGCACTGGCTTTCGCGGCGTTCTCCTTCACGATGACCGCGGGCCGGCTCGCCACCGATCGCATCGCGGGGACCTTCGGCCGGGTCGCCGTGGTGCGCTACGGCAGCCTGATCTGCGCGCTCGGGCTCGGCCTCGTCATCGTCTCGCCCTGGATCCCGCTCACCCTGCTGGGCTGGGCCCTGTGCGGCATCGGCCTGTCCGGCGGCATCCCCCAGATATTCACCACTGCGGGAAATTTGGGCTCCAGCACCGCCGCGACCGACATGTCGCGCGTCTTCAGCCTGGGCTACCTGGGCCTGCTCGCCGGCCCGGCCGTGATCGGCTGGCTCACCGCGTTGGTCCCGCTCACCACCGCCCTCGCCGCTCCCCTGGTGCTGCTACTGCTGTGCAGCTGGCAGGCCGGTGTGGTGGCCCCGCCGAAATCCCGGGTCAGCGCCTGAGCGCTACTTCGCGGCGACCAGGCAGAGGGTGAGCGGCTCGGGCTTCGGATAGACGATGGTGTTCTCGTCGGAGCCGACGGGGCCGCAGGCCGAGCTGGCGGCCTCGCCGCGGACGACCCGGGAGACCCGGAAGTCGGCGGAGGCGGTGCACTCCACCTTCGTGCTCGCGCGGCCCGGGGAGCCGCTGAAGCAGTCACCCTCGGCGGCGTTCAGGCGCAGGCAGAGGGTGTAGGTGTTGCCGCTCGGCAGGTAGTAGCTGGTGTAATCCCTGGTGGCGCAGGCCGCGTCGGCGCCCTCGAACTTCTCGGCCACCACGTAGTTGGCTTCGGGGTCGGCGCAGTCGGCGGGCTCGAATTCCGCCGCGGCGCTACTGCCCGACAGCTTGCCGCACTGCCCGACCTCGGCCTGGGTTCCGGTCCGGAACACGAACCAGACCACGCCCGCGATGAGGAACAGCACCACCGCCGGTATGAGCACCTTCACCCAGCTGATCACCTTGGCCCGGGTGTCGGGCGGTGGCGGAAATGCGGGTGGGCGCGCGGGCGGATATCCCGGCGGCGGCCCGTAATTCGGCGGGCCGTAATTCGGCGGATAGGTCATACGTTCCTCGGGCAACTCTCCTACACACCAGAGCGGCCCTCCGCTCACGAAAGCGAAGGGCCGCCCGGCAACAAACGAACTACAGCGCTTTCAGTTCCTCGGTGACCGCACCGACGGATTTCTTCGCGTCACCGAACAGCATCGAGGTGGTGTCCGCGTAGAACAGCGGGTTGTCGATACCGGCGAACCCGGAGTTCATCGAACGCTTCAGCACGATGACGCTCTTGGCCTGATCCACGTTCAGCACGGGCATGCCGTAGATCGGGGAGGAGGCGTCTTCGCGCGCGGCCGGGTTGGTGACGTCGTTGGCGCCGATCACCAGGGCCACATCGGTACGGCCGAATTCGCCGTTGATGTCGTCCATTTCCTTCATCGCGTCATAGGACACCTCGGCCTCGGCCAGCAGCACGTTCATGTGCCCGGGCATGCGGCCGGCGACGGGGTGAATGGCGTACTTGACCTCGACGCCCTTGGCTTCGAGCAGGGCCGCCATCTCCTTGACCGCGTGCTGGGCCTGGGCGACGGCCATGCCGTAGCCGGGCACCACGATGACCTGGTTGGCGTAGGCCATCTGGATCGCGGCATCGGCCGCGGAGGTGGCCTTGGCCGTCTTGGCCTCGCCGTCGGAGGCGCCGGGCGCGGTGCCGCCGCCACCGAAACCACCGGCCACGATCGCCGGAATGGACCGGTTCATCGCCTTGGCCATCAGGTTGGTCAGGATGGTGCCGGACGCGCCGACGATCATGCCCGCCACGATCATCGCGGTGTTGTTCAGCGCCAGACCCGCCGCGGCGGCCGACAAACCGGTCAGCGCGTTGAGCAGGGAGATGACCACGGGCATGTCGGCGCCGCCGATCGGCAGCACCACCATCAGGCCGAGAATGCCGGCCGCGACCAGCAGCAGGACCATCCACCACCACGGCGCGCCGTCACCGGAGGCGCCGATGCCGATGACCACCGCGGCGGCCACGGACACGATGAGCAGCAGCAGGTTCAGCGGCTGCTGCAGCTTGCCGACACCGATCGGGCTGCCGGGCAGGATCTCCTGCAGCTTGCCGAAGGCGATCAGCGAGCCCCAGAACGAGATCGAGCCGATGATCGCCGCGAACAGCGAACCGACGATGATGTGCACGGTCGGCTCTTCGCCGTGCTTGAACGCGGAGAAGCCGCTGGTGTCGAGGAACTCGGCCCACGCGATGAGCGCGACGGTGCCACCGCCGACGCCGTTGAACGCGGCGACCAGCTGCGGCATCGCGGTCATCTTGGTGCGCTGGGCCGGGGGCACGCCGAGCGCGACACCGACCACCAGGCCCGCGACGATCAGAATCCAGTTGTTGGTGTCGCGCACCGCGATCAGGGTGGCGACCACCGCGAGGAACATGCCCACCGCGGCGATCCAGTTGCCGCGCACGGCGGTCTTCGGCCCGGTCAGGCCCATCAGGCCGTAGATGAACATGCCGAAGGAGATGATGTAGAGAATATTGACGAGGTTGTCCATGGCTTACTTCTCCGCCTTCTCGACCGGGGCGGCCTTCTTGCCCTTGAACATGCCGAGCATGCGGTCGGTCACCACGAAACCACCGATGACGTTCAGGGTTCCGAAGACCACGGCCACGAACAGAATGATCTGGATGCCGAGGGAGGGATCCTCCACCTTGCCCAGGGTGACCAGCGCGCCGAGCACGACGATGCCGTGAATGGCGTTGGTGCCCGACATCAGCGGGGTGTGCAGGGTGTTGGGCACCTTGGAGATGACGGCGAAGCCCACGAACCCGGACAGCACCAGGATCGCGATATTGGCCAGAAGTCCGGTGTACATCAGGCTTCCACCTCACGAGTCACGCAGGAATCCGCGAGCACCTGGTCGCCGAAGTCGGGGGCGAGCTTGCCGTCCACCAGCATCAGTTCCAGCAGGGCCGCGATGTTTTTCGAGTACAGCTCGCTGGCATGCTCGGGCATGGTGGCGGGCAGGTTCAGCGGCGAGCAGATGGTGACGCCGTGCTTGACCACGGTCTGGCCGGGTTCGGTCAGCTCGCAGTTGCCGCCGGTCTCACCGGCCAGGTCGACGATCACGCTGCCGGGCTTCATGCCCTCCACCGCTCCGGCGGTGACCAGGCGCGGCGCGGGGCGACCCGGGACGAGCGCGGTGGTGATCACCACGTCGAAGCCCTTGATCGCGTCCTCCAAAGCCTGTTGCTGCTTGGCCTTTTCCTCGTCGGTGAGCTCGCGGGCGTAGCCGCCGTCACCGGCGGCGTCGATGCCGAGATCGAGCCACTGCGCACCGACCGAACGCACCTGATCGGCGACCTCGGGCCGCACGTCGTAGCCGGTGGTGCGCCCGCCGAGACGCTTGGCCGTGGCCAGCGCCTGCAGGCCGGCCACGCCGACGCCGAGCACCAGCACGGTCGCGGGCTTCACGGTGCCGGCGGCGGTGGTGAGCATCGGGAAGAAGCGGGTCGATTCCGAGGCCGCGAGCAGCACGGCCTTGTAGCCGGCGACGTTGGCCTGGGAGGACAGGGCGTCCAGCACCTGCGCGCGCGAGATACGCGGGATCGCCTCGACCGCGAAGGCTTGCACGCCCGCGGTTTTCAGCGCGCCGATCTGATTCTCGGCGTTGCGCGGGGCGAGGAACCCGATCAGCGTCTGCCCGTCGGACAGCTTGGCCACCTCGGCGTCGGTCGGCGGAGCGACCTTGACGACCACCTCGGCCGACCAGGGATCACCGATGCTGGCCCCGGCCGCGACATAGGCCTCGTCGGGGATGAGCGCGCCGACGCCGGCGCCGGCCTCCACGATGACCTCGACGCCCTGCTTCAGCAGCGCCGGAATGATCTTGGGCACCAATGCGACACGTCGTTCGCCCGCGGTGGATTCGCGAACGACTCCGACACGCGCTCCGCGCGGCGACGAATCGCCTACGTTTTGCGTTGTCTCCACTTGTCAGACTTCCTTACTCGAACTGGCTCAGCGTCACCCGACGACGCGTCTCTGGTGGGCAACGGCGCCGGCGAACGAGGGCTGGACGATGCTACTTGTGAGTAAGTTCGCCCAAATCCTCGCAACTGTACCCGGGTTGCAGTGAGGGTAGTTGAGATGCCCGTCACAAGCGGTGTCCGGAAACCGCTGACCGGACGGTTCGCCAGGTCAGCACCATACAGCGTGACGCGCATCATGCCGGGACTGTCGGGTTGTCGTCGTACGCCGTATGGTCTGGGCCGTGAAGGACTGCGTCTTCTGCCGCATCGTGGCGGGCACCGCGCCGGCGACCAAGGTCTACGAGGACGACACGCTCTGCGCGTTCCTCGACATCCGGCCGATCGCCCGCGGGCACACCTTGATCATTCCCAAAGTCCATGCCGCCGAACTCGATGCCCTCGACGCCGACACCGGGGCACACATCTTCCGGGCCGGGCACCGGCTGGCGCTGGCCATGCGCCGCAGCACCCTCGCCGCCGACGGCGCGAACCTGGTGATGAACGACGGCAAAGCCGCCTTCCAGACCGTGGCGCACGTGCACCTGCACGTCGTCCCCCGCCGCCACGGCGACAAGCTGAGTTTCGCCAAGGGCCTGCTGCTGCGCCGCCCGCACGATCCGGTGGGCACCGCCGCCGCGATCCGCGCCGGAATCGCCGCGCTGCCGACCGAAGACACCGACCCTGTGGAAGGAACCCAGGCATGACGCTGGATCGAGCCGAGCTGACCACACTGCTGGGCCAGCAGTGGGACGCGATCGCCGCGCTGGTCACGGAGCTGCCCGAAGAGCGCTGGCGCACACCGTCGCCGCTGCCGGGCTGGACGGTGTTCGACGTCGTCGCGCACGTCACCGGCACCGAATCCTGGCTGCTCGGCGAGCAGCCGCCGGCTCACGATCCGATGCGGCCCAAGACCGATGTGCGCACGCTGCCGCACGTGCGCAACGAGGTCGCCGTGCTGAACGAGATCTGGGTCGACCGGCTGCGGCCGCTGCCCGGCGCCCGGCTGCTGGAACTGTTCGGCGAGGTCACCGACCGGCGGCGCCGGGCGCTGGCGGAGCTGACCGACGAGGAATGGTCGACGCCGACACCCTCGCCGATCGGGCAGGTGCCCTACGGCCGGTTCATGCGGGTGCGGCTGTTCGACTGCTGGATGCACGAACTCGACGTGGCCGACGCGCTCGGCGTCCGCGTCGAGGAGGGCGGCAAGCGGGGCGCGGCGGCATTCGAGGAGTTCCTGGTGTCGGTGCCGCGCGCGGTCGGCAAGTTCGGCAAGGCGCCGGACGGCTCCCGGGTGCTGTTCGAGCTGACCGGCCCGCAGACGCGCACGCTGCGCATCGCGGTCGTGGACGGCCGGGCCGGGTTCGTGCAGGCCTTCGACGAGCCGCCGACCGTCCAGATCCGTTTGGACTCCGGGCTTTTCGCGCGCCTGGGCGGCGGCCGCACCATAGCTGGCGCGCACCTGGACGCGATCGAGATCGCCGGTGACGAGGAGTTGGGGAACCGGCTGGTCCGCAGTCTGGCCTTCACGCTCTGATGCGGCTGTTCCTGGCCGGCTATCGATTCGGGGCGCACGCCGATCGGCTGGCCGCCCTGGTGGGCGCGCCCGGCCGGGTCGCGGTGATTCCCAACGCCTGTGACGCCTGGCCGGACGCCTGGGACGCCGCGGTCACCAGCGATTTCGTCCCGCTGCGCAGGCTCGGATACGCACCCGAGGTGCTGGATCTGCGCGAATTCATCGCGCGCCCAGCGGAATTGGAGCGGGCGCTGCGCGAGTTCCCGCTGCTGTGGGTGCGCGGCGGCAACACCTTCGTGCTGCGCGCCCAATTCGCGCGCAGCGGCGCCGATGTCGTGCTGCCGCGGCTGCTGGCCGAGGACGCGCTGGCCTACGCCGGGTACAGCGCGGGCGCCTGCCTGCTGACCCCGGATCTGCACGGCCTGGAATCCACCGACGATCCGGCCGAGGTCGGGCCGGCCTGCGGCATCGAAACCCGGTGGGACGGGCTGGGTTTGGTCGACCATCGGATCGTCCCGCACGTGGGCTCGGCCCTGGACCCCGACGATCTCGGCAAGCGCTTGGTCGCGGATTACACGGCCGCGGGTATCGCGCACTGGGCACTCACCGACGACAGCGTCGTCGTTGTCGACGGGGGTCACCCGGAGGTACTTCCCTAGCGCCGGAACACCACCCAGCGCAGCGCCGTATACATATAGACCGCCTCGCAGGCGCCCGCCAGCAGCCGGGACAGGTGGTAGTCCAGGCCGAGCGCGGTCAGACCGGCGCCGACGCCGAGGATGAACGCCAGATAGTTGACGATCACGACCACGAGGTAGACCGCCGCCTGCCGGCCCACCGGCGCGTGCGAGTGAAAATTGAAGGTGCGGTTCAGCACGAACGCCAATCCGAACGCGCACAGATAGCCCACGGTGATCGAAAACCACAGCGGCAGACCCAAACCACCGCGGCACAGCGTGAGCAGCGCCAGATCCACCGCGAAGGTGAAGCTGTTGATCAGCGCGAAGCCCAGGAAGGTCGGGGCGACAAGGCGACTGAGCCCGAACGGCAGCCGCGCGACCACCGCCGCGCAGAACCGGGTGAACCGGTCCGCGCCGGTGCTGGGAGTGGTCGTATCGAGCACACGACCACGGTGCCAGCGTCAGATGACGAGAAGGTGAGCGGCGAGCAAACCCCGGCTCAGCCGATCTGCCCCAGCGGCTCCGGCCGATCCAGCGCCGACCAGGCCAGCAGCCAGCGCCGCCGGGTCACGTCATCGGCGGCGCTGAGCAGCGCGTCCAGCAGCACCGCCGGGTCGGCGCGCCACTGCGCTTCCACGGCCGCGAGCGCGTCCTTGTCGAACAGGCCGGAGCGATCCAGGGCGGTCAGCCACTCGCCGAACCGGCCGGCGTGGATGCGCCGCAACTCCGGCACGTCGACCTCGCGCTCGGCGAACTCGTCGGCGAACAGCGCGGCGATCAGCTCGCGATACCGCGGCGATTCGACTGGCATAACAAACGTCCCCTCCGGCGGCGGCGCGCTCCGCGCCACACTCTCGATCAGCGGTCCCCGACCCCTGCACCGGAATTCTGACCCAGCGGTGCTCCGGCGTACCCACCGGGACCGTCCGACATCACATCCCGGACCCACCCTAATCGCGCCGCCCGGCGCTGGTAAGCCCTCAATCCCGCGGTCTGCGCGCGGGCGGCTAGCGTTGACTCGTGGACCTGCATGACCTCATCGACCGGCTCCCCGAGGGCACGGTGCTCACCGACCCGGATCTGCTCGCCTCCTATCGGCAGGACCGGGCGCTGGACCCCGACGCCGGCACGGCGCTGGCGGTGGTGCGCGCCCGCACGACCGCCGACGTGGTCACCACCCTGCGCTGGGCGAGCGAGCACGGCGTGCCGGTGGTGCCGCGCGGAGCGGGCTCGGGCCTGTCCGGCGGCTCGACCGCGCTGGACGGCGGGATCGTGCTGTCCACCGAGCGGATGCGCGATCTCAGCGTCGACCCGGTCACCCGGACCGCGGTGGTGCAGCCGGGGTTGTTCAACGCCGAGGTGAAACAGGCGGTCGCCGCGCACGGCCTCTGGTATCCGCCGGACCCGTCCTCGTTCGAGTTCTGCTCCATCGGCGGCAACGCCGCCACCAACGCGGGCGGCCTGTGCTGCGTGAAATACGGCGTGACCACCGATTACGTGCTCGGCATGGAGGTCGTGCTCGCCGACGGCACGGTGGTGCGGCTCGGCGGGCCGCGGCTGAAGGATTCGGCCGGTCTGTCGCTGACCAAGCTGTTCGTCGGCAGCGAGGGCACCCTCGGCATCATCACCGAGCTGACGCTGCGCCTGCTGCCCGCGCAGCCGCCGCAGAGCACCGTGGTCGCGACCTTCGCGACACTCACCGCGGCCACCGCCGCCATCCTCGACATCACCGGTTCGCTGCGGCCGTCCATGCTCGAATTCATGGACGCCGTCGCGATCAACGCGGTCGAGGACGAGATGCGAATGGGCTTGGACCGCAACGCCGCCGCGCTCCTGGTCGCCCGCTCGGACGCGCCCGGCGAATACGCCGCCCGGGAGGCCCAGCTCATGCTCGAGGCCTGCGAACGGGCCGGCGCCACCGAGGTTTTCCGCACCGATGATCCCGACGAAGGCGAAGCCTTTACCGCCGCAAGGCGTTTCGCTATCCCGGCGGTGGAGAAGATCGGCCCGCTGCTGCTCGAGGACGTCGGCGTGCCGCTGCCCCGGCTCGGCGATCTGGTCACCGGCATCGCCGACATCGCGGCCCGCAACGAGGTGCTGGTCTCGGTAATCGCGCACGCCGGCGACGGCAACACGCACCCGCTGATCGTGCACGACCCCGCCGACGCCGACAACACCGCGCGAGCGCACCGCGCCTTCGGGGAAATCATGGATCTCGCCATCGAACTCGGCGGCACCATCACCGGCGAACACGGCGTCGGCCGGCTCAAGAAGGCCTGGCTGCCGAATCAGCTCGGCCCGGATGTGATGGATCTGACCCGCCGGATCAAGGACGCCCTGGACCCGCACGGCATCCTCAATCCGGGTTCCATCCTCTGACTACACTCACGGAACAAACCCGTCCGCGAAGGAGTTCGCTCAACTTATGACCACCAGGCTCGAGCACAATGTCGCCGACACCCGTTTCGAGATCTACATCGACGACACCCTCGCCGGGTACGCCGACTACGCCGACCGTGAGGACGCGAAGGTTCGCGACTTCCACCACACCATGACCTTCCCCGAGTTCCGCGGCCAGGGCGTGGCCGCCAAGGTGGTCGACTACGCGCTGCGGGAATCGCGCACGGAGGGCTACTCCGTCATCCCGACCTGCTGGTACGTCGAGAAGTACATCGTCGAGCACAAGGAATACGCCGACCTGCTCAGCTGATCGGCCCCGTCAGGTGGGCCGCGAGGAGCGGGCCGATGACGGCGTTGGCTTCGGAGGTGGTCATCCGGTGGTGCTCGAAGCCGGTCTGATGATCGATGATCTCGCCGGTGATGTACGGGCGCCAGGTGACGACGTTGGGGGTGTAGTCGGGGTGCGCGTTGTTGCTGCTGAAGAAGATCAGGTCGCCCTCGAACGGTTCGGGGCGGTAGGCGGCGGCCTGGCGGATCAGGTTCCGGTAGTCGGTGTAGAGGTTTTCCAGGTCTTCGGCGGTCAGCGCGGACAACGTGCTCGCCGATTCGTGCAGTAGTTCGGCGGCGCGGGCGGTCAGCGGGCCCAACCGGCCCGGGGTGGGCGGCGCGTGGTCGGCCGCACCCGGGGTGTAGCCGATCTCGGCCGGATCGAGGCCGCCGAATTCCACCAGCAGCACTTCCGGCGGCGCCAGATACTCGGCGCTCTCGGGTTCGGGGTCGGCGCGACCGTCCATCAGGACCAGGGTCGAGACCCGCTCACCCCGCCGTTGCAACTCCACCGCGAGCGCGTGCGCGATGGGCGCGCCCGCGGAGTAGCCGAACAGGCGATAGGGGCCGGCGGGCTGGGTGCGCTGGATCTCGTCGGCGTAAAAGGTGATGCGCGCCGCCAAGGGCTGTTCCGGTTCCGGGCCGCGAATCCCGGGCGACTGCATGCCGTACACGGGATAGTCCCCGCCCAGATATTGCAGCAAACCCGCATAGCCCCACGCCAATCCGATGGCGGGGTGGATACAGAACAGCGCCGGTCCGGTGCCGCGCGGACGCAGCGGCAGCACGGTGCGCCACGCCGGATCCACCTCCGGGCGTTCCTCGGTCAGGCGCCGCGCCAGCGCGCCGGGCGTCGGATCGCCGAACATCCATTGCATCGGCATCGGGAAACCCAGACGCGCACGGATTTCGGTGATCAGGCGGGTGGCGACCATGGACGTGCCGCCGAGTTCGAAGAAGTTGTCGTCCAGGCCCACCCGCTCCGCGCCGAGCACCGCTTCGAACGCCGCCACGATCGCCTGTTCGGCCGGTCCGACGGGCGGCCGATACGGAAGGTCGTTGCGGCGCATCGTGATCGGTGGCGCGGGATAGACGACGGTCCCAGGTGGCGCGGTGACGTCCAGATCGGCAACGACCAGGGCCGGATTCGCGGTGAGCACGTCGAGCAGATGGACGAACCGGTCCGCCATGGTTTGCGCGGTCGCGGACTCGAACAGGTCGCGTGCGAAGGTGAGGCTGCCGGTCAGGCCGGCGGGTGCGCCGTGCTCGTCGACCTCCTCCGCCAGCATCCACTCCAGGTCGAATTTCGCTCCCACCGTGGGCTGTTCGAGGGGCTGGATATCGATGCCGGGCAGGCTGACCGGTTCCCGGTCGAAGTTCTGGAACACCAGCAGCACCTGGAACAGCGGGTGGTGCGCGGTAGAGCGGGCCGGGGCGAGATGTTCCACCAGCCGTTCGAAGGGCAGGTCGGCATGGGCGAACGCGTCGAGGTCGATGTTCTTGATGGCCGCGAGCACGCTTTCGAAGCTCTGGCCGGGCTCGATCCGGCTGCGCAGCACCAGCGTGTTGACGAACAGGCCGACCAGGTCGTCCAATTCGCCATCGCCGCGGCCCGCGACCACCGACCCGATGGGCACCTCGGACCCGTCGGCGAGCCGGTCCAGCAGCACCGCGAGCGCGGCGTGGGCGACCATGAAGGTGCTGGCCCCGTACCAGCGGCCGGTGCGCTCGATCCGCTGTCGCACGGTCGCACCGATCCGGAATTCGACACGGCCCGCGCGATGGGTCAGGACCGGTGGCCGTGGGTGATCGCTGGGCAGTGCTGATACTGCGGGCACGCCGTCCAAGGCGGTGCGCCAGTAGTCGAGTTGCCGATTCGCCACGCTCGCCGGATCGCTGTCCGCGCCCAGTAATTCCTGCTGCCACAGTGCGTAGTCGGCGTATTGCATCGGCAGCGAGGGCCATTGCGGCGCGCTACCGTCGCGGCGGGCGGCGAAGGCGACCATGAGATCCCGGGTCATCGGCGCCAATGACCATCCGTCGGAGGTGATGTGGTGGAGCACGACCACCAGGACCGATTCGCGAGGGGCTACCCGCAGCAAGGCGAGACGCACCGGCAGGTCAGTGGTCAGGTCGAAGCCTATGCCGGTCACGCGGGCCAGTTTGTCCGCGAGCTGTGCCGGGTCGATCTCCGAAATAGGCATGCCGACATCGGCTTTCGGGAGCACGCGCTGGTAGGGCTCGCCGTCGGGGCCGACCGGGTAGATGGTGCGCAGCGCCTCGTGGCGGTCCAGCACGTCGATGATCGCGCAGTGCAGGATCTCCGGATCCAGGCGCCCCGAAAGCCGCACGGCGACGGGCACGTTGTAGATGGGCGATTCGGGGTCGTATCGGTTGAGGAACCACATGCGGCGCTGTGCCGCGGACAGCGGGATATGGGCAGGCCGGGTGCGTGGGCCGGGGCGCGTGCCCGCCGGGCGGGCGCCGCCGTGCGCGGCCCGCGCGAGTTCGGCCACCGTGGGTGCGTCGAAGACCGTCCGGACCGAGATCCGGGTGCTGAGTTCCGCGCCGAGCCGGGCCACGCATCGAATCGCGAGCAGCGAATTGCCGCCGAGCGCGAAGAAGTTGTCGTCCCGGCCGACGCGTGGAACGCCGAGGAGTTCACCGAAGGTGTCGGCGATGGCGCGTTCGGTGCGGGTGACCGGTGGGCGGTAGCGGCCGGACCGGATCTCCGGTGCGGGCAGCGCGCGGCGGTCCAGTTTGCCGTTGCCGGTCAGCGGGAGCACCGTCAGCACGGTGATCGTGCTGGGCACCATGTGCGCGGGCAGGCTGCGCCCGCAGAACTCGCGCAGCGCCGCGACATCGATTCGGTTGTCCGCCTGCGGTACTACGTAGGAGGCCAGCACCATCCGTTCGGCCGTACCGGCCCACGGCACCGTCACCGCGGCTTCCACCTCGGGATGGGCGGTCAGCACCGCGTCCACCTCACCGGGTTCCACCCGCACACCGCGCAGCTTCACCTGGAAGTCGGTGCGCCCCAGATACTCCAGGATCGGCGCACTTCCCTGATGGGCGTGCCAGCGGACCAGGTCACCGGTGCGGTACATGCGGGCGCCGGGTGCGCCGAAGGGATTTGCCGTGAACCGTTCGGCGGTCAGCCCGGTGCGGCCCGCGTATCCGCGGGCCAGGGCCGCCCCGGCCAGGTACAGCTCGCCCGGCATGCCGAGCGGGACCGGGCGCAGCCTGCGGTCCAGGACCAGCATGCTCATCCCGGGCACCGGATTGCCGAGGCCCGAGAGCCGGTGCACCGCCATGGGTTCGGTGAAGGTCGCGGCGATGGTCGACTCGGAGGGGCCGTAGGAATTCAGCAACCGGCGATCCGCGGCGAAACGGGCCACCACCTCCGGTGGGCAGGCCTCGCCGCCGGTGGAGACCGCCTGGATGCCGTCCAGCGCACCCTCGGGCAGGGTGGCCAGCACCGCCGGTGTGGAACACAGGTGGGTGACGGCGTTGTCGGCGATCACGGCGGCCAAATCGGAGCCGGTCAGTACCTCGCCTTCGGCGATCACCAGGGTCGCCCCG
This sequence comes from Nocardia sp. NPDC050712, assembly GCF_040654295.1. Taxonomy (NCBI): domain Bacteria; kingdom Bacillati; phylum Actinomycetota; class Actinomycetes; order Mycobacteriales; family Nocardiaceae; genus Nocardia; species Nocardia sp. NPDC050712. The sequence continues at coordinate 76,029 of NZ_JBFAHT010000006.1, forward strand.
GCGGTGTAGGCCACCAGCAGTTCCAGTAGTGCCGCATCGAAACTCGGGTTGAGACAGTGCAGTACCCGGGAGCCCGGCACGGCTCGATAGGAATCGCGCACGGCGGCAACGAGTCCGGCCAGGCCCGCGTGAGTTACCGTGACGCCCTTCGGCACACCCGTCGAGCCGGAGGTGAAGACGATGTAGGCCGGGTGCGCGGGGTGCATCGCGGGCGGTCGCCAGGAGACATTCTCGCCGTAGGGCAAATCCAGCTCGTCGAGCAGGATCCACCGCACGCCCGGAGGTAGGGCCGCACGGTGCGCGGACACCGTAATCCCCAGACGCGCACCGGATTCGGCGGCCATCCGCGCAACTCGCTCGACCGGGTTACCCGTGCCGACCGGCACGTAGGCGGCCCCGGAGCGCGCCACACCCCAGAACGCGACAACGCTGTCCACCGATCGAGGCAGCGCGACAAGCACGCTGGACTCCGGGCCCGCTCCGCACTCGGCGAGGAAGCAGGCGAGACGATCGGCCTGGTCATCGAGCCCGGCGTAAGTGAGAGCCCGGCCTGCCCCGGGTGTGACCACCGCCGGAGCGTGCCGGCCCACCGCGCGCATGCCCTCGTTCAGCAGCTCGGGAAGCAGTTTCGGCGCGGGCGCCGGGCCACCGCTCCACCCTTCGAGCAATGGAAGTTCGTCGTCCAGGAAGCAGTTCAGCTCTCGGAGCGGGGTTTCCGGCGGCGCGACGAGCAACGCCTGGAACATCCGCAGGAAGCGCTGATGATGCCGGTCCAGCGAATCCTGTTCGTACAGTTCCGGATTGGCATGGAAATCAAGATGGAGCGAACTGTGCGCGCCGTGCTGGTAGAAGTTGACGAAGAGATCTTCGATCGGCCCCGAGGTAAGAATATGCAGGTCGGTGCCGACACCGGTGAAGTCGACCTCGGCCGGGAAGAGCGCGATGTTCACGACCGGCCCGACGACCCCGCGTCCGCCCGCCGCCGGATCGGCGGTCCCGCGCATCTCCTCATAGCGAAAACGCTGATGCCGCAGGGCTCCCGAGACTTCGAGCCGGAGGGCGTCGAGTACCTCGCCGACAGTGCGGCGCTCGGTGACTTCCAGGCGCAAGGGCACCATATTGGCGAGCATCCCGCCGGAGCGCCGCAGCAGAGCCGTGGTGCGACCGGAGACCGCGAGGTTGATCACCACTTCCGGCAGGCCGGTCAACCGGCCGTAGTACACCGCGAGCGCGGCCATCACCAAGGCGGGCGTGCCCGTGCCGAACCGCTCCCCCGCGGCCACCAGTTGCTCGGTATGCCGCTGCGACAGCGTCATTCGGGCCTGTCGCGCCAGTGCCTGCGCGGGCGCCGCCGCCTCGACCAGACTGCAGCGCTCGGGCATCCCGGCGATCCGCTGCGCCCAGTAGGCGGCGTCGGAGTCGAATCTGCCCGAGGCGCGATAGTCCAGCTCCGCGCGGTGCACCTGATAAAGGTCCGCTGCCACAGCAGGTTTGGGCTCGACGCCTGCCAGTTCGGCGTTGTAGAGCTCGGCCACCCGGTACAACATCGTCACCGAGCCGAACCCGTCGAGTGCCACATGATGGATACGCGAGTACGACAGCACCCGCTCCGGGCCGACCCGCAACACCGTGATCAGTGCCAGCCGATCCGCCGAAAGATCGATCGGCGCAGCGACATCGGCGCGCATCCAGGCCATGGCCGCGGCCTCGGGATCGGCGGCGGTCCGCAGATCCCGATAGCCGACCAGCGGCTCCTGCCGCAGGTCCACCACCTGATGCGGACCGTCCGCGCGCTGCACCACGCGCACCAGCACCGAACCCAGCTCGGACCCCGCCCGGCGGATGGCCCGCAGCAGCACGTCCACCTCCAGCGGCCCGCGCATCTCCAGGTACTGCGCCTCATACAGCGGCACCTGCGGATCGAGCTGCTGGGCATACCAGAAGCCGAGCTGGGCGGGCCCCAGCGGAAATTCGGCGCGAACTTCGGCAGCCGAGCCCCGAGCGGGCGAAAGTCCTTGCGTCATCAGGTGTTCCCCCAGAACTAGTCGGCGCGACGCGGTCCCGCCGGGACCGGTTTGCCATTGGCGCGGCCGGGCGCGGCGGTGGCCGGCTCGGACTCGGGCCGCAACTCATAGGCCGGGATGTCGACGCCCGGAGGCGCGATCAGCCGGCTGACCACGGCGTGCCGCACATGGGCGGGCAGGCTGGGCGCGAACTTCTTGACGTAAGCCGTCATCCATTCCGGCCGCGCCAGCAGGAACGGGAAATCGGTGGTCATCATGGTCCGCACCACCAGCATCGGGATCGGCGAATCCAGCGGATGGAAGTCCTTGTTCCACAAGCCGGGCTGATCGCAGCCGGGATAGAACTGGCCGAGCATGGCGCCGTGCTCGACGAAGCCGGTCTTGAGTTCCGCGTGCAGCTCATCGATGAGCGTGTAGTCCGTCAGGTCGGGCAGCACGGTGATCAGGGTGCGCAGCACCGCCGCCCCGCCTTCGGTCGGCGGCAGCTCCGGAAACAACTCGAGCGCGTCGGCGAGTACCCGCCGCACGAACGCGGGTTTCGGCCGTGCCCCCTGGACCTGGCCGATCCACATCAGGTCGCGCCGGATGGCGGGCCCGACATACGGGCAGACCGGCCCGTCCCGGCCGAGCGCGGGCGTGTGCCCGGTCAGATGATCTTCGGCCCACCCGCGGACAATATCCATCGTCGTTCTCGTGAATGGGCACGATATTTCGTTCCTGGACAGCGGGATCCAATTCATCCCCGACCGCGGTCCGATAACGATCTTGGCCATGCGTCACCTCGTCACGTTACGAAGTCGAGTATCCACCCTTCCGACGCCTATTCACAGCCATTATCCGTCCCTAATTCTGGGGGCAAGTGGCTTCGCAAATTCGCTGATCCGAATCTGTAACGCACGCGCCGATATTTTCGAAATACTCAAAAGTGCCAGGTGACAGGCCATCTCGCCGTCAAGGTCATTTTCTGCCGCATTCCCGAATCGCACACGGGTTTACCGCGCCGCCGATGCGGTAAGCCATTGTCTTCGCGCTTCTCTCGAAGGACACGAACGAAGAACTTATCGGCATCGAAAATATTGCGCTCGAGCAACATTCGGGATCCGGGCACAAAAAAGCCGGGTGGCCCGAGACGAAATCGCCTCGGGCCACCCGGCCGGAAAGCCGGTTTGCTCAGCCGCGCAGCAGCGCGCGCGACATGACGACGCGCTGGATCTGGTTGGTGCCCTCGTAGATCTGGGTGATCTTCGCGTCGCGCATCATGCGCTCCACCGGGAAGTCGGTGGTGTAGCCGGCGCCGCCGAACAGCTGCACCGCGTTGGTGGTGACCTCCATGGCCACATCGGAGGCGAAGCACTTGGCGGCCGCGGAGATGAAGCCGAGGTTCTTCTCGCCACGCTCGGCGCGGGCGGCCGAGGTGTAGACCATCAGGCGGGCGGCCTCGATCTTCATGGCCATGTCGGCCAGCATGAACTCGGTGTTCTGGAAGCTGGCGATGGTCTTGCCGAACTGCTTGCGGTCCTTGGTGTAAGCGATCGCGGCGTCCAGGGCGCCCTGCGCGAGGCCGACGGCCTGCGCGCCGATGGTCGGGCGGGTGTGGTCCAGGGTCTGCAGCGCGGTCTTGAAGCCGGTGCCCGGCTCGCCGATGATGCGGTCGCCCGGGATCTTGCAGTTCTCGAAGTACAGCTCGGCGGTCGGGGAACCCTTGATGCCCAGCTTGTGCTCGAGCGGGCCGACGACGAAGCCCTCGTCGTCCTTGTGCACCATGAACGCGGAGATGCCGTTGGCGCCCTTGTCGGCGTCGGAGACGGCCATGACGGTGTACCAATCGGACTTGCCGCCGTTGGTGATCCAGCACTTGGAGCCGTTGAGGATCCAGCCCTCACCGTCCTGCTTGGCGCGGGTGCGCATGGAGGCGGCGTCGGAGCCGGCCTCGCGCTCGGACAGCGCGTAGGAGGCCATCTTGCCGTCGACGAGATCGGCGAGAACCTTGGCCTTCAGCTCTTCGGAGCCGTTGAGGATCAGGCCCATGGTGCCGAGCTTGTTGACCGCCGGGATCAGCGAGGAGGAACCGCAGACGCGGGCGACCTCTTCGATCACGATGCAGGTGGCGACGGAGTCGGCGCCCTGGCCGCCGTAGGCTTCGGGCACGTGCACGGCGTTGAAGCCGGCCGCGTTCAGCGCGGTCAGCGCCTCCTCCGGGAAGCGGGCATTACCGTCGACGTCCTTGGCGTGCGGGGCGATTTCCTTCTCCGACAGGCCGCGGATGGCCCCGCGCAGTTCGTCGTGGAAGTCCTCGAGCTTGAACAGGTCGAAATCCGGGTTTCCCGCCATGGGGGCACACTCCTGGCTGTGTCGTGAATCCGATGTCGGCACTGAGTGCCACATTGGGTTCGAGTATACGCCTTTGCTTCGGCGCTACGTGCAGATACTCCGTGGCACCGAGTGTCACTTCACACGTTTATTCGGTTTCCAGCGTACTCAGCTTGCGGGCGACAAGATCGGCTATCTGCCGGGACGACATGTCCCGCGGAAAGACCGCGACCACCAGTTCGTCGGCGGTACGCGCGGCACCCGGGCCACGCGGAATCGCCGCCAGCTCCACCCGCAAATCCGCGGCCCCGGCATCGGACTCCCCGCGCACCATCCGCCGCAGCAGATAGTTGTGCGTCGCCGTCACCGCCGCCGTGAACTGCACCCGCGCCAGATCCGGCGCCTCCGGCAGCCGCTCGCGCAGATAGTCGGTGAACAGCCGCTCGTAGCGGAACACCGTCACGATCTCGCGCTCCCGCAACGCCGGCACCCGCCGCACCACCCGATACCGCCGGGCCGCGATCTCGCGCCACTGCGTGAAACGCTCGAACACCCCCACCACCGCCGCGCACACCGCATCCCACGGATCCCCTTGCGCCGCAGCCAAATCCGCCGCCGCCCGAGCCAACTGCGACTCGTGATCAGCGAAGATCACATCCTCTTTCGACCGGAACTGCCGGAAAAACGTCCGCCGGCTGATCCCCGCCGCCTCCGCGATCTCGTCGACCGTCGTCGCCTCATACCCCTTCTCGGCGAACAACCGCAGCGCCTGATCCACCACCGCCAGCCGGAACTGCGCGGCCTCCTCACCACGCTCTCGCACCGTCTCCTCAGTCGCCACAGCTCGAGCGTAGCGAGCGCCCCGGGCGTGTCCGCCCAACACAACTCGTTGCCCCGGAAAACTCGCTTCGTTTATTGCGATTATTTCGTATAATTCGAATAACAGCCGACCGAGCCGAGGAGTCCGCGATGACCATGCATATGACCGAACGTGCTGATCCAGGCGAAATCGAACCCGAGATCGCCGCCCGCGCGGTACAGGGGCTCGAGAACTACCTCAGGCAACACCCGGACGAGCAGAACATCGAAGTCACCGTCGCGACCGACAAACCAGAACCGTTGGTCCTGCCCCGCGAGGTAGTGAGTCTGCTGGCGTTCATCCTCACCCAGGCCGCCGCGGGCAACGGCGTGTCGATCGTTCCCTCGCATGCCGAACTCACCACCCAGCAGGCCGCCGACATGCTCAACGTCTCCCGCCCGTACCTGATCGGCCTGCTCGAAGCAGGCGAGATTCCCTTCCGGTTGGTCGGACGCCATCGCCGGGTTCGCTACAACGATATGAAGGAATACAAGCGCCGAAGTGATGCCGAGACCCTAGCTGCCGCTGACGAACTCACGGCCCTCGGCCAAGAACTGGGGGGCATCTGAGCATGCCGCCCATCGTGGTCTACGACGCGAATGTTCTTTACGGCAACACAATGCGGGATCTGTTGATCCGACTTGCGAGAACCGGTGTGGTTCAAGGTAAGTGGACGAACCTGATACTGGACGAGATGCTGCGAGCAAGGGCCGTGAACCACCCGGAAGTTCCGTCCGCGAAGCTGCGACGATTGCGGCAGCTGATGATTGTCGGGGTAAAGAATTGCCTGGTCGAGGACTTCGAACCGTTGATCGACGGCCTGGAATTACCCGACCCCGACGACAGGCATGTACTCGCCGCCGCGATCAAGTGCCGGGCACAGCTCATCGTCACGTCCAACCTCTCCGACTTCCCCGCCAAACAACTCGCAGCGTGGAATCTCGAAGCCAAGAGCCCCGACGACTTTCTACTCGATCAGATCGATCGTCACGACTGGGTAGTGCGGGCGTGTATCCAGCAGATCGCGAACTCGCGGATCAACCCACCGGAAACCGTCGATGTTGTGCTCGACTACCTCGAACGCGCCGGTTTGGTGGAATCCGCCGCCGCGCTCCGGAGTAGCGGCTAGCCCAGGAGTTTGGCGCGCAGGGCCTGGTCCTTCTCGATGACCATCTTCTCCAAACCCGCTTGGAACTGCTCCATGCGGGTGCGGAGGGCTGGGTCGTGGGCGGCGAGGATGCGGACGGCGAGCAGGCCGGCGTTGCGGGCGCCGCCGATGGAGACGGTGGCGACGGGGACGCCGGCGGGCATCTGGACGATGGAGAGCAGGGAGTCCATGCCGTCGAGGTACTTCAGGGGGACGGGGACGCCGATGACCGGGAGCGGGGTGGCCGAGGCGACCATGCCGGGCAGGTGGGCGGCACCGCCCGCGCCGGCGATGATGACCTGGACGCCGCGACCGGCGGCCTCGCGGGCGTAGTCGAGCATGCGCTGCGGGGTGCGGTGCGCGGAAACCACGCCGACCTCGAAGCGAATACCGAACTCGGCCAGCGCTTCCGCGGCGGCCTCCATGGTGGGCCAGTCGGAGTCGCTGCCCATGATCAAGCCGACCTGCGGTCCAAGAGTGCTCACTGGTGGGGGTCCCATCCGTCGGTCCAAACCGCGTGCGACATCCAGTGCGCCGCCCGCTCTGCCTGCTCCCGCACCACCGCGACATCGTCGCCGAGCACGTTGACGTGCCCGATCTTGCGGTCCGGGCGTTCGCTCTTGCCGTACATGTGCACCTTCGCCTGCGGCAGCCGCGCGAACAGGTGATGCAGGCGCTCGTCCATCGACATCGTGGGCGCCTCGGGCGCGCCGAGAATGTTCGCCATCACGGTGACCGGCGCGAGCGGGCTGGTGTCGCCGAGCGGATAGTCCAGTACGGCGCGCAGATGCTGCTCGAACTGACCGGTCCGGGCGCCGTCCATGCCCCAGTGGCCGGAGTTGTGCGGGCGCATCGCCAGCTCGTTGATCAGCAGTTCGCCGTCGTGGGTTTCGAACAGCTCCACGGCCATCGCGCCGACCACGCCGAGCTCCTTGGCCAGGCTCAGCGCCAGCGACTCCGCGCGCAGCTCCAGGTCCTCGGACAGGCCGGGCGCGGGCGCGATGACGACCGCGCACTGACCGTTGCGCTGCACGGTCTCCACCACCGGCCAGGTCGCCGCCTGCCCGTACGGCGACCGCGCCACCATGGCCGACAACTCACGCTTCAGGTCGACCTTGGCCTCGGCCAGCAACTGCGCGCCACGCGCGAGCTGCTCGGTCACTATGGTCTCGGTTTCGACAGCGTCCGCGGGCATCCACACCCCGCGCCCGTCGTACCCGCCGCGCACCGCCTTCAGCACGAACGGCCAGCCGTGCTCGTCACCGAAGCGCACCGCATCCTGCACCGTGTTCACCTCGGCGAAGGCGGGCACCGGCAGACCGAGCCCGGACAGCTTGATCCGCATGGCCAGCTTGTCCTGGGCGAACACCAGCGCCGACGGCGGCGGCTGCACGTTCACGCCCTCGGCGACCAGCGCTTCGAGGTGCTCGGTGGGCACACCCTCGTGATCGAAGGTGAGCGCGTGCGACCCGGTCGCGGCCTTGCGCAGCGCGGCCAGGTCGGTGTGGCTGCCCAGCACGACCTCGGGGCTGACCTGCGCGGCGGGATCGTCGGGATGCTCGGCGAGCACGCGGAGCCGCTGGCCGAGCGCGATCGCGGCCTGATGTGTCATCCGAGCGAGCTGACCGCCACCGACCATGGTGACGGTGGGCATAGCAGATTGATCGGAGAATCGTGCGGGAGTCACGTCATAGGATCTTGTCATGTAGGGGATGAATGATCGCTACCGGTACACTCGATCCTTGTGTCATTCGTCGACGGCGTGGTCAACGTTCTCCCCAGACCCCTGGCGGAGATCGCTTTCCGCCACCACGAGCTGATCAAGTTCGCCATCGTCGGAGGCATCACCTTCGTCATCGACAGCGGCATCTTCTACTTCCTCAAGCTCACCGTGCTCACCGAAAAGCCGGTCACCGCCAAGATCATCTCCGGCGTCATCGCCGTGATCGCGTCCTACATCCTCAATCGCGAGTGGTCCTTCCGGAACCGCGGCGGGCGCGAACGCCACCATGAAGCGGCCCTGTTCTTCGCCGTCAGCGGTGTCGGCGTCGTCCTGAGCTTCCTGCCGCTCTGGGTCTCCAGCTACGTCTTCGACCTGCGCGTTCCCGCGGTCAGCCTGATGGTCGAGAACATCGCCGACTTCATCAGCGCCTTCATCATCGGCAACCTGCTGCAGATGGCGTTCCGTTTCTGGGCCATGCGGCGCTGGGTCTTCCCGGACGAGATGAACAACCTGGTCGAGGAACTCGAGGACGAGTTCCTGTTCGAGGAAGAGCAGCTCGGCCACAGCTAACGCGGCTCGGCGATCACCGCGTTCGAGGCGATCCGGGGTGCCGAAGCCCCCAGGAAGACCGCGAACAGCGCGGGCCGGCGCCGCTGCAATTCCAGTCGCCCGCCGTCCGCCTCGATGAGCGCCCGGGCCAGGGCCAGCCCCACTCCGGTCGACCCGCCGGCCGAGAATCCCCGATCGAAGATGTGCGGCGCCAGCTCGTCGCGCACGCCCTCGCCCTCGTCGGCGACCTCCACGCACACCAGCGGCTCACGCCTACCCGAGTCCTCGCCCGCCAGACCCGACGGCCGGACCGTGCGCACGGACACCGTGCAGGTCCCGCCGCCGTGCATCAGGGCGTTGTCGACCAGCACCGCGACCGCCTCGCGCAGCCGCTGCGCGGTGATCGGCGCGGTCAGGTTCTTGTCACCGGTGAGCACCAGCGTCCGGCCCGCCTCGCTGAACGGATGCCGCCACTCGGCGACGACGCCGCGCAGTTCGTCCATCACCGGGATCGGATCGCGGTCCGCGGCGTCCTCGTCGCGGGAAGCGCGCACCAGGTCGTCGATGGCCTCGGTGAGCCGGTCGACCTGGGCCATCGCCTCCTCGGCCTCGTGCACCACCTCGGGGTCGGTGTGCGTGGACAACTCGTCCAGGCGCAACCGCACCGCGGTGAGCCGGGACCGCAGCTGATGCGAGACGTCCGCGACCAGCGCGTGCTCGCGCTGCAACCGGCCGGCGATCTCCACGGTCGCGGAGTCGAGCACGTCGGAGACCCGATCCAGTTCGGCGATGCCGTGCCGGCGCGGGTCGGGCCGGAAATCGCCCATCGCCAATCGCGCGGCCCGCGCCGCCACGTCCCGCAGCGGATCGGCCACCCGGCGCGCGGTCACCACCGCGACCGCCACGGCGGCCCCCAGCGAGGCCAGCACGGCCAGCGCCACCGCCGCGACCGCCTGCCGCTGCTTGGCGTGCATCGGCGCGGCGGGCACCTCCAGGCGCAGCGACCCCGAGGTGCCCATGGCCAGGGACTCCATCAGCGGGTCCTCGACCTCGTCGGCCCCGATGTCGATGCGCGAGGCGCTGTCCTGCGGGGTCGGGTAGACGATCGTGAGCTTGCCCTCCTTGGGCACCAGCGGGCGCACGGTGCGGATATCGAGCCCGCCGCGCACCAGGCCGTCGGCCTGCTCCTGCGCGATCACCTCGACCGCGATCCGGTCCAGCCGGCCGCGCAGGTCGGTGCGGGTGATGTCCTCCACCCACAGCCACGCGGTGTAGGTCAGCGGCACCCCGAGCACCACCGTGGTGATGGTCAGCACGGTCAGCATCGACCGCAGGATTCGACGCCGCACGTCAGTCGGTGTTCAGACGGAATCCGACACCGCGCACGGTGACGATGCGCCGCTCCGCCATCGGCCCCTCGTCGCCGATCTTGCGACGCAGCCAGGACATGTGCATATCCAAGGTCTTGGAGCCGCGCAGTTCCGCGTCACCCCACACCTCGCGCAGGATGGTCTCGCGCGGCACCACCTGACCGGCCCGGTCGATGAGCACCTTCAGCAGCTCGTATTCCTTGTTGGCCAAACCGATTTCGGCGCCGTTGACCAGCACCCGGCGCGCGGCCGGCTCCAGCCGGATCCCGCCCACCTCGACCGCCTCGTCCCCGATTCCGCTGCGGCGCAACAGGGCTCGCACCCGGGCCAGCAGTTCGGCGAGCCGGAACGGCTTCCCGACGTAGTCGTCGGCGCCGGCGTCCAGCCCGACGACGAAATCCACCTCGTCGGTGCGCGCGGTGAGCATCAGCACCGCGAGATCGGCGCCGCGGGCGCGCACCTGGCGGCACACCTCGAGCCCGTCCATGCCGGGCAGGCCGAGATCGAGAATGAGCAGATCGTGGCCGCCCTCCAGCGCGCGGCGCAGCACGTTGGGGCCGAAGCTCTCGACAGTGACCGAGTACCCCTCACGTCCCAGTGCACGGGAAAGCGGTGCGGCGATGGCCTCGTCGTCCTCGGCCAGCAGTACGGCGGTCATGGGACTAGGTTACGGTCCCCACTGCCCGTGGCTCGTGTGGCGCTCCTCATCGAAGACCTGGTGATAGAGCAGATTGTGCACCTGCTGAACCTGCGGGATGTCGTCGAACTCCAGCGGCTCCTCCGAGGAGGACCCGATGATCAGGGTGCCGGTGCCCAGCAACCGGTCGAACAGCCCGTGCCGGAACTGCACGCTCGAGATGCGGCTCATCGGAATGTCGATGCCGGAGTGCGTGAGCACACCCTGGCGCACCAGCACGCGGCGCTGCGTCACCAGGAAGTGCGTCGACCTCCAGCGCAGGATCGGCGCGACCGTGCGCCACGCCAGAATCGCGACCCACAGTACGAAGATCACCAGCAGCGCGACCGTGCGCGCGGAGCCCTCGGCCTTCCGGGAGGCAAGTCCCCCAACGAATCCGGCGAGTGCCGTGGCGACGACGAGCGTCACGATGGGCCAGAACAGCATCTTCCAATGCGGATGCCGGTGCAGGATAAGCCGCTCGTCCGGGGCCAGCGCCTCCTCAGGGGAACCCATGGTCGAACCCTACCGCTCGAAGATGCCAGAATGCCTGACACCGAGCCCGGCGTGCTGCACAATCGTCAGCCTGCGTGGGTCGATCTCATTCGCATCGGCAAGTTATCGCACTTCTTTGGCTCTAGTTCTGTCTTAGCTCTGTCCTGCTTCGTAAAGCCATGCTCGACAACGACCGTGGAGGCGTGTGTGACCAGGGACCTGACCCAGCTGGAAATCCTGACCGAATTGGAACCGGTCGCCGAGGAAAACCTGAACCGGCACCTGTCGATGACCAAGGACTGGCATCCGCACGACTACGTCCCGTGGGACCAGGGCCGCAACTTCGCCGCCATGGGCGGAATCGATTGGGACCCCGAACAATCCCAGCTCAGCGAGGTCGCCAAGGCGGCCATGATCACCAACCTGCTGACCGAGGACAACCTGCCCTCCTACCACCGCGAGATCGCCGAGCACTTCGGCAACGGTGGCGCCTGGCGCACCTGGGTCGGCCGCTGGACCGCCGAGGAGAACCGGCACGGCATCGTGATGCGCGACTACCTGGTCGTGACCCGTGGCGTGGATCCGGTCGCGCTGGAGAACGCGCGCATGGTGCACATGACCAACGGCGTGCACTCCCCGGACAACTGGGGCGGCTTCCTGGTCAACGTCGCCTATGTGACCTTCCAGGAACTGGCCACCCGCGTCAGCCACCGCAACACCGGGCGCGCCTGCGACGACCCGATCGCGGACCGCATGCTGCAGCGCATCGCCGCCGACGAGAACCTGCACATGATCTTCTACCGCAACCTGTGCTCGGCCGGTCTGGACCTGGTGCCGGACCAGGCCATGGAGGCGATCTCGCTGATCCTGCAGCACTTCGTCATGCCCGGATACGGCATGCCCAACTTCCGGCGCAACGGCGTGCTGATGGCCAAGCACGGCATCTACGACCTGCGCCAGCACCTCGAGGAAGTGGTGCAGCCGGTGCTGAAGAAGTGGGACGTCTTCGAGCGCACCGACTTCGGCCCGCGCGGCGAGCAAGCGCGCGACGACCTGGCCGTGTTCCTGGAGAAGCTGGCCGGCGACGTGATCAAGTTCGAGGAGCAACGCGACCGCATGCTCGCCCGCGAGGCGTCCCGCGGCCTGCTGCCTGTCTCCTGAGACTCAGTACTCCGCGCGCAGGTGGGTGACGTCGCCCGCCGAGACGGCCCGGTCGCCGATCACCAGGCGGCCGTGGTCGTCGATGCCGGCGGCCACGCCGGTCAGCACCTCACCGCCGGGCAGCTCGGCCCGGACCTCGGCGCCGATGGTGGCGCAGCGCGCGCGGTAGGCCTCGATCAGGCCGGTGGTGTCCCAGCCCGCGGCGCGCCAGTCGGCGAAGCGCCGGGCGAATTCGGTGAGCAGCGACCGCACCAGAACCGTGCGATCGAGTTCGGCCGCACCGGCCAGCAGCAGCGAAGTCGCGTGCGGCACCGGCAGTTCGGTCTCGGTGAGGCTGACATTGATGCCGACGCCGACCACCACGACCGGCTCGCCGCCGCCGGTGGCCACCTCGGCCAGGATCCCCGACACCTTGCGGCCGCCGATCAGCACATCGTTGGGCCACTTCAGGTTCGCGTCCACGCCCGCGGTCGCGCGCAACGCGTCCACCACCACGACACCGGTCAGCAACGGCAGCCAGCCGAGCACCTCCGGCGCGATGCCCCGCAATCGCACCAGCACCGACATCGAGATCTGTGCCCGCGGCGGGCTGACCCAGGCGCGCGCGTGCCGCCCCCGCCCGGCCTCCTGCGCCTCGGCGAGCAGCACCGACTGATCGATACCGGGCTCGCCCGCGCGCGCGATCAGATCGGCGTTGGTCGATCCCGTCGACTCCACTACCTCGAGCTGAGAGAAGAAGGACAGCTCCGGCGTCTCGGCGAGCGCGCGGCGCAGCCGCTCGACATCCAGGGGCGGGCGCTGCACGGAATCCACGGAAGGCGTCTGCACAACCGGCAACGCTACTCGTGCTACCGGACGACCAGGAACTTTGCTCTTTTGATAGGCCGAGAACATGATCTAGCTGCGCTTTTTATACTCGCGGGTAGCAGCACTCCGGTTACGGAGGACGGCTGTCACTGGTTACACTCCGGACCCATGACGAGTGTCCAGCAGCAGTCCGCGCAAGAACCGGCGGACTCCCCCGATATCCACACCACCGCCGGGAAGCTGGCCGACCTGCGGAATCGTCTGGACGAAGCCAAGCACCCGATGGGTGAGGCCGCGGTCGACAAGGTGCACGCCAAGGGCAAAATGACCGCCCGCGAACGCATCCTGGCGCTGCTCGACGAGGGTTCCTTCGTCGAACTCGACGCACTGGCCCGTCATCGCAGCGTGAACTTCGGCCTGGAGAGCAACCGTCCGCTCGGCGACGGCGTGGTCACCGGCTACGGCACCATCGACGGCCGCGACGTCTGCATCTTCAGCCAGGACGTCACCGTCTTCGGCGGCAGCCTCGGCGAGGTCTACGGCGAGAAGATCGTCAAGGTGATGGACCTGGCCATCAAGACCGGCCGTCCGCTCGTCGGCATCAACGAGGGCGCCGGCGCGCGCATCCAGGAGGGCGTCGTCTCGCTCGGCCTCTACGGCGAGATCTTCCACCGCAACATCCAGGCCTCCGGCGTGATCCCGCAGATCTCGCTGATCATGGGGCCGGCCGCGGGCGGGCACGTCTACTCCCCCGCGCTCACCGACTTCGTCGTCATGGTCGATGGCACCTCGCAGATGTTCGTCACCGGCCCGGACGTGATCAAGACCGTCACCGGCGAAGACGTCACCATGGAGGACCTGGGCGGCGCGCACACCCACATGACGAAATCCGGTGTGGCGCACTACGTCGCCTCCGGCGAGCAGGACGCCCTGGACTACGTCAAGGATCTGCTGTCCTACCTGCCGAGCAACAACCGCGCCGAAGCGCCGCGCTTCCCGGCCACCGATCCGATCGCCGGCGCCATCGAGGATTCGCTGACCGAAGAGGACCGCGAGCTCGACACCATCATCCCGGACTCGCCCAACCAGCCCTATGACATGCACGAGGTCATCCGCCGGCTGCTCGACGACGACGAGTTCCTCGAGGTGCAGGCCGAGCGCGCGATGAACATCATCATCGGCTTCGGCCGGGTCGACGGCCGCAGCGTCGGCATCGTCGCCAACCAGCCCACCCAGTTCGCGGGCTGCCTCGACATCGACGCCTCGGAGAAGGCCGCGCGCTTCGTGCGCACCTGCGACGCCTTCAACATCCCGATCATCACCCTGGTCGACGTGCCCGGCTTCCTGCCCGGCACCGGCCAGGAGTACAACGGCATCATCCGGCGCGGCGCCAAGCTGCTCTACGCCTACGGTGAGGCCACTGTGGGCAAAATCACGATCATCACCCGCAAGGCCTACGGCGGCGCGTACGACGTGATGGGCTCCAAGCACATGGGCGCCGACGTCAACCTGGCCTGGCCCACCGCGCAGATCGCCGTCATGGGCGCTTCCGGCGCAGTCGGATTCGTGTATCGCAAGCAGCTCTCCGAGGCCGCCAAGAACGGCGGTGACGTGGACGCCCTGCGCCTCGAGTTGCAGAATGAGTACGAAGACACCTTGGTGAACCCGTACGTCGCCGCCGAACGCGGTTACGTCGACGCGGTGATCCCGCCCTCGCACACGCGCGGTCAGATCGTGTCGGCGCTGCGGTTGCTGGAACGCAAGATGGTGACCCTGCCGCCGAAGAAGCACGGCAACATCCCGCTGTAGTAACGCGATACAGATTTCGCGATACGCCTGCGAGAAGCTACAGAGAGGATCTGGCACTGTGACGACTGTGGCAGAAGAAGATGTGTTGACCGCCGTCGAGTTGGACCTCACCGTCGAACCGATCGCGGACGAGGCCGAGGTGGTCGTCGCCGAGGTCCCGGGCGCGACCGAACAGCCGCTGTTCCGCGTCGTGAAGGGTGCGCCGACCGATGCCGAGCTCGCGGCACTGGTCTGCGTGCTCACCGCGGCCGCCAACGGTGGCGGGCCGGCCGACTCCGGGCCGCAGGATCTGTGGGGCCGTCCCACTCTGCTGCACCGTGGAACGTCGCCGTTCTCTCCTTACGCCTATCCGCAACTGTCACACCTGCGTTGAGCGAGCTGCAGCTCGTACTAGGTTCCGCGTCACCCGCACGCCGGGAAGTGCTCCGCGCCGCGGGCATAGACCCGATCGTGCGGGTTTCCGACGTCGATGAGGATGCCGTCGCCGCCGCATTGCCCGCCGACTCGGCTCCCGAAGTCGTGGTCGTGGAACTGGCGCGCGCGAAAGCCGAGTCGGTGGCCGCTGCCGCCGATATCCCCGCGAATTGCGTTCTCGTCGGCTGTGATTCGATGCTGCTCGTCGACGGCGTCCTGCAGGGCAAGCCGCACACCCCGGAGGTCGCGCGGGCTCGCTGGGCCGACATGGCCGGGCGCAGCGCCGATCTGCTGACCGGGCACTGCGTGCTGCGGATCGAGGACGGCGCGATCACCGCCGTCGCGGTCGATTGCAGCGCCACCACCGTGCATTTCGCCAAGCCGGAGCCCGCCGAACTCGACGCCTACATCGCCACCGGCGAACCGTTGCAGGTCGCGGGCGCGTTCACCCTCGACGGCATGGGCGGCTGGTTCGTGGACCGGATCGAAGGCGATCCGTCCAGCGTCATCGGGATCGGATTACCACTGCTGCGCCGACTGCTTGGCGACATTGGGGTCTCCGTTGCGCAGCTGTGGAGCCACCCGGCTCGCTGACGGCGCCGCCAGCGTCGGTTCCTCGGCCCCGCCGTCGGCCCCGACGGCCACCGGCGTCGCCTCACGGCGCGCGAGCAGCTCCAGCCGGGCCACACACAGTTCCGGCTCCACGAACGGCAGCAGCCGGGCGCCGATCGCGCCCCGGCCGCCGTTGCGGTCCAGCACTTCCTCGATCAAGCCCAGGTGCACGCCGCACACCACCTCGGAGTGCGTCCGGGCCAGATCGCGCAGCGGGCAGGCCGTCATGCGGATCAGCACCTGATCCTCGGCCTCGGCGGCCGGATCCCGTTCCGGGGCGAAGCCGAGCTCCGAGAGCAAGGTCATGGTGACGTCTTTGGCGTCCTCCAGGGAATCCACCCGATGGTCGCCGGCGTCGAGCTTGGCGCCCCAGGCCCGGCCCGCGGTGATCGCGGCCTCGGAGCGGCGGCGCGGGTCGTTGCCGAGCTGGTCGGCCAGCACCTGGGCCAGCTCCTGGTAGCCCACCGAGCTCTGCACGGCGCTGTAGCCGATGCGGGGGCGGCCCCGGCCGCGCGGCGGTTGCTGGAACTGGCGGACCAGGGATTCCTTGGTGAGCACATCCAGGTGGAAACGGACGGTGGTGACGTGCTGTCCGGTGATTCTGGCCAGTTCCTGAGCATCGAGAGGCTCACTGGCGCCACGTAGGATCGCGAGCAGTCGCCGTCGCGGCCACGAATCGGACATAGCTCACCCCTCCTCCCGGGAGACTTTATCGGATGTGGGTGCGATTTATTCGCCCATTCAGCCGATTTGTGATCTGAAACGAGATTCACCTACACGACACACTTACCATCGTTATGCAGCACGAAACGTCGAAACCGCCGCCTACCTCGCATGAAGGACCCACATCGTGCCCGTCGCCCCGGACTCCGCGCCCAACCTCGCAAGTTACGCACATCCTCACCGACTAGTAACCACAGAGTGGCTGTCGGCAAACATCGGCGCGCCGGGCCTGAAGATCATCGAGTCGAACGAAGACGTGCTGCTGTATGACATCGGTCACGTTCCCGGCGCGATCAAGATCGACTGGCGAGGCGACCTGAGCGATCCGGTCACCCGCGACTACATCGACGGCGACCGATTCACCGAGCTGATGCGCGCCAAGGGAATCCAGCGCGACGATACCGTGGTGCTCTACGGCGACCGGGACAACGCGCAGGCGGCGCACACACTCTGGCTGTTCACGCTGTTCGGCCACGCGGACGTGCGCCTGCTCGACGGCGGCCGCGCGGCCTGGCTGTCCGAGGAGCGCGACACCACCTTCGATGTGACCTATCCGGTGCGCAGCGACTACCCCGAGGTGCAGCGCGAGGACAGCCTCGCGCGCGCCTTCCGCGACGACGTGCTCGCGCACCTGGGCCCGCCGGCCGCCGGGCGGTTCGCGCGCAAGGGCCTGCTCGACGTGCGCGCCCCGGCCGAATACGCCGGCGAGGCCGCGCCGAAACCGGACAGCCCCGAGGCCGCCGCACTGCGCGACGGCCACATCCCCACCGCGCGCAATATCGAATGGACCCGGGCCATCGGCGCCGGCGGGCGGTTCCGCTCGCGCGCCGAACTCGGCGAGATCTACGACGGCCTGGCCGATTCCGACGATCTCATCGTCTACAGCCGGGTCGGCGAGCGCTCCAGCCTGAGCTGGTTCGTCCTCACCTACCTGCTGGGATTCGGCACCGTGCGCAACTACGACGGGTCCTGGGCGGAGTGGGGGAACTCGGTCCGGATGCCCATCGCCAAAGGGGCCGAACCGGGCGAGGTTCCGGCCGCGCCGAAGGCCATCGCCAAGCGCCGGTAGGCGGCTGCGGCCTCCTACGGGGCCTCATACCTGATGCGCTGGTGTGATGTGCGACCTACTGTCGAGTAGGGCTATCCGAGTTCGGGATCTATTGGCAGACTGCCTACACTCGCCCGAGACGTAAGTTGTCGACACACGGGAGCGGAAAGCCTGCGCAGCGACCCATCCCCGCGAAGCGACCAAAGATTGCAAACCAGGAGGCTCAGTGCCCAGCCATGCCAGCGCGCGAATCACGAAGGTACTCGTAGCTAATCGAGGCGAGATCGCCGTGCGCGTGATCCGGGCGGCCAAGGATGCCGGCATCGGTAGCGTCGCGGTCTACGCGGAACCCGATGCCGATGCCCCCTTCGTGAAGCTCGCCGATGAAGCCTTCGCCCTGGGTGGCCAGACTTCGGCCGAGTCGTACCTCGTGTTCGACAAGATCCTCGACGCCGCCGCCAAGTCCGGCGCCGACGCCATCCACCCCGGCTACGGATTCCTCTCCGAGAACGCCGAGTTCGCCCAGGCTGTCATCGACGCCGGGCTGATCTGGATCGGCCCGTCCCCGCAGTCCATCCGCGACCTGGGCGACAAGGTCACCGCCCGCCACATCGCCGAGCGCGCCAGCGCGCCGATGGCCGCGGGCACCAAGGACCCGGTCAAGAACGCCGACGAGGTCGTCGCGTTCGCCAAGGAATACGGCGTGCCGGTCGCGATCAAGGCCGCCTTCGGCGGCGGTGGCCGCGGCATGAAGGTCGCGCACACCATCGAGGAGATCCCCGAGCTGTTCGAGTCCGCCACCCGCGAGGCGATCGCCGCCTTCGGCCGCGGCGAATGCTTCGTCGAGCAGTACCTGGACAAGGCCCGCCACGTCGAGGCGCAGGTCATCGCCGACAAGCACGGCAACGTCGTGGTCGCGGGCACCCGCGACTGCTCGCTGCAGCGCCGCTTCCAGAAGCTGGTCGAGGAAGCCCCCGCCCCGTTCCTGTCCGACGACGTGCGGTCCAAGATCCACGCCTCGGCCAAGGCCATCTGCAAGGAAGCCGGTTACTACGGCGCCGGCACCGTGGAGTACCTGGTGCAGGGCGAGACCGTCTCCTTCCTCGAGGTGAACACCCGCCTGCAGGTCGAGCACCCGGTCACCGAGGAGACCGCGGGCATCGACCTGGTGCGCCAGCAGTTCCGCATCGCCGAGGGCCACGAGCTCTCGATCAAGGAAGACCCGACCCCGCGCGGCCACTCCTTCGAGTTCCGCATCAACGGTGAGGACGCCGGCCGCGGCTTCCTGCCCGCCCCCGGCCCGGTCTCGGTGTACAAGGAGCCGACCGGCCCCGGCGTGCGCGTGGACTCCGGCGTGGTGCAGGGCAGCGTGATCGGCGGCCAGTTCGACTCCATGCTGGCCAAGCTGATCGTCACCGGCGAGAACCGCGACCAGGCCCTCGAGCGGGCCCGCCGCGCGCTGGCCGAGTTCGAGGTCGACGGCCTGGCCACGGTCATCCCGTTCCACCGGGCCATCGTCTCCGATCCCGCGTTCATCGGCGACGGCGAGAAGTTCGACGTCTACACCAAGTGGATCGAGAACGAGTGGGTCAACAGCGTCGAGCCGTTCACCCCGGGTGCGGTCGCCGAGGACGAGGACGAGGATCTGCCCCGGCAGAAGGTCGTCGTCGAGGTCGGTGGGCGCCGCGTCGAGGTGTCGCTGCCCGGTAACTTCACCGTCGGTGGCGGCGGTGGCGCGGCCAACGGCGCCGGCGCGATCCGCAAGAAGCCCAAGCCGCGCAAGCGGGGCGGCGCGGGCGCCGGTGCGGCCTCCGGTGACGCGGTCACCGCGCCCATGCAGGGCACCGTGGTCAAGGTCGCCGTCGAAGAGGGCCAGTCCGTCGAGGCGGGCGATCTGATCGTGGTGCTCGAGGCCATGAAGATGGAGAACCCGGTCAACGCGCACAAGGCGGGCGTGGTTACCGGCCTGTCCGTGGCGGCGGGTGCCGCGATCACGCAGGGCACGGTCCTCGCGGAGATCAAGTAGCGATCCAGTTCTAACCGCGAAGCGGGCGTGGGCGACATCGTCCGCGCCCGCTTCGCGTTCGCCGCCCCCGAGCCCGCCGCTGCGTCCTGTCGTATGGTGGTCGGGTGACCAGCTCTAATGTTGCCGAGGTGATCCGAGGGCGCAGTGCCTCGGGTAGTCGCGCGGACGGGAACCGGCTGGTACTCGTCATCGAAGGCGGCGGCAGTCGCGGCGTCTACGCGGGCGGCATGGTGTGCGCCCTGGAGGAGCTCGGACTGGGCGGCATCTTCGACGGGGTGTACGGCACCTCGGCCGGTGCGCTCAACGGCGCCTGGTTCCTCAGCGGCCGGGTGGTGCCCGGCATGCGAACCTGGACCGACCCTGCCATCCTGCGGCGCACCGTCGACTCGGCACGGATGCTGCGCGGACGGCGCGCGTTCGACCTGCACTTCCTGGTCGACCAGGTCTACGACGGGATCGAGCCGATGGACTTCCCGGCGATCCTGGCCAACCCCACCACCTTCCACCCCGTCGCCACCGACATCCGCTCCGGTCTCGCGGTGGACCTGCACCCGTTCATCTCCGACAAACTCACCCTCCAGACCGCGCTCCGCGCCTCGGCCGGCCTGCCGATCCTGGCCGGTCCGCCCGTCCCGCTGGCCGATTCGCACTACCTCGACGGCGGTATCGCCGAGTCGGTGCCGATCCGCCTCGCCGTACGCGACGGCGCGACCCACGCCCTGGTACTCCGCACCCGCCGCGTCGACGAGCACCGCCCGTCCACCCCGCGACTACACCAGGTCGTCGGCGGCAGCTACCTCCGTCTGCGGGCCCCCGGCGCCTACCGCGCCTGGATCACCCGCCCCGACCAGCAGTCCGTCGAAGACGAATTCCTCGCCGGCCTCGGCTCCTCCGCTCTGCAAATCCACCCACCCGCCGGCTCCCCCGACATAGCCAGCGCCTCCCGCGACACAGATCTGCTCACCGCCGCCCTGGAGATCGGGCGTCACGCGGTGCTGGATGCGCTCAGTGAGACGGTGCGCGCCGCCTGACGGTCTCTGCTCCCTGACTGCCAGAGCCTCGCCACCTCACCCGCCCCATCGAACGGGCGATTTCGCTTGCGCCGCTGTGCAGTCGCGGGTCCGAGGACCGGCTGGTTCAGCCGAGGGTGACCGAGACGCCGCCGGAGAAGGGGGAGTCGTGCAGGGCCAGATGGGTCGGGGTGGTGGAGCGGGGGACGTCGAAGACGACGCGGCCCGTGGTGGTTTCGCCCGCTTCGAGCTTGATCGTGTTGCGGTGGGTGCCGTTGCCCTGGAGGAAGGTGGCGAGGAGGTGGGGGTCGAGTTCGGTGCCGTCGGTGCAGACCAGTTTCTGGCCGAACGGAGTGAACCACTTCGGTTCGTCGGAGATGTTGCGCACGGTCAGGGTGACGATCACGAAGGAACCGGCGGCGGTTTGCGTGCCGACCCTGCGGACCCCGGATTCGACGTCGGTGACCGCGAATTCGAACTTGCCGTCGCGCACGGCGGTGCCCGCGGGCGCGGTGTCCGGCTCAGGGCGTGACTCCGGTTCCGGTGTCGGCTCGGAGATCGCGGGCGGGTTGGCGACGGTCGCGCCGCTCCCCCCGGAGTTGTTGCCGCTGGTGATCAGCGCGAAACAGCCCGCGGCAAAGGCGAAGGGCGCGAGGAAGATCACCACCAGCGCCCCGATGGTCTTGCGAAGCACGCCGCCCTTCTTTTTGCGCCGGCGGACCGGCCGCGGCGGCACCACCGGAGCACCCGGCCCCCGTGACGGCCACATCTGCCCACGCCCACGCAGCGCCGCGGACCGTGCCGAGGGTGCGGGCCGGACCGCGGACTGCCCTGGTTTCGCCAGCCGCCCCGGCTGCTGCGGAGCCCACAGCGCGGGCGTCCCCACCAGCGGCGACGGCCCCACAAGCGTGGGCCGAGCCACCAGCGCGGACGGCCCGGACCGGACCTGCTGCGCGGCCCCAGCCGAACGGGAAGACGGAGCCGCGACAGCCTTGCGCCGCAGATACCACCGCCGCCCCTTCCCTGCCGCCGACTGGGCTTCCGCCTCGCCGCCAGGCAGGTGAGCCCGCGTCAGCGCTGGGCCGACGGCGGGCAACGCCTTGGTCGACGGCTTGCCCCGCTGCGCAACTCGCTCACCTGCCACAGCTGCGGCATTGCCGCCGGCAGGCGCAGCACTGGCGGCGGGAATGGGATTGACCCGCGACGGCGCCCGGTTGGCCTGCGCGACGCGCTCACCCGGAACGGACCGGGCAGGCGGGCGGTCCTGTCCCCGCGGCGGGCTGGGGTGTGCCGGTCGGGGCGGGCTCGATGTAGGCACCTGCCGCACGATGGTCTCCCGCTTGGTCGGGGGCAGACCCGGTGTGGGGAGCACCTTTGTCGGGTGTGGGCCGCGGTGGCTGTCGGGATCCAGTGCGGCGGACGCGGCGGCGGCGAACTCGCCGGCGGCGGCGTAGCGGTCGGCGGGGTCCTTGGCCATGCCCTTGGCGATGACGACATCGAGCAGCGCCGGGATCGCCGGGTTGGACAGCGCGATGCGCGGCGGGGGCGCCATTAGGTGTGCGTGCATCTGCTGGGCCGCGTCGGTGTCGCCGAACGGGCGGGTGCCGGTGAGGCATTCGTAGAGCACACAGGCCAGCGAGTAGACATCCGAGCGGGCGTCCGCGGCGCCCGTGAAACGCTCCGGGGCCATGTAGGCCAGGGTGCCGATGGCCATGCCGGTGGCGGTGACCGAGCTCGCGCCCTGGCTGCGGGCGAGGCCGAAGTCGATGAGGTAGGCGAAATCGTCCGGCAGCACCAGGATGTTGGACGGCTTGATGTCGCGGTGCACCAGGCCGATCCGGTGCGCGGTGTCCAGCGCGGACGCGATCTGGCCGACGATATCGATCGCCGTGCGCACCGGCAGCGGACCGTGAGCCAGCCGCCCGGCCAGGTCGACGCCGTCGATGAACGCCATCTCGATGAACAGGCGCCCGTCGATCGCGCCGTGCGCGTGGATCGGCACGATGTGCGGATCACTGAGGGCGGTGGCCAGTTCGGCCTCGCGGGTGAATCGGACGCGATATCCGGCGTCCCTGGCATGTTCCGCGGCAAGGAGTTTCAGGGCGACGTGGTGGCCGGTGCCGGTGGCGGCGAGCCACACCTCGCCCATGCCGCCCTTGCCGAGCAGCCGTTCCAGCCGGTAGGGGCCGAATCGAACAGCGCCCATGCGCCAAACCTCCCGTGCTCGCTACAGCCGGTCCGGCGGCCCGCCCGGCCTCCTTCGGAGCGTAACCCCGGTAGGTCACAACGAATAGCACAAACAGTTGTGACCTGGCCGACGCCCTATTTCCGCGGTTTCGGCTTGCCGTTGCCGTTCCCGTTGTTGCCGTGCCCGTTGCCGTGGCCGCTATTGTCGGGCTTGATCTCGATCGGCTTGCCGTTGTTCGTCGACTCCACCAGGGTGGGCACCAGCGACCAGATCGCGATCTTGCCCCCGATCTCACTGCAGGACAGCGGAATCCCCTCGGCCGAGATGCCCTGGGTGTCGAACGCCGGATCGCACGGCTGACCGATGGCCGGTACCACCGGCGCGGTCGACCGCGGCAGCGGCGACGGCGTGGACGACAGCGTGACCACCGGCTCCGAATATCGCATCGGAGCACGCACGGTGGTCGGCGCGGACCAGGGCGCGGCCCCCATCGGCGCGGGCTCGCGCACCGGCGGAAGCTCGGAAGAGGTTGCCGCAGAGCTTGTTTCAGCGACTTCATCGGGCTGTTCGGACGACCAGAGCACCGCACCCGCAGCCACCAGCAGCGCCACCGTCACACCGGCCAGCAGCCACTCCCGTCCAACCCGGCGCGGCCCCGGTACTTGCCCGGTCGAGTCAGAAGGTCCGCTCGACTTCGATCGCCTGCCCGAACCCGGAAGTACGCTCGAACCCGAAGGCTCCAACGATTCCAAGAGTTCCAGCGATTCCGGAGACTCCCCCACTTTCGGAAAATCCCCCGCTTCCGGAGGATCACTCGGCGGAAGTTCACTCGGCGCAGTAGCGTCCCGCGGCCGCACCGCGATCCCCGCGGGCACATGCACATCCGTCGCCGGCGTGATCGGATCCGGCCAGGACAACCGCACCTCCTCCGGCACCCGCGAGGTCAGGAACGGCGCGACGACCGCCGCCAATGCCGTCGTCGTCTCCCCGGTATTCGCCCCGATCGCAGCCTGCGCGGCTCGCGCCAGTTCCCCCGCGCTGCTGAACCTTTCGTCCGGTTGCTTGGCCATCCCGCAGGCGATCACCGCGTCCAAAGCAGCGGGCACGGCGGGATTTCGGTCCGCGGCGCGCGGCGGCGGGGTGCGCAAATGCGCGTGCAACTGCTGCGCCGGATCGGTGTCACCGAACGGCCTTCGCGCGGTGAGACATTCGTAGAGCACACAGGCCAGCGCGTAGACATCACAGCCCGCGTCCCCGGTACCGGTGAACCGTTCCGGCGCCAGATAGGCCAGCGTGCCGATGACCCGCCCGGTGCCGGTGATGGCCGTCTGCCCGGAACGGTGCGCGGTACCGAAGTCGATCAGATAGGCGAACCCATCCCGGTTCACGACGACGTTGGAGGGTTTGACATCGCGGTGCACCAGCCCGGTCCGGTGCGCCGCGTCCAATGCCGCCGCGACCTGGGTGACCAATTCGACGGCCACCGCGGGCGTCATCGCCCCGTCGCAGGCCAGCAGCGTCGCCACATCCGCGCCCTCGATCAGCTCCATGTCGATGTAGAGCCGGTCGTCGATTTCGCCGAAGCGATGGATCGGCACCACGTGCGGATTGCGCAGGGCCGCGGCCGCGTGCGCCTCGCGCTCGAAACGCTGCCGGTAGTTCGCGTCGAAGCTGAGCTCGGGCGCCAAGATCTTCAGTGCGACAAGGCGTTCGGTCGCGGAGTCGTGGGCCAGCCAGACCTGTCCGGTGCCGCCCCGGCCCAGCGGGCGCTGCAATACGTACGGGCCGAAGGACATATCCCCCATGGCAGAGCTCCTCGCGCAAACTTCTCACCGAGGAGCTACCCGCTCGCTCACCGTCCACGCTTCCCGATTCGAATGTACCTACCCGGATTGCGGCATATCGGCGATTCCGCGGACCTGGTCGCGGCGGCGGAGCGCTAGCCTTTTCCTATGAGCGAGGTTCCCGAAGTCCGCATCGGCACCGTCGAACGCGAACAGGCGTTGCAGCGGCTGTCCGATCATTTCGCGGCCGGGCGGCTCAGTGTGGCGGAATTCGACGAGCGCAGCGCCGTCGTGGCGGCCGCGCGCACCCGCGGCGAGCTGGCGCCGATCTTCGCCGACCTACCGGCCGAGCCGGTCGACCTGAGCAAGGCACCCGCCAAGAAACGGTCCGGTTTCCTGGACGAATGGCCGGAGCGGATCATGGCCGTCGTCCCGATCCTCGCGGTTATCCTGTTCTTCACCACCGGTAGTTGGCTGTGGTTCCTGGCCATACCGCTCTGCGGAGCCCTGCTCTTCGGCAATCACCGTAACGGAGACAAGAACTGATGGAACCCATCGAGATCAACGCCGGCAGCTGGTATCTGCGCGCCCTGCGCGCCGACGAGCGCATCGACGACCGCCCCGCCCTCGCCGCCGGCGGCATCACCGACCCCGACTACGTCACCCGTCGTGCCACCCAGTGGGACAACGAGATCCACTACTCCTGGGCGGTCTGCGAACCCACCACCGCCGAGATGGTCGCCGAAATCGGCGTCACCCCCACCGCCGAGGGCGAGGCCGAGCTCACCGGCTGGGCCCGGGAGGGGTACGGCGCGGCCCTGGACGCCGGCCTCACCACGGTCCGCCGATTCGCGCAGGGCGCCCTGGGCCTGCGGATAGCATGACGCTATGGCGATCCCGCACAGCCCCCAACCCAACCTCCCGGAGTACATGACCTGGGAAGACTTGGAGCTATTGCCAACGGAGATCGCGCAGCAGATCGAGCTCTGGAACGGCAAGGTGATCTGGGTTCGCCGAGGCCCCGCCGAACACCAAGACTATTCGGCGGAGTTTCGCAGCGCATTACGGCGCAGCGCCCGCGACGACATGGGCAACCACACGGATCGCTGCTGGCGAGTGTCCCTGGAGACCAACGTGTTCTTCGGCGACAGCGGGAAGTCGGACTTCGTCACCCCAGATTTCCTGGTTTACCGGTGCCTCGAGGCCCCCTATTCGGACATCCGCGCGAGGGACGTGGTGCTCGTCGGAGAAGTTCATTCGCCGTCGAACACCCAGACCGACATCGAGGCGAAGAAGGCTCGATACGCCCAGGCCGGTATCCCTTACTACTGGGAGGTCGACCTGGCTCGTCCCGCGCCCGCAATCGGCGTCGTACGGTCATTTGCCCTGGAAACCGGGCACGGGCAGTTGCCCGACGGCGTACGGCCATTGCGATCGGCGAACTACGTCGTCACCGGCGAGTGGACTCCCGCCGATCAGCCCGACGGGATCATCACCGAATTCCCCTTTCCCATCCGAATCCCGTGGGCTGATCTCGAGATCTGACCGCTGGCGCACAACTCGCGTGCGCCCGTTGAAGTGGTGGCCCGGCAACAGATTCGGACGTGCGCGGGAGGTGCCACGCTGACTGCCTCTTAGAGGTCGGAAAGCACCCGATCGAGAGCATCCACCGCCGCATCCAGTTCGGCCGTCGTGACAGTCAGCGCTGGACGGAAACGGATACCGCGCTCACCGGTGCCGAGAATCAGCACGTGCTCGCGCTCGCGCAGCGCCGTCAGGATTTCGTCGCGCACGTCCGCGGCGTCGACGGTGACCGCACACATCAGCCCGCGGCCGCGCGGTTCGGTGATCCGCGGGTGGTCCGCGGCCAGCTGCTCCAGCCGACGCAGCAGGTGCGCGCCCAGTTCCTGGGAGCGCGCGATCAGATCGTCCGCTTCCAGCACCTCGAGAATCCGCCGGGTGCGCACCATGTCGGTGAGGTTGCCGCCCCAGGTGGAATTGAGCCGGGAGCTGACCGCGAACACGTTCTCCGCCACCTCGTCGACCCGCCCGCCGGCCATCACGCCGCAGACCTGGGTCTTCTTGCCGAAGGCGACGACATCGGGCGCCAGGCCCAATTGCTGGTAGGCCCAGGTGGTTCCGGTCATGCCGACGCCGGTCTGCACCTCGTCGAGGATGAACAGCGCGTCGTTGTCGTGGCAGAGCTGCTGCATGGCGCGCAGGAACTCCGGCCGCATATGCCGGTCGCCGCCCTCACCTTGGATCGGCTCGGCGATGAAACACGCTATGTCGTGCGGGTTTTCGGCGAACGCGCGCGCCGCCTGCGCCAGTGCGTGCGCCTCGGTGAGCTCGATCTCGCGGCCGTCGGCCAGGTACGGGGTGTCCAGGCGCGGCCAGTCGAACTTCGGGAAGCGCGCCGTCTTCACCGGGTCGGTGTTGGTCAGCGACATGGTGTAGCCGGTGCGGCCGTGGAACGCACCCGTCAGGTGCAGCACCTTGGTGCCGAGTTCGGCTGGGCGGCCGTGGCTTTCGTTGTGCCTGCTCTTCCAGTCGAAAGCGACCTTGAGGGCGTTCTCCACCGCGAGGCCGCCGCCGTCGATGAAGAACAGGTGCGGCAACCGCGGATCACCCAGCACCCGCGCGAAGGCGGCCACGAAGCGGGCCATCTCGACGGTGTAGATGTCGGAGTTGCTCGGCTTGTTCAGCGCGGCGGTGGTCAGCTCCGCCCGGAACTCGGCATCATCGGCCAGGGCCGGATGGTTCATGCCGAGCGCGTTCGAGGCGAAGAAGCCGAA
Organism: Nocardia sp. NPDC050712; assembly: GCF_040654295.1. Lineage (NCBI taxonomy): Bacteria > Bacillati > Actinomycetota > Actinomycetes > Mycobacteriales > Nocardiaceae > Nocardia > Nocardia sp. NPDC050712. Next base: position 103,559 of record NZ_JBFAHT010000006.1, read on the forward strand.
CATGTCGAGGTAGGTGGTGCCGTCGCGTTCGTCGACGAGGCGGCAGCCGCGCGAGTTCGCCAGATCGAGCACCAGGTCGAAGCCGTCGGCGAGGATGTGCGCCGACAAGATCTCATGTACCCGGATGGCGGGGGTGACCGCGCCTCGGGTTCGCTCCAGTTCGAGGGTCACACCGGTAGCGTACGTAAAAAATCCATCAGGATCTACAACATTCCGGACTTATTACCGTAAACCGCTACCTGTCGTAGAATGTCTGCAGAATGATGGTGCTTCGAGTTCTGACGTTGGCGGTCGCCCTGATCTCCTGCAGCAGCTGCTCCAAGTGCCGTGGTGAGGCCACCCGGACCAGCAACACGTAACTCTCGTCACCCGCCACGGAGTGGCAAGCCTCGATTCCAGGGATATGTTGCAGGACGGCAGGCGCGTCATCGGGTTGCGAAGGGTCGAGAGGAGTGATCGCGACAAATGCCGAGAGCAGCTGGCCCAGTGCTTCCGGATCGACGTGTGCGCTGTACCCGCGTATCACCCCGCGAGCCTCGAGTCGCCGCACCCGGGATTGCACCGCGGACACCGACAAACTGGCCTTCTCGGCCAGGTTCGACAGGGTGGCCCGGCCATCGGCCATCAGTTCACGAATCAGCAGTCGATCAGTGTCATCGAGTACGGGTCTTGCCGGTGTATCCGCCATCAGGGAAGGCTAACCCGGCGGGCGCTACTCGGGGCGCGAAAAGGCGACTGCGCGACAGAAGGCTACAGCGGAGCAAACGATGACGAATACCAGCGGTGATCAGCTCACCAAGGAACTGTCCGAGCGCGCGACGGCGCTGCTGCGTGGATTCGGGGCCGAAATCCCCGCCCCCGGAGCACTGTCGGCGCGCACACCGATCACCGGCGGCGCGCTGTTGACGCTGCCGGCCGACTCGCTCGACGCGGTCGACGCCGCAATCGACCGGGCCGCCAACGCATTTCGGGAGTGGCGCACGGTGCCCGCGCCGGTGCGGGCGGCCCTGGTGCGCCGCCTGGCCGAGTTGCTCACCGAGCACAAGACCGAACTCGGCGAATTGGTCACCCTGGAGGCGGGCAAGATCGGGCCCGAAGCCGTCGGTGAAGTGCAGGAAATGATCGACATCTGCGAATTCGCGATCGGTCTCTCACGTCAGCTCTACGGCTACACGATGCCCTCCGAACGCCCCGGGCACCGGCTGATGGAAACCTGGCATCCGCTCGGTGTGGTCGGCGTGATCTCGGCGTTCAACTTCCCGGTCGCGGTGTGGGCCTGGAATACCGCGTTGGCGCTGGTCTGTGGCGACACCGTGGTGTGGAAGCCCTCCGAGACGACACCGCTGACCGCCCTGGCCTGCCACACCCTGCTGCGCCGGGCCGCCGTCGACGTCGGCGCGGATCCCGAAGTGCACCAACTGATTCAGGGCGACGGCGCGGTAGGCGCGCGGCTGGTCGACGACGAACGGGTGGCGCTGGTGAGCGCGACCGGCTCGGTACGGATGGGCCGGACGGTCGCGCCGCGGGTGGCGGCGCGGTTCGGGCGGTGCCTGCTCGAGCTCGGTGGCAACAATGCGGCGATCGTCACCCCGTCCGCCGATCTGGAACTCGCGGCGCGCGGCATCGTGTTCGCCGCGGCGGGCACCGCCGGGCAGCGCTGCACCACGCTGCGGCGGCTGATCGCGCACGCCGATGTGGCGGGTCCGCTGCTGGACCGGATCGCGAAGGCCTACGACCAACTCCAGGTGGGTAATCCGCTCGAGGAAGGGGTGCTCGTGGGCCCGCTGATCAATCAGCGCTCCTACGACGGGATGCGGGCCGCACTCGATCGCGCGCTGGCCGACGGCGGCGAATTGGTCTGCGGCGGTACCCGAGTCGACGACTTCGGCACCGACTCCTTCTACGTCCGCCCCGCCGTCGTCCGGATGCCCGCGCAGACCGCGGTGGTGCGCGAGGAGACCTTCGCCCCCATCCTCTACGTGCTGACCTATCAGGACCTCGACCACGCCATCGAGCTGCATAACGGAGTGCCACAGGGCCTTTCGTCCTCGATCTTCACCACCGACCAGCGCGAGGCGGAGCGGTTCCTGGCCGCGAACGGATCCGACTGCGGCATCGCCAACGTCAACATCGGCACCTCCGGCGCGGAGATCGGCGGCGCGTTCGGCGGCGAGAAGCAGACCGGCGGCGGCCGCGAATCCGGTTCGGATTCCTGGAAGGCCTACATGCGCCGGGCCACCAACACGATCAACTACTCCGCCGATCTGCCCCTGGCCCAAGGCATCCAGTTCGGCTGAAACACCGCCCGACCAGGCGATTAGGCGCTGACGCCGCCCCGTGTGTAAGGTTGTGAATACCCGACGCGGGGTGGAGCAGCTCGGTAGCTCGCTGGGCTCATAACCCAGAGGTCGCAGGTTCAAATCCTGTCCCCGCTACTACGAAAAGGCTCGCACTCGACAGAGTGCGAGCCTTTCTCGTTATGGTCAGAATCTTTCGAGCTCGTAGAGCCTGGCGCCCGTGGAGTCGTAGACGATCGCGTGGTCGGCGCCACGGAATTCGATGGTGTATGTGCTCCGATTCGGCGATTGGGTGACGACCAGGGAATAGCGACCCTGCCCGTTCGGTCGTTCGGAGATCACGCAGGTCATCGGGCCACCGATGTCAAGGATTCGACCCTGGCTGTAGTAGAAACCGTCGCACCGGCCGCCGCTGCTGGTGAAGGTCTTGGTGCCGGTCGCGTCCGAAGCCGCCCAGGAACCGACGATCGCCGAGGAGTCGGTGGGAGTTGACGGACGCGTGGTGGCGGTAGCCGTGCCGACGCCGTCGAGTGAGCCCGGATTTCGGAGGGTCGCCGTCGGATCCTGTGCCACCGTGGAGTTTCCGCCGAGATCCAGCCCGGCTGCCTTGGCGATCAGCAGGGCCGCCAGTACGAGCGCGGCGAGTACCCCCGCCAGGAAAGTGCCCGGATGGTTCTTGGCGTAGTTGGCGATCTTGTTGTTGCTGGTGACGGTGACCGATCCGGCGACCGTCGTCCCGTCCATCGAGACCCCCGCGAACTGACCCGGCTTGCGCCGGGACGCGGAGGCCGCGGGGGCGGGCGGCGGGGCGACGGCGGCACGGAGGGCGGCGGCGAAGTCCGGATTCGCCAAGGCCGCCTCGTCCAGAGCGCGCTGGGCCGCGGCCCGGGTCCGCGGCGCCACCGTGCCGGCTCGCGCCTCGGTGATCAGCTGCGCAATCTCGGGATGGCGCCCGCCCAGCTCCGCGGTGACCAGATTCCAGACCCGATCGATGGCGAGGTCGAGGGCGGGCCCGGTCAGGCCGTTGATCTTCTTGCGGGCCCGGTCCGCTTTCGGAATGGCCCAGGCGATGAGCAGGCCGATGACGAATTCCATGTGTCAGCGGTCCCTTTCGGCGTCATCATCGGAGCGGAATCCGGACAGCGTGGGACCGGGCCGATTTCGCTTGTATTTGCCATCGGTCCAGAAGCTGATGGTGCCCCAGACACTCAGGCCGCCCAGGGCCAGACCGACGAGAATGATCACGAATTCCATCGGACTCACGCGCTCCGTTCGGTGATGGTGATCTGCGCGCCGGGGTCCTCCCGCAGGACTGCGGCCCGTACTTCGTTCATGAACTTGCGATAGACGGAGTAGCCGTTCATGGACTTCGGCGAGAGCGGAATGAACATGTAGGTCTGCTGCGTCGTCTTATAGGTGTCGATGTGGCTGCGGCCCGACGATCCACCGCTGGTGTCGGCGATCGTCACGTGGAAGGTCATCAGTTCGTAGAAGCCGGCCATGGTGCGTACCGAGAAGTTCGTCCGGCCGCGGTCGGCGCCTTCGAACCGCACCGCGCCGACACCGAGCGTTTTGGCGGCGTCGACGACGTCTTTGGTGATGTGCGCGAATCGGTCCGCTGACAGGCGGGTGACGACAGAGATGTGGGAATCCGCATATTTGTGCTTGCGGGACATTGAAACTCCTAGGAAAGTTTGTCTTCGTTCGAACGGCAGCAGAACTCCGGGGCGGCCGACAGGTGCGCGGCCGATCGACCCCTCGATCCCATGCGAATCACCGGGACTCGGCGCGGATTTGACGATCGGCCTGCACCAGGCGGGTTGCAGCCCGCAGCTCGTCGCATCTCTGGAATCCCGTCGAGGCAGCGGTTGCTCGGGCGTATCCTGCTCCGCATCAATGAGACAGCCCGCGATGCGGGATCGATCCGAATCTCGGCCAAGTTCGGACAACGTCGTACGCCTGGACAGCACTGGATCCGGCTACCGTGGCGGCGGGATGAAGGGAGGTGGCGTTGAGTCGGAGAGACCCGCACGGCCTCGCGCCACCGGACCCGCGCCGCATCAGCACGCGCCGCGAGTTCGGCCGCCAGCTGACACGTGCCAGACAGCGCAGCGGGCAGACCGTCCGGCAGGTCGCCACCAGGGTCGGGCTACCGGTCAGCACTCTCGGCGGCTACTTCGCCGGCGCGCATCTTCCCGCGCTGCAACCTGCGGACTCCCTGGTCACTTTGCTCACGGTGCTCGGCATCGTCGATCCCCTGGATATCCGACAGTGGCGAGAAGCGTACTGGCGCATTCGTGACGGTTCCACGGACGCCGCCGAGACCGACGATTCCGACAGCCCGGCGCGACTCCTCGTCTCCACCCGAGCGCCGGTGGACCGGCTCGAGGTCGAGCCGCGCGTACGCGGGCGGGACGAATTGGTCGAACACCTCGACCACTCGGTCGCCGGCGCACCGCAAGCCGAGACGTCGCCCCGTGTTCATGTGTTACAAGGTCTCGGCGGTTGCGGCAAGAGCATGGCTGCCCTGACCGTCGCCGATCACGCCTTGGCCACGGGGGTCGCGACGTTCTGGATAGCCGGAGCTGACTCGGCGACCCTAGCTGCCGGAATGCACGCGCTCACTGTGCAACTCGGCGCTGCCGGCTACCTTTCGGAAGGCGGCAGCCCACCGGATATTCTCTGGCGCTGCCTCGGCGAGCTGCCGCACCGCTGGTTGCTGGTACTCGACAATGTCGATGATCCGCACGAGGTCCTGGCCCTGCCCGGCGGCCGGATCGGTGACGGCACCGGCTGGCTGCGCCCGGTCGACGGCGACCACGGCACCGTCATCGTCACCACCCGCGACGGCGACCAAGCGATGTGGGGCACGCCGCTTCCGCCGTGGCTGCGTTTTCATCGCCTGAGTGGACTGACCGACGCGGAGGGTGCTCGGGTACTGGACGAACTCACCGGCATGGACGATCCCACGAACGCGGCGGAGCTCTCCGAACGGCTTGGTGGTCTACCCCTGGCCCTCATGCTGGCCGGCAGGTATCTTGCCGAGTCGCAGAGTATCCCCAGCAAGCTGGGCGCAACCGCGTTGCCGCAGACCTACCGAGAGTATCGAGGCGTGCTGCAGCAGAGCGGATATCGAGTTCTCATGCCGGATCACGACCGGGTCGACGAGCGCATGGTGATCGGGAGCAGTTGGCGGCTGTCGCTCGATCTCCTCGCGCGTCGTGGCGTGCGGCGGGCTGACTCGCTACTCGGAACTCTGGCCTGCTTCGGCACCGAACCCCTGCCTTACAGTGAACTCCTGGTCGACGAATATCTTTCTGGCACAGAGCTGTTCGATGGCATCACCGCGCGTGGTATCTGGCAGGCGTTGCGCGCCCTCGACGATCTGGGACTGATCACCCTCAACGAGGTCGCCGACACCGGCGACCGCGCACCCGAGTCACTCGAACTACACCCGCTGGTCCGCGACATGGCCCGTCAAGACGTCATGTCGGGGTCGATGGCCGCGGTATATCTCGCAACCAGCACCACGCTGTTGCGCGCGGCGCTGCGCAATGCGCACCCGAAATCGCCTGCGACCTGGCGCAAATGGCGTTCGCTGCTGGCCCACTGCACCGCGCCGCTGGATCTGCTCACGGTCGTGCCGAGCGCGTCGGCGGCGGTTCGAGCGGCACTCGCGCTCGGGGGTGACGCGGCCCAGTTCCTGCGCGCCAGCGGACTGCGCGAACAGTCCGCGAGCACATTCGGTCTGGTACAGCGGTTGGCGGCCGACCGGCTGATCGACACCGATCCGCTGCGATTGGACATCGACCACAATTTCGCACGGCTGCGCTACGACCAGGGCCGCTACCGCGAGGCCGAGGAGCTGTACCGCTCGGTACTCGCGCGGCGCCAGGCGAGCCTCGGGCCGCGCGATCCCGACACCCTGAACACACAGCACTACCTGGCACGCACGCTGCGTCGGTTGGGTGAGTTCGAGCAAGCGCGGCGACTACTACACCAGACCTATCAGCTTCGTCTGCAGATCCTCGGCGAGCGGGACCCGGACACACTCACCAGCCGGCAGGGCATCGCGGACCTCCTGCGCGCTGAAGGTGATGGGATACGAGCGGAGACGATGTACGCCGAGGTGCTCTCGGCTCGCACGGACGTGCTGGGACCGGAACATCCCTCCACCCTCTCCACCCGCCAATATCACGCGGAACTGCTGCACGCCCACGGTCGGCCCGCCGAGGCCGAGGCGGAGTTGCGCCGCCTCTGGCCCGCGAACCAGCGAGTACGGGGGCTGGACCATCCGCGAACGCTCGCGGTAGGTGCCGCGCTCATCGATGTGCTGCGGGATACCGGCCGGTCCGCGGACGCGACGGAAGTGGCTGTTGCCGTTGTGGGGGCGGCCCGCCGGCTGTTCGGCGCCACCCATCCGACGACCATCGAGGCCTGCCACCGCCTGGCACTCGTCGAGGCGGAAGTCGCAGCTCTCGAGGATTCCACCGCTCCGCCCGCATCCCACCATTCGGAGGCCACATGACCGAGCAGAATCGCGGACTCGACCCGGCGCTGTACGACGGTCTCGAGCGCGATGTAGCCGAGGTATTGGCCGCATGGGCCGAACTGCACCGGCGCTATTACAAACTCGACCGCTGGCTGGTCAACGGCCGCAGCCGGCAACCGGTGGCCGTGGTCTGCGAAATCGACAGCCATACCAGCAAGGCCACCATGCTCGTGCTGAAAGTGCTTTCCGCACCGAAAGACTCGCTCGTATCGATGGAGTTCGCGCGGCATCGGCAGGCCGAACTCGATCATTCGGCGTTCGCGGCCGACCATTTGAGCACCTTCTTTCACGATGCCATTCCGGTGCCATCCGGTCATCGCTGGATCACCTTTCAGCGGATCGCGGCGCACAGTTTGGAGAGCACCGAGGTCCTGACAGTGCTGTTGCGCCGGATGCTCGGTGTGGCGGGCGAGAACGATCCGCAGGAGTACGACGAAATCACCTGCACCCCTGGCACGTTCACCGACACCTGCCGCGCGATCGTAGCCGGGGTGCTGGGCGAGTGGGCCGGGCCGCCGTTCGTTCCGCCGCACCAGGAGTGGGACCCGGCCACCTTCCTGGGCAGGCATATCTTCGACCAACTCGACCCGGGCGGACGGCTCGAGTCATGGGCGCGCGACCACCAAACCGACATGATTCGGGTCGAGGGCGAATCCGTCCTGTTGCCCAACCCTTTCGCCGTGGCACAGGGCCGGCTGCTCACCGACGTCTCGATCGCTCCGCTCGTAGGTCGCTGCCACGGCGACCTGCATACCGACAACGCGCTGGTCCAGGTCCGGCCGCGGGTCGACGTGACCACCTATTTCCTCATCGATACCGCGCTGTACGAGAGCGTCGGACCGTTGACCCGTGATCCCGTTCATCTGGTTCTCTATGTCATCGCACGAACCATGGAAACCATCGCGCCGGCCCAGCACAGCGCCCTGATCGAACTGCTCCTCGATCCGATCAACGGCCCCGGGCATCTGCTGCCCGGCTGGCTGAGCGCCCTGGTGCAGGGCGTGGATGCCGAGACCAGGGCGTGGATACGAGAATCCGGCCTGGAGCAGCGGTGGCGTGAACAGACCTTCTTGTCGCTGGCCGGGTGCGCGCTGCTGTTCCTCGGCCGAACCTCGACCAGGGAGCAGGACAAATCATGGTTTCTGCGCCTCGCGGCCCGCGCTGTCGCAAAGTTCGCCGCGGAACGCCGAATAGCATTCGACGGGTCGGGTATCGCCGCTGCCATCGCGGCACCGCTTGCTGCGCAACATGATCCGCAGACCCGCACGCCGGCGCCGGCGGAGTCGGTGCCCGCGCCTCCTGATGGCGCCGAGCCCACCGAGACCAAACGCCGTAAGAAGGGCGCGACGTACAACGTCAAACTCACCGATGCCCGCGGCGTGCAGATAGGTGAGAACGGCCGGCAATTCAATATCGGGTAAACCGCGTCCTACTGCGGCGCGATCGTTACTGTGAACTGCTCCCAACCCGCGGTTGTGGGACTGCTCGTGCCGTCGAATCGGAACTTCGTGACGGCACCCCACGGAACGATCACCAGCCGGCCGCTGCCACCCCAGTCGGTGGCGTAGGTCTTCCCGTCGATCGTCCCGCTGTTACGACAGTCCATCGTCACCGATTCGCCCATCCGATCCGGCAGACTGCAATCCCAGGAGAAAAACGCACCCGAGACGGTCTCCTCCTTATGGAAGGTGAATCCCCCGGGAGTCCGACGCATCGTTCCGAGGATGGTGGTGCCGCCGCCGGTGGGCGACGAGCTTTGCAGGACCCACACTCCCGAGAGGTCCAGGGGGCCGGCCGGCGCGCTGGGCCGGGAGGTCATGGCCGGTGTCCGGGTACTGGGCGCGGGCGGGTTCGACGTGGGCGATGAGGTGCCGGTGCTGGACCACTGCACGTGGTCGGCATCGTCGGCGCCGACGGTCCCGACCGGCCGGTCGAAGGGGAGCCCGGTCGCGGTGTCGATCAGGGTGATTCGGCTCAGTGCCGTGGCACACGGTGACACGGCTCCCACTTTCTTCGCCTCGAAGCCCGCCCACGGCGCTCCGGTGAATACCGGCGAATGCGGCAGCGCTGCCGGCAACGTCAAGGGCGATCCGCTGAGAGTGCGAAACCGCGGCACCCCGCGAGCGTCGACCAGAACCGCGGTGCCCGCCTGCAGGATCGACTGGTGTGCCACCGAATTGCCTTCCACGAGCGCATAGTTGGTCACGCGTAGATCGATCCGCAGCAGCGCCGGTGTCAACTCCCGCAAGAACCGCGCCAGATCCGATCCCGAGAGCTGCCTGCCACCCGACCAGGCGAGGGACGAATCGGCGCTGAGCGCGGTGGCCACGCGACGAGCTTGCTCCGGATTCGCACTGTAGAAGGCGCTCATTTCATCCCGGTCGGTCAGCGCCTGGTCCCTCGGCGCGGCATACAACCCGGCCAGATCTCCCGAATATGGCTTGGCGGCAGCGGATCCGGTCGTGCTGGGCAGCTCGATCGCCGGCATACCGTCTGCCGGTCGGTACACCGTGGGCGGCGCCGGCATGAACGGATTGGCGCCCTGCAGATCGTTCGGCTCCAGCAGAACCTCTGGAGGCCCGAGCGATTCGTCGGTGGACGTCAGCGCGATGGACGCCGCGAACACGCTGGAGGCAGCGAGCAGCACTACGACGACAGCGGCGAGGAGCCCGAGCCAGGTGAGCTTCAGGCCGGAGTCCGCGTCGCGCTGGAAGAGATTGAACTGGACCCCCGCACCGACCAGGACACCGTCGGAACGTTTTACGTCTGTCGCATAGCCGGGCTCAGAGCCTTGCGGGTCGATTTCGTTGCTCACCTGGGTTCCCCGGTTCGATGCGAATTGCCATAGTGCTGCACGAGAACTCGGTCAACGCGGGGTGCCTGGAGCGGTCGCGCACAACACCCGTGGTCTGCCCCACGCATTGGTCGCGTCTTGGAGGCGACGAGTGTCGAACAGCGTCAGCCGGATCACTCCGGTGATGTCCACCCGCACCTCTGCCGCCGGGTCGTTGGGACCCACCTCGGCCGAAAAGAGCTCACGGTCGTCACCGATCACCACGAAACGCCCGGTGCCGCCACCGGAAGAATCCGTGTTCTTACCCACGGACGCCTCGAAGCTCGTGCATCGGCCGCCGAGCGCCCACACCGCTTTGTCGTTCTGGTCAGTGGAACTGGACTGATAACTACCGACGATTCCGGCCGGATACGAGGCCGCCCCGATTCGCACCGGGTCCACGGGGTCGAAGCCGTTGTTCCAGATCACGGCCCGATATTTCGTCAAGTCGTACCAGATGGCGGCAGGCGTAGTGCTTTTCGCCGTCGTGACCGCGGGCGTCGTCGGAGCGATCGGCGAACCCACCGGAACCGGTTGGGAAAGATCACCTTTCGAGGCGGCCGTGCCATCAGTGCCGCGATCGGCCAGGAGCACGACGGCCGCACCACCGGCGACCAGCAAAAACAACACTGCGATCAGCACGGCCGGCGCCTTGTTCGGCTCGTGAAAATGGTTGATCTGCGTACCATCTTCGCCGAACTGCAGTCCCTTACCGTGGTCCGCGCGCGCCCGATATTCTCGCTTCCCCGGCTTCCGATCCGGATTCATGCTCACTGCGACGCCCATCCGTCTGTAGGCCGATACGAATTCGATCAGTGCGTACCGAGCGAGCGGGTCCGCCACCGCTCAGGATTATGGACCCCGCTGTGTCATTCCGGCACCGAAACCAGCCTCCCGAGACCGATCGGAGTTGTCCGAGGCCGTACGGAGTGCTTGGTCGACATCCGGCCAGTTTCCGCGAGTTAGTAGCGCTAGTGAACTTACTCGCCTACGCTCGTCGCATGACGGAGTGGCAGCCGACGGCGTGCATCCTGTGCGAGTGCAATTGCGGCATTCAGGTGCTGCTGGGGGCGGATGGGCGGTCCTTCGAGAAGATTCGGGGGGACAAGCTGCATCCGGCTTCGGCGGGGTATACGTGCAACAAGGCGCTGCGGCTCGATCACTATCAGAACGGGCGCACGGGGCGGGTGACGGCGCCGCTGCGGCGGCGGGCGGATGGGGAATTCGAGGAAATCGATTGGGAGACCGCGATTTCCGAGATCGCCGCGCGGATGCAAGAGATCGGGCTGCGGTACGGCGGGGAGTCGATCTTCTATTACGGCGGTGGCGGGCAAGGGAATCACCTCGGTGGGGCCTACGCGCCGGCCACCATGGCGGCGTTCGGGATGAAGTACCGGTCCAGTGCGCTGGCGCAGGAGAAGACCGGCGACTTCTGGGTGGGCGCGCGGATGGCGGGGCATCCGATGCGGGCCGATGTCGAGCACGCCGAGGTGGCGTTCTTCATCGGCAAGAATCCCTATCAGTCGCACGGGTTTCCGCGGGCGCGCACGGTGCTGAAGGAGATCGCCAAGGATCCGGGCCGGTCGATGATCGTGCTGGATCCGGTGCGTACCGAGACCGCGGAACTCGCCGACTTCCACCTGCAACTGCGGCCCGGCACCGATGTCTACCTGCTGTCGGCGATGGCCGCGATCCTGGTGCGCGACAACTTGATCGACGAGCACTGGCTGGCCGAGCACGCCATGGGCGTCGAGGAGGTGCTCACGGTACTGCGCGCGGTGCCGATCGAGAAGTACTGCGGCATCGCCGATGTCGACCTGGAACTGGTCACGGCGGCGACGCACCGGCTGGGCGCCGCGGCATCGGTGGCGGCGCTGGAAGACCTGGGCGTGCAGATGAATCGGTACTCGACCGTGGTCAGCTACGTCGAGAAGCTGGTCTGGCTGCTCACGGGGAACCTCGGCAAACCCGGTACCCAGTACGCGTTCACCGGCATGGCGGCGCTCGGCCACGATCGCGGGCACCCGGCGGGCGAAGGCCCCCGGAGTCCGGTCGCGGGCGCGCCGATCATCAGCGGCCTGGTCCCGTGCACTGTGATCACCGAGGAAATCCTCACCGAACACCCCGCCCGCTATCGCGCGATGTTCGTCGAGAGCAGCAATCCCGTGCACTCGCTGGCGGATTCGGCGCGGATGCGCGCGGCGCTGCAAGCCCTGGAACTGGTGGTGGTCGTCGACGTGGCGATGACCGAGACCGCGCGGCTGGCCGACTACGTGCTGCCGGCGGCCACCCAGTTCGAGAAGTACGAGGCGACCTTCTTCAATTTCGACTTCCCGCGCAATATCTTCCATCTGCGGCACCCGGTCCTGCCCGCACCGGCGGGTGTGCTTCCCGAGCCGGAGATCCATGCCCGCCTGGTCGAGGCGGCCGGTGTGCTGAGCGAGGACGACTACGCGCCGCTGCGGGCCGCGCTGGCCCAGGGCCGGGAAGCCTTCGCCATGACCTTCCTCGGCATCCTCGCCGATCCGCGCAAGTCGAAACTCGCGCCGGTGCTGCTGTATCGGACGCTGGGCCCGACCCTGCCCGAGGGCGCCGCGGCCGCCGCGCTGCTGTGGGCGGCGGCCTACAACCTGGTCCGCAAGTTCCCCGAGAGCGTCGAACGCGCCGGGTACGGAACGGGATTGGCGGCCGGTGAGCGCCTGTTCGACGCCATCCTGGCCGGTAAGCACGGCATAGTGATCACCGAGGACGACTACGAGGTGACCTGGAGCCGGTTGCGCGACAACAAGATCCAGCTGCACCTGGGCGACCTGCTCGAGGTCGTGGCGACCCTCCCGGAGCCGGCGGACGAGCCCGGCGAGTGGCCGTTCGTCCTCTCGGCGGGTGAACGCCGCGCGTTCACCGCCAACACCATCGTGCGGGATCCGGCCTGGCGCAAGCGAGACGGCGCCGGCACGCTGCGCATGAGCAGCACCGATGCCGAGCGCCTCGGCTTGCACCCCGGCGATCTGGTCCGCGTCACCACCCGGCGCGGCAGCACCGAGGTCCCCGTGGAACCCACCGATCGGATGCGCCCGGGTCATCTGTCGCTGCCCAACGGTTTCGGCCTCTCGGTCACCGATGCCGACGGCACCACCGTCACCACCGGCGTCGCGCCCAACGAGCTGACCGAATTCGACTCCCGCGACGAGTGGGCCGGCACGCCGTGGCACAAGTACGTCCCAGCACGGCTGGATACCGTGAACGCATGAAACGCACGACTTTCGCCGGCTGGCCGTGCACCGTGGCCCGCACGGTGGACCTCATCGGCGACTGGTGGACGCCCCTGGTGCTGCGCGAGGCCTTCTACGGCGCACGCCGTTTCGACGAGTTCGAGCGGGTCCTCGGGCTCAGCCGGAATGTGCTGACCCAGCGCCTGACCCGCCTCACCGAGGAGGGCCTGATGGCCCGGGTCCAGTACCAGGACCGGCCGCCGCGCTACGAGTACCAGCTCACCGAGCAGGGCCGCGACTTCTTTCCGGTGATCGCCGCGATGATGCGCTGGGGCGATCGCTGGCTGGCCCCGGACGGTCCCCCGGTACTGCTGCACCACGAAACCTGTGATCACGACACGCATGCCGAGGTGGTCTGCGCGCACTGCCGCGAGCCCCTGCGGCATGCCGAGATCTCGGCTCGGCTCGGCCCCGGCTTTCCGGACCGGCACCGCGAAAGCGCGCTCGCCACCGGCCGATTCGACGACCCGGCCATGTTGCAGCCGTGATCTTTCAGTGATTTAGTTTGCTTGAACCACTGGTGATGGGGCAACGCATGCCCGGGAGTAGGCAAGACATTCGGTGATCGGTAGTAGATTCCCCCGCATATCCCCGGCGCACCTGAGCCGGACCGTCGGTGTCCGCACCCGGCTGCTGGCCATTGTGCTCATTCCGAGTATCGCCCTGCTGGCCACCGGTATCGGCGGCGCCGTCTACCTGGTGCGCAGTGGCCAGAAGGCGAACGAGTGGGCACAGCTGGCCAACTCGACCGGTGGTCCGTCGGTGCTGATGGTGCAGGCCTTCCAGGAGGAGCGGCGAATCTCGATGCTGCATCTGGCCGGCGACCCGATGGCCATGGCCAACCTGCCCGCGGCGCGCAAGCAGTCCGACGCGGCGCTGGTGGCGGTGCAGGCCATCGCGGACGACGCGCGCAAGCTGCGCCCCGACACCAAGGACGACCTCGACGGCTACCACCAGCTGTTCCAGAAGCTGCCGCAGTTGCGCGGCGGCATCGACCTGCGGGCCGTGCCGTCGCCGGTCGCCTTCGGCGCCTACAACAAGATCATCGACACGCTCTCGATGGCGATGCTGATCGCCGCCGATGTCGCCCCCGACGCGAAAGTCGCGGTGGAGCTGTACAAGTCGACGCACGCGCTGCGCGCCGCGGAAGCCATCGCGCGCACCACCAGCCTCGGCTCGACCGCGATTCTCACCGATCAGCTGCCCGCCGCGCAGATCCCGGAGCTGGCGCGCTACATCGGTGACGCCCGCGGTGAGGTCGCCTACCTGAGCTCGGTGCTGACCGGTTCCCGGCAGGAGCAGCTCAAGGCGATCATCACCGGCCCGGACTGGCTGCGCAACGCGGCGATGGAAGACGCGCTGGTGCAACGCGGTCCGGTGACCGCGGAGACCGAGACAACCTCGCGCAGCCGCAGCACCAAGACCGAACCCGCCGCCCTGCCGATGGATGTCGCCGAGTGGCAGCAGGTCGCGGGCCAGGTGCGCGTCGGACTGCTCAAGGTGTGGGTGGACCAGGCGACCGACGCCAACGTCGACGCGCAGGCCCTGGGCGATCGGCTGGCCAAGCGGTCGCTGCTGGGCGGCGCGGCCGTCCTGGCCGTCACCCTGATCGCGTTCGTCGCGGCGCTGCTGCTGGCCAACCGGTTCATCGGCCGGATGAAGCGACTACGCCGCGACACCCTCGAGCTCGCCGACGAGCGACTACCCGAGACCATCCGCCAGCTCAGCAGCGGCAAGGACGTCGAAGAGGTCGGCGAGGTCGCCCGGCTGGAGTACGGCGCCGACGAGATCGGCCAGGTCGCCGACGCGTTCAACCGCGCGCACCGCTCCGCCGTGTCCGCCGCGGTGGCCGAATCCAAGACCCGCGCCGGCGTGAACGCGGTGTTCCTCAATATCGCGCATCGCAGCCAGGTCGTGGTGCACCGCCAGCTGGTGCTGCTCGACAAGGCCGAGCGCGAGGAAGAGAATCCGGAACGCCTGGACCTGCTGTTCCAGCTCGACCACCTGGCCACCCGTGCCCGCCGCAACGCCGAGAACCTGATCATCCTCGGCGGCGAGCAGCCGGGCCGCAAGTGGCGCAACCCGATCCCGCTGGTCGATGTGATCCGCGGCGCGGTCGCGGAAAGCCTGGACTACACCCGAATTCAGATCGGCCAGCTGCCGCCCACCACGCAGATCGCCGGCGGCGCCGTAGCCGACATGATCCACCTGCTCGCCGAGCTGGCCGACAACGCCACCGCGTACTCGCCGCCGGAAGCCAAGGTCGAGATCACCGGCAACCTGGTCGGCAAGGGCGTCGCGGTCGAGATCTCCGATCAGGGGCTCGGCATGTCCGTCGAGGAGTTCGGCGAACGCAACACCCTGCTGGCCAATCCGCCGGACTTCAGCGTCGCGGCACTGTCCAGCGATGCCCGGCTCGGCCTGTTCGTGGTCGCCAAACTGGCCGTGCGCCACGGCATTTCGGTGCGGCTCGCGGAGTCCGATTACGGCGGCGTGAAGGCGATCGTGCTGATCCCGGTGGCGCTGACCACCAGCGAGCTCGAGCCCGGTCCGAGCGCGAGCCGTCCGGCCCTGACCGGCGGCGCCGAATACGCGCTCACCGGCCAGGTGGCCGCTGTCGGCACGGCCGCGGGCAGCTTCGACGGCTTCGCCACCGGCGGCGTGATCGGCGGCGGCGAGATCCCGGTCCGGACCAGCGGGCTCGCCCGCTCCGAGGTCTACGGACAGGGCAGCTCCTTCGAGCAGCCCGAAAGCCGGCACCGCACCCCGAATTCCGGCTCGTCGGCCGGCTTCGGCGAGGACCCGGCACCGAGTTTCAGCCAGCCCACGAGTTTCGGGCAGTCGCACAGCGCACGGCCGGCCGAGAGCGCCCGTCCGGCCGAAAGCCCGCGGCGCACCGAAAGCTACGGGCAGCCGACGAGTTCCGGCCGTCCGGCCAATGCCGAAACCACCGGCCTCGATCTGCCCGCCGTCGAGAATCCGGCGGAAACCACGGGGCGCCACCAGAAGCCGGACCTGCCCCGGCGGCGTCGCACCACCGGTCCCGACGCCAAGCCGGTCGAAACCCTGCCCGACCCCGCGCCGACGCCGCGCCAGCGCTCGGCCGACGAAGCGCGAAACCTGATGTCCGCCATCGAGAAGGGCACCCGGCAGGGGCGCATGAACCGGGTCGAGACCGACCAGACCCCCAGCAATCCCGATGTCCACGAAGGGCGGTGGTGACGATTTCCGTGTCACGCAATCTCGACTGGTTACTCGACGACCTCTTGCAGCGGTTGCCCGATATCCGGGATGCCGTCGTGCTGTCCACCGACGGGCTGCTGCTCGGCAAGAGCAGCCAGATGGAGCGCTCCGACGCCGAGCGGTTCTGCGCCATGGCCTCCACGCTGCACGGCGTAGCACGCAGCGCCGGAACCCATTTCAACGCCGGTGGTGTCTGCCAGACCGTGGTGGAGCTGGACCGGGCCGTGCTGTTCATCACCGCGGCCGGCGCCAACGCCTGCCTGGCGGTGCTGACCTCGGAGACCGCCAATCTGGGCATGGTGGCCTACGAGATGAACCAGACCGTGCAGCGGGTGGGCAGCCACCTGTCGGTCGACCCGCGCCCGCAGTCCCTAGATCAAGTGAGTTCTGTGCAGCCATGAACAACCCGCGTGAGTCCTGGTACGACGATGAAGCCGGACCTGTCGTCCGGTTGTTCGCGGTCACCCGCGGCCGATCCGAAACCCGCCGTACCGATATCGACATGCTCACGCTGGTGGTCACGTCCGACTTCGGCGTACTGCGCCGGCACGAGCCGGAATACGCGGCGATCGTGCGCCTGGCCCGGCAGCCGCAGTCGGTGGCCGAACTCGCCGCGCAATTGCGCCTGCCCATCACCACCACCAAGATCTTGGTGGGCGACCTGATCGGCGACGGGGTCCTGGACTTCCGGGCGCCGGTCGCGACCGCCGAGAGCGGCGTCGGCACCGGCGATATCGGCATGCTGCGGGCGCTATTGGCGGGAATTCGAGCCCTGTAGCGCTACGAAGTTACTTAACATTCCCCTAAGGTTTCGATGGCTTGAATGTCATCGAAAGGTGCTACAAGATCGGCGAATTCGCCGGTGAACTGCCCGTTCTTGGGCGAACATCCAGGTTACGTGAGCCCGGAAACTGTTGCATGAGTGCATATTCAGTGATTAGGTGTTCACGACTCACTAGCGAGGGGGCCTGCGTGCCCAGAAGTAGGCAAGTACATCGGTGATCCGTAGCAAATTCCCCCGCATTGGTTCCTCGCGCACGTTCGGCGTCCGCACCCGGCTGCTCGCGATCGTGCTCATTCCGAGCCTCGCGCTGCTCGCCACCGGCATCGGCGGCGCCACGTACCTGGTCAAGGACGGCCGCAAAGCCAACCGGTTCGCCGAATTGGCCAGCGGCACAACCGCTCCGGCGATCATGATGGTGGAGGCCTTCCAGGAGGAACGCCGGATCTCGCTGCTGCACCTGGCGGGCGACAACTCCGCCGCACCCAACCTGCCGGCCTCGCGCAAGCAATCGGACCTGTCGCTGGCGGCCGTCGCCGCCCAGGGCGAAGCGGTCTCCGAGCTGCGACCGGACCTGGCCACCGACATCGACGGCTACAACGAGCTGTACAAGCAACTGCCCGGGCTGCGCGCGGGCATCGATGCCCGGGCCCTGCCCGCGCCGCAGGTCTTCGCGGTGTTCAGCCAGATCATCCAGGTCATCACGCTCGCCTCGCTGCTGGCGGCCGAGGTCGCGCCGGATGCCCGGGTCGCGGTGGAGCTGTACAAGGCCGTGCACGCCCTGCGCGCCGCCGAGGCGGTCTCGCGGACCAGCAGCCTGGGCTCGGTCTCGGTGCTCACCGAACAGCTCTCACCGGAGACGCTCTCGGAGCTGAGCGGCTACATCGGCGACGGCCGCGGCGAGATCGCCTACGTCGGCTCGGTGCTGACCGGTGTCCGGCTCGAACAGTGGAAGCGGATCACCAGCGGCCCGGAATGGCAGGGCGTGATCGCGATGGAGGACGCGCTGCTGCAGCGCGGGCCCATCCCCGCCCCGGACAACCGCAAGGCCAGCGACATCGAGCTGCCCATGGGCGTCACCGAATGGCAGGGCGTCGCGGGCAAGGTGCGCACGGACCTGCTGCAGCTCTGGGAGGACCAGAGCGCGGACGCGCACGTCACCGCGACGAACGCGGGTAACCGCATCTCCAAGAACTCGATTCTCGGTGGCGCGGGCATCTTCTCGCTCGCGCTGCTCGCGTTCCTCGCGGCCTCGCTGCTGGCCAACCGGTTCATCGGCCGGATGAAGCGGCTGCGCCGCGACACCCTGGAGCTGGCCGACGAGCGACTGCCGGAAACCATCCGCCAGCTCAGCAGCGGCAAATCGGTCGCGGACGACGAGATCGCCAAGCTCGATTACGGCACCGACGAAATCGGCCAGGTCGCCGACGCTTTCAACCGCGCGCACGGCGCCGCCGTCGCGGCCGCGGTCGCCGAATCCCAGACCCGGGCCGGCGTCAACGCCGTCTTCCTCAATATCGCGCATCGCAGCCAGGTCGTGGTGCACCGCCAGCTCGGCCTGCTCGACAAGGCCGAACGCGAGGAGGAGACCCCCGAGCGCCTGGACCTGCTCTTCGAACTCGACCACCTGGCCACCCGTGCCCGCCGCAACGCCGAGAACCTGATCATCCTCGGCGGCGAACAGCCCGGCCGGCGCTGGCGCAACCCCGTGCCGCTGATCGACGTGATCCGCGGCGCGGTCGCCGAGAGCCAGGACTACACCCGCATCCACATCGGGCGCCTGCCCGACACCCAGGTGACCGGTGCCGCGGTGGCCGACGTCATCCACCTGCTCGCCGAGCTCGCCGACAACGCCACCGCGTACTCGCCGCCGGAGTCCCGGGTCGAGATCACCGGCAATCTGGTCGGCCGCGGCGCGGCCTTGGAGATCTCCGATCAGGGCCTCGGCATGTCGGCCGAGGAACTCGCCGAGCGCAACGCGGTACTGGCCGATCCGCCGGACTTCAGCGTCGCGGCCCTGTCCGGCGACGCCCGGCTCGGCCTGTTCGTGGTCGCCAAACTGGCGGTCCGGCACGGCATCACGGTGCGGCTGTCGGATTCGGACTACGGTGGCATCAAGGCCGTCGTGCTGATTCCGGCCGAGCTCACCGCGCCCGAGGTCTCCGCCGCTCCCCCACAGGGCTACCAGGGGCTGGGTAGCTACCCCGCCGCCGGGTCCTACGCCCAGCCCGCCGGGATCACCGCCGCACCCGATTCGTCGGCGGCGCTGACCCAGCGTCCCGGTTTGCCACGGCGGCAACGCACTACCGACACCTATCCTGGGACCTCATGAACGATCCGCGCGAATCCTGGTACGACGACGACGCCGGGCCCGTCGTCCGGCTTTTCGCGCTCACCCGCGGCCGGTCCGGCAGTACCCGCACCGACGTCAACATGCTCACGCTGGTTGTCACCTCGCCCATGGGCAGGCTGCGCCGCCACGAACCCGAATACTCGGCGATCCAGCACCTGGCCCGGACTCCGCAGTCGGTAGCCGAAATCGCCGCGCATCTGCATCTGCCGATCACGACCACGAAGATCCTCGTGGGCGATCTGATAGGCGACGGCGTGCTGGATTTCCGGGCGCCGGTGGCGACACCCGACAGCGGCGGTGTCGGCACCAGCGACATCACCATGCTGCGGGCGCTGCTGAAGGGCATTCAGTCGCTGTAGGGCTGGAACAGCGGTGGCCGCTCCAGCCCCCGCGCGTCAACTCAGGCGAGCCGCAAGGCGTTTCGCGTTCATGTACGCGATCGCCTCGATGGACACCATCGGGTTCACCCCGGAGGCGGTCGGGAAGCTGGACGCGTCCGCGACCACGATGTTGGGCACCTCCCAGGTGGCGCCGTCGGGATCGGTGGCCGACAGGTCCGCCGAGCCGCCCATGCGCGCCGAGCCCATGATGTGCAGCGCGCCCATATTGCACTGGCCGGGACCGTAACCCGCGGCCTTCGCGGCAGCCGCGAACTCCGCGTGCGAGCCGCGCACACCGGGCTCGTAGGAGACGCCCGCCTGGTGCCCGCTGAAGATCTTGCTCGCCCCGGCCGCCTCGAGAATCTCCGCGGCGCCGCTGATTCCGGCGTGCATGTGGGCGGCGTCGCGGGCCGACATCGTGTACTTCACGATCGCCTCACCGTTCTTGTCGACGGTGACGCTGCCGTGGTCCCGATCGCGGGTGATGACGCCGACGGCCATGCTGTTGCGCAGCTTCAGCATGGTGTCGCGATGCTCGGCGGCGCCACGCCAGTTCATGAAGCCCTGGAGCAGACCCGGATGCAGCGGGCCGGTTTCGTAGATGACGCCGTAGCCCGCGTTGTCCAGATCGCTGTGCTCGCGGGAGATTCGGGCCTGCAGGCCACCCTCCCACGGGCGGATCTCCTCGTCGAAGCTGCCGAACACCACCGAGGCCGGATGCAGGCGCAGGTAATTGCCGATGTTTTTGTTGCGCAAGCCCGATCGGCGCAGCAGCGCGGGAGTCTGGATGGCGCCCGCGGACACCACCACGGCGCGGGCGCGCACGGTCAGCTCGGCGCCCGAGGCGGTGATCGCGTGCACGGCTTCGGCTTTGCCGTTGGTGACCGCGATGCGGCGCACGTCGGCGCCGACCACCAGGCGCGCGCTCTCGGCCTCGGCGTCGGCGAGCCAGGTCTTGGTGACCGACTGCTTCGCACCCAATCGGCAGCCGTAGCCGCAGCGCCCACATTCGACGGCGGCTTCGCAGGCATCGGAGACATTGCGCGGCAACGTGCCCAGATCCCAGCCCAGCTTCTGCAGGCCGCGTTCGAGCACGCCGTCGCGCCCGGACAGCGGCGACTTGTCGGAGGTGACACCCAGCCGCTGCTGCACGACATCCAGGGCCGCGCCGTACTCGTCCTCGGCGAACTGCTTGGCGCCCAAGGCCGCCCACTCCGCGCGCACCGAGTCGGGGGTGGGCAGCGAGGTGCTCCAGTTGACGACGGTGCCGCCGCCCAGGCAGCTGCCCGCGACCAGGCCGAGCTGGCCCTCGGCCGTGGCGGCCGGACCCGCGGCGTAGAGATTGGCCAGCGCGTCGAGCTCGCCGGCGCCGAAGTCGGCGTCGTCGTAGTATTCGCCGCGTTCCAGGACAACGACATTCAGTCCGGCCTCGGCCAGCACCGCGGCCGCGGTGCCGCCGCCCGCGCCCGAGCCGACGATGACCACGTCGCAGTCGAGTTCGGTGTTCTCGGTGAAGCGCAGCGGCGTGAGCGCGGGTTTCGCGGCGGTCTCCAGCTTTCCGGGCGGGCCGGGGTAATCCATGGCCTGCCACAGCGGATTCCGGCCCTGCGGGCCCGGCGTGGCGTAGTAGCCGAGCAGCGAGGCCTGCTTGAGCGCCTGGAAGATGGCACGCTTGGGCGCCATGCCGGAATCGCTGAGCCGCAACAGGAACTGCTCACGCTCGGCTTGGGTCCGCGCCGAGAAGCGCCGCAGCCCCCCGCCCATCAGCAGGCTCAGCAGCGGCGAATCCCACAGGCCCAGTAAGGTTGTGAGCTGCTTGCCCTCTTCCGGTCGTGGGTTACTGTCGAGCAGTTGCAGAACTACATCCGGCACGCCGAGCTCGCCCGCGGAGGGCAGGCCCTGCCCGTCGCCTGGAGCGAAGGTCTCGCAGATCAGCTCCAGCGCCGCCCGCTGGCGTGCCGTAAGTTCCATGGTCTCTCCCAAACCGAGTGCGTCGCACAAGAACCAGAATGGCGGCTCACATAGTGCCGCCGTTCAGGGACCCTACTCGGGCTGGTTGGATCCTGCCAGCCGACAGATTTCAAAGATTATGGCCTCACTTCTCGGTGATGGACCGCACCTGCTCCTCATACTTGGCGCGGGTCTCGACATCGGCCGGGTGCAGCGCCCGATTGCCGTCGAAGAGCCGGCGCACCAGCCGCACCGCCCGCTCCGGCGCGGCCGCCAGGGCCACATCGATCGGAGCCAGGTAATTCGGCACGGCCACTTCGGCTTTGCGGGTCTCGCAGGTGGCCACGATCGCCGCCGCGACATCTTCGGGATCCACAGTGGGCAGGCCCTTCCCGAGCGCCATGCCCGAGGACAGGCGGGTACGCACCGCCGAGGGCAGCACCGCGCTGACGCTGACGCCGTGCTCGGCGAACTCCAAACGCGTTGCGGCGGAAAGACCCACGGCCGCGAACTTGCTCGCGTTGTAGACGGCCAGGCCGGGCAGCGGGATCTTGCCCGCCAGCGAGGCCACATTCACGACGTGGCCGTGGCCGCGCTCGATCATGCCGGGCACCACCGCGCGCATGCCGTGGATCAGGCCCCACACATTGATGTCCATGGTGGCGTGCCCGACCGAGTCCGACTCCTCCAGGAAGGGACCGGCGGGCATCACACCCGCGTTGTTGACCAGGATGTCGACGCCGCCGAGATCGGCCACCACCTTGTCCCACTGGTCGCGGGCGCGCACGTCGAGTTCGTAGGCCCGGGCGCCGATTTCGGCCGCGGCGGCCTGACCGGCGGCGGTGTCCACATCGGCGATGACGACATCGGCGCCCCGGTCGGCGAACAACCGCGCGGTCGACTGCCCGATGCCGCGGCCGCCGCCGGTGATCAGCACACGGGCGTGCTTCAGGTCGATCGCGGGGTAGGCGTGGCCGAGGATCCTCATGCGAATTCTCCTTGTTCGAGGGCGGAGCGGGTGCTGCGCAGGCTGTGCTGGAAGGTGTCCAGACGGCGGCTGCCGTCCATGAAGTTGGGGCCCATGACCGCGAGGTCCGCGGGGGTGGCGCCGAGCAGCAGCACCTTGGTGCCGGCGGCTCGCAGCTCGGCGATCTCACCGGCCAGCTTGGCGCTCATACGATTTCGCAGCTGTCGTTCCAGGAAGTGGCCGGGGCTGGTGGCGGGCACCCGGTCGGCCGAGGCCATCGGGGCGAGGACCACCAGCTCGTCCAGCCCCTGTCCCGCAAGAAGATCCACGGACGCGGTCGATCCGGCGCCGCCGTCGATGAAGCGCCGCCCGGCGATCGGCACCGGCGGCAGCCAGCCCGGCACCGCCCACGAGGCGCGCAGCGCCGCACCGAGCGTGGCCTCGGGCGCGGCCGGCGCACCGAACGGAACCCGTTGCCCGGTGGCGTAATCCATGCTCACCAGCCAGGTCGCCGGATGCGGCACCCAGGTGCGGCCGGGATTGAGCCGCTCGGCCAAGCGCTGCAACCAGCTCGCGTCGCCGCCGCCGACCGGCAGCAGACCGCTGCCCGCGGTGAGCAGCCGCTGACCCGCCGGTGCGCGCAGGGGCAGCAGCGGCGCGCCGAGGCGCGGCTTCGGCAGCGGCGGAAGTTTGCCGGGACCGGAGCGCATGTGCTCGGCCAGAATCGGATTCGCGCCGCGGCCCTCCTGCATGGCGACGAGTTCGTCGACGGCGATGCCGCTGCCCAGCATGGTCACGTACTCCGCGCCCGCCGAGGTGCCGATCAGGACGTCGGCCGCGCGCGGATCCCAGTCCAATACGTCCCGCACCGCGGCCAGCGCCGCGACGATCCAGGCGGCCCCGATGGTGCCGCCGCAGCCGATGGCCAGGCCACGTCGCTGTGGCCCGTTGTCAGTACCCATGACTCAGACACTAACAGAATTCAAATACCTACGGTATCTGGAATCTCGGAGTACGTAGAATCACCCCATGGCCCGACTGACCCGCACCGAGAGCCAGGCACGCACCCGCGCCGACCTGGTCGCGACGGCTCGTGATCTGTTCCTGACCGAGGGTTACGCACGCACCAGCCTGGAGCGGGTCGCCGAGGCGGCCGGCTATTCCAAGGGCGCGGTGTATTCCAACTTCCGCACCAAGAAACAGCTGTGCCTGGAAGTCCTCGATCTGATCCACGAAACCAAGTTCGGCGAGGTGACCGCCCTGATCTCCACCGCCGAGACCTTGGAGAACCGACTGGTCAAGCTGCAGGAGTGGGCCGAGCGCACACTCGGCGACGTCGGCTGGACCATGCTCGAATTCGAGTTCGCGACCGTCGCCCGCGATGATCCGGAACTGCAGGCCGAACTGGTCTCCAGCCTCGGTGCGGTGCGCGGCGCCATTGCCGCGCAACTCCAGACCCTGGCCGATTCGCTGCGCCTCGAGCTGCCGATGCCGGCCGAGGACGCGGCCACCTCGGTACTGAGCCTCGGGCTCGGCCTCGGTATCCAGCGCGCCATCGATCCCACCATCTCGGCCCGGCTCATCACCGACGCCGTGCGGCTGCTGGTCAGCCTCGGCGCCCCGGCCCAGGCCGATCAGCCGGCGTAGTGCAGGGTCCACTCGCCGCGATAGTGCAGGCGGGTGACGTGGCCCGGCGGGATATCGATGCGCCAGAACGATTTCGGCGGCGCGTCCAGGGTGACGAGCAGGGCCGCGCGCACCACCGCCGGATGGGTGACCGCGACGGTGGACATGCCCTCCGAGGCGATCTCGGCCATCCAGAACCGGGTGCGCTGGATCACATCGCAGACCGATTCGCCGCCGTGGCCCTTGAAGTTCGGATCGGTGAGCCAGGCGTAGAGCTCGTCCTGCGGGACCGACATGAGTTCGCCGCCGCGCCAGGCGCCGGCGTCCAGATCGCGTAGCCGGTCGTCCTCCTCCCCGGGTAGGCCCATCAGCGCGGCGGTTTCCACCGCCCGTCGTTCCGGTCCGGTGAGCACGCGCGCCGCCGTCAATCGCGTCACGGCGGCGATGGCGCGGCGGCCGGCCTCGGTCAGCGATTCATCGACTGGAAAACGTGCCTTTCGCATCGCCTCGGTCATGCCATGGCTGACCAGGTCGAGTCTGAGCACCTTTTGCACGCCTGGAAGCGTACGGCCATCGGTAACCTGTCGGTGGCCGGGTGCAAACTGAGGTACATGGCCCCGTTATCCACCGCCAAGTTCTCCGCGGCGACGCAGACGTGGTTCGACGGCGCCTTCCCGGCGCCGACCTCCGCCCAGCTCGGCGCGTGGCAGGCCATCGCCGCGGGGGAACACACGCTGGTGGTGGCGCCGACCGGCTCGGGCAAGACGCTGTCGGCCTTTCTGTGGGCGATCGATCAGCTGGCCGCGCGCTCGGAGCCGGTCAAGGGCACCTCGGTGCTCTACGTTTCGCCCCTCAAAGCGCTCGCGGTCGACGTGGAGCGAAATTTGCGGGCGCCGCTGGTCGGGGTCACGCAGACCGCGAAACGGCTCGGGCTGGATCCGCCGGCGATCACCGTCGGGGTGCGCTCCGGCGACACCAGTCCCGCCGATCGGCGTTCCATGCAGCGCACCCCGCCCGACATTCTGATCACCACCCCCGAGTCGCTGTTCCTCATGCTCACCTCGGCGGCGCGCGAGACGCTGCGCACGGTCGGCACCGTGATCGTGGACGAGGTGCACGCCATCGCGGGCGGCAAGCGCGGGGCGCATCTGGCCTTGTCGCTGGCCCGGCTCGATCAGTTGACCGAGCGGCCCGCGCAGCGCGTCGGGCTGTCCGCGACCGTGCGGCCGCCGGCCGAGGTCGGGCGGTTCCTGGTCGGCAACGCGCCGATCACCATCGTGAACCCGCCCGCGCCCAAGACCTTCGATCTCTCGGTGCGCGTGCCCGTACCCGACATGACCGATCTCGGCGATTCCGACCAGCCCGGGTCGATCTGGCCGCATGTCGACGCCTCGATCGTGGATCTGGTGCTCGAGCATCAATCCTCGATCGTGTTCGCCAACTCCCGCCGCCTGGCCGAACGGCTGACCGCCCGCCTGAACGAGACCTACGCCGAGCGGCTCGGCGAACCGGTGGACACCCAGCAACCCGCACCCGCGCTGATCGGGCCGACCACCGAGGTGAATCACGGCGCGGGCCCGCTGCTGGCGCGCGCCCATCACGGCTCGGTGAGCAAGGAACAGCGCGCGATCATCGAGGACGATCTCAAGAGCGGGCGGCTGCGCTGCGTGGTCGCCACCTCCAGTCTCGAGCTCGGCATCGATATGGGTGCGGTGGATCTGGTCGTACAGGTCGAGGCGCCGCCGTCGGTGGCCAGCGGGTTGCAGCGGGTGGGCCGGGCCGGGCACCAGGTCGGGGAGATCTCGCGCGGCGTGCTGTTCCCCAAGCACCGCACCGATGTCATCCACTGTGCCGTCGCCGCCCAGCGCATGCTCACCGGGCAGATCGAGTCCTTGCAGATCCCGGCCCATCCGCTCGACATCCTGGCGCAGCAGACGGTCGCCGCCTGCGCGCTGGAACCGATCGATGTCGACACCTGGTTCGACACGGTGCGCGGCACCGGCAGTTACGCCGCGCTGCCCCGCTCGGCCTACGAATCGGTGCTGGATCTGCTGGCCGGGCGTTACCCGTCCGACGAATTCGCCGAGCTCCGGCCGCGATTGGTCTGGGATCGGGACGCGGGCACGCTCACCGGTCGCCCCGGCGCGCAGCGGCTCGCGGTCACCTCCGGCGGCGCGATTCCCGACCGCGGCATGTTCGCGGTGTACATGGTGGGTGAGAAGAACTCCCGCGTCGGCGAACTCGACGAGGAGATGGTCTACGAGTCCCGGGTCGGCGATGTCTTCGCCCTCGGCGCCACCAGCTGGCGGATCGAGGAGATCACCTTCGACCGCGTGCTGGTGACACCGGCCTTCGGCCAGCCGGGGCGGCTGCCGTTCTGGCACGGCGACGGTCTGGGCCGGCCGGCCGAACTCGGTGCGGCCCTGGGCGAATTCGTCCGCAAGGCGGGTAAATCGGGGGACAGCGGGGCTGCCGAAGAACTGGTGCGCACCGCCGGGCTGAACGACAACGCGACCGCGAACCTCTTTGCGCTGCTGGACGAACAGCGCACCGCGACCGGCAATCTGCCCACCGACAAGACCCTGGTGGTGGAGCGCTTCCGCGACGAACTCGGCGACTGGCGGCTGGTGCTGCACTCGCCGTACGGGCTGCCCGTGCACGCGCCGTGGGCACTGGCGATCGGCGCGCGCCTGCAGGAGCGGTTCGGGGTGGACGCCACGCCCAACGCCTCCGACGACGGCATCGTGGTGCGGCTACCCGACACCACCGACGACCCGCCCGGCGCCGAGCTGTTCGTCTTCGAGCCGGACGAGATCGACGACATCGTCACCGAGCAGGTCGGCGGCTCCTCGCTGTTCGCCTCCCGCTTCCGGGAATGCGCGGCCCGCGCCCTGCTGCTGCCGCGCCGCGATCCGGGCAAGCGCGCTCCGCTGTGGCAGCAGCGCCAGCGCTCGGCCCAGCTGCTGGATGTGGCGCGCAAGTTCCCCGACTTCCCGATCCTGCTGGAGACGGTGCGCGAATGCCTGCGCGATGTCTACGATCTGCCCGCCCTGCGTGACCTGCTCGGCCGGGTGGCCCGCCGCCAGCTGCGCCTGGTCGAGGTCGAGACCGCCACCCCGTCGCCGTTCGCCAACGCGCTGCTGTTCGACTACATCGGCCAGTTCATGTACGACGGCGACAGCCCCCTGGCCGAACGCCGCGCCGCCGCGCTGTCCCTGGATTCCAGCCTGCTCGCCGAGCTCCTCGGCCGCGTGGAGCTCCGGGAACTGCTGGACGCCGACATCATCGAGGAGATCGAGCGGGAACTCCAGCGGCTCACCCCGGAACGCCGGGCGCGGGATGCCGAGGGGTTGGCGGATCTACTCCGGCTGCTGGGTCCGCTGACACCGGCGGAGGTCGGGGCGCGCTGTGTTCTCGATGCCCGCGAAATTTCCGGCGAAGAGGATGGCGCGCCCGGCGACCAGGCAACGGGCATCGACCCGGCGACGGCCGGGGCGCATCACGAGTGGTTCGCGGCATTGCTGAAAGCCAAGCGGGCGCTGGCGGTTTCGTTCGCCGGTCGCACCTGGTGGGTGGCGGTCGAGGATGCCGCCCGGCTGCGTGACGCCCTGGGCGTGCCGCTGCCGATCGGCACACCGGCCGCCTTCATCGAGCCGGTCCCGGATCCACTCGGCGACCTGGTGGGGCGCTACGCGCGCACGCACGCCCCGTTCAGCACCGAGGCCGTCGCCCAGCGCTTCGGGCTCGGCACGGCCGTCGCGGCCACCGCGCTGCACCGGCTGGTCGGCGAGAAGCGCGTGGTGGAAGGCGAATTCACGCCTGCCGCCAGTGGTTCGGAGTGGTGCGACACCCAGGTGCTGCGGCGGCTGCGGCGGCGCTCACTGGCCGCCGCGCGGCACGAGGTCGAGCCGGTCGCGACCACCGCGTACGGACGGTTCCTGCCGTCCTGGCAGCACGTCGGCAGCGGCGAGTTGCGTGGCGTCGACGGTGTCGCCACCGTGGTGGAACAGCTTGCCGGCGTACCGATTCCGGCGTCGGCCTGGGAGTCGCTCGTCTTACCCGCCCGGGTGCGGGACTACTCCCCCGCGATGCTGGACGAACTGATGGCCACCGGTGAGGTGATCTGGTCCGGGCACGGCTCCATCACCTCCAAGGACGGCTGGATCGCGCTCCATCTGGCCGAGCAGGCGCCCTTCACACTCACGCCACCGGATGACATCGAGCTCACCGAAACCCACCTGCGGCTGCTCAACGCCCTGGGCGCGTCGATGCCCGCATGGGCGCCGATTCCCGAAGCTCCGGAGCGCACCGGCCGGGAGCCGGTTGCGCTCGACGAGCCGGTAGCGAAGTCAGCGGACACAGGTGAGCGCTCGGCGGAAGCTCTCCGTCTACCCCCGGTGTTGCCAGGCGGCGGCGCGTACTTCTTCCGCCAGCTGTCCGATGCCACGGGTTTGCTCGACGACACCAAGGTCGCCGCGACACTGTGGGAGCTGGTGTGGGCCGGTGTCGTCGCGGGCGATACCTTCGCCCCGGTCCGCGCCCTGCTATCCGGCACGACCCGCACCACCACGGCGCATCGCACGCCGCGCCGCGCTCCCCGGGGCCGGGCGTACCTGCCACGGCAGAGCATGCCGACCCGGTCCGGTCCGCCCGCGGTCGCCGGGCGCTGGTCCCTGCTGCCGGAGCGGGTCTCGGACAACACCGTGCGCGCGCACACCACGGCCGACATGCTGCTGGAGCGCTACGGCGTGCTGACCCGCGGCTCGGTGCAGAACGAGGGCGTGCCCGGCGGTTTCGCGCTGATGTATCGCGTCCTGACCGAGTTCGAGGATCGCGGGCGCTGCCGCCGCGGCTATTTCATCGACTCGCTCGGCGGTGCGCAGTTCTCCACCACCGACGTGGTCGACCGGCTGCGCTCCTTCGACACCGACCGCATCCGTCCCGCCGACGGCAGGCAGCGTGCGCCCCAGGCCCTGGCACTGGCCGCCTGCGACCCGGCCAACCCGTACGGCGCGGCGCTGGCCTGGCCCAAGGGTGACGGCGAGAGCGGGCACCGGCCGGGCCGCAAGGCGGGCGCGCTGGTGGTGTTGATCGAGGGCGACCTGGTCCTGTATCTGGAACGCGGCGGCAAGACCCTGCTCACGTTCACCGAGGATCCGGACGCCCGGCAGGCGGCGGCCACCGCGCTGGCCGGTCTGGTCCGCACCCGCAAGGTCGACTCCCTGGTCATCGACAAGGTCGACGGCGAGACGGTGCACGGCAACACCTTCGCCGGCTTCCTCACCGAGGCGGGCTTCTCCGCCACCCCGCGCGGCCTGCGGCTGCGGAGTCAGCCGTGAGCACCCCGGTAGTACGGTCGTGCCATGCCTGAAGGCGACACCATCTTCCTGGCCGCGCACCGGCTGCGGCTGGCACTGGCCGGAAAGACCCTGGTGCGCAGCGACTTCCGGGTCCCCCGATATGCCACGGTGGATCTGGCCGGTGAGCTGATCGAGGAGGTCGGCAGCTACGGCAAACACCTGTTCATCCGCACCCCGCGGGCCAGCATCCACACCCACCTGAAGATGGAGGGGATCTGGCGCACCTACTGCATCGGCGAGCGCTGGACCCGCCCCCGGGTGCAGGCCCGCGTCGTGCTCACCACCGACGACACCGAGGCCGTCGGTTTCACACTGGGCAAGGTGGAGGTGCTGCCCCGCGCCGAGGAGCACACCGTCATCGATCATCTGGGCCCGGATCTGCTCGGGCCGAACTGGGATGTCACCGAGGCGGTCCGGCGGCTGTCGTCACATCCGGATCAGCCGATCGGGGTGGCGCTGCTGGATCAGCGCAATCTCGCGGGCATCGGCAATATCTTCCGCAGCGAGGTCTGTTTCCTGCGCAAGGTGCACCCGGCCACGCCCGTCGCCGCGGTTCCCGATCTGGTCGCCCTCGTCAACGAGGCGCAGCGGATTCTGAGCAAGTCGGCGCACGAGCCGCCCCGGCGGATGCTGGTCTACGGCAAACAGCGCCGGCCCTGCCCGCGCTGCGGCGCCACCCTCGTCGTGCGCATGCTCGGCGACTCCGATCCCGGCGACCGCATCACCCAGCGGGAACGCGGTATCTACTTCTGTCCGCGCTGCCAGCCCGAGCCGACCGGGTAATCCAGCATTTTCCACCGCGCGCGATGTAATTTGCCCCTGTATTGCTAACACGGAGACCTCGGGACCCGACAGCATCTGTGCCCGAGGAAATTCGACAGCGCAGGAGCAGGACGACATGGTGCGGTATTCGGCAGTGAGCCGGCTCCTCGCGATCGCCGCACAGCTGATCGTCGCCGTGCTCGCGATCGTGGCCACGGTGGTCTTCATCTATCTGCTGGTGCACACCGCACCCACGCCCGGTAGCTCGCAGGTGCCCCGGCCCGCGATCACCGAGGGTGAGTTCCGCTCCCGCATGTGAAACTCTTGACGCCCCAGCGCGATCCACTTAACTTACAACTCGTCAGTTACAACGAGGGAGTGGCGCCATGGGCGATCCGAGGCGATACGTGGTCATCGGCGGCGGACTGGCCGGGCTCGCGTCCGCGGTCTGGCTCGCCGAGGCCGGCAAGCAGGTCACGCTGCTGGAGCGCCGGGGGCGGCTGGGCGGGCGAACGCACGCGATGAAGGCCGAGGCCGTCGACGACCTCCCCGACAACGGCCAGCACGTCATCGCCTCCGGTTACGACCACCTGTTCCGCTACCTGGACAGCGTAGGCACCCGCGAGTACGTCGCGTTCCCGCACCAGGCCACCCTGCGCTGGCCGGACGGCCGCAAGGTCATCATGCGCACCACCGGAGCGAGCGCCTGGCGCACCTTCACCGGCGCGCACCCCGACTCCTCGGTGCTGGATCGGCTGCGCGCCGCCCTGGCCACCACCCGCCTGGGCTGGCAGTGCCTGCACCAGCCCGCCCACCTGGCCGACCTCACCTCCGAGCAGTGGTTCGACGAGATCGGCATGCCCGCCAAAGCCCGTGAGGCCCTGTGGGATTGGCTCGCCCTCGGGGTCGCCGCCGAGCCCGTGCAGCAGGAGTCGGCGAAGGTGCTCGCCGACGTGCTCGCCACCGGCATCCGGCTGGGCATGAAGCACCGCAGGCCGGTGACCATCGGCTATCCCACCACCGACCTGGACACGCTCTACATCACCGGCGCGAAGCAGGTCTTCGCCCGGCACGGCGTCGAGGTTCGCTATCGCGCGGTGGCCCGGCGGATCCATCTCACCGACGGCCGCGTTACCGGGGTCGCGCTGGCGGACGGGACCACGTTGCCCGCCGACGCGGTGGTGTGCGCGGTGCCCAACTCCAATGTCGGCGGCCTGCTCGACGACCTGCCCGAGCACGCCGAAATCTACGCCGCCGCACAGAAACTCGGCTGCACGCCGATCGTGAGCACCAACCTCTACCTGGATCGCCCGCTGGGCACCGAGTCCGAATTCGAGGCGCTGATCGGCGGCACCGGCGTGATCGACGAGGTCTTCGACCGGCAGCGGATGACCGGCCGCAGCACCGACAAGGCGTGGCTGTACTGCCTGACCACCAGCGGCGCCTACGACCAGATCCACAAGAGTCACGATGAGGTCGTCGCCGAACAGATGGCGCTGCTGCGCCGCTACTACCCGGCCGCGGCCGAGGCGAAGATCGTGCAGGCGCAGGTGGTTCCGATGCCGAAGGCCACCTTTTCCCAGGTGGTGGGCACGCACGGACTGCGGCCGGACCAGCGCACGTCGGTTCCGACGCTGGTGCTCGCCGGTGATTGGACCGCCACCGACTGGTCCGCGACGATGGAAAGCGCCGTGCAGAGCGCAGCGCGGGCGGTAGAGCTGCTGCTCGAGCTACCGTCTGTGCCGTGACCACGCAGCGCGCCACGGCAGCGCCCGCCAAGAAGTCCGGTAAGCGGCGCATGCCGGCAGCCGAGCGGCGCGCCCAATTATTGGATGTGGCACGCGATATGGCCGCCGCGGAAGGGTTCGCCGCGGTCACCATCGAACGGGTGGCGCGCGAATCCGATGTCGCCCGGGCGCTGATCTATCAGCAGTTCACCGATCTGTCCGGCCTGCTGACCGCGCTGCTGGACCGCGAGATGGGCATCGCGCTGGCCGGGGTCAGCAGCGTCGACCTGGATATCGACGGCGTCGACGCGCTCGCCCGCGGCATGCTCACCTATCTGCACGCCGCGCCGACCAGCTGGCAGATCATGCTCAGCCCGCCCGACGGCGGCCCGCCGGGCCTGCGCGAGCGCCTGGAACTGGGCCGCAATTACGCCCGCCAGATCGGCGCCCGGCACCTGTCCCGTTTCGCCGGGGTCACCGTCGACCCGGACGGCGTCACCGAGCGAATCATGCTGTGCGCCATCGAGGAACTGGCCCGGCTGCACCTGGCCGAACCCGAGCGCTACCCCGACGAGCTGTTCCTGTCCTATGTCCGCTCGCTGACCGGCTGGGCCACCGCGGTGGAGACCGCCGGCCTCAGCCCGCGATCTGAATGAGGTTGCCGCAGGTGTCGTCGAGCACCGCCGTGGTCACCTCACCCATTTCCAGCGGCTCCTGCGTGAACCGCACGCCGAGCCCGCGCAGGCGCTCGAATTCGGCCCGCACATCGTCGACACCGAACTGGATGCAAGGAATCCCTTCCTCGCGCAGCCCGGTCTTGTAGGTCTTGGCGATCGGGTTCTCGTCGGGTTCGAGCAGCAACTCGATGCCGTCCGGCGCCTCCGGTGACACCACCGTCAGCCACTTGAATTCCCCGACGGGAACGTCGTGCTTCTTCTGGAAGCCGAGCTTCTCGGTGTAGAACTTCAGCGCTTTGTCCTGATCGTCGACGAAGACGCTGGTAACCGCGATGCGCATATCAATCCTTGTCGTTGGTCCCGAGCCAGCGGTCGGCGAGCCCGCGCAACGGCGCCGTCTCGAGATAGAGA
Source organism: Nocardia sp. NPDC050712 (assembly GCF_040654295.1). Classification (NCBI taxonomy): domain Bacteria; kingdom Bacillati; phylum Actinomycetota; class Actinomycetes; order Mycobacteriales; family Nocardiaceae; genus Nocardia; species Nocardia sp. NPDC050712. Next base: position 136,750 of record NZ_JBFAHT010000006.1, read on the forward strand.
AATTTGGAGCGACCCTCGCGAGTGGTGCGCACCAGACCCGCGGCCGCGAGCAGGTCGAGGTGCTGCGAGATGGCCTGACGCGAGGAGCTCAGGCCGTGTTTCATGGTTAGGCGAGTACACAGCTCGAACAAGGTCTGCCCGTCCCGGTCGGCCAATTCATCGAGAATCGCCCGCCGGGTCGGGTCGGCCAGCGCCTTGAATACGTCACCCACGGCTTCACAATAGGCAAGTATTTACTTGCATGTCAATGCTCAGCCGTCCGAGGGCACGGGCTCCAGGATCTCCGGGCGCGGCTCGGGCGCCGCGATCCGCAGCGCGTCCGCCGCGCCGTCGTCGGGCTGGGTCTGGGATTCGATCTCGGCGTCGACACGCGCCAGGTAGGTGCGAATTTCCCGCTCGATATCGGCGTCGTCCCAGCCGAGCATCGGCGCCACCAGCTGGGCCACCTCCTCGGCGCAATCCCGGCCGCGATGCGGGTACTCGATCGAGATGCGGGTGCGGCGGGCCAGGATGTCGTCCAGGTGCAGCGCACCCTCGGCCGCGGCCGCGTAGACCGCCTCCACTCGCAGGTACGACGGCGCGTCCGTAATCGGCTGCAGCAGTTCGGGATAACCGTCGGCCAGCGCGATGACCTCGTCGATCAGCGAGCCGTAGCGATTCAGCAGATGCTTGATCCGGTACGGGTGCAGGCCGTACTCCTCGCCCAGCTGCACCGTCTGGTTGACCAGCGCGTAGTACCCGTCCGCGCCGAGCAGCGGCACCTTCTCGGTGATCGAGGGCGAGACCTGCTCCGGAATGTCCTGCGCCGCTTCGTCCACCGCGTCGTAGGCCATCACCCGGTAGGTGGTGTACTTGCCGCCCGCGATGGCGACCAGGCCCGGCGCGATCCGCGCGACCGCGTGCTCGCGCGACAGCTTGGAGGTGGAATCGTTCTCCCCCGCCAGCAGCGGGCGCAGCCCGGCGTAGACGCCGTCGATGTCCTCGTGGGTGAGCGGGGTGACCAGCACCTGATTCACGTGATCGAGCAGGTAGTCGATATCGGCCTTCGTCGCCGCGGGGTGCGCGAGGTCGAGATTCCAGTCGGTGTCGGTGGTGCCGATGATCCAGTGCGCGTCCCACGGGATGACGAACAGCACCGAGGTGGGCGTGCGCAGGATGATCGCGGCGTCGCTGATGATCCGATCGCGCGGCACCACGATGTGCACGCCCTTGGACGCGCGAACATGGAAGTGGCCGCGAGCGTGCGCGAGCGCCTGCAGTTCGTCGGTCCAGACGCCGGTCGCGTTGATCACCACGTGCGCGTGGATCTCGCCGGTGGTGGCGTCGTCGCTATCGCGGATCTTGACGCCGACCACGCGATCGGCCTCGTGCAGGAAGCCCACCACCTGGGTGGACGTCCGGATGACCGCACCGTAGTGCGCGGCGGTGCGGGCCACGGTCATGGTGTGGCGGGCGTCGTCGACCACGGTGTCGTAGTAGGTGAGCCCGCCGATGAGCGCGTCCCGGCGCAGGCCCGGGGCCAGCCGCAGCGCGGCCGAACGGGATAGGTGATGCTGGCCCGGAACCGACTTCGCGCCGCCCATCCGGTCGTAGAGCATCAGGCCGGCGGCCACGTAGGGCCGCTCCCAGATCCGGTGGCTCAGCGGGTAGAGGAACTTCAGCGGCTTGACCAGGTGCGGCGCCAGCGAGGACAGCGCCAGCTCACGCTCCTTGAGCGCCTCGCGCACCAGCCCGAACTCCATCTGCTCCAGGTAGCGCAGGCCGCCGTGGAACATCTTCGAGGACCGGCTCGAGGTCCCCGACGCCAGATCGCGGGCCTCGACCAGCGCGACCCGCAGGCCGCGGGTCGCCGCGTCCAGCGCGATGCCCGAGCCGACCACACCACCGCCCACCACGACGACGTCGAAGTGTTCCTTGCCGAACCGCTCCCACGCGTCGCGACGCTGCTGCGGTCCGAGGAACTGGGTTTCCGGTTTCTTGGTCATGCTCGACTCCTCGTTCTGGGTATCGGCACAAGATCGAGCTCCGGCTACAGGCTAAGCGAGGAACCCGTGTCGTCACGATCTTGACGCGCGGACTCCGGAACGTTTAGTAACCTGCACCAATGCGTCGCTATGTGGCCGCCATCGATCAGGGCACGACTTCGTGCAGGTGCATCATCTTCGACCGGCAAGGCCGGGTCGTCGGGGTGGCACAGAAGGAGCACGAGCAGATATTTCCGCGCCCCGGCTGGGTCGAACACGACCCCGAGGAGGTCTGGCGCAACACCGATCACGTCATCGGCGAGGTGCTGAAAGAGCACAAACTGTCCGCCGAGGACATCGCCGCGGTGGGCGTGACCAATCAGCGCGAAACCACCGTGGTGTGGGAGCGCGCCTCCGGCAAACCGATCTACAACGCGATCGTCTGGCAGGACACGCGCACCGGCAAGCTGGTCACCCAGCTCGGCGGCGACGTGGGCCCCACCCGCTATCAGGAGCGCACCGGCCTGCCGCTGTCCACCTACTTCGCCGGGCCGAAACTGCGCTGGATCCTGGACAACGTCGAGGGCGCCAAGGAGCGCGCCGAGGCGGGCGAGCTGTGCTTCGGCACCATGGACTCCTGGGTGCTCTGGCACCTCACCGGCCAGCACATCACCGACGTCACCAATGCCTCGCGCACCATGCTGATGGATCTGCGCACCCTGCAATGGGATTCGGAGATCTGCGCGGAATTCGGCATTCCCGAATCCATGCTGCCCGAGATCCGTAGCTCCTCGGAAGTCTATGGCGAGATCGAAACCGGTGCGCTGCAAGGCATTCCGGTGGCCGGCATTCTCGGTGACCAGCAGGCCGCCACCTTCGGCCAGGCCTGCCTGCTGCCCGGCGAAGCCAAGAACACCTACGGCACCGGCAATTTCATGCTCCTGAACACCGGCACCACCCCGGTGGTGAGCAAGCACGGCCTGCTCACCACCGTCTGCTACCGGCTCGGCGCGGACGACGCCGTGTACGCGCTGGAAGGTTCGATCGCGGTCACCGGCTCGCTGGTCCAGTGGTTCCGCGACAATCTCGGCATCATCGCCTCCGCCGAGGAGATCGAACCCCTGGCCCGCAGCGTCGAGGACAACGGCGGCGCCTACTTCGTCCCGGCCTTCTCCGGCCTGTTCGCCCCGCGCTGGCGGCCGGACGCGCGCGGCGTCATCGCCGGGCTGACCCGCTTCGTCAACAAGGCCCACCTGGCCCGCGCCATCCTGGAATCCACCGCGTTCCAGACCCGCGAGGTGGTCGACGCGATGCGCGCCGACGCCGAATCCGAGCATCTGGACCTGGAATTGACCACCCTCAAGGTGGACGGCGGCATGACCGACAACGACCTGCTGATGCAGTTCCAGTCCGACATCCTCGACGTCCCGGTGGTCCGCCCGGTGGTCAAGGAGACCACCGCTCTGGGCGCCGCCTACGCCGCGGGCCTGGCCGTCGAATTCTGGGCCGACACCGACGAGATCCGCGCGAACTGGGCCGCCGACAAGACCTGGGAACCGTCGATGTCCGAGGAGGACCGCGACGAGCGCCTGAAGGAATGGAACAAGGCGGTCGAGCGCACCTACGACTGGGCCGACTGAGCTTCGACGGCCCGGGCCAGCCGGTCCACCGCCGCGGCCAGGGTGGCCGGGTCGGAGGTGGTGAAGCAGAGCCGCAGCGCGCTCTCGTGACCGGTGGTCGCCGCGAAGGCGGAGCCGGGAACATAGGCGACACCGGCGTCCAGCGCCCGCGGCAGTAGGGCTTTGGTGTCGGTGCCGTCGGCGAAGTCGGCCCAGACGAACATGCCGCCGGCCGCGTCGGTGCTGACCAGCCGGTCGCCGAAGCGCTCGCGCAGCGCGTGCACCAGAGCCTTGGCGCGGGTGCCGTAGGCGTCGCGGACGGTGTCGATGTGTGCGGCCAGCCAGGTTTCGTCGGCGAGCAGGTCGGCGGCGATCTGCTGGGTGAGCGCCGAACCGCACAGGTCCGCACCCTGCTTCAACAACTCGACGCCGCGAAAGACACTGGGCGGGGCGACCATCCAGCCGACCCGCAGGGTGGGCGCGATGATCTTCGAGGAGCTGGACAGCCGGATCACGTTGCGCGAGTAGGTCGCGACCGGATCCGGGGACGGGCGATCGAACCAGAGTTCGCCGTAGGGGTCGTCCTCGATGACCCAGAAGCCGTGCGCGTCGGCCAGTTCGGCCAGGGCGCGCCGGCGCACGGGGCTCATGGTGACGCCGCCCGGATTGTGGAAGTTGCTCACGGTGTGCACGACCGCGGGCCGCTCGCCGGCGGCGAGCAGTTCGGCCAGCAGGTCGACCCGCATGCCCTCGGCATCCATGGGCAGGGCGACGATTCGGGCGCCCGCGGCCCGGAAGACCTGCAGCGCACCGATATACGCCGGGTCCTCCACGACGACCAGGGCGCCGGGATCGAGCAGCACCTCGGCCAGCAGCGAGAGCGCCTGCTGCGAGCCGTGGGTCACGAAGACTTCCTCGGCGCGCACGGTGCGGCCCAGGCGCACCGATTCGCGCGCGGCCAGGACATCTCGCAGCGGGGCCCAGCCCGGTGACTCGGTGTACTGCAGACAGCCCGGGCCGGCCAGGGCGGCCGCGGCCGCGGCGGCGATGCGCTCGCGGGGCATCAGCTCCGCGTCCGGCAGGCCACCGGCCAGGCTGATCACCTCGGCGCGCGCGGTGAGCTTGAGGAGGTCGCGAATTACCGAGCTCTGCAAAGCGCCGAGCTTGCCCGCCAGCGGTGGAATGGTCGGTGACATGCGCGAACCTCTCTGATGACGCCTTCAGCAGCGTCACCAGAGTCGCACAGTCCAACCAATATGTGAAATGACTTTCTCAGTATTTGAGAAAATCAGGGGCGCTCCTTGATCGCGAACCAGAGCGTCTTGCCGTCCCGGTTCGCCGTGATGACGGTCTGGCGGTAGACCGTGGTCGTGCCGTCTGGGCGGTGCTCGGTCAGATCGACGTCGAACGCGTCCGGGTGCACCTCGGTGATGCGCAGGCAGTGCGTGGTGCCGAGCGGAATCTGTTCGCTGATCGCCTTCTGGATGATGTCGGCGGAGGAGATGTTCTCCGCGTCCGGCGCGACGTAGTTGCGCACCTTCTCACCGCTGCGTTCGACGTAGAAGGCGTACTGGAAGCCGAGAATGGCGCCCGGGCCGCTGCTGGTGTTGCCGGCGCCGTTGCCGACGGTCACCTTGCCGTCGGCGCTGGACGGACAGCTCAGGGCGGCCGTGGCGCTGGGCGGGGGCGGCGCGGCGGTCACCTTGCCGTCTTCGTCGCCGCCGGGGTTGCGGTTCAGCGCGATGATGGTCGCGACCAGGCCGATGACCACCGCGAGGATGCCGGCGACGCCGAGGGTGATCCAGCGGCCCCGGCGGCTCGGCGCGGGCGGCTTGGCCACCGGCGCGCCCGGCGCCAGGCGCTGTGCGATCGGGTCGTCGGCCCAGGACATGCTCGACGCGGCGCCGCGGGACGAGGTCGCCGGTTCGTCGTCGTCGAGGTTGTAGTCGGCGGCGGGTGTGGTCCACCACTGTTCGCGCTCGGCGCTCGGCGGCGGCGGGACCGCCGCGGGCGTCGCGGGGGTCTGGTAGCGGGTGGTGGCCGCCGAGGACGGCTCCGCGCCGACCTCGGGACCGAAGTCCGCGGGTGGCGGCTGCTGCGGCACCCGGGGCTGCGACGGCGGCGCCTGTGGCTGCGGACGCGCGGGCGTCTCCGGAGACCGGTAGGTGGGCGTGGAGGGTGCGGGAACACCCTCTCCGGCCGGCCGCCAGCCCAGGTCGGGTTGATCGGCGGTCGGCTGCACACTCCAGCTCGGGCCGGTGCGATCCATCGGCGGGCCGCCGAACTCCTCGACGGGCGGGCCGAAATCACCTACCGGAGCGCCGAAGTCGTGGGTGGGCGCGCCGAAGTCGCCCACCGGTGGGCCGAAATCACCTACCGGCGGCCCGAAGTCGTCAGGGCTCGCCTGCCCTGCCGGCTCGGCCGGCTCCCGGCCACCTACCGGAGGCCCGAAGTCCGACCGGGGCTGGTCGGAATCCTTGTCCCTATCACCCTCGGAGCCCACAACCAATCCTTTCCCCAGGACACACGTGTGGGGCGGTCGCGAACGACCGCCCCACCCGTTGAAACAGCTCGGCTCAGTACTGGACCGAACCACCCCACTGGGTGGTGATTCCACCGACGTTGACCGTCTGCGGCACCACATCGCCCGCCGGGATAATCGACGGCAGTGTAACGCGCGCGGCGGCTTCCAGGGCAGCGGCGCCGCCCGGCTGGGCCGCGACCCACTGCTCGACCGCGGCCTTGGCGGCATTGGCCTGGGTGGTATCCAGGACGAAGGAGTTCTTGTTGTCGGCCAGGCCCTCGCCACCGGTGTAGCTGGTGATCTTGATGGTGTTCGGGTCCAGGTACTCCACCGAGACACCGGCTTCACCGGCACCGGTCGGGGTGCGGTAGCCGATGGTGCCGACGTAGCCGGCCTGGTTGTTGAAGTGGTGGGTGTTGGCCACGAAGCCGGGCAGCAGCGCGCCGCCGTCAACGTTGGCGCCGACCTCGGTACGCGGGCCCGTCATCTCGACGACCGGCGCCGCGGGCGCGGACTGCAGGCGCGGGGCCTGCCAGCGCGGCGGCTCCTGCACCAGGTTCTCCGGCGAATCCGGCTGCTGCGCCGGGATGTTCGACTGCGGCCGGGGCTGGGGCTGGGTGGTGCCCGGCTGCGCCGGATTGGCCGGCGTGGCGGTGCCCGGGTCGGCCGGCTTGGGCGCGTTCGGATCGGCCGGATCGACGGCGACGGCCGGCTTGTCCTCGGCCTGCTGGCCGGGAACCGGCAGCGGCGCGACGCGCGGGGTGGTGACGCCCGGCTGGGTCGGGGTGGCCAGGCGCGGATCCTTCTTCGGATCCGGCTTGATCTCATCGGGATCCGGCGTGGTGATGCCCGGCTGGCTCGGCGTGGGCTTGCTCGGCTGCTGCTGGTCGGTCGGCGCGCCCGGCTCCGGAGCTGTCTCCGGCGTCTGCTCGGTGGTGCCCGGCTGCGCCGGTGCGGGTGCAGGAGTGGTGGGCGTGGTCGGTTCGTTCGGAACCGCCCCCGCCGGCGCCGCGAGCAGCGTGGCCACGGCAGCCGCAGCTGCCAGCGGCATCGTGGTCCCCGCCACCGCCCGCTGCGCTCGATTCGGCTTACGGTGTTTCACTGTCGATCCCTTTCGCACACGATCCCCGACGACCCGTGGGTCGAACGCGGTTCCTGTGGTGAAAGGACTTGCTCCCCCGCAACAGCAACTACGCGACCGCCCGCCGATCGCATCTCTGCGGGGAGTCAACCATAAGATCGTGGTATAGGCAACGCGGTGAAAACCGCGCGCCGCCAACCACACTGGGGAAAGTGCCGCGCGTCACCTCAAGGGAATGTTAATCCAGGTCGTCGTGCCGCATGAGCTGGCGGGCCGCCTCGGTCACCGAGCCGGTCAGCGAGGGGTACACCGAGAACGTCTGGGCCAGGTCGTTCACCGTCAGATTGTTCTGCACGGCAAGGGCGATCGGCAGGATCAGCTCCGAGGCGATGGGCGCGACCACCACGCCGCCGATGACCACACCGGTCGCCGGCCGGCAGAAGATCTTGACGAAACCGCGCCGCAGCCCGGACATCTTGGCGCGCGGATTGGTGTTCAGCGGCAGCATCACCGTGCGCGCGGGCACCTCGCCGTTGTCGATGGCCGTCTGGCTGACGCCGACGGTGGCGATCTCGGGGCGGGTGAACACCGCGGAGGCAACGGTTTTCAAGCGGATCGGCTGCACGCCCTCACCGAGCGCGTGATACATCGCGATGCGGCCCTGCATGGCGGCCACCGAGGCCAGCGGCAGCAGGCCGGTGCAGTCGCCCGCGGCGTAGATGCCGGGCACCGTGGTGCGCGAAACCCGGTCCACCCGAAGGTAACCGCCGCGGTCCAGTTCGATGCCGACGCGCTCCAGCCCGAGCCCGTCGGTGTTGGGGGTGGAGCCGACCGTCATCAGCGCGTGCGTGCCGGTGACCGTGCGGCCGTCGGACAGCTTCACCACGATGCCGTCGGCGGTGCGCTCCACCGCGTCGGCGCGCGCGTGCTTGACCAGTTCGACGCCGCGCTCGGCCAGCGCCTCCTCCAGCACCAGGGCCGCGTCGGCGTCCTCGCCCGGCAGCACCCGGTCCCGGCTGGAGACCAGCTTCACCTGCACACCCATCTCGGTGTAGGCCGAGACGAATTCGGCGCCGGTGACACCGGAACCGACCACCACCAGGGTTTCCGGCAGCTCCTGCAGATCGTAGAGCTGACGCCAGTTCAGGATGCGCTCACCGTCGGGCTCCGCGCCGGGCAGCACGCGCGGGCTGGCGCCGGTGGCGAGGAGCACCACCTCGGCCTCGATGATCTGCTCGGTGCCGGTGGCGAGCTTGGCCAGCACCCGGTGCGCGGCCAGCGGGCCGCCCGCGTCCAGGATCTCGCCGGTGCCCTGCAGCACCGACACCCCGGCGGCCTGCAACTTCGAGCGGATGTCGGCGGACTGCGCCAGCGCCAGCGCCTTCACCCGGGCGTTCACCTCGGGCATGTCCACGGTGGCCTGCTCGGGGTCCACCGTGATGCCCAGGTCCTTGGCCCGGCGCAGCGAGGTGCGCACGCCGGTGGAGGCGATGAAGGTCTTGGAGGGCACACAGTCCCACAGCACGCACGCGCCACCGATGCCGTCGCTGTCGATCAACGTCACCGAGGCACCGTGCTGGGAGGCGACCAGCGCCGCCTCGTAGCCGGCCGGGCCGCCACCGATGATGGCAATGCGGGTCATGGGTACCTCCGCTCGAGCTGTCGACCGGGATCTCCGGCGCTGACCAGTACAACGTTATCCGGCGAGCGCCTGGCAACTACGAATGACCCAACACGCCGCGCCCCCCGCCGGAAAAAACACAGTCTGGGCCGGATATAGGCGGTAAGGGTCCATTATTGGCTACCCTTTGCTACGTGCCGATCTACGCCGCTTACGGGTCGAACATGGACTCGTCCCAGATGCTCGAGCGCTGTCCGCACTCCCCCATGTCCGGAACGGGCTGGTTGGAGGGCTGGCGACTCACGTTCGCCGGCGACGATATCGGCTGGGAAGGGCCGCTTGCCACAGTCGTCGAGGACCCGGGATCCCGGGTGTTCGTCGTGCTCTACGACGTGTCCCCGGAGGACGAGCAGAGCCTCGACCGCTGGGAGGGATCCGATTTCGGGATCCACAAGAAGATCCGGCTGCGGGTCACCCGCAATCCGAACAACAACGCCGAGACCGTGCTGGCCTGGCTGTACGTGCTGGACGCCTACGAGGGCGGCCTGCCGTCTGCCCGCTATCTCGGAGTGATCGCCGACGCGGCCGAAAAAGCCGGTGCGCCCGAGGATTACGTGCACGCGCTGCGCACGCGCAACAGCAAGAATGTCGGGCCGGGCACCTTCGGCTGATAGGTCCCCTGAAACCACCGAAGGCCACCTACCGGAATCCGGGAGGTGGCCTTCGCCGTGTGAGCGGAATCTCAGCCCGCCTGCAGGATGATGTTGCTGAGCACCCGCACTCCGACCGAGAGCGCGCGCTCGTCGATGTCGAAGGTGGGCTGGTGCAGGTCCAGCTGCTCCCCGCGACCGGACCAGACGCCCAGGCGCGCCATCGCGCCCGGCACCTCCTCCAGGTACCAGGAGAAGTCCTCGCCGCCGCCGGACTGCAGGGTGTCGGCCAGCGCGTCCGGGCCCATGGCGCGGATCGCGGACTCGAACATCCGGGTGGACTGCTCGTCGTTGACCACCGGCGGCACGCCGCGGCGGTAGTTCAGCTGGTACCGCACGCCCGTCGGGGCGAGCAGGCCGTCGACGATCTCGTGCACCATCGGCTCCAGCAGGGACCAGGTCGCGTGGTCGCCGGTGCGGACCGTACCGGTGAGCATGCCGGTCTGCGGAATCGCGTTGGGCGCCTTGCCCGCCGAGACCGCGCCCCACACCATCACGGTGCTGGTGCGCGGATCGATGCGGCGGCTCAGCAGGCCCGGCAGGCCGGTGATGACGGTGCCGATCGCGTAGACGAGATCGCTGGTCAGATGCGGGCGCGAGGTGTGCCCGCCGGGCGAATCCAGCACCAGTTCGACGGTGTCGGCGGCGGAGGTGATCGCGCCGACCCGGACCCCGACCCGGCCCACTTCCAGGCGCGGATCGCAGTGCAGCGCGAAGATGCGGTCCACGCCCTCCATCGCGCCGGCCGCGACCATGTCGATCGCGCCGCCCGGCATGACCTCCTCGGCGGGCTGGAACACGAAGCGCACGCCGACCGGCAGATTCATCTCCGCCAGCGCGAGCGCGGTGCCGAGCAGGATCGTGGTGTGCGCGTCGTGCCCGCAGGCGTGCGACACACCGGGAACGGTGGAGGCGAAGGACAGCCCGGTGAACTCCTGCAGCGGCAGCGCGTCCATATCGGCGCGCAGGCCGATGCGCGGACCATCGGACGGGCCGATATCGCAGATCAGGCCGGTGCCGCCGGGCATCTTCTGCGGGCTGAGCCCGGCCTTGGTGAGCCAGGAGGAGATGAACTCGGTGGTGCCGAACTCGGTCCGGGACAGTTCCGGGTTGGCGTGAATGTGCCTGCGCCACTGGACCAGATCGACCGCGTGCTCGGCCAGCCAGGCCTCGATGGCCAGGCGGCCTGCGGCCGCGGTGTCGAGGACGGCGCGTGGCCCCTTCGTGCGTAGCAACGCTTCCGCGGCGTCCACACCGGCCACCATTGCCTCGTGGGCCGCCGCGGTTCCCGTCACCGGGCTCGAACCGCCGGTACTACTCACCGAATGTCCTCCTGTCGTTGAGCCGTTGCAACAACCTGTCCCTATGTACGTCATCGCGAGCGATCGCCACAGCGGTACGCGCCAGCGCCAGCGCGCCGTCGACGACGGCGCGATCAGCCGAGGCATTGATGCTCGCCGCCGCGAAACCGGGCTGGTGGGTCACCGCCCCTTCGGCGTCGATGCCGATAACCGGGTGGATGCCCGGGATGACGTTGGTGACGTTGCCCATATCCGTGCTGCCGAGCGGTCGCTGCGCCTCGAGTTCCGGTGCGATCGGCACCCGGCCCAGGTCGGCGATCTGCTCGCGATAGGCACACAGTAGTGCCGGATCGGGCGTCAGCTCGGTATATGTCGGTGCGAGCGTCCGGATTTCGTGGGTGCAGCCGGTCGCGAGGGCACCCGCCTCGAAGCAAGCCGACGCGCGTTGCATCAGTTCGTCGAGGGATGCGGAGTCGACTGCGCGTAGGTAATACAGCAGTTCCGCACGTCCGGGCACGATGTTCGGGGCTACGCCACCGTTACCGACTATACCGTGGAGTTGCTGACCCGGCCGGATATGTTGACGTAGCAAACCAATCGCAACCTGCGCGACGGTCACCGCGTCCCCGGCGTTGCGCCCGCGTTCCGGCGCGGCGCTGGCATGGGCTTCCTGCCCGTGGAACACGATCTCGAGATCGGCCAGCGCCAGGGAATGCGCGCCGACGATGTCGGTCGGCCCGGGGTGCACCATCATCGCCATCGCGACGTCGTCGAAGGCGCCGCGCTCGAGCATCAGCACCTTGCCGCCGCCGCTCTCCTCGGCCGGCGTGCCCAATACCTGGACGGTGAGGCCGAGCTCGTCGGCGAGTTCGGCCAGACCGAGGGCCGCGCCGACCGCGCTGGCGGCGATGATGTTGTGCCCGCAGGCGTGGCCGAGGCCGGGCAGCGCGTCGTATTCGGCGCAGAGCGCGACGGTCAGCTCGCCGCTGCCGAAGCTGGCGCGGAAGGCGGTGGGCAGTTCGGCGATGCCGGTCTCGATCCGGAAACCGCGTTCGGCCAGCGGCTCGACGGTCTTGGCGACGCTACGGAATTCCTCGAAGGCCAATTCCGGCTCGGCATGGATGCTGTGCGAGAGATCGATCAGCCGCGCCGCGGCGGCCCGCACCGCTACATCGGAGCGGGTGCCGTCCACCGCGGGGCGCCCGGCACGGAGCTTGCCGGGCGGCTCGGGATGACCGCTGCGCGGTGGTGGCATGGAACACAGTGTCGCACTGGTGTGCAAATCGGGCGCGGGCTGCGTCCCCCGGCCCGCGCCGACGGGGAGTTATCCGGCGGCGAACGCCAGGTTCTCCGGGCTGGTCGCGACCTCGAGGCCGGCCAGGGCCTTGGCGTGCAGCGCCCGCTTGATGATCGGCAGGTTCGGCTTGCGGTTGCCGGCCAGTGCCGCGGCGCGCGCGACAGCGGTGCTCAGCAACACCTCCGCATCGGCTTTCTCGTCCACGATGCCCGCGGCGATGGCCTGGTCGGCGGCGAAACGGTGGCCGGTGGTCATGGCCAGCACGCAGACCTGGTTGTCCAGGCGTTCGGTCAGCAGCGCGTTCATGCCGACGGTGAAGGGCATGCCGAGGTTCACCTCGGGCAGGCACCAGAAGCCGCGGTCGGCGCGCATCACGCGGAAGTCGTTGGAGGTGGCCAGCATCGCGCCGGCGCCGAAGGCGTGGCCGTTGAGCGCGGCGACGGTCGGCAGCGGGAAGGTCAGCAGCCGGGTGTAGAGCGAGTGCACCCGGTCCAGGTACCAGTGCATCCGGTCCAGATTGCCGAACAGCCAGTCGGTGTCCAGGCCGTTGCTGAAGAACTTGCCGGTCGCGGTCGTGACCAGCGCGGCCGGGCCTTCCGACGCCTCGACCTCGTCGAGCAGGCCGTGCACCTGATCGATCCAGTCCGGGTGGAAGCGGTTCTCGTTGTCGGTCTGCCCCTCGATCCCGAGGTACAGGACGAACACATCACCTTCTCGTTCCAGGTACGGCATGCAGGCAGCGTATCCCGGCCGCCGCCGCGTTCCTACTCACGGGTAGCAAGTTTCCGGGAAGTGGGGAGCCGACCGACCGGGCATCGGCGATGCAACCCGACTATCGTGAACTTCATGCTTGCCGAAACGGCCGCTCAGGCTATCGCCGAACGAACTGGAGTCGACCAGCACCGGGTCGCGGTGGTGCTGGGATCGGGGTGGCAGGAGGCGGCCGCGGAGATCGGCGCGCCCGCCACGTCGGTGCCCATGCCGGAACTGCCCGGCTTCGGAACCCCCAGTGCGCAGGGCCATGTCGGGATGGTGCATTCGGTCCCCGTGAACGAGAAGAACGTGCTGCTGCTGATGGGCCGCCAGCACCTGTACGAGGGCTACCAGCCGGGCGAGGTGGTGCACCCGGTGGCGGCCGCGGTCGCGGCGGGCGCGGAGATCGTGCTGCTCACCAATGCCGCGGGCGGGATCCGGGCCGGGCTGGCCGTCGGCGAGCCGGTGCTGATCAGCGATCACCTCAATCTCACCGGCCGCACGCCGCTGGCCGGCGCCACCTTCGTCGACCTGGTCGACGCGTGGGATCCCGAATTGCGCGCGCTGGCACGCGAAGTCGATCCGAGCCTGACCGACGGCGTGTACGCCGGGCTGACCGGCCCGCAGTACGAGACCCCGGCCGAGATCCGCATGCTGCGCACCATGGGCGCCGATCTGGTCGGCATGTCGACGGTGCTCGAGGCCATCGCCGCCCGCGCGCTCGGTGTGCGCCTGCTCGGCATCTCCCTCGTCACCAACCTGGCCGCGGGCATCTCCGGCGCGCATCTGTCGCATGCCGAGGTGCTGGCCGAGGGCCAGGCCGCCGCACCGCGCCTGGGCAAACTGCTGCGCGGCGTGCTGGAGCGGCTGTAGATGCTGCGGTTCGGCACGGCCGGTCTGCGCGGGCCGCTGCGGGACGGCCCCGACGGCATGAACGTGGCGACGGTGTCGCGGGCCACCGCGGGCCTGTGCGTCTGGCTGCGCGGGCGCTGCCTGGGCGGCGGCACCGTGGTGGTGGGCCGCGACGCCCGGCACGGCTCCGCCGAATTCGCCACCGCGACCGCGGAAATCTTTGCCGCGGCGGGTTTCCCGGTGCTGCTGCTGCCCGAGCCGGTGCCGACGCCGGTGGTCGCCTACGCGGTGCGTGAGCTGGGCGCGGTGGCCGGCGTCCAGATCACGGCCTCGCACAATCCCCCCGCGGACAACGGCTACAAGGTGTACCTGGACGGCGGCTCCCAGCTGATCGCGCCCGCCGACGCCGAGATCGAACGCTGCATCGAGGCGGTCACCGGGCCCATCGAGCGGCAGCCCGTCATCCCGGCCGACGACGATCTGGTGCGGCGCTACCTGGACCGGGTGGGCCGGCTGCGGGAACTGATCGGCGGCCCCGGCACGCGCGCCGAGGTCCGGATCGCCCTGACCGCGCTGCACGGCGTCGGCGGTGCGATAGCCGTAAAGGCTTTGGCGGCAGCTGGTTTCACCGATGTGCACGTGGTGCCCGAGCAGTTCGAGCCGGATCCGGACTTCCCCACCGTCGCGTTCCCCAACCCGGAGGAGCCCGGCGCCACCGACCTGCTGCTGGCGCTGGCCGAGCAGGTGGGCGCCGACGTCGCGATCGCGCTCGATCCGGATGCCGACCGGTGTGCCGTCGGCGTCCGGAGCACTACGGGCTGGCGGATGCTGCGCGGCGACGAAACCGGTGTGCTGCTCGCGGATTGCGTGCTGGGCACTGCGGCGCCGGACGCCTTGGTCGCCACCACGATCGTGTCCTCGCGGCTGCTGTCGAAGCTGGCCCCCGCGCGGCGCGCCCGCTACGCCGAGACCCTCACCGGCTTCAAATGGCTGGCCCGCGCGGGCAACGGCCTGGTCTACGCCTACGAGGAGGCCATCGGGCACTGCGTCGACCCGGCCGCGGTGCGCGACAAGGACGGCATCTCCGCCGCCGTCGTCACCGCCGACCTGGTGGCGCGCCTGAAGGCGCGGGGCCGCACACTGCTCGACGAACTCGACGACTACGCCCTGGAATTCGGCCTGCACGCGGGCGCGCAGGTCTCGCTGCGGCTGGCCGACGCGGCGGCCGCCGCCGCGGTGGTGGACCGGCTGCGCACCGGCCCGCCCGGCGAGATCGCGGGCGAGCCGGTGAAATACACCGACCTGGCGCAGCTGCGCGGCCGGATGCGCACCGACGCACTGGTGTTCGAGGGCGCGAGCCTGCGCCTGGTGATCCGGCCGTCGGGCACCGAGCCGAAACTCAAGTGCTACGCCGAGGTCGTCGAGCCGGTCCCCGACCGCGCCGCCCTCCCTGCGGCGAAAGACACTGCCGCGCAACGGCTTGCCGAGATCGCGGAGTTCTGCCGCCGGTTGTAGCGATCAACGCGGCCCGAACTGGCGGTCGCCCGCGTCACCCAGACCCGGGACGATGTAGGCGTTCTCGTTCAGCCCGGCGTCGATCACGGCCGTCACCAGCCGCACCGGAAGACCCGAATCCTCAAGCGTGGCAATGCCTTCCGGGGCGGCGACCACACAGATCGCGGTGATGTCGGTGGCGCCGCGAGCCGCGAGCAGTTCCAGGGTGTGGCGCATGGAACCGCCGGTGGCCAGCATCGGATCGAGTACGTAGACCGGCAGACCGGCCAGATCCTCGGGCAGCGACTGCATGTACGGGACCGGCTGGTGGGTGTCCTCGTCGCGCGCGATGCCGACGAATCCGACTCGGACGTCCGGGATCATCTCGACGGCGGTGTCGATCATGCCGAGCCCGGCCCGCAGCACCGGCACCAGCAGCGGCGGCTGCGCCAGCCGCACACCCTCGGTGAACGCGACCGGCGTGGCGATCTCGAACCTGGTCACCGGGGCCTCGCGCAGGGCCTCGTAGACCAGGACCCGGGTGAGATCGCGCAGCGCCGCGCGGAAGGCCGCGTTGGGCGTCCGCGCGTCGCGCAGAGTGGTCAGTAAGGCGGCGGCAAGTGGGTGATCCACGCTGTGCGTACGCATGCGGAAACGATAAGGTCGTAGCCGAGCTCGACGCGAGCGTTCATCGGGTGGGGTCATCGGGAATTTTTTTTCGACGGGCTGGAACCGAATCACAAGGCCGCGCGTCGAACTAAGTGGATGACGTACTCTGCCTGGGAAGAAACGGATGGGGGAAGCACAAAATGGCACGTAATTTTTCGGCCGACGCCGAGGGCATCGCCGCTTACAGCGCGAACGCCGAGGTGATGGCCACCGAGATGACCGCCGCCGCCGCGAGCGCCGCGGGTGGCACGCCCGCTCTCCTCGGTCCGATCATGGGGTTGATCGGCGGGGATTTCATGGCCGCGTATTCCGCGGCGCACGCCGGGCAGGTCGCCACCATCGCGCAGCTCTCGGCGGTGCTCTCCAGCATGGGCGTTGCCACGGGGGCGGCCGCCGGCGCGATCACCGAACAGGATCTGAGCACCGCGGCGGCGTTCAAGTCCGCCGATCTGGACGGATGAACCGGTGATCGACATCAATCTGCTGGCCCAGCCGCTGCTCAGCCTGCTGTCCAGCTTCGGCTCGGGTGTAGTGCCCTCCGGCGGCGCCTCCGACGCGCTGACCTCGGCGTCCTCCGCTCTCGAGCAGCTGCACACACTGGGCAAGAGCAGCATCAACCAGCTCAACACCGCCTTCGACGGCGCCACCGCCGATTCGGCCACCGCCAAGGCGCTGCGGGTGCAGGCCTCCTCCGCGCAGACCTCGGATTCGCTGACCGAGATGGCCACGGTGGTGAATCAGGCTGCCGCACAGGTGGAAACGGGCCAGAAGGAGCTCGACACCGTCGTCCAATCCTTCGTCAGCAACGCGACCAGCCTGCTGCCGACCCTCACCACCCCGGTCGGCCTGACGGCGCTGGTGAGCACCGCGATCGATCATCTCAATCAGGGCATCTCGGTGGTCAACAAGACCCAGGGTGAACTGAAGACCTCCACCGCGAGCATGAACGAGCTGACGCCCGCGCCCTCCACCGCGCCCGCGTCCACCAACACCAACCTGCTCAGCACGGCCAAATCCGCGCTGGACAGTCTGACCAGCGGCACCGGCGGCCTGGCCAGCAGCGCGCTGAGCACGGGCACCTCCTTGCTGACCAGCGCCACCAAGGGCTCGACGACAAAGACCGCGACCTCGACACCCAGCGCCTCGAACACCTCGACCGCCAAGCAGAACACCGGCGAGGTCAAGACCGAGAAGACCGAGAACGGCGGCGTGAAGATCACCCTGCCGGACGGCAGCGTGGTGGAGGCGCCGAACGAGAAGGCCGCCAAGGCGGTCACCTCGGCGCTGACGGCCGTCGGCACGCCCTACGTCTGGGGCGGCAACGACCCGAACAGCGGTATCGACTGCTCCGGCCTGACCAAGTGGGCCTACAGCGAGGCCGGCGTCGAACTGCCGCGCCTGGCCCAGGAGCAGCACATCGGCCACCAGCAGGTCTCACCCGGCGATCTGCAGCCCGGCGACCTGGCCGTATGGGACGGCCACGTCGCCATGGTCATCGGCAACGGCCAACTCGTCGAGGCCGGCGACCCGGTCTCGGTCAGTTCCATCCGAACGGAGAACATAGGTATGGAGTTCTACGGCTTCTACAGGCCTACCGAATGAGTCAACCGCAGCAGATTCCGAACGTCACCGTGGCGGCCAGCCAGAACCGGTCCGGCACCATCGCGGTGCGCGCCACCGACCAGGGCATGCCGGTCGAGATCAAGTTCGAGCGCACCGAATACCGCTACGGCGCACAGGCGCTCGCCGACGAGATCCTGCGCCTGACCAAGCGCTCCGCCATCGCCGCCCGGGCCCGCCGCCGCGAGGTCCTGGCCGAGTCGGGCATCTCCGGCGAGGTGCTGGACAAGCTGGGCCTGCCGACCCGGCAGCAAGCGGTCGACGAGCTGGACCGCATCGATGACGCCGACACTGGACAGACGAGCTGGATGAGGCCGGTCTAACTGATGAGTGCAGAAATGGACGCGCTGGTCGCTAACGCGACCGCGAAGCTGGAAGCCCTCGAGGCCGCGCTGTACGGCCTCAAGCAGGTGCGCGGCAGCTTCACCACCGAGGACGGCGCGGTCAGCGTCGAGGTGGACAGCGACGGCGCGATGGTGGGGCTGCGGCTCTCGGAGGCGGTCACCTCGATGGCGCCCGCCGACGTCTCCCAGCTCATCGTCTGGGCGTGCCGCCAGGCCGCCGAGGACGCGGGCGGGCAGCGCTCGAACGTCATTGCCGCGCTGAACGAGTCGTTCGAACCGGCCGGAACGGACGCTTCGGGCGCCGTTGGGGGCAGGCCGGATAGTGCCTGACGCGGCGAGTCGTTAGGCTTCCGCTCATGGCTTCTGGAGACATCGTCCCGATCGAGCTCGGCCTGACCGACGGCGATCTCGTCACACTGTGGGCACCGCGCTGGCGCGACGGTGACGACGAGTGGGAGGCGTTCCTCGGACACGAGGACTCGCTCTACGGTTTCGAGTCCGTCGCGGAGCTGGCCGCGTTCATCCGGACCGACGCCGACAACGACCTCGTCGACCATCCCGCGTGGAAGGTTGTCGCAGGTCTGTCGGCGGCGGAGCTGGAGCCCGAGGACGCCCACTCCTACGATCTGGTGGCGGTGCCGGAGCTGGCAGCCGGTGATCCCGATGTGGACACCGTCGCCGAGCTCGAGGACACCCTGTCGATGGTGCGCAACATCGGCGAGGTGTGCGAGCTCGAGGTGGTCACCAAGTTCTTCGGTTCGCACCCGTCGCTGGGCGCGCTGGCCGCAGGCGCGAGCTACTTCGCCGACCGTGAGGGCGAGGAGATCTGGGACCAGATCGGCGCGGCCATCGTCAAGGACTGGGACAACGTCCTGGACGCCGTCGACTCGGTGGTCTCCACCCCCGAGGTCGACAAGGCCGCCGTGGCGGTCGCCGAGGCCGAACTGCTGGCCGCCGAGGAGAACGTCGTCGACGCCGACGATGTGGCCGACAGCGACGAGGAAGAAGAGTTCGAGACCGTCGACCTGACCAAGGATGACGAGGACGACGACGAAGAGGACGAGGATTCGTTCTGGAACGACGTCGGCATCGACCCGGTCAAGATCGTCACCGCCGAGGGCACCTACTTCACGCTGCGCTGCTACCTCGACGACGAACCGATCTTCCTCGGCAAGGACGGCACCATCTCGGTGTTCGGTTCCGAGCGCGCGCTGGCTCGGTACCTCGCCGACGAGCACGAGCACGACCTGTCCCGGGTCAGCACCTACACCGACGTGCAGACCGCGGCGGTGGACGGTTCGCTCGAGGTCGAGGTGACCGACGAGAACGTCTACGTGCTGCCGGGTCTGGCCGATGATCTGGGCGAAGGTCCGGACGCGGTCGATTTCGAGCAGCTCGAGCTGGCGGTGGAGTTGTTCACCGACGCCTCCGATTACGCCGAGGACGACGCGGTCGAGCAGGCGCTGGCGGTGTCGACGCCGCTGGGCTGGTACGTGTCCTACCTGCTCAACCCGGATCCGTCCCGGATGGCCCCGAACCCGCCCTACGACGCGGAGTCCAAGGCCTGGCGCGAGTTGGAGCGCAACTTCGAGTCGCGGCTCGAGCAGCAGAAGTAGTTCTACGGCGAAAGACCCCGGCTGCCTCGGCGGCCGGGGTCTTTTCCTATACGGAGAGCCGGATCCAGATCTGTTCGGCGCGGCCGAGCAGGCGTTCGTCAGAGCCGTAGACGGCGGTGGCGGCGAACGACTTGCGGCCCTGATCACCGTGGTTCTGCCCGACGACCACGCATTTCTCGCCGACCGCGGGCAGGTCGTACACGGCCGCGGTCATCGAGCCGAGCAGAGCGGGACGCTCGAACATGCCGTCCAGGGACCAGCCGCCGGGACAGTCCATGGCGGCCCACAGCAGTTCGGTGCCGATCGGCAGGCTGTCATCCGGTGACCACGGCGCGGCGACCAGCCCGGCGCCGATGGCGCCGGCTTCGATCCGTAGCCCGTCCGCGCGGCCGCTGCCGCAGACGAAGCAGGACGCGAACATCTCGTTGCTCTGATACGAGCCCGCCGCCGCCTCCGCGCGCTGGTACGGAACCGGTTGCGGCACATCGCGTTCGAACGCACCGGCCCGGGACTCGGCGATCAGCGTCGCACCGTCGAAGAGGTTTCCGTCCCGCACCCGCAACTCGGTCTCCAGCGGCGGCTTGTTCCGCAGCATGACCGTCACCACCGGCGCCGGGTGGCGCTGGGCCAGCAGGCCGCCCACATATCCGCCGTTGCCGGAGCCGGGCGGCCCGTTGAAGCGCCGCGCAATCTGAAACACCGTCATGTTCACCCACGCTATCGGGCCCGCCGGGCGAGTCCGGCGGGGCTCCCTCCAGATCGCCGCCGCACCGCGCGAACGTTTCACGCGGCGCGGCGCGGCGCGGCGGGCGGGATCAGCCCAGCAGCACGGCGTACCCGGGCTTGATGATGTCGTCGATGATGCGCAGGCGCTCCGGGAACGGGATGAACGCCGACTTCATCGCGTTGATGGTGAAGCGCTCCAGATCCGACCAGCCGTAGTCGAAAGTCTGCACCAGTTTCAGCATCTCCTGGCTCATGCTGGTGTCGCTCATCAGGCGGTTATCGGTGTTGACGGTGACGCGGAACCGGAGCCGGGCCAGCAGGTCGAACGGGTGCTTGTCCAGCGAGGGCACCGCGCCGGTCTGCACGTTGGACGACGGGCACAGCTCCAGCGGGATGCGCTGGTCGCGCACGTAGTTCGCGACCAAGCCCAGTTCGGCGTCCGCGATCGCGCCGGGCACCTGGATGTCGTCGGTGATCCGGACCCCGTGGCCGAGCCGGTCGCACCCGCAGAACGCCAGCGCCTCGTGGATCGAGGGCAGGCCGAACGCCTCGCCGGCGTGAATCGTGAAGTGCGCGCTGTTGGCCCGCATGTACTCGAAGGCGTCGAGGTGGCGACTCGGCGGATAACCGGCTTCGGCACCGGCGATGTCGAAGCCGCCGACGCCGCGGTCGCGCCAGCGCACGGTGAGTTCGGCGATCTCGCGCGAGCGTGCCGCGTGCCGCATGGCGGTGAGCAGGCAGATCACCACGATCGGGTGGCCCGCGGCGGCCGCGAGCCGCTCACCCTCCCGGAAACCGGCGAGGGTGTGCTCGACCACCTGGTCCAGGGTCAGGCCCGCCTCCAGGTGCTGCTCCGGGGCGAAGCGCACCTCGGCGTAGACCACGCCGTCCGCGGCGAGATCCTGCGCGCATTCACTGGCGACGCGGCGCAGGCCCTCGGGTGTCTGCATGACGGCCACGGTGTGGGCGAAGGTTTCCAGATACAACTCCAGGGAACCGCTGTCGGCGGCATCCCGGAACCAATTGCCCAGGGTGACGGCATCATTGGCGGGTAGTTGGTCGTAACCGCAATCGGCGGCGAGCTCCAGCACGGTCGCGGGCCGCAGACCACCGTCGAGGTGGTCGTGCAGCAGCGCCTTGGGAGCTTGGCGGATCGAGGCAAGGGTCAAAGGCATCGGTCCTGTCATGCACACACGCTAGCCCCAGAATCCCGTCCCGGCACCCCGGTTCGTGGACGTCGTCACATCATCGGGCCATGTGATTGTGCTCTCCTCAGCGGGCGATCCGATCCAGGAGCACCGGAGTCGCGGGCTTCGCGTCGGCGGCCCCGATGTCGAACGCGTCCGTGACGGCCGCGAGCGCGCCCGGGAACGCCGCCGGGGTGTCGGTGTGCAGGGTGAGCAACGGCTGCCCCGCCGTGACGGAATCCCCTGGCTTGGCGTGCATCTCGACGCCCGCGCCGAACTGCACCGGATCGCCCTGGCGGGCCCGGCCCGCACCGAGCCGCCAGGCGGCCAGGCCGACGCCCATCGCGTCCAGCCGGGTGAGCACGCCGTCCCGCGGGGCCCGCACGGTTTCGGTGTGCCGCGCGGTCGGCAGCGGCGCGTCCGGGTCGCCGCCCTGCGCGCGCACCATGGCCCGCCAGTGGTCCATCGCGCGGCCGTCGGCGAGCACCTCCGCGGGGTCCACGTCGAGCCCGGCCAGCGCCACCATCTCCCGGGCCAGCGCGAGAGTGAGTTCGACGATGTCGGCGGGGCCGCCGCCGGCGAGCACCGCCACCGATTCGGCGACCTCGAGGGCGTTGCCCGCGGTGCGGCCCAGCGGGGTGTCCATCGCGGTCAGCAGCGCCACCGTCCGCACCCCGGAATCGGTGCCCAATTCGACCATCGCCGTGGCCAATTCGCGGGCGTCGTCGAGGGACTTCATGAAGGCGCCCGCCCCCACCTTGACGTCGAGCACCAGCGCCGCGGTGCCCTCGGCGATCTTCTTGCTCATGATCGAGCTGGCGATCAGCGGGATGGACTCGACGGTCCCGGTGACATCGCGCAGCGCGTAGAGGCGCTTGTCGGCCGGAGCCAGGTCCGCGCCCGCCGCGCACACCACCGCGCCGATCTCCGGGTCCGCCAGGATCTCGCGCATCCGGGCCACCGGGACGTCGGCCTGCCAGCCCGGGATCGACTCCAGCTTGTCCAGGGTGCCGCCGGTGTGGCCGAGGCCGCGCCCGGACAGCTGCGGTACGGCCGCGCCGCAGGCGGCCACCAGCGGGGCGAGCGGCAAAGTGATCTTGTCCCCCACTCCCCCGGTCGAATGCTTGTCCACCGTGGGCCGGGCCAGATCGGTGAAGTCCATCCGGCTGCCGGAGTCGATCATCGCGGCGGTCCAGCGCGCCGTCTCGCGCCGCGTCATGCCGCGCAGCAGGATCGCCATCGCCAGCGCGCTCATCTGCTCGTCCGCGACCGCGCCGCGGGTGAACCCGTCCACCACCCAATCGATCTGCGCGTCCGACAGCTCGCCGCCGTCCCGCTTGGTGGTAATGATCGAAACCGCGTCCAGTGCCGTCACATTCGCCAGTCTGACATGAGGCGGGCTGGAGCCCTGGTTCTTGTCGGGGGGCTCCGATAGCCTCTGCGCATCAACGGTTCGAAGGTTTGGGGGTTCTGGCATGACAACGAGCAACATCGACCGCCGGTTCGAAAGACTCGAAACCCGCGTCGTCGATATCAAGAACGCGCACGGGGAGTCGCTGCTCGACCTGCGGCAGCGGGTGACCGGTCTGGAGATCTGGGCGGACCGCGCCACCGATCACATGAACGGATCGGGGGAAACCCTGCGGCTCATCGCCGAACACCTGGGTATCCGCCCGGCCCCCATGCCGGCGATTCGCCTGGCGACCAAGGAAGAGGTCGAGGCGGCTCTCGAAGCCGACTGCTGAGCGTCTAGAGCTGCCCGGCGTCCAGGTCGTCCGGCCCGAAGGCGTCGGGCAGCAGTGCCCGCAGCGGCTGCGGCCCGTCCTTGTGATCGATCAGCAGCTCCGGCCCGCCGTGCTCGTAGAGCAGCTGGCGGCAGCGGCCGCAGGGCATCAGTTTCTCGCCCCGGGAATCGGTGACGGAGACGGCGATCAGGCGGCCCCCACCACCCGAATGGAGGTTACCGATGAGTACACATTCGGCGCAGAGGCCCAATCCATATGAGACATTTTCCACATTGCAGCCGCTCACAATTCGGCCATCCGAGCTGAGAGCCGCAGCGCCGACCGGAAACCGCGAGTACGGTGCATAGGCATTGCGCATGACTTGGATTGCATTGCTACGCAGTACATTCCAGTCGATTTCCGCCATGCGGCACCTTCCGTTCATCGGGCCGGAGGAGCCCGCGACGAGGCTCCGGCGCACCCCGAAACAGCGTGAATGAGGTAAACCTAACTCGCTCAAATGTAGCGCAACGCACGGCACGCCGAATTAGTTCCGGCATAAGTAGGGGATTAGAGTCCACAACAGATCGGTTCAGGTTCCCGGCGGCGGGCCAGCGCTTCAGGAACAAAGCGCAGCCACCTGGGCAATTAGCCCCTCCCGCAGTCGGAAACAGGACCTGTAACCGGGTCCATCAACGACGTTGGAGGCACCGCACTCTATGACCACGATAGAAGCTCCGGCCCCGCCGAAGCGGAAGTTCACGCTGTATCGAGGCGACCCGGGTATGTGGTCCTGGGCGCTGCACCGGATCACCGGTGTCACCATCTTCTTCTTCCTCTTCGTACACGTCTTGGACACCGCCCTGGTCCGGGTCAGCCCCGACACCTACGACCAGGCCATCGAGACCTACAAAAACCCGCTCGTCGCCCTGATGGAGATGGGTCTGGTCATCTGCGTGCTGTTCCACGCGCTCAACGGCGTCCGGGTCATCCTGGTCGACTTCTGGGCCAAGGGCCCGAAGTACCAGACGGTGATGCTCTGGGTCATCCTCACGCTGGTCGCCCTGCTGGCCATTCCCGCTATCGGCCGCATGTTCTTCTACCTCTTCACGGAGCACTGACATGAGCGCACCTGTCATCGGGAAGTCCTATGATCGCCCCGCGAGCCTGGACCTGCCGCGCTCGCCGCGCGCGCGCTCCAACAACAACTTCGAGAAGTACGCGTGGCTGTTCATGCGCTTCTCCGGCCTGCTGCTGATCGTGCTCGTGCTCGGCCACATGACGATCATGCTGCTGCTCGACGGCGGCGTGAAGCGCCTGAACTTCGCCTTCGTGGCGGGCCGCTGGTCCTCCCCGTTCTGGCAGATCTGGGATCTGACCATGCTGTGGCTGGCCCAGCTGCACGGCGGCAACGGCCTGCGCACCGTCATCGACGATTACTCGCGCAAGGACTCCACCCGCTTCTGGCTGAAGGCAGCGCTGGCCGTCTCCATGATTCTGATCATGGGCGTCGGCACCTACGTCATCTTCACCTTCGACCCCAACATCAGTTAGGAACAGGCACCCCTCGTGAGTGAATCGCGGATTCAGGAGCATCGCTACGACGTCGTGATCGTCGGTGCCGGTGGCGCCGGCATGCGCGCGGCGATCGAGGCCGGGCCCCGGGCGCGCACTGCCGTGCTGACCAAGCTGTACCCGACCCGCAGCCACACCGGCGCGGCACAGGGCGGCATGTGCGCCGCCCTGGCGAACGTCGAAGAAGACAACTGGGAATGGCACACCTTCGACACCGTCAAGGGTGGTGACTACCTGGTCGACCAGGACGCCGCGGAGATCATGGCCAAGGAGGCCATCGACGCGGTGATGGACCTGGAGAAGATGGGCCTGCCGTTCAACCGGACGCCCGAGGGCAAGATCGACCAGCGGCGCTTCGGCGGCCACACCCGCGATCACGGCAAGGCGCCGGTCCGCCGCGCCTGTTACGCCGCCGACCGCACCGGTCACATGATCCTGCAGACCCTCTACCAGAACTGCGTCAAGCACGACGTGGAGTTCTACAACGAGTTCTACGTGCTCGACCTGGTCATGGCCGACACCGATCGCGGCTCCGTCGCCACCGGTGTGGTCGCCTACGAGCTGGCCACCGGCGATATCCACGTCTTCCACGCGAAGTCGATCGTGTTCGCCACCGGCGGTTCGGGTCGCATGTACAAGACCACCTCGAACGCGCACACGCTGACCGGTGACGGCATGGCGATCGTGTTCCGCAAGGGTCTGCCGCTGGAGGACATGGAGTTCCACCAGTTCCACCCGACGGGCCTCGCGGGCCTGGGCATCCTGATCTCCGAGGCGGTCCGCGGCGAGGGCGGCATCCTGCGCAACGCCTCCGGCGAGCGCTTCATGGAGCGCTACGCCCCCACCATCAAGGACCTCG
Source organism: Nocardia sp. NPDC050712 (assembly GCF_040654295.1). Classification (NCBI taxonomy): domain Bacteria; kingdom Bacillati; phylum Actinomycetota; class Actinomycetes; order Mycobacteriales; family Nocardiaceae; genus Nocardia; species Nocardia sp. NPDC050712. The sequence goes on from NZ_JBFAHT010000006.1 coordinate 162,286, forward strand.
CGCCGCGCGACATCGTCGCCCGCTCGATGGTGCTCGAGGTGGCCGAGGGCCGTGGCGCCGGGCCGAACAAGGACTACGTCTACATCGACGTGACCCACCTCGGCGCGGACGTGCTCGAGGAGAAGCTGCCCGATATCACCGAGTTCGCCCGCACCTACCTGGGTGTGGACCCGGTGCACGAGCTGGTGCCGGTCATGCCGACCTGTCACTACGTGATGGGTGGCATCCCGACCCGCATTCGCGGCGAGGTGCTGCGCAACAACACCGATGTGGTGCCCGGCCTGTACGCCGCCGGCGAATGCGCCTGCGTCTCGGTGCACGGCTCGAATCGGCTCGGCACCAACTCGCTGCTCGACATCAATGTGTTCGGCCGGCGCGCGGGTATCGCCGCCGCCGAGTACGCGCTGCGCAGCGAGTTCGCCGACATGCCGGAGAACCCGGCGCAGATGGTGCAGGACTGGCTGGCGCTGATCCTGTCCGATCACGGCAACGAGCGCGTGGCGGATATCCGCAGCGAACTGCAGGCGACCATGGATGCCAACGCGGGCGTGTTCCGCACCGAGGACACCCTCAAGCAGGTTCTCACCGACATCCACGACCTCAAGGATCGCTACACGCGGATCACCGTGCAGGACAAGGGCAAGCGCTACAACAGCGACCTGCTCGAGGCCGTGGAGCTGGGCTTCCTGCTGGAGCTGGCCGAGGTCACCGTGGTCGGCGCGCTCAACCGCAAGGAATCGCGCGGCGGCCACGCCCGCGAGGACTACCCGGACCGCGACGACACCAACTACATGCGCCACACCATGGCCTACAAGACCGGTCCGGATCTGATCTCCGATATCCGGCTCGATTACAAGCCGGTGGTGCAGACCCGTTACGAGCCGATGGAGCGTAAGTACTGATGACTGCTGTCGCTGAAACCCCGCAGAAGGCGGCTCCGGTTCCCGAGGGCTCGGTCATGGTCACCATCAAGGTGGCCCGGTTCAACCCGGAGGACGGCCAGGGCGCGCACTGGGAGTCCTTCCAGGTGCCGGTCCTCTCGACCGACCGCTTCCTGAACGTGCTCATCTACATCAAGTCCTACCTGGACGGCACGCTCACCTTCCGGCGGTCCTGCGCGCACGGTGTGTGCGGTTCGGACGCCATGCGGATCAACGGTGTGAACCGGCTGGCCTGCAAGGTGCTGATGAAGGACATGCTGCCCAAGAACGGCAAGCCGCTGACCATCTCCGTCGAGCCGATCCGCGGCCTGCCCGTGGAGAAGGACCTCGTGGTCAACATGGAGCCGTTCTTCGACGCGTTCCGCGCGGTGAAGCCGTACCTGATGACCTCGGGTAACGAGCCCACCCGCGAGCGCATCCAGAGCCAGGCCGACCGCGCCCGGTTCGACGACACCACCAAGTGCATCCTGTGCGCCTGCTGCACCACCTCCTGCCCCGTGTACTGGAGCGACGGCAGCTACTTCGGCCCGGCCGCGATCGTGAACGCACACCGCTTCATCTTCGACAGCCGTGACGAAGGCGCCCGCGAGCGCCTGGACATCCTCAACGATGTCGAAGGCGTGTGGCGCTGCCGCACCACCTTCAACTGCACCGACGCCTGCCCCCGCGGCATCGAGGTCACCAAGGCCATCCAGGAAGTCAAGCGCGCCCTGCTCTTCACGCGCTAGATCCGGCCCCACGCGAAGGCCGCCCGCATCGAAAGACGCGGGCGGCCTTCGTCGTCGGCGGACTATGGCGCGCCGGCCACCTGCTGGCGGGCGCGAGCGGCTCGGAGCGGGGTGTCGTCGTCCATGGTGGCGAAGAACGCGCCGATCACGTCTTCGATTTCGGCGATCGATTCCGCGCAGTACAGGACCGGCTGGTAGTGGGTGATGTCGTAGGTGGCGGTGGCCATTTCGACGACGTCGAGGGGGCGGAGTTCGACGTCGGGGAGTTCGCTGATCTCGCCGTAGGAGGAGAGCAGGCCGGCGCCGTAGCAGCGGACTTCGCCGTGTTCGCGAACGACGCCGAATTCCATGGAGAACCAGAAGACGTCGGCGAGGAACTTCAGGGCCCGGTCGGTGCTCAGGCGGGCGACGGCCTCGCCGACCGTTTGGTAGATGGCGGCGAAGCGCGGGCTGGCGATCTGGTTGGCGTGGCCGATGATCTCGTGGATGGCGTCCGGTTCGGGGGTGTAGAGCGGGGCGGAGTGGTGGCGGATGTACTGGGTGGAGTGGAAGATTCGGTCGGCGAAGGAGCCGAAGAATTCGCGCAGCGGCACCAGGCCGGCGGCGGGGACATAGCGAAACCCACTGAGCGGGAACAACTTCGCCGACACTTCGTCGAGTTGCGGGATGTGATCGCCGGGCAGGTCCAGCCGCGCCGCGGCGTCCAGCACCTCCTGGCAGGCAAAGGTCTCGTGCTTGCGCGCGAGCTCGTAGGAGACCGTCCGCCACACCTGTTGTTCTTCCTCGGTGTAGGCGATGCGGGGCAGCGGCTTTCCGGGTGCGTACTCGAGCGCCAGCGCGGCGATGGCGTTGCGACGGGCGCGGTAGTCGGGATCGCCGACACCGGGATGCTCGTCGCTGAGGTGCACCGTCACATCGCCGTCGCCGCTGCGGGTTACGGGCGAATACAGCTGAGCTTCGGTGAACATAACCTCGATGCAAGCACCGCCCGGCCGCCGCGACAACGAAAGCCCGTCCAGCTGGGCAAAATGCCTAGTTGAGCGACCTGTCGAGCGGAGTTACCGGCGGGTACAGATCCGCGCCCGCGCGGCCCGTTTGCCAGCGCGCCGAACCGCGTGACGCGGCGCGGCCGCAGGGCTCGGGCGCGGCGGGTCAGCGCATCTTCGCAACCTTCACCGACCGATTTGCCGCATATGAGCGGGCGCATGACGCAAGATGGCGAAAGTCCTGTGGCGAGGCCACAACGAAGGAGGACGGCATGCGCTCCGTACGGATCGATCTCGACCAGAAGCTGCTGGCCGCGGCGGCCGCCATCATGGGCACCGACGCGACCGAGGCCACCATCAACGAGGCGCTGCGCCGAATCGTGGTGCACGAGCGGCAACTTCATCATCTGGAGCGCATCGCGTCGGCGGTACTGTGCCCGCTACCGGCGCTGGACACGGCGGCCGCGGTCGAGGCCTGACGGGGCTATCCCGTCGGCGGCCGGGTGGTCGTCGGTGTGGCCGAGGGGGTGGCCGACGGCGTCGGCTGCGCGGTAGCGGTCGGCGTCGGGGCGGCACTCTCGGCGGGTTTCGCGCACCGGGTGTCGGGTGGTGCGACGAGGTCGGTCAGATACTTCACCACCGGATCGTCGACACACGAGACGCCGTCGAAGGTCGCGCCGTGCTGGAACCCCTCGTAGGTGATCAGCGACGCGCCCATCGCCTTCGCTAGATTCACGCCGCCCTGATACTCCGTGGCGGGATCGCCGGTGGTGACGACCACGACCGTCTTCGGCAGGCCCGGCGCGTGGAACTGGTGCGGTTGCGTGCTGGGCGGCACCGGCCAGAACGCGCAGGTGTCCAACGGGATCTGGTCCGGGAGATCGCCGGTGTCGAAAATCGGCCCGGCGGCCCGGTATCTGCGTTCCAGCTCGGTGGCGGTCGCGCGGTCGGTGACCCGGCGGTCCTCCAGGCAGAGCACGGCCTTGTGCACGTAGTCGCCGTTGTCGCCGCCCGGCTGGAACGCGTCCTCGGGGGTGAACGTGCCGCCGCTCGCGACGGCCGCGAGCACCTCGGTCACCTGCGGCCAGAACCGCGGGTGGTACAGCCCGCTGATGACCAGGCTCAGCACATCGTTGTAGCTCAGCTTTCCGGCATCCGCGGACGCGGGCCGATCGAGCAGCGGCTGCACCAGCTTGCGGAACGCCTCGGTGGTGCGGTTCGGATCGGTGCCCAGCGGGCAGGTCGGCGTCTTCGCGCAGTCCGCGGCGTAGCCGTCGAAGGCCTGCTGGAACGCGGCGCCGTCGATCACCGGGTCGTCGATATTGCGCGCCGGGTCGATGGCGCCGTCGAGCACCATCGCGCGCACGCGGGCCGGGAACAGCTCGGCATAGGTCGAGCCGAGGCGGGTGCCGTAGGAGACGCCGAAGTAGGTCAGCTTGTCGTCGCCGAGCGCGGCGCGCACGACATCGATATCGCGGGCCACGTCGACGGTGCCGACGTGGGCGAGCAGGTCGATCCCGGACTGCTGCACACACGAGCCGGCGTAGTCCTCGTTCTCCTCTTCGATCTGGTCGATCTCGCCCCAGGCGTTGCTGAAGCCGAGCAGTTGCCGCTCGATCGCGAGTTGTTCGTTGCCGCGGCAGCTCAGGCGCGGCATCGACGCGCCGAGACCGCGCACGTCCATGCCGATCATGTCGAAGTGCTGGGCCAGCGGCGTATCGGCGAGGGCCAGCGGCATTTCCAGGCCGGGAACACCCGGCCCGCCGGGGTTGGTGAGCAGCGAAGCGACCTTGGTGCCGCGAGCGCGCAGCCGGGACAGGGCGATGCGCGCGGTGTCGCCGTCGGGGTCCGCGTAATCGATGGGCACCACCACGCGGGCGCAGTCCATCGACGCCTTGACCAGGTCCGCGCCGCCCTCGTAGTCCGTGCAGGGACCCCAGGTGAGCTGCTGCTGGTAGAAGCGATCCAGAGTCGGCGCGGGCGGCGCGGCGACGGGTGCGCTGGTGCAGGCCGCGGCGAGCAGCGCGGCGGCGGCGACAACGATCCGCGGGCGGAATCGGATCGATTCCGCGGTTGCCTTGCGGCGTATGAACATTCGCAATCCCTCAGGTCCGGCTGTGCACAGTCTGCCGGACCGCGGGCGGACCGCAATCGGAGAGGCCCGCGCGGGGCGCCCCTGATCCCGCCCGGAGCTGTCGGTGGGGCCTGGCATGATTCGAGTTCTCCAACACGCGAGGGGGTTTGAGATGTCGGTCCCGATTGCGAATCTGCCTTTCCGGCAACGGCCGCGGGAGCGGTTGCTCGAGCTCGGCCCGCACGCGCTGAGCGACAGCGAGTTGCTGGCGTTGCTGCTCGGTCAGGGCCGGCGCGGGGCGAGCGTGCTGGAGCTGGCGGCCGAGTTGCTCGCCGAGCACGGCGGCGTCGCCGGGCTGGCCGAGGCCCGGCCCGAGGAGCTGGCCCGCCGCACCGGCATCGGCACCGCCAAGGCCGCCACCATCATCGCCGCCTTCCATCTCGGCGCGCGGGCCCGGCACAGCGTCGACACCGCGGTCCGGCTGGAGAGCGCGGCCGATGTGGTGGGCGCGGCCCGCCCGCTGTTCGCGGGCGCCCGGGTGGAGCGGCTGCTGGTGCTCGTCTGTGACGCGCAGAACCGCTTGCGCCGCCAGGTCTTCGTCGCCGAGGGCGCCATCGATCAGGTGACGATTCCGGTCCGGGAGATCCTGAACACGGTGCTGCGGCACGACGGGCGCGCCTTCGCCCTGGTGCACAACCATCCCTCCGGCGACCCGTCCCCCAGCCTCGACGACCGCCGGGCCACCGCGCTGCTCATCGACGCCGCCCACACCGTCGGGCTGCGCTTCCTCGACCACGTGGTGCTCGCGGGCGAGCAGTGGAGTTGCGCGTTGCCACTGCTGCGGGTCGCCGACTGAGCGGGCGCGGTACCTAGACTTCTGCGTAGAGATGCCTACAGGAGGTGGTCATGAAGGAGCAGACGGGCTCGCGTGAGCTCGGCAGGCTGGGCATACCGCCGATCGGGCAGCGCTACGACCTCGCGGACCGGCGGCTGTTCCTGCACCGCTCCGGCAGCGGCGGCCCGGCGGTGGTCTTCCTGCCCGCGGCGGGCGCGGTCGGGCTGGATTACCTCGAGGTGCAGCGCCGCGTCGCCGAATTCACCACCGCGGTGCTCTACGACCGCGGCGGCACCGGCTGGAGCGATCCGGTCGCCCTGCCCCGCACGGCCACCGAGGTCGCCACCGAACTGCACGCGCTGCTGCGCATCGCCGCGGTCCCCGGCCCGTACCTGCTGGTCGCGCACGGCCTCGGCGGCGCCTACGCTCGCCGTTTCGCCCAGCTCTTCCCCGGCGAGCCGGCGGGGCTGGTCGCCGTGGAATCCTTCGCCGAGGATTGGGACGAGTACATGCCCGAGACCTTGCATCTGGACCGCACACCCACCGCGCTGCCCGGCCGCGTCCAGACGGCCCTGCTGCGTGTCCTGTCGAAACCGTTCTACAAGAAGATGTTCGCCGCCTGGCCGCCCGAGGTCCGCGCGCCCCTGGTCGCGGGGCACGTCACGCCCGAATGGATGGTCAACGGGGCCAAGGAACGCCGCAGCCTGCCCGCCCTGCGCACGGAACTGCAGTCCGGCGGCCCCCTGCCCGACGTTCCGCTGATCGCCCTGGGCGCGCTGGCCGCCGATCCCGGTCAGCGCGTGGGCTTTTCGAAGCAGTCCGAGCGGGAGCTGAACGCGAGCAAGAACCGCCTCTATACCGCGATGGCGGCCGAGGTCACGCACGGCGAATACCGCGAGCTGCCCGGCGCCAAGCACAGCACCGCCCAGCTGGACGCGCCCGAGGAGATCGTCCAGGCGATCCGCGACGTCATCGCCGCGGCCGCCGACTGAGAGGGGCACTCACCCCAGGGGCATGCCGGCGTCCAGGAATTCCAGGGCGCGCGCCACATTGTCGTTGTTGACCGGTGTGGTCATGGCGATGGCGAGCCCGGCGCCGGTCAGGGCACCGGCGGCGGCCCGGATTTCGAAGTCGCCGGGCGAGCGGCCGGTGCGTTCGGCGAGCAGGCCCGCGATCATGTCGATGCCACGTTCCAGCTCCACGCCGATGGCGGCGCGGAGTTCGGGAACGTGGTACAGCAACGCCTGGCGTTCCTGCTCGAACGCTACTTCCGCCGGGGTCAGGGTGGCGTAGACCGCGTTGATCGCGTTGCGCAGCGCCAGGAACGGGCTGAGCTCCGGTGGCTGGGCACGGTATTCCTCGATCATCGGCGGGTCGAGGTCGTCGGCGACCACCAGCTGTTCCTTGCTAGGAAAGTAGCGGAAGAAGGTACTGGGTGAAACCTCCGCAGCCGCGGCGATCTGCTCGATGGTGGTCTCGCCGTAGCCCTGCTCGCGGAACAGGCGGAAGGCCTCGGTACGGATAGTTCGGCGAGTGCGCTCCTTCTTTCGCTCGCGCAGACCCGGGACCGCGGGGGTTTCACCTGGTAACTCAACCGACATGAGTCGATTCTGACGCATCCGCGGCAGCGCGGGTCGCATCGAAGGGCTGAACCGCCCGGCGCGGCAGGACCCGGTAGGCCAGCGGCACCGCGAGCACGCAGATCGCCGCGCACACCCACAGCATCAGGCTCATGCCGCTGACGAACGCCGACTGCACGTGGGCCAGCGCCGCGGTATCGGATCCGGCGGCCGCCACACCGCTGCTCACGCCGTCGTCGAACGGCGCGCGGTCCAGCGCGCCCAGCTCGCCGCGATACCGAGTGACCAGCACGGTGCCGAGCAGCGCGACGCCGATGGTGCCCGCGGCCTGCCGCAGCGCCTGCAACAGCGCCGAGCCGACACCCGCGCGGTCGACATCGAGGTCGTCCACGGCCACCGCGATGCCGACCGGCATCGCCAGGCCCATACCCGCGCCGACCAGGGCGATCCAGCAGCCGGTGAACCAGTAGGGGCTGTCGGCGCCGGTGAACGCGCCCTGGCCGAGCCCGAGGGCGATCACCAGCAGACCCAGCGTAAGCACCACGCGGGCACCGGCTTTCGGCAGCAGCTGCGCGCTGATCCGGGCTCCGAGCACCAGGCCGCCGATCATCGGGAGCAGGCGCAGGCCGCTGCCGAGCGCGTCGACCCCGAGGACGGCCTGGAAGTACTGCGGCACCGTGAAGAACATGCCGAACATCGCGAACGTGATGAGCACGGTGAACACCGCGCCCCAGCGGAAGCCCGGACTGGCGAACAGCGCCAGGTCGATCAGCGCGAACCGGCTGCGCCGCTGCCAGATCAGGAACACCGCCAGCAGTCCGACGCCGACTGCGGCCATCAGCCAGCCGCCGCCGTTGTCCAGGCCCGCTTCACCCAGCCGGATGAAACCGTAAGTGAGCGCGGACATTCCGGCCATCGACAGCAGCACACCGGCAATGTCGAGGCGACGCGGTTCCGGATTGCCCGATTCGGGCACCAGCAGCGCCACCGCGACCGCACCGAGCAGGGCGATCGGCACATTGATCAGGAACACCGAGCCCCACCAGAAGTTGTCGATCAGCCAGCCGCCCAGCACCGGGCCCAGCGGCAGGCCGAGACCGGTGGCGGTCACCCAGATCGTCATCGCGCGAGCGCGTTCGGCCTTGTCCGGGAACAGCACCGGCAGCACCGCCAGCGACAGCGGCGTCATCGCCGCCGCCGCGATGCCGAGCACCACGCGGGCGGCGATCAGCTGCCCCGAGGTCGTCGCGAAGGCGCACGCGAGCGAGGCCGCGCCGAACAGCAGCATCGCGCCGACCAGGATCTTCTTGCGCCCGTAGCGGTCGCCGAGCGCGCCCGCGGGCAACATGACGGCGGCCAGCGCCAGCGTGTAAGCGGTGCTGAACCATTGCAGCGCAGCGGTATTCGCGTTCAGGTCGAGCGCGAGGGTGGGTAGCGCGATGGTCAGCACGGTGATGTCCAGGCCGATGACGAGCATGGCGAACGCCAGTGCGCCCAAGGCCAGCCAACGCCGGGTCGTTGCGGTTTCCATGACCCCTCCAAAAATGACAGTTACATTATTTTGATAGTAACCCTCATTTTGTAGTTGCTGTCAATATCTCCGGATGTGCCTGGGGCGCGCCGGAAGCCACCGCGCAGCGCGGGCCCGGCCGGTCCCGGACCGTTAGGCTCGCTACCGATGAAGATCCAGGGCACCTCACTCCTCGCCGCGCTGTGCGCCGGCGCCGTGCTGGCCGCGACGGCTGTGACCGGCGGCGCGGCCGCGCAACCCGCGTCGCCCAGTTCAGTGACGACGACACCGTTCACCACCCCGAACACCGACGGCTGCCCGCAGAAGACGACGCCGCCGGCGCCGGTCGATTCCTCGGAGGTGCCCGCGCCGGGCTCGACGACGCCCAAGCCGCTCGCGGTTCCGACGCCCGCCGTCGGCGGCTCCCGGCTCGGCGAATGCGGACTGGTGCTGCCGAAGGGCGCTCCCGCTGTCCCGCAGGACATCTCGTCGACCGCGTGGCTGGTGGCCGACGTCGACAGCGGTGAGGTCCTCGCCGCCAAGGATCCGCACGGCCGCTACCGGCCGGCCAGCACCATCAAACTGCTGCTCGCCATCGTCGCGCTGCGCAACCTCGACCTGGACACCGTGGTCACCGGCACGCAGGCCGACGCCGATGTCGACGGCACCCGCGTCGGCATCGGGCCCGGCGGCCGCTACAGCAACCGCCAGCTGATGCAGGCCCTGATCATGGCGTCCGGCAACGACGCCGCGCACGCCCTCGCGACGCAGCTCGGCGGTGACGACGCCGCCGTGGCGAAGATGAACGAGCTCGCGAAATCGCTGTACCTGCTGGACACCCGGGCCGCCACCCCCTCCGGTCTGGACGGCCCCGGCATGAGCACCTCGGCCTACGACCTGTCGGCGGCCTTCCGGGAAGCCATGACCATCCCGCTGTTCGCCGAGCTCATCCACACCGAGCAGGTCGACTTCCCCGGCTACCCCAGGGACCCGAAAATCCCGGAGGACAAAGACCATCCGGGCTTCGTCATCGCCAACGACAACCACCTGCTCTACAACTATGACGGGGCCCTCGGCGGCAAGACCGGCTTCACCGACGACTCCCGCCACACCTTCGCCGCCGCCGCCGAACGCAACGGCCGCCGCCTGAGCATCGTCCTGCTCCAGGGCGAGGTGCTGCCGATCCGGCCGTGGCAGCAGGCCGCCCGCCTGCTCGACTACGGCTTCGCCCTGCCCCGCGACGCCCAGGTCGGCGCCCTGCCCAGCCGCAACGGCGACTCCCCCGGCCCCACCGCCCCGCTCGCCTCCCCGCCCCCGAAGGACGACGCCGCCCCCGCCGCCGAATCCGGCAACGGCGGCATCCGCACCGCGCTGCTCGCCGCCGGCCTGCTCGCGATCTTGGCCCTTGTCCTCTACGTCCACCGCCGGACCAGCCGCCGCCGCTGACGCCACAACGCGGTCGGTGCCCACCCTGACCCGGGCACCGACCGCCCCCACGCCGGCCCTCCGACCAACCTCAGAGCCCCGGCGTCACCTACTTGGACGCCGCCCGACCCCGCCCGGTTCCATCGAATTTCCCCGAATTACAAGTGCTTTCCGCTGTGCGATGCTGGGCGGCGTGAGTTTCAAGCAACGCCTCGGGGAGTGGGCCCAGCGAGTGCGAGAGCCCGAGCCCAGACCCCGGTTCCACGGCGACGACCCGGACCCGCGTTACCCATCGCCGCGCGAGCTGCGCACCCTGTTCAGCTGGATACTCGACGTGGCCTTGAACGTCGGCGCAGTCTTCGCGGTACTGCACCTGATGCAGAGCAGCGGGCAGGACGGGCTTCTGCTGCTGCCCGCGCTCCCCCTCGCCTACCTGGTCACCGCGTTCACCAACCGAGTCCTCGTGCAGCGCGTCCTACACGCCAGCCTCGGCAAGATCCTGGTCGGGCTGGTCGTAATCCGCCGCGACAACGGCGGCTGGGTTCCCCTCGGCAACCTCACCTCCGCGTTCTTCCTGCGCGGCCTCGCCCTGCTACTGGATGCCGGCGGCGCCGAAGACGAGTCCGATCACCTTTCCGTGGTCCGGCGACGTGACGTGAAAGCCCTGCGCGCCAACGGAACTCACAAGCCGCTCATCAGCCCCGCCGACACTCGGCCGCTACCCGGACAGCAACCCCCGCACCTGGGTCAGCCGTACCCACAGCAGCCCCCGCACGCCAACCCGCCCGGCGGATACCAGCCGCAATATCCTTCGCAGCCGAATAACCAACCGCCCCAGCAGTATCCGCGTCAGTACCCGCCCCCAGCAGCCAACAACCGCCCGCCGCAGCCATATCCCCCGCAGCGGCCGCCGCGCCCCTACTGAGTCGGAAGATCCAGACTGGAGCCCTGGTCCGCGGTCGACGGTTTCGCGTTGTTCGGCTTCGACTCCTCGTTTTGCGGTGCCGTAGCAGAGGGTTGGGTCAGTGCCTCCACGATCTCCTCGCGGATTTCCTTCTCGACGTAGCTGACGCCGGTCTCCTTGGCGCGCCCGACGAGTCCGGACTCCTCGCCCCACACCGTGTCGGCCACCGTGTCGCCCACCTTGGTGCCGATCCGCTTCGCGATGAACGTGTTGCCGCCCAGCGCGCTGACCACCTTCTGGATCGGCTGCTGAATCGCGTTGTGCACACCTTTGGATGCGACATCGGTCAGGTCGTAGCCGTCGCGGACGCCCAGGCGGATCTCGGCGGTCTGGAAGACGAGTTCCTTCGAGACACCGAGCACCGCGCCGAGCGCCATCTGTTTGGCGACCCATTTGACGATGGTCCGGACCAGAATGTCCTGGACGAGCTTCTTCAGCGCCTGGGTGATCACCAACCGCACCGAAACCTGCACGGCGGCACCGGCGGCGACACTCGTGCCCCCGGACGGAATCGCCGCTGCGGCCGCGATCGCCAATTGCACGACCAGGTAGATCAGCATCGAGATGATGAAGATCTTGACCGCGAGCACCAGGAACGCCATTATCCGCAGGACAAAGGCCAATTCCTTACAGAATTCGGCAAGGTCGGCGAGCGCTCCGTCCTCGCCACCCGCCTTGTTCCAGAACTGCTCGATCGCGTCGTGAGTCTCACCTTCGGTGTTGGCGAGCACGACCTTGATGACATCGTCGCCGTAACTGTTGATCTGCTCCAGCAGCGAGGCCATCTGGTCCCACTTGTCGGCCGCGCCACGCAGCCCGGTTTCGTCGGCCTCCGGCCACTGGTAGACCACCAGTGCGGCAACGGGTTTCAGCTCATCAGGTATTTCCAGACCCACGCCACTCAGTCCTTGTCCTGGATCTGGCCCGTGATCTTCGTCAGCGCGGACTTGAATTGCTCGTCCAGGTTCTCGAAGGTCTTGCCCGTCGTGTCGACGCCCTTCTCGAGGAACTGGAACATTGTCACGGCACCCTGGATCAGCTCGAGCGCCTCGGTGGCCTTGCTCGTGTAATTCGTCGCGAAACTCGCACCGAATTCGTCGTTCCCCCAAACCTCCCCGAAGCTGTCCAGGCCGGATTTCAGGTCCGAAAGCCCGCTCGAGAGGTCAGTGGCCAGCTCCGCGAGCTTGGGCGCCTGCGCCTTCACCTTTTCGGGATCGATCCCGAAGTTACTGTTACCAGCCATTTTTCGCCCCCAGTCCCTTCCAATGCGGCCCTTCGTCCTCGTCCTCGTCGACCGGTGCCGACGGGGGCGCGGAAACCGGCGGCTCGGGCGGACTGGGCAGGATGTCCCCGACCGGAGCACCGATGAACGGCAGCTCCTCGTACAGCTGCTCCTGCGGCGTGAACTCCGCCGCGGCGGCCGTGACAGGAGCCAGCAGAGCATCCATCTCCGACCGTGCGGAGCGGGCAGCGAACTGCGCGGCCTGCAGAAAGGAGTCCGCGAGCTTCTCGGGAGTCGAGCGCTTGAAGGCACCCGGGTCGACCCAGACCTCGACCGGCACACCGGCCGAGTTCGTGGTCACCCGAACCATGTTGTCGTCGGACCAGCCCTGCGCGGTGCTGGCCGCTAGCGCGGCACGCGCGTTCGCGATATCTCGCAACTGCTGTTCGTAGGTGGCAAGCATCGTGTCGACCTGCCCCTGCAGTGCATCCGTGCGCGATCGCAGGCGGTCCTGCTCAAATGAATTCACACCGAACCCTCGGATCGAAATGTCTCGTCAAGTACTTGGACGCTACAAGTCCGATCCGGGTTCCATCGATCTCGGGCGGCTGGATCACACCTTCAGCGCCGCGGGCGGCGCAGGGCGGAGAGCAGGTAGGTGACGACGGCGCCGGCGCTGAAGAGGGCCAGGCCTGCGCCTTTGGGGAGGGTGGGGGTGCTGACGCGGGGGCGGATGACGGCGGGAGGTGGGGCGGGGGTGGGGGTTGGGGCGGATTCCATGGCTTCGGCGGCCCAGGCGGTGGCGAACAGGATGATGCGGTAGGTGACGTAGCTGAAGACCATCAGGCCGATGATGGAGCCGAAGGTGGCGCCGGCGGGGGTGCGCAGGACGGTCTGCAGGTAGAGGGACGCCACGTATTTGAAGAGTTCGAAGGCGACGGCGGCCATCAGGGCGGCCTTGGCGGCGCTGGCCAGGGAGACGGGTTCGCGCGGCAGGCGGGCGATGATCCAGGCCAGGACGGCCCAGGTGGCGCACAGCGCGAGCACGGCCGAGAGCACGACGAGGAAGAACCGCGCGCCGGGCACGTGGGACAGGCCGAGCGCGATCAGCAGGCGCGCGCCCAGGGTGCTGGAGGCCAGGCCGGACAGGCCGAGGGAGACCGCGAACGCCGCGGCCAGGCCGAGCAGGCAGCCCAGGTCGGACAGTTTGGTGCGCAGCCAATCCGCTTCCTGGAGCGGCTGTTCCCACTGCTCGGTGAGCGCGGCGCGCAGGTTGGCCATCCAGCCGAGCCCCGCCCACAGCGCACCGAGCAGACCCAGCACGCCGACCGTGCCGCGCGAGGAGATGGCCTGGTCGATCAGCTCGTTGATCTGATCGCCGAGTTCACCCGGGATCTCCTCGACGATCTTCTGCTGGATGTCGGTGAGCGTGTCCGGATGCCGGATCAGCACGAAACCCGCGATCGCGAACGCCACCATCAGCAGCGGAAACAGCGACAGCACAGTGAAATAGGTGATCCCGGCGGCGTAGTAGTCGCCGCGCTGCCGGTTGTAGCGCCCGCCCGCGCGGACCAGGTGGTCCAGCCACGGGCGGGCCTGGATGCGTCGTTCGATGTCGGCTTTGATCTTGTCGAGCTGCACCTGTCCGCCTCCGAGCCTGTCGCGCGCATCAGGTGCCGGCGCGGGCTAGCGCGTCAGGAAGCCGACCCGGTCGTAAACCTGTGCGAGAGTGTTGCCGGCGATCTCGCGCGCCCGCTCGGCACCGGCGGCGAGGATGCGGTCGAGTTCGCCCTGATCCGCCAAGTACTCTTCCACCTTCGCGCGCAACGGCGTAACAAATTCCACCAGCGCGTCGGCGACGTCGGATTTCAGGTCGCCGTAGCCCTTGCCCGCGTAATCCTGTTCCAGCGTGGCGATCGGGGTCCCGGTCAGCGAACTCTGGATCACCAGCAGATTGCTGACACCCGGCTTGGCCTGCTGGTCGTAGCGGATCTCCCGCTCGGTGTCGGTGACCGCGGACTTGATCTTCTTGGCCGTCACCTTCGGATCGTCGAGCAGATTGATCAGGCCCGCGTCGGTGCTGGCCGACTTGCTCATCTTCGAGGTCGGGTCCTGCAGGTCGTAGATCTTCGCGGTGCCCTTGACGATGTGCGCCTCGGGCACGACGAAGGTCTTCTTGAAGCGGGTGTTGAAGCGCTGCGCGAGGGTCCGGGTGAGCTCCAGGTGCTGGCGCTGATCCTCGCCGACGGGCACCTGGTGCGGGCGGTAGAGCAGGATGTCGGCGGCCATCAGCACCGGGTAGGTGAACAGCCCGACGGTCGCGTTCTCGGCGCCCTGCTTGGCCGACTTGTCCTTGAACTGGGTCATCCGGCCGGCCTCGCCGAAGCCGGTGATGCAGGACAGCACCCAGCTCAGCTCGGCGTGCTCGGGCACCTGGCTCTGCACGAACAGCGTCGATTTCTTCGGGTCGATGCCGATCGCGAGCAGTTGGGCGGCGGCCGCCTTGGTCCGCGCGCGCAGCACCTTGGGGTCCTGGGCGACGGTGATGGCGTGCAGGTCGGGGATGAAGTAGAGCGCGTCGTACTCGTCCTGCAGGGTCACCCAGTATTGCAGCGCGCCAAGGTAGTTACCGAGGTGGAAGGACTCGCTGGTGGGCTGAATCCCGGAGAGCACGCGCTGTTTGCGTTCAGCGGCCGGGACCTGTGCAGGACTGGACATACTCCGATCTTTTCATGCCGCTCAAGCGGAATTTCGCGCCGCCCGGCTCTCGGGGTGCACTCCGGGCATACTCGGCAATCCGGCGCGGGCCAGCTTGCGTTCGCGCTCGGCGACGAGCCGGTAGAGCGGCGCGCTCGGACCGGCCAGACTGTCCCGCAGCAGCGGCGGGACCAGCGGCAACTCCACGTGCGCGGTCCGTATGCCCTGGGCGAGCCCGCGGTAGGCCGTTTCCTCGACCAGCCCCCACCGCATGCCGTAGAGCGCGCGCACCCGGGCCGGCAGGCTGCCCTGCACCAGCAGGTAGAACGCGGAGGTCACCTGATGCATCGGGGTGCGTTGCGGGTAGGGCACCCGGGATCCGGCCAGATAGGAGCCGACCAGGCGGGCTTCGTCGGTGAGGAACAGCTCGTCCGAGGCCAGGTAGGTGTCGAGATAGGTCCGGAACGCCGGGTAGTCGGCGGGCGCGGCGTCGGCGGGCATGCCGAACAGTTCGGCCCAGCGCACGAAGTCCTGGTACAGCCCTTCCCGCTCGCCGGCGGTGAGCTTGCGGACCAGCAGGTCGTGCATGACCTCGGCGGAGTCGAAGGCGAACGCCATGGTCATGAACATCAGGTACGGGTTGCTCGCGGAGTAGGCGGTGCCCGCGGGGTGATGCGCGCCCGCGTCCTCGGGCAGCGCGCCGCTGACCGGCACGTGCTTCTTCCGGGTGAACTCCAGCGCCCGATCGGCCTCCTGCTTGCTGCCGAGGAAGACGGCTTCGAACAGTTTTCCGGTGAGGGCCAGCCGGGTGTACGGGGTCATCCGGTGCGCGGAATTCTCCGCGGTCCCGACGTAGAGCACGGGGTGAACCGCACCGAGGACCAGCGCGCGCTGGCCGTAGGTGAGGCCCACCGCTCGCTTGCGCATGACCCGCCGGATCATCGAATGGTCGGCGAAATATCCAGGAGCGGCCACGGCTGCCTCCCTCATCGGAGGAGTCTCCTCATCGAGACCCGATGTCACCAGGATCGCCCCGAAACCAACTTCTGGCAAGAGTCCATGCCAGATTCGTGACCGCACCCCACCCCCGCGCACACGCCGGGACTGCCACAATCGAGGTGTGGCACCAGCGCAGCGTTCACCCACACCGCCGGCTTCGGCGTCCGCGGCCCCCAAGCGGGCCTACGGTGGCGTCTCCGCGGACGAGCGGCGCGCCCAGCGCCGCCGGGCCCTGCTCGACGCCGCCCTCGAACTCATCGGCACCGAGGGCCTGGGCAAACTCACCGTGTCCGGGCTGTGCGCGCAGGCCGGGCTGAACGAGCGCTACTACTACGAGAACTTCGACAGCCGTGACGCGGTCCTCACCGGCCTGATCGACCGGATCACCGAGGAACTCGCGATCGCGATCGCGGACGGTCTGCGCACCGCGCCGCCCGACACCCGGGGCATGGCGCGCTCCGCGATCAGCGCGGGCATCCGCCTGTTCACCGACGATCCGCGCAAGGCCCGGGTGGCACTGGTCGCGGGCCAGGCGACCCCCGAATTGCGGGCCCGCACGACCGAATCCATCCGGCTGTTCGCGCGCATCGTGGCCGCGCAGGGCATCGACTTCTACGGCATGACCGACCGGCAACCGGATCCGGTCATCGAATTCCGGGCCACCTATCTGGTCGGCGGCCTGGTGCAGACGCTCACCGCGTGGTTGCAGGGCGAACTGCCGATCTCCCGGGACGAGTTGATCGAGCACACCACCGACGTGTTCGTGCTGCTCGGTGAGGACCTGGCCCGCCGCCTGGCCTGAGCCGTCAGCCCAGGGTCAGCGGCACCACCCGGGCCGCGACGGCGGCGGGCGCCTCCGGTGCCCGGCCCTGCAGCACCACCCGGAAACTGATCC
Organism: Nocardia sp. NPDC050712; assembly: GCF_040654295.1. Classification (NCBI taxonomy): domain Bacteria; kingdom Bacillati; phylum Actinomycetota; class Actinomycetes; order Mycobacteriales; family Nocardiaceae; genus Nocardia; species Nocardia sp. NPDC050712. The sequence continues at coordinate 179,142 of NZ_JBFAHT010000006.1, forward strand.
CGCGCCGCGCCCAGTAGCCGGCCGAGTCGGCGATCGCCTCGGTGAACCAGCCCCGCTCGCGCGGCTGCTCGGCCAGCAGTTCACCCGAATCCCGCACCACCGCCACGTATCCCGCCGCGTCGCCGAGGAATTCGCCGAGATCGCGCAGGCATTCGTCGAACGCGTCCTTGTTCTCGCCGAAGTAGTACGGGAACTGGAACGCGGCGGCGAACTCGTCGAAAACGCCCGCGGTGGTGCGCATCTTGGCGCCCCGCAGCTCCCGGACCAGGAAGCCGGGCGGTGCGTCGTAGCGCAGGCCGCTCAGCTCGGCCGGGTCGACGTCCAGGGCGCCCAGCACGGGAACGGCGGTATTCGGCGCCTGGGCGGCGAGACTCAGGAATCGCGACAGCGGGACCGGTGTGGTCATCAGCGCATCCTCGTGAAGGTCTTGTAGTGGTCGCCGGTGTACCAGGCCGAGCCGTCGGAGCCGGTGACGATGCGCTCGGCGTCACGGGATCGGTTGCGCTGCTTGGGATTCACATCCCATTCCTGGTAACTGATGGCGCGCCCGGCCGCATCGGTCCGCGGCAGCCGGCGTTCGCGGTTCCCCCACTGCTCGCCGCCCTGGGTGCCGGCGGCGTTGGCCGACCCCGGCCAGCGGCCCGCGTCGATCTCCCGCAGGGTGGCGTAGGCGCGGTCCGGGACGCCGGGCACCGGCGTCGCCGATACCGCCCCGGCGCTCGGAGCCGCGCCGGTGCGGGAGCTGGTGGCGGTGACAGTGCCGCTGGAGGTGCTGGTATCGCTGTCACCCCCGCGCACCGCGAGCACCGCCAGCAACGCGACGACCACCACCGCGACGAACGCGGCGACGGCCCGGACCGGCGTGAGTCTCACCGGTACTGCACCGTCACCGGCGCATGGTCGGACCAGCGCTGGTCATAGGCGGGAGCGCGTTCCACGACGGCCTGCTTGGCCCGCTCGGCCAGGCTGCCGAGCGCCAGGTGGTAATCGATGCGCCAGCCGGAATCGTTGTCGAAAGCGCGCCCGCGGTAGGACCACCAGCTGTAGGGGCCGCTGACGCCGGGGTGCAACTGCCGCACCACGTCGGTGTAGCCCGCGGCGAGCAGTTCCGCGATCCAGGCGCGTTCCTCGGGCAGGAACCCGGCGGACTTCAGGTTGCCCTTCCAGTTCTTCAGGTCCAGTTCGGTGGGCGCGATGTTCCAGTCGCCGCTGACCACGTACGCGCCGGTGCGCGTCTTCAGGTAGGCGCCGAATTCGGCCAGGAACCGGTACTTCTCGTCCTGGCGCGGGGTGTTCTCCTCCCCCGAGTGGACGTACACGCTGGCCACGGTGGCGTCGTCGAAGTCGGCTTCGAGATAGCGCCCGGACGCGCCGAACTCGGCGCTGCCGAAACCGATCCGCACCTGCTTCGGCTCGCGCCGCGACAGGATGCCGACCCCGGCCCGGCCCTTGGATTCCGGCTCCGCGTGTGCGAGAAACCAGCCGTTCGCCAGCGCGGGCGCCAGCGCGGCTCGGGTCTGTTCGTCGGTGGCGCGCGTCTCCTGCACGCACACGATGTCGGCCTCGGTGACCGCCAGCCATTCGAGCATGCCCTTGCCCGTGGCCGCGCGGACACCATTCACGTTCACGCTAGAGATGATGTACGGCACCCGACGACCGTACAATGCTGGTCAGACGCAACTCCCGAAAGGGCGGACGACGATGATGTCGGATTCCAACCAGCCCACGCCGCGAAACAGCAAAAAAGTTTCGCGCATCGGACAATCCACGCGCCCCGAGCCGGCCCGGCCCGCTCCCGCCGTGAAAAAGCCCGCGAAGAAATCCGAGCCGCCGGTCCCTATCAAGGCGCTGCACGTCGGTTCCGGCGATCCGCTCCTGCTGCTGCACGGCTTCATGCTCTCCCCGCACTGCTGGACCCAGACCGCGAACCGCCTGGCCGCGCAATGCGAGGTGTTCGCGCCGGCCTTCGCGGGGCACTGGGGCGGCGCGCCCGGCGACGGCTGGTCCACCGATATCTACACCCTGGCCGATCGCATCGAGGATCAGCTCGACGAAATGGGCTGGCGCACCTGCCATATCGCCGGCAATTCGCTGGGCGGCTGGGTCGGCATCGAATTGGCGCGCCGCGGCCGGGCCCGCACCCTCACCCTGATCGCGCCCGCGGGCGGCTGGAATGCGCCCTCGCTCACCCAATTCCGGGTCGGGCTGAAATTCCTGGCGATGGTGCCGATCATCGAAATCGGTAAGCGGGTCGGCGGATTCGTCAAACACAATCCGGTGACGCACCGCCTGACCAAACTGCTCCTGGTCAAGAATTCCGGCGCCGTGTCCCGCACGGACATGACCGCGGTCATCGAGGCGGCCCTGCATTGCCAGGCGATGCTCCCTCTGATCATGGGCACCTTCCGCGCACCGGCCCTCTCGGACCTGTCCGACCTGCCCACCCCGGTCCGCCTGCTGCTGGCCGAGTCCGACCACATCATCCCCAACCGGGTCTACGCCCGCCGCTACCTGAAGGAACTCCCCGACAGCGCCGACCGGATCCTGATGCACCGCGTCGGGCACGTCCCGATGCTGGAGGCTCCCGACCGGATCGCCACCCTGATCGCCGAGCACGTCTACGCCAGCCGGGGCCACCTCCGCGCCATCTAGCTCAGCGCACGGTGACGCCGGCCGGCTCAGCCGGTTTCGCTGCGGCCCGCCGCGGTCCTGGCGAGGAAGTCCAGGATCAGGCGGGTCACCTCGTCGGGCACGTCCAGTTGCGGGCAGTGTCCCGCACCGGGCAGCACGACGAATTCGCTCCCCGGAATCGCGGCGTGCAGGGCCGCGCTCGCCGCGACCGGGATGATGCGATCGAGCGCGCCGTGCGCGATCAGCGTGGGACACCCGGGAACGAGATCGCCATGCCCGGACGAATTTTCGCGCGCGTAGCGAACTGCGTCCCGGCCGTGGGCCGCTACCGCACGAATATCCGGATAGGTCCGCAGGGCGGAGGCGAGAAATTCGGGATCGGTGCGGTGACCGGGGCCGTAGATGCCGTATCGGACCGCCCAGCCGATAGCTCGACGCACTGTCGCGGCCGGCACGGGGAGCGCTCCGATCCCACGGAACAGCCAGCTGTAGTCGCTCCAGCGCGCCACCCGCGCGAGCAGATGCCGAGCCAGCAGCGGTTCGTCCAGCGCCACTACGGCTTCGACGAGTTCGGGGCGGCGCGCGCCCACGCGCACCGCGGTCGCCGCACCGAGTGAATTGCCCACCAGCACAGCGGGTCCCAGGTCGGACAGGACCGCCGCGGCGAAGTCCTCGAACTGCCGCGTCACCGGGCCCGGCGCGCGCGGATCGGCCAGGCCGAAGCCGGGCAGATCGACCGCGACGGCCCTGCGGCCCCCGGCCTCCAGCCGGGTCAGTACCGCGCGCCAGGTGTCGGCGCTGTCGGAGTAGCCGTGCAACAACAGAATCGGTGTGCCGGTGCCCGCGACCGACAGCACGCGAGTGCCGACGTCGTTGTAGCGCGCGGTGGTTTCGGTAATCATCGTCCGGTCGCCCCTTTGCGACGGGTCGCACCGGATACCGGTGCGCTGAAACACTTTCGGTGAAACCGCCCGGGTGCGCAGGGCACCCGGGCGCGAGATTCACTGCGCCAATAGACCCTTGGCGATGTGGGTGACCTGGATCTCGTTACTGCCCGCGTAGATCATCAGCGACTTGGCGTCGCGGGCCAGTTGCTCGACCCGGTACTCGGTCATGTAGCCGTTGCCGCCGAACAGCTGCACGGCCTCCATGGCGACCTCGGTGGCCGCCTCGGAGGCGTACAGCTTGATCGCCGAGGCCTCGGCCAGGCTCGGCGACTTGCCCGCCCGGCCCTGCTCGAGCACGTTGAACACCATGTTCTGCACGTTGATCCGGGCGATCTCCATCTTCGCCAGCTTGAGCTGGACCAGCTGGAAGCGCGCGATCTCCTGGCCCCAGAGCTTGCGGTTCTTGGCGTAATCCAGGCAGAGCCGGTGGCATTCGTTGATGATGCCCAGCGCCATGAACCCGACGCCGATCCGCTCGGTGGTGAAACTCGAACGGGCGCTTTCGCGTCCGTCGCCGCCCTTGTGCTCCTCGGTCTCGCCGAGCAGGCGGTCCTTGCTCACTCGCACGTTGTCGAAGAACAACTCACCGGTCGGCGAGGAGTGCAGGCCCATCTTCCGGAACGGCTTGCCCTGGGTGAGCCCCTCCATGCCCTTGTCCAGGACGAAGGTCAAGACCTTGCGCTCACGCTTGTCCGCGCCGTCACCCTCGTCGAGCTTGGCGTAGACCACCATCACGTCGGCGAACGGGCCGTTGGTGATGAAGGTCTTCTGCCCGTTGAGGATGTAGTCCTCGCCGTCGCGCCGGACGTAGGTCTTCATGCCGCCGAACGCGTCCGAGCCCGAATCGGGTTCGGTGATCGCCCAGGCCGCGACCTTCCGCAAGGTAAGGATGTCCTTGACCCACCGCTCCTTCTGCGCGAGGGTGCCGCGCGAGAGGATGGTGGTGGCGCCGAGACCGATGGATACGCCCACGGCGGTGACCAAACCCATGCAGACGCCGGACAATTCGGCGACCACGACCGCCATCAGCGATTGCTGGTCCGCGAACGGGCTGCCGCCGCCGGACTTCTCCTTCTTCTCCGGCTTCGGCTCGCCCGCGGCGATGGCCGCCTCGATCTTGCGCTGCCTGGCCAGCAGCTTGTCGATCGCCTCGCCGCCCATGGCGTCGATCCCGAACTCGCTGAACAGTTTCTGCAGGATCGGGTACGGCAGCATCTCGCCGCTGTCGAGAGCGTCGAGGTGGGGACGAATTTCCTTGTCGATGAACGCCCGCACCGCGTCGCGGATCATCACATCGGTCTCGGACCATTCGAACATCGTTGTTCTCCTACGAGTTTCGGTGGTTCAGGGGAGGCGGGCGGCGATGTCGTCGATCAGCCACGGGCCTTCGGTCTCGATCGTCTTCACGTCGTGCCAGCCCGCCAGTTCGGAGATCGCACCACCCTGCACGGCGAACACCTTGCCGGTGATCGAGCACTTGTCCGAAGCCAAGTATGCGACCACCGGGGAGATGTTGGCCGGACTGAAGGCATCGAATTCGCCCTCTTCCACCTCGGCGCCGAGGATGGCGCCCATGCCCGGCGTGGCCAGGGTGAGGCGGGTGCGCGCGATCGGGGCGATCGCGTTGACCCGGACGCCGTAGCGCTCCAGCTCATCGGCCGCGACCAGGGTCAGTGCGGCGATGCCGGCCTTGGCCGCGCCGTAGTTGGCCTGGCCCGCGTTGGGCACGGTGACACCCGACGCGGACGCGGTGTTGACCACCGCGGCGTTCGGCTGGTTGCCCGCCTTGCTCTCCGCCTTCCAGTACGCGGCGGCGTGATGCAGCACCGCGGCGTGGCCCTTCAGGTGCACGGCGACCACGGAGTCCCACTGCGACTCGTCCAGGCCCGCGATGAACGCATCGCGCAGGATGCCCGCGTTGTTGATCACGATGTCCAAGCGGCCGAATTCCGAAACCGCCTGATCGACCAGCTTCTTCGCGCCGTCCCAGCCGGCGATGTTCTCGGTGTTGGCCACGGCTTTGCCGCCCGCCGCGATGATCTCGTTCGCGACCTCCTGGGCCGGGCCGACGTCGGTGCCCTCACCGGCATTGCTGCCGCCGAGGTCGTTGACGACGATGGCCGCGCCCTCCTGGGCGAACAGCAGCGCGTGTTCCCGGCCGATGCCACGGCCGGCGCCGGTGATGACGGCGACTTTTCCTTCGAGTGCACCCATGGTGTGCGGCTCCTCTTGCTGTGGATCCCGGCGCTCGCCGGGATGACGGGAGGTGGTGGTCAGTCGGTGATTTCGGCGAGACCGTCGCTCAGGACCACGTCCTCGCCACGCACGGTTTCGAAGGCGTAGGTGGTGACGCCGTTCGCCGAGCCGACCTTCCAGATGCGGGTCTCCAGGTCGTCGCCGGGGAACACCATCTTGGCGAAGCGCACGGCAAACCGCCTGAGCCGGTGGACATCCGACCCCGCGACCTCGGTGAGCACCGCCCAGGACGCGAACGCCTGGGTGCACAGCCCGTGCGCGATGATGCCGGGCAGCCCGGCGTCCAGCGCCACCTGCTCGTCCAGGTGCAGCGGCACCGGATCACCGGAAGCCGGTGCGTAGCGGTAGGTCTGGTCCAGATCGACGTGCTGCGGCACCACCGCCACCGGCTCCTGCGCGCGCAGGGCCTCGTCGAACTTGTGCGCGGGCGCGGCCTGGCCGACCGACTTGCCCGCGTCGACGCCGCGGAAGAAGGCGGTCAGGTACTGCTCGTTGACCAGTTCCCCGGCGTCCGTGCGGCATTCGATCAGGATGGTGATGGTGGTGCCGTTGGACCGGCTGGTGTAGCCGACGGCCTTGGCCCGCGAGACCAGCTCGTCCCCCGGCTGGATCGCGCGGTGGAAGTGGAAGTCCTGCTCCCCGTGCACGACCCGGCCGAAGATGTCCATCGGCGCGACGTCGATCACCGGCATCATCATCGCCTCGAACACCGGCACGATGGCGAAGACCGGCGAGGCGATCTTGCCGGCCAGGTGGGCCTCGATGGGATCGTTGGTGGCGGCGGCGTATTCGGCGATCCGCTCCGCGGTCACCGCGAAGGTCTCGTCGTCACACCAGGTTTCCAGGCCGGAGTCGTCGAACTCCACCAGCCGCGCGGTCGATTCGGTCATCGCCGCGACGCTCAGGCGACCGTGGCGGCGAGCGCGTCCAGCTGCTCGAGCGACTTGTCGAGCTGCTTGAGACCGTCCTTCTCGACCGCCTTGCCGAGCGCGCCCTTGATCAGCGCGCCCTCGAAATCACCGGAGACCTTCACGGTGGAGCCGCCCTCGGCCTTGGGCTCGATGGCGAAGGTGAACTCGGTCTTCACACCGGCCATGCCGACGCCGCCCAGGGTCAGCGTGTTCGGCGACTCCACCGCCACCACGGTCCACTCCAGCTTGTTGGCCATGCCCAGCATGACGATCTTGGCGACCAGCTTGGCGCCCACGGTCAGCGTGGCCGGCGGCTCGTCGATGAAACGCTCGTGGATGGAGAACCACTTGTCCCAGGTCTGCGGGTCGGCGACGACCGCCCACAGGGCCTCGGGGGTGGCGTTGACGTCCTTGGTGGCTTCGATGTGTCCCATGAGATGACTCCTCGTCGAGTTGTGCTGTGGTGCGGGAAGGTTCAGCGGTCGGCGCGCTGGTAGGCGGTGACGACCGCCGCCCCGCCGAGGCCGATGTTGTGCTGCAGGGCGGCGGTGACGTTGTCCACCTGACGCTTGTCGGCGGTGCCGCGCAGCTGCCAGGTGAGCTCGGAGCACTGCGCCAGGCCGGTGGCACCCAGGGGATGGCCCTTGGAGATCAGCCCGCCGGAGGGGTTCACGACCCACTTGCCGCCGTAGGTGGTCTGGTTCGCGTCGATGAGCTTCCCGGCCTCGCCCTCGCCGCACAGGCCAAGGGCCTCGTAGAGCAGCAGTTCGTTGGCGGAGAAGCAGTCGTGCAGCTCGATGACCTGGAAGTCCTCGGCTCCGAGACCGGCCTGGTCGTACACCTTGCGGGCGGCCTGGACGTTCATGTCGAAGCCGATCAGGTTCTTGGCGGTGCCGTCGAAGGTGGAGGCGAAGTCGGTGGTCATGGTCTGGCCGACGATCTCCACCGCCTGCGCCGCGAGATCGTGCTTGGTGACGAAGTCCTCGCTGGCCAGGATGACCGCGCCGGAGCCGTCGGAGGTCGGCGAGCACTGCAGCTTGGTGAGCGGGTCGTAGATCATCCGCGAGTTCAGGATGTCCTCGAGCGAGTACGCGTCCTGGAACTGGGAGTACGGGTTGTTCACCGAGTGCTTGTGGTTCTTGTAGCCGATCTTGGCGAAATGCTCGGCGGTGGTGCCGTATTCCTTCATGTGCTCGCGGCCGGCCGCGCCGAACATCCACGGGGCGACCGGGAACAGCACCTCGGAGATCTCGGCGAGCGCCATGATGTGCTTGGCCATCGGCTGTTCGCGGTCGTCCCAGGTGGAGCCGAGCGAGCCGGGCTGCATTTTCTCGAAGCCGAGGGCCAGCGTGCATTCGGCGAGCCCGCCCCGGATCGCCTGCGCCGCAAGGTAAAGGGCGGTCGAGCCGGTGGAACAGTTGTTGTTGACGTTGACCACCGGAATGCCGGTCAGACCCAGTTCGTAGACCGCGCGCTGACCGGAGGTGGATTCGCCGTAGACGTAGCCGACGTAGGCCTGCTCGACCTCGCGGTAGTCGATCCCGGCGTCGGCGAGTGCCTTGGTGCCCGACTCCCGCGCCATGTCCGGGTAGTCCCAGTCGGTGCCGTCGTCGTTCTTGCGGCGGCCCGGCTTCTCGAACTTCGTCATGCCGACGCCGACGACGTAGACCTTGTTCGTCATCGAACTCCTCAGATCTCGCTCGTCCGACCCCGCGGCGGACGATGGTGGCCGATCCCTGCGGACCGATCTGCCACAAACATACAGACGTGCACGTAACTGCACAAGCAGTTCGGTCTATCGACCGGCATATCCAGCCTTATTGCCAGGTTGTAGCTGCAAATTGCACATACAGCAGGACGTGTATGTCGATCTTCAAACCGCCCGACGCGCGGCCGCAACACGACCGATCGAAAGCCGCAAACCGAGCGAATGTGACCTCACTCACGACCGGTATCGATTAACAGCGGCGTAATGGTTCGGAAATTCCCCGTCCACATCGGCACGCGAAGTTCACAGGGTTGCTTCGTGTTTGGTGAGGGGATGAGGAGAAGAACGTGGTCGATGTCGACACCCGCTCGACGAACTCAGAGGGAAATCCGGCGAACGAGACGCTGGAGGACTACACACTGCGTTTCGCGCCCCGCAGTTACCGGAAGTGGAGCCCGGCCGTAGTCGGGATCTCGGCCCTGGGCGGCATCGCCTACCTGGCCGATTTCGCCATCGGCGCGAATATCGGCATCGCGCACGGCACCGGTAACGCGCTGCTCGGCATCGCGGTCTTCGCGATTGTCGTAATGCTGACCGGATTTCCGCTGGCCTATTACGCGGCCCGCTACAACATCGATCTCGACCTGATCACGCGCGGTAGCGGATTCGGTTATCACGGCTCGGTGATCACCAATATCGTGTTCGCGTCGTTCACCTTCATCTTCTTCGCGCTCGAAGGCTCGATCATGGCCCAGGGCCTGGAACTCGGGCTCGGAATTCCGCTCTGGCTGGGCTATCTCCTGTCCACCGTGCTGATCTTCCCGCTGGTCATCTACGGCATGAACACGCTGGCCAAGCTCCAGGTGTGGACCACCCCGCTGTGGTTGCTGCTGATGGTGCTGCCGTTCGTGTTCCTGGTGGTGCGCCACCCCGATTCGGTCGGCTCGTTCTTCGCCTACGGCGGTAAAGACGGTGCGGGCGTGAGCGTTTCGGGCACGCTCCTGGCGGCCGGTGTCTGCCTGTCGCTGATCGCGCAGATCGCCGAGCAGATCGACTACCTGCGCTTCATGCCGCCGCGCACCCCGGAGAACCGGCGCCGGTGGTGGACCTGGATGCTGCTGGCGGGCCCCGGCTGGGTGCTCTTCGGCGCGATCAAGCAGGTCGTCGGCCTGTTCCTCGCGGTCTACCTGATCGCGAATCTGCCTGCCGCCCAAGGCATCGCGAACCAGCCGGTGCACCAGTTCCTGGAGATCTACCGCGATATGGTGCCGGGCTGGCTGGCCATGACGCTGGCGGTGGTGCTGGTGGTGATCAGCCAGATCAAGATCAACGTGACCAACGCCTACTCCGGCTCGCTGGCCTGGACCAACTCCTACACCCGGGTCACCAAGACCTACCCGGGCCGGCTGGTCTTCCTGGGCGTGAACCTGGCGATCGCGCTGATCCTGATGGAAGCCAACATGTTCGACTTCCTGAACAGCATCCTGGGCTTCTACGCCAACTGCGGCATCGCCTGGATCGTCACCGTCGCCACCGATATCGCGATCAACAAGTACGTCCTGAAGATCTCGCCGAAGGTGCCCGAGTTCCGGCGCGGGATGCTCTACGACTTCAATCCCGTCGGCCTGGTCGGCTTCGGGCTGTCGGCGGTGCTGTCGATCATGACGTTCTTCGGCCTCTTCGGTGAGCTGCTGAAGCCGTACTCCCCCATCGTCGCGGTGCTGGTCGCGTTCCTCGCGACACCGGCGACCGCGATCCTGACCAAGGGCAAGTACTACCTGCGCCGCACCGACGACGGCATCGAGCTGCCGATGTTCGACGAGCACGGCAACCCGTCCGGCGAAACTCTGACCTGCGTGGCGACCGGCCTGGAGTTCGAGCGCCCGGACATGATCGCCTCGGCGGCGCCGGGGCCGGCGGGCGAGATCCAGTACATCAGCTCGCTGGCACTGTCCACGGACAAGCACGGCATCCACCTGCTGCCCCGCCAGCAGTAGACGCGACGACGAAGGTCGCGGCCGGCGAACACGATTCGCCCGCCGCGACCTTTACCGTGTCCTCAGTCGGCGAGCCGGATGCCCGGCAGCGAGACCTTCGCGGCTTCGCGCAGATGCACCGAGGCGCGCTGCCAACGCCGGTGCGCGCGTTCGGGATCGGAGTCGATGAAGCTGGAGACCAGGATGCCGCGCAGCGCGTCCATCGCGGTGTAGACGAAATCCCGGGCATCCCGGCGGGTCACCTCGTCGGGCACGTACTGGGCCAGCGCCATCAGCACGGCATTGTTGACGAACGGCTCGACCTTGCCGGCCGCGGCGGCCAGCACCTTGTCGGTGCGCCCGGCCACCCACAGTTCCATCGCCGCGATGAACAGCGGGCCCTGGTGCAGCTCCCAGAGGAAGTCCAGCACGGTGGCGATGGGATCCGGCCCGGCCTTGATCCGGCCGATCTCCTGCATGGCGGCCTCGGTGCGGCGCTGCGCGAGATGACTGATGGCCGCGACGACCAGGTCGTTCTTGGATCCGAAGTGATGTACCTGAGCGCCGCGGGTGACACCCGCGCGCTCGGCGACGCGTGGCGTCGTGGTGCCCGCATACCCGAATTCGACCAGGCAGTCGATGGTGGCATCGAGCAGGCGCGTGCGCATCTCGCTGCTACGCTGCTCCTGCGTCCGGCGCGGCTGTTTCGCACCGCCCAATATCCTGGTCATCCGCGCATTCTAACACTTACATACAGATCTGTATGTTCTCAGGACGTCGAGCGCCGGGCGGTCCACACCGTCACGGTGAACAACAGCACGCCCGCCACGGCCAGGCCGGCGCCGACCAGCGCGGGCGCGGTGTAGCCGAACCCGGCGGCGATGACCAGGCCGCCCAGCCAGGCACCCGCGGCGTTGGCGATATTGAGCGCCGCGTGATTGAGCGCAGCGGCCAGGGTTTGCGCGTCGGCCGCGACGTCCATCAGCCGGGTTTGCAGGCCGGGCGCCAGGGCGGCGCCGGTGGCGCCGACCAGGAACGCGCCGATCCCCGCCGTGATCGGGTTGTGCGCGGCGGCCACGAAACCGGCCAGGACCACCGCCATCGCGACCATCGCGAGGAAGATCGCGCGATCCACGCCCCGGTCGGCCAGCACGCCGCCGATGATGTTGCCCGCGATCATGCCCAGGCCGAACAGCATCAGCACGATCGGGACCAGCGCGGCGCGCAGACCGGCCACGTCGGTGAGCGTGGTGGTGATGTAGGTGTACACGGCGAACATGCCGCCGAAGCCGATCGCGCCGACCGCCAGGGTCAGCAGCACCTGTGGGCGGCGCAGCGCGCCCAGCTCGGTGAGCGGGCTGGTGGTCTTGAATCCGGTGAGTTCCGGGACGGCGGCCATGATCGCGGCGATGGTGGCCACACCGATCACGGCAACCACCAGATACGCGTCGCGCCAGCCCAGATGCTGGCCGAGCCAGGTAGCGCCGGGAACGCCGACAACGTTGGCGGCGCTCAACCCGAGCATAACCGCGGCGACCGCCTTGGCGCGCTGCCCCACCGGCGCCAGGCTCGCCGCGGCCAGCGAGGCGACACCGAAGTACGCGCCGTGCGGCAGCCCGGAGACGAACCGGGCGGCGAGCAGAGTCTGGAAGGTCGGGGCGAAGACCGTCGCGGCATTTCCGAGGGTGAAGGCCACCATGAGCAGCACGAGCAGGCGTTTGCGTGGCATCCGCGCGCACAGGGCCGCGATCAACGGCGCGCCGACCACGACGCCGAGCGCGTACGCGGAGACCGCGTGCCCGGCCGTGGGCTCGGACACATCCATGGCCTCGGCGATATTGGGCAGCAAACCCATGGACACGAACTCGGTGGTGCCGATCCCGAATCCGCCCAGCGCGAGCGCCAGCATGGCGGGAACGTGCCAGGTCGTCCGCTCGGCCTCGGGCGGAGCGGTGGCTGCGGTCGGCGTAGTCACACAGGGGTCAACTACTCGGCCGCCGGATTCGCTCCCCGGCTGCCCGGTGAGCTTGCCCACGTGTTGCCCCGAGCGGGACTAGACGCCCTCCGGAAAGCCGATCTGCCGCCACGCCTCGTAGACCGCAACGGCGGCGGCGTTCGAGAGATTCATCGAACGCCGGCCCGGCAGCATCGGGATGCGCAACTGCGCGGTGAGCAGCGGATCGTCGAGCACCTCGGCAGGCAGGCCGGTGGGTTCGGTGCCGAACAGCAGCACGTCACCGATGCGGTACTCGACATCGGTGTAGTGCGTGGCGGCCTGGGTGGTGAACGCGAAAACCCGCTCGGGCCGCAGCGCCGCCCACGCCGCCGCCAGGCTCGGATGCACCGTCACCGAGGCCAGATCGTGGTAATCCAGCCCGGCCCGGCGCAGCTTGGCCTCGGACAGATCGAATCCGAGCGGTTCGATCAGATGCAGTTCGCACCCGGTTCCCGCGACCATGCGGATCGCGTTGCCGGTGTTCCCCGGAATCGCGGGCTCATGAAACATCACTCGGAACACCCGGCCAGTCAACCAGGGCCGGATCCGGTTCTACTGCGCGGGCCGCTCCGGCAGCGCGCAGACCCCGCCCTCACCCATCCCGGTGGGACGCACGCCCAAGCCCTGGTTGATCCGGGCGCGCTGGTTCTCCCAGGCGATGGCGGCGGCCAGCTCGGCGAGCTGGGCCTTGGACAGGTGTGCGCGCAGCGCCGCGCGCGGTTCGTCCAGACCGATGGCCGGGGTGGCGGTCATGGCTTCGGCGAAGGTGAGGACGAGGCGCTCCAGCTCGCTGTAGGCGGTACTGGTCCGGTAGCGCGGCAGGTCGGCGATCTGCTGCTCGGTCAGCCCCGCCGAGCGCCCCAGCGCGGAGCCGATGTCGAGGCAGAACTCGCAGTTGATCAGACCCGCCACCTTCAGCTCCGCGAGTTCCTTGAGCTTCGGGTCCAGCCGGTTGCTGAAGATCAGCATGGTCTCGTACACCGCGACCGCGATGCCGATCAGCGGCCGCCGCAGCAACCAGCCGGGCAGATCGGACCGGTTCCGCTTGGCCTGCCGGAACGCGCTGGCGTAGTGCCGGATTCGCGTGAGTGCGCGCATCTACCTGTACCCCCATGTACTCGGTTTCGGTTTCCTCACCGTACGCCCGAACTACAGACGGTAGTAGCACCTGTGACCCGATAGGCTTTCGATCATGGCAAGCACAGCGCACAATCCGGCCGGATCCGGCCCGCCCGCACCGGGTTTCGCCCACGCGACGGTCGCCACCGGCAGCCGCATCGTGCATCTGTCGGGGCAGATCGGCGTCGACGAATCCGGTCAGGTGGTGCCCGGCGGTCTCGCCGCCCAGACCACCCAGGCGCTGATCAACCTCGGGCGTGCGCTCGAGGCGGCGGGCGGAAAAGCGGAGGACCTGGTGAGTGTCCGCTTCTACGTAGTGGACTGGGACCCCTCGAAATTCGAAGCGCTCGGCGCGGCGGGCGCCGCGGCCCGCGAGCACTACCAATTCCCGGAAACCACCGTCACCCTGGTCGGCGTGGCCGCGCTGTTCACCCCGGAACATCTCATCGAGATCGAAGGCGTCGCGGTCCTCGACTAGAGCGGTCTGCAAGAATCGGGGCGTGAGCGACATCGACTCCGCTGAACGGCACCCCAGCGGCACGGGCGGGCAATTCCTGCGCGTGCACCTGCCGATGGTGCTGGTGGCCGTGGTCGTCGCGGTGGCCGTGGTGTTCGTGGCCGGGGATCGCTGGCGCCGCGGCGCGTTCTTCTTCGGTGGCGCCACCCTGCTGGCGGCCGCGCTACGCCTGGCCCTGCCGACGGCGCGGGTCGGCTTGCTCGCGGTGCGCAGCAAGCCCTTCGACGTCGCCGCGCTGACGCTGCTGGGCTCGGCCATCCTGTTCATCGCCGCCACCATCAGCAGCCTCGGCGTGCAGTAGCGCGGCCACCGCGTCTACTCCGCTGAATTTCCCCCCGGTCCAGCGCTGGACCGCGTGCCGGGCCCGTGCCCGCTGCGGCGGCAGGCACGACGGCATCCCGTGGAAGCGGTGCACGCAAACCCCGCGCGAACCACGAGCCAGCGGATTCGTCACGCGCACAGCGCATCCCACGCTGCCGCCGGGAATGCGGCACCCGCGCACCGAACTCGGGCACAGCCTGCGGGTCCCGAGCCCGGGACCACCCGATTCGCCGGGACCAATATCAACCGCAGCCCGGCGGCGCGCCGCGCGGCAGTGAAATGACCTCCGAAGGTCAGTTGAGAGGCATCGCTGCGGCGACCATGCGGCGTATGGTCGAGCAATAGCCTGAAAGGGTGCCGTCCAGGACCTCGGCGGCCGGTCCAAGCACCGACCCAGCGTAGGGAGACGGCATGCCAGGCAACTTCGATGGCATCGACTGCGGGCTTTTTCCGCTGTGGACCGTCGCCGCCTACGTCCAGGGCAACGGCGCCGTTCCGGTCGGCACGGCCAGCGCCCGGGACCTGGCCATGGCGGCCGGCCTGGTGTGCGCGTATCTCCCTGTCCCCCAAACGGATTTCGCGGGCTACTACCTGATCGCCACGCGCAGCGATTCCTACGACGGCTACTTCACCAACGGCGCGGCGACCCACCGGTGGACCAGCACGGCCTCGCACGAAATGGACGGCTGGGCCGCCGGACCGTGGAGCGAACTCGAAACCACCTGAGCTAGCGGTGGTCCCGTGCCAGCCGCATGGTCTCGATCAGCAGCTTGGACACCGCGGCCGCCTCGGTGAGGAACCCGTCGTGCCCGTCGCGGGAGTGCACGACCTCGAGCCGCGCGCAGCCGGGCAGACCGTCGGCCAGCTCCTGCTGGGTGCGCAGCGGGTAGAGCCGATCGGAGTCGACGCCGCCGACCACGCACGGGACCGGCGTGGCGGCCAGCGCGGCCGCGATGCCGCCGCGCCCGCGGCCGACATCGTGCCGGTTCATCGCCTCGGTGAGCAGCACATAGGTGGCGGGATCGAAACGGCCGCACAGCTTTTCGGCCTGGTGCCCCAGGTAGCTCTGCACCGCGTACCGGCCGCCGCGCCACGGATCCTCGGCGCCCTGGGCGCTGTTCTCGAAGCGGTGGTCCAGTTCGCCTTCGGTGCGATAGGTCAGATGCGCGATGCGCCGCGCCAGGCCCATGCCGGTCATCGGCGCGCGGCCGGTGCCGTGATAATTCCCGCCCTGCCAATCCGGGTCGGCGGTGATGGCGGCGATCTGAGTGGTCTGGGTGCCGATCTGATCGGCGGTGGCGCGGGCGCCGACCGCGAGCACGAGCGCCGCGGCGACCCGGTCGGGGGCGGTGATCATCCATTCCAGCACCCGCATGCCGCCCATCGAACCGCCGACGACGGCGGCCAGGCGGTCGACGCCGAGCAGCTCCATCAGGGCGATCTCCGCGGTCACCTGATCGCGGATGGAGATCTCGGGAAACCGCGCGCCCCAGGGCTTTCCGTCCGGGGCGGGCGAGGACGGGCCGGTGCTGCCCTTGCAGCCGCCGAGCACGTTGGTGGCGATGACACACCACTCGTCGGTGTCGATCGGCGCGCCGGGGCCGACCATGCCGTCCCACCAGCCCGGTAGCCGGTGCAGCGAATCGGGAGCGCCGATCACGTGCGAATCACCGGTCAGGGCGTGCTCGACCAGCACCACGTTGTCCAGCGTGGGCGATAGCTCACCCCAGCGCTGCACCGCGAGATGCACATCGGGGACCACCGCGCCGTTCTCCAGGCGGACGTCCCCGATCGGGATCGTGCCCAGCCGGCCGTCCGGTGTGGGTAGCAGGCAGCGGGCGCTCGGTTCGGTCTCCACGGTCACGCCGTCGAGCCGTTCGCGCCGGCATACGCGGCAATGTGGCGGTTAACTTTTGCACACATCTGGGGGACCTCCTGAACAGCGCGCTTGCTCTCGTCTTTCGAAAGCCGGGTCATCACCCGGAGCACCCCACCGCTGCTGGAGGGTTGCCGACCAGCGAGCCGGGGCTTCGCGCTGGCACTCATGACCTAACGAACATGGTAGCTGGCGGGCGGTCAACGATTGAAATCACGTCGAGGAGATCACTGCCCGAATCGTTCGAATCGCCGAAAACGCGCCGGTGAGCGGCCTACTCGACGGTCGGGACGCAACAGAGCCGGCGCAGTTCCGCGAAGGCGCCGAGCACGGTCTTACGGGTGGCGCACGCCGCCGCTTCCGGCTCCCCGGACAGGATCAGTTCTTGGTCCTCGGCGAAGGCGATGTGGCACATCATCTGCCAGGTAGCGACGGCCAGGCGCACGGTGAGCGAGCCGGGTTCGATATCCAGGCGCTCGGCCAGCGCCTGCCCGAGCGGTTCGGACTTGCGGTCGTGGAATTCCATCGCCCGGGTGCTGACCGCCGGGCTGCTGGCCGCGATCCGCTGCATCTTCTGGAATCGGCGCAGCGAGATGGGCTCGGTCGCGTCCGCGCGCGCACCGGCCTCGACCATGTCCAGGAAGGCGTCGCAGAGGGCCTGTAGCGGGTTGCCGATCGTCGGCTGCGCGCGCAGCCGGGCGGCGACCGCCTGCCCGAAATCCTCGACCGGGCCGAGGATGATGTCCTCTTTGATCTCGAAGTACCGGTTCACGGTGCGCGGCGAGACGTCCGCCGCGTCGGCGATCTGCTCGACGGTGGTCGCCTCGAAGCCGTGCGCGTCGCACAACTCCAGCGCTACTTCGATGATCCGGGTCCGGGTCTGCTGCTTCTTGCGCTCCCGCAGACCGGTGGGCACTGCCCTGCCACCGCCCCGCACCGGTTCGGGATCGGCGGCGGCGTTGCCGGTCGATGAGTCGAGCATGCCGCCATGCTAACTCAGTTCATTCCACGTCCTGTCGGAATGAGTCAAATGTCGCACTGCGACATTTTTCCCTTGACGCCAAAAGTCGCACGATGCCAGGATCGTCCGCGTACTTCTGAAAAGCCAGGCCCAGACAAGGGAGAATCCCGTGACCCAATCCGCGCCGACGGTGGACGTCTCCGACGTCCCCGAGAAGCAAGGCAGCTCGGCCCGGTGGTGGGCACTGGGCGTGATCGCCCTGGCCCAGCTGATGGTGGTGCTCGACGCCACCATCGTCACCATCGCCCTGCCCTTCGCACAACGTGATCTGCACATCAGCGACGGCAACACCCAGTGGGTGCTGACCGCCTACACCCTGATCTTCGGCGGCCTGCTGCTGCTCGGCGGGCGCCTCGCCGACTACCTCGGCCGCCGCAAGATCTTCATGATCGGCCTGGTCGGCTTCGCCGCCGCCTCCGCGCTGGCCGGCCTGGCGCAGACCGGCGCGCAGCTGTTCGCCGGTCGCGGGCTACAGGGCGCGTTCGCCGCGCTGCTGGCCCCGGCGGCGCTGTCGCTGCTGTCGGTGACCTTCACCGAGACCAAGGAGCGTGCCCGCGCGTTCGCGGTGTTCGCCGGCATCTCGGCGGGCGGCGCGGCGATCGGCCTGATCGCCGGTGGCGCGCTCACCGAATACGCCTCGTGGCGCTGGACCCTGCTGGTCAACACCCCGATCGCGATCCTGGCCCTGGTCGGCGCCTTCGTCTTCGTGCTCAAGGACGTGCCGCTGCCCCGCACCGGCGGCTACGACGTGCCCGGCGCGATCACCGTCACCCTCGGCCTGATCGGCATCGTCTACGGCTTCAGCCGCGCCGCCGAGCACGGCTGGACCGATGCCAGCACCCTGGGCCTGCTGATCGCCGGCGTGGCCCTGCTCGCGGCGTTCGTCTTCATCGAAGCGCGGACCGCCAACCCGCTGCTGCCGTTGCGCATCCCCGGTGAGATCAACCGCGGCGGCGCGTTGCTGGCGGCGCTGCTCATCCCGATCGCCATGTTCGCGATGTTCCTGTTCCTGAGCTTCTACCTGCAGAACGTGCTCGGGTACACGCCGCTGAAGGCCGGTGTCGCGTTCCTGGCGTTCCCCGCCGGTATCGCCATCTCCGCGGGCGCCACCAGTGCCCTGCTGCCGAAGTTCGGTCCGCGCCCGCTGATGATCGTCGGCGCCGCGCTGGGCGTGCTCGGCCTGCTGCTACTGGCACAGCTCAGCTACGGCGACAGCTTCGCCACCAGCGTGCTGCCCGCGCAGTTCCTGATCGCGCTCGGCATGGGCCCGCTGTTCGTCGGCATGCAGGCCGTCGCGCTGCACCAGGTGGACGAAGCGGACTCCGGCGTGGCCAGCGCGCTGCTGAACGCGGCCCAGCAGGTCGGCGGCGCGGTCGGCACCGCCCTGCTCACCACCATCTCGGTACAGGCGGCCAAGGACTACGTGGCGGCCAACCCGGGCATCGACAACCTGGTCGCCAAGGCCTCGATCCACTCCTACGACGTCGCCTTCTACGTCGGCGCGGGCTTCTTCGCGGTCGCCATCCCGATCATCGCGTTCATGATCCGGGACAAGCCGGAGAACCTGATCGAGGGCGCCGAGGACGGCGTCAAGATTCCGGCCCACGTCTGATTCCGGCAATACGGTCCGCGTATCGCGAGCGACTCGCGATACGCGGACCTTGCCATTCTCAAATAATGGACAAAAGTACTAATGAGTAACTTTCGTCACCATTCTCACTCAGGGGTACTGGCGCACAGTGAGGTCGTTAGCAGCAGTACGCTTGTCTTGTTTGACCACATGACCCGCCGACCACGCGGGGCATATACGTTGTCTGTTGGAACAGCTGGCGCCCGCTCACAAGCGTGTTCGCCTGGCCGTGCAATGAGGGCACCATCCTTAGGAGGACACGCAGAACTATGTCCAAAAAGATCAAGGTTGAAGGCACCGTCGTAGAACTCGACGGCGACGAGATGACCCGGATCATCTGGCAGTTCATCAAGGACAAGCTGATCCATCCGTATCTCGACGTGAACCTCGAGTACTACGACCTCGGCATCGAGTACCGGGACAAGACAGACGACCAGGTCACCATCGACGCCGCCAACGCCATCAAGCAGCACGGCGTCGGTGTGAAGTGCGCGACCATCACCCCCGATGAGGCGCGCGTCGAGGAATTCGGGCTGAAGAAGATGTGGCGGTCGCCCAACGGCACCATCCGCAACATCCTCGGCGGCACCATTTTCCGGGCCCCGATCATCATTTCCAACGTGCCCCGGCTGGTACCCGGCTGGACGAAGCCGATCATCATCGGCCGGCACGCTTTCGGCGACCAGTACCGCGCCACCGACTTCAAGGTGCACCAGGCCGGCACTGTCACGCTGACCTTCACCCCGGAGGACGGCAGCGAGCCGATCGTGCACGAGGTCGTGAAGATGCCCGAGGACGGCGGCGTCGTCATGGGCATGTACAACTTCAAGCAGTCGATCGTCGACTTCGCGCGGGCCTCGTTCAACTACGGCCTGCAGCAGAACTACCCGGTGTACCTCTCCACGAAGAACACCATCCTGAAGGCCTACGACGGCATGTTCAAGGACACCTTCCAGGAGATCTTCGACGCCGAGTTCAAGACCCAGTTCGACGCGGCCGGGCTCACCTACGAGCACCGCCTCATCGACGACATGGTCGCCTCCTCCATGAAGTGGGAGGGCGGCTACGTCTGGGCCTGCAAGAACTACGACGGCGACGTGCAGTCCGACACCGTGGCCCAGGGCTTCGGCTCGCTCGGCCTGATGACCTCGGTGCTGCTCACCCCGGACGGCAAGACCTGCGAGGCGGAGGCCGCACACGGCACCGTCACCCGGCACTACCGGCAGCACCAGCAGGGCAAGCCGACCTCGACCAACCCGATCGCGTCGATCTTCGCCTGGACGCGTGGGCTCGAGCACCGCGGCAAGCTGGACAACACCCCCGAGGTGATCGGTTTCGCGCAGGCGCTCGAGGACGTCGTCATCAAGACCGTCGAAGGCGGCCAGATGACCAAGGACCTCGCGGCGCTCGTCGGCGGGGACCAGGGCTACCTGAGCACCGAGGAGTTCCTCGGCGCGCTGGACGTCAACCTGGCTCGCGCACTGCGTCAGTGAACTACCGCCGGGCCGAGCTGAGACGCTCGCCCGGCAACCCCGGCGCTGGGAACGCACCCAGCGCCGGGTCGAACGGAATCGGGCACCCGCCCACCGCTGCCGGTGAACGGGTGCCCGGACTGTTTTCCGGCGGGGCAAGTTTTAGCAGACGTTAAAGATCCACCGAATGCGCTGTCGCGGAGGGATTTCGGCGGTCCATCATCGAGTGATTCGACCTCGAGCATCGGAGCACCGTGCCTACCTCCACGATTACCGCGGCCCCCGGAAGTATCCCGCTGCTCGGGCACGCGCTGCGCCTGCACGATGATCCGCTCGGCTTCTTCGAGTCGATGCGCGAGTACGGCGAGATCGTGCGGATCCGGCTCGGATCCCAGGACGCCTACGTCCTGAACTCGCCCGAGCTGATTCGCGAAGTGCTGGTCGCCAAGGCCCGCGAGTTCTCGAAAGGCACCCAGATCGAGGGCGCCCGAGATCTTTTCGGCTACGGCCTCGTGAGCTCGGAAGGCGCGACACATCGGCGGCAGCGGTTGCTGATGCAGCCGGCCTTCCGGCGCGACCGGATCGCCGAATACGCGCGCACGATGCGATCCGAGATCGTCGCCCAGACCGGTGGCTGGAGCGACGGCGACGCATTCGACATCCGTGTCGAGATGACCACGCTGGCGTTGTCGGTGGCCGCCAAGACGATGATGTCCTCGGAGCTGGGCGACGGTCTGGTGACCGCGATGAAGCAGAGCCTGCCTCGTCTCCTCGAACTGCTCTATCGGCGAATGATCAACCCGCTGCCCAGGCTGAACGCCCTGCCGCTGCCGCGAAATCGTGAGTACGCGCGGATTCTCGCCACCTTGCACCCGATGATCGACGCGGTGATCGCCGACTACAAGAGGCACGAGGTCGAGCACGACGACCTGCTGGGCGCGCTGCTGCGCGCGACGGATCCCGAGACCGGGGCCACGCTCTCCGACACCGAAGTCCACGATCAGATCACCGCGATCCTGGTCGCCGGGTCGGAAACGACGGCGGCCACGCTGTCCTGGGCGTTCCACCTGTTGACCGAGCATCCGGAGGTGGAAGCGCGGTTGCACGCGGAGCTCGACGACGTGCTCGACGGCCGTCCCGCGGAATACGCCGATGTCCGGCGGCTTCCCTACACGGCGCAGATCGTCAGCGAGACCCTGCGGCACAGTCCCCCGGCTTGGCTGATCACGCGCCGCGCCACTGTCGACGTCGAGGTGGGTGGCTACCCCATTCCGGCAGGCGGCTCGATTCTGATCAGTCCCTATGCGGTGCAGCGGGATCCGGCACTCTTCGAGGAACCGGCCCGCTTCGACCCGGACCGCTGGTCGCCCGAGCGGGTCGCCATGATTCCGCGAAACGCGGTGTTGCAGTTCAGCAATGGGCCACGCAAATGTATCGGTGACGTCTTCGCGGTGGTCGAGGCCACGTTGGCGCTGGCGACGATCGCGGGGCAGTGGCAGCTCCGGGTCCAGCCCGGGGCGCGGTTCGAAAAAGTGGCGGCCAGCACCTATACCCCGCGCAACCTGTCCATGGCGGCGCGGAAGCGGCGCGGTTGATCATGCGGGCGTGTTCCATCTGTAGCCGTAGCCGCGCACCGTGCTGATCAAACCGGGCCGGTCGAGTTTGGCGCGCAGCCCGCAGATGTGCACGTAGAGCGATTTCGACACGGCGACGAACGCATCGCCCCACAGGCGATCCATGAGTTGCTGGCGGCTGATCGTGACGTCCGGCCGCTCCAGCAGGATACGAAGTAGCTCGAACTCGGTGCGGGTCAACGGGACTGCCACGCCCGCGACTTCGACGCGGCGGACAGCCAGATCGATCCGGACGTCGCCTGCCACCAGCACAGCACTCGTGGGCGTGCCGTCGGCGACGCGTCGCGACAGCTTTTCCAATCGAGCCAGCAGCTCGCCGCGGCGCGGCGGCCGGACCATGCAGTCGTCGGCACCACCGCGCAGGCAGCGCACCGCGAGGCGCTCGCTGTCGCGGGCGAGTAAGACCATGACCGGTATCGCACTGACCTGTCGCAGCCTGCGCAGCAGCAGGATTCCCTCGTTCTCCGGGACGCCGAGATCGAGGATGGCGACATCGAAATCACGATGGGAAGTCAGCAGATCCGCGCCGCGTCGCTTGCGGTGCGCGGGCCACCCGTGCTCGCCGAGCGCGCCGATCAGCGCGTTGCCGACGCGGTCATCGCCCGATACCACGACCAGCCGGGCGGTCGGCCGGACCGTCATGCTCCGATCGGAATACACAGCCAAACCTCGTTTCGGACAGCACGGACTTCGCCGGAATGAGCTCGGATCATCCGATGATCAGTTACCGCAACGATTCTGGCGAGGACAGATCGCGCCGGTATGCTGCCAGCACGTGCCAATCGCCCCGCCATGATGCCGCAGAGGAGCGCGATGACTACCGATATCGCTCTCCTGCCCAAGGCCATCCTCGACGGCGCCGGCTTGACCGATCAGGCGCGGGGGCGGCTCGCGGCGGAAGCCGGCCTCCCCGGATGGGCGCTGGCCAGCCCGACCACGACGGTGTCGGGGCGGGTGCATCTGCGCCTCTGGGAGCTGATCGAGTACGAGTTCGACGACCCGGGCATGGCGCTTCGGATCGCCGACACCTATGTCCCGGGCCAGATGGGTGTGCACGACTATCTCATCGCGACCGCGCCGACCTGGGGTGCGGGCTTGGCGCGCAGCCGGCCATTTCTGAGCACTATCACGAGCAACTTCGCGTTCGCCCTCGTCGAGGAGGACGCGGACGACGACGAAGTGAGCATCGATATCGAGCTCCTCGACGGACACGGCCGCGGCCGCGAGTTGGCGATGCAATACGCCGCGGCTGCCAATACCGTGCGGGCCCGCCATATCACCGGTCAGCGAATCTGCCCGTCGCGTATCATGTTTCGCCAGCGCGCACCGAAGACCCATCGGCATTTCGCCGAGCTTTTCGGGACCGTGAACGTCGATTTCGGTGCGCCCAGCGATCGCCTCACTTTCCGGGCCGCCGATCTGTCGCTGCCGCTGCGCACCGCGGATCCCATGCTGGCCGCCGTGATGTCGCACTACGCGGAGGGTTTGGCGGCGCCCGCACCCCGGGCGACGACGTGGACCGAAGAGGTGCACCGGCAGTTGGTCGCGCTGCTCCCCGCAGGTGGCGCGACAGTCGATCTGGTAGCCCGGCGAATGTTGACCAGCCGCAGGAGCTTACAGCGGCGACTCGCGGAAGAGGGAACGACGTGGACCGCGGAACTCGACAAGGCTCGTCGGATCGAATTGCAGCGGTCCGCGCCCGCGGTCAGTACCACCGAACTGGCGCGGCGCCTGGGTTACTCGGACAGCCGGGCGCTGCGCCGGGCACTACGGCGCCTGCTGCCCTGATCCGGCGCGGTCCGCGGGTGATCTCGAAACGCTTCTAGCGGTTTCGACGAGCGGGCCCTTACGGCTGTTCGGCTTTATGGTCGCCCTGATCACCGGCGTCGGCACTCGAATCTCCTGTCGCCGCGGGGGTTACCGCGGGCCCGATGACCGCGGGTACGGCCGGGGTAGGCGTGGCGGTGCGGCGCGGCCGCTGGATCAGTTTCACCACACCCCAGACGACAGCGCCGAGCAGCGCCAGGAAGCCCAGCCACGGAATGGCCCGGCCGGTGAAGACGACCGCGTCCTGCAGCCAGTCGACCAGGGAATTCCAGCCCGCGACGATGCCGTCCCAGAAGTTGTCGGGACCGCCGTCGGAGTGCTTCGCGTCGGTGGTCAGGGAGATGGTGAGTGTGGACAGCGCGACCTGATCGTCGAGGTGCCGCTTCTGCGCGGTGAGGCTGTCGAGTTCGCCCTGGCGGCTGGACAGGGCCTGTTCGGCGGCGATCAGATCGGCGGTGTTGTTCGCGCCGGTGATGAGGGCGCGCAGGCGATCCACCGAGGCCTGCAAAGCCTTGATCCGGGCGTCCAGATCTTCCCACTGCATGGTGACGTCGTCGCGGTTGGTGCTGATCTCGGTGACCCGGCCGATGGTGCCGAGCCCGTCGATGAACGCGTCGATCTTGTCGGCGGGTACCCGCACCGTCAACGCGGCGCTGGGCTGATCGTCGTCGTCCTCGGTACCGGGTTGCTCGGTGCGCGAATCGATCCGGCCACCCGCGGCCGTCACCTGAGCGACGACCTTGCCCGCCGCCGCGATCGGATCCCCGGCGACGATCTCGACGTTGCCGGTGACAACCTCCTTGCGCGACAACGCCTCCCCGCTCGGCTGCTTGCTGTCACCGGGGGACTGCTCCCGGAACCCGGGCGGTGAAACGGCGGGCGCGGGCGCGGCGGTCGCGAACGACTTACCCGCGGAACCGGTGTCCGCGGCATTGTCGGAGCCGCAGCCCACCAGCAGCGTCAGGCCCAGCAGGCCGATGCACAGAACCGCAAGCTTTCGCATATCGGCAGCGTAGCGGCTGCGGTGGCGCGGGTCACTCGCCTTTTCCGGCCGAGTCGGCGGTCCACCGAGGGTCCCGGCCGGTAATCGCCACGATGCGGTCGAACAGGGGCGCGTCGCCGGGCAGCGCGACCGGGGGTTCCCACAGGTCCGGGAGCGGAGCCCGCGGAACGAACTCGGCGACGTGGTCGAGGCAGGCGCGCAGGGTGGACTCGGGCAGGTCGAAGGGCCGGGCGGTCGCGCGCGCCAGATCCCAGCCGTGCACCACGATTTCGGTGAAGGCGATGCGCGCCCAGACGGCGTTGGTGAGCGCGAGGCTCGCGGTCGGCGTCGTGCCCTCCCAGGCTGCCGGGTCGTCCCAGGCCGCGCCGAGCAGCCGGACCCGTTCGGCGAGCACGGTCCGATCGGCGGCGGGTTCGCTCGGCGCACTCTGCTTCCGAGCCAGCGAGGTGGAGCCGCGCACCACCACATCGACGTGCTCGACCAGATCCGCGACCTGGTACTTGCTGCACGGAGTGGGCAAGGTCAGCTCCGCGTCGGTGATCGCGATCAGCAGTTCGCTCATCGCGGCGCAGGCCGGCTTCAGATCGATCATTCGCGCTCCTCGGTTGGTACGGCTCCAGAACTACTGACCGCGCGGCACGCCGAAAGTCATCGACGCGAGTTCATTCACGTGAGTGCCGGTGTTCGTGGATCCGGGCCTCGACGGCTTCGATGCGGGTGTCGGAGGGTGGGTGGGTGTTGAACCAGCGCAGATAGGCCGCCGCACCGTCCCAGTCGTCGTGTTCGCTGAGCCATTCGTCGAGGATCTCGCGGAAATCGCGGCCGTAGCCGAGGTCGACGGCGACCCGGTCGGCGCGCAATTCCTCGCGCTGGGAAAGAAATACCCGGCCCAGGGGTTCGGCGACGAACAGCAGGCTGAGCAGACCGAACGCGGCGAGCGGGCCGATCAGCAGGATGAGCGCCGCGACCAGTGGTAGCAGGACCAGCGCGCTGCTGCCGAGCACACCGAACAGCACGATGCCCAGGGCCAGCCACGGCGCGTCGTCGGCCTCGGACTCCGCGGCCATCAGCATGCGCTGGGTCATGAAGGACAGCATCCGGCTGATGATCCGGACCGGCACCGAGTACCAGCGCGCGAGGATCGCGGTGTATTTCTTGCCCTCGAGATGATGGCCGAGCTCGTGCGCGAGCAGGCCTTCGAGCTGGCGATCGTCCAGGGTTTCCAGCGCCCAGCTGGTGACGCCGACGATGCCGCCCGGTGCCGCGAAGGCGTTGAGTTCCCTCGAATCGTGCACCCACAGGGCATATTTCGAGCCATCGATACCGGCCGCGCGGGTGATATTCGCCCAGGCCTCGGCGAGCAGCTTCTGCTCTTCCGGTCGCGGCCGCCGGAAACCGTAGGCCACCCGGGCCAGCACGGCGTCGTCGTTCGGCAGGAAGGCGAGCGCGCCCGAGGCCAGCCACAGCGCCCCGGCCCCCGCCACGCCCCAGGGCCCGAACACCGCGAACGGCGTGCACAGCAGCACCGTGCTCAGCGCGATGGATGGCAGCGAGACCAGCAGCACAGCAGCGGCTTCCAGGCGCCGCCGCCGCGTCTCCACCGGCCACAGCAGTGGATCCGGGGTGTATTCGAGGAACTCGTGGATCGGCTCCGGCCGTTGCGATCGCCGCTCCAGCCGGAACGCCGAGCGAACCCGCTCCCACAGCCTGGACCCGAAGTTCTTTTCCCCGTGTGACATAGCGCCGTACTCCCCCACGTAGCAGGTGCGATTCCTGCCAGGTTACCCACCGAAAACCGCGGTGCAACCTGGTTTTTCAGCGGAAGTCGCGAGACTTCGCGGTGATCCGGAGATCGAGGAGCCGCAGGTGTTCGGCGACCACGCTGACCGCGCCCTCCGCGTTCTGCACCCGGCCGCGGATGAGCAGGGCCGACGCCGACTGCGCGAGCCGGCGATACCGGTTCCACAGCCCGACCGAGCAGACGATATTGATCATGCCGGTCTCGTCCTCGAGGTTGAGGAAGGTGACGCCCGCGGCGGTGGCCGGACGCTGCCGGTGCGTGACGGCGCCGCCGACCAGCACCCGGGACCCATCCGGGACCGACAGCAGGCCCGACGCCGGGATGACACCGAGCGCGTCGAGCCGCGAGCGCAGGAATTCCGTCGGGTAGCTGTCCGGGGAGACGCCGGTGGCCCACACGTCGGCGGCGGCGAGTTCCAGATCACTCATGCCGGGCAGCACGGGGGCCGCGGTGGCCGCGCCGGTGCCGGGCAGCCGATCCGGTCGTTCCCCCGCGGCGGCCCCGGCGGCCCAGAGCGCCGCGCGGCGGGTAATGCCGAGACTGCCGAGCGCGCCCGCGGTGGCCAGCGATTCCGCTTGCGGGACAGTGAGTTCCACGCGGCCGGTCAGATCGAGGAAGGACGTGTACGGTCCCGCCGCGCGGGCCTCGACGATGCGCTCCGCGAGGTCCGCGCCGATGTGCCGGACCGCCGCCAGTCCGAGCCGGATATCCAGACCGTGGTTCTCCAGGCCGGGTTCGGCCCGGCTGGCGTTGATGTCGGGGCCGTGCACCGATACTCCGTGCCGGCGCGCGTCGGCGACCAGCGACTGCGGCGAGTAGAAACCCATCGGCTGCGCGCGCAGCAGGCCCGCGCAGAACGCGGCCGGATGGTGCAGCTTGAACCAGGACGAATAGAACACGATGGCGGCGAAGCTCTGCGAATGACTTTCCGGGAAACCGAAATTCGCGAAGGCGTAGAGCTTCTCGTAGATGCGGTCGGCGATCTCGCCGGTGATGCCGTGCAGGTCGCGCATGCCCTGGTAGAAGCGGTCCTTGAGACGCTCCATGCGTTCCGGTGATCGTTTGGAGCCCATGGCGCGGCGCAGCTGATCGGCTTCGGCGGCGGAGAAACCGGCCACGTCGACGGCCATCTGCATGAGCTGCTCCTGGAACAGCGGCACGCCCAGGGTGCGTTCCAGCGAATTCTCCAGGGCCGGATGGTCGTAGACGACCTTCTCGAGTTTGTTGCGGCGGCGGATGTAGGGATGCACCGAGCCGCCCTGGATCGGCCCGGGGCGGATCAGCGCGACCTCCACCACCAGGTCGTAGAAGGTGCGCGGCTTGAGCCGGGGCAGGGTCGCCATCTGGGCCCGGGACTCCACCTGGAAGACGCCGATCGAGTCGGCGCGGCACAGCATCTCGTAGACGGCCTTCTCGGTCAGGTCGAGCCGATGCAGTTCGACGGTCTCGCCTTTGTGCTCGCGCACCAGGTCGATCATGTAGTGCAGCGCGGAGAGCATGCCCAGGCCGAGCAGGTCGAACTTCACCAGTCCCGTTGCGGCGCAGTCGTCCTTGTCCCACTGCAAAACGCTGCGGCCGGCCATGCGCGCCCACTCCACCGGGCAGACATCGGCGATGGGCCGGTCGCAGATCACCATGCCGCCCGAGTGGATACCCAAATGTCTTGGCAGGCCCTCGATCTCGCCCGCCAGCGCGATCACCTCGGCGGGAATATCGGTGCCGGTCTCGGCCGCGACGCCACTCCAGCGGCTGACCTGCTTGCTCCAGGCGTCCTGCTGGCCCGGCGAAAAGCCCAGTGCGCGTGCGGCATCGCGCACCGCGGACTTGCCGCGATAGGTGATCACGTTCGCCACCTGGGCGGCGTAGTCGCGGCCGTACTTGGCGTAGACGTGCTGGATCGCCTCCTCGCGGCGATCGGATTCGATGTCGACATCGATATCGGGCGGGCCGTCGCGCTCCTGCGAGAGGAAGCGCTCGAACAGCAGTTTGTTGGCGACCGGGTCGACATTGGTGATGCCGATGGCGTAGCAGACCGCGGAGTTGGCGGCCGAGCCGCGGCCCTGGCACAGGATGTCGTTGTCCTTGCAGAAGGTGACGATGTCGTGCACCACCAGGAAGTAGCCCGGGAAACCGAGCGTGGTGATCACCGCGAGCTCGTGCTCGATCTGCCGGTACGCCTGCGGGTTTCGCTCCGGCGGGCCGTAGCGCTCGGCCGCGCCGCGCAGGGCGAGCGCGCGCAGCCAGGAGTTCTCGTCGTGGTCGGCGGGCACCGCGAAGGGCGGCAGCCGCGGCGCGATCAACCGCAGATCGAAGGCGCATTCCCGGGCCAGCGCGGCGGCGTTCGACACCGCTTGCGGGCAGGCGGCGAACAACTGCGCCATCTCCGCGCCGGAGCGCAGATGCGCGCCGCCGGTGGGCGCGAGCCAGCCCGCGATGTCGTCCAGACTGGCGCGCGCCCGGATCGCGGCCAGCGCCATGGCCCGGCGGCGCTGCGCCGGTGCGGCGAAATGCGCTCCGGTGGTGGCCAATACGGGCAGGCCGCAGCGATCGGCGAGAGCGAGCAGGTAGGCGTTGCGCTCGTCGTCGGTGGGGATGCCGTGGTGGGTCAGTTCCACGCTCACCCGGTCGTCGCCGAACCGTTCCATCAGTTCCCGCAGGGCCGCCTCGGCCTGCGGCAGCCGCGTGTCGCCCACTCGCAGGTCGCGCTCCAGGGCTTGGCGCACTTGGCCTTTGCGACAGCCGGTCAGGATGTGCCAGTGCCCGCCCGCCGCGGCGGTGAGGGTGTCCAGGTCGTAGCGGAGGATGCCTTTCTCCCCCGCCGCCAGGTGCGCGGCGGCGATCTCCCGGGAGAGCCTGCGGTAGCCCTCCTGGCCGCGCGCGAGCACCAGCAGGTGCGGGCCGGCCGGGTCCGGCGCGCCGGTGCGCGGTGCAGAATCCGGCGCATCGGCATGTCCGCCTTCGGCTTTCGCCGACGCACGTTGCGCCGCCATCCCCTTGCGACGCAACGTGGCCGGCGCGGGGTCCGGGCCCGGCAGACCGGTCCCCAGCGACAGCTCCGACCCGAACACGGTCGGCATGCCCCATTCCTTGGCCGCCTCGAAGAAGCGAACCGTGCCGTAGAAACCGTCGTGGTCGGTGAGCGCGATCGCCTCCAATCCGAGCCGCACCGCCTCCTCGACCAATTCCTCCGGCTGGCTCGCGCCGTCCAGGAAGCTGTACGCCGAATGCGCGTGCAACTCCGCGTACGGCACCACCGGGCCGTCCGGACGCGCCACCGGCTCGGCCTGATATTCACCGCGCTTGCGCGACCAGGCCGGGCTGTCGCCGCCGTCGCCGGGATGCATCGCCTCCGGATTCGTCCGGCCCGGCCGGCCGGACAGGACCCGTTCCATCTCCGCCCAGGTCGGCGGCCCGTTGCCCCAGCTGCTCACCTCCTCGCCCGCATGGTCACTCGCTCCCGTTCGGCAGGCGCGCCGTGGAGCCGGCGTCCAGCGCGGCTTCCACCCGGTCCAGGCCGGAGCGGATCATCGCGCCGTAGGCGTCGTAGACCAGGACCGCGAGGTGGCCGCGCGCGATGGTCAGCTGCATCCGGGCGGTTTCGAAATCGCCGACGCGGCGGTGGCTGTCGGCGAGGTTGAGATACAGCGAGGGCAAAAAGCAGCGCAGACCCTCGTCCAGCGGGATGCCCGGACCGAAGACCGAGGCCAGGGCGCGCTGATCCCAGATCAGCGCCTGCGGGTCGTCGTCTTGCAGCACGGCCAGATGATGCGCGATCACGCAGCGCTGCAACGGATCTCCAGCCGCACCGAGCTCGTCCCACAACTGTTCGAGCGCGTGCCGTGCCGCCTTCCGGTTGTCGCTGCCGAGCCGCACCGCGGCAAAGATGTCCGCCATCCGATCGTCCGCCATGGGCAGAAGTATCGCACATACGTTCGACAGATACGAGAGCGATTCGAACGGGTTTGCGAAGGTTTTGCGACGGCGTCCGAATGTGGCGGGGCCCACTTGGCAGGTAAACTTACTTGAGAGTAAGTTCGTGCCAATTCGACCTGCAAAGGAGCAGCGATGACCCACGCTGACGAAGCCGGACAGAAGCGGCGGAACCGCCGCGACCTGACCGGCCGGCACGTCCTGATCACCGGCGCGTCCTCCGGCATCGGCCGGGCCGCCGCCCTGGCCGTCGCCACCAAGGGCGCCACCGTCTTCCTGCTCGCGCGCCGCGGTGACGAACTCGCCGACGTCGTCGCGGAGATCCGCGCCGCCGGTGGCGCGGCGCACGGCTACCAGTGCGACGTCACCGACGAGGACTCCGTCGACCAGACCGTCAAAACCATTCTGGACGAGCACGGCCATGTCGACATGCTGGTGAACAACGCGGGCCGCTCCATCCGCCGCGCCATCCACCGCTCCACCGACCGGATGCACGATTTCGAGCGCACCATGGCGGTCAACTACTTCGGCGCGCTGCGGATGACCCTGGCGCTGCTGCCGCAGATGCGTGACCGCAAGTTCGGCCACATCGTCCAGATCAGCAGCGCCGGCGTGCAGGTCGCGACGCCGCGGTTCGCCGCCTACCTGGCCAGCAAGGCCGCGCTGGACAAGTTCACCGAGGTGGCCGCGGTCGAGACCATGGCCGACGGCGTCACGTTCACCACCATCCACATGCCGCTGGTGCGCACCCCGATGATCACGCCCAGCGGCTCCCAGGGGCCCTCGGAATCGCCCGAGTGGGCCGCGGCCACCATCGTGCGCGCCCTCACCGAGCGCCCCAAGCGCATCGACGTGCCGCTGGGCACCCTCGCCGAGTACGGCGCGCTGGTCACGCCGAAGATCCGCGACCGCATCCTGCACCGCTACTACCGCGCGCTGCCGGACTCCCCCGCCGCCAAGGGCGAACAGCTCGAGCCCACCAGCGAGGACACCGAAGCCGATGTGCCACAACCGGAAACGGCCCCCCGCGCACAATCCACGGCCCGGCGCGTAACCGGCACCGCGTTACGCCGCGCCGCCCGCTGGGTACCCGGTACCCACTGGTGAAACTCCGGACCCGTCGCGCAGGGGGCGACGGGCCCGGAACCTTCAGGCCGGCTCCACTCCGGATCCCCACAGCGCGAACGTGATACGCGGCGCGAGATCCTCGCCCTGAATCGTCATCGCCGCCAGGTAGGACGCTGCGAGCACGGGCTCGCCGGGTAAGACCAACCTGTTGAATATCAGCCGAGCGGGTGAATCCGATCCGCGACGAGGGCGGACACCGGTTTGGGACCGGCGCCGCAGCTGGCTCGGCGCGGCGCGAGGGATACCGAACGGACCGTGACGCGCCAGCGGCGGCCGTCGCGGTGCGTGACCAGTGCCGAGCCCGCGAGGGCCGGATCGGTCGTGCCTTCGTCGAGGACGGTGAGTTCGTCGAGTGCGGCCGGAAACTGTTCGCGAACAGCGATTTCCGCGACCTGCTCGATCGGCTTGTGCCCGCTGCGGCCGCGGAAACCGCTGAGCGAGAGCTCGTTGCGGCGGGCGGCCTCGACTGCGGCCGTAGCGGATTCGGTGTCGACGCGGCCGTAGGTGAGACCGGATGGCAATAGCACCAGGGCAGGGGCGAAGCGGTGGCCGCCGGTGTGCGAGCACTCCCACACCTGGTCGGCATAGGTGGCAGCGAGATTCGCCGCGATCGGTCGGCCGAGTAGCGCGCAGCACTGGTCGCGTTTGCCGTGCGCGCAGACCAGGATCACCGAATCGCGCACGGGCGCACCGATACCCGGCGGCGGCCCGTTCAGCAGCCCCAGATCGAGATCGAGCAGTTGCTTCAGATCGGTGATCTCGAGGCGCTCGCACCAGGAACCCGCGGGACCGGAGTTGGCGAGCAGCACCGTGCGCGTCCCGGTGAACTCGTTGCGGCCGGGCCGGCGGATCAGCGTCGGGCGGACGCGCGCCGCGGCCACACGGGTCGCTAGTTCGGGAGTGATCTCCGGACCGAGCACCTGGTCGCCGATCACATCGCGACCCCAGGCGCCCGGCTGTTCGACACAGAGCCAGGCACCCACCCGGGTCGCGGTGCCCGGCAGCGGAACATCGATCGCGGCGGCCGCGGAGCACGACAGACCCTCGAAGTTCACAGCCGCACTGTAGGACCCGCTCATGCGGGCAGGTCGGCCCGGCCGTCGCGCACCGGCTCGCTCAGGAAGGGCAGCACGGTGCGCTCGAACTCGCGGTACCGATCACGGTGGATGCTGTGCCCGCTGGTGAAATCGACCACGGTGCACTCCGGGATCGCGGTTCGCAGGACGGCCAGCTTCACCGGGTCGACCATGCCGCCCGGGCCGCCGCGCAGCACCAGGGTGGGCGCGGAGATATCGGGCAGCCGGTCCCACCACTCCGGATTCGGCTTGCGGAACTGTTCGAGCGCCGTCCGCGTCATGGTGCGATCGAAGGCCAGCACCGCCCGCGGATGCCGGACCAGGCTGCTGGTGGCATGCCACAGCTCGGGCACGCTCGGGAAGCGCCGGGTCAGCGTCTGCTGTTCGTCGCCGGACCGCAGCGGTAGCGGGCATTCCTCCAGGACCAGCCGGCGCACCAGTTCGGGCCGCTCCTGGGCGATGCACGAGACCGCGTAGCCGCCCAGGGAATGGCCGACCAGGTCCGCCGCGGGCACGTCCAGGTGGTCGAGCAGGCGCAGCACGTCCGCGCTGAACTCCTCGAACAGGTAGGAATCGGAATGCGCGCTGCGCCCGTGGCCGCGCAGATCGGGGATGATCACCCGGCGCCCGGCCTGCAGCAGTTTCCGCGCGAACCGGTCCCAGGTGTATCCGTCGCCACCCATTCCGTGCACCAGCACCACCGGCGCCGCGGCAGCCGAGCCGGACGGGGCGGAATCGCGATACGCGATCCGCACGCCCGCCAGCACCGCCGTTCGAGTCAGCTCCACGGTGTTCGAGGATACTGATCGCGCGCGGCCCGCAGCCGCGGATTTGTCCGGCGTCACAGCGCGTCGTCGCCACTCCGGCCCGCGAAAAACCCGTGGAGCCCGCCGCGGATTCGCGAAATACTCCGGTGCATGCCTGCTTTCGCGGATTTCGATCGACGCAACTATCCGACCGTGGACGTGGCCACCGGCTACGACGGCTGGGCGCCGACCTACGAGCGCACCGTGCTGGACGTGATGGATCTGGCACTGCTGGACCGCTTGCGACACCCCGGCTGGGCGCAGGTGCGGCGGGCCGCGGATCTCGGCTGCGGCACCGGGCGCACCGGGGATTGGCTGCGCCGGCACGGCGTCACCGACATCGACGGCGTCGACGTGAGCGCGGGCATGCTGGAGCGGGCGCGCGAACGCGGCGCGCACACCACCCTCGCCCAGGCGGACGTGCGCGACACCGGGCTCGTGAGCGGCGCCTACGACCTGGTGATCGCCTCGCTGATCGATGAGCACCTCCCCGATCTGGGCCCGTTCTACGCCGAGGCGTGGCGTCTGGCCGCACCCGGCGGCACCTGCGTCATGGTCAGCTTCCACCCGCAATTCATCATGGTGACCGGCATGCCGACGCACTACACGCCCGACGCGGGCGAGCCGGTGGCGATCAGCACCCACCTGCACCTGCTCAGCGAGCACATGACGGCCGCGCTGAACGCGGGCTGGGTGCTCACCGAGATCACCGAGGGCCTGGTGGACGACGCCTGGCTGGCCGCCAAACCCAAGTGGGCCGAGCTGCGCGGGCAGCCGTTCTCCGTCGCGCTGGTCTGGACGCGTCAGTCGTAGATGCCTTCGGCGTGCCAGGTTTCGGCGCGGTAGATCAGCAGCAGGACCCTGGTGTCGGAGGGCGCGCCGTCGAGCTGGACCTGGGCGCGAGCGGTCACGGTGGCGTCGGGGGTCCACCAGCGGTCGTCGATTGGCCAGGGCCCGGCCCAGCCCGCCAGCGGCCAGCGGCGGCTGCCCCAGGTCAGGCGGGCGGGCGGCGCGGTGAACAGGCCGCGCTCGGTGAGCTGGACCGCGGTGCCGTCGGCCGCTTGCAGCAGCACCGCGGGCCGGTTCAGCAGCAGCATGGCGGGTGCGGGCTGCGGGAGGCTGCCGGGCCAGGGCTGATCCGGGTCGGCGGCGGGAACCGGTTCGTCACCGAGCACGACCATGGTGATGCGCTCGGCCGGACCGCGGCCGCCGCTGAGCACGCCGAATCGCACCGCCTCGCCGCCGAGCAGACCCTGCACCCGGACCAGGGCGCGGCGCGCGCGCTCGGTTTCCTCGCCGACGCCGCCCCACAGGCCCAGTTGCAGGGTTCCGGCCCGGGCGATCTCCACGGGTTCCAGGCGCAGCAGGGTGATCGGGGCGGTCGGGCGGCCGCGCCGGGGCCCGGCGGACCGCGCGGCGGGTGCGTTCAGCCAGCCGTCGAGTTGCCAGCGCACCCGGTCGGCGGTGCCCTCGGGGGTCAGCGGCTCCGCACAGCGCCAGGTCCGGGAGAACTGCTCGCCCGCTTCGGTTTCGGCGAACACCGACAGCCGCGTGCAGGACACCGACGCGGCCGCCAGCACGGCGTGCAACCGGGCGGCGAGCATGCGACCGGCGAACGCGGCGGCGTCGACGCGATCGATCGGCGGATCGCAGCGCATCTCGACGGTCAATTCCGGGGGCGGGCGACGCGCGGACGGCGGGCGCTCCGGTTCGGCGCGAGCACTGCGATGCGCCAGCACCGCGTCGTTGCCGAAGCGCGAGGCGACCTCGGCCGGGGTCAGCGCCGCGAAATCGCCGATCCGGCGTAATCCCAAGCGGTGCAACAGGTCGACCAGTTCGCCGCGCTCCGGCGCGGCCAGGCTCGGCTCGACGGCGAGTTCACCGATGAGCAGCGGCGCCAGGAAGCCCGCGCCCGCACCGGGCGCCACGATCGCGGCGCGCTTGGCCGCGAGCACCGCGGTGGACAACTCGTCGGCGATCCCGATCTGCGCCTCCACCCCGACCGCCGCCACCGCGTCGACCAGTCGTTCGGCCGCCGCCGCCTCGGAGCCGAAAAACCGTGCGGCGCCGCGCGCCCCGAGCACCAGCAGCCCCGGCCGCAGCACCTCGACGCCGGGCACCGTCTCGTCCACGGCGGCCACCACCGGCTCGAACAGCCGCGCGTCCCGATCCGGATCGGCCTGCACCAGAAACAGTTCCGGGCACCGCGCCTGCGCCTCGCGCCGCCGCAGCCCGCGCCGCACCCCTTCGGCCCGCGCCACCGCCGAACACGCGACCACCCGATTCCCGTGCAGCACCGCGACCGGCCGCGTCGCCGGCAGTTCCGCCAGCGCCGCGGCGGCCACCGCGGGCCAATCCAGGCACCACACCGCCACCACCCGCGTGGACTCCGTCACGCTGTCGATGGCCCGGCGGAATCGGCCTGCGGCGCAAGGAACCGATGTCCGGGCGGAGCGATGGCCGCCATGCGGCCTGCGTGCGGCGTCACGAGGCCGCGCCCTGCGCACGAAGTGGGAGGTCGGCGCCGACGGAATCGGCTTGCTGTGGGAACCAGCGCACGCGGCCCGCGCTGGGCCGCAGGTCGAGATGGCCGGTGCGCGGCGCACCCGCCTTGCCGCGCACCTCGACCTCCAGGGTCAGGGAGTGCAGGCGGCCGTGGCCGGTGCCGAGGCCGACGTAACCGGCGATGCGGGCGTCTATGCGCAGGGCCGGGTTGGGCCAGGCGCCGTCGGTGACCACGAGGGTGGCGCCCTTGTTCCGGGCGCGGGCGGCGAGAACACGGGCGCGAGCGGGGGCGACGGATGCGCCGTCGAGACCGAGGACGACCAGATCCAAGCCATCCAGCAACACAGAGGCAACTTCCATCGGATCCGGGCCGGGGTCGGCGACCACGGCGAGCCGCTCCAGGTCGGCGCCCATCTCCGCGGCGGCGAGCAGACCGAATCGGGGCACGCCCACCACGGCGGCATGACCGCCGCCCTCGGTGACCGCGGCGAGCAACCCGGCGAGCAGCGAGCGGGCGCCCGCGTAGGACACCACCGAACCCTGCACCAGGCCGCCATCCGGCAACAATTCCGCAAGCGCGGCGGGGACGGGCAGCGCGGGCCGGCGCGATTCGGCGGCGTGCGGCGCCCGCTCGACGGCGGATTCCCCACGACCGGGTATGGCGGCCATCTTCCTGCGGAGCTCGGCCAGCTTCTGTTGTTGTGTCTCCCCCACGCGCGCGTCCGAACCCATCACAACCACCTACTTCCCACGATGGACTGGGCGAAGCGAGCGGACCAGCCAGCACCGATCCAGCTATCGATTCGTATCGAATATACGTTCGACACCTCTCCAGTAGAAACCCACCCCCGAGATCCGTCAAGCGTGCCGCGCGGGCGGGTTACTCAGCGCCGTTGTCCGAGATCAGGGGCCGCGCGCCCGGAAAAGCCTCAGCAACCGGCGAGCGAGATCGGGGCCGCAAGGGTGCGGCGCACGTCACCAGACTGGACGGTTCTGTACGAAATCACTTGGCACGTTTTGCCTTATCACGGTTCGGCCGGTACGGATCTCGCTGCGTCGGATACCCTGCAACCCATGATCGAGCGCCCCCGACCCATCGTCGGCCCGGACTATCTGGTCGCCGGCCGCTATCGCCTGCAGTCGAAAGTCGGCGGCGGCGGCATGGGCGCGGTCTGGCTGGCGCGCGACCGGCTGCTCGACCGCGACGTCGCCATCAAACAGGTCCTCACCACGGCCGGGCTGGACGAGCGCCAGGCCACCGAGGTCCGCAACCAGATCATGCACGAGGGCCGGGTCGCGGCGAAGCTGTCGCACGAGCACGCCATCGCCGTCTACGACGTGGTGCTGGAGGCCGGCGAACCCTGGCTCGTGATGGAGCACCTGCCCTCCCGCAGCGTGGCCAAGGCGATGGCGGTGTTCGAGACCCTGCCGGTGATCGAGGTGGCGCAGATGGGCGCGCAGGTCGCCGACGCGCTGGCCGCCGCGCACGCCGTCGGCATCACGCACCGCGACATCAAGCCCGGCAATATCCTGGTGGCCGACCGCGGCCCGGGCGTGGGCATGGCCAAGCTCAGCGACTTCGGTATCTCCCGGGGCGCGGGCGAGCTGTCCGACGAGCCCGAGGGCATGATCACCGGCACCCCCGCCTACCTGCCGCCCGAGGTGGCGCGCGGCGCCCAGCCGACCGAGGCCAGCGATGTGTTCTCCCTCGGCGCGACGCTGTACACCGCGATCGAGGGCCAGCCGCCGTTCGGCCTGGACGACAACGCCGACGTTCTGGTCGAGCGAGCCGCGATGGCACAGATCATCCCGCCGCAGCGCTGCGGGGTGCTCACCAACGCGCTGCTGCACATGCTGGAGCCGGCGCCGCAGCGCCGCCCGACCATGGCCGAGGCCCGCGACGAAATCCTCACCGCCGCTTTCGGCCCCGGCACCGGGGACTACATCCTCGGCGCGCCGGTGCGCACCGAGGACGGCACCATCCCGGCCTGGGCCACCCGCAATTCCGCGTCCGGGCTGCGCAGCCCGCACTCGGCGCCGCTGCCGCGCCCGCACCGCCCGCAGCAGCAGACGGGCGCGCCGCAGGCGCAGCCGCAGCGCGCCGTCGGCCAGCGCAACACCCTCGGGCAGCGGCCGCCGCAGACCAGCAACGCGCCGCTGGCCATCGCCGTCGGCCTGCTGATCGGCCTGATCCTGATCATCGCGGTCATCATCGCGCTGCTGTGAGCCGCCGCTAGTCGATGCGGCGGCGGTGCGCCCAGCGCGTGAGCGCGTTGCGGTTGGACTGCTGGGTCTTGCGCAGCACGTTGGAGGCGTGGGTCTCCACGGTTTTCACCGAAATGAACAGGTTCTCGGCGATTTCGCGATAGGTGTAGCCGCGAGCCAGCAGGCGCAGCACCTCGAGTTCGCGCGGGGTCAGCGAATCCAGCTCGGGGTCCAGCGGCGGCTCGGGCACCGGAGACTTACCGGTGAACGAGTCGAGCACGAAACCCGCCAGCCGCGGGCTGAACACCGCGTCCCCGCCGGCCACCCGGCGCACGCCGTCGGCCAGTTCGGCGCCCGAGATGGTCTTGGTGACATAGCCGCGCGCACCCGCGCGGATCACCGCGATCACGTCCTCGGCCGCGTCGGACACGCTGAGCGCCAAGCACACCGGGCCGGTCTCGATGCCTTGCAGCACCGCGACTCCGCCGCCGTCGGGCATGTGCACGTCGAGCAGCACCACATCCGG
The DNA here is from genome assembly GCF_040654295.1 of Nocardia sp. NPDC050712. Classification (NCBI taxonomy): domain Bacteria; kingdom Bacillati; phylum Actinomycetota; class Actinomycetes; order Mycobacteriales; family Nocardiaceae; genus Nocardia; species Nocardia sp. NPDC050712. The sequence continues at coordinate 217,964 of NZ_JBFAHT010000006.1, forward strand.
GGTGGTCGCCTTGATGCCCGCGATCGCCTCGGCCACCCCACCGGCCTCGCCGACCACTTCCATATCGACCTCGCGGCTCAGCTCCGCCCGCACGCCGGACCGGAACACGGCGTGATCATCGACGAGAAAAACCCGCACGGTCACCTACTTCTCCTCACCCGGGGACCAACCCACCGGACTACCCCGGCCGAGCCCGGCCGGCCTTCCATCGGTATCACACCCGCGCCGTCGCGGCGCTACTCACCGGGCACCGGACGGGCGATCCGCGCGGTCGGGGCGTCGGCGGAGATCGGCGAGAACTCCGGCACCCCTTCGGCGCTCGGCTCCTCGGCTGTTTCGGCCACGCCGGAGTCGGTGCGCGGCATGAAGATTCGCACCTCGGTGCCGCGGCCCGGCGTGGACAGGATCTCCACCTGGCCGCCGCGCCGTTCGATCCGCCCGCGAATCGATTTCGCCACGCCCTGCCGGTCCTGCGCCACCGCGTGCACGTCGAACCCGGTGCCGCGGTCGCGCACGAAGACGCTGACCTGGTGCGGTTCGGCCTCGGCGAACAGGTCGATCTCCGGCACGCCCGCGTGCTTGGCCGCGTTCACCAGCGCTTCCCGGCTGGCGCCGAGTAGTGCCGTGAAATGTTCCTTGGGCAGGCCGTTTCCGCTCTCGTCGGTGTCCATCGAGACATCGCCGACGGTCACCGGGGTGACCTTCACGCCGTGCTGGTCCTCCACCTCACCGGAGATGGTGCGCAGGGCGGCCGCCAGGCTGGACTCCGCCGGGCCCGTGTCCTCGAACAGCCACTTGCGGAGTTCGCGTTCCTGACTGCGGGCCAGCCTGGTCACTTCCTGCTGGTCACCGGCTTGGCGCTGGATCAGCGCCAGCGTCTGCAACACCGAATCGTGCAGGTGCGAGGCGATCTCCTCGCGCTCCTCGTTGCGAATCCGCGCGGCGCGTTCGGTATTCAGCGCGCGCATCATGCGCAGCCACAGCGGCACCGTCAGCAGGCCCGCGCCGACCAGTGTCACCGCGACGGCGACCAGCGCCGAGCCGAGCGAGCTCAGATCGATCCGGGCCAGCACCACCACGCCGAGCCCGGCCACGATCATGGTGGCGCCCGCGACGATGCGGGCCCAGGTCACCACCGAGGAACGGGCGGGCAGCCCGAGTAGTGAGCGCGGGCCGTCGGTGTCGTACTCCCGCCACACCAGGGCCGCGCCGACCGCGACCACGACGATCGGCACGATCACCTTCGCCGCCACGGTCCCGTTCATCAGCCAGGACACCGCGATCGTCAACCCGAGCCCGAGCAGCGCCAGCCCGATCGACCGCCGCCGTTCGGTGCCGGAGGGTTTCGCCTCGTCGGCGCCGCCCGGCGTGAAGATCCACAGCAGCCCGTAGGCGACGATGCCCGCACCGGCCAGCGCGGACAGCAGCACGAACGCCATCCGCACCTTGAACGCGTCGAGCCCGAGATGATCGGCGATACCGCCCGCCACCCCGCCGACGATCCGCCCGCCCGAGCGCCGCTCCAACTTCGGCTGCGCCGCCCCGGCATGGAACACCAGCGTCGGCTTACCCCGCGGATCACCACCGCTGCGGGCAGCGTCGAACGCGGGCATGGACGGGTACATGCCTTCGATACTGGCACGTCACACCGACAGCCAGCATCAGGAATCACCCTGATCTTCGGGTGCGGAAAGACGACTCCGGGCCCGGGCACTCGTCCACCGCCGAATCGTGGTGACACAGGCGCAAAAAACGGTCCCTACCCTCTGAGGATGCGCGATCTCCACGCTTCTCTCCCGCACCCCGCCGACAACGGTGACCTGGCGGCCCGAATCCGTCAGGCAGCCCATCTGACCGGTGAATTCCTGCTGCGGTCCGGCGAGACCGCCACCCAGTTCCTGGACGAGTACCGCTTCGCGGCCGACCCCGTCCTGCTCGACGCCGCCGCCCGCGCCATGGTTCCGCTCATCCCCTCGGACACCGAGGTCCTGGGCGGCCTCGAACTCGGCGGCGTGCCCGTAGTGACCGCTCTCTCCCTGCGCACCGGGCTGCCGGTCGCCTACATCCGCAAGAAGGCCAAGGTCCACGGGACCCGCCGGCTGGCCGAGGGCGCCGACATCACCGGCAAGCGCGTCCTGGTCGTCGAGGCCGTCGTGAACACCGGCGGCCAGATCGCGCTGGCCGCCGCCGACCTCCGCGGGCTGGGCGCCACCGTCACCCACACCCTCTGCGTCGTGGACCGGGGTCGCAGCGGGCGCGCCAACCTGGCTGCCCACGGGGTGGAGTTGCTGAATCTGCTGGAGCTGACCTGAGATCGCCGAGCGGGCCGCACCCAGTCCGGACCGGACAGCGGGCGCACCGGCCACCTCCGGTCCGGATTACTCGCGAACACCGCCCCTACCTGCCACTGCGGCCCAGGTAGACGACATCGGCACGCGCTTCCCTCCCGGCCTGGCTCATACGTTTCTTACGGGCCACAGCATTCGGCCCGGCTCCCGATACGGGAGCACAGGCAGGGGAGGTAACCATGTTCATCAAGTCCACAGCCGTCGTCGCGCTCGCGCTGGGCATCGGGGCCGTCGAGGCCGCGCCGGCACAGGCGTTCGTCTACGCGGCGCACGAGAACAACTACGCCACGCCGACCGGGTTCGGGTTCACCGTCGGTCATACCGATATGGCGGCGCATCCGGTGGCTCCGCAGAACGGGTTGCCGACCACGCGGGAAGTGTTCTTGAACAACACGTCCTACGGTCGCATCGACAGCCCGGGTGCGGGCACGTTGAAGTCGGGTTACCTCGTCAGCTGCATGGTCGGGATCGACCTGACCTTCGGGGTGCATGCCGGGGCAGGTTTCGACGCCGGGGTGACGCTCGGGGTCGGGGGCAGTCCGGACGCACTGGAGCCGAGCCTGGATGCCGGTATCGGCCCGGAGATCTCGGCCTCGGTGGACCTGGATCTGGAGATCACGCCCGGTGTCATCGAACGGATCGAGACCGGTGCGAAGCAATTGCCCGCCGGCCGGACCGGTTACGTGATGAGCCGCGATTTCCACCTGGTGGTGCAGGGCTGCGGCGGGCCCTTGACCATCCGCCCGTTCACGACGATCGACGTGGACTCACCCGAGGCGACGACCAACGGCGCGGTGTACGGGGATCCGATCGTCTTCTGATCGGCCCCGCCCGGGTCACTCCTTCGGGAATCCGATGGAGAACAGCCCCGCGATGACGACGCAGCTGATGACAGAGGAGAGGGGGATGAGCCATAGAGCCATGCTTGAAGACTACAGAGTGTAGTAGGTCACACTACATCGAGTAGTACAAAACCGATCCCGCAACCCGTCCCGCCGGTTCACCGAAGGTTGCAATCCGAGATCAGGCGAGGATTCAGGGTTCACCCCGATGCGCCGGGGCTATGGTCGCGGCCACCATGGATGGCATGACGAAATCGAGCTTCGGCGATCAGCTCCGGCAGATGTGGCAGACCCGCCCCGTCCGGCTGCCGCGGCAGGGTCCGGTCGCCGGTGTCGCGGCCGGGTTCGGCCAGCGGTACAACATCGACCCGGTGCTGGTCCGGGTCGCGTTCGTGGTGTCGACGATGTTCGGCGGCACCGGGATCGTGCTGTACCTGCTGGGCTGGCTGCTGCTGAGCTCGCCGGGCGGCGAAACATCGCGTGCGGAAGGGCTTTTCGGTCGCGGCGGCCAGGGCTCACAGTCGCACACCAAGACCATCGTGCTGATCGTGGCGCTGTGCATCGCGGTGAGTTCGATGGGCCCGTTCAGTTCGGGCCTGGCCGGCTCCGGGGTGATCAGCCTGGCGCTGATGCTGGCGGGCTGGTGGATGCTGCACATGCGGCTGCCGCACCCGCCGCCCGGCACCAGCGTGCTCGACCACGAGACCGACTTCGGTGCCCCCGGCGGCCTGACCGCGACCGGATATCCGGGCACCGCGTTCCCCACCACCGGGAACTACTACTCCGACGTCATGCCGGTGTACTCGCCGTACACCAAACTGCCGGACGCCTACGTACCGGACCCGCCGGTCGAAAATCCCCTGCCCGCAACGGATACGGAGCCGGCCGTGCTGCTGGACAAGAACGACGCGACCGCCGAACCGGCAGCGGCGGTGGATGTTTCGCCGGAGCGCGAAGCCGCTCCCCCCTCGTTGATCAAGCAGCAACTCCCGACGCGGGCTCCGGATCCGGAGCGCCCCAACGTCTTCGGCGGTGTCACGCCGCCGTCCTGGGATCCGCTCGGCGTCGCCCCGCTCGCCTGGGATCTACCCGAGCCCGGCCCGGCCCGGCCGATCGCCGTGACACCGCAGAAGCGGCCCCGCTCCCGGCTGACGCCGACCGTGCTCGGCCTGGCCATCCTGGCCGCCGCCGGCGCGGGTGCGGCCGCCGCCTCCGGCGTCGAATGGATGACTCCCGGGCGCATCGCCGCCGTCGCACTCGCCGTGGTCGGCCTGGGCCTGGTGGCCGGCGCCTTCCTGCGCCGCGGCGCCGGGCTGCTGGTGGTGACCGCACCGCTCGCCGGTTTCGTCGTGCTGGCCTCGCTGGTCGGCCCGTTCGACGGCGCCGCCATCGGCGACCGGGAGTGGACGCCGAGAACGGTGAGCGAACTACAGCCCGAATACGCGCTGACCGCTGGCACGGCCACCTTGGACCTGCGCTCGCTGAACCTGACCGAAAGCCGCACCGTCGAGGTGAAAGTGGGGACCGGCGAAGCGAACGTCCTGCTCCCCCAGAACATGACCGTCGACACCGCGTGCACCGTCAACATCGGCGAGGTCACGACCTGCCCCACGGGCATCACCGGCCCGAACACCCCGAACGCACCGGTGCTCCACCTGAACGTGGATGTGCGGATCGGAGAGGCGAAGGTGTCCCGTGGCTGAGCAACCGGTAACCAAGAAGCGCGGCCCGGCCGTGCCCCTGCTGATCGTCGGCCTGCTCGCCCTCGCGGTCAGCGCCTGGGCCCTGGTCGGCCCCGGCACGATGTCGGTCGGCGGCGCGATCTCGTTCGGCTGGATCATGGTGATCACCGCCATCGTGATCGGCGTCATGCTGGTGATCTCACCGCGCAAACGCCGCTAGTACCACCCGAATAGCGAAAGGCCCGCCCCGGGAGGCGGGCCTTTCGTGTCGGCTACGGGAGCATCACTCCCACTCGATGGTGCCCGGCGGCTTGCTCGTCACGTCGAGCACCACGCGGTTCACGTCCGGCACCTCGTTGGTGATCCGGGTCGAAATGCGTTCCAGCACGTCGTAGGGCAGGCGCGTCCAGTCGGCGGTCATGGCGTCCTCGCTGGACACCGGGCGCAGCACGATCGGATGACCGTAGGTGCGGCCGTCGCCCTGCACCCCGACGCTGCGGACGTCGGCCAGCAGCACGACCGGGCACTGCCAGATGGACTTGTCCAGGCCGGCCGCGGTGAGTTCCTCGCGCGCGATGGCATCGGCGTGCCGCAGCAGTTCGAGCCGCTCGAGGGTGACCTCGCCGATGATGCGGATGCCCAGGCCGGGGCCCGGGAAGGGCTGGCGCGCAACGATTTCCTCGGGCAGGCCGAGCTCGCGGCCGACCGCGCGGACCTCGTCCTTGAACAGCAGCCGCAGCGGTTCGACCAGATCGAATTCGAGGTCGTCGGGCAGGCCGCCGACATTGTGGTGCGACTTGATGTTCGCGGTGCCGGTGCCGCCACCGGATTCCACGACATCGGGGTACAGCGTGCCCTGGACCAGGAATTCGACCTTCGGCGTCGTCCCGCCCGCGGCCGCACCCTGCTCGGCGACGACGCCGGCGACGGCCTCCTCGAAGGACCGGATGAACTCCCGGCCGATGGTCTTGCGCTTCTCCTCCGGATCGGTGACGCCCTTCAGCTCACCGAGGAACTTCTCGACCGCGTCCACGGTCACCAGCTTGGCGCCGGTGGAGGCGACGAAATCCTGCTGCACCTGCTCGCGCTCCCCCGCCCGCAACAGGCCGTGGTCGACGAACACACAGGTCAGGCGGTCACCGATGGCGCGCTGCACCAGCGCGGCGGCGACGGCGCTGTCCACGCCGCCGGACAGGCCGCAGATGGCGTGCCCGTCCCCGATCTGCTCGCGCACTTGTGTGACCAGCGCGTCGGCGATATTGGCGGGTGTCCAGGTGGCCTTGATCCCGGCGATCTCGTGCAGGAAGCGGCTGAGCACCTGCTGCCCGTGCGGCGAATGCAGCACCTCCGGGTGGTACTGCACACCGGCCAGGCGGCGGGCCCGGTCCTCGAACGCGGCCACGGGTGCGCCCGAGCTGGTGCCGGTGACCTCGAAACCGGCCGGGGCCGCGGTGACCGCGTCACCGTGGCTCATCCACACCGGCTGGGTGGCGGGCAGGCCGTCGTGCAGCAAACCGCCCTCGACCTTGAATTCGGTCCGGCCGTACTCCCGGGTGCCGGTGTGCGCGACGGTGCCGCCGAGCGCCTGGGCCATGGCCTGGAAGCCGTAGCAGATACCGAAGACGGGGATGTCGAGCTCGAACAGCTTCGCGTCCAGCTGCGGCGCGCCATCGGCGTACACACTGGACGGGCCGCCGGACAGGATCACCGCGAGCGGCTGCTTCTCCGCGATCTCGGCCACCGACATGGTGTGCGGGATCACCTCGGAGTAGACGCTCGATTCGCGGACTCGACGAGCGATCAGCTGGGCGTACTGTGCACCGAAGTCGACGACGAGGACCGGTCTCTGGGAATCTGCCACCCCGACAGTCTAGTGAGCAGGGATCGCGCCGTGATCAACGGGCACTCGGTGCGGACGCTCCGGTTCTACCCGCCAGCTTCGCGGGCGGGCGTTACCGAGCGAAGCGAGGTGACGCCCGACCGCTCAACGTTATCCTCTGCTCGTGCCATTCGCCCGTGCGATAGACGCCGACATCCACTACGAGGACAGTGGCGGTGACGGTCCGGTGGTGCTGCTCGCCCACGAGTTCTTCATGGACCGCACCATGTTCGCGTCCCAAATGGCCGCGCTGGCACCGGAATTCCGCATCGTGTCCTGGGACGCGCGTGGGCACGGCCGCACCACCGATCAAGGACTGCCCTTCACCTACTGGACCGCCGCCCGCGACGCCCTCACGGTGCTGGACCAGCTCGGCGCCGAGCGCGCCGTCATCGGCGGCACCGCGCAGGGCGGGTTCACCGCGCTACGCGCGGCCCTCATCGCGCCGGAACGAGTTTCCGCGCTCATCCTGATCAGCACCGAGGCGCACGGGCCGACGCCCGAACAGTCCACGGCCACCCAGAAGTTCCTGGACCAGTGGTACGACGACGATTCCCGTCAGCAGGCGGTGAATCAATTGGCGCACTGGCTGATCGGCGACGACGACTGGTACCGCGAGATCTGGACCAAACGCTGGCTGACCCGCGACCGCCGCGGGATCGAGGTCGCCGCCGGCTGCCTGCTCGCCCGCGAGTCGGTCCTCGATCGGCTGACCGAAATCGCCTGTCCCGCTTTGGTTATCCACGCCACTGCCAGCGGCATCGCGCACGAACGGGCCCGGCACCTGGTGCGCGGTATCGCCCGTTCGACCTATGTGGAGATCACCGGGGCGCGGCTCGCGGTCACCATGACCCATCCGGCCCCGGTGAACCACGCCATCCGGCAATTCCTGCGCGAACACCGCGTGCATTCGCGCTGAACCGCTCAGGCGCGAACGGACAGTCCGACCTTCTGGAATTCCTTGAGGTCGGAGTATCCCGCCTTGGCCATCGAACGACGCAGGCCACCGACCAGATTCAGCGAACCGAACGGATCATCGGACGGGCCGTAGAGGACGCGCTCCAGCGGCGGGCGGTCCGGCTCGGTGGACTCGCCACCCAGATCCCACGGATCGTCCACGTGCAGCATCGAGCCGCGCGGCACCGACGGGTGCGCGGCCGAGGAGGGCCAGTACCAGCCGCGGCCCGGCGCCTCGGCGGCCATCGCCAGCGGCACGCCCAGCATCGCGGCGTCGGCGCCACAGGCGATGGCCTTGGCCAGCTGACCGGAGGTGGCGATGTCACCGTCGGCGATGACGTGCACGTAGCGGCCGCCGGTCTCGTCGAGATAGTCGCGCCGCGCGGCGGCGGCGTCGGCGATCGCGGTGGCCATCGGCACGCCGATGCCGAGCACCTCGCCGGTGGTGGTGGCGCCCGGGTAGGAGCCGTAGCCGACGATGACGCCGGCAGCGCCGGTGCGCATCAGGTGCAGCGCGGTCTTGTGATCGCTCACCCCGCCCGCGACCACCGGCACATCCAGTTCGGAGATGAAGGTCTTCAGGTTCAGCGGCTCACCATCGCTTGCGACTGCTTGCGGGTCGCTCGAAACAACACCGCCGACGTGCTCGGCGGAGATGATGGTGCCGTGCACGACCAGCAGGTCGACGCCGGCCTGCACCAGCGCCGGGGTCAGCGCCCGCGCGTTCTGCGGGCTGACCCGCACCGCGACGGTCACGCCGGCGGCCCGCACCTGCGCCACGGCGGCGGCGAGCAGATCCGGCTGCATCGGCGCGGCGTGCAGCTCCTGCAGCAGCGCGATGGCCCGCTCGTAACCGCCCTTGGCAACCAGCTCGACCAGCTGATCGATCTTGGCCTCGACGTCGGCGTGCCGGGCCCACAGCCCCTCACCGTTGATGACGCCCAGGCCGCCGAGGCGGCCGAGTTCGATGGCGAACTTCGGCGAGACCAGCGCGTCGGTCGGATGCGCCAGGCACGGGATCTCGAACCGGTAGGCGTCGAGCTGCCAGGCCAGCGAGACCTGCTTGGACGAGCGGGTCCGCCGCGAGGGCACGATGTCGACATCGTCCAGCTCGTAGGTACGCCGGGCGGTCCGGCCCATGCCGATCTCGACCATGTCGCGCACGTCTGTACTCCTTGCTTGTGTGTGATTGCCGCGCCCAGGCACGACTGCGTTGTGCCGTCGGCACGAAGCGTGTGAGCTCGCCCGCCATCTGGGTGCGTCGGCTGTCGCGGGCGGGGCGGCCCGAGTTCGGGCCACTCCCGCGGACGGAGCCGCCCAGGCCGTGATCAACGACCTGGGCGCCCCGACTCCCGCGAACAGGGTAGTCGCGCGCGGACGCGCGACTGTCAAGCCGTCTAGCCGCGACCAGTGTAGTTCGGGGCCTCGACGGTCATGGTGATGTCGTGCGGGTGGCTTTCCTTCAGCCCGGCCGCGGTGATCTGCACGAACTGCGCTTCCTGCAGGTGCTCGATGGACTCGGAGCCGGTGTAGCCCATGGCCGCGCGCAGACCGCCGACCAGCTGGTGGATGACCTGGCTCACCGGGCCGCGGAACGGCACCCGGCCCTCGATGCCCTCGGGGACCAGCTTGTCCTCGGCGAGCACGTCGTCCTGGAAGTAGCGGTCCTTGGAGTAGGACTTGGCCTGCCCGCGGCCCTGCATGGCGCCCAGCGAGCCCATGCCGCGGTAGCTCTTGAACTGCTTGCCGCCCACCAGGATCAGCTCACCCGGGGACTCGGCGGTGCCCGCGAGCAGCGAGCCGAGCATCACGGTGGACGCGCCCGCGGCGATGGCCTTGGCCACGTCACCGGAGTACTGGATGCCGCCGTCGGCGATCACCGGCACGCCGTGCGGCTTGCACGCGGCGACGGCCTCGAGGATCGCGGTGATCTGCGGCGCGCCGACACCGGCGACCACGCGGGTGGTACAGATCGAGCCGGGACCGACGCCCACCTTCACGGCGTCCGCGCCGGCCTCGACCAGCGCCAGCGCGCCGGCCCGGGTGGCCACGTTGCCGCCGACCACCTGGATGCGCTCGCCGACCTCGGCCTTGACCTTGGTGACCATCTTCAGCACGCCGGCCTGATGGCCGTGTGCAGTGTCCACGATCAGCACGTCCACGCCGGCGTCGGCCAGCGTCATCGCGCGCGACCAGGAATCCTCGCCGACGCCGATGGCGGCGCCGACCAGCAGGCGGCCGTCGCGGTCCTTGGTGGCGTTCGGGTACTGATCGGTCTTGACGAAGTCCTTGACCGTGATGAGACCGCGCAGCTTGCCGTTGCCGTCCACGATGGGCAGCTTCTCGATCTTGTGGCGGCGGAGCAGACCCAGCGCGGCCTCGGCGGTGACGCCCTCGCGCGCGGTGATCAGCGGCGCCTTGGTCATCACGTCGGCGACGCGGCGGTTCTGGTCCACCTCGAAGCGCATGTCGCGGTTGGTGCAGATACCCACGAGCGCGCCCGTCTCGTCCACCACCGGCAGGCCGGAGATGCGGAACCGGGCGCACATGGCGTCCACCTCGGCGAGCGTGTCGGACGGGCGGCAGGTGACCGGATCGGTGACCATGCCGGCCTCGGAGCGCTTCACCGTCTCCACCTGGGCGGCCTGATCGGCGGCGGCCAGGTTGCGATGCAACACGCCCATGCCGCCGGAACGGGCCATGGCGATGGCCATCCGAGCCTCGGTGACGGTATCCATGGCCGAGCTGACCAGTGGGGTGCGCAGACGGATATCCCGGCTGAGCTGGCTGGAAGTCTCCACCGAGCTGGGGATGAGATCCGATGCGGCGGGCAGCAGCAGCACGTCGTCGAACGTGAGGCCGAGCATGGCGATCTTGGTCGGGTCGTCGCCACCCGTAGGGGGGCGGACTGCGAGCCGTTCGCCCGGTACGGGATTACTCATTCGGATCGACCCCTCCTGGACGTCGAAAGCGAGAGACACCGGGGGACCGGGGTCACGCACAACTGATGGGATGGACGGCGGCGGCGACGGGCTCAGAGCCCGCGAGCCTGGGCACCATGGTATCTGCCGAGCAAACCCGACCTTCCCGCAGGCGCGGTTCCCGCCGTCTGCGAAACTTGCGCTCCACATAGCTGGCGCAGACCGCCATGTTCTGCGTACCGTGGGTGTGTGCGTGACCATCTACCACCTGGCTTGCCGCCGGATCCCTTCGCCGGAGACCCCTCCGACCCGTCCGCCGCGCTCGATGCCATCGAGCCCGGCGAACCGCTGGATCCCCACGAGCGCCTTGCGGTCGAGGAGGATCTCGCTGATCTCGCGGTTTACGAAGCTCTCCTAGGCCATCGCGGTATCCGCGGGCTCGTGGTCAGCTGCGAAGACTGCAGGCAGGATCACTACCACGACTGGGACATGCTGCGCGCCAACCTGTTGCAGTTGCTCGTCGACGGCACGGTGCGCCCCCACGAGCCCGCCTACGATCCGACGCCGGAAGCGTACGTCACCTGGGATTATTGCCGCGGCTACGCGGACGCCTCGATGAACGAGGCCTTCCACGGCGACGGCTTCGACGGTTTCGACAGCTGAACCGAGTCACCGGGTGGGTTTCGATAGCTGACCTGGGGTAAGCACACGCACGCGCCCCAGCAGCAACGCTCTCCCTGATGCACTCCCGAATACAACAAAACGCCGACCAAATGCTTTGGTCGGCGCTCGTTGTCGCTGTGCTGTCTAGCTACTGGGTCCGGGCAGGCTCGGCACGCTCGGGATCACGAACGTGGCGGTCGTACCCGGAACCGAGGGCAACGAGGGCTGAGTGGGAATCGTCACATCCCCGCCGCCGGTCGGCGTGACCGCCGAGGGCACCGTACCGATGGTGGTCGGCGGAACCGTCGACGGCGGCGCCGTGGGCACCGTCGTCGGCGGGTCGATGACAACCGGCGGTGGCGTGGTGGGCGGCGTCACCGGCGGTTCCGACGTCACCGGCGGCTGGGTGGCCGCCGTGGAGCCCGGATCCGGCTTCGTGCTGGTGTCCCCGCCAGGGGTCACCGGCACCGGGTTGACGCTGGACACCGGCGGCTTGGTGGTCGAGCCGGAGGGGTCCGAGATCGGAACCAGCTGTGCCGCGAGTGCCGCGCCCTCCGCGGAGGACCCGCGCAAGTCTTCGACCAACCGCTTCCAATCGGCTTCCAGCTCGGCTTTCTTCTCCGGATCGCTGACCTGTGTGAGATTGTCCTTCGCACGCCCCAGCTGCGCTGCGGCCTGCGTCGGATTCGACTGTTGCAGAGCCTGTCCCGCTTGCCCCAGCTGCCCGTCAGCCCGGTTCACCACGGTGGTCTGGGCCTGTTCGCTGAACACGACCTCCTTGACCTTCCACAGCGGATTGCCCGGCTCGGCGTTGTAGGAGAAAGCGGTAACACCGCCGAAGACGAGCGCGAGTGCGGCCGCAGCACCGAGTAGCGGGCGTACCAGCCGCAAATGCCCACCGGTCGATGCGGCGGCGCGTATTTTTCGCGCGCCGATTTCTTGATTTACCGCCGCGACGACCTCGTCCAGATCCGGGCTGGCCGGCAGTGGCGGCGCGATGAGTTCCGCGCGCCAATCCGCCAGCAGCGTCGCGAGCTGGAATTCCTGCTCGCTGTCGGTCTGTACGGGGCCGTTACTGGAGATGGCGTCGATCAGCGCGTCATCGTGGCGTACTGCCGCGATGTCCACCGGTCCGGTCTCGCCGCCATTTCCGTCGGCGTAGGGACCGCTGTTTCGCGATCCACGTCGCGCCTTCCAGTCGCCCCGACCGCGCTCGCCATCCCTAGCCATACATTTCACCTGCCCTCGCCACTTGAGACTTGAGTTTCGCGAGCGCCCTGTGCTGGGCCACCCGGATCGCACCCGCCGTACTGCCCACGGCGGCTGCGGTTTCTTCTGCTGACAAACCCATGACCAAGCGGAGGACCAGGATTTCCCGATGCTTTTCAGGCAACGTGGCAAGCAGGCGGTTCATCTGCCTGCTCGCTTCCGATTCGAGAGCTCGCTGTTCCGGACCGTGGTCGGTGGATATGACATCTGGTACTTCGGCCATTGCCTCCGCCTTGTTACGGGCGGCGTTGCGATGGGCGTCTGCGACCTTGTGTGACGCGATTCCGTATACGAAAGCCATGAAGGGCCGGCCCTGGTCTTGATACCTGGGCAAGGCGGTCATCACGGCCAGACATACCTCCTGCGCGACATCGTCGGCGGAGAGCTGTCCGCGCTCCGCAGCACCGATCCGCGCCCGGCAGTAGCGGACTACTAACGGACGGACCAGTTCGAGTACCTGAGCTAAAGCGGTCCTGTCGCCCTGCGCAGCGGCAGCGACGGCGAGGTCCAACTCTTCGCCCGTGTTCGTCATCGTCAGCGAGATTCCTGGCGTTACAAGTGGCACTGGTCGATGACCTGTGCTTCCGCCCGACCGGCGGAACGGGTCTAACAATAGCGATAGACCGCAGACATCCGGGCAACACGGTGGGTTGTGGCGTCAACCGGGCCGGTCGGGGCTGCCCCGGGCCTGGTCAGCGAAAGTGCCCGCCACGACGGGAAATAACGTTTACGCAGGCCTGCGCCTCGGCGGCCGCGGTGCCGTCGGCAAGACCGGTACGCAACATCGCACAGGCCCAGCGCAGCGGCTCCAGACCGTGTTCGCGGCACTCGGCGGCGACGTCGGCGGCCTGCGTGGCGGCGAGATCCGAATCACCCGACACCAGGCACGCCGCGGCGAGCAGCAGCCGGGATTTCGTCCGGTGCCGCACCGAGGGAGCCGCCTCGGCAAGTGCCAGTCCGGCTTCGGCGTGGCGCCGGGCCGCGTCGAGGGCGCCGGTAGCCAGGGCGGTCTCCGCGTTGACCCAGTGCCAGCGAACGCGGGCCCGCCAGAGCTCTCCCGACTGCTCGGCGGCCGGGTCGTCGAGAACCTGCCCGGTCCGCCGCAGCAGCCGGGCCGCCAAGGCGAGCCGCCCGGTGCCGAGCGCGTCGGCGGCGAGTCCGGTCAGCGCATCGCAGACGGCTTGGGCGCGGCCGGGCGTCTGCGCGTCGAGCGGCAGCGCCAGGGCGGCGGCCCGGCCGTCGAAGGCGGAAGCCGCGGCGTGCCAGCCGAGTTGGCGCAGCAGCGAGCCCTCGGTACTGGTGGCCAGCGACCGCAGCACCGGATCGGCGGTGCGGGCGCGCAGCCGGCGCAATTCGACGCGGGCCGCGGCGTAATACCCCTGACCACCCAGGGCGACCGCGCGATGCCAGGAATCCAGGCCGTCTGAGGCAATCGGCAACTCGGCAGCGGCACACCCCGGCGCGGCGCCGAAAGCGGCGGAAGCGAGGACTGCAGATCGGGTATCCAGGGACAAATCCGGCGCGCGCACCGGCAAACCCTATCCCGGCCCCGATGTGGCGCCCGCCACACGGCCGCGAGGACCACCCCGGCAACCTTCCAGCATTTACAGTCCGGGGTCGTGTTTCTATCAGGTAAATCTCCGCCGACAATGCGCGAGTAGCAGCGACACATATTCACATGCGTTTCTCGCAATTAACCTGGCCGCCCCGATTCGGCCATCTCGACTGCCCCCGGCGAGAACCCCCATGGTGGCTCGGATCACCGGCCCGGCACCGCAGCTACCACCGGAGACGGCGGATGCAAGCCCCCAAAAGCCTTGTCTACCAGCGCAAATAATGTTGCCCACAGGCCATGCCGGGGCCGAACGCGAACTGGCCAAACGAACAGTATTACCGGCAACGATGTTAAAAGTAAACAGCTGGAAGGTTAAATCTCACCATTGAAGATTTCTCGAACCGGTGCGTCGAACTATTGACGGAATTTCGCGGCTGGACCTAACGTAGCTCATCGCCACGGTCGGCGCCGCGCGAAATTGCAGCGACCGAGAAGGGCGAGTCTCGGTGCACCACCGACCCGGCCGTGCACCGACTACTTTGCAGAACCAACTGCTCGACAATGCTGACGAGCTCGCATCATGAGGAGTTCACCGTGCCTATGCCGACCCACCTACCGGGGCCGAATGCCGATGTCTGGGACTGGCAGATGCGAGGATCCTGCCGTGGACAAGACTCCGCGGTGTTCTTCCACCCCGACGGCGAGCGCGGCCGCGCCCGCACCGCGCGCGAGATGCGCGCCAAGGAGATCTGCCGGGCCTGCCCCGTACTCATGCAGTGCCGCAGCCATGCGCTGAAAGTAAGCGAGCCCTACGGCATCTGGGGCGGGATGTCGGAAACCGAACGCGAGATGCACGCCCGCCGCAATCGGCGGCGGATGGCGGTATAAGCCCCGTTTAGCAGAAGCTGTCGCGGCCCGCCAAGTTTGCTCCCATCCATACGGCGCGGCGCGCCGAATGCCTAGCAAACAACCGGCCACTGCAACATCATCGGAAAACACCGGCCCTCTCTCGGCGGAACACCCGCCGGCAGTCGGCGCCGACCGCCAGGCACCTCTCGGTTACCGCCGATAGCCTGGCGTCGGGTGTCCCCGATGGTCGCGTAGTTGGCGGTTCGGCGTTTCGCGGCAGCTATCGGCGTGTCACGGCGTGTTCACTCAGAACAGCCAAGCGTGTCGGAAGTTACCGCAAAGTCGCTGGGCCGCAGCCGGTTTCCTCGCGACCCCACCGGAAGGGAGTCGATAGCGGACCGCTACGGTGGTGACCGATGACACAGAATGGAGCGTTGTGACAACGCGGCCGCCGGCCGCAGAAGGCGACTCGTACCGAAGAGAAGCCATTCCACCCAGCGTGGATTCTGCGGTGTCGGCACGCGCGGCTGAAAGCATCGAGCTCGCCGCCCTTTTGCATCGCTGCGGCAGGTCCGACCAAGAAGCTTTCGCCGAACTGTACGACCGGACGTGCGCTCGCGTCTTCGGTCTGGTGCTTCGGGTCCTGCATGACCCGGGGTACGCGGAAGAGACCACGCAAGAGGTCTATCTCCAGATCTGGCGTACCGCAGCCAGTTTCGATTCCGCCAAGGGATCGGCGGTGACCTGGTTGATGACGCTCGCCCACCGGCGCGCGGTCGACCGAGTTCGTGCCGAGCAGGCCCACACCCAGCGCGAAGTCGCCTATGGGATCCGGGTTCTCGGTAACGAATTCGACGAGGTCACCGAAGAAGTAGAACGAAGGATGGAACAGCAGGCCGTTCTGCAAGGGTTGAAGACGCTCACCGAGACCCAGCGGGAGGCCATTTCGCTCGCCTATTACGGCGGGCGCACCTATGCAGAGGTGGCGACCCATCTTGGCGTAGGGTTACCGACCGTTAAGTCCCGTATTCGGGACGGACTCACTCGACTGAAGAAAAGTTTGGGGGTGACGTGAGATGAACGAAGTCCAGGTCGATCTCGCGCACGCCGTCGCGCTCGGATCGATCGACGACGAAGACCACAATTCCGTACAAGAACTGCTCGACAGCGAAGACCCCGCGCTACGCGCCGCGTTCCTCGCCGAAGTGCAGGAGACCGGCGATGTGCTGACGGCGCTGGCCGAGGTGACGGCAACGGCGCCGCCCGCCTCGCTGCGGGACCGGGTACTCGCCGGTGCCGGCGCCAGACCGCGCCGGTAGCGGCTCCACCACACCGCGCGTCCGACCATCGACGCGCACACCGCGGCCGGCAGCTATCCGCCGTCCCCCTCATCTTTCGTGTGCGCACGTGCCTACCCCGTGCCCGCGTCCCCGGAAATACAAAGGCCCCCTGGACACCTGGTCCAAGGGGCCTTCGCTGTAGACGACCTCAGTGCGAGTGCCCGTGGTGGCCGTGGTCGTGCGCCTCCTCGGCGGGCTTCTCCACGATGGCGCTCTCGGTGGTGAGCACCATCCGCGCGACCGACGCCGCGTTCACGACGGCGGAGCGGGTCACCTTGACCGGATCGACGACACCGTCGGCGAGCAGATCACCGTAGGTCAGAGTGGCGGCGTTGAAGCCGTCCTTGCCCTCGGAGACCTTGCTGACCACGACGGCGCCGTCCAGGCCCGCGTTGGCCGCGATCCAGAACAGCGGCGCCTCGAGTGCCTTGCGCACCACCTCGACGCCGACCGCCTCGTCGCCGGACAGCGAGTCGCGCAGCGCGACGAGCTTGGTGCCGGCGTGCACCAGCGCGGTGCCGCCGCCGGGGACGATGCCCTCCTCGACCGCGGCCTTGGCCGCGCTGACCGCGTCCTCGACCCGGTACTTGCGCTCCTTGAGCGCGGTCTCGGTGGCCGCGCCGACCTTGATCACCGCGACGCCGCCGGCCAGCTTGGCCAGGCGCTCTTCCAGCTTCTCCCGGTCCCAGTCGGAATCGGTGGCCTCGATCTCGCGGCGCAGCTGGGTGCCGCGGGCCGCGATGTCCTCGGCGGTGCCGGCGCCATCGATGATGGTGGTGTCGTCCTTGGTGACCACGACGCGCCGGGCCTGGCCCAGTACCTCGAGGCCGGCCTCGCGCAGCTGGATGCCCAGATCCGGGTTCACCACGGTGGCCGCGGTGACGACGGCGAGGTCGTCCAGGAACGCCTTGCGGCGGTCACCGAAGAACGGCGCCTTCACCGCGACGGCCTTGATGGTCTTGCGGATCGAGTTGACCACCAGGGTGGACAGGGCCTCGCCCTCGACGTCCTCGGCGATGATCAGCACGGCCTTGCCGGACTCGGCGATCTTCTCCAGCAGCGGCAGCAGGTCCGGCAGCGAGCTGACCTTCTCGCGGTTCAGCAGGATGAAGGCATCCTCGAGGACCGCCTGCTGGGTGTCGGTGTCGGTGACGAAGTAGGGCGAGAGGTAGCCCTTGTCGAACTGAACGCCCTCGGTGACAACGAGTTCGGTCTGCAGCGTCGAGGACTCCTCGACGGTGACCACGCCGTCCTTGCCGACGGTGGTGAGCGCCTTGCCGACCATCTCGCCGATCTCCTCGTCACGCGAGGAGACGGTGGCGACCTGGGCGATGGCCTGCTCGCCGGAGACCGGGGTGGCCAGCTCCAGCAGGGCGGCCGAGACCGCGTCGGCGGCCAGGGCGATGCCCTTGCCGACGGTGATCGGGTTGGCGCCGGCGGCGATGTTCTTCAGCCCGCCGCGAATCAGCGCCTGGGCCAGCACGGTGGCGGTGGTGGTGCCGTCGCCCGCGACATCGTTGGTCTTGGTGGCGACGCTCTTGACCAGCTGCGCGCCCATGTTCTCGAACGGGTCCTCGAGCTCGATCTCACGCGCGATGGTGACGCCGTCGTTGGTGACGGTCGGGCCGCCGAAGGCCTTCGCGAGCACGACGTGGCGGCCGCGCGGGCCGAGGGTGACCTTGACGGCATCGGCGAGCTTGTCGACACCGCGCTCCAGAGCGCGACGAGCCTTCTCGTCGAACTCGATCTGCTTTGGCATAAGTCCTTTTCCTCAGGTTTGTGGGAGCGCCGGAAACGGCACTGCCCCGGCCCCGCTCAGCGGAACCGGGGCAGCACACGTTTACTGGGTCACTTGGTGACGACGGCCAGCACGTCGCGCGCCGACAGGATGAGGTATTCCTCGCCCTGGTACTTGATCTCGGTGCCGCCGTACTTGCTGTAGATAACGGTGTCACCCTCCTTGACGTCGACCGGGATGCGGTCACCCTTGTCGGTGACGCGTCCCTCGCCGACGGCGATGACGGTGCCCTCCTGCGGCTTTTCCTTCGCCGTGTCGGGGATGACCAGGCCGGAGGCCGTCGTCGTCTCGGCCTCGTTGGCCTGGACGAGGATCTTGTCCTCGAGCGGCTTGATGTTCACGCTCGCCACGTTGAGTCCTCCACTTTCAGGGGTTTTATGCCCCGGAACTGTTGTTTCGGTGCATCGGTTCGGTTCTTGGTGGCGACCCTGCGCACAGCCCCGTCGTCGCGGTGCCGGAACCCTGCTCAGATGTCTGCCTTGGCACACGGCATCTGTGCCGACTAGCACTCTATACAGCAGAGTGCCAGCGCTCAAGGGCGGGGCCGGGCGGGCGCAGCGGCGACACCGTCGCGGGCGCTGAGTCCCGGTCGCGAAGGACTTTCCATTAGTTCTGGAAAACTGTAACGTTCGGATAACGGATTGTGACAGTATGGACGACGGTCGCTTGTCCGGCCGCCAGGTTTGTCACGAACCGAGCTCGCCACGAGCACCTTTCGCTTTACCAAGCATCCAGCGTCACCGCGGCACCACCATCTTCACAGCGTCACAACCAGCTTCACCAGAGGGGCAACGCGCCAACTCGCGACGGTCCGGCAGTCCATTCGAGATGGTCCGGCGACACCGGGACCATCCGCTCGAAGGGAGGTGAACACATGCGAACGTCTCTTGGCATCTCCGCCGGGAACGAGGTCGTCTGCTCGGCGCTGGTAGCCACCGCGCCCAACGGCGCCCAAAGCTTCGACTATCGCGTCGTTTCCGCTGACGCCGCCCATTCCGATCTCGGTGATCTGGTCGCGTCCTCGATCGAGTTGATGACCACCCAGCTGCCCTCCGCCCAGCACGTGTCCTTCGACATCGCCTGGCCCGGAACGCCGGTCGCGGTCGGGTTCACCGGCCAGCAGCCCGTCAGCCGCCCCACCAATGTCGCCGTGGCCTACCGCAGCAAAGAGCAGGCCCAGGTGATCCGCTCGGCCACCGGCAAGCAGCGCGATCTGCGGCTGGTCCCGGAAAGCACTGCGGCGCTGACCTTCCTGCGGCACACCGGCCTGCTGGATCGCTACGACACGGTCGCCATCGTCGACCTCGGCGCCACCGGCCTCAGCGTCACCGTCGCCGATCAGGCCGACAGCACCGTGCTGCGCTCCGAGCGCACCACCGCGGTCAGCGGCAACGCCATCGACGAGCTCATCTACCACCACCTGGTCGACCTGCACTACGCCCGGCGCGGCACCCGCCCCAATCGCGGCATGCTGACGAATCGCGGCCGCGCCGCCAAGGAGCACCTCTCCGTCACGCCCGCCGTCACCATCGACCATGTCGCCGGTCGCCCGCTGAAGCTGACCAGAGCCGACTTCGAGCAACTGATCGCCGAGCTGCTCGACGACCTGGCCGATTTCACCGGCTCGGTATTCGCCAGAGCGCCCCGCCACCCGCAGGCCATCGCGGTCATCGGGGGCGGCGCGAACATCCCCTGCGTGCTGACCACGCTGTCCGACGAGTTCGCGGTGCCGGTGCTCAGCGTCGACGATCCGGAGGCGGTCATCGCCAAGGGCGCCGCGCTGGTCGCCGACGCGGCCCAGCCGTCGATGTTCCCGGTGGCCGCGCTGACCAACGACGCGCCGGTCGGCACGTTCACCAAGGTGGTCGGCACGCTCGCGGGTGCGATCGTGGTGGTCGGCCTGGTCATCGGTTACGGCGTCAAGACTTTCGCGCCGACCTCCGACGACGAGGTCTCCCCCGCCGGCACCACCAACAGCTCGCAGCTGACGCCCACGCCCACCACCGTCGGCACCGGTGACAACACGCCGTCGCGCACCGGCAACATCCCACCCATCACGCAGGATCGCAGTACCCCGCCGTCGCGCACGGGCACGCCGACCAGTCCGACGTCCGCGCAGACCAGCCAGCAGCCCACCCTGCGGCCGGACCCGAACCTGCCGCCCATCCCCTTCCCGGAGCTGCTCGGCCCGCTGCTCGGCAACCAGCCCACCCCGGGTTCCTCCTCGGATCCGTCGCACCAGCGCGCGGAGACACAGGGCCCGACGATCGGCCCGGCGCACACGAGAATTCCGATCCCGCTGCCCCGCACCAACTCCGGCTCGTCCAGCAGCAACCAATAAACCCGGGCGCGGGGTACGTTGTAGCGTTCCCCAGCGACCGCCGGGGTTTTGTTTCGCTGAAAGACACCGCAGATGAGTTCGCCTGGCGCCCAGACGTTTCCTCCGTACGATCCGTACGCCCATCCCCGGCAGCCACTGCCGCCGCAGCCCGCCGACCTGGGTACCCGCCTGCTGGCGCGACTGCTCGACGGCTTGTTCGCGGGCATGATCATGGTCGTGGCCAACCTGGTGATCGTCGGGGTGGGCGCGGCCGTCGACGGCTTCGAATCCGACGGCTGGGGCGTGGCGTTGGCGGTCAATATGATCGCGCTCCCGCTGGCCTACGAGTGGGTTCAGCTGGCGCTGTGGGGCCGGACGCTCGGCAAGCGGGTGTTGGGGCTGACGGTGGTGCGCACCGACGGCAGTCCGCTGACCTGGCCGGTGGCCGGGCTGCGGGCCCTGCTGAACGCGCCCTATGTCTCCTTCATGCTGGTCCTGCTCGCGCTGCCGCTGCTCAACCTCGGTGTCATGCTGGCCGATTCGCCGCAGCGGCGCGGACTGCACTCGCGAGCGACCGGGACGATCGTGCTGAACACCCGTCCCCGATTCGCCCCGCCGATTTCACACGCTGGCCAGGGGCACGAACAAGGTCGGGCTGACGGTGATCAGGACGCGGTCGCCGTACGGCCCTAGGCCCGCGTCGGCGCGCAGATACTTCTCGCGGATGCGCGCCGTCCACTGGCCGTCGGCGTCGTCGGCGAGTTGGGCGTCGCCGACCACCCGGATCTGACGGTTCGGGCGCTGATCGCCGCGGCGACCGAGTTCGTGGTCGACCACGAGGCCGACGCGCGGGTTCGCGCGGATCCGGCGGACGTGCGGGCGGGTGGTGCGGCTGGTCAACCGGAAAGCCGCACCGTCCCAGAGGAACCAGAGCGGCGTGACGTGCGGATAGCCCGCCGCGTCGAGGGTGGCCAGATGCGCGACGATGTCGTCGGCCAGCAGACCGGCGATCTCGGACTGGCGGAGCGGTCGCACTGCCCGCACCTCCCAACCCCTCAAACATTCGAACTCATGTTCGATTCTAGCTCGAGCGCGATGTACAACGGATGGTTGTCACGCACCACCGGATCGTTGTTTGATTCCGCGGCCTCCGCCTTGCTTTGATCGCAGCGATCAACGGTGGGTTGTTCGGAGCGGGAGGTGCGATTCGTGGCGTTCGGCGGATCCCTTGGCCGGCCGTTCGGCTGGCTGTGGACCTCCTACGCGGTCAGCGCCTACGGCTCCGGGCTGGGCTTCGGGGCGTTGCCGCTGATCGCCGTGCTGGTGCTGGACGCCGGGCCCGCGCAGGTGTCCGCGCTCGCGGCGGTGGGGCCGGCGGTGGGCGCGCTGATCGCGCTGCCGCTCGGACCGTGGGTCGAGCATCGCCGCAAGCGACCGGTGCTGATCACGATGGACCTGGTGCGGTGCGCGGCCATGGCGACGATTCCCCTCGCCTATGCCCTGGGCCGGCTGAGTTTCGGGCAACTGCTGATCGTCTCGGCCGTGCTCGCCGCGGGCAAGATCACCTTCGGCGCGGCGAGCGGCGCCTACCTAAAGACCATGCTCCGGCGCGAGGATCGGCTCGCGGCCAACGCGCGGTTCGAGTCGACGACGTGGAGTTCGATCGCCGTCGGGCCACCCCTGGGCGGCGCGGCGATCGGAGTGTTCGGACCGGTCGTCACCGTGCTGGCCGACGCGCTCAGCTACTTGCTCTCGGCGCTGGCACTCACGGCGATCCGCGACCGCGAGGACCCGCCGCCGCGAATCCGGGCGCGGCACAGCCGGATCGGCGAGGTGCTCGACGGCTGGCGGTACCTCCTGACGCACCCCGGCCTGCGCGCGCTCTACCTCAACCAGTTGCTCGTCAGCGGATTGATCATGGCCACCGAACCATTGCTGGCCGTGCTCCTGCTCCGGCAGCTCGGATTTCCACCCTGGCAGTACGCCGTGGCCTTCGCCGCACCCTGCGTCGGCGGACTCATCGGTTCCCGGCTGGCCGGTCGGGTCGTGGCACGGTACGGCCGATCTCGAGTCCTGCGGGTAGTCGGCACGCTGCGCGCGGTCTGGCTGATCGGCCTCGCGTTCGTCCAACCCGGTCTGCCGGGTCTCGCGACGGTGATCGCGGTCGAGCTGGCGATCATCCTCAGCATGAGCCTGTACAACCCGGTACTGGCCACCTACCGACTCGACCACACACCGAACGACCGCGTCACCCGCACGCTGTCGGCCTGGTCGATCGGCACCGGCGCCGCCATCGCCGGGCTCAGCGCGCTCGGCGGCGTGCTCGCCGCCGCCACCAGCCCGCGCACGGCCCTCGCGATCGCGGGCCTGCTGATCCTGGCCAGTCCGCTACTGCTACCCCGGAACCCGGAGACCGGCTCAGCCGACGCGGCTGACCGAGACCGGGAGGCCGGGGTCGGTGGCGACGGTCAGCGGGGAGGGGGGCGCGCCGCCCGCGATGACGTGGGCGCCGAGCGCCGCGATCATCACGCCGTTGTCGGTGCAGAGCCGGGGCTTGGGGACGCGCAAGGTCAACCCGGCGGCGGCACAGCGCTCTTCGGCCAGCGAGCGGATCCGTGAGTTGGCGGTGGCGCCGCCGCCGAGGACCAGCGTGTCGACGCCGAGATCCTGGGCCGCGCGCACGGCCTTCATGGTGAGCACGTCGGCGACCGACTCCTGGAACGAGGCCGCGATATCGGGGATCGGCAGCTGCTCCGGCGTAATGCCCTGGCGCTGGGCCGCTTCGACGTGCCGGGCGACGGCCGTCTTCAGGCCGGAGAAGGAGAAGTCGTAGCGCGGGTCGCGCGGGCCGGTCATGCCGCGCGGGAAGGCGATGGCCTTCGGGTCGCCGGTCTGGGCGGCCGCGTCGAGCGCGGGACCGCCCGGGTAACCGAGTCCGAGCAGGCGGGCGACCTTGTCGAAGGCCTCACCCGCCGCGTCGTCCACGGTGCTGCCGAGTTCGCGGATCGGCTCGGCCAGGTTGTCCACGTGCAGCAGGTGGGTGTGGCCGCCGGAGACCAGCAGCGCGACGCACGGCGGCATCGGGCCGTGCTCGAGGGTGTCCACCGCGACGTGGCCGCCGAGGTGGTTCAGCGCGTAGAACGGGATATCCCAGGCCGCCGCATAGGCTTTCGCGGCCGCGACACCGACCAGCAGCGCCCCGGCCAGCCCGGGTCCGATGGTGACGGCGAGCGCGTCCGGCTTGGCGATCCCGGCAGTGGCCAGGGCCCGGCGCATCGCGGGCACGATGGCTTCCAGGTGCGCGCGCGAGGCGATCTCCGGGACCACCCCGCCGAAGCGGGCGTGCTGGTCGACGCTGGAGGCGACCTCGTCGGCGAGCAGTTCGCAGGTGCCGTCCTCGTGCCGGCGCACGATGCCGACTCCGGTCTCGTCGCAGGAGCTTTCGACGCCCATCACGATCATGAAAGCACCTCGTCGGGGAGCGGCAGCGCGGACAGTTCGGGGCGGCGCATGGTGTAGGCGTCGGCGCCGCTGGGGTGGTAGTAGTTCTTGCGCAATCCGATGATGTGGAAGCCGTGCTTGGCGTACATCGCGATCGCCGGTTCGTTGTCGGTGCGCACCTCGAGGAACACCGGGCCGCCGCGCTTGCCCGCCTCGGCGAGCAACGCCTCCAGCAGCAGGGTGCCGACGCCGCCGCGATGGCAGACCGGGTCGACGCCGATGGTGTGCACCTCGGCCTCGGGGTGTTCGGCGTCACCGAGCAGTGCGACGCCCGCGTAGCCGACCATGCGGTTCTGCTCGTCGCGGGCGGTGATGTAGCGGTTGTGCGTGGCCGCGAGTTCGGAGCGGAACGCGACCGCCGGCCACGGATCGTCCTCCGGGAACAGCAGCTGTTCGAGTTCCACGCAGCGCTCGATGTCCGAGCCGGTCATCGCTTCGATACGGATGTGCCCTGGACGGGTGCCTGGGTTCACCGGCCTATGCTCCCGTCCGGTCCAGCGTGCGGAAGCTGTTCTCCACCGCGTCCGGCCGGCGCAGGTACAGCGGCACCAGCGGCTCGGGCACGACGCGGGCGAGCACGTCCGCGGCCGCGACGCGGACCAGACCGGCCGGTGACGGCGTCTCCACCGGCAGCACGGCCAGGTCGAAAAAGTCCACGTGCGAGGCCGATCCGGCGATGACCGAGGCCTCGGCGGTCTCGAGATCGCCCGGCTTGATCACGCCGGGACCGGCCACCCGGTCACCGTCGCGGTAGCGGGCCCAGTACACCTCGCGGCGGCGCGCGTCGGTGACGACGAGTAGTTCCCGGCCCGGATTCAGGTCGGGGGCGGCGTCGGCGGCGATGGCGTCCAGACTGCACACCCCGTAGACCGGGACGCCGAGCGCGTCACCGAAGGCGGCGGCCGTGGCCATGCCGACCCGCAGCCCGGTGAACGGGCCCGGCCCGACACCGGCGACGACGGCGGCGATGTCGGTCCTGGAACGACCTGCCTCGGTGAGGCATTCGAGAATCTGCGGGGTCAGCACCTCCGCGTGTGCGCGGGCGTCCACCCGAACACGCGAGGCGACCGTGCGCAGTTGAACCGCACCGGTGGTGTCCTGCTCCAGTTCCACCAGTCCCGCCGTAACGGCAGGTGTCGCGGTGTCGACAGCTAGTACAAGCATGATTGGCCCAACGATACCGGGTGGTACCTCGCCCCGGCGCGCTGCTACCTGCTCACGTCACGGGAGCCGGTAAGGGCCGGATTCCCCGCCATTGACGCAGGTCACTCCTGGCACACCCGGGTGTTGCGGGCCACTCAGCCGAGCCAATCCCAGACTGCCGTGCGGATATCGGACTCGGGTTCGCGGGTCAGCCGGACCAGCAGGTGCCGATCGGCCAGATGCTCGACGACCCCGTGGCCCCACTCCACCACGACGACCGCGTGATCGAGCTCGGTGTCCAGGTCCAACCCGTCGAGTTCGTCCAGATCACCGCCGAGGCGGTAGGCGTCCACGTGCACCAGCCCGATGGCACGCTCGCCCGGGCGGTGCTGCCTGGCGATGATGAAGGTCGGTGAACTGACCCGTCCCTGCACACCCAGCCCGGCGGCGATGCCGCGCGTCAGCGCGGTCTTGCCCGCGCCGAGCGGACCGTCGAGGACGACCAGATCACCGGCCTTCAAATCCTGGGCCAGCTCCCGCCCGAGCGCCTCGGTGTCGGCAACCGTCGGCAATTCTCGCCGCTGCTGCGTCATACCGACCTCCGATCGCCACCGTTGTGTGTGGACCGGAGCCTACCGCCCGGCGGGAGCCGGAGCGCCCGCCGTCAGCGCCGGCGACGCGTACGGGTGCGGCGCCAGCCGAAGGGACCGGGAAGATCCATCGAGGATGTCTCGCGACCGGTGGTGCTGGTGGTGTGCCGGGGCCCACCGCGGGTACCGGTGGTGATGGACATGGACTTGCGATTGATGTTCAAACGCACGCCCGGGAAGATCTTGAAGCTCTTGCGGAATGTGAAAGGCATTCGAGCCTCCTTTCAGGTCGGAGGGCGAATACCCCCGAAAGGGCAAGTAATGCTTCAGTTTCCGATCGATTGTGCGGCGGTCGTGCGGCCGGCCCGCTGCGCGCCGGCGCGGACCAGCAAACGGTGCAGCGCCTCGGTCACGATGTCGGGAAATTGCAGGTGCGGCATGTGCGCGGCGTCACGCAGCAGGATGAGTTCGCTGCCGGGCAGATCGCGGTGCAGCGCACGCGAGTTGCGGAAGGGAATGACCAGGTCGTGCAGGCCGCTGATGATCAGCACCGGCGTCCGGGTCAGCGCCGGCAGCGCGGCCGATTCGTCGTGCAGCTCGAAGACTTTGAGGAACTTGACGACGGTCTCGATCGGCGTGCGATCGATCATCAGGGTGGTGAAGCGGGACAGCGTCGGGCTGACCGCGCCGTGATAGGAGCTCACGTGCAGGATCGGGCTGATCACGTGCCGGACCGTGCTGCGTCCGGCCTGCACCAGCGCCGGCGCGGTGTGCACGGCGAGCCGGAAGCCGTCGATCGCGGGATTGCGCAGTAGCTGGGTGATGCCCGCGGCGGTCACCTCGGCCGCCGCGGTCGAGATCAGGCCGACGCCGATCACCCGGGCCGCGAACAGCTGCGGGAACTGCGCGGCGGCGGCCAGCACGGCCATGCCGCCCAGCGAATGCCCCACCAGCACAACGGGTCCGGTCGGTGCGGTGGCCTCCAGGACGGCGGCCACGTCACGGCCGAGCTGGGCGACGGTACAGCTCTCGGTACTCGGCGAGCCGGAGTTGCCGTGCCCGCGCAGGTCGAAGAACACCATGCGAATGCCCGCGCCCCAGCGCTTTTCGAGATCGCGGCGCTGGAAGTGGAAGGACTCCATGCTGTTACAGAAGCCGTGCACGAAGATCACCGTGACCGGCGCGTCCTCGGGACCGCAGCTGCGGGTGGCGAGCGGGACACCGTCCGCGGCCCGCACGGTGCCCGCGCGATCCCGATCGAGCAGGGCGAAGTCCTCGTCGCGGTATTCGTCGCGCCGGGCGGGCCAGAGCACGCGGGCGCCGATGCGCCGCAGCGCGTGCGCGCCGGCCAGCGCGCCGACGACACCCGCCGTCGCCATCCCACCCCGCATGACCTTGCTGCGATTCGCGCGTCGCGATCCCATCGGAAACCTCTCAGACCAAGCCCGACTACGGTTTCGAGTCGAACACACGCGGTGCACCGAGACAATGTCGGGGGTCACAGCATCGGCGGTTTACTGCGCACCGGCTCCGACGTGGCGGCGCACCACTCGTCCCCGGGGCGCGCAGACGACTTCGTAGTGGATGGTGTCGAGCAGATCGGCCCACTCCTGCGGGTGCGGGCCGCCGGAGCCGAACAGGACGGCGGTGTCACCCTCGGCGACGCCGGCCGCGTTGTCGCCGAGGTCGACGACGAACTGGTCCATGCAGACCCGGCCGACATTGCGGCGGCGGGCACCGCCCAGCCAGACCTCGAAGCGGTTGCTCAGCGGGCGGAACACCCCGTCGGCGTAACCGGCGGGAATAAGGGCGACGGTGGTGTCGTGCGGTGCGATCCACTGGTGACCATAGGAGACCCCCTCGCCTGCCGCGACCGGTTTGACCAGGGCGACCCGCGCCTGCAACGTCATGGCCGGGCGGAGACCGAAGTCCTCGGGGATCGGGCTCAGGCCGTACATGGCGATGCCGGGCCGGACCAGGTCGAAAGCGAGATCGGGCCGGGTGAGGGTGGCGGCGGAGTTGGCCAGGTGCACCAGTTCCGGTTCCAGGCCGTAAGTTTTCGCGGCGGCGATCGCCTCGACGAAGCGGTCGCGCTGGACATCGAGGAACGGGTGCTCGGGTTCGTCGGCGTGCGCGAGGTGCGAGAAGATCGCCCGCAGGCGCATCGCGCCTTCGGGCACAAGCTTCTCCAGCGCCGCGAGGACCTGGGGATACTCGTCGGGCGCGATGCCATTGCGATGCAGGCCGGTATCGACCTTCAGGGTCACCGTCGCAGGTCGGCCCACCGTGCGCGCGGCCTGCTCGACGGCGCGCAGATGCTTCAGCGAGGACACCCCGATCTCGATGTCGGCGGCGATGGCCGCGGCGAAATCGGCGTCGGCGTTGTTGAGCCAGCACAGGATCGGCGCGGTGATCCCCGCCTGCCGCAGGGTCATGGCCTCACCGACCGTGGTCACTCCGAGCTCGGCCGCGCCCGCGGCCAGCGCGGCCCGGCCCACCTCGACCGCGCCGTGGTTGTAGCCGTCGGCCTTCACCACGGCCATCACCGCCGCGTCACCCGCGTGCTCGCGCAGGATCCGCACGTTGTGGGCAATGGCATCCAGATCGACGACCGCCTCCACTTGCGCATTCACAGTCACTGATCCTGCCATCCGGACACGCGCGGCCCCGCAACCCGCCGCCGGGATGGCACAGGTCACGTCCCGGCTGTCCGGTTTGTCGGTAACGTGACGCGTTCGGACTGCGGATCGGAGAGTCACACATGGGTTTGCGAACAACGCTGGGCTTGGCCGCCCTGGGCCTCACCGCGCTCGCCCCCACCGCGGCCGCCACCGAAC
The DNA here is from genome assembly GCF_040654295.1 of Nocardia sp. NPDC050712. NCBI lineage: Bacteria > Bacillati > Actinomycetota > Actinomycetes > Mycobacteriales > Nocardiaceae > Nocardia > Nocardia sp. NPDC050712. Next base: position 246,458 of record NZ_JBFAHT010000006.1, read on the forward strand.
TCACCCCCGGCCTCACCTGCGAGAACTACTCCTGCCGCAACGACACCGACGACGCCTACCGCGTCGACGTCGCGATCACCTGCACAAACGGCGTCACCACCGAAAGCCGCCAAATCGCCCCCCGCACCACCGAACCCCTCACCTACTTCTGCCCACCCCAACCCGACCCGGGCAGCTGGGAGTACCCGCCGCCCGAATTCCGCGACGGCAAGTGGGAGTACGTCCCCCCGAAGTGGGTCCCCGCCCCACCCCTCCCCCAGACGCCACTGGCGATCACGTACCTCGGCGCGGTAGTCGACAACCCACCCGGGAACTGAGACTCGCTCTGGGTGGTGGCACGAGCCAGATCGTGAAGTCACAGCCTGCTGCTCAGCAGGTCGAGGTTCGCACTGGCGCTAAGGGCTCGGTTCGTTGAGCGCGCGCAGCGTGCCGATGGCGGGGCGAAGGTGGGCCAAGAGCGGGAACGCGGAGGTGGGGGCCGGGGCCGGGTTGCCTTCGTGGGCGGCGAGGTTGGCGGCCAAGGCATGGGCGCGGGCGGCCGCGGCGGCGGCCCATTGGGGGTCTTTGCCTGCGGCCAGGAGCGCGCCGATGAGGCCGGAGAGGACGTCGCCGGAGCCGGCGGTGGCGGCCCAGGAACCGCCGGCGTCGTTGACCAGGGCCGGGCGGCCGGGGGTGGCGATGATGGTGGCTCGCCCCTTCAGAAGCACTGTCAGCTGCCAGGATTCGGCGAGTGCACGGACGGCGGCGACGCGGTCGGCTCCCACCTCGTGCCCGGTCAGGCGAGCGAATTCACCTGCGTGCGGGGTGAGAACGGTCGGGGCCGAGCGGCCGCGCACCAAGTCCGGGTCTTCGGCGACCATGGTGAGGCCGTCGGCGTCGACGACCACGGGAAGGTCGGTGGCGAGGATTTCAGCGAGGCGCTTCTGAGCGTCGGAATCGGTGCCGGCCCCCGGCCCGAAGACCCAGGCCTGGACTCGGCCGGTCGACGACACGGATTGACTGGCAATCACTTCCGGGAAGTGCGCGAGCACGTCGTGCGCGCCGGTCCCGGCGTAGCGAACCATGCCGGAGGTGGCGGCCACCGCCGCTCCCGTGCACAACACGGCCGCGCCGGGATAAGTCGCGCTGCCCGCGCAGACACCGGTGACGCCTTGGGTGTACTTGTCGTCGGTCGCTCGCGGCACCGGCCACCGCGCACCGACCGACGCCGGTTCCAACGCACGCAACCGCGGCTCGGGCAGCCGTAACCCGATGGGCACCAGCTCGATTCGCCCACACCACGGCACCGCCAGCGCGTGCACAGGTTTGTAAGCCCCGAACGCAACGGTGACATCGGCCCGTACCGCGGGCCCCTCGACCGCACCGGTATCCGCATCGACCCCACTGGGCAGATCCGCCGCGACGATCGGAACGGCAATGCCCGCAACGAGTTCGGCCGCAGGAGCCCGCAGTGGCCCACGACCGGAAATCCCGACGATGCCATCGATCACCAGATCGGGTGCTCCGACGACGGACTCGACACGCCCACCCGCCTTCCGCAGCGCCGCAAGCCCTTTCTCGTGCGCCCGCTCCGGATTCAACAGCACCGCCGACACCGCCACACCCCGCCGCCGCAGCATCGCCCCGGCCCACAGCGCGTCACCACCGTTATCCCCCGACCCGACCAGCAGAGTCACCGAACGCCCGGCGACACCCCCCGTCCGCCCGCGCAACTCCCCCGCCACCACGGTCGCCAGCCCATAGGCCGCCCGCCGCATCGGCACCCCGTCGGGCACCCGCGTGAACAACTCCGCCTCAGCCGCCCGCACCTCGTCGGCAGTGAAGTATCCCCGCTGGTCAGCGAAGTTCAACCCGTCGGACATCCGCGCTCGCCTCCACCGTCGTCGGCCGTGAAACACCCACCGCCGACCCTACCGGCGTCACCGAAACGTCGACCGCCACACGCCCGTGTATGCCTGCGAAGAGATGTGAATCGTGTCGATACCCGCCGCGCGTCGACCATTGCCTGCAGGCATTCGATTGCCCTAGGGTGATTTTCGTGACTGCCGGGTCGGCCTTGCGCCGCGCACAGACGGGTTTCCCGGCCGTCCGGTGATGTCCCGGTGGGCCAGAGGCCCACCCCTCCTTCGCAATTCCCTTGTATCGCACCATTTTCAGGGACTGCGTGAGGAGGTGAATTATCTTGTCCCATTCGGAAATATCCCAGGAGTCGTGGCGCTCGTTCGCCGATGCGCACAGCATCGGGGCCGTCCTCGACGCCGAGGTCGTCCAGATCGTGCCGTTCGGCGCGTTTTTCGAGGTGGCGCCCGGAATCCACGGGCTGCTGCACCGGACCGAATGGCCGGACCCGTCGAACGATCCGACGGTCGGCAGCACGCTGTCGGTGCGCATTCTGGCCATCGATGACCAGCGTCAGCGCGTGAGCCTGGCCGTGGCATGACACGAGTGTGCGGAGGCAGACTCCACCTGCCTCCGCACACCCGTCCCAGCGTATCCGCGCCGAGGGCGTCCGCGTCGGCGACTACGCTTCGGACCCATGCCGTTCGACAGTCGCGTGAAGTCCTTCCGGATCGCCACCGGATTCGCCGTGGTGGGAATGCTGCTCGCCGGGTGCGGGTCCGAAGATTCGGCACCGTCGGCCACCACGACGACCGGCGCCGCCTCGACCTCCGCCGCCGCCCCCGCCGACTCGAAGCCCGCCACCGTCACCGTGGACGTCGACGACATGAAGTTCTCTCCCGAGACCATCACGGTCAAGGCCGGCGACACCGTCACCTGGAAGTTCGACGACAAGGTCCCGCACTCGGTGCAGGGTATCGGCGACAAGGCGATGGGCATCAACAGCCCGATCTTCGACCGGGGCGAGTGGAGCTACACCTTCACGGCCCCCGGCACCTACCGCTACCTGTGCTCCCTGCACCCGGAGATGCGCGGCACCGTCACCGTCAGCTGACGCGCTATTCGACGGTGACGGACTTCGCCAGGTTGCGCGGCTTGTCCACGTCGTAGCCGCGCGCCTGGGCGATCTCGGCGGCGAAGACCTGCAACGGGACCGTGGACAGCAGCGGCTGGAACAGCGTGGGCGCGGAGGGGATCTCGATCAGATCATCGGCGAACGGGCGCACCGTGTCGTCGCCCTCCTCGGCGATGACGATGGTGCGGGCCCCGCGGGCCTGGATCTCGCGGATATTGCTGAGCAGCTTGGAGTGCAGCACCGCGCGGCCCTTCGGCGAGGGCATCACGATGATCACCGGCAGCCCCTCCTCGATCAGCGCGATCGGACCGTGCTTGAGCTCACCCGCCGCGAAACCCTCGGCGTGCATGTAGGCGAGTTCCTTGAGCTTCAGCGCGCCTTCCAAGGCGACGGGGTAGCCCACATGCCGGCCGAGGAACAGCACGGTCGGAACGTGCGCGAGCTCGCGGGCGATGGCGCGAACCTGCGGCGCGGTCTCGAGGACGCGCGCGATCAGCTCCGGCATCGCCTCGAGCTCGGCGAATTCGCGAGCCACCTCATCGGGGTACTTGGTGCCGCGGGCCTGCGCGAGGGCCAGGCCGACAAGGTAGTTGGCGGCGATCTGGGCGAGGAACGCCTTGGTGGAGGCGACCCCGATCTCCGGACCGGTGCGGGTGTAGATCACCGCGTCGGCTTCGCGCGGGATCTGCGCGCCGTTGGTATTGCAGATGGCCAGCACGCGCGCCTTCTGCTCCTTGGCGTGCCGGACGGCTTCCAGCGTGTCGGCGGTCTCGCCGGACTGCGAGATCGCGACGACCAGCGTGGAGCGGTCCAGAACCGGGTCGCGATAACGGAATTCGCTGGCCAGCTCGACCTCGACGGGCAGCCGGGTCCAGTGCTCGATGGCGTACTTGGCCAGCAGGCCCGCGTGATAGGAGCTGCCGCAGGCGACGACGAAGACCTTGTCGAATTCGCGGAGTTCCTGATCGGCGAGTCGCTGTTCGTCCAGGACGATGCGGCCGCCGTGCTCATCGGAGGTGAAGTGGCCGATCAGCGTGTCCGCGACAGCGGCCGGCTGCTCCTCGATCTCCTTGAGCATGAAGTAGTCGTGGCCGCCCTTCTCGGCGGCGGCGAGATCCCAATCGATGGTGAACGGACGGGTCTCCACGTCGGGGTTGCCGGTGAAGTCGGTGACCTTGTAGCCGTCGGCGGTGATCACGACGGCCTGGTCCTGGCCGAGTTCGACGGCCTCGCGGGTGTGCTCGATGAAGGCGACGACATCGGAGCCGATGAACATCTCGCCCTCGCCGACACCGATCACCAGCGGCGTGTTGCGGCGCGCGGCGATGATCTTGTCCGGGTGCTCGGCGTGCGTGAAGACCAGCGTGAAGGCGCCTTCGAGTCGCTGCAGCACCGCGAGCGCGCTCGCCTCGAAATCGCCCTCGGTCGGCCCGTCGGCGTACGCGCGGGCCACCAGGTGCACGGCGACCTCGGTGTCGGTGTCGCTGAGCAACTCGACGCCCGCGTCCTCCAACTCCTTACGCAGCGGCACGAAGTTCTCGATGATGCCGTTGTGCACGACCGCGATGCTGCCGGTGACGTCGCGATGCGGATGCGCGTTGCGATCGGTCGGCGCGCCGTGTGTCGCCCACCGCGTATGCCCCATGCCGGTGCTCCCGGCGAACTTGTCCGCGCCGGCTTCGGCCAGCTCAGCCTCCAGATTGGCGAGTCGCCCCGCCTTCCGTTCGACTGCCAGCGCACCCGCGCCGTTGAGGATCGCCACACCCGCGGAGTCGTAGCCGCGATATTCCATGCGGCGCAACGCGTCAACGACAACACCGAGCGCGTCCCGGTACCCGACGTAGCCAACGATTCCGCACATGGCTCATCAGACTACTTATCGGATAACGTTCATGCCGTGTCGGCGTCTGTGAAATCGCTACTGAGCACCCTGACCAGCCGGGGACCGCACCGAGTGTTGCGCGGGAACCTGGCCATTGCGGGTCAACCCGGGGTGGTGTTCACGCCTGAGTCCGGCAAGGACCTCCCCTGTGTTGCCTTCGGTCACGGCTGGCTGACCGGGGTATCCCACTATCGCGGGACGCTGGAGCATCTAGCGTCCTGGGGCATCGTGGTCGCCGCGCCCGACACCGAGCGCGGGCCGATCCCGTCACACCTGGGCTTGGCGACCGACTTGCTCACCACCCTCGACATCTGCACGGGTGTCCGGCTGGGCGACGGCACTTTGAGCGTGCACCCCGACCGCTTGGCCCTCGCCGGCCACGGCATGGGCGCCGGCGCCGCGGTGATCGCGGCCACCCAGCGTTCGGTCGCCGCCCTGTGCGCCATCGCCCCCGCACCCACCGCCCCGTCCGCGGAGTCCCTGGCCCCTGATCTGTCGGTCCCCGCCCTGATCCTGTCCAGCGCCTCCGATATCGACACCGTCAGCTGCAACGCGATCCCCCTGACCGCCGCCTGGGGTGGCCCGGCCATCCTGCGCGCCCTCGACGGCGCCTCCAACAACGGCATCGTCGAAGGCCGCCGCGCCCTGGGCGCGCTCGGCGTCGGCAAGTACGAGCACAAAACAGCCCGCGCCGTCCGCGCCCTGCTGACCGGCTACTTGCTGCACCAACTTCTCGGTGAGAAGAAGTACGAACCCTTCGCCGACCCGGATGCCCAGATCCCGCACACCCAGGTCATCGACCCCCACGCGCCCCGCGAAGAGGAGAAGCCGAAGGTCGGCATCGGCGCGATCGCGTCGCTGCTGCGGAAATAGCCTCAGAACTGGCGCTTACGCATCCATTTCGTCATGATCCACTTCTCGCCGGCCGTCACCAGTTGGCCACAGTGCCGGGTGAGCGGATCGAGTTCGCCCGCGCCGTTGCAGTAGCGGAAGTACAGCGCGCCGCCCTTTTTCGGAGCCACCGACAACCCGGCCTCCGGAAAGGCGGTCGCGCCACCGGCTTCGACATCGTTCAAATAGACGATCAGGGTCGACACCCGTTGCCCCGCCACCGACACGTGCTGCCAGCTACCGGGATCCTCCGGCGGGAAGTAGTCGAAATGCGGCCGGTATTCGCCACCGGGGCGGTAGCGCAGCGTCTGCAACCCTTCGCCGTGATCCAGCGGCCAATTCATCAGCGCCGAGGTGCGCCGGTCCAGCCGGTCGATCAATTCGTCCTCGCCGCGCTGGAATACCGCGCCCTCACTGGTCCGATTGGGGATGACCTCGTCGATACCGGTCTCGCCGTTGACCGTCGTCGACCGATTCAACCTGCTGCTCGACCGTTCGATCATCTGATCGCACTCGTCGGCCGTCAGCACATCGGCGAACAGGATGACCTGCGGTTTCTCCACCCGCATGAGCACCCGGACATCGCGGTCATAGGCATGAATGACGTTGTCCCCCGAAACCGGGCACTCGTCATAGGTATAACCAGGATGCGTTTTCGGCTGCACCAACTGCGTCGACTCCCCCGCCAACGCACGCTTCACCGCCGCATCCGCGGCGTCCTCGGCAAAACCCGCCCCCACCATGGCACTGACCATCGTCTCCGCGGTACATCCGCGATCCACGTTCTCGGCCAGCCAATTTCGCCAGTCGCTATCTAGCTTCATAACCATTTTCTTTTGTGTTCAGGTGCTCAGACGAGCCAACTGTCGCGGCGGTAGTACTCGGCGTCCGGATCGTCGTCATCGACAGGGCGGACGTAGTCGTTCGCTTTTCGAGCAGCCTTGGAGCGGGCGATCGCCTCATCGATCGGCAGCGGCTCGTCGTTGACCTTCCGAGCAGCGATGGAACGCGCGATCTCCTCGCGCCGCTCGCGTGCCTCAGCCTCCGAACGCTCCCACTCGGCGCGCTCCGCGGCCAGGCGCTCAGCTTGTTCTCGTTCGGTACGAGCGGCTATCTCGGCATGCTCTTTCTCCGCCGCCTCGGCCTGCTCGCGTTCGATCTCTTCGGCATGCTCCTCCAGCAGTTGCTGATACGAGGCTTCGGTTCGCTCCCGGAACTCTTGTTCACGTTCAGCGCAGCGACGCTCGATCTCTACGAATTCCTCACTGAGGATCCGCGCTTGGCGATCGTGCTCCTCGAAGATCCATTCGATCTCTCTGACTGCGTCGGCCATGTCAGGCTCCTCGGTCGATCAGTTGCGTCACAGTGGGCCCGCCTCGGAGAGCTCGGCACCGGTCTGGACAGGTTGCTCCTGCGGCTTCTGCTCGCCGGTGACCGGAACGACCTTCGGAGTATGTTCGCCGTCCTCGCCGCCCTTCTTGGGCTTGGCCGCAGCGGGCATACCGCTGGTCGGAGTCCCAGCCGAAGGCGTCTGGGGCGTATCCTCGCTCTTCTTCTCTTCCTTTTTCTCCTCGCCGGAGATAATCGGATTGCCGTTCGAGTCCAGCTTCACGCTGTACTCCTGGGTCTTGCCGGCCCCGTCGGTCTCGACCAGCTTCGGCTGCCCGTCGGCGCCGACCTCCAGTTTGTAATGCTTTCCCGCGAGGTCGAATTCGTTGGAATTCGCCTTCTTCTCGCCTTCCTTGGTATCTCCCTCTTTCTTGTCCTCTTTGCCGTCGTCGTCTTTGTCGTCGTCGGTCAGATCTTCGACCGCTTCACTGATCGCCGTGCCCAGCGCAGTCAAACCCGCGGTAGCGACTGTGGCGAGCGTGCTCACTGCAGTGGTCAGCGCCGTGGCCATCGTCGAGGCAAGTCCGCTCAGGGCCGCGGCGTTCAGGTACGACGGTGTCCCAGCCGTCGGTGAGGACGTGGTCGGAGACGGCGTAGTCGGGGAGGGCGAGGTCGGTGAGGGTGAGGTCGGGGAGGGCGAACTGGGAGATGGACCCGGGGATGGCGAACTGGGAGATGGACCCGGGGACGGACCGGGACTCGGACTGGTGACCGTGGTGCCCGCCGGACGCGGATAGGCGTTGCCGTCGAGCGCTTGCATTGCCGCGGTCAGTGTGGGGTAGGCCTGCTTGACCGCGGTATCAGTGGAGGTGCACTTGTCGTAGAAATTCTGGAGCTTCTCGTCGAACTCCTTCTTGAAGGTGTCATTCAGCCAGTCTTGGCATCGGTCCTTGTTCCAGACGTTGTACAACGAACTGGCTCCCCCGGTGGCCGCGAACGCCATGACCTGCCCGAACTTCGTCCAATTGCCCTCCTTGCCCTGGGCTGTTTCGATGATGCCGTCGATGTCGTCCGGCGTTTTATCGTCGACCTTTACCTCGGACGACTTCACCAGGTCTTTGACATGGTTCTTCTTGCTCTCCACCGCGCTTCGCAGCTTGGGGATCGCGGTTTCCATCGCCAAGACTGCGGTCACCGCTTTATCGCGATCCTCCTGCGCCATCGTCAACTGCTGGGCGAACATCGTCGACGCCGCGGTAGCGGCATCACCGGTCCAAATGGTGGGCAGCTTCTCCTTCGCGGCTTTCTGCGTCGTCAGCTGCGCGTCGACTTCACTCAGCGTCGTGCGCATGGCGGTGGCGGTATTCGCCAGCTTCTCCAGATCCATTCCGCGCTGTTCGTCGTATCGCATATAGATCTTGCTGATCTCGATATTGGCGCTGAAGGCCCGGTTGTAGCGCTGATACAGCTGCGCGAAATACTGCAGGCCGGTGGCGCCGTCGTCGAGCATGCCGTCCACGTTGGCGCCGCCGAGATTAGTTGGAGCCGTGCCTAGCTCAACCATGTGGCGGCCCTTCCATGATCAATCGTCATCGCAACCGATCAGATCTTCTGGGTCTGCGCGGCAGTGTTCTTGGCCGCCTCGGTGTCGGTATTGGAGTAGGCGATCGAGGAGGCGCCGATACCGTCACCGATGGCGTTGCCGGCATCACCCCAGGCTTTGAGCCACTTGCCCACGTTCTCGAGCCCGGAATAGATCTGCTTGCCCTCGTTGACATAGTTACGGCCGGCTTCGGGCCCATGGCTGTTCGAGCCGTTACCGAACATGTTGTCCGAGATCCGCTTCGCACTGTTGGTGACAATCGCGGCCGACATCATAATTTCATTGCCCAGCGCGCCAAGCTCGCCGGTCTTGACGCCCAGTGTGCTGCTGCCCATAGCGCCACCCCTCCATCCCTGCTTCTTCGTCCACTCCCCCCGACCACGAGGTCATCGCTCGCGGCGAGTGCTGTCCTACTACCTTCGACGCACGCGGGCGGCCGTGGGTTCCATCCGATCCTGGCCGTACGGCACGAGGGCATCCCCCGGGAATCTACTGGGCAGGGAGGCAAGGTTCAATCGCGGAGGCGGTACCCGGCAGGCCTGGTTACGATCGGGCCCGTGTCCGTGAAGCCCGCGCCCTCGGGGCGTAACCGCTTGCTCATTTGTTCGACTGTTCTGGATCCCGGCCCGGGCTATCGGTTCTGGCTGGATTTCCACCTGCGACAGGCCGATCTGATCGTGATCTTCATGGATGATCCCAGCAAACGGCCGGTGTTCGAAGCGCTGGTGGAGGACCGGCGGGTACTGCTGCTGGCGGGTCTGGGGGACCGGCGGGACAACTCGCCGTCGGTCGTGATGCAGCGCATTATGGCCAACACCCAAACCGCCGTTTCGTACGCTGTTCAGCACGGCTACGACTGGGTCGCGGCGGTCGATACCGATGAGCTGCTCTACGACGAGAGCGACGGTGAGTGGCGGGAGTTGGAGCACGTCGGCCAGGTCAGCTTCGCGAATCATGAAGCCGTGCCGGCGGAGCACGACACCGAGAATTGCTTTGCCGAGTGCACGTCGTTCCGGGTCAACGGGCGGACCGATTTCATGGCCTACGGCAACGGGAAGAGCGCGGTGCGGGCCACGCCCGGTGTGCGGGCCGGAATTCACGAATTCCACGACTATGTGGGCGACCACCATTGGGCCATCGGCCCGGTGATCCTGCACTACCCGAATCCGTCGTTCGAGAGCTGGGTGGCCAAGTTCAGCAATCACGGCGCGTTTTCCAATTTCTGGTGGGACAACCCCGAACTGCCGATCGAGCTGCAGTTCATGTTGCGCTCGCGCGACCTGGTGCACGCGGCGCTCGCGAGCGGGGATTGGAGCGCGGCACGGGCCTATTTCGGGTCCTGGATTCCGGACGAGGCGACGCGGGAGCGGATGCTGGCAGCTGGGGAGCTGCGGGTGTACAGCCCGGTGACGCAACTGCTGCGGTCCGACCCGGATCGGCTGAAGCAGGCGCTGCTGGCTTCGCTGGCCGAGCGCTCGGAGTGACGGGGCTCGAGCCCGCACCCTAAGATCGACCTGCTGCAGCATGGGGAGGAGACGACATTGGCGAATGGCGGAAGGGTGCTCGGTGACCGGAAGGTCGCGCTGATCACCGGGGCGGGAGGGGTGCTCGGCAATGCCTTCTGCCAGGCCCTGTACCGGGATTACGACATCGTGGCCGTGCATCGGGAACGGACGCCGGGGGTGCCCTCCCAGCACGAATGGTTCATCGACCCGTTCGATCCACGCGGCACGCTGCCGGAGAACGATTCGCAGGTGCATCTGATCCGAGCCGAGTTGACCGAGCCGGGCGAGGTCGAGCGGGTGGCCGACGAGGCGCTGGCCCGGTTCGGCACGGTGGATCTGCTGATCAACAACGCCGCCCACTCCCGGTGGTACGCCAACGGGGTGATCAACGGCGAAGCCGCTCTGGACGACTTCGACAATCACTTCCAGACGAATGTGGGTGTGCCGCTACGGCTCTCGGCACGGCTCGCGCAGAAGAGCTGGATGCACGACAACGATCTCAACCGGTCTCGCAATCGCAATATCGTCAACGTTTCCAGCCTGTCCGGCTCCGAGCTCTACCCGGGCGGGCAGATGCTCTACAGCTCGTCCAAGGCGGCGCTGAATCAGCTGACGCGACACCTCGCGCTGGAGTTCCGGGAATTCGGTGTGCGCGTGAATGCGATCGCGCCCAATACTTTTCCCGCGATCGTGCCTACCGAGAAGGTATTGCTGTCGATCCTGGAATTGGATCGCGGCCGGATGACCGGCGGCATCTACGCGATCGACGCCGACCCGCCACTGGCTACGACGCCCTTGCCGAAGCACGCGCTGACAACGACCCCACCGCCGAACTGACATCTCGTCCCGGCCGCCTGTGCGCCGGGACGACTCGGATTACTTGCCGAGGGTGCCCTGATCGGTGCGGACCCATTCCTGGGTACCGTCGGGATGCTGGTGGAATTCCCAGGCGGCGTAATCGCCGTCGGACTCCACTACTTTGACGTGATCGGCCAGGCCGTCGTGGTCGAGATCGGACCAGACCTGCATCACTTCTTCACCGGTGGTGGTGACGCTGTCCAGATAGCCGTCACCGTTGATGTCCTGGGTGGGATTATTGAGTTCGACGGCGCCTAGGCCGTCGAGCGAGGTGTGGGCGTCGATGGTGGGTAGATCCAGGCCGGAGAATTCTCCCGGGATGACCATGACTCCTCCTCAACGGACTCCGATGCTGACGCCCGCGATACGCGGGCTCACCCCATCCTGTCATCCGCGGGCGTGCGGCGCAGCCCCTTAACGAGATCCCGAGGACGGTGCGACCGCCCCGATCTGCGCGGCTGCGCCGCCTTCGTGGGGAGTGTCACTTTTTCGGGATGACCAGCCACAGCACCAGGTAGACGACGAACTGCGGGCCGGGGAGCAGGCAGGACAGGACGAACAGCAACCGGACTACGTTGGGGCTCCAGCCGAAGTATTCGGCGAGGCCGCCGCAGACACCGGCGATCCACTTGTCGTGGGTGGAGCGTGTGAGGCGGCGGGCGGGGGCGGTCATGTTGTTTCCTTTCGTTCTTCGTGTTGCTCTCCACTCTGCTCTGGAAATAGCCGCCTGACATCGGTCGTTCGCCCGATCCACACCCTGATTTCCGCGGCCCCGGACCTCAGGGTGCACCCTGACCCACGATGCGGCACGCGGTTGTCGGAGCTCGTTCGGGGAACGGCACAATTGCCCTGGTGAGTACGACTCTGCATGCGCGTGGCCTGTCCGCCGGACACGGGGAACGAACCCTGTTCGACGATCTCGACCTGACGCTCGCGCCGGGGGACGTGATCGGGCTGGTCGGCGTGAACGGCGCCGGCAAATCCACGCTGCTGCGGATGCTGGCCGAGCGGAACGCGCCTTCCGGAAGCATCACACTGAGTCCCCCGGATGCGACCGTCGGCTACCTGGCGCAGGAGCCGGAGCGGCTGGCCGGGGAGACGGTGCTCGAGTTCCTCGGCCGGCGCACCGGTGTCACCGAGGCGCAGCAGCGGATGGATACGGCGGCGGAGGGTTTGGCCGACGGCGGCGAGGACGAGTACACCCCCGCACTGGAACGCTGGCTGGCGCTCGGCGGCGCCGATCTCGAGCAGCGGGCCGAGGAGGTGGCGGCGGATCTCGGGCTCACCAATTCCCTGGTGAGCGGCCTGGATACGCCGATGACGGGATTGTCGGGCGGCCAGGCGGCCCGCGCCGGGCTGGCGTCGGTACTGCTGTCGCGCTTCGACATTCTACTGCTGGACGAGCCGACCAACGACCTCGATCTCGATGGGCTGGCACGGCTGGAACAGTTCGTCACCGGGGTGCGGGTGCCGCTGATGGTGATCAGCCACGACCGGGAGTTCTTGGCCCGCACCGTGAATCGGATCGTGGAGCTGGATCTGGCACAGCAGCAGGTGGGTGTCTACGACGGCAGCTACGAGTCGTATCTGGCCGAGCGGGCGATTGCCCGGCAGCACGCGCGCGAGGCATTCGACGAATTCGCCGACACCAAGGCGGGTTTGGAGTCGCGAGCGCAAATGCAGCGCAATTGGCTCGAGCACGGGGTCCGTAACGCGCGGCGCAAGACCAAGGGCGGGGACTCGGACAAGTTGGGGCGCAAGGCGCGCGCCGAGTCGACCGAGAAGCAGGCGGCGAAGGCCCGCCAGACGCAACGGCGGATCGAGCGGCTGGAGGTGGTGGAGGAGCCACGCAAGGAGTGGGAACTGCAGATGGAGATCGCCGCCGCGCCGCGCAGTGGTTCGGTGGTCGCGACATTGTCCCAGGCCGCGGTCACGCGTGGCGATTTCACGCTGGGGCCGGTGACGACACAGGTGGATTGGGCCGACCGGATCGTGCTGACCGGCGCGAACGGATCGGGCAAGTCGACCCTGCTCGCCATGCTGCTCGGCAAGATCTCGCCGGACAGCGGCACGGCCGCGCTGGGATCCGGCGTGCAGATCGGCGAGGTTGATCAGGCGCGCGGACTGTTCAGCGGAAGCGCCGCGCTGGCAGCGACTTTCGGTGCCGAGATGCCGGAATGGCCGGACGCCGAAGTGCGCACGCTGCTGGCGAAGTTCGGGTTGCGCGGGCCGCATGTGATGCGGGCCTGCGAAACCCTGTCACCCGGTGAGCGAACCCGCGCGGCGCTGGCGCTCTTGCAGGCGCGCGGAGTGAACCTGCTCATCCTTGACGAACCCACCAACCACCTGGACCTGCCCGCCATCGAGCAGTTGGAGCAGGCCGTCGAGTCCTTCACCGGCACCATGATTCTGGTGACCCATGACCGCCGCATGCTGGATTCGGTGCGTGCCACGCGCCGCTGGCATTTGAACGCCGGGCAGCTCACCGAGAGCTGACACCACTCAGCCAGTGCTACAGCACATCTCTTAGGACCCGCGCCCCGCCGGGCGCAGGGCGGCAGGATCTCCTCCAGACATCAGCACATAGTCCTCAGTCCTGGGACTTCCCCACGAAACTAGAACGGATTACTGTCTGTCGACAGTGCAGCGAAGCGACCCATGGAGCTCACGATGAATCAGATAGAACTGACTGCTACAGCATTCGAGTTGGGCATCGACACTCGAATCACACTGGCGGCGGCCGGTCTGCTGTTCATCCTGGCGCTGGTGCTCGGCGTGTGGAAATACCAGCAGATCAGCACCTCCCCGGACGCCACCGCACACGTGTACGTGGACATCGCGCACCGAGCCAGCCTGCTGTACTCGTTCGCCACGCTGCTGCTCGCGGTGTTCACCGAACTCAGCGCCTGGCCGACCGCGGTGAACCTGGCCGCCGACATCGTGATCCTGATCTTCTTCCTCGCCGCCATCGTGTCCTACATCGTGCACGGCCTGCTGCGGGACACCACCAATCAATTCGACGGCCAGACCAGCAACCCCGGCACCCACATCTCGATGATCGCCCTGATCATCGGCGAGGTCGGCGGCTTCCTGGTGCTGTTCACCGGCTTCCTCGCCTGCCAGTTCTGAACGCCGCATCATCCGGCATAGAGCCGGCTTTCCCCGGACGCACACCTGGGTCGCGAGCGGACGGCTCGCAAATCGATCCGGCTGACGCATTCCCGAGCCTCGGCAGCATCGCGGCCCGCCGATTCGAGCAACTCGACAGCTCGCCCCCAGCCGAGCCTGCGCTCATGACGACCCAGCTCGGCCACCAGCGCCTCTCGCGAAACACCTTGGCGTAGGGCGCCGTTCAACGTCGCCAGCGCCATCGACCACTCCACCGTCCGCGCCACATCGGCAACCGTCCGCACGAGATTGGTCACCACCACTCCCTGCACCACCTCGAGCTCCGCATCATCCACCCGATCGTGGTGCACGATCAACCGCTTGGTCCGCGACGACCGCGCCCCGAACACATGAACCGGCTCCGCACCCACCGAAAACCCATGCAGCTCAGCCGCACTGCCGTACCCCGCCGTCACCGACGGCAACCCCAGTAGCAACCGCGCCGCCTCGATCCGCATCCGCGTCGTGCACGGCGTCTCCGCCGCCCGATACACCCCGCGAAACACCCGCACCCACTCCCCCCGATCCAGAAACCCCCGCATCTCCACCCGCGTGTACTCACACAGCACCTGCCACGAGGTGAACACCCCGAACTGCCTGTCCCGCACATCGTCCAGCCCTGGTCGCATGCACCCACCATCGCCCACCCGTACCCGAGCTCGATTCCAGCGACCTGCACGAACACAAAACCTGTGGATAACCGGAATCCTGTGGATAACTCTCAGCCGGACTAGCGAGAATTGCCCGGCCACAGCACATTTGGCGGTATTCGAGGCTGTCCAGGCAATGTGCCCTACGTTCGCGGCTGTGTCATGATGGCGCGATGAGTCTGGGGGACACATTCACGGTGAAGCAGGCACCCAATTTCCTGCCGGAATACCATGGCGACGACGGCGATGCGAGATATCCGTCGCCCCGCCGGCTGCGGTTGCTCGGCGCCCTGCTGATCGATGTCGTGCTGCACCTCGGATCGATGATCGCGATGGCGGTGCTGGTGCCGGTGATCGTGCACGTACTGAAGTACCCGGAACCGTTCGCGTACGCGGCCCTGCTGGCACCGATCGTTGGCATCGGTGGGAACCTCATCCTGCTACCGAAGTGGGTGCACGCGAGCGTCGGCGAGCTGATCTTCGGATTGGTGCAGATCCGCGGTAGCGACGGTGGATGGCCCGGTTGGCGCGATCTGTGGCAGGCGCGCTGGAATTCCCGCCGCAGCGGAGTAAAGCTCGGCACCGTGCGCCGGTGCGACGTCGCGAAATAGGCGGCGCACCGGCGGAGCGTCAGACTGCGGCAACCCTTTTCGCGAGATCATCCGCGAGCTGCTGGGCCCGCTCCGGATCGGTGGCCTCGACCATCACCCGGACAAGCTGCTCGGTCCCGCTGGGCCGCAACAGGATTCGGCCGGAATCGCCGAGAATGGCCTCGGCTTCGGCGACGGCGTCCTGGACTTCGGGTGCGGCGGCGACAAGCGCCTTGTCGGTGACCGGCACATTGACCAGAACCTGGGGGACGGTGCGCAGGACGGCGGCGAGATCGGCGAGGGGGCGGCCGGTTTCGGCCATCCGGGCCATCAGTTTCAGGCCGGTGAGGATGCCGTCGCCGGTGGTGCCGTGCGCGGGCAGGACCGTGTGCCCGGACTGTTCGCCGCCGAGGGTGTAGTTGCCGCGACGGAGTTCTTCGAGGACGTAGCGGTCGCCGACAGCGGTGGTGCGCACCGTGATTCCGGCTTCGCGCATCGCGATGTGCAGGCCGAGGTTGCTCATCACGGTGGCGATGAGGGTGTCGTCGCGCAGGGTGCCGGCTTCCTTCATGGCGATCGCGATGATGGCCATGATGGTGTCGCCGTCGACGACGGCGCCGGCGGCGTCCACGGCGAGGCAGCGGTCGGCGTCACCGTCGAAGCCCAGCCCGAGATCGGCGCCGTGCTCGCGGACCGCCTGCTGCAGTTTGCCGAGATGCGTTGAGCCGCAACCGTCGTTGATGTTGAGGCCGTCGGGTTCCGCGTGGATCGCGATGACGGAGGCGCCCGCTTCCCGCAGCGCGGCGGGGCCGACCTCGGAGGCGGCGCCGTGGGCGCAGTCGACCACCACGGTCAGCCCGGACAGGTCGGCGCCGGTCGCCTCGACGAGGTGTTCGACGTAGCGCTCGTGCGTGCCCTCGAGGCTGTACTGGTCGGGAATCGCCTGGCCGTGATCGCGCGCGCCGGCGGCGTTGAGGACGCGGCCGATGCCCGCGGCGGTCGGGCGGATCGGATTGTTCTCGGCGATGAGCGCTTCGATGCGGTCCTCGACGGTGTCGTCGAGCTTGTGTCCGCCCGCGGCGAAGATCTTGATTCCGTTGTCCGGCATGGGATTGTGCGAGGCGGAGATCATCACGCCGAGGCACGCGTCGTAGAGGCCGGTCAGGTAGGCGACGGCGGGTGTCGGAAGAACGCCCACCGGAAGCACATTCACTCCGGCGGCGGTCAGCCCGGCGACGACGGCCGCTTCGAGCATCTCGCCGGAGGCCCGCGGATCGCGGCCGACCACGGCCAGCGCGCGCTTCTTGCCGCGGCCGAGGATCTGCGCTGCCGCACCCGAAACCTTCAGCGCCAGTTCTGGACTCAGTGATTCATTGGCGAGCCCGCGAACACCGTCGGTGCCGAACAAACGTCCCATAACCTCGTCGCCCCTGTAAGTAGTGCTTTGCCCGGGATATAGCACGAGAGCAGGCAACCAGCCGAAGCTGGAAGCCTGCTCTCATACAGCTGCCACGCCGACCGGTCCGCCCCCGACACCACCAGGGTGACGGACAGCGGCGGCCGGCGAAGCCAAAATCAGCGCTTCGAGTACTGAGGCGCCTTACGGGCCTTCTTGAGGCCGTACTTCTTACGCTCGACGGCACGCGGGTCACGAGTCAGGAAGCCGGCCCGCTTGAGGGCGGGACGGTCGTCCGGGGTGACCTCGATCAGCGCACGGGCGATGGCCAGACGCAGCGCGCCGGCCTGACCCGAGGGGCCGCCGCCGTGCAGCAGGGCGACGATGTCGAAGGACTCGGCGCGCTCGACCAGGACCAGCGGCGACTTGACCAGCTGCTGGTGCACCTTGTTCGGGAAGTAATCCTCGATGGTGCGGCCGTTGAGCACGAAGTTGCCGGAGCCGGGAACCAGTCGCACGCGGACGACGGCTTCCTTACGACGGCCGACGGTCTGCACCGGGCGGTCGATCAGGACGGGGGCGAAGGCTTCGGGCTCGGCGTCGTCGTAGCCGTATTCCTCTTCGACGACCTCCACGACGGCGTCGCCATCGGCGACCTCCGTGGTGAGTTCTTCGGTGTATTCCTCAGGAGCGGTCACTGGGCCACCTGCTTGATCTCGAAGGGAATGGGCTGCTGGGCTACATGCGGGTGGTTCGGGCCCGCGTAGACCTTGAGCTTGCCGGCGATGG
Organism: Nocardia sp. NPDC050712; assembly: GCF_040654295.1. Taxonomy (NCBI): domain Bacteria; kingdom Bacillati; phylum Actinomycetota; class Actinomycetes; order Mycobacteriales; family Nocardiaceae; genus Nocardia; species Nocardia sp. NPDC050712. The sequence continues at coordinate 264,093 of NZ_JBFAHT010000006.1, forward strand.
CGTTGCCCAGCTTGTTCTTCGGGATCATGCCCTTGACGGCCTTCTCCACGAGACGGTCCGGACGCGACTCCAACACCTGACCGACAGTGCGGCTCTTGAGGCCGCCCGGGTGGCCACTGTGGTGGTGGATCAGCTTGTCCTGCTTCTTGTTGCCGGAGATGGCAACCTTGTCAGCATTGATGATGACGACGAAGTCGCCGCCATCGAAGTTCGGCGCGTAGGTCGGCTTGTTCTTGCCACGCAGCAGGCCAGCGGCCTGCACGGCAAGACGGCCGAGCACTACGTCAGTGGCGTCGATGACGTACCACTTGCGGGTAACGTCACCAGCCTTGGGGCTGTACGTAGGCACAGTGCTTCCCTGTCTGTAGTCGGTGTTGCCGGCCAGCGTGTGGTCGAGGTATCCCGGCGGCCGGTGGAGACCCAGGACTCGGTGGTCGACCCAAATCGCACTCTTCGCAGAGCGCTATCTGAGACGTCCACACGCCAACGAGCCACGATACCGGACCGGCATCAATTCACCGAATCGGGTCAGATCCGCACCGGAGGACCTGGGTCGACGCCGTCGTGCGGCGCCGGGAGGACGTAGCGGAGGTGGTCGATATCGGCGGGCTCGCAGGTGCCGGCCGGCCGTTCGTTCGCGGTGGCGATGCCCGGCGGCTGCTCGTTGAGGATGTAGGGCGTCTGCGAGCAACCGGCCAGCGCGGGCCCGGCCTGGCCGGGCGTACCGGTAACCGCGAGCAGCAGCCCGCCGGCCGCGACGCCCGCCCCGAACAGCTTGCCCTTGGTCTTACCCCAGAGCTTGGCCTTGCGCGGTTGCGCCGATTCCCCTTCGTCCTCGTCGCTGTGCACCGGATCACCCCAGGGCTCGCGGGCCCCGTGGCTCGGCGGCGGCGGATACGGCGAGCGCGGACCGGCCGGGCTCGGCGTCGCGGGCGGACGGGTGAACCGGCTGCCCACCTCGCCGGCGTCCGGCGGCGCGGCCTGCTGAACCAGGTCGTCCCGGGTGACCCGGGTGGTCGGCGCGTCCACCGGCGCGGTCGAGGGATAGCCGGGACCGTAGGTCACCACGGGTGCGGCGGTCTGCGGCACGGCCGGGACCTCCCTGCGCACCGGCGGAGGCGGCGGCGCCGCTTCGGCATGGCGGCCCGAGGACTCCGGCTCCCCGGATTCGTTGTCGGTGACCAGCAGATGCGTCGCCCCGAGCACCAGCGCGTGCATCGGATGATCGGCGACCTGCAACCGGTGACCCAGATGATTCTGGAACGCCAGCCGCAGCGCGTCGTTGAAACAGACATTGCCGCACAGCAGCACGGTCGAGGTGTCCGCGCCGATCGAGCGGGCCGCGGCCATCACCTCGATCACCACGTTGTCGGCGGAGCGGGCATCGCGCATGGCTTCGGCGTCGACCGGAACATCGACCGATTCGGTCGGCATCTCGTCGTCACCGTGCACCGCGACCACCAGCATGGTGCGGCCGTCGGAGTAGACGCCCGTGGCGCCGATACCGCGCGGATTGCGCTCGTCGGGGCGGCGCACCAGGCCGAGGGCACGCACGTACCCGGACAGCGCGACGCTCTCCGGCAGCGGTTCCACCGTGACGTCGAGCTGCTCGACCAGGGCGGCGTAGACGTCGACCTTCTCGTCCGGCCACGGGTCGGGATAGGGCAGCGCCACCACGTCCGGCTTGCCGCGCAGGTGTTTGCCGATCGCGGCGAGCGGGTTGTAGAGCCGGGCCCGGAAGACGAGTTCGGCGGGCCAGGTGGCTCCGGCGACCACGATCTGCGGGTGCCCGAGGATATCGCGCACGTCGGCGATAGCGCGCCCCAGATCCGGGCGCGCCTGTTCCACCCCCGCGGTGTGCAACCGCCCCTGAGCATCGGCCAGCAGATAAGCCGGCGGGGTATAGGTACCTTCGACCTGCACGGGACGGATCGGAACTCCGCCGCCGCCCGCAGCTACGGACACCACATCCCAGCCGAGATGTACCGCCCCTACACGCACTGTCACAGGCATAAGTGTGCCTGCTGTCCGAACCGAACGCTCGCGATGCTCGCCGGGCCCAGGTCAACCACCGATTTCACGAGGCGGTCTTCTTCAGCCGCAGCCGGCGCCAGGTGAACAACGCCAGAATCAGCGCCAAGCCGACGAGCGCGCCCATGTCGATGCCCCACCACAGCGGCTCGTGCTGCCAGAATTTGTCCGGTTTCGCCGAGATCACCAGGTCACGCAGATCGACCGTCGCGGCGCTGGCCGAGTAGCCCCAGCGCGACGGGAACAGCCACGAGGCCTGCTCGAGCCCGGGCCGGTCGGTGACCGGGATGAACGAGCCCATGGTCACCAGCTGCACGACCAGCGCCAGGATCAGGCCGGCCATCATCTGCTCGTTGGATTTCACGAACGAGGAGATGAGCAGGCCCAGCACCACGCTGGTGATGGCGAGCAGGGTGAGGTCGGCGAACAGCTCCAGCGCGCCCATCGGAATCACGACGCCTTCCTCCGGCGCGTTCTTGAGCAGCAGCACGATCCCGATCATGACCGCGATCTGATAGGCCGCCGCGACGCTGAACACCAGGATCTTCGCCCACAGGTACGCGAAGGCGGACAGCCCGACCGCGCGTTCGCGGTGGAAGATCGTCCGCTCCCCCACCAGGTCGCGCACGCTCAGCGACATACCCATGAAGAACCCGCCGATCACGAGGAACGACAGCAGTGTCTGCGCCTCCCCGCTGTTGGGCACCACGAAATTGCCGGTCACCGGGTCCATTACGAGCCCCGGCTTCTTGAATCCGTTGCTGCCCGGGGCCGCCAGGGTGAGCAGGCCGACGATCAGCGGCATCAGCAGCAGCGACAGCGAATACACGCGGTCGGCGAACATCAACCGGATCTGCCGGCGCGCCAGCGTCGAGAACTGTTTGCGGGAGTTGGTTTTCGGCGGTTTCCCGGCCGGCCCGGTGCGCTGCACCGGCGGGGGCGGCGGCATCGGCGCACCGGCCTGGCGGGACCGGTAGGCGGCGAAGGCCTGATCCGGATTGGCCGCGACGTCGCCGAAGATCTTGGCCCAGTCGCTGGTGCCCATCGCGCTGCCGACTCCGGACGGATGCCCGCAGAACGCGGTCTTGCCGCCGGGCGCGAGCAGCAGCACCTGATCGCACATGTCCAGGCAGGCCACCGAGTGGGTGACCACGATGACGACGCGGCCGGCGTCGGCCAGCTCGCGCAGCATCACCATGACCTGACGGTCCAGCGCCGGATCCAGGCCGGAGGTGGGTTCGTCGAGGATGAGCAGGGACGGACCGGTGAGCAGCTCCATCGCCACCGACGCGCGTTTGCGCTGACCGCCGGAGAGCTGGTCGACCCGGGTGTCGGCGTGCTCGGTGAGCGAAAGTTCTTTCAGCACACCGTCGATCACCTTCTGGCGATCGGCCTTGGTGGTGTCGGGCGGCAGCCGCAGTTCGGCGGCGTAGCCCAGGGCTTGGCGCACGGTGAGTTTGAGGTGCAGCACGTCGTCCTGCGGGACCATGCCGATGCGGGAGCGCAGCGCCTCGTATTCCCCGTGCAGGCTGCGGCCCTCGAAGGTGACCACGCCGACGGACGGATTGGTGGCGCCCGCGACCAACCGGGCCAGCGTCGACTTGCCCGCGCCGGACGGGCCGATCAGCGCGGTCAGCGACCCCGGACCGGCCTGCATGTTCACGTCGATGAGCAGCTGCTTGTTGTTCTCGACCGTGAAGCCGACGCCGTGCACGGCCAGGCCCTGCTCGGCGGCCGCCTTCTTGCGGTGGACCAGGGTGCCGTCCTGCACCTCGAAGTCGACGTTGCCGATGGTGACCACGTCGAGCTCGCGCAGCACCGTGCTCTGCTGCCGGTGGCCGTTGACGAAGGTGCCGTTGGCCGAGCCGAGATCCTCGATGACCAGCTCGCCCTTGCGCGCCACCAAACGCGCGTGCTTACGCGAGGCGAGCGGATCGTTGACGACGATCTGGTTGTCGGTGGTGCGGCCGATGCCCAGCCCGGTGGGCGGAATCCGGTCGGCCTTGGCGATCGGCTCGGTGGAAGCCTTGGCACGCTTGGGCGCAACGATCGGGCGGCTCTTGAAGTCCGCCTTCATCGTCATGTTGAAGTTCGGCTGCTCGGGCTCGGCGCCGGTCGGCGGTGGCGAGGGCGGCTGGTAGGACACCGGCGGCACCGGCTGGTGGTGCGGTGGAATCGGTTGCTGCGGTTGCTGATACGTGCGTGGCGGCTGGTACTGCTGATAAGGCTGTTGCGGGCGCGGCGGCTGAGGTGGCTGCGGCCGGTGTTGCATTTGGGAAGGCTGATAATTCTGGGGCTGTGATGGCGGTGGCTGCGGCGGGCGGTGCGGCTGCTGCGGCGGAGGCTGATAACTCTGCGGCTGGGCCGGCGGCTGTGGCGGTCGCGCCTGCGGGCGCGGCCCGGGCGTCAGACTGAGCAGCGGCCCGGTAATGGCGTCGCCGAGGCGGACCTGCGTCGGACGGTCGATCGTCACCGGCTGACTCAACCGGCGCGCGTCCACGAAAACACCGTTGGTACTGCCGTTATCGGAGAGCACCCAGCCGTGCCCCTGCCAGGCGAGCGTCGCGTGCACCCGGGAAACCAGCGGACTGTTGACGTACAACGTCACCTCGGGCGCCCGGCCCATGGTGATTTTCTGCGCGGAATCGAAGACCCGTTCGGTTCCATCATGGCGCACGGTGATGGTCTGCGCCCCCGGTGAAGACATGCAGCGGATACTATGCCATCACCCGGACATCGGCGGTGCCCCCGACGCGCCTGCAACCGGTTGTTAAGCGAATGACAAGTGAGCGTTGTGTTAGTGAGACCGGCCGACTTAGGGGGAGCCTTGCCGAAACTTCCAGTAACCGCAGTCGTTACGGTTCTGCTCTGCGCGATTGCCTTGCTGGCCGGTTGTACCCGCTCGGTGGACGGGCGCGCGGTATCGGTTTACGACGACCCGTTCAAGGTCGCCGGGCTCCCCACCACACAGGGTCCAAGCGGCCCCCGCCAAGGCGTGGCGGACACCTCTTTGCAAGCGACCAACGGTGACGGCGGCGAGATCGACAAGCTCGCGCTGAACGCGGTCGACGACATCCAGACCTACTGGGGCGCGGAGTACAAGAAGTTCTTCGACGGCGACTTCGCCCCCGTCGACAAGCTGATGTCCTGGAGTGCGAAATCCCCACGCGCGCAGGCGCCGGAGTTCTGTAAGGACACCACCTACCGGCTGGTGAACGCCGCCTACTGCCGCCTGGACAACTCCATCGGCTGGGACCGTTCGGTGCTGCTGCCCACCATGGTCGAGACCTTCGACAAGATGTCGGTGGTCATGGTGCTGGCGCACGAATACGGGCACGCCATCCAGACCATGTCCAAGATCGTCGGCACCAAGGATCCGGTGATCGTCAAGGAGCAGCAGGCCGACTGCTTCGCGGGCGCCTTCATCCGCCATGTGGCCGAGGGCAAGGCCAAGCACTTCACCATCAACACCTCCGACGGCCTGAACAAGGTGCTCGCCGCGACCGTGGCGATCCGCGATTCCAACCCCGACGATCCGGAAAGCGTGCACGGCTCGGCCTTCGAGCGGGTGACCGCCGTGCAGATCGGTTTCACCGACGGCCCGGCCTCCTGCAAGCGCATCGACGCCGATGAAATCACCTCGCGGCGTGGCAATCTGCCGCAGACCTTCGGCGGTCAATCCGGCGAGTATCCGGTGAACAAGGAGACGCTGGTCGAGCTCAGCAAGGCGCTGGCCTCGATCCTGCCGATCGACAAGGCGCCCACCTACGACTATTCGACAGCCAAGATCGAGTGCAAGGACGGCACCACCACCAACCCGGTGTCATATTGCCCGGCAAAGAATCTCATCGCCACCGACATTCCCGAGCTGGCCAAACGCGGCACCCGCAGCGACGATGAAGAGGAAAACCCGCTCCCGCTCAAGGTGAACGGTGACTACAACGGCTACGTGGTGTTCATCGCGCGCTACGCGCTCGCGGTGCAGAAAGCGCACGGCCAGTCGCTGACCGGTGCGAAAACCGGATTGCGGGCGGCCTGTCTGGCCGGCGTGGTGACCGGGCAGCTGGCGGACCCGAGCCGTTCTCGCGAGCAGGGCGATATCGCCTTGGCCGCAGGCGATCTGGACGAGGCGGTGTCGGGCTTGCTCACCGACGGCCTGGCGGCCAGCGATTCCCGGGGGCAGACGGTGCCGAGCGGGTTCTCCCGCGTCGACGCGTTCCGAGCGGGCGTGCTCTACGGCGAGAACACCTGCATGTCCCGGTATTCGTAACTATCCGAAGGGTGGCGGGGCCGCGGCTTCGAAGCGCAGCACCCGGTTTCCGATCATCACCTCGGTGCCCGGCACCAGGACCATGGGCTGGTTCGGGGTGAGCCGGATCCAGTCGCGGTAGCCGGGCAGGCGGGTGCGGGTGCCGTTGGTGGAGCCTCGATCCACCAGTGCCACATCCCAATTCACCAGGTGTAGTTCGGCGTGCGCGCGGGACATGCCGCCGGAGGTGTCGTCCACTTTCAGCGGGACCAGCCCGCGATGCTGGGCCGCCTCGGAGTGTTCCGGGTCCCGGCCGAGTACCGCGTCGGCGGCGAGCATGTAGGTCATGCCGTCGTCGAGGACCAGCATGCCCAGCGGCGGGCGGACCACCTCGGCGATCGGCTGGGTCTGATCGACCGGCATCCCGCACACCGTGCAGAAGGCCGAGCGCGGATCGCTGGGATGCGCTCGGGCGCATTTGAATCCGCGCACCTTGACGACCAGCGTCGTGGCTTTCGCGGTGGCCTCCAGGCGCGCCTGCAGGTCGGGATCCGGCAGCGGGGCCGGGTTGGTGCCGCCGGCTTCCAGATCGCCCTGCTCGGTCAGCGCGTGGTGTGGATCCTGGTCGTGCACCGAGGTTTCCGAATGCGCTTGCGGCTCCCGGGGTTCGGGGTCGATGCGCGCGGTCGGCAGCGGATAAGGCTGGTCGACAGGAGTTTCCGCGGGAACGGACCGGGCCCCGTCGGTCCAGACCACCGCCCCGGCGCCCTGCGCGACACCTTCGACGAGCCGGCCGATGCCGCGCTCGGCGGGCAACTCCGGCGCCACACCCGGGGCGTCGTCGGCGAACAGCGCGATGGCGCGCGCCGGCAACGCCGCGACCCGGTCGACCGTGAACGCGGCGTCACTGCCCCGGAACTGCTCCACACCCGCGACGCCGGCCAAGATCGCGGTGACGTTGCCGTGCAGGAAGATGGCCACACCGCCGTGCTCGGCCGCGGACAGGATGCCGAAATCGATGGGCACCCCCGGGCTGATCCGCTCGGCGTGCTTCATCAACCATCGCGTGGCCTGGCGAGCCACCAGCGCACCCGGCCCGCGCGGTGCCTGCCCGGCGGCCTCCCGAACCAGCTCGGCCAGCGATTCCAAGGCCCGGACGGCGGTCGATTCCGGGGTCGGCCGATCCGGCTCACGATGCGCGACAACCACCAGCGCACCCCCGACCCGGGCCACGGCGTGCGTGCCCGCGACCACCTCGACCTGCTGATCCTTCACCGGAATCGGCCTCCGCCGAGAACTGGGTTTTGGATCGCGGTCATGTCACACAGGGTAGTGGCCCGCGGCGGCCCCGGGAGAACAAACCTCGGCGGCCCCGGTCGGCGGCGCTAGCCAGCAGACATTTCGGTCGCTCGGAGGGGCGGTTTTCCGGTAACTTCGAGAGGCACATACGGGAGGAACGAGGGGCCTGTCATGGTTCGGATGTCGCGGGTCGCGGTCGGTGCGGCGTGCCTGCTGGTGGCGGGGATGCTCACCGCGTGCAGCGGAGTAGCGGGCAGCCCCACCGCGGGCGAGCTCGATGTTCGCACGCTGGAAGTCGGGCCCTACCCGGTGGACCGGCACAAATACGAGCAGAATTCGAGCGGCAAGGGCGCGGTGCTGGAAGGTATCCGGATGGCCGATGCCGTGCCACCGACGGTGAAAATCGATCCCTCGCTCATCCACGGCCGCGGCAATACCGTGTTCACCGATATCGACACCGCGGTCGACTTCTTGGCGAACGTCTCGGCTCCGATCCTCGAGAAGCGGAAAATGGTGGCGGGTTACGCCGCGAGCGGCGCCGATCAGGCCGACCCGGACGGCTCGACCCGGCCGGCCTCGGGCACCACCGCCATCACCACGGTGGTGCTGCGTTTCCCGGACGAGTCCGCCGCCAAGTCCGCGGCCAAGGAACTCGAGGACGCCGATATCAGCGTCTCCCCCGACAACCGCAAGCTGCTGTCCACCAAATATCCGGACGCGTTTCTGCATTGGCGTCCGGGTGTCGCCAATGTCGGTGCCTTCCATGCCTACAAGAGCTTCGTGATCTCGCTGTTCGTCGCGCGTCCCCGGGCCGACAGCACCGACCTGATCAGCTGGGTGGACAAGACCCTCGCCGTGCAGACCTCGGTGCTGGACACTTTCCAGCCCACTCCCGCCGACAAGCTCGACTCGCTCAACGTCGATCCCGACGGGATGCTGGCGCGCGTAGCCGTGCAGGAACGCAAGGAACACGAGCCCGATCCGCAGAAGTTCGCCGCTTACGGGCCGAACCATTTCGTCCACGATTCCGAGGACGAAGGCCGCGCCATCAAACTGCTGGAGTCGACGGGCGTCGACAAGACCGCGCACGTTTCGGCCAGTTCGGTGTTCCGGGCGCGTGACGAGGCGGCCGCGCAGCAGCTGATCCCCGGCCTGATCACCGAGGCGGGCGACAAGTTCGACTCGATCAGCGCACCCGATGACGTCCCGGGCGCGAAGTGCTTGCGGCTCAACAGCAAAGGCGATTCCGAGCGCGACTACAAGTACCGCTGCTATGTGCAGTACAAGCGGTACGTGGGCCTGGTGACCAGCGACAAAGAGCCGGATGTGCGACAGAAGGTGGCCGCACAGTACGCCCTGCTCGCCAACAGCCTGTAGGTAAACCACCCACTGGCACAGACCGTTTGGTCGCCTGTAGCATCCTCCGCGGGAGTTGGTTCTGCGGAGGGGAAGCATGCGTTTCGGCATGGGGTGGAAAGCTATTCGGGTCGCGAGTGCCGTGCTGGCGGTGACGCTCGGCGCTGGTGCGTGCGGATCAGAGCAACCGGCGGCGGCCGCCTTGCCGCCGGAGCCGGTGGTCGATCTGAGCACGCTCGACGTGGGCAATCACCCGACCGCACCGCGCGACTACGGCACGGTCAAGTCGCTCGAGCAGGCGAAGATCATCGAAGCCGAGCGGCTGGCGAACGTCCTTCCGCTCACCTCGACCATCGATCCGCGCTTCGCGTTCGGGCACAAGCTCACCTCGCGCGTGTTCTACGATCCGAAGCACTCCGACCTGAGCGATGCCATCAAGCTGGACAAATTCGCCGAGGTCGCACCGGATTTCATCACCGGTTTCGCCAGCGGCGGCACCACCGATCGGGAAATCCAGGGCGTCGACCTGATGAACGTGGTCATGGTGTTCCCGGACGAGCAGAAGGCCGCCGAGATGGCGGTCGCGCTGGAATTGTCCGACCGTGGCTACTCCGATCAGAACGTGCCGGTGGAGATCCCGAAATATCCGGCGGCCAAGGCGCATTGGATTCCCACCAAGCAGTCCATCGGCTCCTGGTTCGCGACCGGAAAGCTGGTCGTCTACAGCTGGGTGTTCGACTATCTGCGGATTACCGCCGAGGTAGTGGATCAGGCCGAATTGCTGAATCTGGTGCAGAAGAGCCTGGACTCCATCGTGCCCGCCGTCGCGAAATTCACGCCGACACCTTCCGACCAGCTGATGTCCCTGCCCGTCGATATCGACGGCATGCTCGGCCGGACCCTGCCGCGGATCAACGAGGAATTCGCCAACAATCCTCCGGGCGCGTTCACCGGTCTGGCCGGATTGCACTTCAGCGGGGAACCGCTCGAAGCGCGGCCCGCCTGGGAGGCCGCGGGAGTCGACCGCTACGCCCAGGACCAAGCCTATGTCTACCGGGCGCGGGATCGGGCAGCCGCCCTGCAACTGTTCACGGAGCAGACCACATTGGACAAGCGATTCCGCAGCGTCGCCACACCGGCGAATCTGCCGCAGGCCAAATGCAAGGAATACCTGGGCAAGGACAGATTCGCGATCCGCTTCTACTGCTCGGTGGCCTACGACCGCTATACCGCGCTGGTCTGGTCCGATCAGTTGCGCGATGCGCAGCAGCGGATTTCGGCGCAGTACGCACTGCTGGTGAACGCGAAATGAGCACTCGAATGCGACGCGGCGCGACCGCGACAGCAGTCCTCGCGCTGGCGGCGGTGCTCAGCGCGTGCGGTTCGACGATCGCCGGTACTTCGGCTCCCGGCGAAATCGATGTCCGCACGCTGAATGTCGGCAAATACTCGACCGAGCCGTATCACGCGCACAACGACGACTATGTCCCGTCCTTCGGTGTCAAACGCGAAATCGCCGCCATGCGGCTGGCCGACCATGTGGCAACCGCCTACGACATCGACCCACGACTGAAGACCGGCTACTGGCCGTCTGCCATCAGCACCGGGACGCTACCGGACGCCCTCGGGCGCCGCGCGGATCTGCAGCCGATCGCCGAGCGCCACAAGCTGGCCTACGGACTGGTGTCGAACGGCTCCGACAAGACCTTCGGCCTGCAAGTCGGCGCCGACGACTGGGCCACGAAGTCCACCGCCGACGAGACGATCATCGTTTCCATGATCATGCAGTTCCCGGATGCCGAGCGCGCGAAGCTGGCCGCGACCGAGTTCTACGACACGGACCTGGCCGCGAACCCGGACAATCAGGCTGTGCCGCTGTCGAAATACGCTGGTGCCCAATCTTATTGGCGTCCAGGAACACCGTTCCTGCGCACTCTGCAAACGCACGGCTCGTTCGTCGTCGCGTTCCTCGTTTCCACTCCGGAAGCGAACCTGGGCGCGCTGACCGCACTAGCCGAGAAGTCCTACGACACGCAGCTGCCGATGCTGGACCGCTTCCAGCCGATCCCGCTGATCGACGTGTTTCAGCTGCGCTGGGATCCGGACCATCTGTCCAGCCGGATCCTGAATTTCGACAACTCCACACCGCGCCCGAGCTACACCTCGCGCCGGATCGTCACCGGCCGTCAGGGCATGCTGCACTTCGCCAAGAACCGGGAAGTCGCCAAAACCAGTCTGGCCGCGCTCGATTCGGACGCCTTGGGAGTTCACGAGGACGCGATGGTGGCCCGCACTCCCGATGCCGCGACGGCCCGGAAGATCGTCGCCGACCTGACCGTGCCGTACGAAAAGGTACGCGTGGCGGCGGCCCCCGCGAATGTTCCCGACGCGGCCTGCGCGGAAACCAAGGAACCGAGGTTCCGGAACGGCCATTACACCTGCGTCGTGGCCTACCACGAGTACGTCGGATTCGTCAGCGCCGCCAAGATCGATGACGTGCACCAGCGAGCAGCCGCGCAGTACGCGCTGTTCGCGAACAGCTGAGGAGAACCCATGCGCCCGGGCACCATCGTCGGCGGCTATCGGATCGAGCGGGTACTCGGTGCCGGCGGGATGGGCACGGTCTACCTGGCCCAGCATCCCAGCCTGCCCCGCACCGACGCCATCAAGGTGCTCAGCACCGAGCACACCGCGGATGACGAATTCCGGGCCCGGTTCGAGCGGGAGGCCAATCTCGCGGCGGGACTGGATCATCCGAATATCGTCTCGGTGTACAACCGCGGCGAGGAACACGGGCGGCTGTGGATCGCCATGCAGTACGTGCGCGGCACCGACGTGGCCGCCGTACTCGAGCGCGACCCGCGGTCGATGAATCCCGTTCGCGCGCTGCGGATCATCACCGAGGTGGGCCGCGGCCTGGACTACGCCCACCGAAAAGGGTTGCTGCACCGCGATATCAAGCCCGCGAACTTTCTGCTCTCGCAGGAGGACGACGACGAAGAGCGCGTGCTGCTCACCGACTTCGGCGTGGCGAAATCCTCCGACGACGCCAACGAACTCACCCAGACCGGCACCTTCCTGGCCACCATCGCCTATGCCTCGCCGGAGCAATTGTCCGGTGAGCGACTGGATCCGCGCTCGGACATCTACAGCCTGGCCTGCTCGCTGTACAAGCTGCTCACCGGCCAGAACCCCTTCCCGGGTGCGCAACCGGCGATGGTGATGATGGGCCACCTGCAACAACCGCCGCCGCGCGCCAGTGCCGTGAATCCGGGACTGCCCGCCACCCTGGACCAGGTCTTCGCCCGGGCCATGGCGAAGAATCCGGCCGAAAGATATGCCACCTGCCGGGAATTCACCGACGCCGCCGCCCGGGCCCTCGGCGGCGAGGCACCGCCGCACACCTCCCCCACCTACCCGATTCAGGCCGGCGCGCCCCAGCACTCCTTCGCTCCGCCCACCGACCGATGGACCTCGGCACAGGTGTCGCCCAGCCGAACCCGCGCACCATCGCGCTGGATCGCTGTCGCCGCGGCAGCCGTCGTGGTCGCCCTCGCGATCGCCGGCGGCGTCTGGTTCGCCGGCCGCGACGACTCCGGTGGCGCTCCCGTGGCCGCCACGTCCACGAAACCCACCGCGACGCTGCCGCCGAAAGAACAAGCGCGCAGCGACAATCCGAAGTTCGCGGGTAAACCGATCCTGATGGTCAACATCACCGGCACCGGGCGCGAGGACGAACCCGATATGGCGATCTTCCTCGCGGGCGGCAAATCGACCACGTTCCTGAGCGAACTCGGCTTCGTCTACAACGAGAACTTCGCCCCGAAGCGGGACGAAACGACGCTGCGCGCGGTCGCGAAGGATCAGACCTATACCGCCTTCAACGCGGTCACCAACGGCTACATCCTCGCCGTGCGCAGCGACGCCCGAGCCGGCGGCGGCGGGCTGCTCGGCTTGCCGCACGCGCTGCTCAGCACCAAGGCGAACGTCCTGGTCATCGATGACGCACAGGCGGTCAACGCGCTCCGGTACTGGTCCGCGGACTCCGACCAGGTGCTGCTCAGCAAATTACTGCCGGTGCTGAAAGCGGGGGTCCAGTAGTATCGCGGCAGCTGAACGAAGTACCGGGGAGGAACGGCGTGCCGAGCGGATTGCGGGCGGGCGGGCGGTTCTGGGGAGCAGCGCTGGTCCTACTGCTGTCCGGCTGTGCGTCCTCGATACCCGGTCAGGCGCTGCCTGTGATGACCCCGGTTGACCTGAGCCGGCTGAATATCGGTGCGTTCGAGGCGAAACCGGTCGATCAGGTGCCCGAGGCCGAGGACAAGCTCGCGGTCTTCCAGATCGAATCCCGGCGGATGCTGGGGTCTCTCGTCGCGCCCGACACGGTGGACGGTGCGCTGACCGACCTGGTCGGCACCCACCTGCTCGTCGTGGGCACCCCTGGCATGTACAGCGAATACGGCGCCAACCTGCCGCCGCAGTTCCAGCCGGTGCTGGAGCGCAACTATCTGATCGCCGGCGCCATGACGATCCGCTCCAACGGCGATCCGCGGGCACTGAAAGGTCTCGCGGTAGGGATACTCCGGTTTCCAACCGCGGCCATGGCGCAGACGGCCGCCGCCGAATTAGACACGGCTACCGGTGAATTCAAGCCCGACCGCCACCCGGTCGCCGTTCCGAGTAACCCGCTGGCGCACGCGTCGGTGGCCGAGAGCGATCGAAAAGGCTATCTCTACATTGCCCGTGGACCGTTCGTGACGATCGCGATGTCCACCCACTCCGACGCCAATGGTCCTGCGCCCCAGTTCCAGAAGGTGCTAGAGCTGCAAAGCCCCGAACTCGACAAGCTGACGCCCACCCCGGTCGACGATATCCTCGACCTGCCGACCAACCCCGACGCCATCATGCGCCGCGTCCTGCCTACCCTGTTCAAGGCCGACGATCTGGACGTGCCGCAGGAGACCGTCGGCGTATTCGGCCCGGCGGCGCATCTGCATTACGAACGTGACAGCGTCGGCCTGCGTCAGGCCTACGCGGACACCGGCGTCGACCTGGTCGCCCGGAACAGCGGAATCGTCTACCGGACAAACGATCTCGCGAGCGCCTTTCGATTGCAGCGCGCCTTGACCAAGCTCGGCCCCCGGGACGAGGCCATCCCCGCGCCGCCCGGCGTCACCGATGCCGGCTGCGTGCGGTTCGACGCGAGCGCACCACCGCAGGACATCCGGTATCTGTGCGCGGTGGTCTACGGCAGATACGTCGCGGCCGTCGGCTCCCGTGGCAAGCCGGGCGGAGCGCTGGACGCCACGCTGTATCAGCGTGCGGTCGCGCAGTACTCGATCCTGGCCAAGAGCGAATGACCCACTCCGATCAACGCATTCGCACCGCATCGGCCGTGCTGACGACCATCGCACTGCTCGCCGTCGGCTGCGGTGGCAGCGAATCCTCGGACAGCGCCGATCCGGCGAAGCTGGACGCCGGCAACTACCCGACCGCACCCCGCGCGGTGGACAAGGAACGAACCGCCGAGACCGGCGCGATCCAGGAGGCCATCGAACTCGGCAGTTTCGTCCCCCTGATCACCGACCTGGACAGCCGCTTGGTCCACGGACGCATCGGCGTCTCCGGCAGGATCACCCCTCAGCATCCGCCGGTCACCTGGGTGACGCCCGCCGACAACTTCACCGAGCTGGTGCCGGGCCTCGTCGCCGGCTGGCGCACCGCCGGCTCACGACGCGCGGAAAGCCGGCTGGGACTGAACGTCGAACTCGCGCTCCTGCGCTTCACCACCCCCGAGCTGGCAGCCGGCGCAGCCCGCGTCCTCGCCGCGGAAGCTCACCGGAAGTACCCGCCCAAAGGCCCCCTGGAGATCCCCGGTTACCCCGGCCAGACCTTCCTGAGCCACTACGACGCTGTCGAAACCTGGTTCCCCCGGGGCGATTTCCTGGTGCAGCTCTACGTCGGCAACCCGCTCGCCACCCCACCCGACTCCGCACCCCTGCTGGACTTCGCCAAGCGAACACTCGACAAGCAATTCGACCTGCTGCGGGGCTACACCCCCACCGCACCCGACAAACTCGCCGAAGTCCCCGTCGACCCCGAAGGCCTCCTGGCCCGCACCCTGCCCACGACCAACCCCGGCACCTACGAGGACCGGACCGGCGTCTACCCGATCGCCGCCGAACTGCACCTGCGCAGCCGCCCCGACCTCATGCAGCGCGCCTACGCGGACGCCGGAGTCGATCTCATCGCCACCGCCGGCTCCCAGGTCTACCGCACTGGCGGCCCGGCAGCCGCGGAACGCCTCATGGCCGCGCTCACCACGGACTACCCGACCACGCACTACCCCTACGACAGCCCACCCGGCCTGCCGGAGGCCAAGTGCTACAAGAGCAGAACCCGCTCCCAATTCGTCTGCTACCTCACCTACGCCCACCTGGTGGCCGAGGTAGAGGCAGATCAACCGCAGGATATGAACCAGAAGATGGCCGCACAGTACAAACTGCTGGCGCATGGGCGGTAGGGCGGTCACGTAGGATCGCGCCGAGATCGGGCGTAAGGAGGGGGAACGTGGAGTTCGGGGGAAGAACGAGAGCTCGCGGGCGACTATGGGCGCTGCTCGCCATGGTGACCGTCGCGGGGGTGGGATGCTCGTCGGCCACTATTTCCGGGAATCCGCTACCGGGGCTGACACCGGTCGACTTGCGCGTACTGAAGACCGGCGCGCACCCGACGGAGCCGACGGCCTACGACCCCGGTTTCAGCACCGTCTTCGATGTCCGGGAAATCGAAGCCCGGCGCATGCTCAATTACCTGGTGCTGCCGAGCGATATCGACAGCGAAATCGCCGAACTCGGGGACGTCCAGTTGTTCGACGATGCCGGGATACCGTTCATCCGGAAGACCATCCCGGAGAAGTACCGGCCCGCGCTCGTCGACAACAAGATGCTCGTCGGCGCCTACGTCTCCCGGATCAACAGTGACCTGCGCAAGCGCAAGAAGCTGATCGTCTCCCTGCTGCGCTTTCCGACAGCGGCCGCCGCCGAGCAAGCCGTGACCGACATGGACCGCATCACCTTCGCCGACTCGGACCGCCATCCCATTCCGGTCGAGGGCTACCCCACCGCCAAAGCCTCGTCGGCCGATGACATCACCATGATTTCGGTCATCGCCCGGGATCGACTCGTCTTCCTGGTGAACGCCGGTGTGCCCCAGCCGGATTCAGTCGCGCTGGCGAACATCGCCAAAAAGACGATCGATGTCCAGTTCGCCCGGCTGAGCCAGTTCGTGCCCACACCGTTCGATGACATTCTCGACTCGCCGGTCGACCCCGACAGCATCATGCGGCGCACCCTGCCCAAGTCGAAAGACGGCACCGACCCGTTCTACGTCGACACCGACTTCGGCGCCCTGCAGGGCAGCGGCGAACTGCACTATGAGCGAAACCCGGTGGAAGCAAAGAAGGCATTCGAAGAAGCCGGGGTGGACCTGGTCGGTCGCCGTGCATCGATCGTCTACCGCGCACGTGACCTCGCCGCCGCGTTCCGGTTGCAATCCGTTCTCATGCGAACGGGGCGGAACGACGAGGAGTTGCCGACACCGCCCGGGCTTCCGGATGCTCGGTGCATCCGGCTGGATGCCGGCGACGTGCTCCGGAATTTCGACGAGATGTGTGCCGTGGTCTACGGCCGGTACGTCGGGGTCGTCGCCACGAAATCGAAGCTGGCAGGCGGTATGAATCCGGATCTGTATCAGCGTGCCGCTGCCCAATACTCCGTTCTGGTCAAGGGTGAGTGAGCAGGCCGTGCGTTCCAGAACAGTCGTCTTCGTCGCCGCCCTGGCCGCCATAACGCTCGTGGCAGGGTGCGGCGAAGACAGCCCGAAGGCGGATACGCCGACCCTGGATATCGCACGTCTCGACTCGGGAAACTATCCCACGGTGCCGCGCGATATGGAGACCGTCCGATACGACCTGTCCGGCGCCGGATTGGAAGCCGTCCGGATCGGCGATCTAACGCCTCTGCCCTTCGAGATCGACGGAAAATACTCGTTTCAGCGTCTTATCAATGTCGACCGCCGAACCACCCGGGAATCCACGCCGCAGCTGTACTCGTTGACCGAAGCGGAATTCTTCGATCTCGCACCGGGCTTCGTGACCGGCTGGGGCGCCAGCGCGGAACGGCGCGATTCGCCTTCGCTCGGCAGTGGCGTGGGTTACGAAATCCTGCGGTTCGAATCCGCCGACCTCGCAACGGCGGCAGCTCGCCGGTTGGCCGCGCGCCAGGCGGCTAACCTGCCCGGTGACGCGGTCCCGCTCACCGGATTCCCCGGCGCGCAAGCGAAGTGGTCACCGAGCAAGAAGTACCTCGATACCTGGACGCCGCGTAATGAGCTGGTGCTCTACGTCCATGTGGAGGACCCGATCAGCGAGCCGCCGGAATCCGGGCCGCTGGCGGAGTTCACCCAAGAAGCCCTGGAGAAACTGACCGAGGCGCTGGGCGGTTACCAACCCACGCCGGTCGACCGGTTGAACTCGCTACCGATGGACCCGCAGGGTGTCCTCGGCCGCGCTATGCCGATGGAAGAGCAGCACAAGCGCGATGGTCACGACCAATCCCTGGTGATGCCGAGGCAAGCCGCAGTGCATTTCGAACTCCAGCCGGCGCTGGCAAAAGCCGCCTTCGACGACGCCGGTGTCGACCTGGTCGCGTTCGCCGAATCTCGCGTCTACCGTGCCCGGGACGCGGACAGCGCGGCACGTTTGATGGCGGCCTTCATCGCCCATCGCAGCAACGGCTGGCAGCCGATAGCCGAGCCGCCGAATATGCCCGGCGTGCAGTGCTTCATCACCAAGGAAAAGCAGCCCTACGCCGACCGCTACCCTCCGTCCTGCTTCGTCGCCTACGACCGATTCGTAGCACGGGTCACCGGCAAGAACGCGCAGGAGCTGCATCAGAAGGCGGCTGCGCAATACAAACTGCTCGCCTACAAGTCATAGGACAGGGGTACATATGACGCTCGCCATCAGATCGAAGTCGTCGCGTGCCGTCTGGGCGTTGCTCTTCGCCGCGGTACTCGCGGTTGGTGGGTGTAGCGCGGAGGTGAGCGGAAACGCCATTCGCACGCAGCCCGACCTGTCCCAGCTGGACGTCGGAAATTATCAGTCGAAACCGCGCCAGGTCGGAAATGCCAAGAACGTCAAGCAAGCTCGGGCCCGGGAAGCGCAACGACTGGCCGACTACGTCATCCTCCCTTACGAAGCCGATCCGTCCTATGTGGAAGACACCTGGTTCGCCCGGTCCCATATCGTGCTCAACCGCAAGACCCTCGGAAATCTGGTCATCAACGACACCTTCGACGATGTGGCAAAGGATTTGGTCGCGGGCTGGGTGAATGCCTGGGCGACGGCCCCGGGCGCCGAGGACAAACGGCGCACCGCGAATATCGCGGTGCTGATGTTCCCCGACGCCAAGACCGCGCAGGAGGCCGGCCCGGCCTTGGAGCACGATGACTTCACCTACAACCCCGAGAATCAACCCGTCCCGATCACCAAGCACGCCAATACTTATGCGCATTGGCGGCCGGGCACGTCCTCCATCGGGTCCTGGACCGTGCACGACCGCTACGTCGTGTTCGTCAAGGTGGTAGACGATGCGTCCGCGCCCGACCTGCCCGCACTGACCGGACACGTGGAGCGGCTGCTCGACGCACAGCTGCCCGTGCTCAGCACGTTCCAGCCGACACCGGCCGCCGATCTAGCGCGCATCCCGCTGGATCCGTATGGCGCTATGGGTCGCACACTGCCGAGCAACCCCGAATCACCGTTCCGTGCCGAGCCCGATGGCTATTACACTGGTCGCGGTGCCGTCACCCTGTTCCAGCGAGCGAATCCGCAGACCTTGCCGACGTTGGAAAACAGTGCGCTCGAATATGTTTCCTTCGGCGACGCGGTGGTTTTCCGCAGCCGAACCGCCAAGGACGCGAACACGTTGTGGGAGAAGTGGCGGTTATCGAAGGACGTCGGCGAGAAAGAAAAGCTCGTCGACGTGCCCGCGGCGTTGCAGGATAACGCGGAGTGCAAAGCGGAGTACCTGGGATCCGGTGACACGCGGACCCTGGGTGGGCACATCTGCATATTCCGCGTCGATCGATACGTCGTACAGGCCCGCAGCAAACAGCTCCCGGATCTGCACCAGCGGATCTCGGCACAATACGCGCTGCTCACCAGCGCCTGACAATGCGGCGGGTCGAATCCCGACCGGTGGCTTGCTAGATTTCTCCAGGACGCTCGTGCTCGGTGCGTCCGACATCGTTGAGGAGGACCGAATGGCGTTGCGGCCCGGCGCGATCGTGGGTGGCTACCGGGTGATCCAGCAGCTGGGCAGCGGCGGCATGGGCACGGTGTATCTGGCCCAGAATCCGATTCTGCCGCGCCGCGACGCCTTGAAGGTCCTGAGTTCGGAGCTGTCCGAGGACGCCGAGTTCCGCGCGCGGTTCGAGCGGGAGGCCAATCTCGCGGCGGGACTGGATCATCCGAATATCGTCGCGGTCTACAACCGCGGCGAGGAGGACGGTCAGCTCTGGATCGCCATGCAATACGTCCAGGGCACCGACGCCGCGGAAGAGGCGAAGCAGGGCCCGGGAGTCATGACTCCGCAGCGGGCACTGCGCATCGTCGCCGAGGTCGGTAAGGGCCTGGATTACGCGCATCGGCGCGGGCTGCTGCACCGCGACGTGAAGCCGGCCAATTTTCTACTCTCCGCGCCGGAGGAAGGCGACGAGGAGCGGGTGCTGCTCACCGACTTCGGCGTCGCCAAGTCCGCCGAGGACGGCCAGGATCTCACGCAAACCGGAAACTTCATGGCCACCGTGGCTTACGCGCCGCCGGAGCAACTGGTAGGCACGAGCCTGGATCCGCGTGCGGATATCTACAGCCTGGGCTGCGCCTTCTACAAGCTCGTCACCGGCCAGAATCCGTATCCCTCCACCATGCCCGCGGTGGTCATGATGGGTCACCTGCACGAGCCGCCGCCCCGGATCAGCGCCGCCAGGCCCGGCCTGCCGCACGAGCTGGACGCCGTGATCGACAAGGTCATGGCCAAGGATCCCGCGCACCGCTACAGCACCTGCCGGGAGTTCGTGCTCGCCGCCCAGGCCGCGCTGTACGGAACTCCGGCGCAGCTGCGAGCACCCGGCTTCGAGACCGATCCGCGGGCCACCCGCCACGGCTATTCGGCCCAACCGCACACGCCCGCCGCCGGCTATCAGACCGAGCCACACACACCGATCCCGCCGTACAATTCGAGCCCGTATCCGACCGATTCGCGGGCCACGGAGCGTACCGACCAGGGCTTGGTGGAGACCGCGAGAAACGGAAACCATAACCAGCCCGCGCGGTCTCGGCGCTGGGTAATGCCGGCCGTCGTCGGTGTCGTTGTGGCAGTCGCCATTGCCGCGGGCACATTCTTCCTGACCCGGCCACCCGGCGAACCTACCGGCGGCACGACCCTGGCCGATGTCCGTAAGCAGAATCCGGCGTTCGACGGCAAGACGATCACCGCGTTCAACTATGGGAATGCGACACTCTCCGCGGTATTGCATCCGAGCTCGCAAGCCGATTTTCTCCAGCAAATCGGCTTCCGCTACAGCCCCAAATACAAAGCGGTCGGCGACGAGAGATCACCGCGTTCATTGTCGGTCACCACTAGCTCTTCCGATATCGACTCCGAGGTGGTGATCGTGCTGCGCACGGACAAAGACGCTGGAAACGGCGGTTTTCGCGGACTGCCCAGCGGCATCGCCAACAGCACGGCCAAGATCGTCGTCGTGGACGATCTTTCTACGGTGCAGGCCTTCCAGGTCTGGACCGGTCAATCCGAGGCGGCGCTGGTCGGGAAGATGGTTCCGGTAATCGCCAAAGTTGTGAAGTAGAACTCTCCCGCCGGGCCTCGCACCCCGGCCCGCTCCGCAACTCGGTGACCTGGGGATTGCTGTTATTGCGCTCGGGAATCGCTGTAGCGCGAGGAGATCGCATTGGGTAGGGTGATGCCCAGCCAGCCCACTCGCGGACAAGTTGTGGCGAGCAGGGGGAAGGAGGGGTTCACGCTGGCTAGCGACCGATGCGACGGCACCGCGGTCGAGATGTCCGGGGGGATCTCCATCTAGACCCTCCGTCCTCGGTGTAGCTGGTCGACTTTCGCGCCGGGCCTACGAGACGCGGCAAACACCACCAGATTTCTTCGAAACTGAGTGGAACCGATCGGGCCCAGGACGCGTCCAACCATATGAACGGGTCAACTGACACCTCGGACGTTGACGGTAAGCAGGAGGAGGAAGCCGTAATGGCAACATCGGATAATGTCAAGGCTGATGCGACAATCATCGCGCAGAAGGCGAAGGAATTTCAGGAGCAGCACGCCTCGCTCGCGGCGGCGATCAAGTCGCTGAAGGCAGATGAAGACGCTGTGACCACCGGCGCCAACTGGAACGGCCAGGCCCGGGACGCGTTCAACTCGTTCATGGAGCGCTACTACTTCCAGGCCGACAAGATGAACGACAAGCTGGCGGAGACGTCGGAAAAGCTCGTCAAGATGAGCGGCTCGTTCAGCGATCAGGACACTGACTTCTCCTCGAAGCTCCAGGCCCAGGTCTCCAGCCTCGATCTGCCCGCGGTCTAAGACTTCCGAACCACTCAGTACAAGGAGCCGAAATTATGTCCAAGCCGATTTCCGCTAATTTCTCGGGCGTCGAGGCCGGTGCCCAGCAGATCATCAAGCGCGCCGAAGGCGTCAGCCAGGAGCTCGAGGCCTTCCACAAGAAGGTCGAGCAGTACGTTCAGGATCACGGCGCTGGTGCCGCGAACGACGCCTTCCAGGCCATGCAGGCGACCTGGCAGCAGCAGACTGCCTCGCTGCAGCAGACCCTGAGTGGCGCCGCCTCGCTGGTCAGCTCGGGCAACTCGGAGCTGCAGAGCACCGACACCGCTCTGTCGAACCTCTTCTGACAGCTGCTCAGAACAATTCAGGCCCCCGGCTCGCGCCGGGGGCCTGAATCATTTGCGCCGCAGTCGAATTCGCGACCGCCGCCGTACTACTGCGGCATCACGTGCACAGAGCCCGCGAACTTCTCGCAGGTTTCCTTCAGATCGTCCCAACCATCATCCTTGTACTGGCATCCGATATTGACCTGATTCCCGTACTCCACCAACACGAACCAGCGGACCGCTGAGCCGTCGCCGGGCTTTTCGGTATAGCCGAGGCCGGAGCGGCCACCGAAGACGTAGTCGCGCTTCAATTCCGAGAGCGTGGGCTTGGTCTTCATCTGGTTCTCGAGGTCGGCCGCGATCTGCACGTAGCCGGCGCCCGGGGCGATCTTGCGCTGGGTGACGACGAGACGCTGTTTGGTGCCGTCGAACGGGGTGAGTTCGACACGGTTGCCGTCGGCGGAGGGTTTGATGGTCCACAGGTCCGGGCCGACGAAGGTGACGCTGCCGAACTTCTCCTGCCCTTCGGGGCCGGGCGGTGCGGGATTGTCGGAGGGGCCCGGCTTGCCGGACGGGCCGGGCGGCGGGGCCGCGCTGGTGGCGGCGATCGAAGTCGTCGCGGCGACGGTTCCGCCCTTGTCGTCATCGGAGCCGCTCATCAGCACGGCCGCGGTAACCGCCGCGATGACAACCACGAGAACCGCTGCGGCGGAACCGAAGACGAGCGCGGTCTTGCGGCGGGCCGGCGCCTGCTGGGCGGCGGCGCGCTCCCGCAGCGGCTGCATCCACTCGTTGGACGGCATCACCGGCGCGGCCGGTGGTTCCGGCCGGCGTTCCGGTTCGACCTGCTGCGGCCCCCGTACCAAGTCGACTCCTGTGATCGGCCGCAGATCCACCTCGGGACCGCAGACTTGGTGCGCTACCGACCGGATCAGGTCGAGCTTGGAACGGTCCGCAACGCCCAGAATTTGCACGACATCCGCCGGGCGCCCGTCGAGCAGGCGCTCGAGCAACGCGCGCAGGCGGTCCAGGGCGTTGGGTTCGACACCGGTGCCCGCGAGAGTGAGTTCCGGTTCGAATTCGGTGGATTCGATGTGCACACCCTCGTGGCTGCGCACCACGGTGGTCGCGGTGGTGGAGACCAGGCCGAATTCGACGACCACGGTGCGGCGGCTGCGGGCGGTGCCCTCGTCGGCGGACACGGCACGAAATGCCATGTCCTCGAACACGACATCGTGGGTGAAGCGGCGCACCGCGTCGTCCAGCATGCCGCGGCGACCCGAACCCCACTCCGTCGGACAGACGACGGTCACCTGGTCGCAAGGCACCGCGATGCCGAGATTGTCGAAGATGGTGCCGACCACGTTGGTCAGCGCCTCGACGACCGAGGGCACGCGAGGGAGCAGCGCGATGCGGTTCGCCGGAACGAACTGCACCGCGGAGGACACCTGGGTCGGCGGCGTCAGCGATTCGCCGACGACCAGATTTCCGTTGCTGCCCAGGACAACCGAGGGCGGCACGGTCCAATGCGTGGTCGGGCCGACCGCCCAGATGCGGGTGTCGGTGACGACGAGTTCGACGGCCGACATCACTCCACGCCCGGCTGCCACGCCAGCTGGATGAGCTCCTGGGAGTTACGCGTGATGAGGGTGCCGCGGCCGGGCGGCAGCGGACTCGGGCGCACGGTGCCCATGAGGACACCCTCGTCCTTGCTGCAGCTCATGATCAAGCCGGCCGAACCGAGATCCTTCATACGCGCCATCGTCGCCTCGTACATCGCCCGGGACGCGCCACCGGAGCGGCGGGCGATGATCAGGTGGAAGCCGAGATCCCGTGCGTGCGGCAGGTGTTCGACGAGCACCGAGGTCGGGTTGCCCATGGAGGTAGCGACCAGGTCGTAGTCATCGATGATGACGAACAGCTCCGGGCCGCTGTACCAGGACCGATCCCGCAACTGCTGCGGCGTGACATCCTGCGGGGCCTGCCGCTGTGAGACGTAAGCGGCGAGATCGTTCATGTTCTGGGTGAACTTCGGCGAGGTCGAGCCGTAGCCCGCCTGGTAGCCCTCCGGAATCTGGCCGAGCAGGCCGCGCCGGTAGTCGCCGATGATGAAACGCGCCTCGTTCGGCGTGTTCGTCGCGGCGATCCCGTCGATGAGGGAGCGCAGCAGCGCGGTCTTACCGGATTCGGTGTCGCCGATGATAATGAAGTGCTGGCTCTCGTTGAAGTCGATGAAGACCGGCGCGAGCTCGGATTCGTTGACACCCAACGGGATTCGCAGGTTCGCCCGGCCGGGCTGCGGTGCGGGCGGCCAATTGCCGAGCGCCTCCATCAGCTCCTCGCGGTGCAGCACGTCCGGCAGCATGCGCGCGGCCGGCGCGGCGCGACCGGGTGTGAGCCGAGCAATGGTCGACACCGCTTCGGTGACCGCCTGACCCAGGGTGGTCGGGTCACAGCTGCCGTCGATCCGCGGCAGACCGGTCAGCATATGCAGCGTCTCCGGCGTCATACCGCGACCCGGCCGCCCCTGCGGAACCAGCGCCGCGAATTTGCGGCCGAAGTCGGAGTCCATCGGGTCACCGAGGCGCAGCTCGATGCGGGTGCCGATCTGGTCCTTGAGTGCCGGGCGAGCCTCGGCCCAGCGGGCGAGCGCGATGACGACGTGCACGCCGTAGGAAAGGCCTTGCACCGCGAGGTTCATGATCGGCTGCTCGAGCGGGTCGAAATCCTGGCGGATCGAGCCGAAGCCGTCGATCACCAGGAAGACATCGCCGAACGGGTCCTCGTGTGCGCCCGCGGCGGCGGGGCTGCTGGCGGGGTCCATGGAGCGCAGACGCCGGAATTCCGCCATCGACTCGATGTTGAGCGCACGGAACTGCAGTTCCCGGGCGCGCACGATAGAGGTCATCTCGGCAATGGTGCGCCGGACCTTGTCCTCGTCCATGCGGCCCGCGACGGAACCGACGTGCGGCAGGCCCTGCAGGCTGGACATGGTGCCGCCACCGAAGTCCAAGCAGTAGAACTGCACCTGCTCGGCGGTGTGGGTCATGGCCATCGACATGATCAGGGTGCGCAGCGCGGTCGACTTACCCGACTGCGGGCCACCGACGATGGCCACGTTGCCGCGGGCGCCGGACAGGTCGACGATCAGGTTGTCGCGACGCTGGTCGTAGGGGCGGTCGACGATGCCGATCGGCGCGCGCAGGTTCGCGATCGCCGAGTACTCGCCGGTGAGCAGGGAGCGCGGGTTGAGGAAGTCCAGGGTGGGCGCCTCGTCCAGCGGCGGCAACCAGATCTCGTGCGCCGGCCGCCCGTGCCCGCGGATCCGCGAGACGAGCATGTTGACGTTGGAGATCTGCTCGCCGTCCTCGTTGATGTGCTCGGTCTCGTCGTCCTCGGAGGAGGTCGGCAGCGGCACCCGGTCGATGGCCCGGAAATCCACGTGGTGGGCGGTGAAAGGCCTTGCCTTGACGTCGATCTCGCCGCCGGCGACACCGGCCTGGGTGACATCGCGCTGCGAGCCGCCGCCGACGTAGGGGCCGGAGACGTAGGAGGCCTGGAAGCGCTGGATCTCGCCGGAGTCGGACTTGAGGTAACCGCCACCGGGGATACCGGGCAGGTTGTAGGCGTCGGGGACGCCGAGGACCTGGCGGGATTCGTTGGCGGAGAAGGTCTTCAGACCGATCCGGTAGGACAGGTGCGACTCCAGGCCCTTGAGCTTGCCCTCCTCCAGGCGCTGCGAGGCGAGCAGCAGGTGCACATGCAGCGAGCGGCCCAGGCGGCCGATCATCACGAACAGCTCCGCGAAATCCGGGTGCTGGGTGAGCAATTCGGAGAACTCGTCGAGCACCACGAACAGCGCGGGCAGCGGATCCAGGTCGGCGCCGGCGGCGCGGGCCTTCTCGTATTCGGAGACGTTGGCGAAGTTGCCGGCCTGGCGCAGGACTTCCTGGCGGCGGTTCATCTCGCCGGCCAGGGCGTCACGCATACGGTCGACCAGGTCGGCTTCCTCTTCGAGGTTGGTGATGACCGCGGCCACGTGCGGCACGCCGTCCAGACCGAGGAAGGTCGCGCCACCCTTGAAGTCGACCAGGACCAGGTTCAGCTGATCCGGGGAGTGCGTGGCCAGCAGCGAAAGCACCAGGGTGCGCAGGAATTCCGACTTACCGGAACCGGTCGCGCCGATGCAGAGGCCGTGCGGGCCCATACCGCTTTCCGCGGCTTCCTTGATGTCGAGTTCCACCGGCAGACCGTCGGCGCCGACGCCGAACGCGACGCGCAGCCGCTCGCGGCCGTAGCGCGGGCGCCAGGCGTGCTCGGGGTTGAAGGAACCGATGTCGCCCAGGTTCATCAGCTGCGACCAGGTCGAAATGACCTCGGCCTCATTGGATTCCACGTCGCTGGACTTCTGGGTGGCGGCGCGGTACGGGGCCAGGCGGCGGGCCACCTGCTGGGCCTGCTGGCTGCTGATCCGGTCGATCGTGGCGAAGCGTTCCTGATTGCCGGTGGCGCCGCGGCCGATGCATTCACCATTCTCGATGACCATCTTGATGCCGCGCGAAACCGCCAGGCGCGGAGCGTATCCGCACAGGTCGATGATGGTGACGCCCTCGTAGCCGGACTCGCGGAGCTGATCTTCCTCGGCCTCGAGCAGTCCGCCGTCGACCACGACGACGATGTGCACCAGGTTCGCGTTCGCGGGCTGGTTACGGGAGTAGCGCACCCGGGTGGCGAGCATCGGATGCAGGCCGGCCATGGCTTCGCGGATGGAGCCGTAGAACATGCGCTGGGTGCCGATGCCGTCCTGGGCATCGGGGTGCTGGGTATGCGGGAGCCACTTGGTCCACTCCCATTCGCGGGCTGTGTCCGGGCCGGCCACGACGGCGACCAGCACCTGGTCGGGGGCCTGGAACATGCACAGCTGCAACAGCATCGCGCGCGTCATGTCGCGGGCCTCGGCGCGATCGCCGTCCAGGGCGATGGTCGCGAAACCCTTCACCGCGATGGCGGTGGGCAGGTCCGGCACCGTGGAGTGCGCGCGCACGAAGCGCCGAAGCGACACCGCCGCAATGGGTTCCAGCTCTTCGACCGGGCCGGTCTCCGGGGCGACGAGGCGGGTGGCCAGGCGCTGGCCGCCGATGCCGATGCGGGCGTGGCAGAAATCCTTGTCCCCGGCGCGCCGCTCCCACATGCGGCTGGTGCCGGCGAGCATCCAGATCAGGGCCGGTTCGGGGTGACTCCACTCGACCGAAGCGCGCTGCTGCGTGGCGGTTTCGTTGACATCGCGGCGAACCTGATCGAGGTAGCGCAGGTAATCCTTGCGGTCCTCGTTGGCCTCGGCCGCCTTCTGGCCCTTGCCGCCGCCCTGACCAGCGAACATGCCGACCATGGAGAACATCATCATGAGCGGGAACATCATGGTCATCGGGTTGGAGCCGATGGAACCCAGACCACCCTGATTGGTGATCATCAGCGCCATCATGCCGACCATGCCGATGATCATCACGACGGGCATCAGCTTCATGAGCAGATTGCCCGGTGTCACCCGGGGGATCTCGGGTGGTGGCTGCAGCGTGACTTCGCCGCCGGGCGTGCGGGGCATCTCGCGACGCGCACGCCTCTGAAACCTCACCGTACTCATGCTGAAGCGAATCCCCCTCTTGAAAGCTTACAACTTCGGCCTCAGTGTAGAGGCCACCGCCGACATGTCGTAGAGTTCGACCAGCATTCTGCTGCCCAGATGATGGGTTCGCAAGCTCGCCTCTGCGCGCGAGCGGGCGGAAAGACAGAGGTTAGACCGATTTGGGGGAAGCTTGACGCACGCGCGACTTGACCACATCGAAGAAGATTCCTCGCGCGGTATCGTCCGTGCGCCGGATCTGGCGCGGGTCACCATTCTGGCCAAACACACCCAGGTGGATATGGCCATCCCGGTGGACGTTCCGGTGGCCCTGGTGATTCCCAGCGTCGTCGACATGGTCGCACAGCACAGCCGCTCCAATGACTTCGACAACGAGGGCGAGCGCTTCGAGCCCGCCGAATGGGTGCTGGCCCGCATCGGGCATCCCCCGTTCTCCAACTCGCTCAGCCTCGGCGAGCACGGCGTCCGCGACGGCGAGTTACTCATGCTCGAATCGGCCTCGCACACCGCCCCGGTCCCGCTGTTCGACGACATCATGTACAACGTCGCGATCGCCGACACCGACCACTACCGCAGCTGGACACCCAAGACCGCCCGGATCACCGGTTCGGTGCTCGCGGCGCTGACGATGATCGCCGGCTGCCTCGGCCTGCTGCTGTCGCCGGACGCGATGCCCGAATGGGTCAGCGGCACGATCCCACTGGGGGTGGCGATCCTGCTGGTCGTGGCGGGCATGGTGCTCAGCCGGATGTACGGGGACACCTCGACGGCGCTGGTACTCGGCGGCTGCTCGCTGCCCCCGGCGTTCACGGCGGGCATGCTCTACGTGCCCGATCACTACGGCTGGGCGCATCTGCTGCTCGGCTCGATGCTGCTCGGCGCGACCGCCATCCTGGCGTGGCGCGTGACCGGCGTCGGGCTGGCCCTGTTCATCGGCGCGGCCACCCTGGCCATGTACGCGGTCCCGGCCGCGCTGGTCGGCCTGCTCACCGATCAGTCGACCAAGGCGATCGGCGCGGTCGCCGCCGCGCTCGGCCTCGCGGGTCTCTCACTCTCCCCGCGCATCTCGATGGCGCTGTCCAAGCTGCCGCTGCCGCCGGTGCCCTCCCCCGGCACCCCGATCGACCCGACCGAGGACGACCCGGACGACCACCGCGCGCTGCCCACCATGGAGGCGCTGCGCCAGAAGTCCGAACGCGCCCGGATGTACCTCGGCGGCCTGGTCACCGCGACCACCCTGGTCACCGTGGTCGGCGCGCTCGCCGGCACCGACCCGGGCCCCAAGGGCGCGTACTGGCCCGGCATCTCGCTGGCGCTGGTCTGCGCGGCCGTGCTGATGTTCCGCAGCCGCACCTACGCGGGCGCGGAGCAGGCCGTGGTGCTGATCGTCGGCGGCGCGTCCATCGTGCTGCTCATGCTGGTCGGCGCCGGCATCGAGATGGAGATGCCGCTGGCGATCTTCGGCGCCGCCATGCTGATCCTGATCGTGGCGCTGATCCTGGGCATCATCATCCCGAATCAGGAAGCCACCCCGCCCATGCGGCGCGGTGTAGAGCTGCTCGAATACGCCTTCGTGGCCGCCGTGCTGCCGCTGGTGTTCTGGGTCGCCTCGCTCTACTCGCTCGTCCGCGGGCTGTGAAGCGGCCCCTACGGGTCGCCGCGGTCGCGGCCACGCTCGGGCTGAGCGCGTCGTTCGGTATCGGCGCCAATGCTGGTGTGGCGCAGGCCGATCGGCCGCCCGCGGTGAATCCGGCGTTGCGTCCGGCCGGTGATCCGGCAGTGCCCCCGGACAAGACCGAGCGCCCCTCCAGCGGTACCTGCAACAGCACCGTCAAGGGTGGCGAAGGCGCCTCGATCCCGACCGCGCAGCGATCGCTGGATCTGGATCGGGCCTGGAAGTTCTCCAAAGGCGCGGGCCAGGTCGTGGCGGTCATCGACACCGGGGTCGTGCGGCATCCGCGGTTGCCGGGCCTGATGGCCGAGGGCGACTTCGTGGCCAATCCCGGTGACGGCACCGAGGACTGCGATGCGCACGGCACGTTCGTGGCGGGCTTGATCGCGGCCTCGCAGGTCGATGGCCAAGGCTTCGCCGGTGTCGCACCGGAAGCCCAGATCATGACGATTCGGCAGACCAGCACCAAATACCAGAAGGAAGGCGCGTCGCGGGACAAAGCCCCCGACGCGCTGCCGGAAGGCTACGGCTACGTCAGCACCATGGCGTCGGCCGTTGTGCGCGCGGTCGACAAGGGCGCGACGATCATCAATATCTCCGAAGTCTGGTGTGGCCCGCAGAACGATGCGGACGGTGTGCTCGGCGCGGCATTGCAGTACGCAGTGGACCGCGACGTGGTTGTCGTTGCGGCGGCAGGCAATACCGACACCTGCAAGACCGAGAACAAGGTCATCGATCCGCTGAATCCCACAGCCGATCCCTGGAGCAATGTCACCATGAATGTCGCCCCGGCCCGCTGGGACGACTACGTGCTGTCCGTCGGCTCTATCGACGCCAGCGGTGCGCCGTCCAAGTTCACCGTCGCCGGCCCCTGGCTGAGTGTGGCCGCACCCGGCGAGAACATGACCTCGCTCAACCCGATCCTGGACGACAAGGGCCAGTGGGGCACCGCCATCGGCAAGCTCACCGACCGCGGCGAGCAGCAGCCGATCAGCGGCACGAGCTTCGCGGCGCCGATCGTCTCGGGCGTCGTCGCGCTGGTCCGGGCCCGATTCCCGGAACTGAGCGCCCGCGAGGTGATGAAGCGGATCCAGGCGACCGCGCACGCCCCGGCCGAAGGCTGGAACAAGTACATCGGCTACGGCTCGGTCGATCCGATCGCGGCCCTGACCGAGGTGGTCACCGGCGAGTTGCCGCCCAAGCTGCCGACACCGGCCAAGAGTCAGCAGCTCGCGGTTCCGAAAGCTCCTCCGCCGCCGGACAATACGGCGCGCAACGTCGCATTGATCGGCACCGGCGTGATCGGCGCCGCGCTGATCCTGGGTTACCTGGCGTCGTTCCCGATTCGGCGCAGGTTCGGGGTCAGCCGGGACGAATAGCGCCGAGGGCAGTAGCGTCTGCTGCGCGGCGCGAACGGCGTCGCGCCGGATCGATTGCAGGTAGTTCGCCATGGCCGAAGCACAACCCTTGATCAGTCGGCGGCAAGCGTGGGAGCGGGCCACCAGCATTCCGATGATGGCGCTGGCGGTCGCCTTCCTCGGCGTCTACGCCTGGCATGTGCTCGACACCGGGTCGTCCCCGGTGCTCGACGCGTGGCTGACCCGCATCGACATCACCATCTGGGCGATGTTCGCGGCGGACTTCGCGATCCGGGTGTGGCTGTCCACGAATCGGTGGCAGTTCTTGCGCAACCATCCCGTCGAGTTGCTGATCGTGGTGCTGCCGCCGTTCCGTCCGCTGCGGTTGCTGCGGGCCGCGCTGTTGCTGCTGGACACCTTGAACCGCAATACCCGCACGCGCGCCCGGATGGCCGTATTCGTCGGCGCCAGTTCGGTGTTGATCCTGCTGCTGTGCAGTCTGGCGTTCTTCGACGCGGAATACGGTGCGCCGGACAGCAAGATCGCCAACTTCGGCGACGCGCTGTGGTGGTCGGCGGTGTCGGTGACCACGGTCGGGTACGGCGACGTCTACCCGGTCACCACCGAGGGCCGGTTGATCTCGCTGGTGCTGATGACCTTCGGCATCGGGTTGATCAGTTTCGCGATCGGCACCACCACGAGCTGGGTGATGGATCAGCTCAAGGCCGTCGAAGCCACCGCCGAGGCCACCGACCGCGAAATCGGGCTGCTGGTGCAGGAGGTGCGCGCGCTGCGCACGGAGGTCGCGGAGTTGCGCGGCAGCGCGAAAGAGGAGCAGCCCGCCTCCTGAGGTGCGACGATAACGCAGGCTCACGATCGAGGTGAGTGCTAGCGAGCGAGGTTCGACATGAGCAGTGTGGCGGTAAGCGTGGGGCGCGGCCAGTTGGCCGGTCGGCAGGCGGCGGGGGTCACGCTGGCCGTTCTCGGGGCGCTGCTCTGGGGATTCGAGACCATGGAAGCCTGGGACAAATCCACCCGGCCGAAGTTCCAGGCGGGCACCTACATTCACCTGGGCGCATTCGCGCTCAGCCCCTATCGGGTGCTGGTCGTGGCGACCTACGCGTTCGGGCTGGTCGCCGCCTTGCTGCTGCTCGGCGCGCTCCTGATCATGGTCCGGCGCTCCGGGATCGGCCGCTACCTGGTGGCCACGGCGTGCGTGTTCGTCCTGCTGGGCCAGACCGTCGTGCTGATCCTGACGCTGCTGCGATACGACGCGTTCTACAGTCCCCCGTCCAGCTTCGCCGGCGCCGAACTGCTGATGCTCTGCCCGCTGATCACGCTCTGGTGCGTCGCGGGACGCACCAGAGCGAACGGCTAACCGCTGGCCTTACCGACCGTCTGCTTCGCCGGGGCCGGATCCGCCGAGACGCCGTCGTGGGCGACCATGGCTTCCTCGCGGCCCAAAGTCGGTCCGTTGGCCAGCAATCCGACGATCGGCCACGGGGCCGGCTCCGGTTTCACGCCGGAATCGGTGTCCATGCCCAAGGCCTTCTGCGCGTCGGAGTTCTTGATACCGAAGCGCACGCCGGTATCGGCGATGTAGAACATGCTGTCCTTGCGCCGGCTGTCGGGCTCGATGCCCGTGGTCTGCACGAAGGCGCCGCTGGCCGGCGGGATGTAGACGGAGTCGGCGTTGGGGCCGGAGCCGTCGGCCTGGGCCAGCGAGACGGTCCTGGCGTTGTCCGGGATCGGCAGCTTCACCCCGCTCAGGATGGTGAGGTCGGCGCGCTTGCCGTCCTTGTTGTCCGCGGCTTCCGGAATCGGCTTCCAGGACAGGCAGCTGACCAGCTGGTCATCCTGGGAGACCAGCTTCGGCGCGAGCTTCGGGTAGTCCTCGACCAGCAGCGCCTTGGAGACATTCGCCGCCGTGCGTTCGGCCTGGCTGATGCGGGTGTCGTCGGACTGGTTCGGGTTGGAGTTCTTGATGATGTCGGCGGTCAGCTTCGACACCTGCTGCAGGCCGTCGGCCAGCACCACGTAGTACACGTCCTTCTCGGACGGCACCTGCACGACGTCGCCGATGCGATGGTTGTTGATCGTGTAACTGACCGAGCCACCGCGGTTGTCGAACTTCGGCGACTTCAGCGGCAGCACCTCGGGGATCGCGTTCAGCAGACCCTCGCTGACCTTCTGCGGCTTCTCCCCCGTGATGCCGAGTGCGTCGGTGACGGCGCGCTCGTTCAGATCGACCTCGGCGCGCTTGTTGTCGAACACCAGGTAGGTCTTGTCCTTGGCCTTCACCAGCAGCGCTTTCTCGGTCGGCATGACCGAGGCCTTCGCGCCCAGATCCGGATTGCCGGCGATGACGCTGGTGGCGAGATCGGTACTGCCGGCGCCGGTTCGGACGTCGCACACGGTCCAGCTGCGGCCCTTGCCGTCCTTGTCGAAACGCAGCGCGGCGGGCGCGCCGGGAATGCCGATCAGCTGGCCGCGCGGCTTCTTGCCGAGCTCGGATTCCTTCACGGTGGCGGGCTTGCCCGATTCGCCGGAGGCCAGGCGCGCGGAGGCGAGGTTCAGGGCGGGGTGCACGACATTGTCGATCACCACGTAGACGCCGCCGGACTCCTTGCCGATCAGCAGGGTGTTGTTGCCGATCTTGTCCTGCGGGCGCAGCAGCGCGAGAATGCCGCAGCCGGCCAGCACGACGATGGCCAGCACCAAGCCGGCGGCATAGGCCCGCGACTGGGATCGCATCGGATCGTGCAGCATGCGCACATCCCGGCGGACCAGGGCGTGTTCCATCCGGCGCACCAGGAAGCGGTAACCGCTCACCTGCCAGCGCGTAGTGGGTTTTGAAGGCATCTTTCCTCCCCCGAACAGTGCTCTCGTTCGGGCAACACAGTACAGTTCCCGGGGAGTCTTGTTCAGCTCGACCGGTGGAAAGCGGTCGATATCGGGTGCATGGGGGACAAAGATGGCCGAATCCACTGGGGCAGGACCGCGTCCACTTTTTGGCCGGATCACGCTGCAGAACCTGCTGGTAGCGCAGGTTATCGCCCTGGTCTTCGGCTTGGTCGCGCTGATCGCCGGGCTGGACAAGTGGATCGCCCTCGGCATTGCCGTTGTGGCGGCACTGATTCCGCTGATCCCGATCGCCAAGCGCACCCTGCTCGACTGGATCGCGACCTGGTGGCGCTACGTCACCAAAACCGACTATCAAATCGGTGACACCGTCGATTTCCGCGGCCCCGACGATCGCTCCCTCGGCCTGTACTGGGACGGCAGCCGCGTCGTCACCGTCGTCGAGGTGCTGCCCCCGCGCGGCGGGCTGACCCGGATCTCGTCCTCCACCGTGCACGCCTCGCACCTGCTGCCGCTGCCCGAGCTGGCGCAGTGCCTCAACCAGCACGACATTCTGCTCAGCGGCATCGACATCATCAGTCACGGTCACCGCAGCCGCGCCGGCACCCCCGCGGGCAAGATCTACGAATCGCTGCTCGGCCCGCTGCCCGCCACCGCGCACCGCGCCGTCTGGCTCGCCATCAGCTTCGACGCCATCACCTGCCCCGAGGCCGCGGCCCGGCGCGGCGGCGGCACCGAAGGCGCGTCCCGCGCGGTAACCATTGCGACGCAACGGATCATGCGCGCACTCGAAGACGGCGACTGCAGCGCCCGCATTCTCACCGCCCCGGAAATCCGCAAGGCCGTCCTGCAGATCACCGCGGGCTTCGACCCGCGCAACCTGACGCACCGCTGGCGCTACGCCGAGATCGGCAACGCCGTGAACATCGGCGCCGCGGTCGACCCGAAGCGGCTCGGCTCCGACCTGCTCGCGCAGCTGTGGGTGGCGCCGTCGCGCGGCACCACCGTGGCCGTGCGGCTGCGGCCCGGCAGCTCCGCCGAAACCGTAAGCATCGGCGCCGCTTGGCGTTTGACCGCACGCGAACTGCCGGAGCGGTCCAAGCTCAAGGGCATGATCTCGATGGCCGGACGGCACCGGGACGGGCTGCTCGCGCACATGCCGCTGGCCGCGCCCGGCGTCGACGACACAGTCCCGATGACCGAATACCCGATCGATGTGATCGGCGCGCTGCACCTGCCGTCCTCGGGATGCGGTCAGCTGATCGGCTCCGACGAGGAGAACCAGGGCGTCGCGGTACGCATCATCGGCCAGGGCATCTCGACGGTGTACGTGGCCGGCGAGCTGTACCTGGCCCAGCAGTTGGTGTTCCGCGCGCTGGCCGTCGGCGAGCGCATCCTGATCCGCACCGACCGCGCCCACGCCTGGGAGCAGCTGGTGCAGACCGTCGGCAACCCCGAGCGCCTCACCATCGCCGTCGAAACCCACCAGTCCGACGCGGGTTTCACCGCCACCGTGGTCGACGGCGTCCTCGCGCCCGCGCCGCACGCCGGCGTCACCACCATCTACGTCACCGGCGATCCGATGGGCTGGCCCGCCACCCGCCCCGACCTGTCCATCCACCAGCCCGGCGCCATCGGCAACCACGTCATCCTGCGAACCGGCACGGCCCAGGTCGACCTGACGCTGGTCTCGATTCCGCGCGAAGCCACGTACATCGGTCAGCCGCGTGGGCGGCAGCGGCAGATGCAGGGTGCGGGGCCGGTGCGCTGATCTGCGGCGTGGCCACGCATCGGCAGGTACGGCCGGCTCAGCCCGGGTAGGGATTCGCGAGGCGGGCCGACCGGAGAGTCGTTGCCCACCAGGCGAGTTGGGTGAGAAGGCGCTCGGCGGCATCGATCGCGGCGCCATCCTGGGTGTTACCGGCCTTGTCGAACTGCTTCTTGGCTTGATGGAAGCTGGCGGTCTCACGAATCGACACCATATGGAGCTCGGCCACCACTTGCCGCAGCTGTTCGACCGCACGCAACCCGCCCGACAGACCGCCGTAGGAGACGAACCCGATCGGCTTGGCGCGCCATTCGTGCTTCGCACTGTCGAAGGCGGTCTTCAGTGCCGCCGGATAGCCATGGTTGTACTCGGAAGTGACCACGACAAAGGCGTCCGCGCCCGCCAACCGCGCCCGGAAGGCCTCGACCTCGGGCGTATCGACGAGATTCTCGGGCAGCCCCGCATCGATGAGATCGATGACACCGGTATCGAACTCACCCCTCCCCCGCGCAGCCCGCACAAACCAATCGGCCACCACCGGCGCGAACCGCTCGGGTCGCGTACTAGCGACGATCACCTCGAGCCGCATCGGTTCATCCACCCCGCGAGCCTAGCCCGGCCCCTCTCGTGAACAGGTAGGACATCACCGAGGCGTCTGCCGTCTTTCAGGGCTCGCTCGTGACCGGGGTGGTGGTTTCGACAGGGGGTGGGGTTGGGGAGGTCGCGAATTCGGTCAGGCCGATTCGAGGTGTGGTGAGGGCGGTGAAGTTGAGGGCTTGGCGGGCTCGCTCCGGGGAGGCGAGGAAGTGGCGGATGTCAGGGAGGCGGTATTGACCGGTGACGATAGGAGTGGGACCGGAGCGGGCCTTGGACATGATGGACGCGACTTCCCAGATCGTGATCGGGTGGCCGGAGGCGATGTTCAGGGGAAGGAACCCGGGTAGGGCGCGTTCGACCGCGGCGCGGGTGGCCGCGGCGGCGTCGCTGACGTGCACGAAATCTCTGACCTGGCCGCCGTCTTCGTAGACGTGCGGTGCGGCACCGGCGGCGAGGGCGTCGCGGAACTGGGCGGGCAGGCCGGAGTGCGCGCCCGCGCCGTACACCGAATGGAAGCGCAGCACGGTGACCGCGGCACCGGTGGACAGGCCCCAGGCGAACGCGTAATTCTCCTGCGCCGCTTTGCTCGCCGCGTAGAAACCGCGCGGGCGCAACGGGGCGTCCTCGGAAACCGGCTCCCAGGTCAGAATCTCGCCGGTGCGGGGCGCGCGGTGATCGAACATGCCGCGGTCCAACTCGGCGCGCGGGCGGACACCGGGAAAGAACGGGCCGCCGCGGACGGTGCGGTATCGGCCCTCGCCGTAGACGGCGACCGAGGAGGCCAGCACCAGGCGGCGCACCTTGGCCGCGCCCATCGCCGCCAGCAGAGCGGCGGTGCCGTGATCGTTGCTGGACGCGTAATCCGCTGGACCACAATCCGTTCCGGTGGCCCCGGCGAAATGGCAGACGACATCGACGCCACGCAACACCGGGGCCAGTGCCTCCGCGTCACGAATGTCGATCCGCACGACACCGTCCGGCGGCTCCGCGCCCGCACCGTGCACGGCCTCGATCATCAGATCGATCCCGGCCACATCGTGACCCGCTTCGGACAGCACCCGGCGCACCTGCGATCCGAGGAACCCGGCCGCCCCGGTTACCAGCACCTTCATCAATGTCCACCCGCGTTCGAAATTGCCACCGAGGGCCAACTCGGCTCCCGCGCAACAGCATTCCGCCGCGCGGGCGATCATCCCGGCTGCCGGGAACCTTCCGGCCAGCTCACCGGATCATGGTAGTTCGCCGGACCGCCACTTCCGCCCGAGAACGCCGCCTACGGCAGCTCGAACGGCAGCGTGACCCCGGCGTGCACGCGGCAACGATCGCAGGTATCGGTGCCATCGACCGCGGCGACAGCACCGCGGATCAACTCCTTGAACGGATCGAGGTTCCGCTTGAACTCGGCGAACACGTCCACCGCGTGCACTCCATCGCCCTCTTCCAGCCCGGCATCCAGATCCGTGACCAAAGCCACTGCGGCGTAGCACATTTCGAGTTCACGGGCGAGGACAGCCTCGGGATGACCGGTCATGTTGACCAGATCCCAGCCCTGCCCGGCGAACCAGCGGCTCTCCGCGCGGGTGGAGAAGCGCGGGCCCTGCACGACGACCATCGTGCCGGACGCCTGCACGGTCAGCTCGGCCGATTCGGCCTTGGCCGCGGCGGTGCGGAGGTCCTCGCAGTACGGGTCGGCGAAGGAGACGTGCACGCCGCCACCGTCGAAGAAGGTCTGCGGGCGGCCCGAGGTCCGGTCGACCAGCTGGTCCGGCACCGCGACCGTGCCCGGCCCCCAGTCGGCACGCAGGCTGCCCACCGCGCACGGGGCGAAGATCCGGCGCACGCCGAGCGTGCGCAGCGCCCACATGTTGGCCTGGTAGGGCAGGGTGTGCGGCGCGAACTCGTGCTGCTTGCCGTGGCGCGGGATGAACGCCACCGCGCGGCCCTCGACCTCGCCGATCGCGACCGGCGCGCTCGGCTTGCCGTACGGGGTGTCGACCTCGACGTGGATCGCGTCGTTGTCGAAGAAGTCATAGAAACCACTGCCACCGATGACGGCGAGGGCAGGCCGGGGATGCGCACTCATGCATGCGATTCTCTCGTTTCACTTCCCGGCCCGCGCATCCGGGTTCCGACCCGGCCGATCCGAAACCTTGCGGCTGAGCAAAGATGGGATGACTTGAATTTCGGATGAGGTGGGTTGTGACGCGGGCGCGGGCAGGTGCATGGCTGACAGTGGCGAGCGGGCTGGCGTTCGCGAGTTCGGGCTCGTTCGCGAAATCGGTGCTCGGCGCCGATTGGTCGCCGGGCGCGGTGCTGGCGATCCGGCTGACCGCCGCCGCGGCGGTACTGCTGCTCCTGGCGGCGTGGCGCGATCCGGCCGGGCTGCGCGCGAGCGTGCGGCACACCCGGGCGATCATCGCGTTCGGTGTGATCGCGATCGCCGGCGTGCAGGCGACCTTCTTTCTGTCCCTGGAGTATTTGCAGGTCGGAGTGTCGCTGATGATCCAGTTCCTGGCCCCGATCGCGGTGATCGGATGGAACTGGCTGGTGCGCGGGCAACGACCGGGCGCGGCGACGCTGCTGGGCGCGGCCCTCGCGATCGGCGGCGCCGCGCTGGTCATCAATGTGTTCGGCGCGGGCGGACTGAGCCTGCCGGGGCTCGGCTGGGCCGGGCTGTCGATGGTGTGCAACGCGGCGTTGTTCCTGCTGTCCGAGCGCACGACGGCGCAGGTGCGCCCGGTGGTGCTGCTCGGCACCGGACTGACCGTCGCGGCCGCGACCAGCTGGCTGCTCGCCGCCGTGCAGGTACTGCCGGTGCACATCGGCGCCGGCACGGTCACGCTGGCCGATCATCGAATTCCGGCGTTCCTGTCGCTGGCCCTGCTGGTCCTGATCAGCACGGTCATCGCCTACCTGTGCGGCGTGGCGGGCGCGGCGCGGATCGGATCGACGCTGATGTCGCTGATCCTGCTCAGCGAGGTCATGTTCGCGGTGGCGCTGTCGTGGCTGCTGCTCGGCGAGACGGTGACGCCGATCCAGCTGGCGGGCAGCGTGGTGGTGCTCGGCGGGATCATGCTGGCCCAGCGCGGCCGCGGCGCGGACCTAGATCCACACGGCCTCACCGACGCGCTGGAGACACCCGCCGTCCCGCGTACCTGACAACCCGCCCCGCCGAATGTACCCTAGGGGGGTATAACGACACGACCGGTGCACCCCGCATCTGCGAAGATTCAACCCGGCCACTGCTAGGACGAGGAGAACACCGGTGACAACCACCCCGGAAACCGGCGGACACGACCATTCCGCCCACGGTTACATCACCGCCAAGGACGACTACCTCAAGCGGCTGCGCCGGATCGAGGGTCAGGCCCGCGGCCTGCAACGGATGGTCGAAGAAGAGAAGTACTGCATCGACATCCTCACCCAGGTCTCCGCGATGACGAAGGCCCTGCAAGCCGTGGCCATGGGCCTGCTCGAGGACCACATCAGCCACTGCGTCGTCGATGCCGCCGTCGCCGGCGGCCCGGAAGCCGAGGCCAAGATCAAGGAAGCCACCGACGCCATCGCGCGCCTGGTCCGTTCCTGACAGCGGTGGCCGGCGTCGTCAGCCGTGGCGGCGGCGGTAGACCTCGGCGGCACCCGGGTGCAGCGCGATCGAGCCGGTACCGGTGAGCGAGCGAGCATCGAGGAACTGCGTGCCCGCGGCCTCGGCCGGAACCAGGGCATCGGCGCGGCCCAGTAGCAGATCGACGATGGCGGCCGCGGCGGCATCCGGCATGCTGGGCGCGGCGAGCAGCAGGTTCGCGACGCCGATGGTGTGCACCGCGGAACCGCCCGGGTAGGCGTCGGCGGGAATCTGCACGCGGTCGTAGACGTGCCCGAAGCGCGAACGCAGCGGCGTCGCGAGTTCGTCCAGATCCAGCAGCCGCAGGCGCGGCACGGCGAGCGCGGCCGTCGGTACGCCACCGGCCCACAGCAGCGCGTCCACGCCGCCGGAGTCCAACGCCGCCACCGCGTTTCGCAGCCCGCGGTGTTCGATCACGATATCCACACCCGGCTCGAAACCCGCCGCCCAGAGCAGCCGCTCGCCGGTCATCGCGGCGCCGGACCCGACCGCGCCCAGGCTCACCCGGGCGCCCCGCAGATCGGCTATCCGCTGGATCGGGCTGTCCGCCCGCACCGCCAATTGCAGATAGTTCTCGTAGACCCGGCCCAGGGCCAGGACGTGCTCCCCGCCCTCGATCGAATCCACCAGCGCCAGTGCGGCATCCACCTCACCGCGCACCAGCATCGTCAGATTCGTCCGCGATCCGTAGGTGTCGATCGGGTCGATCCGCACCGTGCCCGCCTCGTCCGCGACGTCGGCCAGCAAGCGCGCGAACGCGTTGTAGAACCCGCCCGGCTCGCCCGATCCGAGCCGCACCGTACCGGCGTTCGAACTTCCCCCGCACCCGGCAGTCACTCCCGCCGCCAGCCCGGCGGCCGCCAGACCGAGGAATCCCCGCCGATCCATCACGCGCACACCCCCTCGACAAGTCCCGAGTGTGTCACTCGTACGGCGGATCTCGACGAGGTCATGCCGAAACCACCGCGGGCAGCCGGAGCATGATGGCGAGCCCGCTGGGCCGGGCCGGTTCGACGGTCAAGGTGCCGCCCCGGGATTGGGCCAGCGCGGTGGCGATCGGCAGCCCGAGGCCGGAACCGCCCGCCGGTGCGGCGGAGCCGCGGAAGAAGCGGGTGGTCAGCTTGTCGATCTCCTCGCGGGGGACGCCGGTGCCGTCGTCGCGCACGGTGATGGTGACCCAGCGCGGCTCGGTCGCCACGGTGACCGTGGTGTGCGCGCCGGAGCCGGCGTAGCGGCACGAATTGCTCAGGGGGACATCGAGAATCTGCGCGAGGACGTCCGCGGGCAACGCGACCTCGGTGGGCCGGGTCTTGTCCCCGGCATAGGTTTCCGCGCCGTCGGGACACGATTCCCAGTCCGCGCCGGGCTCGGTGTCCGGCTCGGCGCGCAGGGCGAGTCCCCCGCCGTGGCCACGCGCCGATTCCGACCCGGCCAGGACGGTCTCGACGGCGTCCCGTCGAACGGTCTCCGAGCGCAACTCCATGCCCGCGCTCTCGAAGGCCGAGTGCCAGGCGTCGATCCGATCGGCCACGACCTGCCTTACATCGCAATGGTTCTCGGGATCGTGGGCGGAGAGATCGAAGGCCGTCGGCGTCTCCGCCACGGCGAGGGTGAGCAGTCCGTCCAGCAGCGCGGTCAACCGGTCGACTTCGGCGCTGGCGCGGCGGAAGATCGGGGCGGCGGTGTCGGGGATATCCAGCTCCAGCGAGTCCAGGCGGATCGCCAACGCCGCCAGCGGATTCCGCATGGCGTGCGCGGTGTCCGCGACGAGTTGCCGTTGCGCGTCCACGGAGTCGGCGACAGCCAGCGCCATGGCGTCGAAAGATTCAGCGACCGCTCGCATTTCGGGTGGGCCGCCGTAGTTCCGGGCGATCGACACCGGCGCGGTCGCGCCGGTGCGCGGCTTCGGCAGCGTCGCGGTCAGCGCCGCCACCGCGGCCGACAGCGCCGCCAGCGGGCGCAGCACCCAGCGGCTGAGCGTCAGCGCGAGCAGCGTGAACACCGCCATCGCGACCACACCCCCGGCGCCGATCAACCCCCACGCCCTGGCGATATCGCCGCGCGCACGCTCCGTGGAGGCCTCGATGACCACCGCGCCGTTGACCTGCACCCCGGTGCCCACCGGCCGCGCGACCAGCATGGTCGAGTCGTCCCAGGGGTTCAGGCGCTCGACCGGATGCGGCCGCAGGTTGCGGCGCGCGCCGGCCACCGCGGCGGCGATCACCGGGTCGGTGATGTCGACTCCGGCGTTCACGGTTGTCGCACCGCGCGCGTCCACGACCAGTACGTTCTCGCCGTACAGCTCGTGATAGCGCACGATCTCCTCGATCAGCGCCCGCGGATCCTTGTCGGCCACGGCGGCGTCGGCGATGGTCGCGAACCGGTCGGCGTCACCGTTGCGGCCGAGCACCAGCTCCTGCGTCCGGCTAGTCGCGTACGTCAGCGAGAGCGGCACCGCGAAGGCCAGCACCGCGATCGCCGCGAAAACCGTCAGCGCGAACAGGAGCCTGCGCCGCACCGCACTTCCCTTCCGACACTGCCCCCGGTCATTCGCCCCACCGGTAGCCGTACCCACGGATGGTGGTGATCAAGCCGGGCCGCCCCAACTTCGCGCGCAGCGCCGTCATGTGGACGTCGAGGGAGCGCGAGACCGCCACGAAGGCGTCGCCCCAGATCCGGTCCATGAGCTGCTGGCGGCTGACCGCGGAGCCGGGCCGTTCGACGAGCGCCTCCACCAGTTCGAACTCTTTGGGAGTCAAGGCGACCGGCTTCCCGGCCACCTCGACGACGCGGGTCGCCAGGTCGACGCGCACGTCACCCGTGACCACCACCGGCGGTGTGGGCTGGGTAGCGATAGCGGCCCGGCGCAGCACGGTCTCCAGACGGGCCATCAACTCGGCGATGCGCGGCGGTTTCACCAGGTAGTCGTCGGCGCCGCCACGCAGGCCGCGCACGATGGAGCGCTCGTCGCTGCGGGCTGTCAGCACCAGCACCGGGACCGAACTCACCGCGCGCAGCTGGCGCAGGATTTGCAGGCCGTCCGCATCGGGCAGACCCAGATCGAGGATGACCGCGTCGAAGCCGCGGTGATCGAGCAGCAGGTCACTGCCACGGCGCTTACGTTCGGCGCGGTAGCCGCGGGCGTTGAGGGCCTCGACCAAGGCGTCCCCGACGCCATCATCATCTTCGACAACCGCAAGCCGCACGCGCCGATCCTCCCATAGCGGGCGAATCGGCGCGGCGGCGGCCGGTGGATCGGCCTGCGGAAACGAGGTCACGCTCCGAACCGTTCGACCGGGTTGCCGACGGGCCCGCGCAACACATTCGCAACCATGCGGCGTTCGCCGCCGGGCCGCTTCCGCCTCGCCGTCATGAGCTACGAGACCCGAACCGGCGTGGCCGACTCGAAGGCATGACCGGCCTCGCGGTCGAGCTCGGTGGTGGACTTGTTCTTCAGGAAGAAGATGTAGACCAGGAGCGAGCCCGCGATCAGCGCGGTGACATAGGCGATGAACTGCGGCACCATATCGGCCTTCTTCATCGCTTCGTAGATCACCGGCGCGGTCCCGCCGAAGGCGGAGTTGGCCAGCGCGTAACCCAGTCCCACGCCCAGCGCCCGGATGTTTGCCGGGAACAATTCGGCTTTGACCAGCGCGTTGATCGAGGTATATCCGGTCAGAATGATGTATCCGATGGCCAGCAATCCGAAAGTGGCAAAGGGATTGGTGGTCTTCGGCACGAAGGTGATCAGGAAGTAGGTGTAGATCACACCGCCCACCCCGAAGAACACCAGCAACGGCTTGCGGCCGACCCGGTCGCTGATCCAGCCGCCCACCGGTTGCAGGCACATCAGGAAGATCAGGCCGATCAGGTTGACCCAGGTCGCCACCGTGGCATCGTCGGCATACGCCTTCTTCACCATCGCGGGCGCGTTCACGCTGTAGGTGTAGAACGCCACCGTGCCACCCATGGTGATCATGAAGCACAGCAGCAGCGGCCGCCAGTGCCGGACCAGCAATTCATTGAGCGACCCCGAGGAACGGTCGGCGCCCGAGCGGGCGGCATCCAGGTGTTCCTTGGACAGCGACTCGTCCATGTCCCGCCGCAGCCAGAACACCACGATCGCCGCCAGTCCGCCGATGGCGAACGGGATGCGCCAGGCCCAGTCCTGGATCTGCCCCTTCTCCAGGAAGGTGGTCATGATCAGCAAGGTGAACTGCGCCAGCACATGGCCGCCGACCAGGGTGACGTATTGGAACGAGGAGAAGAAGCCGCGCTTGCCCTTGGTCGCCACCTCGGACATGTAGGTCGCCGAGGTCCCGTATTCGCCGCCGGTGGCGAAGCCCTGAACCAGCCGGAAGACGATGAGAATCGCCGCGGCGGCCACACCGATGCTCTCCCGGGTGGGCATGATCGCGATGCCGAAGGAACAGACCGCCATCAGCGTCACGCTGAACACCAGCGCGGAGCGGCGGCCGTGCCGATCGGCATAGCGCCCGAAATACCAGGAGCCGATCGGGCGCATCAAGAAGGTGACCGCGAATATCGCGTAAACATAGACGGTGGAGTTTTCGTCCTCCGGCGCGAAGAACTGATTCTGGAAATAAGTCGCGAAGACGGTGTAGATATAGACGTCGTACCACTCGACGAGATTTCCCGAAGAACCCTTGAGCGTGTTCAGAATCGCGCGCCGGGTACTGGTCGGCGCCGATAATGCAGCCGAATCGGGCTCCGGCATCTTGCTCACTGCGGTGGACACACCTACCTCCTTCGACGCTTCTTCGCGCCATCGGAGTCGAGTGTGTCGGTGACCACAGTTGTTACGGAAGTGTGCCGTTCGCTTCCTAACAGTCCTTTAGGACGATGCCGTAGCAGCCCGCCAGCAAACCGGCCGCATCCGCGGACGGGTACGGCCGGTCAACCGAGTGAACGCCTACTTCAGCAGCGGCGCCAAGGTGCGCAGCGTGGGCAGCGGGTCGTCCGCGAGCGGCTGGATGGCCACATGGTCGGCCCCGGCCACCAGGTGCGCGCCCAGCTTCTCGGCGACCGCCTCGGCGCTGCCGTGCGCCACCACGGCGTCATAGAACCGGTCACCGCCGGGCTGCGCGAGATCCTCGTCGGTGAGACCGAAGCGGCGCAGGTTCGCGACATAGTTCCGCAGTCCGAGGTAGAACGAGGTGCGCGGCTGCGCGGTGACGCGGGCGCGGGCCGGATCCTCGTCGATGACGACCTTGTGCTCGGTCGCCAGCAGCGCGCCGTCGCCGAGAATCGCCCGGGCACTAGCGGTGTGCTCCACCGGCACCAGGTACGGCAGCGCGCCGAGCGAGCGCTCGCGCGCCAGCTTCAGGACGCGCGGGCCGAGGGCGGCCAGCGCACGCCGCTCCTTGGGCACGCCCGCGGCGTCCAGCTCGTCGAAGTAGGCCACCAGCGCCTCGTACGGCGTGGTGTAGGTGGCGT
Source organism: Nocardia sp. NPDC050712 (assembly GCF_040654295.1). Taxonomy (NCBI): domain Bacteria; kingdom Bacillati; phylum Actinomycetota; class Actinomycetes; order Mycobacteriales; family Nocardiaceae; genus Nocardia; species Nocardia sp. NPDC050712. The sequence goes on from NZ_JBFAHT010000006.1 coordinate 308,990, forward strand.
TGGCCTCCGGATGGCCCGCACCGATACCGAGCAGGAAACGGCCGGGATGGGCGGCCTCGAGCCGATGGAAGACCTCGGCGATCTCGGCCGCCGGCGACTTCCAGATGTTCACGATGCTCGTCGCCACCGTGATGGATGACGTTGCCGCCAAGAGTGTTTCGGCGACGACGAGTTCGTCCGCACCCGGCGAGCTACCCAGCCACAGCGTGCCGTATCCCAGCTCCTCCAGTTCTCGCGCGCCCTCGGGGCCGAACGCGTTGAAGGGAAGCCAAACTCCGTACCGTCCAAGTTGGTCGAATGCCATGACCCACCCAACGCCACACGGCCGCGCCTTGTTCCGCGCCGGGCCCGATCAGCGCGGCGGCATCACTCGGTAGACGTGCCAACCCTCGGCCACCACCTCGTCGTCACCGGCGGTACGCACCTCCGCCTGACAGAACACGGTCGACTTGCCGCGCTTGGTGATCCAGCCCTCCGCGATCAGATCCTGTTCGCGCGCCGCGCCGAGATACCGGATCTGCATGTCGACAGTGAACATCGTGGGCACGGCGTCGTAGCGGCTGGCCACGGCCGGGACGACCACGGTGTCGATCAGGGTGGCGATGGCCCCACCGTGCACCACGCCCGCGGGCTGATCGAGCAGCGGGCGATACGGCAGGCGCATCCGCGCGTAGTCCAGCCGGACCTCCTCCGCGATCAGCCCGACGAACTGCGGAAAGAACTGGGCGGAGTCCTGATTGAAGAACTCCTTCCAGTGCGTCTCCTGGTTGCCCGGGAGCATTTCGTGAAGGTCGGCACGCATGCCTCGAAGCTACTCCGGGGTCAGTCGCCGCAGCAGCCGGGATCGACGGGCGGCACGGTCCGGGTCTCCCGGGTCTGCAGATTGCGGGCGGCGAGTTCGCCGTCGGCCGGATAGTCGACGGCGATCAGCGAAAGGCCGTGGGCGGGCGCTACGGTCACCGAGCTGGAACGTTCGGTCTCGCTCAGCAGGTCACCGGCCCACTCGGGCGTCCGGCGGCCCTCACCCACCGCGAGGATGGCACCGACCAGACTGCGCACCATGGACCAGCAGAAGGCGTCCGCACTGACGTAGGCGACCAGCAGATCGCCCCGGCGTTCCCAGTCGAAGCGCTGCAACTCGCGAATCGTGGTCGCGCCCTCGCGGCGGCGGCAGAAGGCCGCGAAGTCGTTGAGCCCCAGCAACTTCTGTGAGGCCTCACGCATGGCCTCGCGGTCGACGGTGCTGCGGCAGCCGACCACGCTGCGGGCCTGCAGGGGTTCGGCGCCGTACGGGGCGGTGGTGAGCCGGTACACGTAGTGCCTGCGGATCGCCGAGAAGCGCGCGTCGAACTCCGGCGGCGCGATCCGGGCGGCCTTGATCCGGACGTCCTTCGGCAGGAACCGCGCCATCCGGTGGACCAGCTTGGCACCGTCGAAATCCGTTGCGGTGGTGTCGAAGTGGGCAACCTGCCCCTCGGCGTGCACACCCGAGTCGGTGCGGCCCGCGACCGTGAGCTGGATCGTCTCGCGGTAGACCTTGCTGAGTGCCTCCTCGAGCACGCCCTGCACCGTCCGCAACTCGGGCTGTCGCGCCCAGCCGATGAAATCCGTTCCGTCGTAGGCGATGTCGAGCCGCACCCGGATCTGCTCGCGGGCCGGGGCGGGCGCCGCGAGTTCCTCGGGCCCGGCCTCCGGCGGCAACTCGGAGACGATCTGTGCGATCGGCTCGGCGCCGGGCGCGGGCTCGACCGGGTCGGGCACCTCGGCGGGAACCACCGGCGCCGAGGCCTCGACCGGCGCCGGCAGCTCACCCTCGGGCAACATCATCGAATCCTGCACGCGGTCCACCTCACTCAATGCTGGGGTTAACGCAAACGAGCCCGCCGACCCAGAGGGTGGCGGGCTCGTTCGAGAACTCCTGACGAATCAGGCTGCCAGAGCGTCCCCGCAGGTGCGGGGAGCACCGTCAGGCGTCCTTCTTGTCCTCGTCGGCCGGAGCCTCGGCAACCTCGTCGGTCGCCTCGGCCGCGGGGGCCTCCTCGGCAACCTCATCGGCAGCCGGAGCCGCCTGCTGCGAAGCGGCCACGCGACGGGCGCGATCGGCCTCGTTGGTCACGGTCTTCTCGCGAACCAGCTCGATGATCGCCATCGGCGCGTTGTCACCCTTGCGGGGGACGGTCTTGGTGATGCGCGTGTAGCCACCCTCACGACCCTCGAACGACGGGCCGATCTCTGCGAACAGAGTGTGCACGACGTCCTTGTTGGTGATGTCCTTCAGCACCTCGCGACGGTCGGCGAGGGTGCCGCCCTTCGCCTTGGTGATGATCTTCTCGGCGTAGGGGCGCACGGCCTTGGCCTTGGACTCGGTGGTCGTGATCCGGCCATGCTCGAAGAGCGCCGTGGCCAGATTGGCGAAGATCGCCTTCTGGTGCGACGACGACCCGCCGAACCGGCGACCCTTCTTGGGAGTGGGCATTGTTTGTTCTCCTGTGTGTGTGGCCGAGCCGGGGCGCCAACCCCGATTGGCCTAAAGCTGTTCGGTCTCGGCGTAGTCCTGCTCGCCGCCATCGGTGTCACTGAACGTGCCGCTGTCGCTCCACGTTCCGGTGCTCGCGTCGTAACCCACCACGGAAGAGGGATCGAACGAGGCCGGGCTGTCCTTGAGCGAGAGACCAAGCGCGTGCAGCTTGACCTTGACCTCGTCGATGGACTTCTGGCCGAAGTTGCGAATATCCAGCAGATCCGACTCGGTGCGGGCAACGAGCTCGCCCACGGTGTGCACGCCTTCGCGCTTGAGGCAGTTGTAGGACCGGACGGTGAGGTCCAGGTCCTCGATCGGCAGACCGAACGAGGCGATGTGATCCGCCTCGGCCGGCGAGGGGCCGATCTCGATGCCTTCGGCTTCGATGTTGAGCTCACGGGCCAGGCCGAAGAGCTCGACGAGGGTCTTGCCCGCCGAGGCGAGCGCGTCCCGGGCGCTGATGGAGTTCTTGGTCTCCACGTCCAGGATCAGACGGTCGAAGTCGGTGCGCTGCTCGACACGGGTGGCCTCGACCTTGTAGGTCACCTTGAGCACCGGCGAGTAGATCGAGTCCACCGGGATCCGGCCGATTTCCGCACCCGAGGCCTTGTTCTGGACGGCGGGGACGTAGCCGCGACCGCGCTCGACAACGAGCTCGATCTCCAGCTTGCCCTTGTCGTTCAGGGTGGCGATGTGCATGTCCGGGTTGTGCACCACAACACCGGCAGGCGGCACGATGTCACCGGCGGTGACGGTGCCCGGGCCCTGCTTGCGCACGTACATGGTCACCGGCTCGTCCTCTTCCGAGGACACGACCAGACCCTTGAGGTTCAGGATGATGTCGGTGACATCTTCCTTCACACCGGGAACGGTGGTGAACTCGTGCAGGACGCCGTCGATGCGGATGCTCGTGACCGCGGCCCCCGGGATCGAGGACAGCAGGGTACGACGCAGCGAGTTGCCGAGGGTGTAACCGAAGCCCGGCTCGAGGGGTTCGATGGTGAACTTCGAGCGGTTCTCCGCCACGACCTCTTCGGTCAGCGTGGGGCGCTGGGAAATCAGCATTGTTGGATCATCCTCCTGTACGGGCACCCACTATTTGATGCCCACGTTATGGGGGTTGTGCGTAATCGCCCGCGGGGCAGGCGATTACGCACGGCACTGATTACTTCGAGTAGTACTCGACGATCAGCTGTTCGGTCAGCGGCACATCGATCTGAGCGCGCTCGGGAAGCTGGTGCACCAGGATCCGCAGACGGCCCGGGATCACCTGCAGCCAACCCGGAACCGGGCGGTCGCCGACGGTCTCGCGCGCGACCTGGAACGGCAGCGTCGGGAGCGACTTCTCCTTGACATCGATGATGTCGTACTGGGTGACCTGGTAGCTCGGGACGTTGACCGCGACACCGTTGACGATGAAGTGGCCGTGCGAGACGAGCTGACGGGCCTGACGACGGGTACGAGCCAGACCGGCGCGGTACACGACGTTGTCCAGACGGCACTCGAGCAGGCGAAGCAGGTTGTCACCGGTCTTGCCCTTGAGGCGGTTGGCCTCGTTGTAGTACCGGCGGAACTGCTTCTCCATGACGCCGTAGGAGAAGCGAGCCTTCTGCTTCTCCTGCAGCTGCATCAGGTACTCGGATTCCTTGATCCGCGCGCGGCCGTGCTGGCCGGGCGGGTAAGGACGACGCTCGAACGCCTGGTCTCCGCCGACGAGGTCGACGCGAAGACGACGCGACTTGCGGGTGATGGGGCCTGTATAACGTGCCATTTTTTATCTGTTCCTTTCCCGCTAGACGCGACGACGCTTGGGCGGACGGCAGCCGTTGTGCGGCTGCGGGGTGACATCGGAGATCGTGCCGACCTCGAGGCCTGCGGCCTGCAGCGAACGGATCGCGGTCTCACGGCCCGAACCCGGGCCCTTGACGAACACGTCGACCTTCTTGACGCCGTGCTCCTGCGCCTTGCGGGCAGCGTTCTCGGCAGCGAGCTGCGCGGCGAACGGGGTGCTCTTACGCGAACCCTTGAAGCCGACGTGACCCGAGGACGCCCAGGAGATGACGTTGCCCGACGGGTCGGTGATCGACACGATGGTGTTGTTGAACGTGGACTTGATGTGCGCGTGGCCCAGCGGGACGTTCTTCTTATCCCGGCGACGCGACTTCTGGGTCTTCTTAGGACCCGAGGTACGACTCTTCGGAGGCATCGGTTATCCCTACTTCTTCTTGCCGGCGACGGTGCGCTTCGGGCCCTTGCGGGTACGCGCGTTGGTCTTGGTGCGCTGGCCACGCACGGGCAGGCCACGACGGTGGCGCAGGCCCTGGTAGCAGCCGATCTCGATCTTGCGACGGATATCGGCCTGCACCTCGCGGCGCAGGTCACCTTCGACCTTGAGGTCCGAACGCTCGATGTAGTCACGCAGCTGCGTGACCTGGTCATCGCTGAGGTCCTTGGAGCGCAGGTCCGGGCTGACGCCGGTGCCTTCCAGGATCTCCTTGGCGCGGGTACGCCCGATACCGAAAATGTAGGTCAGCGCGATCTCCATGCGCTTTTCGCGCGGGAGATCAACGCCCATGAGACGTGCCATGTGGCAGGTTCCTTAATGTCGCGGAGGTCTGCTCCCTGTCCGTTCCCCTCGTCTTGGCGGGGCACCGGCCTCCGTAACCGGTGGTTGGCACACACACTCCCGGGCAATTGAGACATCTCAAAAGCGCCGGATTGTTCCGCAGTGTGCGGCTGGAGCTGGGAGTTCTTCTTTTAGCCAATCCGAACTGCGTCGGTGCTTGGCTGGTGATCAGGGCCCGAGGACCCAATCAGGCTGAATCAGCCCTGACGCTGCTTGTGACGCAGGTTGTCGCAGATCACCATGACCCGGCCGTGGCGGCGGATCACCTTGCACTTCTCGCAGATCTTCTTGACGCTCGGCTGAACCTTCACGTCCGTCCAATCTTTCTGGTGGTTCACACGGGTGTGAACACAGTTTTTCCCCAGCCGGAAGACTGGGGAAGTCTGTGAGCCCGGTCTCGCCGGGCAGACGGCGTGCTGGACGCCGTCCGGGTGATCAACGAACGATCACTTGTAGCGGTAAACGATGCGGCCGCGACTCAGGTCGTAGGGGGAAAGCTCAACGACCACCCGGTCCTCGGGAAGGATACGAATGTAGTGCTGCCGCATCTTTCCGCTGATGTGCGCGAGAACCTTGTGACCGTTCTCGAGCTCGATCCGGAACATCGCATTGGGCAGCGGTTCGACAACTCGACCCTCGACCTCGATGGCCCCGTCTTTCTTCGCCATGTCCTCCGCGATCCCGGTTCGACGAGCGTTTTCGCACGAACCTGGTTTGATTGCCTGGTGTCTGCCTGCATGAGGAACCTCGGTGAGAGGTAGGCACGCAGACAGTCGGCGCATAGGTGCACCGCCGCTCCAGCCTACCGGGAGCCGTCCGATCAGGCAAAAACGGGTCGGAGTCCGGCGAGGTGACCGGGCCCACGGGGGGCCGGGAGTGTCGCGTAAACTGGGCGCGATCCAGAAATCGATCGAGCAGGTCTAGGGGGATGTGTGAAGCGTACCGAGTCGAACGCCATCCTTCTGCTCAGCGAGGCTAAGTCGTGAGTCGCAATAACGACAGTTTGCCCATGTTGCCGCCGTGGCTGGCCGAGTCCGACGGTGGTGGCGCCGGGTACGAGGAACCGGTCCAGAATCTGCCGCAGGAAGATCTGATCGACGACTCCCCGAGGCGCCGGGACAAGAAGAAACGCAAGGGCCTGTTCGGGCGCGATAAAGAGGCGCCCGCCGCCGAACCGACTCCGGAGCCGCGCTCCGACTCCTGGTCACAGCCGCAGGCGCGGACCGATGAGCGACCCACCACGTGGTCCGGCGCCGACGATTCCTGGGATCAGCCCGAACCGTCACGTGACTCGCGCGGCCGGTCACAGCAGCAGCGCCCCGCGCCGCAAGATCCGGCCGACGCGCGCCCGTCCGGCCCGCAGAGCCGGGAGCCGGCGCCGCCCGGGCTACCGACCCGCCAGCCGGGTGAGCATCGCGGCGCGTTCCAGCCGCTGGGCCAGCAGGGTGCCGCGCCGGAGCCGATGCCGTCGAACGAGGCGACGACGCGGTACACCCGGCCCGAGCCGGAGGCCGCCCGCCTGCCCGAACCGCCCACCCGACTCCCGGAACCGCCCGCGCGCCTGCCCGAGCCGCCGGTCGCCGGCGATCGCCCTTATCTGCCGGGCCCGCCGCCGGGTGCCACCGGCGCGCAATCCGCGGTGATCGGCGGACAGCCGAGCACTCCCGAGCCGCGCGGGCCGCGTCCCGAACTGCCGGAATCGCCCGCGTTCGACAGCCGGGCGGAACTGCCCGGACCGCCGCCCGCGTTCGACGGGCGGCCCGCTGCCGCCCGCCCCGATCTACCCGGTCCTCCCCCGAGCACGCGTGAGTTCGACAGTGCCCCACCGGCATCCAGCACTCGCCCGCCGCTGCCCGACCCGCCGTCGGGTGTAACCGAACAGGCGCCGCCGGTCGACGGCCCGCCGCCGTGGCTGGCCGGCCCCTCGGATCCGGCGCACCTCGGCTCGAACCCCGAAGCGCCCGTAGCGCCTCCGGTCGCCGAAGCACCGCGCTCCGGGCAGCCCCCGTGGTCCGGTGGCGAAACCGGCGGCGGCGCAACGGCTTCCAGCGAACCGGCACAACCCGTCTCCGGAGCGATTCCGCCGCGCGGGCGGCACTGGCTGCCGTCGGACGACGAAGCCGCCGCGCCGCAACCCGAACAGTCATGGAACGCGCCGCCTTTCAGCCCGCCCACCGGTGGCGAATCCGCACCGGAGCAGCCCCGGAATCCGGCGCAGCCCGCGGTCGGCGATCAGCGCGGGCCCGACGGCCGCCGGATCCCCGGCGCTTTCGCTCCCCCGGCCACTGGTTCGCGCGCGCCGGTCAGCGATCAACTCGCACCGGGCGAACGCCGCGACCCGGGCGTCTTCAACCAGCCGAGTGAGCCTTTCACCGGTCAGCCCGGCACTTTCGCCCCGGCCGCAAGCGATCCGCGCACACCGATCGGCGACCCGCCCGCCCCGGCCGAACGCCGCGACCCCGGCCTCTACAACCAGCCGAGCGAACAGCCCAGCGCACCGGGCACTTTCGCGGCAGCCGGAGCCGACACCCGCGCGCCGATCGGCGATCAGCCCCGACCGGGCGAACGCCGCGACCCCGGGCTCTACAGCCAGCCCAACGAACAAGCCGGCGCCCCGGGCACATTCGCGCCGAACGACCACCGCGCACCGATCGGCGACCAGCCCGCCCCTGGCGAACGCCGCGACCCCGGCGTCTTCAACCAACCGTTCAACGGACAGTCCAGCGCCCCAGGCACGTTCGCACCGAACGACCATCGCGCGCCGATCGGCGACCAGCCCGCACCCGGCGAACGCCGCGACCCCGGCGTCTTCAACCAGCCGAATCAGCCGTTCAACGGACAGTCCAGCGCTCCTGGCACTTTCGCGAACGAACAGCGCGCCCCCGTAGGCGACCAGCCCGCGCCGGTCGAGCGCCGCGACCCGGGGGTTTTCAACCAGCAGAGCCAGCCGTTCAACGGCCAGCCCAACCCCTACGCGCCGCCGGCGAGCGGCCAAGGCGGCCCCGCGCAGGGCACCGCCCAGCGCCCACCGAGCTGGGATCAGCAGGCCGCCCAGCAGTACCAGCAGGGCTATCAGCAGCCGCAGGGCGGCCAGTGGAACAACAACGGCCCGCGGCCGAGCGGTCCGCCGCCGTCGCTCGACGATGTCCCGCTGCGCCGTGCCAAGAAGGCGCCGGGCGGCGGCTGGCGTAAGGCCGTGCACCACATGTCCGGCGGCACGATCAATCCCGGCATGTCCGCGGAGGAGCTGCGGCTGCAGGAATTGGTCGCCCGGATCCGGCAGCCGGTGCGCGGTGACTACCGGATCGCGGTGCTGTCGCTGAAGGGTGGTGTCGGAAAGACCACCACCACCATGGGTCTCGGCTCGATCTACGCCTCGATCCGCGGTGACCGGGTGATCGCCGTCGACGCCAACCCCGACTTCGGCACGCTCTCCCAGCGCGTTCCGCTGCAGACCCGCTCCACCGTGCGCGACCTGCTGCTGGACCCGAACGTGGAGCGCTACTCCGATGTCCGCAAGCACACCTCGCAGGCCACCAGCCGGCTGGAAGTGCTGGCCTCGGAACGCGATCCGGCCGCCTCGGAGCAGTTCACCGAGCACGAGTACCGGGCCGTCGCGCGCATCCTGCAGCGCTACTACAACATCATCCTCACCGACTGCGGCACCGGCCTGACCCACTCGGCGATGAGCGGCGTGCTCGACCTGGCGCACTCGCTGGTGCTGATCTCCTCGGCCGCCATCGACGGCGCCCGCAGCGCCGCCTCCACGCTGGACTGGCTGTCGCTGCACGGCCACGATCACCTGGTCCGCAACGCGGTCGTCGTGATCAACCTCCCGCGTGAGGGTTCGGTGAACGTCGGCATCCAGCAGCTGCGCGAGTACTTCCTCGCCCGCTGCCGCGCCGTGCACATCATCCCGTTCGACGATCACCTCTCCGAGGGCGCGGAAATCGACCTGCACCGCCTGAGCAAGCAGGCCAAACGCGCTTACGTCGAACTGGCCGCCACAGTCGCCGACCAGTTCAACATCGAGCACCGCCGCTACCACGACTGATCGGAACGCCCCGCAGACCCGGGAAAGGGCTGCGGGGCTTCCGTTTCACAACCGGGCCAGCCGGTCCGAGTTCGGCGCGAGTTCGCGAGCCACCCGCACCGCCGAGACCAGCGCGCTTTCCTGACTGTCGATGTCGACGGTGTGCGTCCCGGCGAACCACATGTTCGCCGCGCTGTTCGTCTCCCGCCACTGCCGCAACGTCCCCTGATTCGCCACGAAACCGGGCGTCAGCAGCGGATGCCGGAAGCTGGCGTCGTGGATGATCTCCGCTGCGGGCGGCAGCGGCCGATTGGTCGTCCAGCTCTTGAAGACGTTGAACTCCCGGCAGTCGCCGAGCCACATCGTGCCCTCGGAGTACTTCCCGTCCTGCAGCATCGTGTTGTACGCCGACCAATTGCGCTCTCCGGCCGCCATATACGTCGCCGGTCCGGTGTGCAGGGTGACCCGAGCGGTGAAGTAGGGGAAGTTCCGGTAGATCTCGGCGAGGTCGGACCAGATGCCGCCGCCGATGGACTGCACCAGTCCCACCGCGGGCTCGGGCGGCAAGGCCAGCACCACGTGATCCACGGTGACAGGCGCGGCGCCGTCGTCCGCCCACACCGTCCACTCGGAGCCCTGCCGAGCCAGTCTCGTGACCGCCGCGCCCAAACGCGTGGTGACAGTGGAGAACTGCGCCGTCATATGGTCGACGACATCGGACAGACCACGCGCGGCGTTGTAGTAGTCGAACGGTGCGGCCAGCAGGTCGTCCGCGATCGAGCGCGAGCGGGACACGAAAGCGACCGTGGCCCGGGCCGACAACGGCATGGTCTGCGCGATCGACGCTCCGGCCAGGGTCGCGCACAGCGGGTACAGCAGCCGCTCCTTCATGTCGGCGCCGACCATCAGCTCGTCCACGAATTGATGGACCGTCTTGTTCCAGTCGCCGCTCGCCTCCAGGTCCCGGGCGGCCTGGGTGAACAGCCCCATCGCTACCAGCGGCGCACTGTAGGCCGGATCCTGCACGGGGAACAGCCGATTCGGCGCCGGCGAGACGAAGATCGGCTGGCTGACGCCCTGCTGGGCCACGGTGATGCCCATGGGCGTCGGGACGATCGGCACGCCGAGCACGTCGTTGAGCAGCCGCCAGTAGCCGGGATGCGTGCGCGGGCCGAAGAATTGGGCGCCGATATCGATCTTGTACCCGTTCCAGGCCACGCTGCGGGCATGCCCGCCCAGCTCGGGCAGGCTCTCCAGCAGTGTCACCGAGCAGTGCCCGTCCAGCAGCCACGCCGTCATGACCCCGGCCATGCCGCCACCGATCACGGCCACCCGGGGCACTCCGCTCGCGTGCGCTGTACTCGACTGGGGAGTCGCGAGGCCGCTTGTCATCCCGAGCGCCGCTCCGCCGAGCAGCGCCATCGCCGAACGCCGGGAAACCCGCGGTCCTGTACCCATATTCATTTTTCCTCCAGCAAAGCCTTCATGTACTGCAGCACAACTGCGATGCTGTAGCATAGAGGATGCGGCGCGGAGCAGTGCGCCCCAGGTCATAGCCGGTGGAATCGCCGTAATCGGCGGCGGGTCTCAGCTGGCGGACAGCCCCGGAGTCGCGCGGTAGGCGGTGAGAACCGGCTCGGGCAGCCGGGTGCGATAACTGAAATGCCAAGAGTCGGTGCGGCGTTCGAAGAGCGCGCAGGACGGGCCGCTGGCGATGGGCCCGGCGATGCGGGTCAGATGGAAACCGGCGCGGCGGTAGTAGTCGTGCAGGTCGGCATTGGTGGTCCAGGCGTCCAGGCGCACCCAGCTGCGGTCCTGCTGGTAAGCGAGACGGCCGGCGTGGGCGAGCATGCGATGCCCGAGGCGATGCCCGGCGAAGCGCAGGTCGACGATCATGTAGTGCACGATGACGGCGTCACCGAGTTCCCAGGGGGACCATAGATTCGGGTCGGCCCGATGGTCGACGGTGACGGTGCCCGCGGCCTCGCCGTTGCACTCGGCGATCCAGGTCTCACCGGCTTCCAGGGATCGGCCGACGGCATGGGCGAAGGTTTCTATGGGTTTGCCACGGCCGGCCACCGTCCACTGGTCTGAGCCACGGGAGGTGAGCCAGGCGGTGCGCTGGAGGCGGAGGCGACAGATCGTACCTAGGTCGCCGAAGGTTGCCTGACGGATCACGGTATTCATGGCAACACAGTGTTCTCTTCGTCAAGGGAGGGAGATGCCACGCCGGTACGCGCTGCCCAGCGTGTCGCGGATTACGGCGATCCCTTCGTCGTCGCCGAGCTCGTAGGAGAGACGGTTGCGGGTGGCGAGGGCACGGTGCCGGGTGGCACGGGTGACACGCCGATGGTTCGACCCGATCCGGAGATGGTCCAGCAGAATGGTTCCCGTCCCGACCCCGAGCACACCGGCCTCCTCCGCGGTGGCCGGGCGCGCGCACAGCGTGTCGCGATGGGCGGTCTCGGCATGGCCGCGGTCGGCGAGCCGGCGCGTGGTGCCCTCGGGGATATCGTGCGGTGAATCGATGCCGGTGGCTTCGGCCAGGTCGCGCGGATAGAAGCTGACCTCCCAGGACCACGGTTCGTTGTCGAGATACTGGACAACGGTGCGGGCCAGTACCCAGGAGTCCTCCGGGACACCGAGCCAGAGCGCGACTTCCGTCGTGGCGGGCTCCATCCGGGCACTGAATTCCTTGGTCGGCTCGCGATTCGCGGCCCGCGCGATCTCCTCGAAGATATCGTGGGTCGCACGCGGCCGGTCCGGGCGAATATGGTCGGTGACGACCGACTCCAGGACCTCCTGGTTTCGCACGATGGTGCCGCGGGAAGTAGCTGTATAGACCAGGTTTTCGGTGACCAGGACTTGAATAGCGTTCCGGGCCGTGGTGATCGAGACCTGCATCTGGTCGGCAAGCTCGGTGTGGCTGGGAAGCCGATCGCCAGGATTCCACTTGCCCCCGCGGATCTCCTCGCGGAGGAGGTCTGCGATCCGGTGGTATGTCGGACCGTCCGCCATCGTGCTCCTCGGTTGGTCGGGCAGGTAACGAAGTGTACTCTTCGTCGTTTTCTACGGCCCGGTAACGCTTGACAGGTGCCTTCAGAGGTTTATTGTAATCAACGTCCTGATCCGGTGTTGTGCGGCGATGAACGGCGAGGCAACGTGGCAGGTTCGGATTCATCAACAGTAGTCATGGCTCTTCCCGGCGCAGCCCGCTGCGCCGATTCGGCGGCGCAGCCCGTGAATTCGGGGCAACTGCCGACTTCGGATCTACTCGTGAGAGCGTGCCGCGGGCACCGCGTAGTCGGTGGCCCGTTGCTGTGGTTTGCCCGCGATCTCGCGGTGCTGCACGAACGCCGCATCGTTGGCCGCGGTGGCTCGATCGACACGGATCCGGCTGCCGTCCACGAAATCGAGCGGCGCCGAACCGAATTGGTGATGGCGGTCGACGACTGGGTGACGCGCAGTGTGCCCCAGCACCGCCTCGGCGCCACCCTGCATACCGAGACCGTCGGGTCGGTCATCGATCGGCTGGCCGAATCCTCGGTCCGCGCGCATCACGCGTTGATGACCCTGGACGCGCACGATGAGATGTTGCACGGCGCCTGGCATCACCTGGCCGAATTGGCCGACGCCTACGACGATCTGGTCCGCGATATCGTCGCGGGCCGCCGGCGGCTGCCGGAGTGGTAGCTCGCCCCTGACCGGGTGAGCAAGCCCCGCAGCCGTTTCCGTGGCCTGCGGGGCCGCTACCGCGAACTACATCAGCGGCGGCAGGTAGGCGATCTGCACCATCTCCAGTCCCTTGGACCGCGAGATCAGCGTGCCACGCCCGGGCGGCAGTTTCTGCGGCCGCAGGTCACCGAACAGCTTGCCTTCATCGCGCGGGCCGCTCATCAGCAGCGCGTCCACCGACATGTTCTTCATGCCACCGACCACGTGGTCGAACAGCGCCCGCGACGCGCCGCCGGTGCGGCGGGTGACGATCAGGTGGAAGCCGAGATCGCGGGCCTGCGGCAGGTATTCGATCAGCGGCAGCAGCGGATTGGAGCCGGCGGCGACCATGTCGTAGTCGTCGACGATGACGTAGATCTCCGGCCCGCTCCACCAGGAGCGTTCCCGCAACTGCTGCGGCGTGATGTCGGAGCCGGGCACCCGCTTGGACAGGTAGCGGCCGATCTCGCTGATCATGCCGCCGCAGGTCTGCGAGGAGGTGGAGTAGCCCGCGAGCTGATCACCCTCGATCACACCGAGCATGGTGCGCCGATAGTCGACCATGATGATCCGCGCCTGCTCGGGCGTGGAGTTCTCGGTGATCCCCATGACGATATTGCGCAGCAGCGTGGTCTTGCCGCATTCGACGTCGGCGAAGGCCATGAAGTGCGGATCGGAGGCGAAATCGATGACGAACGGCTCCAATTCGCTCTCACCGATGCCGAGCACCACCTTGGTCGCGCTCTGCTCGATGCCGCGTTCGGCGGCGAGCGCGAGCACTTCCTCGCGGCTGAGCTGCAGCGGCAGCATCCGCACCTCGGGCGCCCGGCGGTCGCCCCACATCTGGCTGAGCTGTTCGCGGGCCGAGGAGACGCCGTCGGCCATCGTGGCGGGATCGGAATCCGAATCCAGCCGCGGCAGCGCCACGAGCATGTGCAGTTCCTGGGGGTTGAGGCCGCGACCGGGACGGCCCATCGGCACCAGAGCCGCGGTCTTGCGGCCCATTTCGGAATCGGAGGGATCGCCGAGGCGCAGCTCCAGCCGGGTACCGATCTGGTCCTTGATCACCGGGCGGATCTCGGCCCAGCGCGAAGCGCCGAGGATGACGTGGATGCCGTAGGAAAGTCCCTGCTGCGCCATCGTATTGACCGAACCCTCGAGCGAGTCGAACTCCTCGCGCAGCGCGGCCCAGCCGTCGATGACAAGGAAGACGTCACCGAACTGGTCGTCGGCCAGCGGATCGTCGGCCGACGCGGCGGCGCCGGTGATGCGCCGTGCTTCCATCCCGGCGAACTTGCGCCGCCGGAACTCCACCATGGATTCGATGCCGAGTTCGGCGAAGCGCTCCTCGCGCTGGCGCATCAGCGTGGTGAGCTCGGCGATGGTGCGGCGCACCCGATCGCTGTCCAGGCGGCCGGCCACCGAGCCGACGTGCGGCATGCCGACCAGGCCCGCCATCGAACCGCCACCGAAATCCAGGCAGTAGAACTGCACCTGTTCCGGGGTGTGCGTGGCGGCGGCGGCCATGATGATGGTGCGCAGCGTGGTGGACTTGCCGGACTGCGGGCCGCCGACCACCGCGACGTTGCCGGCCGCGCCGGCCAGGTTGATGGTCAGCACGTCACGGCGCTGTTCGTACGGCTTGTCGATGACGCCGATCGGCATCCACAGCTGGCCGTGCCGGTTGGCGGCGGAACGCCAATCCGGGTCGGGCAGCAGCATGTCCACCGTCGGGGACTCCTCCAGCGGCGGCAGCCACACCTCGTGCGCCGGGCGGCCGTGTCCGGTGAGTCTGCGCACCACGACTTCGAGCAGGGTGTCGGGCACGCCGCCCTCCCCCGCGGCCGGTGGCGGCGGCGGGAGCAGGCCGAGCGGATCGTCGGCGTCGGCTTCGACGGCCGGGAGGTCGGGCATCTCGACCGGTGCGGCGGTGAACACCGTCGGCGCCTGGCCGGCCACGATGGTGCCGTCGGCGGTCCGGGTCCCGCCGACCGGCGCGATGTAGGTGCCGGAGACGTAGGAAGCGTTGAACCGCAGCGGGTCGTCCGCGTCGCTCTTGAGATAGCCGGCGCCGGGGACACCGGGCAGGTGGTAGGCGTCGGTGATGCCGAGCACGGCGCGGGATTCGTTGGCGGAGAAGGTGCGCAGGCCGATGCGGTAGGACAGGTGCGAGTCCAGGCCGCGCAGCTTGTTCTCCTCCAGGCGCTGCGAGGCGAGCAGCAGATGCACGTGCAGCGAGCGGCCGAGGCGGCCGATCATGACGAACAGGTCCGCGAAATCCGGCTTCTGGGAGAGCAGTTCGGAGAATTCGTCGACCACGACGAACAGCGCGGGCAGCGGGTCGAGGGCGACACCTGCGGCGCGCGCCTTCTCGTAGTCGGTGACGTTGGCGTAGTTACCGGCCGAACGCAGCAGCTCCTGGCGGCGGTTCATCTCACCGGCCAGCGCGTCTTTCATACGGTCGACGAGTGCGAGTTCCTCTTCGAGGTTGGTGATGACCGCGGAGACATGCGGCAGGGTGTCCAGACCGAGGAAGGTCGCACCACCCTTGAAGTCGACGAGCACCAGGTTCAGCGCGTCCGGTGAGTGCGTGACCACCAGCGACAGCACCAGCGTGCGCAGGAATTCGGACTTGCCCGAACCGGTCGCACCGATGCACAGGCCGTGCGGGCCCATGCCGTTCTCGGCGGATTCCTTGATATCGATCTCGACCGGATTGCCGTCGGGGGTGATGCCGATCGGCACGCGCAGCCGTTCACGCGCGGTGCGCGGCCGCCAGACCCGGGAGGGTTCGATCTGCGCGGCGTCGGGGATCTTCAGCAGTGACATGAGGCCGGGGTCGGCGCGGGTTTCGTCACCCAGGCTGACGATCTGCGCGGCGGTCGCGATCCGGAAACGGGCGAGCTTGCGGGAGAACGACGCGGCTTCGGCGATGCTGACGGCGTCTGCGGTAGCGAACTTCTCGGTGCCCGTCGCGCTTTTCGCGCTGACCTCGCCGCCGCTGATCACCAGTTGCAGGCCACGCCGGGCGGCGAGCCCGTTCTCGGGTGCGGTGAGATCGAGGACGGTCACCGAATCCAGGCCGGATTCGCTGATCAGACGTTCGGAACCGCTGACATAGCCGTCGTCGATCACGACCACCAGGTGCAGCCGGCCCTGCGTCTGCTGCGGGTTGCGCATGAAGCGGCCGCGTTCGAGCAGTTCGTCCTGGAGCGCGGTCTCCAGTTCGGCCAGCGAGCCGTACATCATCCGGGCGGTGCCCATGCCGTCGCGATTGGCCGGATGCTGCAGGTGCGGAAGCCACTTCGCCCAGCCCCAGGCCGGTGCGTCCGGGTCCTCGCAGACGATCGCGACCGCGACGTGGTCGGGGCCGTGAAAAGTGGTGACCTCCATCAGCATGGCGCGCACCAGCATGTACGCCTCGTCCCGGTCACCGCCGATATTGACGGCGGGGAAGGCGCGCAGCGACACCGCGGTCGGCAGCTGGTGCACCACCGAGTGAGTGCGCACGAAACGACGCAGCGCCACGGTGGATACCGGTTCCAGGTCCTCTAGCGGACCGGTCTCGGGCCGGGCCAGTTTGGTGGCGAGGCGATGGCTGCCGATCCCGACCCGGACATGCCCGAAATCCGGATCGGCCGGACGCCGTTCCCACATCCGCCGGGTGCCGATGATCGAAGGCAGGTCGACCGGTTCCGGATGGCTCCAGATCAGCGTTTCCAGCTGCTTGATCCCGGTGCGGCGCACGTCCTTCCGCATCTGATCCAGGTAGCGGAAGTAGTCTTTGCGCTCCTCGTTCAGCTCGGCCGCGCTCTTGGGGCCGCCGCCGCGCATGCCCATCATCATGCCGACCATCGACATCAGCATCATCATCGGGAACATCATCATCATGGGGTTCTGCAACAGGTTGCGCCCCATCATGGCCATCATCGCAATCATGCCCACGACGGCGACCACCATGATCACCGGCATCAGCTTCATCATCAGCGGAGTCGGCATCGGCCGCTGGATCTCCGGCGGCGAGCTCAACGCGACCTCACCACCCGGCGCCCGCGGCGGCGCGATGCGGGGACGGCGCACGAAACCTTCGGTAACCATGGATCCTTACAGCTCTGAATCGAAGTCGGGCAGGTCGTCGTCGCGCTCGCGCCGGAACGGAATCGCCACGGCCGCACCGATTACCAGCAGTGCGACACATCCGGCGGCGCCGAACACGGCGACCCGGCGCGGCAGCGGGTCCGGGGCGGGCGGGCGGAACGGCGGGGCGATCGCGCGCGGCGCGGGGCCGCCCTCGGCCGCCGGCTGGTCCGGCAGGTAAGCGGTCAGCGCGGAGACCGGGTCGATGAGGCCGTGCCCGATCTTGTCGTCGCGGCCGATTCCGGGCGCGTGCGCGGTGCGCTTGATGCGGTCGATCACCTGGGCCGCGGTCAGCTGCGGATAGCGCGAGCGCACCAGCGCCGCCAGGCCGGACACGTAGGGCGCCGCGAAACTGGTGCCCTCGATGGGCTGCGGCCCGTCGGAGGTCTGGACGCGGTCGACCACGCCGGTGCCGCCGGCCCGGCTGTCCAGGGAGACGATATTGCGGCCGATCGCGGCCACACCGACCCACGGCCCGTTCAGCGACAGCGCCGACGGCGCCCCGCTGGCATCGATGGACCCGACGGCCAGTACGTAAGGGGTGAACCAGGCGGGGCTGGCCACGGTGGACACCGAGTCCCACCCGCTCTTCTCGTTCTGCGTCGCGCACGCGCCCTGGCTCGCCACGTTCCCGGCGGCGGCCACCACCACCACGTTGCGCTCGTAGGCGTATTTCACGGCGGCGCCGAGGGCGTCGTCGGCGGGGTTCGCATACGCGGCGGTACAGGCGACCTCGGAGATATTGATGACGGTGGCGCCCAGGTCGACCGCGCGGACGACAGCGCCGGCCAGCGTGAGCACATTGCCGTAACCGGAATCGACGATCGCGCCGGGATCGGCCTGTGCGCGCCGGTCTTTGGGCTCGAAGGCCAAGCTGAGCTGCCGGATGCTGAGAATCTCCGCCTCCGGCGCGACACCGGTGAAGGCGTCGGCCGGGCTGGGCTGAGCGGCGATGATGCCCGCGACGAAGGTGCCGTGCCCGTCGCAGTCGAAGGTGCCGTCGGAATCGGAGACGTAGTCGCCACCGGGCTGCAGCGCGGGCAGCCGGGGATGGCGGGTCACGCCGGTGTCGATGACCGCGACCTTCTGTCCCGCCCCGCGGCTGAACTGCCACGCGGTCGGCAGATTCAGCACGTGCTGCGCCATCGGAGGTTCGACCGGGGCCGCGCCGGCCAGCTTCGGTTCCGAGCACACGGTGCGCTGTTCGGTCGGCTCCATCGGCGCGGGTCTACCGCTCAGCGCCTGCGCCGCGCCGAGCGCGCCGTCGTGCACCGTGGGCGGATTCAGCGCACTGGCCGTCGCCGGCCAGCCGAGCACCGACACCCCCAGAACGCAAGCAGCGCCGAGGATTCCGACACCGCGCCAGGTCATATATTCCTGGCCATCGCGTACACGCCCATGATCCACAGCACCAGCGGAATCACCGCGCAGATCAGCAAGTACTCGAAGATCTCGCCCATCCGCCGGGTCACGGGCGTGACCTCGAGGTGCGGGCCGATGACGCCGAAGCCGACGACGACGGTCGCGCACGCGAGCAGCAACGCGCTGCCGACGAAGACGAAGTCGGCGTCACCGAGCGCCAGTCCGGTCAGCAGGCCGACCAGGACAGCGGCCCCGCCGGAGATCAGGATGGCGGCTTGCGCGAGGTCCGCGAAGGCTCGCCCGCGCAAGCTGAGGATCACCGTGGCGATGACCGCGAGCGCGAGGCCCTGCCAGCGGGGCTCGCCGAGTGGGTCGGCGGTGCCGAGCGCGCCGAGCACGGCGGCGACCGTGGCACCGAACACCATGCCGGTCTGATACTGGTTGGCGGCCTTGGCACGCTGGCCGAGTCCGACCGCCGAGGGCAACGCGGTCGCGCCGATCGCGCCGATGCCCTCGATGGTGGGGCGCGGTTCGTGGTCGGCGGGGTCGATCGCGCCGCCCGCGGTGGGCACCGGTGGAACAGGTAGTCGCGCCAGCACCGCGGCCAAGCGGGGAACGGCGGAGATCAGCAGGATTCCGACGACCAGCAGGCCGGCCGAGATCTGCAGCAGCGACGGTTCCCAGATCATCCGGATCAACGCGGCGCCGCCGCCGTAGACGGCGATGGTGACCGCCGCGGCGCAGAGCGTGGCGCCGGTCGCGGTGACCCGGTAGAGCACGATCGTGGCCACCAGCAGTACGGCGAAACCGAGTAGCAGATGGGGACTGCCGAGGTCTCCGGGAACGAACAGGACGCCGGCGCCGAACCCGAGTAGCAGCGCGCACAGCGTCAACCAGACCGCGGTCAGCGGATCGGCATACCGGCGCGCCGCGATGGCCGCGCCGACCGCGGCGGCGATACCCGCGCCGAAGGCCAGGAAGCCCGCGGTCAGGCCGAGACCCGAACCACGACCGAGGAACAGCAGCATCAGCGCGAGCACCACGGTAAACGTGGCGGCGATCAAACCGGTCCAGCGCGCCGCGGCCGGGGACCACCCGCGGAAATCGTCCGCGGTGAGCCGGGATACGGCGTCGATGACATCGTCGAAGAGCGCGGGCGCTTCCTTGGCGCTGACCGCACGCAATACCAGCAGCTCGCCGTCGAACACCTCGGCCTCGGTGAGCGTGCGGCTGGGCGCGATGGCGTCGCGGCCGAGCCGGGCCAGGGTCCAGTGCTCGGTCTTCAGCGGCGCGCCGCCGTCCTCGCTCTCCACCGGATCGGGATTGCGAGATTCGATCAGCGACACCAGATCCGAGATGAACGAGGCGATCGGCACATTGGCGGGCAGGCCCACATCGAGCTGGGTATTGCCGCCGATCACCGAAACTCGGCACAGATCAACTTCAGCGACCCTCGAGCCGCTGCTCAACGACTCGGTCAATGGCGCAGCGCCCTCGGCTCAATTCCGAACAATGCCAACACTTGCCTCAGCAACCTACCTGTCGAACCAACTCACGATCGACCGTGCGGGCACGGCTTCGTACACGTTGCAACCTACCGGCAGCGAAACCTAATGTATCCGACAGACCTTGCCCACGCGATCGCAAGCGACGTCCCGCTGCCATCGCCGCGCTGCCCGCGGGACGATAGTCCGGCTCGGAACAGCCACACCCTCTAAGCTGGCGGAAGACAAACGTGGGCAATGGCTCTGAAGCATTCAGCAGCACTGAGAGAGATTTCGGGGTTCGACAGCAATGACCGGCAATCGCCAAGCACAGCGCGCCTTCGACGCCGGAGTCCTGTCCCTCGGATTGACCATCGATGGGCAGGAATCAGCACGCGACCTGGAGTACGCGAAACTCGCGTTCCAGCGTGCCACCGAGTGGGATACCGGCATGTGCGACGCGTGGCTCGGCCGCGCCGCGGCCGGGGAAATGACCACCGAGGTACTGCACAACCTGTGGAAGACCAGTACCACCACGCTGTATCGCGAGCAGCGCAGGCTCGGGCTCGCCCCGCGCGTGATGGCGGGCCGCTTTCTGGCCGGGCTCTATATCGACTACCCCCTGTCCAGCTACACCGAGATCTGGCTGGCATACACCGCGCAACTGATCCAGGACAAGCAGTTCGACGAGGCCGAGCGGTTGCTCGACGCCCTCGACAAGCACCGTAAGTCCCTCACCCAGGATCCCGACCGCGAGGCGGACAACCGTATCTGCGCCTATATCCGTGGCGTGCTGCACTATTCGACGCAGCGCTGGCCGGATGTCATGACGGTGCTGAACGGCTCGGCCGAATGGGACGACCCCTACCTGGCCACCGGTGCGCACGTAATGGTCGGCTCGGCCTGTGCCCAGCTGGGCTTGTTCGGCGAGGCGATCCGCCGGATGGAGCGGGCCGAGGCCGGCCCGATTCCAGCGGCGCGCAGTACCGCCATGTTCTGCCGCGGCCTGTGCCTGCGCGAGACCGGCAAGGAAGACGAAGCACAGCGCCTGTTCGAGCAGGTGTTCACGCAGGCACCGGATTTCACGGCCAACGCCGCCGCCATGCGCGACCGCACCTACCGGATCACGGTGACCACCGCGGAGTCCATCGAATCCCGCACCGACAAGTGGGATCCGGCTTCGGCGCCGTCGATGGCGCAGATGCAGGCGGCCGAGCACGAGGATCGGGCGAAGATCATTCTCGCCGAGGCGCGCGCGCAACTGGACGGCCAGATCGGTCTGACCGCGGTGAAGACCCAGGTCGCCAAGCTGCAGGCCACGGCCCAGCTCGCCAAGATCCGGGCCGAGAAGGGCATGACCAACGTGGCGCGCGGCAATCACCTCGCGTTCACCGGCCCGCCCGGAACCGGCAAGACCACCATCGCCCGCGTGGTCGCCAAGATCTATTGCGGTGTCGGCCTGCTCAAGACCGACAAGGTGATCGAGTGCAAGCGCATGGATATGGTCGGCCAGCATCTGGGCAGTACCGCGATCAAGACCGACAAGCTGATCGACACCGCGATGGACGGCGTGCTGTTCATCGACGAGGCGTACACGCTGATCCAGACCGGCCTGTCCGGCGGTGACGCGTTCGGCCGCGAAGCGGTGGACACGCTGCTGGCCCGGATGGAGAACGACCGCGATCGCCTGGTGGTGATCATCGCGGGCTACGACGGCGAAATCGACCGCCTGCTCGCCGCCAACGATGGTCTGGCCTCACGCTTCGCCAAGCGCCTGCAGTTCCCCTCCTACACGCCCGAGGAGCTCGGCCGGATCGGTCAGGTGATCTCCACGGCCCGGGATTCGGAGCTGTCCGACGAGGCGCTCGCCCAGCTGATCATTGCCTGCGAGGGTCTGTACAACTCGGAGAAGACCGACCAGAGCGGCATGCCGCGCCGCGGCATCGACCTGGCCGGCAACGGCCGCTTCATCCGGAACATCATCGAGACCGCCGAGGAAGAGCGGGAATTCCGGCTGGCCAACGATGATTCCCTCGATCTGGACGCCATCGACGAGACGATGCTGCGCCGGATCGAGGAGGCCGACATGCAGGCCGCACTCACCACGGTCCTGGCTTCGCTCGGGGTCTCCTGACCCCGAGCGCGGCGGCGCCGGTCAGTTCCAGGTGGTCGGCAGGATGTCGTGGGCGACCAGGGCTTCCTTGGCGGAAAGCGTGGGGCCCGGGACCAATTGGCCGACGATGGCCCACGGGGCCAAGCGCGGAGTGTCCCCCAGCCCCAGCGTCGTAGCGGTCTCCACGTCGGGAAGGCCGTAGCGGATCCCGCTGTCGGCCACGTAGAACAGGCTGCCGCGCCGGGGGCTGCCCGGCTCCATGCCAGTCACCTGGACGAACTCGCCGGTTCCCGGCCGCAGATAGGCGGCGTCGACGCGGTCACCGCCGGCGTCGGCGGTCGCCAGCTCGACCGGTTTCTGCGAATCCGTCAGGGGCAGTTGCGCACCGACGAACAGGCTGATCGCGGCCCGGTCGGCGGGCCCGTCCACGGCGCCCTTCGGCGCCTGCTGCTTGGACCACGAGATACAGGCCACCGGAGCGTCTTCCGCGGACAGGATCTTGGGTGCCCGCTCCGGGAAGTGCTGCAGCGGCAACTGGCGTACCTGCGCGATACCGGTGAGCACGTCCGGTGTCACCGCCTTGATGTCGCGCATGCCCTGGGAATTCGCGGTGCGCAGGACATCGGCGGCGAATTCGGTGATCCGCTGCACGCCGTCGGCGAGCACCACGTACAGCTCCCGGGAACCGCCGTTGCCCGCCACCGAGATGACACCGCCGATCGGCACATCCGACAGTCGACCCGGCCCGGGCGAACCCGCCAGCGGGATCGTCGGGGCGGCCAGCGGCGGCACCGCCGCGGCCGCGTCGAGGAACCCGGTGCCCGCGGGGCGCGGACGGTGCGCGGACAGCTGCATCGTGCGGGTCATCACCGAGTTGGTCATGTCCACCTCGGCGCGCTTGCCCTCGTAGAGCAGATAGGTCTTGTCTTCCCGGCGCACCAGGATGGCCTCTTCCGCGCCGGTACGCCGAATGCGCTGATTCAGTTCGGGATTCCCCGCGATGACCGTGGTGTCGACGCCGGTCGCCGAGACGGCGCTGCCACCGGCCGAGAGCTTCACCCGGTCACACAGCGACCACTCCGAGGTGGCGCCGAACCCCGAGCCCGGCAACGAGGAGGGCGCACCTGGGATACCCACCAGGGAGCCACGGGCCATCGGCGCGAGCTTGCTGTCCTTGACCGAGGTGGGTGACTCGCTGCTGCCGCTGATCAGGCGGGCCGAGGCCAGGTTGAGCACCGGGTGCAGCTTCTGACGGCCTTCCTGGTCGGCGACGATCACATACAGCGCACCGGATTCCTTACCCATCACGATCTGCGCGTCGCCGATCGCGCCCACCGGGCGCAGGAAGGCCATGATCGCCGCGCCGGCCGTGATCAGCAAGCCGAGCACCGCACCCACTAGCAGCGAGCGCGAATGAGAACGCATGGGGTCGTGCAGCATCCGCACGTCACGGCGCACCAGCGCGTGATCGAGCCTGCGGAGCAGGAAGCGGTATCCATTGACCTGGGCCCGGGTGGTCAGCTGAGCCGGCACGTGGCCTCCATCGAACGTCACTTCATCGCGAACCGAACGCACGACGCTGTACCGGGATCCGGACCGGCGCCGCCGAAATTACAGTAACGGCACTGGGTTCACTGTCAATCCGACGGCCCGCGGAATTACCGGCACGCCCGCCACCGGACAGCACGGTACGGTGATCGGGGCGGTTCGGGGTCGGTGGATTCCACCGCGCAGGTATTCGAACCCTTGGCTGAATTGTGGTGAACAAGACGGTGAACGAACGGGAGAACTCCCCCGCTGCCGGCTCCGCGCCGGACCGAGTGGACACCACCTTGCGTGATCCGGAGTTCTGGCTGTTCCGCGAGATGCCGCTGCATCTGCTGATTCCGCTCGCCTTGTTCGCCGCGCTCGCGTCCTGGGTGGCATTGGTTTTCGATCTCCCGCTGTGGGCGGTGATCACGATCGGCGCGGCGGTGCTCGTGCTGGGCGCGATGCCGGTGCGCAGACGGTTCCCGCACAACCTCGTCGGCATGCTGGCCATGGCGCTGGCCTACCGCTGGCGCCGGGCCCGGCCCGGCCCGGAACTCACCGGCGGCGGCGACGGCGAGCCCTCGACCGGCGCGGCCTTCGATGTGCCGCTGCCCGAGGGCGGCGGCTACGGCATGCGCTGGGACGGCAATCTACTCATCACCATGCTGCGGATCGACCCGCCGCCGGACGCGCTGACGCTGCTGCGCCCGGGCCGGTTGAGCACCGACCAGATGCTCCCGCTCACCGAAATCGCCAAGTGCCTGGGCCAATTCGATATCAACCTGTCCGCGGTGGACGTCATCAGCACCGGGGCGCGGACCGCGGGCAACGGCGTGATCGCCGAGCTGTACGACAGCATCATCGGCCCGCTGCCCGCGATCGCGCATCGCACGGTGTGGCTGGTGTTGCGGCTGGATCCGCTGGCGAACGCTCAGGCCGTCGACAATCGGGGCGGCGGCGCTACCGGTGCCCTGCGCACCGCGCTCATCGCGACCCGCCGGGTAGCCAATCGCCTCGCCGCACTGGACATCTCGGTGTCGGTGCTGACCGCGGGCGAAATGAACAGCGCGGTACGGCAGTTGACCCGGGGCGTGCCGCTCGACGAATTCCTGGAGACGCCGAAGTCCCTGGTGCACGGCACGGTTCACCTCACCAGCTATGAAATCGGCCCCGACCTGATCGGGTCGGCCGGGTTCGCGCAGCTCTGGGCGACACCGAGCGCGAACACCACGATCACCTTGCGCCTGCGACCGGGGGCCGACCAGGAAGGGCAGCGCCACAACCGCACCCTCGATGCCATCACCGTGGGCGCGCTGGTCCGTTTCGACACGCACTTCGAACCCAGCGAGCCCCCGATCGCGGGGCTGCGCACCCTGCCGGGGCAGCAGTTCCGCGCCATGCTGGACTGCCTGCCCGCACGAAAAGCCGTGCGCCAGAGCGCCGGTGCCTACCACGGTCCGTTGACCGCGCTCGCCGGCGTCGCGGTGCCGACCGCCGGCTGTGGCCAGCTGATCGGCGCGGACGCCACCGGGCAGGGCATCGCGGTTCCGCTGGTCGGTGACGGCACCCGCCATCTCGAGGTGGTCGGCAAACTCGATCTGGCTCAGCAGGTGATCCTGCGGGCGATCGCGGTCGGCGCGCGCGCCATCGTGCACACCGACCGCCCCGAGGCCTGGCATTCGATGGTGGCGAATGTGGACGCGCCACACGCACTCTGGCTGGCACCGCGCTCGGCGGGCGCCACGCATCATCCGCCGCAGCCGCCCGCACCGCCGGTCAACGCCCCGTTCCCCCACGCCACGCTGGTGGTCTTCGACGGAGTTCCGCCGACCACGCTGACCGGTGGCGCGACCATCGTGCACGTGCGGGCACCGTGGGAACCGGGCGGCGATTTCGACGCGGACGTGGTGCTGATGCAGGACACCGAGCGGCCCAACATGATCACCGTGCGGACCTCGGCCGTCACCACCACGTTGCTGATGGTCACCACGCCGGACGAGATGCGCTACATCGGCGAATCACTGGCCGCCGCCAGGTAATACACGAATGGCCGGCGGGTGCGTAGCGCACCTGCCGGCCATTGCTGTGTGGACAGCGTGTTCAGCCGATGTCGGCGAAGCCGTCACCGATCTTGCCGTCGGTGCCGAGCGCGCGCTGCAGCGCGGTCTCCACAGCGGCGGCCACCTTGTCCATGATCACCAGGGTGTCTTCGAACTCCGCGTCGAACTTCTGATGGGTCGTGTGGAATCCGGTGTAGGCGTTAGTGCCTTCCCACGCGATCTCCAGCTTGCCGCCCGCGTCCTTCATCTCCCCCGCGAAGTCGGTGAGGGCCTTACGAAAGCCCACCAAGTCGTGGAAGAGAGTGGTGATCGCACCCTCGTCATATTCCTGTACATCGCCGGTACCAGCCATTGCAAGATCCTCCGATCGAAATTATGTGTAGTGGAGCGCGAGTCACAGACGGATGTACTGGAATTCGCTTTCGCCCTCTTCGTCCTGACGCACGAAGCTGGCAGTGCCCTCGCCGACCTGCTCCTGCAGCTGATCCAGCAGCACGTTCAGCCGCTTGGCTTCGCCGTCCCACTCGACACAGGCGGCGTCGAACGCTACGCGCGAACGCCCCTGCCAGCCCTTGGCCTGGGTGACTTCGTCACTGATCGCCTTGATCGTGAACTTCATACCCTCGACAGCGTTGGCCATATCGCCCTTCGCTTGCGCGGCGGCGGCTTCGTCAACTGTTTTCCCAGCCATTTATCTACCTTCCTTGCGGTGAAAAGATTGCCGGACGATGCCGGGAGGCATCGCCGCAGAATTGGCGAGCGGACGCACGCCGTTCAGCTCTGGTGCGGCAGCCACCTTCCCCCGGGCAAAGACTCGATCAGTGCCGCAATCGCCTGCGCGATACGGTGATCGGTGCCCGGTGTGACGGTGGACCAGACCTGCTGATCCGGCGCGATGCCGGGCGCGACCACGATGCGGCCGCGTCCGGTGTCGTATACCGCGACCGCGCCGGGCGGTCGGGTGGATACGCCGTCCTCGTGGGCATAAGCCACGATTTCGGCGTAGGCATGGCAGGACGCGAAGGCCATTCCGTAGGTGGTCGCGTCCCGGTCGGGTGCGCCGAGTGCGTACAGCGCGTCCGCGTAATCCGCGGAAGTCTCAGCGGCCGAAAGTCTTTCGCTCAGGTCACCGGCGAGTGCGGTGAAATTGGCGACCTCCGCCGGCGGGCAGGCGCCGAGCGCGTCGGCCAGCGGCCGCAGCAGCGCCTTGCCGGTGCTGTCCGACCACACGGTGGTGATATCGAAGGAGTCGCCGCTGCGCACGGCCAAGGCGTGCTGCTCACCGCGGCGTGCCAGGCAGATCCTGGTCACGGTGTCGGCGCCGGTGAAAACGCGGGCGACCAGTTCACGGTCGGGCTGGGCGAGGGTGAACAAGGCGTCCGACAGATCATGGGACACCTCGCCCTCCTCGTCGAGGACGCCGGAGCCGCGCAGCTCGGTGACCGCGCGGCGCTGGGCCGCGGTCCACTCGTCGAAGGAATCCTGTTGCGGCCCGACGGCCAGCACCAGCGGCAGGGTCTGCACACCGAGCCGGTCCGCGACCGCGAGCAGACCGTCGTTCGTCACCACCGTCACGCCGCACCTCCGCTGCCGGTGCGGCTGTTCGAGGTGGGCGCCTCCGGAACGCCGAGCACGGCGGGAGCAGACACGATGCCGAGATCGGCGCCGATCTGGTCGCCCGCGTCGCCCGCTCTGCTCTGGTACTCCTCTTCCTGCTGGTCCCCCGCGCCCAAGGCGCCGGCCGCGCCGGCGGGTAGGAACGGCAGCGACGACGAGGGATGGGTATTCGGAACCACCTGGGGCGCAACTGTTTCCACAGTCTCTGGTGCGTCCGTGTGCGCCAGGACCGGGGTCCGGTATGCCGTCTTCTCCCGCGGCGCCGCCGTGAACCCGCCGAGCGCGGGTGGCGTGAAACGAGCGGGCATTCCACCCGGAAACATCGGCGCCGGAGCGGATTTGGCGATCGTCATGGAGCGTTCTGAGTCCAGGGCGGCCGAGGAGGCGAGCACCGGCGGTGGCTGTTGCTCCCAGGCCTGCGCCAACGGCTCGGTGGAGGACTCGTAGTTACGCATCACCCGGGAAGTCGCCGCCTTGGCGACATCGGCCTGCTCGTCGGTACCGGCGGCGATCGCCTGAATCGGCGCGCCGACCATGACCCCGAGTTGCTGTAGCAAACGCTGCACCTGCTCGATGGCCGCGATATCGCCGCCGTTGGGCATGGTCAAGCGGGCCAATTCGTAAGAGGCCGCCTGCTTTTCGGCCTTGAGCGCGTTCTCCGACGCGGCGGCCGCGGCCTCGGTCATCCAATCGCGCAGCTTGGCGATCCGTTCCAGCACGAGATTGCTGGTGTTGGACTGCCACGCGGTGCGCACCGCGGCGATGATCAACTCGTACTCCACCGCCGCGGCGCCGAAGTCCGCGGCGAGTCTCGCCCACGCGACACCCGCCTCGGCCATCGGGATCGCACCCGGCCCCGTGGTGAGTTCACGCGCGAGCCGTTCGGCCTCACGCGCCTCCCACACCACGCCGGTGAAGCCCGGTAGTGGTGGTTCGATCATTCAGAGTCCGCCCCCAGCAGTGAACTCGCTGGCGCTCTCGTCCTCGGCCTGACCGAATTGAACCACCTGCGAGCGCATTTGCGCGGCCAGCTTGCGCAACTCGTGCACTCCGGTATCGCCGCCGGTCAGGTACGAGGTCCCGACATCGGTCATGGTCTGCGCGGCCCGGAGCGACACCTCGTCGATGCCCGCGGGCGCCACCGCGAGCGGTTGCTGCGCGCCCTGCAAGCTTTCCTCCAGGCGGTTGGCCAGCACGTCCAGCCGCTGCGCCGCGTTCTGGGCAGCTGTCGGATCGAACTGCACGCCCTCGAAATCCACATTCGAAACCATGACGACCTCCTACAGAGTCAGTGCTTTGTCCGGCGGTGGTTCCGAAGCGTTCTCGGTCGCGCCGACCACCGGCAGCGAGACCCCCTCGATTGCGCCGACCACTTCGTCGGTGTGCTCCGCGTTGACCAGCATCGCCGGCATGTCGCCGCCGTCACCGGCACCGCGCATCGGCGTGCCACCCATGGCGCCACCGGCGCCCATCGGCATCATGCCCGGACCGCCCGAGGACACCGCGCCCCGTGAGGTCGCCTCGTATTCCGTTGCGGCAGAGGAACTGCCAGTGGGAACGCCCGGCGAGACCGGGCCCAGCGCGGCGACTTTGGTTCCGGACCACGCGTTCAGCGGCGCCGCGGCCGGCGAAATACCGCCGCCACCGAAGCCACCACCGAAACCGCCGCCACCGCCCGCGCCCACGCCGGCTCCCGGCTCGGCGGACTTCGGGAGGTCGGTGCCGTCCGGCGCCTTGCCCGCCACGTCGTGCAGCGGTTTGGCCGACAACGACTGGGTCTGCTCGGCGAGCTGGCTCGCGGACTGAATCCCGGTCTGCGCCAGCTGCATCAGCGGCTGGAGCAGTTGCATCATCTGCTGCATCTGGTCGGTGCTCTTGGGCGCGGAGGTGACGTCGACCTTCTGGCCCGCCTGGGTCATGTTCGCCGAATGCCCGGTCAGCTCACCGCGGGTCTTGGCCACGATGGCCGTGGCCTCGGCGATCGCCTCGGCCGTCGCCGCGGCCAGAAACGCCTGCCCACCCGGCGCGGCGAGCGCCGGAGCGGTCGCGGCGACCGTGGCCATGTACCTGGTGATGCAGGCCGCGAGCAGCGCGCCACCGGTCGCGACCGAGGTGGCGCCACCGAGCAGCACGCCTTTTTCCTGTGTGTTCTGCGCGGCCAGCTCGCCGGCGTCCTGCTGGGCCTGGCCCTGCTTCTGCGCGGCCAGCATCGAGGCCGCGCTCTGCCACAGGCTCATCACCGTTTGCAGCGCCTGGGGCGCCATCTGCATGGCCTGCTGCAGCGCCGAGTTCACGTCACCGAGCGCCTTCGTCGGATCCAGGCCGCCGCCCGCCGCGACACTCATCGCGCCGGCACCGAGATCACCGGTGCCGAAGCTGCTGGCCAGATCGGTGAAGGGCCGCAGCAGCGCCGATAGATCGATCAGCGGCATCGGCGGCATGCCGGGCATGGGCGGCAGCGCCGAAAGATCCGGCGGCAGGGGCAAACCCATATCCTGCAGAATCTGGTTGACCGGCCGATCGATCAGCGGAGCGAGCGCGCTTCCGCGCAGCAGCTCCTGGATCGCCGGATCGAGTTGCGGATTCATCTAGCGCCCGTGGCCGATTTTGCTCTGGGTCGCGGCGAATTCCGCGCTCCCGACCTCTTCGGTGGCGTCGTAGGCCGCGGCGCCTGCCGTCGCGGCGGCCGCCGTGGCCGCGTGCACCGCGGCCAGCTCCATCGTCGACGAAGCGTGATTGGCCTGCGCCACACCGAAGGCGAACAGGAAGTCTTGGCCGATCAGGCCGAACACCGGGGCCGCAGCGGCCATCGTCGCTGTTTGATCGAACGCACCCGCGGTGGCCACGCTGGTCGCCATCGCAACCGAGGCCGCCGCGTAACCGCGAATCGCTTCCGGGCTTGCTACCAGGTCACTCATCGTAATCCCCGCTCAAATAGCACAATTCACGAACCCATCGAATGTACCAAGCGATGCCGTAGCATCGACAGGAAGTTTTCAGAAACTTTGCACAAGTCCTGTGAACATCCGATGTCTATTCGGCTACTTCCTCGTTGAAGGCCGTAACGATATCCGCCCGCCGGGCAAATGCGGCCGCCGCCGCGGCACGCGCGGTCGCGGTCAGGGTGGCTTCGAAATCCTCCGGCGAGAGTCTTGAAATCTCCTGGGAGAACTCCAGATTCAGCAACGCACCGTTGCCGTCGACCTCTGCGGTGATGCTACCGTCGGGCGAGGTCTCCCGCACTTTGACAGCACCCATGTCATCGACCAGATCCCGAATCCGGTACAGCTTGCGCTGCACACTGGCTTCGAGTTCATCCATCGTTTCGTACATCGACCCGAGATCTCCTCTCTACCAGCGTTAGATCGGCCGCAGCCAGCTCTGCTGCTCGGTTTCGTATTCTTGCTCCTCGACGTACTCCTGGCGAGACACCTCTTCTGGGGTCGGCAGACCCATCAGCGCGAGCGCCTCCTTGCTCGCCCCGCGAGCCTCCAGCTCGGCCCGCCGAGCCAGCCCGGCCTGCGCCGCGGCGCTCTTGCACAACCGCAGCACCTCCTCGGCCAGGCCGCGCGGATCCCGCTGCAGCTCAGCGGGTTCGACGGTGATGCCGAGCGGCAAGCCCTGCTCGGTGGTGCGCACCGAGATCGCGCCGCTGCGGGCGGCGGCGGTCCATTCCACCTGCTCGGGCTGCTGTTGTTCGTCCACGGCGTTCACCCTTCGTCCTTGATCGATCGCACGACGGCGGCGATGCGGGTGTTCATGAGGTCGCGCAGCTGGCGGCGATCGACTCCCCGGGCGACCGGCGGGGTCTGATCGTCGACGATGTAGCGCCCGTCACCGGCCAGATCGCGCAACTCCAGCCTGTGCTTGGTCAGGCCGCGCGGGCCGAAAATCGAACGGGCCTGCTGGATCTCGATATAGCCGACGCGATCGGTCGGTGCCTGGAGGAAAGAATCCGAGCGCTCGGCGACCGAATCGTGGAACGAATCGTGCACCGAGGATTGGCCATAGGAGTAGTCCATGTCGTCGTCGATCTTGGTCGCGAGGACCACGTCCGCCATGCTGCCCGCGGGCAGATCCGGGATGGCCGCGGTCACGGCGTCCGCCAGCTCGATCGCCGAGCACTGCGTGACCGTGAAACCGCCGCTGTACCAGTATGTTTCGCCCGGAACCTGATTGATCACACAACCACGATCACCGTGCCGGGTGGCCAGCAGTCGCACAATCCCCTCGGGTTTGTCCAGATCCGCCTGATTCCAGGCATCGACCACCACCCGAATATCCGGCTGCACGGCGCCCGCGACCAGACTGCGCAAGTCCGGATCGAGCGTGCGGGCCATCCGTTCCCACGTGTGGTACTTGGCCTCGGCGAACTCCTCGAACCCGAGAACCCGGCTGGTGAAAGTGAACGGCAGCGGCAACAGTTCTTGCCGCTGCGCCTCCCACAGCGTGAAGAATTCCAGGTCGGTGAACGTCCAGCTCTGCCTCATCGCTCCACTACCGGCTTGGCGACAACGGGTGCGTCACCGAGCGCCTCGTCCAAATGCTCGGTCGAGTCGAGGTAATCGGCTCGCTTGTGCTCTTTGCTGCCGCCGCCCTGCTGGCCGCCCTGGCCCGCAGGGCCCATGCCGCCGGGCGTACCCGGCTGACCCGCAGCCGCGAGACCGGCCCGGCCCAGGCCGGTCATGCCCGCGGTAGCGGCACTGGCGCGAGGAAAGAGCTTCGATGCTGCTTGTGTCGCAGCATCTTTCAACGGGGCACCGCCACCGCCCGCGCCGCCGGGCCCACCCTTACCGCCCGGGCCGGCGCCCTTGCCGTGCGTCGCCTTCTCCAATGCCGCCTTCTGCGCCGGGGTGAGCGGCAGTCCCGTCGTCGGATCGATCCCGTTCTTCAGCGCATTCTGCGCATTCTGCAGCGCCTTGCTCAGGTCGTCGCCACTCGGCTTGCTGGGCTGAGACGGTGTGGACGGCTGGCTGGGCTGTGATGGCGACGGCTGACTCGGATGGGACGGTGTGGACGGCTGGCTGGGCTGCGATGGCGACGGCTGACTCGGCTCGGACGGCGTGGACGGATTGCTGGGCTGCTGTGGCTTGTGCTGCGGGCCCGGACCCGGGCTCGGCTGTGGTGAAGTCTGTTTGCTGCCCGGCCCGGGGCGGCTACCGGGGTCCTGGGTCGTCGGCGGCACCGGGTCCGGCAGCACCGGGATGGCATTGCTGGCCGCGTTGACAGCGGGCACGTATTGATTGTTGAAGGCGGTAATGGCGTTGTTCCGGGCCGTTTTGCGATCTTCCGGTACCGCGGTTTGACTGAGTGGCTCGGGCAGGTTCGCGCCGAAGATGGAGAGTCGGCCAGAAGTGTGTTCCAGATTGGACGCGATCAGATTCATCCGGCCGCTCAGCTCATTGACGTTCTGGACGTAACCCTTGATAGCGGTATTCGCCTTGTGCGCCGCCGGGGTGTTCCACATCCCGTTCTCGAGCTTTTGGTTCACGGTCTCGGTGAAGATCTTGGCGTCGATCGCTAGCTGCTTGCCCATGTGTTTCCACAGGCCGCCCAAATTCGCGATGTTCTGGGCGCCACTGGTCAGCTTGGTCTTCATGTCGTTGTATGTTTCGAGACTGATTTCATTGCCGCCCTCAGGCTTGACCGGAGTCCAGTCGTGGCCTTTGGTACCTGGATTCTGCGTAGCGAACTTGTTCAGATCGGTAGGCAGAGCAGGCGGCGCCGCCGGATTGCTCCCGGCGGGTTTCGACCAATCCGGAAGGGCGGTCTTATCCGGGGCGTCACCGCGATCGCGCGGATTTTCCTTACGAATCCGGTCGAAGGCTTCTTTCCCGGTTTCGTCGTTGTCTTTGTAGAGGTGTCCCGCGGCGATGAAGGTGTTCATCAAGCTCTCGAGGATACTTTTGTGATCCTTGATGATGCCGGTGTAATCACGGCCCGCGTTGAAGAACTTGCCCGCTAGTCGGTTACCGGAGCCGAGCCCGCCGAACATCGCGTCGTCGAAACCCTGCCCGGAGACCTGATTGACCAGAGGTTCGAACGCTTCGATCGAGTCGTAGAGGTCGGAGGTGGCGAGCGCGAGGTCTTTGCCCACCTCGAAGTTCACGGTCAGCGTCTTGCCGGTCTTCGCCTCGTTGGACATGCTGTCCCAGGGTTCTGGCATGGATCACGCTCCTGAACTGCTCAACGATGCACTCCCGTCGGTCAGATCAACCACAGCACATCGACTTTCATCCTCCAACAGCCCGACGATCATCTCACGATACTGCGGAACAGTCCGCGCTCGCAGCGAGAATTCGTCCTACCGATCGGCCGAGGTGTGCCGCTGCTGGTAGCGGCGCTCGAATTCGGTGATGAACACCGACGGCGCTACCGAAGACGAGGACTGCTCCAGCACACCGTCATCGGCAACGTAGAAGATCATCCGGCCGATCGCGATCTCCCCCGGCGCGGTCGGCACGAACACCATCCAGCCCACACTGATGCGCTCCGCGGTGAGGTTCTCCAGCGGGTAATCGCCGGTGTCCAGGTTTCGGCCGAGCGCGAACTGCCGGACCCGGAAGATGGCCTCCTCCGGCACCATCGGCTCCGGCAGCGTCAAAGCCACACCGGCCATGGTCAATTGGTAGAAGGCGCTGTCGACATCGAAACCCGCTTCGGCGCTGAATACTTCGGTCAGCGTTTCGCGCGTGACCACACCGGCTTCCGCGGCGGATACCAAGGTGGCGACGGTCGCGCGCTGCGCATCGGACGGCACCTCGGAGACCAGGCCGGACACCACCTCCACCACTGTTTCCGCGGTCCAGATACCGGGCACCGCCTCGGCAAGCGCACCCGCCGAAGGTGATTCGCCGCGATACCAGTACCCCGCCTGCCACCAGTAGCAGAACGACAGCGCGCCGGCCGCGGCGCGGGAGTTCAGCACTGGATTCGCCACCCACTCGGGTGCGCCCGCGTACAGCCGCGGCATCGGGGCGCCGGAGTTGTAGACCCGGTCCAGCTCCGGCGCGTTCCACACACCGCCCGAGAGCACAGCCCGCCCGCCTGGCAGCGCGTACAGCGTCGACCCGCTGCGCCTGCTGCCCTCGAAAAAGCCCAAGGCGGGTAGCACCCGCGGGCCCCATTGCGAACCCGCGGCCACGAATGCCGCCGCCATCACCGACCAGCGGGCCCACAGCACCGGAAACGGCGGAAAATCACTCTCCGACAGAATCGCTCGCACACCCTCGGCGCGATCTTCGCGCGCCTGCTCGGCCGCGCGCGGCGCCGGACGCGACTGCCGGTCACCGTGGCGCAGATAGGCACCGAGCCACACCGGCAGGGCCGCACGCGGATACACCGCCAGGTCCATCACATAGGCCTCGGGCGGGAACAGCTGATCGTCGGGGAACGGCTCGTCGCCGTAGTCGTAGTCGACCTCGATCGCGCCGACGCTGCTCAGCGAGAGCAACAGCCGCCACCACGGACCGTCGCTGAATTCCGCGGAGAGTTCACGTAGTCGGCGCACCAGACCGAGCACTTCCGGCGAGGGCTGTACCCGGGCCGAACGCTGCTCGTCGTCGGAGAAGGAGATGGTCGCGAGCTCGGCGTTGGTGGTCAGCTTGAATACCGCTTCGAGCTGGCGCCAGCCCGGCGGGCCGGCCACAGCGAGGGTGCGGGCGATCTCGTGGATGAGCGCGGTCGCGCGCTCGGCCGGATCGGGCTGCCGCTCTTCGCCTTCCACGGCGAAGCCGAGATCGGGCTCCTCGGCGACGTCATCCTCGGGTGCGCCGGCCTCCGAGTCGTCCGCCTGATCGGCGGGGGTTTCCGCGGGCTCGGGTGGGGTGGCGTCGTCGGTGTTCGAAGCCTGACCGGCGGGCGCCTGATCGGCGGATTGCGCGTGATCCGGAGCAGACTCGCCACGAGTCTCGTCATCTGGTCTGGTCACGACGCAACTATCTCCTCATCTGGCAACTTCCAGCCTCGATACCGAACCATCCTGGCACAGCGGCCCACTCGGCGAATGACAACTTCGCCGCCCTCCGGTGTCGAGACGATGAACGGCGACCCAATTGCGCGACCTGGTCAATGCGCGAACATCGACGCCCGCTGCGCCGGGTCGGCCCAGGTGTTGCGGATCAGCAGACCGAGGTCGAGCGCCGCGGGCACGGAACGGTAATCCACCTCACCGGCCACCTCGCCATCCACGAGGATCGTGCATCGCGACACCCGCCGGGCGACCTGCGACCACACCACAGACACGGCGGGGTCGTCGAGATCGAACGCCTGGCCCGAAATGCGCACCGCCAGTCGGCCGTGCGCACGGTAGAGGACTACGACGATGCCTTCGAGGTTGCTGTAAACACCATCGGGTGGGCCACCGGCAGCCCTGGAGGCCTGCAATGCGCCCGATTCCGGGTCGAACTCGGCGGGGACGCCGAGCCCCGCGTACGGGCGCACGAAAATGCCACTGCCGCCCCTCGAGTATCCGCGATCCACCGCCGCCGGACCGGGGGCCGGAGGTGCGGCTTCCAGCGGTGCGGGCTTCGCGGTGCGGGCACGCGCGACCTGCCCCGCGACGGCGTCATCCTGGTCGTCGCGGGGCAACACCAGGGGGCCGGGATCGCTGGGCGCGGGCGGGCTCGAATCGGTGCGAGTCACCCGAGCGGTGGGTACCGCTGAGTCGTCGTCATCATCGAGCAACGCATGCTCGGCAGGCGAGGGAACCGAGTTCGACCAGCTGAAGGCGGTCGGCACCAAAGCCTGTGGCGGCATCGACGGTCCGCCGGCGCCCGGCCGTTGCCCACCACCCGACGACTCAGCAGCACCGGGCGGCCCGGATTGCGGCTGCATACCAACCGATGCCCCGCCTTGCGGCGACATCGCGCCCGATGACCCACCTTGGGGCGTTCCGTTCTGGGGCGGCATCCCGTACTGCGGTGCCCCACCGAACAGAGGTGCACCGATGGTGGGCGTTCCTTCGGGGGGAGTTCCATCCGGCCACACTCCCTGTGGCGGAACACCGCTGGGTGACATGCCATATTGCGGCGGCGCTCCGGGCGGCGGTGCGCCTACGGCGGGTATACCTTGCGGCGGAGTTCCGATCGGCGGAATGCCTTGGAGCGGAGCACCATCCTGCATTGACATGCCGGTAGGCGGAAATCCCTGTGGAGACATGCCTTGGAGCGGGCCTGCACCTGGTGGCATGCCATTGGGGCCCCACCCCGGCGGCGGTCCGCTACCGGGCGCGAAACCTTGCTGGGGTATTCCATGCGGCGGCGTACCGCTGGACGAGAACTCCTGGGACTGCCGCCCATTGGGCGCACCCCGCGGCGACATGGCCGGCGGCCCACCGACCCACGACATGCCCTGCGGGGTCCCACCCGCCGACGAGCCCTGTGCCATGCCATTGGGCGGCATCGGTTGCAGTGGGCCACCATTCGGGAACATGCCGGGTGGCACGCTGTTCGGCGAGAAGCCCTGAGGTGGTATTCCGCCAGGTGTAAACCCCTGTGGTGGCACACCGTTGGGCGGACCCTGCGGTTGCATACCGCCAGGAACGCCCTGTGGAGGCATGCCAGTGGATGGGCCCACGGG
Source organism: Nocardia sp. NPDC050712 (assembly GCF_040654295.1). Classification (NCBI taxonomy): domain Bacteria; kingdom Bacillati; phylum Actinomycetota; class Actinomycetes; order Mycobacteriales; family Nocardiaceae; genus Nocardia; species Nocardia sp. NPDC050712. The sequence continues at coordinate 345,766 of NZ_JBFAHT010000006.1, forward strand.
CATGCCGTTGGCCGGTATCGACTGCTGCGGAACGCTATCCGAGGACATGCCATAGGAAGGCATGCTGTTCGGCGGAAAGCCCTGCGGCTGCTGTCGACCGTTCGGCCCCGACCAACCTAAGCGGTTCAGCGGCCCCGAAGAGCCCGGCGGGCCAACCCAACCCGGAGGAGGGCCATCAGACCCCGACCAGTTCGGGCCGTTCGTTGGTCCCGGGGAGCCTTGCGGGCCAACCCAACCCGGAGGAGGACCGTCAGGTCCCGACCAGTTCGGGCCGTTCGGCGGCCCCGGGGAGCCTTGCGGGCCAACCCAGCCCGGAGGCGGACCGTCAGACCCTGACCGACTTACGCCGTTCGGCGGTACCGAAGAGCCTTGTGGGCCACCCCAGCCCGGAGGCGGACTGGTGGCTCCAGACCAGCTCGGGCCGTTGATTGGTTCCGGGGAGCCCTGTGGACCAACCCAACCCGGAGGCGGCCCGGTGGGTCCCGACCAACTCGGGCCGTTCAGTGGTCCGGAAGGGCCCTGTGAACCAACCCAGCCAGGAGGCGGACCAGTGGGTTCCGACCAGCTCGGGCTATTCGGCGGACCCGAAGGACCCTGTGGACCAACCCAACCCGGAGGCGGACCCGCGGGTCCGGACCAGTTCGGACCATTCGGCGGACCCGAGGGGCCCTGTGGGCCAACCCAGCCCGGAGGTGGTCCTGTGTGCCCAGGGGTGAATCCGGGTGGCATCGGGGGTTGTGGCGTCTGTGCGAGGAGCCACGGCGGCAACGGTGGCAGCAGGCTCGGGGGCTGGGCAGGTGCGGCCGGCGGTCGCGCGGTAGCTGCGGGCGGCGTTGCGAATTCACTGACCGGAGGTGTGGAATCGGGGGCCGCACTGGGTTCGCCCGGCCCGCTGGATTCGGCATCGTTGCGTTGCGGTGCGACGGGAATGGGATCCGCTGCTTCCGGCGAACCGGAGAGCTCCGTGTCGTCAGTCGCCGAATCGAGCGAGTGTTGTTCCGGTGACTCGATGCGCGCGGACCGTGGTGGGGCCGGCGGCAGCGGCGGCAATGGTGGACGGTTGTTCGCGCGCTCCGGCGCGGCGCCGATCGACTCGGGTGCTGGCCGGCGACTTCCGGTGCCCGATTCCAATGGTGAAGCAGGCGTACCTGATTCGTCACCCAGCGCGAAATACCGCTCGCCGGTGTCCGTCGAGAACCCGGAATCCGGCTGCGGCTTCGATGCTTCCGCACTGGTCGCACTCGGGGAGGACTGTGGGGGCAGCCGTGTATCCGTGTTTGTCGTCTCCGCGGGCGGCCATGGCGGCAGCTGTGCGTCCGTGATTGCGGCACCCGCTGGGGGTTGTGGCGGCAGCTGTGCATCCGCACTCGTCGCACCCGCGGAAGGCGGTAGCGGCAACCGCGCATCGGTGTTCGCCTGCCCGCCAGAGGGGGGTAGTGGCATCCGCCCATCCGTGTTTGCCGCCCCCGCGGGCGGCTGCGACGACTGCTGTGCATCCGCACTCGTTGGCCCCTCGGAGGGCGGCAGGGGCAAACGCGCATCCGCGCCCGTTGCGCCCGCAGACGGCGGCAGGGGCAAACGCGCATCCGTACTCGTCGCCTCCTCGGAGGGCGGTAGTGGCAAACGCGCATCGGCGCCCGTTGCGCTCTCGGACATCGGCAACGGGAGCCGCGTATCCGCGTTCGCTACATCCTCGGAGGGCGGCAGCGGTCGCCGTGCGTCCGTACTCGTCGCACCCGCGGGCGGGGGTGGTGGCGGAAGGGGTGGGCGGTTGTTCGGCTTCGCCTTCGAGCCGGCCGCTGTACCCGCGCTGGATCCGGCACCGGCGGCGCCGGGCCGTCGCGCCGAGGGCGCGGCGCTGCCAGATGATGCTGTGGGCGGGCTGTTTCGGCCTTCCGCCCTGCGGGTCGGCGCGGATGGTGGTGTGAGCGCGCTACTTCCGCCCGCAGCCGTGCCGGGCGGGAGGTCCGGTGCCGAAGATTCCGAAGGTTGTCGGGCGCTCGAGTCAGGGTCGCGCCCGCTGCTGTCGGCGGCCGAGGGGGCCGGCGGAAGGTCGCGGCGGGCGGAGGGTATCCGGGCCGACTCGGTGCCGGGGACTGGATCTGGGTCGGCGGTGGCCGATTGGTCCGGTGACTGTACGTCGGCGGGCTCATCGTCGGTGTCGAGTGGGAGTGCGGGCAGCGGACCATCTCCCCCGGCCGACGTCAACGGCGGCAGCGGGACGGTACCGGCTGTGCCGGATAGTCGCGCGGGCTTGCCTCTCGCCCCGGCGGCGGGCACGCGCGGGCCCCGCTGCTCTGCGCTGTGATCCTGGCGCACTGGATAACCTTGACACATCCGCGCGTGCGGCGCAGTCGATGCAGGTACGCGGGCCGCGGTCAGTGCGCGAAGATGGTCGCCTGGCGGTTCGGGTCGCCACACACCTCGCGAATCAGCTTGCCGAGATCCAACTCCGGTACCGCGGCGTGGTACTCGAGTTGACAGACCACCGTGCCGCCGACAGCGACGCCGAATCGCAGTCGGCGCGAGTCGACGTGGCCCCAGCCGACCGACACCGAATGTTCGTCCAGGTCGAAAGTGCGGTCGCCGACTCGCAGGCCAAGCCTGCCGCGATCGCGGTAGAAGATCACTTGGACACCGCCGAGTTCGCCGTACACGCCGGAGGTGGGCAGCCCGGTCATCGCCGTCTGCTGCATCAAGCCGGACGCCGGATCGAACTCGGCGAACGGACCCATCCCGTCATACGGGCTCAGGACAAGCGGTGCGCCGGTGTTGCTTTCACCGTTCGGACCGGGCCGGTTGGGCCGACCGCGCCCGCCGTTCGCGGGAGCGCCACCGCCACCCGGGGGCGACATCGGCGGCATCATCGGCGGCGGCACGGAGCCGGGCGGACCTGACGGTACCGAGCCGTTGCCTTGCCCGCCCGGATACAGCGGCGCGCTGTTCCAGCCACCATGACCAGGCGTGCCGGGTCGTCCGCCCTCGCCGGGCGCGCTCGGCGGCCAGCCGTCTCGCGGTGCACCGCCCTCGCTCGGGTAACCCGGTCGCCCACCGCCACCCGGCGTCGGCGAGCCAGGCGCCACCGGCCCGCCACCTGGCTGACCGGGCCAGTTCGGTGATCCGGGCCCGTTCGGTCCACCGGGCGGATTCTGCTGCGGCATGCCCGGATTCGTCGGCGGCCGCCAGCCTTCGGGCGGTTGAGGGAACGACGGCGGTTGCGGCACCTGTGGAATCTGCGGCACCGATGGCGTCGGCGGGCACTGGGGAGGCTGCGGGACCTGCGGCCATTGAGGTACTTGCGGGAACGGCGGAACCTGCGGCATCGGAGGGACCTGAGGCAACGGCGGAACCTGCGGCACCGGAGGAACCTCAGGCAACGGCGGAACCTGAGGGAACGGCGGCACCGGGGGCATCGGCGGGATCTGCGGCGCCTGAGGCGCCGGTGGCACCTGCGGCATCGACGGCACCTGCGGAACCCGAGGAGAAGGTGGGGTCGGCGGCTGTGGATGTCCCGGCGATGGCGGGTTGCTCGGCGGCACCGGCGGCTGTGGAGTGGGCGTCACCGGCGGCAACGGCCACGGCCCGTAATCCCGCTCCGGGATGTGCACGGCGCCCATCTCCAGGACTTCGTACTCCTTCGGCGGGTGCGGAATACGCGACCGCGTCCGAGACCCAGCCGGCAGCGGCGGTCGGCTCCGCCCGTCGGCGTCCGGCGCGGGCGGCACCCGGTCATCGCCGTTATCCGAATCATCAGTCGGCGTCGAGTCCGGGTCACCCTCGAGATCGCCTGCCGCATCCGGAGACTCCGGCCCATCGCCGGTGGGCGGCCTCGGTGGCCCACCACCAGCCGTCGCCGGACGCTGCGAGTCATCAGTCGCCGCCTCAGGCGCCGGGTCATCCCCCGCCAACGGACGCTCCGGTCCACCATCAGCCGTCGACGGGCGCTGCGAATCACCGGTCGCCGCCTCAGGTTCCGGGTCATCCCCCGCCAACGGGCGCTCGGGTCCACCATCAGCCGTCGGCGGACGCTGCGAATCATCGGTGGCGGCCTCAGGCGCCGGGTCATTCCCCGCCAACGGACGCTCCGGTCCACCATCGACCGTTGGACGGCGCTGCGAATCACCAGTCAGTGCTTCAGGCTCCGGCTCGATCCCGGTCGGGTCCTGATCTCCGGACGGTTGTGCCGGACGCTGAACAGAGATGCCCGCTGGATCCTTGGAACCGCCCTCGGGCTCCGGGCGCGCCTGCACCTCGACACGTTCGAGGTCTCCGCTCGCTGGCGGTGTCGTGTTCGGCGCAGGGTCGACGGCACCGTTCGAGGGCTTCGATTCGTCTTCCCCGTCCGGTCGCACCGACTGGGTGTCGGTGCGCGGCTGCGGGTCAGTCGTCCCCGCATCAGGTTTCGCGGCTGACGGCGATGCGGCGGGGAGCTCCTGATCAGCACGCGGTGCAGCGGGCTGATTGCGGGCGCCATTCGGCTGCTCGGGTTCGGGCTGCGATGCGCTGGGCTGCTGCGGTTCGGGCTGCGGTGAGCTGGGCTGCTCGGGTTCGGGCTGCGGTGAGCTGGGCTGCTCAGGGTCTTCACCCTGCTCCGGGCGCGCGGGGGCATGGTTGTCGGGACGCTGCAAACCAGCTCGCTCCGCAGCAGATTCGGGCTGCTCAGAGCGGACACTATTTGCATCGCCCTCGGGTGGCATCGCGGCCTCGGGCGGCACGGGTGATTGCAGGACGTCGCCCGGGTTCGAGGGTTCGCCGGCCGCCGGGCGGGGTGGGGTGCCGCCGCCGGGATCGGAGGGGGGTGGGACGGCGGGGGGCGGGGCGCCTTCGAGGGGCGGTTCGAGGCGGCGCAGGACTTCGCCCAGAACGCGGATGTGGGCGTCGACCCGGCTGATTTCGTCGCGCAGTTGCTGCTGGAGTTGTGCCAGCTCGTCGGGGCTGAGGCGTTCGTGTTTGTCGAGTTTGCCGTCGCGGTAGGCCTCGTAGACCTCGGCCCAGCGTTCCGCGTCCGCGATCCGCAGGTCGATGCCCATGATGCGGGCCCAGTCCGCGCCGGGGCGCGGCGGTCCGGCCGCGGGGTCCGGACCTTCGGGGAGACCGTGGTTGAGGAACAGGTCGGTGAGGTCGCCGACATCGCCGATGAGGCCGAGCAGGTGGGCGACCGCGCGATCGTGGGCGGGGAATTCGATGTCCGCCACGCGTGGGTCCGGGGCGTCGGGGTGCCGCAGCGGGTCGTAGGGATCGAGATCGGCCAGCGTGCTGGCGAATTCGGCGAGTGCGTCGAGCGCTTGCGCACGGTCTTGCGGACGCAGCGAATTCGCCACCGCGTCACGCAGTTTCAGGGGGTCGATGCCCTTCTTGTCGAGCTCGTACCGCAGATCACCCTTGCTGTATTTGTGCGGAAGCAGGTCCTCGGGCGCTAGGCCCAGCCGCTGGGCGAGGCGGTCGCGGGCCGCGTCGACCGCCGCGGGATCGAAATCTCGCAACAGTTTCGCGTACTTCACCAGCGCTTCGGCCTGCTGTAGCCGGCGTGAGTTCGGCACTCCGTCGTCGGCGAACGCCTCGGCCAGCGCCTGCGGTGTCAGCTGCGCGGGGTCGACGCCGAGGAAGTGCGCCAGGCCGGCGCGGGCATCGGTGAGCGCGTGATAGGTATCGATGTCCCACGCGGTGCGGGCGTAATCGATGATGGCTTCGATCTGGGTGGCGCGCACGAAGTTCTCGTACCGCAACTCGGCGAGATGCGCGGCCAGGCGGTCCGGGGTGGCCGCGATGTCCACACCGATGTGCAGTTGCCGCACCAATTCATCACGCAGCTGGAGCAATTGATCGCGTGCGAGAGCGTCGAGCATCTGGTTGCGCCGATCGTTCTCCTCGACCTGCTCGGCGGTGGAATCGTGTTCCGGCTGGGGTTCCGGGACCGCGTTCCAACGCTCCCCTTCGTCCCGGACCAGGGTGATCTCGGCGTGGCGGCCATCGATGTCCCCGCTGAAATGCCGGACCTCCGGTGTGCCACCCGGCCCGATACGGATCGGCTCGCCGGGCTCGACCACCACGATCCGCCGATCCACCTGGAGCAGACCGTCGTTCACCGCCGCGGCGAGGTCGGGGTGTTCGGCCAGTGCGCGCGCCAGCACCGCGTCGTGATCCAGCGCGGCGTCGAGCACGATCAACCGCATCGGGCCGTCCGGATCGCCGGGGAGCAGCCCGATTCCGCCGGTCAGCATCGCGCCGCCCTGGGTCAGGACCCAGTCCGCGCCCGCCAGATCGGCCAGCACATCGGTGAGTTCGCGCGCCTCGGCGTCCGCGCGCACGAAATCCCGTGCTATGTCGGTGAATTCCGCGAGCCCGTCGAGGTGCTCCAGCAAGCCCGCGAACTGTTCGCCGAGGGCCTGCCGCAACAGCTGCGGGCTCAAGTTCTCCAGGTCGACGCCGAGCAACTGCGCCCACACGGCGCGCTCGTCCTTGAGCTGGTCGCGGCGCAGCGCGTTGTCCAGGTAGTCCCAGCGGCCGTCGTCGCGGCCGGGCTGGTCGCTGTCGTAGAGGTCACCCCAGTCGCGGCCCGGCTCACCGCCGTTGTTCACGCCTTCCCAGTTCAGCAGGGTCGGGTCGCCGCCGCGAGCGCGGACGACCTCCCGGAGGAACCGGCCGAGCGGGTCGGAGTCGAAGGCGCTGATCCGGTCGCTGAACGGGATCGAACCGTCCTCGATATTGAAGCGCGCGGCCGCGCCGGCCAGGCCGGTGAGCGCGCCGATGCGGCGGGCCTGGTGGTATTCGAGCACCCGCACGGCCCGCATCAGCGCTTCGGGTGTGAGATCGGCGGGCAGGTCGATATCCAGCCGCGTCGCGAGGTCGCGGAGCTGCTGCGCCAGCGCGTCACGATCGGCGTGGGCCTGGCCCAATTCCTGCATCCACTCGTTCATTTCGCGAGTGGTGCGGGGCAGTTCCTCGCCCTGCGGTGTGGGCTGCCCGATTTCCGTTGTATTGCTAAGCAATTCGGCTTGCTCGGCGGTGCGCTGCGCCGCCAAGTGGGCCTTGTATTCGTCGAGGGTGAACCCGAATTCGGCTTGGAACAGCTCCGGATCGGCCTCGTCGATCCAGTATTCGTACTCGGCGCCGTCGCGGGTGCGCGGCACCTGGTAGTCGGCTGCCTCGCTGTTGATGCGCCCGGTCAACCTGCGCAGGAACGGAATCAGCTCGCGCCGCTTCCACATGGTCGCGACTTCTTTGGCGATCCGGAAGTAGTTCCCGGCGAGGTCCGGCGCTGATTCGACGCCCGCGAGGGTGCCGTAGCTGGCGATGAGCAGCGCCTGCCCGTCCTCGTCGTTGCCGGAACCGGACGGGTACTTCGGGGCGTCGCCGGTGTAGCCGCCCTTGAGGCGTTCCCACAGTCGGCGCAGCAGCCCCTTCTTCGGCTGCTCGTCGGTGGGCCGTACCGCGGTCTCGGTACGAACTTCCGGTGCTGCCAAACGCTCTCGCGCCTCCACCCGCCAGACGCCGTCCGCGTCGGCGACCAACCGCACGGGCGCACGTTCGCCGTTGACGTCGACGCTGTAGTAGCGGGCCGCGCCGGGTTCGGCCGGTGTGCCATCGGTGACCTGCTGACGTACCACCTGCACCGCGTCGGCGAGGTCGGCGATGTCCTGAGCCTCGCGCAGGACCGCCGCCCGCTGCTCCTCGAGCACCCTGGCAGGATCGGCGTCCAAACGGCCCGGGTCGATACCCAGTCGACGGGCCAACGCGTCACGGTGGATCGCCCGTTCCGGTCGCCCGGCCGGGTCGGCGTCCGCGTGCCTGGCCATCGCATCGCCGAGTGCTTCGACGACACCGGCGCGCAACAGATTTCGCAGCCGAAGTTCAGGGATCGTGGCGGCGAGGTTGCGGTGGTTGAGGTCGGCGTCCGTTCGCCCGAACTGGGCGGCCAGTTGATCACGCACGGCGGCAACGGATTCCACGCGCGGCGTTCGAACCGGCTGCGCGGCATCGGGATCAGAGGTGCCGAGGAGTGGAGTGGGCGCGAGCGCCGGCGTCGTATCGGGCGGCGGTTCCTGACCGATTTCGCGGAGCTCCGCGTCGACCTCCGCCAGCGTGCGAGGGTCGACCTCGCTGCGCCAGTACTGCTCGCCACCGTAGATCTGATCGACGTCGACCGGATCGGTGAAATCGGCGGCCCGGAGCGGGCGGCTCGGTTCGACACTGTCCGGATTCGCGAAAATACCGCGCAGTTCCGCGAATTCGGCCAGTTCGCGCAGCGCCCGGATCGGATCCGGATGCTCGCCGAGTAGTCCGCCGAGGCCGAGCGTCTCGTCCAGCGCACGGGCATGCGCCCGGTCGGCGTCGCTGACGGTCGGCGGGTTGTCCACATCCACCCAGCCGGGGTTGGCGAGGAACTCCCTGATTACCGCCAGCACGTCGACGGTGTTCGTGTGGTCGGCGCCTGGTTGCTCCGGCTGCGGTTGCAACTCGCCGCCCGATGCCGGGTCGTCGGGTGTCTCCGGAGGCGGGCCCTCCGGAGGTTGGTTGCCACCGCGGTCGAGGTCGCCAACCACTGGAGGCTGCTCACCCGGGCTGGGAGCGACCGGATCGCCACCCACCGGGGGCTGCCTGCCCGAAGCGGAAGCGCCCGGGTCGTCGCCCACCGGAGGCTGCCCACCCGGGGGCGAAGCATCGGGATCGGACCCAGTTGCGCCAACCTCCTGTGGCTGCCGCGCTTCGGCCTCGGCCGCCCATTGCTTACCGAGCGCCTCCAGATAGTCCATCAGAGCTTGATGATCGATCTCGCGCTGCTCTTCCAGCCTGCGCGCATGCGCGTCGAAAGCGGCGAGTTCCCGCGCCACCGCAGCGTCGAACCGGTCACCCGACGGCTCGCCGATCGCGTTTCGCGCCGCCTCCGCGTGCTGCTCCGACCGCGCCAGCAACGCTTCGTGCTCAGCCTGCGCCCGCTCCTCGAGCTTGCGAGCGGTTTCGTCATAGGCCGCCAACTCGCGAGCCACCGCGGCCGCGAACGGGTCATCCGAATCCGGCTTCGGGTCAACCTCTTCCAATGGCCGGCGCAATTCCTCGGCAGCCTGCCGCTGCTCGGCAGCTGCCTGCTCCAACCGCTCGAGCAGCGCCTTGTGCTCGGCCTGCGCCCGCTCCTCGAGCTTGCGAGCGGTCTCGTCATAGATTGCCAGTTCCCGTGCCACCGCGGCGGCGAACGGATCACCCGAATCCGGCGGCGAGTCAACCTCTTCCAGCGGCCTGCGCAGCTCCTCGGCAGCCCTCCGCTGCTCGGCAGCTGCCTGCTCCAACCGCTCCAGCAGCGCCTTGTGCTCGCCCTGCGCCCGCTCCTCGAGCTTGCGAGCGGTCTCGTCATAGGCCGCCAGCTCGCGCGCTACCGCGGCGCTGAACGGATCCGGTTCCGGCTCGTCCGCACTCGGTCGCGCGGGTGGCCGCGACGGGGGGTCGCCCGCGCCGCCATCGGAGGCCGCAGCGGGAGCAGGCGGTTGGCTGTCTCGGTCCGGGCGGACCACAGCGACGTTGCCGTTCTCGTCGACGTGCAGCTCCTTGACCACTGCCCCGGGTCCGTCGACCAACTCGCCGAGGCGAGGATTGCCTGCGACCGCATCGGCCAGAACCTGGCCGGCGTCCGCACCGGAGTGCACCACGACCAGGACGACCGGCGACGGACCGTCGATCACGCCGACCCCGGGAGCGAGTGGCTCCGCGCCGGCCCGGAACAGCATGTCCTGCTCAAGCGCGCTGGCCAAGGCCTCGTCGAGCCGGTCGACGCGCTGCTCGGCGCGCGCGATCCACTCCGTATCACCACTGGCCCTGGCGATGTCGCGCTCTCGCACGGCATCCGCGCCCGCGGCGGCGAGCTGATCGAGTACCACGCGACGCCGCTGCTCGGCGGCGCGATCGGCCGCACCCGGGTCGGGCCGAGCAGGCGGGAACTCCGGCGGATTCAGCTCACTGCCGCCCTCTGGACGGCCGCCGAGCGGGAGCTGGCCCGTAGTCCGGCGCAAGAGGCTCTTCGACGCACCGTCCTCTGGGAGAGCAGCTGAGCCTTCGGGCAGGACACCCCGGGTCTCGCCCGGAGCTCGGACATCACCCGAAACTCGCTGCGACTGAGCACTTTCAGGCACATCTGCGTCCGGACGCGCGAAACACACAGTGGCGTCCTCGTATTCGCCCGAACGCCCGGTCAGCCCGCCGGGCGGGAAGGTGACCTCGGTGAACCCGAATTCCGCGGCGAGCCGGCCGCTGTAGGTCCGCGCCGCGGCATCCTCGCGGGTGAGGAACAGGTCCTGGATGCCCGCGTTGAAGGTCTCCAGGTTGTCGGCGAGTTCACCGCTGGAGCTCCATTCGGATTCGAGGGTGTGGGCATGCGGGCCGAGCTCACGCATCATGTCCGCGAACATGTCCCGGCCGGACGGCGTGCCGGGCCCGACCCGAACCTCGACGTGTAGCACACCCTCGGCGTCGACGTGGCCGATGATGCCGTGCCGGTCGTCGCCGCCGTACCGGTTGACGTAGCCGTGAACGGCCTTTTCCGGGAAGGGGTTTCGCGGTTCGGCGAATCCGGGTTCGGGTCCGGTGTCGGCGAGCGCATGCTCCGCGATGGCGTCCAGCCGTTGCATGACCTCCCCGAACCAGCGCTGCCTGCCCAGTCGCGCGAATTCGGGTTCCAGCGCCGCGACGCGCTCGCGCACAGCCTCGATCTCCGGCCGGGTGAGCGGGTGGTCCAGGAATTCCAGCGTGCCGTCCTCGGCGATGCGCAGGAAGTGTTCCTGGGCAAAGGGACTGACGGTGTCCCGGGTGACGGTGCCCTCGAAGGCGCGCCGATTGCTGATGCCGTAGACCTCGCGATTGCGATCGGTCATCCAGCTGCTCGCGTCCCGGCTGGGGATTCCGGTCAGCGCGTCGAGCAGGCCGAGTGCCCGGCCCGCCGGAGTATCGAGGTAACCGAGTTCGTGCGGGTCGGTGAAGCCGCTGTGCCGCTCGGCCGCAGTGGTCCCCGACATCACCTGCTGATAAACGACATTCGGTGCGGCCCGGAATATCTGGGGCACCTCGGCGCCGACCGCACGCCCCAGCACCGAGGCGAGCTCGTGCGCGTCGGCGTGCCGGACATTGCTCACCGTTTCCCGGATAAGGGCCACACCATTGTTGAAGGTGACGAGTTCGACGCGGCGCGCGCTGTGCACCGATGGGGTATCCGGGCCCAGGACCCGCACCGATGCTTCACCGGAAGCCAGTGCGGCCGAGACGATATCGTCGAACGGGCGGATGCCGTGGGCCGCGTCCCAGGCCCTGCCGTAGTCCTCGGCGTAGGTTCGGCCGGTGTCTTCGCTGGTGTGCCGGGCGATTTCGGGACGCAGCTCGGCCAGCGCCGCGTCGTTGGCGATCCGATCGAGGTCGGCGGCCGGGGCGTCCGGGAAGTCGCGCGCCGCGGTCGCACGGGCCTGCTCGAACTCCGCGACATAGGTCCGCCGCAGGCCGGATTCGGGAACCGAGTAGCCCGCGCCGGCCAGCTGCAACAGCGCCAGGAACTCCATGGCGTGCGCGCGGGCTTCCTCGTCCACCATCCGGTTGACGTAGTCCTCGCGCGAAAGCCGCAGGCGATCCCGCGCCGGCGAGGAGTCCTCCGCCTGCCGGGCCAGGTCCGCGTGGATGGCGCCGTGCACGAGCGCCGCCAGCTGCTGGGCATCGGTGCCGCCGGGATCGAGTTCGAGGCGATTGCGCCCGGGCAGATAGCGGTCGACGCCGTCGGAGCTGTAGCCGACCTCGACACCGAGCCGGGTCAGCACCCCGTCCGCCCAGGCGCCGACGTCGACATTCGCCAGTTCCTGCCGCAGCCGCCCGATTTCGGCGCGTGCCGCGTCGCCGGCCAGATCTTGTGGACCCGGGTCGGTCATCGGGTCGGGCGCCGCCGGCCCCGGCTCGTCGATGGCCTGCACCAGCACCCGGCCGTTGCGGTCGATATCCACAGCCAGGTGCTCGGGATCGGCGTCGATGCGCGCGAGTTCCTCGGCGACAGCGGGATTCCGACGGGCCTCGGCGAGCAGGCGATCGTGGTCACCCGGCGGTGCGGCGACGAGCAGCCGATCCTGTTCCCCTCGGATGACCGCGACATGATCGGTGAGCGGCTGCGCGCCCGGATACTCGTGTGTGAGCAGGTCCCGGGAGGCGATAGCCGCCAGGTCGGCATAGCGGTTGTCGAAGACCGACTGGGCCCGATCGCGGCCGGCGGCCAGATCGGACAGGGTACGGAGATCGTCTGCGGTCCTGCGCAATTCGGCCGCACGCTCGGGCGTGGTCTCGGGCCGCGCCAGTTCCGCGCGCACCTGCGCGAGGCGGTCGGCGGCCGCGGCCTGCAACTCCGCACGACTCAGCCCGGGATCCAGGTCGAACCGGCCGGTGAGATCGTTCAACTGCTGCTCGGCCGCCCGCAGCTGCAATATCGCGTCCTGGCGCGAAATAGCCGCCACCCGCAGCGCTTCGGCGACGGCGGGATCGGGCGGATAGTGGGTGAACATCCCCGCCGGCGACAGATTTGAAGTCGCGCGCACCTGATTCCAGTGCTGGCCGTAGAAATCGGTGTAGCTCTGGCCGTTCTCCCACGCGGTCTGGGCGAGTCCGTCGTAGAGCCGGTCGACCGCGACGTCCTGGGCGATTTCCCGGACCTGCCGCGGCGAGAGATCGGGATCGGACTGCGCCAAGCTGGCCGCCGCCTGGTCGTAGGCGTCGTTGTAGATCTGCTCGAGCGGATGCGGGGTGATCTCGAAGCCGAGCGCCCGCAGCTCCCGGGTCATCTGGAACCGTCGCCCGGTGGCCGCGGCCTCCTCCTCGACCATCGCCCGCACGTACTCGGCCTCGGTCAGGGTGCGAATCCGGTTGTCCGCCAGTGCCGAACTGCCGTCCAGGAACCGCTCGGCATGCACCGACTCGTGGGCGAGGGTCAGTATCTGCTGCAGCTGGCTCGCCTCGGCGGTGTAGGCGATGGCGGCGAGCTCGCGCCGCCGGAACTCGCCCACCCGGCCGTCTTCGGCGGGCAGGTGCTCGTAATCGATACGGAGCGGCCCATTTTCGGCCAGTCGCAGGATCTCGCGGCCGGTGTCGGTGGCACGCAGCAGATCCAGGATCTGATCGGAGTGCTCGTCCAGGGATCGACCGATCCGGACCTCGAAATCGGCCGAACGCGTAGTGCCGTCCTGCGCACCGAAATCGTGCGGCACCGGATTGCCCTGTGCGTCATACAGAATCGCGTGGACACTGCTGAGCTCGCGGGGCGTGGTCGGTGGGAAGGGCCCGCGGTGACCCGCGCCCGGATCCGAGACCTCGACATACAACCGCCCGGTGTCCGGATCCGCGCGCACGGTCAGCACATACGCGTGCGCACCGACGCCGTGCCGATCCGCCGGGCCGCCGTAGACATCGACGACCAGCGCCCGGGCGCCCTCCCCCACCGTCAGCAGATGGTCGGCGATCGGCTGATGCCGCGACTGCGTACCGGTCGGCGGCGGCACCTCTTGCAGGGGCGCACCGGCAGCAGCTTCGACCTCGGCCCGCGACATACCGGCTGCGCCCACCGGATGCTCCGGCGGACGGATATGCGAGCTTCCGGTGCCCGCCTGGATCTCGTCCAGTGCCAGCCGCGCACACTCGCCACGGTTGGCGTCGGTGGTGGTATGCGTGGTGTCGGCGAGCAGATCGACCCCGGGCGGCCGCCAGGAACCGTCCGATTCGGTAGGCCGATTCGGTTCCGGGCGAACGCTGTCCGAATCGTCCAGTGCCCGCCGCAGATCCTGGCGCGCCTGCTCGATCCGGTCCATCAGGCGCTGATGCTCGGCCTCCGCCGCCGCCTCGTTGCGCCGGAACACGTCCTCGAGCGCGCCGAGTTCGCGGCGCAGTGTCGCGCCGGACTCGGAGCGCGGATCCGGTTGCGCAACAGCCGGATCGGCTTCCGTCTCCGGCGTTGTCGCACTGTCGGAACGCTCGTCCATGGCGTCGAATCGGGCGTGCATTTCCGCGCGGAATCCGCTCAGACGTGCCATCGCCTGGTCGTGCGCGTCCCGGGCCAGTTGCTCGTTGCGATCGAACGCGTCGTCCAGCGCCGTCGCCGTCCGATCCGCGGCGGACGGCGGTTCGGCGGGCCGCCACGAACCATCGCCGCGCCGTGGCTGATTCGGCGCTACCGTCTCGGGCCGGGTGGCGGCCGTTGCGGGCAGATCGGGCCGGGTGGCCGGCAGCTCCGGTCGGGTCGGTGCGCCGTCGAGCGGCAGCGTGTCGCCCGCGTTCGGCAGTTCATCCGGGTCCGGGCGCGTCGCGGGCGCCGCCCAGGCCGGGTCGGCGCCGAGCGGGGCGACGGCGTACGGAACGTTCGCGCGCCAATCGGTGAGCGGCGGGCGGTTCGCGTCCCAGTGATGCCCGAGACCGATCGCATGGGCGTTGGCATCGGTCCAGGTGGCGCCCGGATTGGCGCGCAGGTAGTCGGATTCGGCCAGGGCGTCCTGCAGGAGCACGAGGTCCTGCGGCAGCGGCTCGCCTGCGATCAGGCGCTGCCAGGCCTCGGCGATATCGGCGAGTTGGTCCATCGGGCGGCGCACGAAGCGCCCGGCGGGATCCTCGAAATCGCGGACGAGATGCGCGTCGCGCATCAGGTGATCCTTGATCTGGGCCAGCTGCTCCGGGGTCACCGGCGGCACCGGGTCGCGCATGTGCTCGGCCAGCGCGGCCGAGATCAGCGCCGGATCCACGCCCGCGACCAGCAGTTCGCGAATGTGGTCGACGGTGTCGCGGATCCCCTCGGCGTCGTCGGAGGCGAAGCGCGGCGCCAGGTCGCCGGCGACTCGATCCAGGGCATCCTGCTGACGTCGCAGCTGACCGTCGACGTCGCCGCGCGGGTCGACACCGCGATCGCCGCGCACCAGGTCCTCGCGCACCCGCTGCACCACCTCGCGGGCGGCCTCGGCCTGCTGCTTGTGGCGGTGGTCGTCCAATCCCTCGGCGATGCGCGGGATGTCGGAGTCGTCGGCGCGGAAACCGTTGTACTGCTTGTCGGCCCAATCTTGGATCTCCTGCCAGTTCTGCGCGTCCCGGTCCATCTCGGCGCGCAGACCTGCCGGGATATCGCGTTCCCAGCCGGGTGCGAGTTCCGCGGCTTCCGCGCTGCGGAACATCGGCTGGATATTGCGTTCCGGCGGCGCGTGCCATTCGTAGCCGCGGAACACGGTGCCGAACGGCGGGATGTTCTGCAGCCACGGCCGGGCCTGCACCCAGCGGCCGATCGCCGGGTGCCGCTGGATCCACGCCTTGACCGCCGGGTGCTTGGGCACCTCTGCGGCCATCAGCAACAGCCGCGTGATGTTGTAGGCGTCCCCGCCCCAGTGCTCGCTGTGGACCATTCCGGCCGGAATGTCGCCGTAGTGATAGGGGTCCGGCGCCTGCGGTGCGTGCTGCGGCAGCATGCTCTCCGGAATCATCCCCGGCGGCGGCCGGTCGACGACCAGCGCGGCATCGTTGACGCCGTCCTCCATCGCCCAGCCGCTGACACCGTCCGGGAACGGCTTGCGCTTGAACTTCTTCGGCGGCTCGTCGGTGTCGCGGCCGGCCTCCCAGTCCGGACGGGTCGGGTCGACGGGGTGCCAGTTCCCGTCGCCGTCGCGCCAGGACACCAGTTCCAGGTTCCGGGCGTTCTGCCAGCCGGTGCTCAGCCGTTCGAGCGCGGGCGGATTCATGGGTTCGGTGCGCCACTGGCCTTCGCGGTCGGAGAGCACCCGGCGGTACTCCACCGTGGCGCGCCGGCGGGCGAGCGCGTCGGCCGCTTCGGGTGAACGCCGCAACGCCTCGGCCAGGGCCCGGTCGTGGTCGGCGCGGGGTGCGCCCGGGTCCGGTCGCGGACTGAACACGACCAGGCGCGGGCGTTCGCCGTCGGCGATGATGCCGACGCGGTCGGTGACCATGCGGGCGCCCTCGGCCTCCCCGATCTGCCGCCACACCCCCGCGACGCGAGCCATCTCGTCCTGCAGGCGGCCGATGCGGTTGTGCGCCTGATCGACGCGATTCGCCACCTCCGCCAGTTGGTCCAGCCGGCGCGCGTGGCCGTCCAGGTCGCCATCGCGGACCGTGCGATCGGCGGCCTCCCGCAGAGCCGGGCCGATGTCGTCGGGGCCGAGCCGGCTCGTGTCGATGTGCAGCGCCCGTGCGAGATCGTCGCGCATGGCGCGCCACGGGGCGATCCGGCGCAGTTCGTCGGCGCGGGCGCGGGCCAGGCGGTCGAGTTCGGCCACCGCCTCCTCCGACGGGCGGCGGTCGGGCCGCACGCCGTCCTGTTCGAGTTCGGCCAGCGTGCGGTCTATTTCGCCGACCTGGCGGTCCAGGTCGTTGACGCGTTCGGCGGCCGCCTCCAGCTTGGCGACGGCGATCTGCCTGCGCGCCAGCTCCTCCGGGTGCACCGCCGCCCGGGCACGGGTCGGCATTTCATCCACGCCACCCGGATTTTCGACGAGATCCCGGCCCAGCTGCTCGTACAGGTCGACGACGGTCTGCGCCAGGTGTTCTCGATCGAGTGGATGCGGGGCGTCACTGTCCGGGCGGGCGGCACGGCCGTCGATCCCGAAGCGCGCGGCACGATCGTCGCGCTTCGCGCGCTGGAATTCGCGTTCCCGCGCCAGTTCCTCGCGCTGCTTGAGCAGGCGCTCGTATTCGGCCTTGCGGTCGTCCGCCGCGTCCGAATCCGGCTGTGTTGCCTCGGGATCGGCGGCCGCCAGCTCTTGGTGGATTTGGTCGAGCCGGTCCATCAATCGCTGATGTTCGGCCTGCGCGGCCTCCTCGTTGCGATCGAACGCCGCATCCAGGGCCGCCCGTTCGCGCAACAGCGCGTCCTCGATGCGGGAACGCGGATCCGGAGTCGAATCCGGCTCGGGTGCGGGCATTTCGGTCCGCCACGCCGCGTCGGCCAGCTCCTGGGTGAGCCGGTCCAGCCGGTCCATCATTCGCTGATGCTCGGCCTGCGCCGCTTCCTCGTTGCGGCGGAACGCCTCGTCCATGGCGCCGAGCTGCCGTTGCAGGGCCTCATCGATCCGGGTCCGCGGATCCGCCTCGGGCGGTGGCGGATTCGTGGACTTCTCGCTGGAGTTCCCGGATTCCGGGTCGGGCTCGGGAGTTTCGGCGGGTGGCGCCTTCGGCGGATCCGACGGCGGTTTGCCCGCACCGTCGGCGGCGGCAGGCGGCTCCGGCGTGCGAGCGACCGGTGACTCCGGCGTGCGCCCGGCCGGGCTGTTCGACGGGTCCGAGGGTGGACCACTCGGGCGGGGTGCGCCCGCCGGGCCGTCCTCGTCGGAGTCACCCCGCTGCGCCGATTCCTCGAAGCGTGCCAGCATTTCCTGCCGGGACTGTTCGAGCTGGTTCAGCAAGCGCTGGTGTTCGGCTTGGGCGGCGGCCTCGTTGCGGCGGAACGCGTCATCGAGGGCGGCCAGTTCGCGCCGCAGGGTCTGTCCGGCTTCGGAGCGCGGATCCGGTTGGCCGGCAAGCGGATCGGCATCCGGGTCGATGCTGCCGTCGAGGCGCTCGTCCATGGTGTCGAAACGAGCGTGCATCTCCTGCT
The DNA here is from genome assembly GCF_040654295.1 of Nocardia sp. NPDC050712. Taxonomy (NCBI): domain Bacteria; kingdom Bacillati; phylum Actinomycetota; class Actinomycetes; order Mycobacteriales; family Nocardiaceae; genus Nocardia; species Nocardia sp. NPDC050712. The sequence continues at coordinate 363,350 of NZ_JBFAHT010000006.1, forward strand.
GCAACTCGGTCAGTTGTGCCAGCAGTTCGTCATGGGCCGCTCGCGCGAGCTGCTCGTTGCGCGCGAACGCCTCGTCGAGAGCGGCCGCTTCTTGCTGGAGGGCGGTGTCCGCGCGAGTCGGTGCTTCCGGGGCCGGGCGGGTGCTCGCGGACGGCGGGTCGGCGGGACCGGCCGGCTGGGGACCTGCGACCGGGGGTGGCGGATCAGCGGGCCCAGCGACCGGGCGCGGCCCCGGCGGCTGTCCCTCCGCACGCGGCGCGAGCAGGTCGACGGCGTAGGGGATGCCCGCCCGCCACTCGGTCAACGGCGGCCGGTTCGCGTCCCAGTGGAAGCCCATGCGGATCGCGTGCGCGTTGGCTTCCTCCCAGGTCTTGTCGGGATGTGCGCGCAGGTACTCGGATTCAGCGAGCGCGTCGCGCAGCAACTCGATGTCCTGGGGCAGCGGATCACCGGCGAGGAGCCGGTTCCAGGCCTCGGCCACGTCGGCGACCGGGTCCATCGGCCGGCGCACGAAGCCGCCCACCGGATCGGTGTAATCGCGCACCAGATGCTCATCGCGCATCAGGTGGTTCTTGATCTGCGCGATCTGCTCCGGAGTCAGCTGCGGCACATCCGAATTCATGCGCGGCGCGAGGAGCTCCGCGATAACGCCGGGCGGCATGCCCTGCAGCAGTAGCTCGCGGATGTCGTCCACGGTGTCGCGCAGGGCTTCGGTGTCATCGCCCTCGGCGAACCGGGCCTGGACGTCGTGCACGACGCTGTCGATCGCGGCGTCCAGGCGCTGCATCTGCGCGCGGACATCGCCGGCCGGATCGATGCCGGAGGCCCGGTTCACCAGCTCGTCCTGGATCAGGTTCACGACATCGCGCGCGGCCTGCGCCTGTTGCGACCATCGATGATCGGCCAGGTTCTCCGCGATCGGACGCACGTCGGAGTCGCCGGACCGGAACCGTTGGTACTCGGCGTCGGCCCAGTCCTGCACGCGCTGCCAGTTCGCGACATCCGCGTCCCAGGCCGCCCGCAGCTCCGCGGGCACGTCGGCGCGCAACTCGCCCGGCAGATGATCGTTCGCGTCGTAGGACCGGAACATCGGCTGCACGAAGCGCTCCGGCGGCGCGAACCACTCGTAACCGCGGAACACCGTGCCGAACGGCGGGATGTTCTGCAGCCACGGATTCGCCTCCACCCAGCGGCCGATCTCCGGGTGCCGCTGGATCCACGCCTTGACCATGGGGTGTTTGGGGACCTGCGCAGCCATCAGGATCAGGCGCGTGAAGTTGTAGGCGTCCCCGCCCCAGTGCTCGCCGTGGATCAGGTCGGCCGGAATGTCGCCCGTCTGGTACTTCGCGGGCGCCTGCGAAGCGTTCAGCTCCAGCATGCTCTCCGGAATCTTGCCCGGCGGCGGCTTGTCGATCGCCAGCGCGGCGTCGTTGACGCCGTCCTCCATCGCCCAGCTGCTGACGCCGTCCGGAAGATCCTTCTGCGAGAACTTCTTCGAGCCCTGCGCCTCGGGTTCGGTGCCGTCCTCCCAGGAGGGGCGAGTCGGATCGACGGGATGCCAGGCGCCGTCGCCGTCCTGCCACGCGGTGAGATCCAGGCGATCCACCGGGCCGAACCGGGACGTCAAGTGCTGCACCTTCGGCGGGGCCGCGTTCTCGGTGCGCACGGCGCCCTCGCGGTCGGCGAGCACGCGACGGTATTCGATCTCGGTCTCCGGACGCGTGATCGCGTGCGCCACGGCGGGCGAACGCCGCAGCGCGTCCGCCAGCGCCCGATCGTGATCGGCGCGCGGGTGCGCCGGGTCGGGGCGCGGGCCGAGCACGATGATGCGCGGGCGGTCCCCCTCGATGATGCCGACCCGGTCGGTCACCATCCGGCCGCCCTCGGCCTCGACCATGCGCCGCCAGACACCGGCAACGCGGGCCATCTCATCCTGCAGGCGTCCGATGGCGTTGTCCGCCTCATTGACTCGATCGGCGGCTTCGGCAAGCAGATCCAGCAACCTTGCTCGCTCGGCGACCTGACCATCCGGCACGGTGCGATCGGCCACCTCGGCCAGGGTGCGATCCAGCTCCGCGGGCCCGAGGCGGTTCGGGTCGACCTGCAAACGCTGGACCAGATCCTCGACGACCCCGCGCCACGGTTTGATCGCGCGCAGCTGGTCGGCGCGCTCGCGGGCCAACCGATCCAGCTCCGCGGCGACTTCCTCCGAACGCGGCCGGCCCTCGGCGACACCCGCGCGTTCCAATTCGTCGAGGCGCTGGTCGATCTCGCGGATCTGGTCGCCGAGCTCGTTGACCCGCTCGGCGGCGGCGCCGAGCTTGCGGATCGCCTCGTGCCGGCGCTCGAGTTCGGCACCGGAGACCGGCTGGCGGGCCTGGGTGGACGGCTCGTCGACGCCGCCCGGCCGATCGACGATATCGCGGCTCGCCTCGTCGAAGAGCCGGCGCAGTGTGGGGTCCAGGCGCTCGTGGCTCAGCGCGCGTTCGGGATTGCGGATATCGAAACGCTCGGCCCGATCATCGCGCTTGGCGCGCTGGAACTCCCGCTCCCGGGCCAGCTCCTCCCGCTCCTTGAGCAGGCGGTCGTATTCGGCGCGAGCCTGATCCTCGGTGATCGGCGCGTCCGGATCCGGTTGGCGGCCCTCGGCATTCGGCTCGTCGCCGGACTTCGAGCCCTCCCCCTCCGGCGGTTCGGCCGCGGCCGGTCTGGCTGTCGGCGGATCGGACGGTGGATTCTGCGAGCCGCCGTCGGCTTGCGTCTCGGGGGTCTTGGCCGCCGGGCTGTTGGACGGGTTCGACGGCGGGTCAGCGGGTTTCCCGGCCGCGGCGGGACCGTCCTCATCGGAGTCGCCGTCCTGGCGGGCCGCCATTTCCTGGATGAGCTGATCCAGCCGGTCCATGATGCGCTGGTGCTCGGCCTGGGCCCGTTCCTCGTTGCGGCGGAATGCCTCGTCGACGGCGGCCAGCTCACGCTGCAGCGCCTCGTCCACGCGGGTGCGCGGATCCGGCTGCGGCTCCGGCAGATTCGCCGGGTCAGCGAGCAGACCGGCCGCCATGTCCTGGGCGATCTGCTCGAGTCGATCCATCGTGCGCTGGTGCTCAGCCTGGGCCTCGGCTTCGCGGCGGTCGAAAGCCTCGTTCAGCGCGGTCGATTCGCGTTGCAAGGCCTCGTCTACGCGCGTGCGAGGGTCAGCGGTGGGCGGGTCCTTCGGCGGGTTGATTCCGCCCGGATCGCCCTCCAGTGCGTCGAAACGCGCGGACATCTCCTGCTGCTCGCGCACCAGGTCGTCCATCATCCGTTGATGCTCGGCCTGGGCCGCCGCTTCGTTGCGCCGGAATGCCTCGTCCAGTGCGGCTATTTCACGCCGCAGCGCGGCCGGGCTCTCGAGGTCCTTCGGCACAGCGCCGGGGTCGTCCTGTCCCGCGAGCTCCAGACGGAGTTGCTGGATACGGGCCATCAAGCGCTGATGCTCGACCTCCGCCGCGGCCTCGTTGCGGCGGGCCGCCTCCTCGAGGGCGATCAGCTCGCGGCGCAGGGCCTGACCGGCGGGTGAACGCGGATCCGTCGGTCCCGCAGCGGGATCCGTTTCGGAGTCCGGCGCGACACTGTTGTCCATTCGTTCGTCGATGGTGTCGAACCGGGCGAGCATTTCGCTGCGAGCTGCGGCCAGATCCGCCATCATCCGGTCGTGCTCGGCCTTGGCCTGTGCTTCGTTGCGATCCAAAGCCGCGTCGAGAGCGGAGGATTCGCGCTGCAACGCGGTCTGGGCGGGCGACGGCGGGTCCGGCCGCCACGAGCCGTCGTTGTTGCGCGGCTGGTTCGGCGGCTGGGTGCCCTCTGGCAGCGGCAACGGCTGGGTGGCCTGCCCGTCCTCGGGCAGCTGCATCGGGCGGGTGGCGCCGAGCTCAGGCGTGGGGGGCGCCGCCCAGATCTGGCTCGGCGGCAACGCGTTCACGGCATAGGGGATGTCGGCGCGCCACCCGGTGAGCGGCGGCCGGTTCGCGTCCCAGTGGAAACCGAGGCCGATGGCGTGGGCATTGGCCTCCTGCCAGGTCTTGCCCGGATTGGCCCGCAGGAACTCCGATTCGGCGAGCGCGTCCAGCAGCAGCACGAGATCCTGCGGCAGCGGCTCGCCCGCGATCAGGCGATGCCAGGCCTCGGCGATATCGGCCAGCTGGTCCATCGGGCGGCGCACGAAAGGCCCTGCCGGATCGGTGGAATCACGCACCAGGTGCGCGTCACGCATCAGATGATCTTTGATCTGCGCGATCTGCTCGGTGGTCAACCGCGGCACACCGTGCGTCATCCGGTCGGCGATGGCATCCGCGATCTGCCGCGGATCGGCGCCGTCGGTCAGCAATTCGCGGATATCGGCGAGCGTGTCCTGGATCGCGGTGCGGTCATCGCTGGCGAACCGTGGCGCCAGCTCCTCGGCTAGCCGCTCGATGGCCTCCTGCTGCCGCTGCAACTGAGCGTCGATATCGCCGCGCGGGTCGACCCCCGGCTCGTTGCGCAACAGGTCCCGCACCCGGTCCACGGCCTCGCGGGCCCGCTCGGTCTGCTGTTCCCGGCGCTGCTGATCCAGACCTTCGACGATGCGCGCGGCATCGGAATCGTCGGCGCGGAAGGCGTCGTACTGCGCGTCGGCCCAGTCCTGCACCCGCTGCCACGCCGCGGCATCGCGGGCCATCGCCTCGCGCAGGCCCTGGGGGATGTCCCGCTCCCAGCCCGGTGCGAACTCCGCCGGATCACCATCGCGGAACACCGGCTGAATATTGCGCTCCGCCGGTGCGTTCCACGGGAAGTCCCGCATGAACGTACTGAACGGCGGGACGCGCCGCAGGATCGGATGTCGTTCGATGAACTGGCCGATTTCGGGATGACGCCAGACAAATCGTTGCACTGCCGGATGTTTCGGCACCTGCGTCAGCATCAGGATGAGGCGGGTGAGGTGGTAGGCGGTGGAGCCGACCACCATTTTCTCGATCGCGTCCGCTGGGACATCCGGCGGCTTGTGGTACGGCTCGGGCGCACCCGGCGCGTGCGTCTCCAGGAAGCTCTCGGGAATCTTGCCCGCGGGCACGTCGTCGACGACCAGCGAGCCGTCGTTGATCACGTCCTCCATGGCCCAGCTGCTGACGCCGTCCGGCGGGTCCTTCGGGCGGACTTCCTTGTTGTCCTCGCGGTCACCCTTGCGCTTGCCTTTGAGGTCGCGCTGCTCCTCGCCGCGCCGCTGTTCCGCCTCGGCCCGGTCCTCGTCCGACAGGAACTTCCGCTGTGTGGGGCGATGGCCGCGGCCCTCTTCCCACTCCGGGCGCGTCGAATCAATCGGATGCCAGTTGCCCTTGGTGTCCCGCCACGACGCCATCTCGAAGTTCCGGCCATCGACGAACGGGGTGCGCAGCCGCTCGATCGCCGGGCCGGCCATCGGTTCGGTGCGCGTCCGGCCGGTACGGTCGGCGAGGACGCGGCGATACTCCACCTCGGCGTTGTCGCGGGTGAGGACCCGGGCCACCTCCGGCGAAAGGCGCAACGCCTCGGCGAAGGCTCGATCATGGTCCGCGAGCCTTCGATCCTGCTCCGCGCGTGGCGTATTCGGCTCCGGTCGCGGCGCATTCGAGTCCGAACGCGGACCGAACACCACAACCCGCGGACGCTTACCGTCAGCGCCGGGGATGATGCCGACCCGGTCGGTGACCATCCGGCCGCCCTCGGCCTCGATCATGGAACGCCAGACCCCGGCAACCCCGGCCATCTCGTCCTGTATTCGGCCGATCGCATTGTCCGCCTGGTTGACCCGGTCAGCGGCGTCGGCGAGCAGGTCGAGCAATCGGGTGCGCTCGGGCACGTCCTCGGCCCGCACGGTGCGATCGGCCGCCGCTTGCAGCGTGTCCGCCAGATCAGCCGTCCCGAGCCGGTCCGGATCGACCTGCAAGCGCTGCGCCAGATCCGCGAGCACGTCGCGCCACGGTTTGATATTGCGCAGCTCGTCCGCACGCTGTGCGGCGAGACGATCGAGTTCGGCGATGACCTCCGCCGACGGCGGACGGCCCGCTGCCGCACCCTGCCGTTCCAAATCGGCCAGCCGATGGTCGATTTCGCGGATCTGGTCACTCAGATCATTGACCCGCTCCGCGGCCTGGGTCAGCTTGCGGATCTCCTCCTGGCGGCGCGTGAGCTCGTCACCGGACACCGGGCGATGCGCCTGCGAGGACGGTTCCTCGACGCCGCCCGCGCGGTCGACGAGATCGCTGCCCGCTTCCGCCATGAGGCGGCGCACGGTCGGCTCCAAACCCTCACGGCTCAACGCGGTTCCGCGGTCGCCGATATCGAGTCGAGCGGCGCGGTCATCCCGTTTGGCGCGCTGGAACTCGCGCTCGCGTGCGAGTTCCTCGCGCTCCTTGAGCAGGCGCTCGTACTCGGCCTTCTGCTCCGGGGTGGCCTGATGCTCCGGATCCGGTTGCGGTTCAACAGGTCCCGGGTCGACCTCGGGGTGCTGGGCGGATTCGACCGGTTCCACCTGCGCATGCGGATCCGGCCAGACCTGCCGATCGAACGGCTGCCGGTTCGGCTCAGGCGGATCGGCCCAGGTCGGCGGCGCTTTCGGTGGATCCTCGGGCGGATTCTGCGAACCACCCTCGGGTTGTGGCGCCGGCGGCTCCTCGCGCGGCGGGCCGCCGGCGTTCGGATCGAACCCGTTCGGCGGCGTCGCGTTCGGATCGGGGAGGGCCAGGTCTACGGTGTCCGGGTCGGAGCCGTCGGGGTTGGTGTTGTTCGCGCCCTGCGGATCAGGGGGCGGCCCCGGCACGAAGGGCGGCGGCACGGCTCCGCCGGGCAGTACGCCGTGCGCCTGGTCCCAGTTGCTGCCGTAGAGCTCGGCGTAGCTCGGCGTGCCAGGCTCGGAACGACGTGCCATATCTTGCCCGAGACCCTCTGTACCACCGAGGAATCCGGCCGCCCACAGCTGGTCCAGCGCGGTCGGGTCGGCGCGGTAGGCCGCCGAGCGCGCCCGCTGGAAAGCCTCGTCGTAGACCTGCTCCGACCGGTCGACCGGGATCAGGGCGGTCGGATCGGGGTGGCCTTGCTCGAGCAGCAGTGCCCGCAATTGCTTGCGCAGCTCGATTTCGAGAGCGTGCGCACGCGCCTCTTCGGCCAGCATGCTGTCGACGTAGTCCTGCCGCGTCATCGTCAACCGGTCGCGGTTGGTACTCGCCGATTCCGCGTGGTGAATGTCTTCGGCATGAATCGCCGCGTGCGCCAGGGCAATTGCCTGCTCGAGATTCGATGCGCCGATATCGAGCACGATCGTGCGACTATCCGGCAGGAATCGTGCCTCGGCGCCGGGTTCGTGCACGACCGACACACCGGCGCGGTCGAGCATGTCATTGACCCAGCCGCCGAGTTCGGTGTCGCCGAGCAACTGCCGGACCTGCTCGGTGCGCCGGGCCGACTCCTGCCCGGCGAAATCGCGGGATTCCGGCGCGTTCGCGGGGATCTCGGGCGCGGCCGCCGGCACCCTGGGCATCTGCTCGACAACATCGGAGGGGATCCTGTTGACCCGGACGACGTTGTCATTGTCCAGATCGACGCGAAGGTAGGTCACGGTGTGGTTGGGGTTGCCTACCGCCGCTTGCACGGCCGAGTCGCTGACAATCGCCAGGATGAGCGATCCATCGAAATCACCGCGGACATCGGTCACCAGCAGGTGCGGCGGATCGCCGTCGAGCAGCGCCACTCGGTCGTTGACCAGGTGGCCGGTGACGCCTTCGCGGTCCATCCGTTCCTCGAGCACATCCCGGCTCGCGAGCGCGGTGCTCGCGTCGTGCGACCGGATGGTCTGCGAGATGAGCGACCGGAATCGATCGGTCTGATCGGAGAGCTGCAAGATGTCGAGCTCGCGGCGCAGCAACTCGGCCCGCCGCTCGGCCTGCTCCGCGGTCAACGGAGCGTCGGCCAGATTCTCCGGCGCGACCCCGAGCGTGCGAGCGAACTCCGCCCGTTCGCTGGTGACTGCCTGGCGCAACTCCTCGGCTCGGCGGGCCGCCTCGTAGGGCCCCCGGTCCTCCGGCGCCAGACCGAGGCGTTCGGCCCGCGCCGCGATGTCCTGCGCGATCTGGCCGGCTCGAACCCGATCCGCCATCCCCTGGTTGGCGTGCTCACGGACCTCCCGCTGGACCTCGGCAGGCAGGGGGTGGACGCTGCGGTCATAGCCGGAGGTGTCGTGGACCTGCTGCCAGTGATCGCCGTAGTACTTCCGGTAGTTGCCGCCGTCGGCCCACGGACTGTCGGCGACGTCATCGTAGATCGCGTCGATGCCCGCTTCCCGGGCCATCGAGCGCCGCAGATCCTCGGATAGGTCCGGCCGCTGCGCGGTGAGATCGGCCAGGGCGCGGTCGTAACTGTCGAGGTAGGCCTGCTGACGCGGGCCGGGCTGCACGCCGTACTCCGCGCCGAGCTCACGCATGAACTCGCCCTCACGACCGAAAGCCGCGGCTTCCTCCCGGATCATCGCCCGGACGTAGTGGTCCTGGCCCATATTCAGTACGCGCTGCGGAGTGTGCGCGCTCTCGCCGGACAGCGCGCTCTGCGCGTGCAGCGCCTCGTGCACCAGGGTGATCGCCTGGACGAGATGATTGCGGCCCTGGCCGAAGATGACCGCGCTGCGTTCGTGGTGGTGGTATTCCCCGCCGCGTCCGGGTCGATCCGGATGGAAGTCCTCGTAGCGCGTCAGTGCCCCGTGCCGGTCCATCATCGCGAGGACTTCTCGGCCGATTTCGGTGTCCTGCAACAGACTCCGGACCGCGTCCGGTATCGGGTCCAGCGAGGTGCCGATACGCGGGATGGTCTCCGGGGCGTCCGCGGGATTTCGGCGATCCGCCGGGTCGGCGACACGATCGCGGTCGAGCGAGTCCGCGACGCGATCCCGGTCCACCTGGTCCGCGACGCGATCGCGACTCGAGCCGTCCGCGCCCGGCCGCAGGCTGGTGCCGTCGCCGAACTCGGGCGAACGCACCGGATTGCCTTGGGCGTCATAGAGAATCGCGTGCACGCTGCTGAGGTCGCGGGGCGTGGTCGGCGGGAAGGTCTCGCGCCTGCCCGCCGCCGGATCCGAGACTTCCACGTAGAGTTCGCCCGTTTCCGGGTGCGCGCGCACGGTGAGTACGTAGGCGTGCGCGCCGACGCCGTGCTGATCGACGGGGCCCGTATAGGCGTCGACCACCAGAGCACGGGCCCCCTCCCCCAACTTGAGCAGTTCGTCGGCGATCGGCTGATGTGGTGACTGGTCCGGATCTGCCTCCGGTATCCGCTGAAGCGGCGCACCGGCCGCTGCCTCCAGTTCGGCCCGGGACATGCCCGCCGCGCCCACCGGTTCAGTCGGTGGGCGGATGTGCGTGCTGCCGGTGCCCTCCTGGATTTCGGTCAGCGCCAAGCGGCCGCATTCGCCACGGTTCGCGGCGTCTTCCGGTCGGAATGGAGTGCTGGAATCACCTGGTGTGCTGTCAGTTTCGCCGTCGCGGTTTGGTGATCGATCGGCCTGAGTATCCGCGCGATCGGATCGGGGCGGAGCCGCGTCGGCCGGGTGCGGAACCAGCAGGGGCCCCGCGTCCGGGCGTCCAGCGGAATTGTCCCGCTGCGCAGGGGCGTTGTGACGATCGGGAGTATCGGGCCGCCACGGCGAAGTGGGTTCGATATCGCGGGCACGCGGCGCGGGTACAGGTTCGTGCCGCGGTGCCGTCGCGCTATCGCGCTGTGGCGCGGAAGAATCCGCTCCGTCACGAGTGGGTGTGCTGGGCGAAGCGTCATGACGCTGGCTGGAATCGGTGGTGTCACGTGCGGGGGGCGAGGTGTCGCCCGGATTGCGCTGCGGCGTAGTCGAATCACCATCCGCACGTGGAAGCAGCCCTTCACCAGTACGAGTCGGAATGTCGCCCGGATTGCGCTGCGGAGCGGTCGAATCACTATTCGAAGGCGGTGCCGCCCCTTCGCCGTTCCGAACCGGAGTGCTGGCATCGGGCGAATTCCGTGACGTCGCGGCCGAATGCGATTCGGGGCGGCCCGCAGGGTTGACCTGATCGCGGTGGGGAGCATCCGGGCGGTGTGTGGTCGCTTCCGGGCGGACTTGCGCGGCGTTGCCGGCGCGGGTGGGATCGGTGCGCGGAGCCTCGGAGCCGCCGCGTTGCGTCTGTACGCCGGGTTCGGGGTTGGTGGGTCGGGTCGACGTGTCCGTGACTCCGGCGCGGATTTCCGGACGGTGTGGGGATGTTCCGTCGCGGACGGGGGTGGAGCGGGAATCAGGGCTGCTCGCGCGGGTTTCCGAGGTTCGGGTGTCCGACGTTCCCGCGCGACTATCCGGAGTGGCGGTACGACTGTCCGGAGACGCGGCGCGCGGGTCGGCGGATTTCAGGTCTGAAGTCTGCGGGCGGGACGACGTGTCGCCACGGGTGGGCTCGGAACTGCCCGTTTGTGGTGTGGCGTGCTGGTTCGCCGGGCCGGCGGCGTTCGGGGCGGCGTTGGTCGCGGGCCCCGCATTGGTTACGGCGGGACCCGGGCCGGCCATCGCAGGACCGGGGTTGGTCGCATTTGTATTCGGCGACTGGGCGCTGACCGGATCCGCCCCGACCGGGGTGCCATCGATCCGGCTCGACGGCGAAACATCGGTGGCGCCAGGGGTATCCGGGCGCGATCCGGCATCGACGCCAGCGTTGAGCGGTGTGCCTGCCTGCTGCCCCGGCGCGGCGGTTGTGTCCGCGCCGGGGCGCTGAGAAGCTCCGCTGTCGGACCCGTTTTGCGTTGGCGAATGGTCGCTCGGACCGGCGTGCTGGGCGGGGCCGTTCCCGGTGTGCTGCGGGTTGGCCGCGTCCCCGGCCTGCGGCGTGCTCGCGTCCCCGCCCTGCTGATTCGGGCTCCCGGCCTGCGGCTGGTTCGGGTCCCCCGCCTGCGGAGCGTCCGCAGGCGTGCTCGCGTCGCCGGCCTGTGGCGTGGAGCTTCCGTTGGTCTGCGACGCGCTCGGATCTCCGTGGGTTCCAGTTGGATCCGACGTACTCGGCTGGTTTCCGCCCGGAGTGTTGGTCTGCGGGGACGCTCCGCTGTTTTGTGGATTCTCCCCCGTGTTCTGGGGTGCGTTCGCGCCGTTCTGCGTGCCGTCGGTGGTACCCGGAGGTGTTTGACCCGCAGCGGGATTCGTACCGGGTGTTTGCCCACCGGGCTGAGTGGCACCGGGTTGCGCAGCGCCCGGCTGAGTAGCACACGGCTGAGTAGCACCCGGCTGAGTAGCACCCGGCTGAGTTGCACCCGGCTGCAAGCTCGCGGGATCCAGCCCGCCCGGCGTCAAATTACCCAGACCAGGCGGAAGTTCCGGCGGGCGGAATCCGATTCGCGGATCCGGGGGCACCGGCGCGGGCCCGAACCCGCGGCGTTCCCAGAACGCGTCCGAGAACGTCCGGTTCGCACCGGACATCGCACCGTTGCTCGCGCCGGCGGTGAGCATGCGCGGGTCGAAACTGCTGAGCGTCTGCCCGGCTTCCTGCCAGGCCTTGTCCCAATCGAAATCGCCGGTCAGCGCGGTCTGCAAGAAAGGAAGCGCGAGGCTACCAGCGAAACCCGCACCGGCGCCGACCACACCCGCCGCGGCGCCGGTGGTTCCGCCCACCACCCAGTTCGGCGTCCCGGTCGGCACCTTGTCGCCGAGCCAGCGGCCGAATTTGTCGCCGAAGGGGCTGGCCACGCCCGCGCCGATCGCGGAGGTGAACGCCGTGACGCCGACCTGCCCCCAATCGACGTCCTTGCGACTGCCTTTGGATACCTGCCAGCCCTGGATGCCCACTTCCTGGACCGTGCCGATCAACGTGTCGATCGCGACGTGCCGGACCAGGAAGGTGGCCAGCTTGCGGCCCAAGAACCTCGCGAGCAGCGAGATGACGCGGTTCATCAGGTTCTGCCCGATGACGCGGATCGCCACCCGGGTACCGGCTATCGCGACGGCTTCCACCGCGGGAGCTGTCGGCGGAAATATCCAGGCCAGAGCGATTTCCGCAGCGAGCAGCGCCAGCGAGGTGATCATCATCGCCTGGCCGTACTCGATTTCGGTACCGACGCCGTCGGCCGAGGCCGCGATCTTGTCGAAATGCTCGGCGAGCTTCTCCACCGACTGCGGGCCGGTGCGCAGGCTGTCGAAGGCCTTGGTCATCTCCTCGATGCCATCGCCGGACAGGTAGGCGTCCAGCGACAGTCGCTTGGCGTCGTCGACGTCGTCGAGGATGTCCCGCAGTCCCTGTGCGGCGGTGGTCCAGTCGTCGCGGAGACCCCACATCCCCTCCGGGTCCCCCGAGGGCCATTCCGACCCGGCTACCCATTCCAGCCAGCTCAGCCAGCCGGGCAACTCAGCCATGCGCCACTACCATCGGAGTCACCAACTCGAGTCGGTGACTCCGCGGCCGTCGGCCTCGACGAGTGGGGTATCGACAGCACTGAACGTCATCGCCGAATCGGCGGCGGCCCGCTCCGGTGACCCCGGCGGCGCGAGCGAAACCGGCGGCAGCTCCGGCGGACTCAGATCGGGCATGCCCTCGACCAGATCACTGAGCTTGGGCAGCCGCGCCCGCTGCTGCTGCAGCGGCGCCATCAACTCCTCGGTCTTGCGCCCGACCTCGGCGTGCGCCTGCTGCGCGGCCTCGGTGATCGCCCGCGCGATCTCGGAGTAGCTCAAATCCTCTATGCCCGAGCCGAACTTGGTCTCGATGATGGTGCCGCTGGCGTTGACGGTGACCGTCACCCGCTTGCGCGCCGTAGCGCTCGCGGTGAGCGCGGCCCGGCTCTGCTGAATACGGGCGATGGTGCGGAACTGCTGCTGGACCCCCTCCAGCACCGCCACCATCTGCTCTTTCACTATTTCGTTTGCCATGAGCTGCAGGCGAGTTCGCGTCTATCGGTACTGGTCCGCGTTCCCGTCGTCCATGGCTCGCAAATCTTTCGCGCCCTTGAGCTGCCCCTCGGAGAACTTGCCGAAGGTGCCCGCGATCGCCGTGGTGCTCTCGGCCAAGCCATCACGCGAAGCCAGATAGCCGTTCTCGCCGTTGGCGAACTGATCACCGATGGTGTCTCCGGGCACGCCCCACGGGGTGCCGCGGCCGGCGATCGAGGACTTCAGGGTGGACAGCACGGTGTTGAGCCGGTCCCGCACGTCATCGGTCTTGCCCCCCGCCTTCTCCAGGCGGTCCACGTAAACCTCGAGCCTGCCGGCCATACCCGTTGTCCTCCAGCGCTTCTGCGGGGCTGCCCGCAACTCAGATCGATCGTGCTTGTCGACGATCGCAGGCGTGGGGAACGTGACAGTGGCCCGAGAGTGAACGAGCGGTGTGGACGCGGTGACCACAAAAAAATGGCCCTTGCCGTTGCCTGTGCAGCAACGGCAAGGGCCGGATCACCCGGGGAGAATCGCCGGACTCCCTACTACTCCCAATGGGTTTCGGCGCGTTCGAGCATGGCCTCGATCATGTCGTCGAGCTTCGACAGTACCGCCTTCTTACCCATGCCGACCGCAACCGGTGACGAGGAGGGCAGTTCGATGACGTAACGGCCGTCGTCCGGCAGATCCCGCCAATACAGGAACTTCTCCATAAGACCGCGCGGCCCGAACTTGGAATGCCCCTGATAGATGGCTATCACACCGGTTCTGTCGGCCGGGCTCGCGAAGAACTCGCTACTGCGCGAAGTGACGTCGCTATCGGTCTCTTCACTGACCCACGATCCGGTGTAGCCGTGATGCTCGCTGCCCTCGATCTGCTTTACCACGATCGGAATGCTCCGGTGGCGGCCGCCTTCGACGTTCGGAGGTAACAGATCGACCACTGCCTGGGCCAGGCCACGGGGACCGCACTCGGTAACTATGTAACCACCACTGTGGCCGCGGGTTTCACCGGGGATCTGGGAAACGATAAAGCCATGCATGCCGGAACGGACAGCACGCGCTCTGATCCACTTCTTCGGATCCTCGTCGTTCCCGTCGTACCAGCCCCTTAGAAGCACGGAAATCTCTGGCCGCACAAGAATTCGAAAGAATTCTCGCAACGCGGGATCGATGGTGTTGGACACTCGCTCCCAGGTCTGGATGGCGTCGAGTTCGTATTCGTGCATCCATTGATGGCGAACCAAATACGTCAGCGGCGTCGGAATGTGATGCTTCGCCAACCTGTCGCACAGGACATCGAATTCCAGGTCGGTGAACTTCCACGTCTGCGTCACGCCTGGGCCTCCGGACCCATATGCTGGAGGTCTTCGTCGGCGGATGCCTCCGCCGGAGCATCTTCGCTGTCTTCCGTCTGCCGTATCAGCGGTTCGGACTCGGCGGGCCCCGCGGTCACGCCCGGGATGTTCCAGCCGGAACCGTTCGAACCGGATTCTTCCGCCGAGGCGACGCCGGCTCCGGACGTCGTACCCGGATCGAAAATCCCCGGGGACGTTTGGAATTGCGCGAGGCCCGGCACCACGGGCGCGCCGGGAATCGACGCGCGCGGGAACAACGACTGCCCGGCCTTGCCGTCCGCGTTCGCCCACGCCGGCCGGCCATCCTCACCGGCCGCCCTGGCGCCGGACTCACCGCCGATACCGATGGCGTCGCCGAACGGCTTGAGTGCGGGATTCCTTTCGATCAGCGCCCGGAGTTCCGGGTTCTTGGCCAGTGCTTCCTTCACATCCGGGTAGTTGTCGAACAAGCCACCGAGCGCCCTGAAGTCCGGCTGGCCGAAGAGGCCGGCCGGGTTGAGCTTCTCCAGCGCCTGCACGAGCTGCGGAAGTGTTTGCGCCAGAGCGGGAACCGCCTGGGTGATGGCACCCATCAGCTGCCCGAGCAGGTCTTGGCCGCCGCCTTGGCCGGGGCTCTGCGACTGACCGGGACCGGGCGTCGTGCCCGGGCTCGGAGGCTGGCCGGGGCCAGGGCTCGGATGCGAGGGCTGCGAGGGCTGCGAGGGCTGTCCCGAGGGGGGCCGCGTGGGAGTAGGCGTCGCCGACGGGGACGGCGACGATGGAGACGGCGTGTGCCCGGACGGCGGCTGGGACGGCGGCTGGGTCGCGGTGGGCGGCGGGGTGGTCTTCGGACTCGGGCCAGGGCCCGGGCCACCACTCGGCTGACTCGGGTGGGTGCTCGGCGGCGCTGCCGCAGGAGGCCCGGTAGGCGACCCGGTAGGCGGCCCGGTAGGCGGCCCGGTAGGCGATCCCGTAGGCGGCCCGGTGGGCGCTGGCACAGTGGGCGGATCGGCAACCTTGGGGAAAGACTTCTCTGTGTTCTTCAAGCCCGCTACGTAGATATCCTTGAAATGTCCCTGCCAATTAGGAAGTTCATTCTCTCTGCAGGTCTTGCACGTATAGTTCTGTTCATCCCGGCTCGGCATCGCGGTCTTTGTCTCTTCGAGCCACTCCACCGTGTATTCATGGTTCAGCCGCATCATGTCCATCTCGCCACGCATGACCGTCATCGACTGGGCGTACTCGGAGACGGTTTTACGGGCCGATTCGGCAGCGTAACCTTTCCACCTCTCGGCAGTGATCTCCGACAGTTCATTATTGAGGTTGTAGATCCCGGTCTCTATCCGCGCCGCCATCTTCCCCCAGGCTTTTGCCCCCTCCCCGATCGGATCCGGCTTGATGTCTTCCTGAAGCTTAACCAGCGCTTCCGCACTCATCCCTCCTGGAGACTCGGTGGGAATGGAAATCGTCGGATCGCCGACAGCAGTCGCACCGAACGAACCTTTCGACAGACCGTCGGGCAGCTTTTTCAGCTTCTCACTATCGTCTTTTTCGCCCTTCCCACCTCTGTGTGGGTCACCTGGCTTGTACCCCACATCCCGAGCAGCGGGAGTCGGGTCGACACTCCCGATCTCACCCTTGATTTTCGTGAGATCTGCTTCCGAGTAGTCCTCGGTCTTTTCGAATCGATCGCCCGCATCCTTGAACAAATCGATAAAACCGCTCAAATTCTTGATGTGCTTTTCGATTTGATCATAGATCTCGGTCGATTTCTTATTGAATGCGTTTGCGAGCCGCTCTCCGGAGTCCAGATTTCCGAAGGGCGCACGTGTCAGCCCACTACTGGTGCCGCCTGCGAGGCTCGCAGGTCCGAAGATCTTCTGATAGCCCTCGAGCTCTTGAATCATGTCGTTGCATGACTTCGCCGCATCCAGCGCCGCTCGCGGATCAACCTTCAGTTTGGCCGATTTCGACAAAGCCAGCCAATCGCCACCCACGTCGCCGCTCCCTCACTACAACTGACAGTCGTCAGCCAGACTCTATGCCGGATTCGGATCGCAAGTCTACGACACGTGGATGAAACCTGCAGTGTGTCAAGACATCACCGGCGATACCGTGGTCACCATGGGGACCCCTGCAGATCCAGCGCCCGACATTCGAGCACTACGAGCACAACGGGCCAGCTCATTCGGCGCACACGCCGCCGCCTACGCCGCGCACCGTCCGGACTACCCCGAGGCGGGTATCCGGTGGGCGCTCGAGAACATCCCGGAGCCCACCGTGCTGGACCTCGGCGCGGGCACCGGGAAGCTCACCGCGGGCCTGCTCGCGGTCGGCGCCGAAGTGATCGCAGTGGAGCCCGATGCGGAGATGCGCGCCGAGCTGGCGCGACGCCATCCGGATGTCCTCTCGTATGCCGGTACGGCGGAGTCCATTCCACTGGAGGACGGCTCGGTTGACGCGGTGGTCGCCGGTCAAGCGTTCCACTGGTTCGACCAAGCCCGCGCCTACCCCGAGATCGCACGGGTGTTGCGCCCAGGCGGTGTACTCGCTGCCTTATGGAACGAGGACGACACCACGGTCGAGTGGGTCGCGGGATTGCAGCAGGCCGCGCGGAAAGCGGCGGTTCTGCCGGGTGTGCAGATCCTCGAGAAGCTCGAGCGGCATCCGCTGTTCACCGGCTTCGAGACCGCGAGCTTCGCCCACACCCATCGCCGCTCGGCCGAGAGCCTGACCGCGACGATCGGCACGTATTCGCACACGCTGGTCGTGTCCGCGCGACAACGTGCGGAGGTGCTCGACGCGGTAACCGACTACCTGCGGGGCAGGCCGGAGACGGCCGCCGGCGAATTCGACTTCCCGATCCGGACCTTGGTCCTGCGGGCACGGCTGTGCGGCGGAGCGCCTGGATGACAAGATCGTGACCATGCGAGTACTGGTGCAGCGCGTCACGTCCGCCCGGGTGACGGTGGACGACGCGGTGGTCGGGGAGATCCG
This sequence comes from Nocardia sp. NPDC050712, assembly GCF_040654295.1. NCBI lineage: Bacteria > Bacillati > Actinomycetota > Actinomycetes > Mycobacteriales > Nocardiaceae > Nocardia > Nocardia sp. NPDC050712. Next base: position 380,591 of record NZ_JBFAHT010000006.1, read on the forward strand.
GCCGAACCCACAGGGTCTACTCGCCCTGGTCGGGGTCACCCACACCGACACCGAGGCAACCGCGACAACGTTGGCGGACAAGCTGTGGCGTCTGCGCATCCTGGACGGTGAACGGTCCGCCGCTGATCTCGACGCCCCGATCCTGGTGGTCAGCCAGTTCACCCTGTACGCCGATACCGCCAAGGGGCGCCGCCCGTCCTGGAACGCGGCCGCGCCGGGTGCGGCGGCCGAGCCGCTGGTCGACGCCTTCACCCGCAGCCTGCGGGAGCTGGGCGCCATCACCGCCACCGGCCGGTTCGGCGCGCACATGCACGTCGAATCGACCAACGACGGCCCGGTCACGTTGTTGCTGGAATCGTGAAATCCGTTGGGGTGGCGGAGAACCGCTGCGGGCGCAACCCACGATTTGCAAGGATCACCTGGTGAGACTTGCGGTAGTCGAGGATGACGAGGGATTCGGTGACGCTCTGGTCACCGCACTACGAATGAAGGACTACCAGGCCGACCACTTCCGGCGGGGGTCCGATCTGCTCCTGCACCACCAACGTTTCGACGCGGTCATCCTCGACCTCGGCCTGCCCGACATGGATGGCCTCGATGTCCTGCGCAAACTCCGGGAAGTGTCGGTGGTTCCCGTGCTGATCCTCACCGCGCGCGCCGGTGAGCGGGCTGTCATCCGCGGCCTGCGCGCCGGGGCCGACGACTACCTGACCAAACCACCGCGGGTGGGCGAACTCGTCGCCCGGATCGAATCGATCACCCGTCGCACCCGAAGACCTACGGTGCCGGTCGAAACCGTCATCGTCACCGGCGATGTCCGGGTCGATCTGACCTCGCGCCGGGTCCAGGTCGGGGGTGTCCCGATCGTGCTGACCAACAAGGAGTTCGAACTGGTCCGCGTGCTAGTGGAGCGCCCGGGCGCTGCGGTGAGCCGCCAGCAACTCATGGATCAGGTCTGGGGTGACGCCTTCGCCGCGGTGTCCCGCGCGCTCGACGTGCACATGGCCGCGCTGCGCGCCAAGCTCGGCCGCCCGCGGCTGATTACTACCATCCGCGGCTACGGGTATCGGTGGGAAGTCGAGGCCAAGCGCGAGTGATATTAACTCGAGAATTGCTGAGGCGTGCGGGGATCGCCGGTACAGATCGCCCGGAGGACCCGATCACCGCAGCGATGTCCTGGGCGTGGGGGCCCGATGTGTGACAGACTCGGCCGATGCTGCCGAGTTTCACCATGGAGCTGAATTAATGACCGCGCTGAGCACGATCGACCTGGGCACGCTGGAACGACAGGTGGCTGCCGATCGCAGCGCGGCACGGCAGCGGACGCTGGAAACCGAGCTGGCGCTGGCCGCTTCGCTCGTCGAGCTCGCCAAGGCGATGCTGGCCACCAGAACCGACAGCAACGCACGCCGCGACCGCACCATCGAAGCCCTCGCTCCCGCGCAGGAAGCGGTCGGTCTGCGGCTGCACTGGTTCGCCTCGGGCAATGTCTCCTCGCGCTCCGCCGGTGAGGTGCAGGAGGCGTTGCGGGTCTTCGAGCAGGTCACGCGCGCGACCGCGCGCCGCGAACTGGCCACGAGCACGATTCGCAATGCCTGCCAGGTGATTCGCACCGCCGCCGAAGCCGATCCGGTGGTGGCCGGCATGTGTGCGGACATGCTCGGTAAATGCGGTGTCTGGCTGGGCCGGCTGGACCAGGAGGCGGCGGTCGCCGCCACCGAGGACGCCGCCCGCATTCGCAGTGAACTCGCCGTCGCGAACCCCGAACTGGCGGGGCGCTACCTCCAGAGTCTGAGCACGCTGCTGCGCACCCTCATGGTGGGCCGCTCGCGCAAGCAGGCGCTGTCGATGTACCGGGAGCGGTACGCCGCTTTCACGCCGACCGGTATGGCAATTCGGTTGCGCGCGTGTGGCATTCGCGATCTGGAGCTCACGCCGAAGTCCTACAACGCACTGCTCGAGCTGGAATGCCGCACGCTGGAAGCCGCGGGCAAGCTGACCCAGCAGCAGATCCTGCGGACCGCCACCGGCGATCTGTCCACCGTCGAGGAGATCAACTGGCGGCTCGCGCTGGTCGGTTTGCGTCCGATGACGCCGGGTGAGGATCCGGATCCGCCGTCGGCGCCGGTCGAGATCGGGCCCACCTTCGGCGCCCTGGGCGTGCGCTGCCCCGATCGCGACGCCCTCGTGCAGTTGCGGACGGCGATCATCGAGGCCTACGCGGCCGACGACATCGAACGCGTCGACAGCTCCACCTATCTCAACGCCGACGACAAGGACTGGGTGATCGGCGAACCCGAGTTCAACGCGGCGAGCACGCTCGGCGACGACGTGGTGCTGATCGAGTTGTCCTACGGCGGCTGGGTCAACGTGATGACGATGAACTGGGAGCTCGCGCCGGTCGGGAAACATCCACTGGCACTGCGCCTTTCCGAGAAGTGGCCGGTCGTCAGCGTGACTGCCACCTCGGACATCGCCTACGAACTGTGCCGGTACGAGCACGGCCGCGCCATCCAATACGCCGCGCTGGGCCGCCCGGCCGGACCCTCCTCGCTGGAGGAACCCCTGGCGCCCTTGGATTTCAGCGTGCTCGCCGCCTACGGCGCCAGCGGCGCCACCGAGACCAAACTCCGCTCCGCGTTCGGCAACAGCCTCAGCTTCGCCAACCTCACTTATCTGCCGGATCGCGGTATTCGCCAGGTCCGCAAGACCATGCCGCTCATCGATCACGATCATGTGCTGTTCTTTCGCAAGATCGGCACGACCTAGCGATTACACCTGAAAACGGCGGGTATATGCACCTCTAAGCACTATATGGAGGTTCCAATGCTGGCCATCGCCGCCGCCGTTTCTTTCGGTCTCGCACTACTGCTCGATCTGATCGACGAGTCGCTGGGTGACACGATCACCACGGGCACGCTCGTCACCCTCGGGTTCCTGCTCATCGCCCTGCATCTCGCCGGCGTCGGCACCGCCGCGCGGTCCTGGCGTGGGCGGCGTCGCGGCCGCTGAGCCTCCTGACCATCGGGTAGTGGACCGTGCGTGCGCATTCGGAGATGCGCCGCCGGTACCACTGGCGCTCAGTTTCCAGCTGTGGCACAGTCGATAGATCGTGATCGACGACGAACCACCGCGTTTCGCACTTGGAGGTTAGCCATGGCCAAAGTTACCGTGACCTCGACTCAGCTGTACGCCCTGGCTGGTGATGTCTCCGATTTCGGCGGCAGGCTGAAGACTCTCGCCGCTCGGGCCGACTCGGCGATCTCGCCCGGACAGTCCGCCTGGGGCGATGACGAGACCGGCGAAAAGTTCGCCGAGGGGGAAAAGGGCTTCGACAAGGGCAGCGTGAACATGGCCACGAACCTCGGCCAGATGGCGACGTCGTTCAACGATCTCGGCGCGGGTCTCGACGAATCCGCTGCCTACGTCAAGGATTTCGAAGACGCCAACGAGCACGACTTCAAAAACGCCTGATGCCCCGTGATTTGGCCCGTCAGGGCGCCGAAAAGATCCTCGCGGAGTTCGCCGACCAGATGAAGGCGATCGGCGTCGCCGCCGAGAAGCGAGCCCAGTTGACAGCCAGCGGGTACGCCCGTGGCAAGCGCGTGAAGGTCACCGTCAACGCCGACGGCGTGGTGATCGAAACCAAATTCGCCGGCGACATCAGCGAACTCGACTACGACGAGGTCGCTAAGGCGGTCACCGCCGCCGCGCAGGAGGCCGCGGCCGAGGTCGCCCGGCTGTCGGCCGAAGTGCTGGCGCCGGTCGTGGAGAAGCGTGCCCGGATGCCGAAGCTGTCGGACCTGATCGACGGAATGCCCGACTTCCAAACCAATGTGCCGCGCCCGACGGTGTCCACAGCGCCGCCCAATGCTCCTGAACGCACGGTAACCGACGGTACGGCACCGGGTTTCGAAGGGGTCGAGGACCACGACGCCTGGGTTGAACAGCAGCGGGGCAGCGGCGTGCTCGGAAAAGAAGGCTGGTAACTACCAGGCGGTGAGCTGCTCGGCGTAATGCCCGCGCACCGCTTCCAGCCGCGCCCTGCTGAATCGGCCGGGCTCGCGCCGGTAAGCCGTGCGGCCATCGAGCGAGATGAATGCCGAAGCCGGTACGGCCGTGGCGGATACCGGGATGAACTTCAACGTTTCCTCGACCGCGGCCAGCGCGGTGGCCAGCGCGTGCCGGCAAGCTCTCCGCTCCGCCTCGCCAAGCCCGGCGGGGCTTTCAGGTACTTTCTGCGCGCATATATCCGAATACCACAACCACACACCGGGATCGAGCAGTTGCGACGGATCGTCGGCGCCGAACTGCACCGAATTCACCTGGGGTTGCAGTACTTCTGCTGGAATACGGAACTCGTAGATACGCTCGACACCGCACTGCGGACAAACCCCGGTGTAGCGGCTACCCAGGTCGTCGCCGACTGTCACGACGGCGCTGCGGAAGACACATTTGCTCTTGCCGCAGCCCGAACACGGTTGCAGTTGCAGGAACAGGCGAGCCTCGGCGTTGGTACGCGCCAGCGGTAACACGGTCGGCACGGCCTCGAAGCTACCACCGAGCCGACCGCGGCGCCCTTCGAGGCTTTCACCCCGGGCGTTCATGTTGTCTTCACTCGCCGGTTGTGTCAGAGTCGACTTCACGTCTGTTCGAAAGTTCGTGCCGCCCTGCCTATCCCGCCACCAGGTCCGGGCACCGTGTCACTGTGCGTGAGGAGCTGGTGTGGGAGGTCAAGCACCACAGCGGAAGTGTGCTCCTAGACAGCACAGGCTCTTTTCGGCGCCTTCCGAACTCCAGGACTGAGGTCCACCGTGGGAATGTACCTTCCGGAATGGGCCGAACCCGTCGAATGGCTGGTCGGCGCGGACTGGCCACGGGGCGACGAAGACGCCATGTGGGACATGGCCGAAGAGCTCAAGGCAATCGGCGGCGACATCAAAACCATGATCCCCGATCTGGACGGGATCATCGATGGGCTCAGCAAGGCCTATCCCGAAGGCAGCGGCGGCGAGAAGATCCTGGAATGGATCAAACCGCTGCGCGACGGTACCGGCAAGGCCGGCGACAAGAACGGCACGCTGGAAGAGTTCGCCGACAACATGATCGCGCTCGGCGACTCCGCCGACGGCATGGGCGACCAACTGGAAGCCGCGAAGCTCAACTTCATCATCGCGGCAGGCTGGCTGATCGCCGAACTCGCCATGGCATGGTTTGCCGGCCCGTTCGCGCCCGCCGCTCACGCCACTGCCATCGCGGTCGGCCGGATTACCTTCGCGACCCTGCGCCGAATCCTGATGCAGGCGGTTATGCGGGTCATCTCGCGTCTGCTGGTCCGGAACCTGCGCGAGATCACGGCCAAGCAGGTCGGCAAGATCGTGATGAAGATGGCCTACGCGGCGCTGAAAGAAGCAGCCCAGGAAACGGCACAGGGCACCATTCAGGAAGGGCTTGTCCAGGCCATCCAGAACGCCAACGGCCACGTCGACGGCTTCGACATGGAGGCGCTCAAGCAGAACGCGCTGATCTCCGCGATCGCGGGCGGCGCCGGCGGCCTGGCGGGCAACATCGGCGGCAAGGTGCTCCCGATGGGTGCCGGGCGCTGGAAAGGCGCGGCCGCCGGTGCCTTGAACGGCGGTTTCGCCGGTTTGGCGGGAGCAGGCGCGGCCTACTACGCCAACGGACTCATCTACAACCAATGGGATTTCGATCCGCGCAGCCTCACCGGTGGCGCGTTGTCGGGCGCGGGTCCCGGCGCCATTCATGGTTTCCGGGGCACCAACGAACACGGCGGCACACCCGGCCGCCTGATGAGCCCCCTCCTTCCCGATGGCACCCGGCCACCCGGGCTCGGGCCGCAGGATCCCGGTAGCGGGCCCCAAGATCCCGGCAACGGGCCGCAGGATCCCGGCAACGGGCCGCAGGATCCCGGCAACGGGCCACAAGCCCCAGGTGACGGACCGCAGGCTCCCGGCGACGGACCGCAAGCCCCGGGTAACGGACCGCAAGCTCCCGGTGACGGACCACAAGCCCCCGGCGACGGACCGCAGGCTCCTGGCGCGAACGATCCGGCCGCGAACAACCCTCAGCAACAGCAACAGCCCGGCGAACCCGGTGCGGGACAGCAGAACACTCGCGCCGGTGACCCGACCGCTACACAGGACGGGCAGCAGCCCGCCGGCACCGATCCCACCGCCAGCACCGATCCTGGATCGACCAGCGATAACACCGGCAACAACCCGTCGAACCCCGGCAACAACGCGCCCGGCACCAGCCCCGCCGGCAGCACGGGTACCATCGACGCCCCAGCCGATACCGGCCAGTCGAACACCAGCACGTCGAGCAGTTCCAGCTCGAACGACACGAACACGAACAACCCAGGTCCGGCCGGCAGCACGAACTCGAACAACTCCGGAACCGGTAACACCGACTCGGCCAGCGCGGGTCCGGCGAACACGGGCTCGAGCACTACCAGCTCCACCCCCGAGGCCGGCGCCACTTCCAGCGCGAATGACGCTCCCGCACAAACCAACTCACCTAACAGCCCGGCCTCCGTCGGGGATCCGCAAAGTTCCACCACCAACCCCAACGGCTCACCGGCGACCAGTGCACCGGCTGGGAGCACTCCGCTTGCGGCAAGCCCCGATGGCACGAACCCCGCTGTGTCCCAGCCGGGTTCACCGGCGGTCAACCCGACCGTCGCGGCCGGACCCGTCGCGAATGCCGCACCCGTCGCCGCCTCGACCGCGAATCCGGCAAGCACCGCACCGGCCAGCTCGTCGACGACGTCTACCAATCCTGGTGTCTCCGAAGCACGTCCGGTCACCGGAGAATCCTCACGTGCTCAAACCCCGAATGCGCCGACCACCCAGAGCACGCCGAACACCCAGAACCCGAACACCCCGCCGACCCAGCAACCGGCCGCGCCACGAGCCGGCGCTACCGACCCGAACACCGGCAACCCGCTCGGCGCACCTGTGCAGGCCACCTCCACCGGCCTCACCGTTCCGTCGACCGACACCAATACCCAGCAAGACGCGGACCTACAGCAGGTTCCGCCCGTGCTGCCGATGTCGCCGATCACCGACTCCTCGTCGAATCAGCAGACGCAGCAAGGTAATCGGCCCGGCGTCCCCAACCGCTTCGACTCCTCGAGCCGCCCTGGCAGTCGCGACCTGGTCGGCGCCGACCGCGGCACCGCGAGCCCGGTCGGCGATTTCCGCGGCGACGCCCGCCCCGCAGGCAACCCGATCCAGGACAGCGACCTGAGCGCCCAAATCAGGGACGCTCTCCCGGTGATCGCCCCGCACACTGTGCCGTTCGACGCCGACACCCGCCAGTTCACCCTCCCCAACGGCGACGTCGTCACCATCCGCGTCGGCGACACCGAGAACAACGCCGTCGCCAGCTTCCAACGCAACGCCACCGGGTTCGACATCAACGTTTCACCTCAGGCCCGGCCCGAGGACATCGCGCGCGCCTTGGCGCACGAGATGAACGAGATTCTGCTGTCGTTCGATCCCACCATCCAAACCGACCCGACCACCGAGCGCCCGACCCAGATGACCTCGCATCTCGGCGGCCGCTTCGCCGAGCTGAATGTGCTGCTGCACCAGCTCAACCGAGCGCACGCCTCGCCCGCGCACGCGCATCAGCTCCCCCAACTGCAGCAGGACCTCAAGGACTTGCTCCGCCACATCGGTGTCACTGACCCGGCGCACGCCGACACCGTCCGTAAACTGCTCAACAAGCACGACCCGAAGCTGGCGAAGCGACTACAGGACTACCTGCGCAACCCGCCGAGCGACTCGAACCTTCCAACCGGCTTGGCCCGCGGGCAAGACGGCTACCTGCATATGCAGGGTGACCGCAGTGAGTCCTATCGCGATCACAACGGCGACTTGCATCACAAGAACGACCAGGTGGGCACCTCCCGCGACCGGGGATTCGGATATCGATGGGAGAGCAACCGGGGGGATTGGGCAACCGATCCGAACACCAACCAGGATGTGAAGCACAAGGCCAAACTCGGCCCGAAACAGCCGTACACGCTGCCGGATCAGGACGCCCAGGCCCAGCTGGACCAACTGGTGGCGCGGGCAGAGGCCGAGGACGCCACGCGCGCCGCCCACAGAGCCACGGCCGCCGCCCAATTCGGCGATCACAACATCAAGAACATGCACGATCTCGGACCGAAGGACCTCACCAACGTCCGAAACAAGCGCACCGACGAGATCGATGCTGACCTGGCAGCCGGCCGGATCACCCCCACCGAAGCCGGCAGGCTGCTCGATTCGCTCGACACCATGCTGGTGGCGGCCCAGAAGTACAACGATCTCAACCCCACCGTCGTACAGACATCGAAGGACCTGGGCGAGCTAGGCGGCAAGACACACTCGGTCGACCCGGGCCAATATCCCGACGCCACCCGAATGATCCCGTTCCCGGGCTTCATCGACGGCAATGACACCTTCGATGTCGTCTCGTTCGTCCCCGGCACCAACGACTCGCCCCCGAGGCTGGTCATCGACGAGTCCAAGGGCGGCGAAAGTGGCACATTGGGGTCGGCCAAAACCGATCACGGCCGCTCGGAACAGGGTTCGGCACCTTACGCGCAACGTACTGCGGATATCGACGAGAACCTGGGGCGCCTGCTCACCGAGACACCGCAAGAGATGGCCGCACGCGGCGTCGATCCGAACAGCCCGGAAGCCCGGGCCCTGCTCGAGGCGCGGGCCCAGTTGCTGCGCGCCTTCGCCGACGGCACCCTGGAGATCGAGTACCACAAGGTGCACGTCAAGCGGGACGGCTCGATCACCATCGCGAAGTTCAACCTGGACTTCAACGGGAGCCCGATCGAGTTCAAGACACTCGGGGGCGTCACCCCGGACCAGGCTCGTGTCGAAGCGGCCCGTTTGGAAGCCGAATTGGCCGCCGACACCGATACCGACATGCCGCAGGCACCGGCCACCCCGGACCCGACCGCCGACCTCCCCGTCCAGCACGGCCCGGATCGACTAGCCATCGGCACCGACCCCGCCACGAACCGGGTCCTCCAAAACCTGCGCAACGAAGGCAATTTCGACGTCATCCTGCACGGCGGCCCCGACGGTATCCCCACCGACGGCAACGGCAACCGCATCACGCCCGAGCAGGTCGCCGCCGCCATTCGCAGCAGCTCCGACTACACCCCCGGTGACGCTGTCCGGCTCGTATCCTGCAACAGCGCGAACGGATTCGCCCAGCAACTCGCGGACGCACTCGGCGCACCCGTGATCGCACCGTCCGATGTCGTCGGCATCCGCAATCGCCCCGACTCCCCGGCCATCCTCCCCGGCCACGCCGCATGGCACACCCACCAGCCCACGCCGCCCGGCGGCACAACGCCGATTCCCAGTGTCCACAAGCCGGATACGAACGTCCCACCGAAGACGATCGACGGCCCCGACTGGGATCGGATGGACAGCCCGGACAACGACCAACCGCCGCCGCCTGATCCACAATCACAAATCGAAGCTGCGTTGCAGCGCGAGCTAGCGGCGATGAACAACGCCTTCGATCGCAACGAGGCCGCCGCACGCGCAGACCATCAGCGCTTGATGGACCGACTCGATCAAGCCCGCCAAGAGCTCGAGCGTCCGCTGGACCTTCCTGAAAATACTGTGCCCCAGAATGTTTCGACCGATCCCCCCTCGCGGGTCGCGGATGCGGTGCAGCGCGAGCTGGCGGCGATGAACGACGCCTTCGACCGCAACGAAACTGCCGCACGCGAACAGCACCAGCGCTTGATGGACCAGCTCGACCAAGCCATCCAAAGCCTCGACAGGCCACCGGTGCTCACCGAAGACTCGGTCTCTCAGGATTCGACCGATCCGCGCTCGCGTATCGACGACGCGCTGCAGCGCGAGCTCGCGGCGATGAACGACGCCTTCGACCGCAACGAAACAGCCGCACGCGAACAGCACCAGCGCCTGATGGACCAGCTCGACCAAGCCATCCAAAGCCTCGACAGACCACCGGTCCTCGCCGAAGACACCGGGTCCCAGCAGGCGACGCCCGTCGCCGAGTCGCGGGTGGACACGGCATTGCAGCGCGAACTGGCGGCGATGAACGAGGCGCGCGACACTGCTGAAGCCGCTGCGCGCGAAGAACACCAGCAACTGATGGATCAGCTCGAGAAGTCCCGTCAGGAGATGGCGGAACGATTCGCCCAGCTAGAGCAGCCGGGGAATCCGGACAACGCGCTGCCCGTGAAATCACCGGAGTCCGAAGCCGCCGTCGCGGACCCGAACGATCCGCAGAGCGATCCCGATGCCGCGCAACCGGATTCGCCGAACGCGACCGACACGCCCCAGCAGCCGGACACCACCGATACCCAGCCGGATCCACTCCAGGCGATTCGCGACTTCCTCAGCGCACCGGGCTCTGTCGACGCGGCGAACCCGCCGACGGTGACCGACGCCGAACGAGCCCATGCCCGAGACCTCGACGCGGCGCTGGGTCTGGACGGCCTGCTGGCCAATCATCCCGACCCGATCGGCGCACTGCGGGAACTGGCCGAAGTCGCGGCGGTCCGTGACCTGTTCGCCGGCCCGGACAGCGCGGATGTCACCCGTCCCCTGCAGCCGAGCGACTTCACCGACCCCGTCGACATCGACCAGATCTATGGCGACGAGCAGTACTGGCGCAACGAGGCGAACCCGGACCAGCTGGCGGAGATCGAGGCACACCTGGCCGAGATCGGGCAGAGCCCGGAAACGACTCCCGCACTGGATCCCGCAACCGATCCGGCCGTGCCACAGGTAGCACCCGCGAGTACGACCAGCCAGGATCTGGTGCCCCGCCTGGCCTCCGTTACCGAGGTCCGCGAACAACTCACCAACCAGTTCGGCCGCACCGACACCGACCTCAACCCGCGCAACCTGCCGGCCACGGTCGCCGATCTCCGGATGCGAAACCTCGTGCGCGCCGGCGTCGTCGAGGCACTCGCCGACGCCGCGGCACGCCATCAGGCCGCGACGGATCCGGCAGCGCGGGCGCAGATCGCGAACACCCGGGATGCCTGGGCGCGCCGGTTGGGCGTAGACCCCGCTGCCCTGGATGTCGATCCGGCGCGAGTGATCGACGAACAGCGCGCGGCGGTCCTTCGTGAAGCCAACGACATCGCGGACCTCGCCGATGTCGTGCAGGTGGCCGATCAGGGCGAGGCCGCGACGTTGCAGTACGTCGATGTGAACGGCGAACGGGTCCCGGTGCGGCTGGTTCCCGAGGGCGACGGCCGCTGGCGGGTGGAGTCGCGTGATCGGCTCCCCGCCGCCGCGGTGTCGACCGATCGTCCGGCGCTGCCTCCGGCGGACGAACCGAAGCGGAACCGGATCCAGCGACTGTGGGATCGGCTCCGGGGCGGTTACACCGGGCAGAGGCCGGCGTATCCCATCGGGTACAAGGAGAAGGTCAGTGGCCACGAACGGGCGATGGACGGCATCACCGCCATTACCGGGCTCGACCTGGGTGCTGTCCCCAGCGCCGGGGTGGTCAGCAACTACATAACCATGTGGCGGCGCCGCGAATTGCTGCCATTCCTGAAGCGGTTCATGAGCCGAATGCCCGATGCGAGCGCCGATGTCCCGGCACCGCGCAGTCGAGACGGCCGCGAGTACGAGTATTGGATCGACGAGGCCGATCCAGAGCTGTTCCAGCGTGAGCACAGGATCAGCCTCGAGGACTACCGGGCGCATCTGGCCGCGCAGCGCGCGGCCGAGACAGCGGTGGATCCAGGAACCCAGCCACCCGTCGAGGGCGCGACACAGCCGGCCGCGATCGCCACACCGCAGCCGGAGCTCGGCGAGCCGCTGCCGCGGACCGCCCAGGAGGTCGCCGAGTGGGTGCAAGAACTGGATCAGGCCCAGGCCGACCGTAACGACCTGGCCCGGCAGCTCAGGCAGATGGCCATCGATCTGGATGTGGATCTGCCCGACAATCCGACCCCCGAGGCACTACGGCGCGCGCTGCACGATCTCGAGTACATGCAGGCGCGGCGGCTCGGCGCGCTGCTCGGGTTGTCGGGTGCGGCCGGCCGGTACAACGTCGACAACGCCTGGATCCCGTTCACCGACCAGATCAGTAATCTCGACAACGACCCGCTGGGCCGGTTCCTCAAAGAGGTGGTGATCGCTTTCGGCGGAAAGCCGGGCACCCTCGACTGGGAACCCGTCAACAATGGCGGTGAGCCGGGACCGATTTGGCGCGACATCGACCTTGCGGCGCCTCCCGGACGCGATGAGGGCCTCTGGCCATTCCTGGACAACGCGCTGCGCCGCGATCAGCTCCTGGACGAACGCTCGGTGTGGGCACAGATGCTCGGCGTGGATCTCGAGGCGCTGGATCCGCAGCTCTTGCGCGACACGCTCGGCGAGCAGTTCGCCGGCCTGCTCGCGCATGTCGACGCGATGAACGAATTCCGCTCGACGGCAGAGCAATTCGTTCGGGCCGACAGCGAGGTGCAGGAGTTGCGGCACGCACTCGCCGAGATCGCGGGCGCGGAATGGGTGCTCAGCCAGGGCGGTGCGATGCTCACCGGCGGAATCGGGCTGGCACCCGGCGGGCCGGGCCAGCCGATGCGGCTGATCGTGCTCGACGCCGCCGGCGACCACAACACGGTCCTGGCGCAGGCGCTGGCCGAACATCCCGATCTGGCCGCGGCGGTCAACGACAAGACGGTCCAGGTGGACCGGCGCGTTGTGCGCGTCGGATCGGACGGGATGATCCGGGTCGCCGAGGGTGGCACGCCACAGGTGCTGCACATGAGTTCCGATCTCACCGGCCGCCGGGCCGATATCACGCTGGTGCGGGAAGAGGGCGGGCACTGGCAGGCCGTACCGGATCCGCTACCGGTCACCGATACGGCCGCGGAACAGGCCGAGCAGGACCGCCGGCGAGATGCGGCAATCGACGAGCTGCCGACCGATGAGCTGGTGCGCTGGCGCGACCAACTGATCGCCGACCTGGGCTTGGCCCCGGACACCCAGCTCACTCGCGCGCAGATCGCCGAGCTGCGGTACGAGAACATGGTGCGCGCCGCGCAGATCGAGGCCATCATCGATCACGCGCGCATCGCGTGGGACATCGAAACCTATAACGATCTCACCGACGCGCGGCACCGGGTGGCGCACTTCCTGAAGGTCGATCCGGCACAGCTGACGCCGCAGCGGCTCGCCGAGGCTTTCGCCGATCCGGCGGTCCGAAACGGCTTGCGGGCGCAGCAGGTCGAAGCGCTGGTCACGTATACGGATCTGGTGCGTGGGATCGATTCGGACGCGGTCGACGCCGCGCGGGATCGGCTGGCCCGCCGGCTCGGGATCGAGCCGGAAGATCTGTTCCCGTACAAACAGACCGGTGACGACAATCGGCTGGCCCGCCGGCTCGGCATCACGCCGGAAGAACTGGCTTCGTACCGGTACGTCGATGAGCATCTGCAATACCTGCCTGATCCCGAGGCCATCGATCCGAAGAAGTTGTGGGCCGCGATCGCGAATATGGTCAATCGTCCCGGCGAGCGTGCCGAACTGATCGCCGCGCTGACCGAATTCGCCGAGACGCTGGCGCGGCTGGATATGTTCGATCCGGTCCAGCACGGCACGGACGCACTGGATCCGCGGGTCGCCGGCAAAGAGTTCCCCGTGCACGAGCGGGCTGTCGATTATCTGCGGAACTTGATCGGTGACGTCCGCCAACTCACCGACCTGTTCATGCAACACGGCCTGCCCGCCCTCCCCGACCCGAACAGCGAACGCCCCCGGCCCAGCAGTGACTTCAACCGGATCATGGGCGTCGACACCACTCCCGTGGGCCGGGTCGACACCGAAGCCGACACCAAGGCCAACGCCGACGCCATCGCCAAAGCGGTGGCCGAGGCCGAAGCTGAGCCCGGTGCCAACGCCGAATCCGTCGCCGCCGCCAGGAAACTCGCCGAAGCCGGGCTCGCCGCGGATGCGCAGGCCGAGATCTCCGCGAAGAACAACGCGCGGTGGGCAGCGGTCTACGAGGTCTACCGCGACGGCAAGCTCGAACAGGACGAACGCCTGAGCCCGGACCAACTGGCCGAACTCCAGCAACGGCTCCGCGGCGAGGTCGCCGACCGCGACGCGAACCTCCGCGCGCTCGATGAGGTCGCGCGCCGCCTCGAACCCCCACTCGACGGTGGCGATGCGTCCACGCTTCCGTCGGGCCCGCAACCGGACCCGGGTGCGCCCCACACGCCCGAAAACGGGCGGCCCGAAACAGATCCCGCCGCGGCCGACCAGGATGCGGTCCAGCAGGCCGACCCGAACACACCCGACCTGCCGGCAACCCCGGATCTGCCGGTCCAGCACGCACCCGACCGACTGGCCATCGGCACCGACCCCGCCACCCAACGCGTCTTCCAAAACCTGCGCAACGAGGGCGCTTTCGACGTCATCCTGCACGGCGACGCCGACGGCAACCCCACCGACGGCAACGGCAACCGTGTCGACATCGACCAACTCGCCGAAGCCATCCAAAACAGCCCCGGCTACAACCAAGGCGACCCCGTACGTCTGGTCGCCTGCAACAGCGCCACCATCGCCCAACAACTCGCCAACGCACTGGGCGCACCCGTCACCGCACCGACCGACGTCGTCGGCGTCCGCAACCGCCCCGACTCCCCCGCGATCCTGCCCGGCGACGCCACCTGGAACACCCACCAACCCACACAGGCCGACGGCAACACACCCAACCCTGTTGTCCACCAACCAGATACCAACCAAACCCGGGAAACCATCGACGCCCCTGACTGGGACCAGATGGACAGCCCGAACCAAGACCCGCTCTCCCGCATCGAGGCAGCACTACAACGCGAGCTAGCGGCAATGAACGAGACGTTCGACCGCAACGAAACGGCCGCACGCGAACAGCACCAGCGCGCCATGGACCGGATCCAGCAGGCCCGCCAAGAGCTCGGCACACCGCTGGCCCCCATCGAAACGCCGGATTCGGCCGACCCGGCCGCGCGGATAGAAGCAGCGTTGCAGCGCGAACTGGCAGCGATGCACGAAACGTTCGACCGCAACGAAGCCGACGCACGCGAACAGCACCAGCGCGTGTTGAACCAGCTGGACCAAGCCATCCAAAGCCTCCAGCGGCCACCCGTGGTCGCCGAACATGCGCTGCCGCAACCAGGTTCGACCGATCCCAGGTCGCGCATCGAGGACGCGCTACAGCGTGAGCTGGCCGCGATGAACGACGCCTTCGACCGCAACGAGACGGCCGCACGCGAACAGCATCAGCGCCTGATGGACCAGCTCCAGCAAGCCCGGCAAGATCTCGGCACCCCACTCGCAGCGGCGGAAGCCGCAGTCTCCCCCAACGATCCGACCGTCCCCGAGCCGCGGGTGGAAACAGCTCTGCAGCGCGAGCTCGCGGAAATGAACGCGGCCTTCGATCGCAACGAGGCCGCCGCGCGCGAAGAGCATCAGCGCCTGATGGATCAGCTCGACCAGACCCGCCGGGAGATGGCGGACCGGTTCGACGGGCTCGACCGGCCGGACACCAACGGGCTGCCCGCGACATCGCCGGAATCCGAAGCCGCCGTACCGCCCCCGGACAGTCAACTGGCGCGGGTGCAAAACGAAGTCGACGTCTTACAGCCGGATACCGATGGTGCACAGCCTGATTCGGAGGCCGTCCCCGGTCGGCCACAGCGGCAGGATCCTGCCTCCCCATGGCAGGATCCGCTGGCGGCGATCCGCGAATTCCTCAATACGCCGAACTATGTCGACCCACAGAACCCACCGGTGGTGACCGACGCCGATCGGGCGCACGCGCAGCGCCTGGATGCGCTGCTGGGTCTGGATGGCCTGCTGGGCAATCATCCCGACCCGATCGGCGCGCTGCAGGAGCTGGCCGAAGTCGCGGCCGTCCGCGACATTTTCGCCGGCCCGGACAGCGTGGACCCCACGCGCACCCTGCAGCCGAAAGACTTCACCGATCCCGTCGACATCGAAAAGCTGTACGGCCCCGAGCAATACTGGCGGAACGAAGCGGATCCGACCCGGCGGGCGGAGATCGAGGCCGAGCTGGCCGCGATCCGGCGGGCGGAGATCGAGGCCGAGCCGGCCGCGAGAGGGCAGCTGCCCGCGCCGAATCCCACGCCGAATCCCACGCCGGAGATCGCGCCGGGGAAGCCCGCGGAGGTGGCGCCCGCGAGCACGACTAACAACGACGTGGTGCCCCGGGTAGCCTCGGCCGCCCAGGTGCGCAACGAACTCGCCAACCAGTTCGGCCGCACCGATACCGATCTGAACCACCGCAACCTTCCCGCCACCATCGCGGATCTCCGGATGCGGAACCTGTTGCGCGCCGGTGCAGTCGAGGTGCTCGCTGCTGCTGTCGGACGCCACCTGGCTTCGACAGATCCGGCGGCGCGTGCGCAGATCGCGGCCACCCGGGACACTTGGGCCCGCCGGTTGGGTGTGAGTCCCGCCGCGCTGAACGCCGATCCGGCGCGAGTGCTGGCCGAACAACGTGCGGCGGTCCTGCGTGCGGCCAATGATGTCGCCGACCTCGCCGACGTCGTGCAGGTGCTTCGTCAGCCACGCGGCGCGGAACCCGGTGTCCTGCGCTACGCCAACGTGGACGGCGAACGGGTGCCGGTGCGACTGGTCCCCGATGCGGACAACGGGTGGCGAGTGGTGTCGCGTGATCGACTCGCCGCCCCCGCGATACCCGACCGCCCGGCATTGCCTCCTGGCGAGGAACCGAAGCCGGGGTTGGTCAAGAGAGTGCTGAACCGGTTCCGGAGCGGATACGCCGGGCAAAAGCCGTCCTATCCCATGGGACACGGGATCGGTGGCCACAAAGAGGCGCTCGACGGCATCAGCGCCGTCACCGGGGCCGACCTGGGTGGCATCCCCAGCGCCGGTCAGATCAATCAGGGCGTGACCATGGTCAGGCGCCCCGAGCTGCTTCCGTTCCTGAATCGGTTCACCAACCGGACGCGCGATGCGAGTGCCGATGTTCCGCGGGCGCGCACCCGGGACGGTCGGGAGTACCGGCCTGAGATCGATGAGGCCGATCCGGAGCTGTTCCAGCGGGAATGGGGATTCAGCCTCGAGGATTACAAGGCGCACCTGGCCGCCCAGGAGGCGGCCGAGCAGCGCGCCTTGACACAAGCCGAGCCGGAGCCGGCGCCGCCGGTCGGCGAGCAGTTGCCGCACACCACCCAGGAGGTGGAGGCGTGGTTGCAGGACCTGGATCGGGCGCAGGCCGAGCGGGACGCGCTGAAGCAGCGGCTTGTCGAGATGGCCATTGATCTGGAAGTAGACCTGCCCGCCGACCTGACCTCCGAGGCACTGGCGGGTGCGCTGGCGGACCTGGAGTACATGCAGGCGCGGCGGCTCGGTTCGTTGCTCGGGATCGCCGGTGCGGCCGGTCGGTTCAACATCGACAACGCGTGGGTCCCGTACCGCGACGAGATCAACATCCTCGATAACGATCCACTGGGGCGGTTCCTCAAAGAGGTGATCCTGGCCAACGGTGGCGAACTGGGCTCGCTCGACTGGGAGCCCGTCAACAACGGGGGTGAGCCGGGCCCGGCTTGGAGCAATATCGACCTGCAACCGGCGCCTGGTCGTGACCACGGTCTCTTGCCGTATCTGGACAATGCGCTGCGCCGCGCCCAGCTCCTGGACGAGCTCGGTGGATGGGCACAGCAGCTCGGTGTGGATCTCGACGCGCTGGACGCCCCCACCTTGCGGGGGACACTCGGTGAGCAGTTCGCGGGCTTGCTCCAGCATATCGAAACGATGAACGACTTCCGTTCGGTCGCAGAGCAATTCACCGACGTCGAAAGCGGAATCAAGGAGCTGTCGAACAAGCTGGCCGCCGCTGCGGGCGCGGGGTGGGTCATCGCCCAGGGCGGAACGATGCTCACCCCCGAGATCGGCCTGGTGCCCGGCGAGCCGGGCCGGCCGATGCGGATGATCGTGCTCGATGCCGATTCGGGGCATGACGCGGTGGTAGCGCGGCTGCTGACCGAACGTCCTGAGCTGGTGCCGCCGGTCAATGACGACAAGATCCAGGTGGATCGTCGCACCGTGGCGGTGGATCGGGAAGGGTCGATCCGGATCGCGCCGGCGGGGACGCCGCAGGTGCGGCACCTCAGTGTCGACATCGACGGCCGTCATGCCGAGATCACGGTGGTGCGTGATGAGGGACAGCAGTGGCGAGCCGTGCCCGATCCGTTGGCCGCGATCGATCCGGCCGCCGAGCAGGCCGAACAGAACCGCCAGCGGAACCAGGCTCTGGACTCGCTGACACCGAAACAACTGGCGGAAGCCCGCAACGGGTTGATCTCCGACTTGGGCCTGGACCAGAACTCTCCGGTCACCCGTGAGCAGGTCGCCAATCTGCGGTACGAGAACCTGATGCGCGCGGCACAGATCGAAGCGATCATCGACTACGCGCGCACCACGGCCGATATCGAGACCTACGACGCGGTCCAGAACACCCGGGCTCGGGTGGCGCACTTCCTGCAGGTCAATCCGGCACAGCTGACGCCGGACCGGCTCGCCGCGGCGATGGCCGATCCGAAAATCGGTGATGCGCTCCAGAAGGCCGAAGCGCTGGTCAATTACGCGGCGGCGGTCCGTGCCATCGATGCCAAGGTCGATCCCGCAGTGGCCAAAGCGGTTGACGCCGCGCGGGATCGGCTGGCACGTCGTCTCAGTGCCGACCCGGCCAAGCCGGTGGATCTGCTCCCGAAGAAGTACGCCGGTGACGAGGCCCGGTTGGCCCGCCGCCTCGGCATCAAGCCCGAAGAACTGGCTCTGATCAAGTACGCCGACGAAATCAGGTACCTGCCCGATTTCGAGGGTATCGATCCGAAGAAGTTGCGGGCCGCGATCGCGAATATGGCCCATCGCCCCGACGAACGTGCCGAACTGATCGCCGCGCTGACCGAGTTCGCCGAAACCCTGGCGAAGCTGGACAAATTCGATCCGGTGCGGCACGGCGACAAAGCGGTGGATCCGCGGGTGGCCGGCGTCCAGCTCCCGGTACATAAGCAGGCTGTCGCCTTCCTGCGGGAGTTGATCGGTGACATCCGCGAATTCACCGACCAGTTCTTGCAGCGCGGGATACCTGATATTCCCGCTCCGGATGGCACGCGCCCCACGCCCAGCTCGGATTGGGCCCGGATCATGGGTGTCGACCTCACCTCCTTCGGCCTGAACGTCGAGCCCGATCCCGCGATCGAGGCCGAAACCGATCCCGTGCGCAAAAAAGAGCTCGAGGAAAAGCGCGAGGCCGCATTGGCAGCCGAGCTCGAACGCCGGAACAACGCACGGTGGGCGAAGGTTTACGAGGCCTTCCGGGACGGCGCCCTCGATGCGGACGAGCGTCTGAGCCCGGAGAAGCTGGCCCAGCTCCAGCAGCATCTGCGCGAAGAGATCTCCGGCCGTGATGCGCAGCTCCGCGCCCTCGAGGAGGTCCTGCTCCGGCTCGAAGCCCGGGGGCTCGACGAGAACCAGAACCCTCCGGCCGCGCTGGCCTACCGGCCGCAACAAGTTCCGACCATGCCCTGGGCCGACTCCCGCACTCCCGAAATCGTCGAGGCGGCTACGGATCCGCCCGCCGGTAACGAGCGAACGAACAACCTCGTGTCCCAGCAGGATCCCGGTCACCCCGATCCGGAGACACCCGATGCACCGGCTACCCCCGACCTGCCGGCCCAGCACGCACCCGATCGACTAGCCGTCGGAACCGACCCCGCCACGCAGCGCGTCTTCCAGAACCTGCGCAACGAAGGCGCTTTCGACGTCATCCTGCACGGCGACGCCCACGGCAACCCCACCGACGGCAACGGCAACCCGCTGACCCCGCAACAACTTGCCGACGCCATCCGCAACAGCCCCGGCTATGTCGACGGCACCCCGGTCCGGCTCGTCTCCTGCAACAGCGCGAACGGCTTCGCCCAGCAACTGGCCGACGCACTCAACGCGCCGGTCACAGCACCGTCTGACGTAGTGGGCATCCGCAACCGGCCCGACTCCCCCGCCGTGCTCCCGGACAACGCGACCTGGAACACCCACGAGCCGACCCAACCCGATGGCGACACCCCGGAACCGTCTGTCCACCAACCGGAGACGAACCAGCCGCGGGCCACCCTCGACGGTTCCGACTGGGACACCATGAATACGCGGCCCGATGCGGAACCCGGTGCCGAGCCGCTGTTCCGGCACGGTCCGCGGGATCGAACCGCCGGTGCGGTCGACGCGATTCTCGGACGCACCGAGACCGGAAGCGAAGCCCAGGCGCTGCTGCGGCAGGCCGGCGCCACCGTGCGCTACGGCAACTACGACGACGCGCTCGTCGGCCGCACCATGGACGTGCGGATCGACATCAGCGATCGCAGTCCGGCGGCGCTGGCCGCCGCGGTCGTCGACGCCGCGGTACGGGCGGAGGCGATACGCGCCGGTGAGCTGCCCGCGACCCCGGCCGAGGGCCGGTTCCTGAGTCCGGCGGACCAGGCCGCGGCGCAACTGCGCACAGACGCTGCCGCGCTGGGCCGGCAGGCCGAGCTGGCCCGGGAGTTGTCGGCGGCGGGGCAGGTCGACACCGGCCTGGGCTGGCGCCCGCTGGTCGATCAGCTCTATACGCGTGCCCTGCACGAGCAATACCTCACGGCCTACGACGCCGCCGTCGCCGCGGGGCTACGCGTCGATGCCGCCGCCACGCCGGAGCAGTTGCGCGCACTGGGGCGGGACGCGGGCATCGACGCGCTGCTGGCCGGGGACCTGTTCGATGCGCAGCAGACGTCGAGTGCCGACCCCGCGCGGGCCGGCGAAGTCGACGCGCTCCAGCCTGGCGAATATCAGCCCGCCACACCGGAATCCGCGCGGGCGCTGGCCCGGCTCGTGCAGGAGCACGCCGGTCTGCGACGGCAGCTGGACGCGGTTCTCGCCGACGTGGACCGGGTGGCCAGGAGCGTGTCCTCCTCGTTCGACCCGATCCGCGCGGTCGATGTTCGTGCCCTGCTCGACCACGGCCCCGCCGCCGTAGTGGAGGGCCTGCTGGAGCGGTTCAGCGTGTACGAGGCAAGCGCGGAGACCGTCACCCGGATGCGATCGCTGGCCGAATTGACCGCCCAGCACCAGCAACTCACCGATCGCATCGCCACAGCCGCCGACCGGATCGCCGACCACGTCGGCCGCGAGCTGGTCCAGTCGCGGATCCGGGCCGAGGGCGGACGGCCGCTCGACAGCCGGGTCGCGCTGCTGCCGGGCGCGCCGGACCAGGTCCTGGTGGCCGAGGTCGGCGGCGATTTCGCCGATCTGTCCCACGCCGTCATCGGCTCGGACGTTTCCCTGCTCGACCGGCTGGGCGGCGATCCGGTAGCCACCAGAGTCACTGTGCATGTCGATGATTCGGGCGTGGTCCGGGTGCGTCAAGAGCAGTCGAACCTGTGGCAGGCGTGGAACTCCGAACGGACACGCACGGGGCTGGGCGTACCGGTGGGCGAGACGGTCGGGATGCTCACCGAAGCACAGGTTCTGGCGCAGCAGCCACCGCTGGCCCACGACGCCGCGGCCGCCCTGAACCAGATCTGGGCCCGGTTCGAGGCCGATTCCGAACGGGACGGGATAGGGCCCCGGGACTGGGCCCAGGACGCGGTGGCGGTCGCGGACTGGACCCGGGACACGCTGGCCGCCCGCGAAGTGCGAGTCAGCTTCAGCGGCGGGCGGGATATCGGCTACGACATCGACTCGAACAGCCTGGTTCTCGACCTGCACGCGGAGGTCATCTCCCAGGTCGGAGCGCTGACCTACGCCGCGACCATGGCCGATGCCCTGGGGATGCCCGACGGGCCCCTGGACCGATTGACAATGTTCCGTGACGAATACGTCGCGACGATGCTGGACCGCACCGCGGAGGCGCTCGCGCGCAGCTACGAGATGCAACGGCTGCGGCTGCTCCTGGTGGGTGTGTACGACGCCCCGGCGGACGCGACTCCGTTGGCCCAGCTGTACTTCGACGCGGTCGCCGAGGCACAGCGCACGGCGCGTCAGGACATCAGGACACCGCTGACCGACGCGATGGTGAACGCGGCCGCCCACCGGGCCGCCGTCCGCGCCGTCCGGGCCCGGCTGATCGAGCTGGGACCCAGCGTCAACGGGCGCGACCCTGCCGCACACTTCCGGGCCCATTGGGACCTCGGGCGTGGCGTCCAGCCGATCAACGAGCCCACAGCGCCGGCAAACCCGCGTGACGAGGCCCTCCTGATCGACCGGCGCGCGGCGAGCTACGCGAACGAGATCCAACAACTACCCGCGCTCCGGGAGGAGGGCCGCTTCGTCCCGGTCGGACCGGCCGAGCGCACCTACACCGAAGCCTATGATCGTGCCCTCGCCAAAGCCGAGAAGGCCGCCGCGCGAGCCGCCGATCCGGCTGCTGTCGATCCGGAAAAGCAGGCCCGCGCGGCAGGTGAGGAAGCGCTGCGCAAATACCTGAAGAAGGCCGGTCTCGAGACCGCGGAGACCTCCTTCGACGTGGTGCGCTTGGCGCACGACAACCTGCACGGCTATCAACCGTGGCCGATGGACGGCACGACTGATCCCGAGACCGAGCCCGCGCCCGCGCAGGCAGTGCGCGGGGACACTCGCACCGCCGAGGACATCGGCCGCAAGTGGATCGATGACGAACTGCGCAGCGACCCCGGCGGCGTGCGGCTGACCCCCAACGTGGCCGAATTCCCCGGCTACCCACCACGCTTGGTGATCGCCGCCGCGCCGGGTGGGCATCTGGACGCGCTGCACGCGCTGACCGCCGCGCATCCGGACTACGCCGACGTGCTCTGGAACGGTCAACGCAGACTGGAGTACGTGCAGGCCAACCCGAGCGTCGGCGGCGACCTGTGGTACTACAACCATGTCGATGCCGCGGAGGCTGAAGGGCCCGCGCGGCAGCCGAAATGGGCCGAGGCGGTCGGGGCCATGCTCGACCACTACGTGCGATTGCGAGCGGGCGGCCACACGCAACTCGGCTTCACCGCCTGGCTGGGGCAACTCGGCGCGGGCTCCACCCCGCTGGAACTGGACGCGCACGGCCGCGCCGCCCCTCGCCTCGACTTCGTCCAGCGCGGATTCCTGATGGCGCGGGCGGATCCGTCGCTAGGCGACACCCATCCGGCCCATGTCGCGCACCAGCTGTTCACGCGGCAGATCGCCCTGCCGCCCATCGGTTCGGCAGGCACCCAGCAGCGCGCCTACCCCCAGTTCGTGCAAGCCGCTGTCCCGCTCGACGGCTTGCCGCTGACGGTGTGGTTGCAATCCGACGGCGTGACCTGGCGGGTCGCGCCACCGACCGGGGCCGACCTCGGGTCCGACGCGGTGGCGCAGTTCAGTGGTCTGAACGACACGGACTATCAACGCCTGGCGGACCGCATCGGCGACATCCTGCAGGGCGAGCCGGCGGGCGAGCCGAAGACGGGCCTGCGCCGGTTCATACCGTTCGGCGGGCGTTCCGACGGCGACAGCGACCTGAATCGGCCGGCCTTCCCGGTCACCTCGTTCGATCCGGCCGCGGACTTCCGCGCCGCCGACGAGCACCGGCAGGCCGTGCTGGACCAGCTCGCCGCCGACGCCGTCCGCGACTCGGAACAGCCTGTGCCCGAACCGGATCCCGGTCCACAACCGGACCTCGACGCGCCTGTCGCCGCCGGTCCCCCCGTTCAGTACACCCCCGACGCCGTCGCCATCGGCGGCGATCCCGGCACTGCGCGGGTAGCCCAGAACCTGCGCAACGAAGGCGCACTCGACGTCATCGTGCACAGCGATCGCGATGGCAATCCCAGCGACGGCAATGGCAACCGCCTCACCCTCGACCAGATCGCCGACCTCGTCCGCCAGCACCCCGGGTTCGTGGAGGGCAGGGAAATCCGCCTGGTGTCCTGCGACGGCGTCGCGATCGCCCAGCAGCTCGCCAACGCGCTGAACAGCCCGGTGACAGCTCCCACCGACATAGTCGGCGTCCGCAACCAGCCCGACTCCCCCGCTGTCGTCCGCGACAACGGGGACTGGCACACCTTCGAACCCACCCGGCCCGATGGCACAACCCCCGAACCGACTGTCCACCAGGCGGATCCGAACCAGCCGTGGGAATCGCTCGAAGAGCCCGGCTGGGACACGATGAACGACCCCGCCACACCACACGTGCAAAAGGTCGCTGTCGATGACCCCGCTCTCGCGCCGCTGCAACAGCTGCACATCCTGGCCCGGAAAGCCGCGGTCATCGGGTGGAAGAGAATGGGCGGCGCGGTCGCGTTCGAGATCGGAAAACTATCGGGTGAGTTCGTGGGATTCAGCGGTGCCGAGGATGCCGGCCGCAGCATCCCGCAAGCCAAGCGGGCACAAGTTCCAGAAATTGCACCGCCCGCCGCGAATAACAGCGTCATACCGAATTTGCCGCCCAGCCTGATTCGAAGCAACGACGCCGAGAACAACATGCTGGAGCATCTGTTCAAGAAGTTGCAGCAGCTGTACCCGCTCGGTGCCGACCGCACGAATCCGGTATCCGGACGAATGACGCTGTTTTCGGAGCAGACTCCTTGCGACTCGTGCACGCCGACAATCGAGCAGTTCCAGCGCATGTATCCCAACGTTCACATCGATGTGCTGTTCGTGACCGACTATCCACCCGTCCAGAAGAACCGGCCTACACTGACCCACGACCCAGCTGCCCAGAACTAGACGGGATTGAACGATGAGCTACGTGGAGTCCCTTGCTAGACCACTGATCGACAACGGACTCGTCACCCTCCAGGCGATCGAAGGGTGTAGCGATGCGGATATCGCGGCTCTGCTTGCGGCGCAGGGCGTAGACGCCATTCCTGAATCTTATCGACAGTTCTTGTCGTTCGGCGGCAAGAATCCCTACTGGCTGACCCGCACCGGTGAATGGGATTACGAATGGCTGCTCGAGGCAAAACAGACTGCTCGCGAAATCGTAGTAGACGATCACGGCCTCGATTTCGCACCGTTCGAGGATGCGTTCATTTTTCAAACACATCAAGGATACATGTTCTACTACTTTCGCGCCGACGACTTGCGGGCAGCCGACCCTCACTTCTGGATATACTCGGAACAGCAACCGGTGCAGCCGAATTCGCAGACCTTCAATGAATGGCTCAAAGAATTGGCAGACTATCTTCCGCGCGCGATAGAGCTGCGACGTAAGATGGGCATTCAGTAAGCCGGATGTGGCACAGTGGAAGCCGGATCGAACCGGAACCTACGAAACTCGAGGCGAGATGAGCGAACTGAGCACCCTGACCGACGCCGACCTCGTAGACCTGGCCACCCGCCTGCGTGATCTGCGCTGGTCCTGGCAGTTCTCCGATTTCGCCGGCCTCGCCGCCGATTTCGGCTGGACTGTGCTGAGCACCGGAGAGGACCGGGCTCGCTTCGACTGCGGGTTCGGGCCCACCAGCGGCAGCGCTCGGGGCAATGGCGGGCGGGTGCAGGTGATGGAGCTGGCGGTTACCGGATTCGCACCCAAGGACGAGGCCGGACAGGACGCGGTCAACGACGCGTTCGCCCGGATGACCGCCGCACTGACCACCGCTCTCGGCGCACCGACCGCCAAGCTCCCTGAGGCCACTGAAATACGCTGGGCCGGTCCGGAAGCCACGCTCCGGCTGCTCGGCGGGCCGGTTCGCATCAATCTCGCAGTGGCCACCAACGGCTGGCTGGCGAACAACGACGAAGCCATCGAACTGGAACGCCAAGGCCTGCTGTGACCGAGTGGAGCGCGTTCGCCACCGCCCTGGCCCGTTGTCTGCGGGACCTGCCGGTGGGCGGCGTCGTGATCATCGAAGAAGCCGGCGCCCACTCTGCCGACAGGAGATTCACACAATTCCGGCGGTATCCCGACTATCTCACCGCGGAAGTGCCCGGCGATTCCAGTCTGACCCCCGAGGCGCAGGCCGGAGTGGCCGGTACCCGGCTCATGACCGAATCCGGTTGGCAACAGCAAGATCCCGACCGGGGCGACAACCGGTGGTCCGAGCTCCCCTGGCCGGCAACCACTTCGGACTATCGGCAGTTGGCCGCCATGATTGTCACCGCCCTGCGCGACGGCTTCCGCATCCCGTCCCCCGACGCCCTCCGGTACCACGCCTGGAACGAGGGCGACGGCAACCGCCCGCTGGATCTGTCGCTCGGCATTCCTGCGCGCTAGTGCGTAGTCGCGCAAGAGGATTCAGGTAGTCCGCTACTCACGCGACCACCCCCGCCCCGGACATACGGTCGGTGCAACGTAAAAGTTCACCGACAAAGTCCAGGAGGTTTTCGATCCCACTGCACGACCCGAGAATTCAGGTCAGGCGCAGAGGGCGCGGGTGTAAGGAACGACGTCACCGATCCAGCGTCGCAGCTGGGTATCGTCGGCTGTTTCCGGCCAGTACACGAAAGTGTCGAAGCCGGTTTCGAGGGCGAGATCGGCCAGAATGCGGGCCCAGCCCGCGGCGTCGGTACGAATCGGTTCCTCGCCGCGCAGCGTCACTCGACCGGGCGACTCGGTGATGTGCCCCACCAACTGTGCCATTCGGGCAACGGCGCCCGGATCCCGACCTGCGTCCAGGGCGGACGCGGAGATAAGGTGTTGCGCCCCTTCCCATTTCTCGTAGGGGAGGTAGTGCGGAATCGGCGCGGCCCAGCCGTCGGCGATGCGGCCGGTCAAAGCGTTGGCCTTGGGCCCGACACTGCCGAACCAGATCCCGACCGAATGTGCGGGAGCCGGCCCGGACTGCACACCGTGCACAGCGTAATAGTCGCCAGGAACCTCAGCCTTGGCACCGGGTTGCCACATCGCGCGGATCACGGCGGTGGCCTCCTCGAGCGCTTGCAGCGCTTCGGGATTGGTCCGCCGCGGCCCGCCCATCGCCGTGATCGCGGGCCAGAACGCGCCCGCGCCGAGGGCCAGCTCGAAACGTCCGTTGCTGAGCAGATCCAAGGTGGCCGCCTGCTTGGCGAGCATGGCCGCGCCACGCATCGGCAGGCTGGCCACGTCGGGGAACACGCGTAGCCCCGAGGTCTCGGCGAGCACCGTCGCGATCACCGCGAAGGTGTCGGCCAGCGGGCCGGAATAGGGGTGGTCCTGGATTCCCAGCAGGTCCAGGCCTTCACGATCGGCGAATCTGGCCAGTTCCCGGATTCGCGTCAAATCCTCGGCCACCGGCGCGAACTGAATCCCGAAACGTAGCTCCATCCCCAAGATCATTGCAGCACAGCGGCGCTTCGGGGCCATCGCGCGACGTAATCAAGGATTCGGCACAGCGGCGATCCAGTCGGCGAGGTCCGTGATCACGGCAGGATCGACATGGTGCGGGCGGAGATAGTCGGCGGGCAGCGACGGCCCGGCGCCCGGGAAGAACATGTGGTCGTCGGCGTCGTAGATCCGGATCGTCACCTCGGGCCGGTCGGCGAGCGCCGCCTGCCAGCCCGGCAGGTCGTCGGCCACGGTGACCTGGTAGTCCCGCCCGCCCTGCGCGAGGAAGATCGGCCGGTCCAGCGCCGCCGCGGTGCCGACCGGGTCGTAGGCACGCAGGTCCAGCCAGTAGGAACCCGGCGCGCCGAACGGCAGGGAGTCCGGCGGGGTGGACAGCGAAAGCTCTTGACTGTCGACTACTTTCGCCTGCTCGACGGCGGTCGCCACCGGCGGCAGGCCCGCCGCCGTCACCGGATCGACCTCGTGCAGGTGCCGCAGGACACGCACCATCGCCCACTGCATCGGCTGGGTGTCGCCCGCCAGGATCGCGATCCCGGCGACCGCCGGCGCGGCCGCCGCCACCCGCGGGGCCAGCTTGCCGCCCATGCTGTGCCCCACCACGAAGACCTGACTCACACCCGGCTCGGCGGACAGTAGCTCGATCGCCGAAAGCGCGTGCGGCACATACTCGCCGGCCGGAGTCGGGTTACTCGCCCAGAACCGGTCCGCATGCGCGCCGGTGACCTTGTCGAAGCGCAGCACGGCGATTCCGCGGGTGGCCAGCCCCCAGGCGATGTCCTTGAGCGACTTGTTCGTCCCGACCGTCGCGTCGCGATCGAACGGTCCCCCACCTGCCAGCAGCACCGCGGCCGGGAACGGCCCGGCACCGCGCGGGACGCTCACCGTGCCCGGCACGGTGAACTCGCCCGAGCCGAGCATCACCTCACGCTCCTCGAAGGTCGCGGGGTCCGCGTACTCCGGGATCTGCCACTCGGCCATGTCCATGACATCCTCCATCATTCTCAACTTTGAGAAAGGTATCAGAGATGAGAACATTAGGAAATGGACTCTGTGGAGCTGCTCGCGCACCCGGTGCGGCTGCGGATCGTGCACGCCCTCTCCGGTGGGCA
This sequence comes from Nocardia sp. NPDC050712, assembly GCF_040654295.1. Classification (NCBI taxonomy): domain Bacteria; kingdom Bacillati; phylum Actinomycetota; class Actinomycetes; order Mycobacteriales; family Nocardiaceae; genus Nocardia; species Nocardia sp. NPDC050712. The sequence goes on from NZ_JBFAHT010000006.1 coordinate 409,003, forward strand.
GACGCTGACGACCGGGCAACTCTGCGCCCGGCTGCCCGATGTCTCCAAGGCCACCGTCTACCGGCACGTCGAATTGCTCAGTGCCGGTGGCATATTGGAAGTCGCCGAGGAGCAGCGCGTTCGCGGCGCGGTGGAGCGCACCTACCGGCTGCACCGGGAACGCGCCGTCATCGCCCCCGAGCGGGCCGCGGCGGCGACCAGCGCCGAACATCGGCACATCTTCGCCGCCGCCATGGCGACCCTGCTGGCGGAGTTCAACGCCTACCTCGGCACCGAAACCGCCGACCCCGCCGCCGATCTCGTCGGCTATCGGCAGCACGCCGTCTGGCTGTCGCCGGAGGAGGTGTCAGCCCTGATCGAAGACCTGCGCGCCGCTATCGTGCCCCGGTTGCACAACGCGCCCACGGCCGACCGAGCGCCATATCTGCTGAGCCCCATCCTCTTTCCGACCGTGCGACCCTGAAACGCCAACGCACCCCCGGCCCTGACGGGCGCGGGGTGCGGGAAAGAGCAAGCGGGAGTGGCTACTCCGGGCGCAGGGTGAGAATGCGCGGGCCGTCCTCGGTGACTGCGACGGTGTGCTCCCAGTGCGCGGAGCGCGAACCATCGAGCGTGACCACGGTCCAGTCGTCCTCGAGGGTCTTGGACTGGGTGGTGCCCAGGGTCAGCATCGGCTCGATCGCGAGCACCGAGCCGACCACGAGCTTCGGGCCCTTACCGGGCGCGCCCTCGTTGGCCAGGAACGGATCCATGTGCATCTCGCGGCCGATGGCGTGACCGCCATAGCCGTCGACGATGCCGTAGGCCCGACCGTGCACCTTCTCGACCGCGCGGGTGCCGAGCTCGATGGCGTGCGAGACGTCGGTCAGCCGGTTGCCCGCGACCATCGCCTCGATGCCGGCCTCCATCGACAACCTGGTGGCCTCGCTCAGCAGCCGATCCGCCTCGATGAGCGTGCCGACGCCGAAGGTCCACGCCGAATCGCCGTGCCAGCCATCGAGAATCGCACCGCAATCGATCGAGACCAGATCGCCCTCGGCCAGCACATCCTCGGCGTTCGGGATGCCATGCACGATCCGGTCGTTGACCGACGAGCAGATCGACCCCGGGAAACCGTGGTAGCCCTTGAAGGACGGCACGGCGCCCGCGTCGCGGATGACCTGCTCGGCGACCTCATCCAATTCCAGGGTGGTGACCCCAGGCTTGGCGGCCTCGCGCACGGCGACGAGAGCGCGACCGACGATCGCGCCCGCCGCCGCCATGGCGTCGAGTTCACCGGCGGTGCGGAACGGCACCACCTTCTTGGACTTGCGGCCGAAGACCATCAGGTCAGTGCCCCAGCGCCTGTAACGCGCGGGCGTTCACGTCATCGACCTCGCCGATGCCGTCGACGGACACGACCAGGCCGTCGTAGTGGGTCAGCAGCGGTTCGGTCTCCTCGCGGTACACGCGGAGCCGGTTGCGGATGACGCCCTCGTTGTCGTCGCCGCGGCCACGGGCCAGCATGCGCTCGACCACGGTGTCCTCGGCCACGACGAAGCACAGCACCGCATCCAGCTTGCTGTTCATGTCGCCGAGGATCTTCTCCAGCGCGTCGGCCTGATCGACCGTGCGCGGGTAGCCGTCGAGGATGAAGCCGTTGGCGGCGTCGGGCTCGTTGACCCGGGCCTCGACCATGCGGTTGGTCACATCGCTGGGCACCAGGTCACCGGCGTCCATGTACTTCTGCGCTTCGCGGCCCAGCGGGGTCTGCTGGGAGATGTTGGCGCGGAACAGGTCACCGGTGGAGATGTGCGGAACGCCCAGCTTGTCCGACAGGAGATCGGCCTGGGTGCCCTTGCCGGCACCCGGCGGACCGAGCAGTACAACTCTCACTTGAGGAACCCTTCGTAATTTCGATTCATCAGCTGGGACTCGATCTGCTTCACGGTATCCAGGCCGACACTCACCATGATCAGCACCGCGGTGCCGCCGAACGGGAGATTCTGCATGCCACCGGAGTTGCCGATATCCAAGAACAGATTGGGAAGCACGGCCACGAGACCGAGGTAGAGCGAACCGGGGAGGGTGATCCGGCTCAACACATAGTTCAGATAATCGGCGGTCGGCCGACCGGGACGATACCCGGGAATGAAGCCACCGAACTTCTTCATCTCGTCGGCGCGTTCCTCCGGATTGAAGGTGATCGCCACGTAGAAGTAGGTGAAGAAGACGATGAGGCCGAAGTAGATGGCGATGTAGACCGGGTTACCCGGGTTCACCAGGTACTTCTGGATCAGGTCCTGCCACCAGCTCGGATCGGGGTTGTTCGTCGAAGAGGTCAGCTGCGCCACCAGGTTCGGCAGGTAGAGCAGCGACGAGGCGAAGATCACCGGGATGACGCCGGCCTGGTTCACCTTCAACGGCAGATAGGTCGAGGAGCCGCCGTACATCTTGCGGCCCACCACGCGCTTGGCGTACTGGACCGGGATCCGGCGCTGGCCCTGCTCGACGAAGATCACCGCGGCGATGATGGCCAGCGCGGCCAGGCAGACCAGGCCGAAGACCAGGCCACCACGGCTGTCCAGGATGTTCTTGCCCTCGCTGGGGATACGCGCGGCGATACCGGCGAAGATCAGCAGCGACATGCCGTTGCCGACACCGCGCTCGGTGATCTGCTCGCCGAACCACATGACCAGCGCGGCACCGGCGGTCATCACCAGCACGATGATGATCATGCCGAAGATCGAGGTGTCGGCGAGAATGTCCTGCTGGCAGCCCTGTAGCAGCTGCCCGCGCGCGGCGAGCGCGACCAGACCGGTGGCCTGCAGAATCGCCAGCGCGATAGACAGATAGCGCGTGTACTGCGTCATCTTGGTCTGGCCGGATTGGCCTTCCTTGCGCAGTTCCTCGAACCGCGGAATGACGACAGTCAGCAGCTGAATAATGATGCTGGCCGTGATGTAGGGCATGATGCCGATCGCGAAGACCGACAACTGCAGCAGAGCGCCACCGGAGAACAGATTGATCAGCTGGTAGATACCGGCGGAATCACCACCGGAAACCAGGTCGATACATTCCTGCACCGCCTGGTAATCCACACCGGGGGACGGCAGCGCGGCACCGAGACGGTACAGCGCGATCAACCCCAGCGTGAAGAGGATCTTCCGCCGTAAGTCCGGAGTCCGGAAGGCCGATACGAAGGCGGAAAGCACAGATCCTCCTGGCGAACGACATGGTCATGCCACGGCTTAACGCCATGACGGGGCTTGGCAGGCAATACGTGAAACTCTAACAGTGGCACCGGACGAGCTCTCACTCGTCCGGTGCCACATGCTAATTGCAGAGTACCGTCAGCCCAGTTCGGTGACAGTGCCACCGGCCGCGGTGATCTTCTCCTTGGCGGAGCCGGTCACCTTGTCGGCGGTCACCTGGACCGCCACGCCGATGTCACCATCGCCGAGAACCTTCACCAGCTGGTTCTTGCGAACCGCGCCGGCAGCCACGAGCTCGGCCTTGCCGACCTCGCCACCCTGCGGGAACAGCTTGGCGATGGCCGAAACATTGACGACCTGGTATTCGACACGGTTCCGGTTGGTGAAGCCCTTGAGCTTGGGCAGCCGCATGTGCAGCGGCATCTGCCCACCCTCGAAGGCGGCCGGAACGTTCTTGCGCGCCTTGGTGCCCTTGGTACCACGGCCCGCGGTCTTGCCCTTGGAGCCTTCACCGCGACCCACACGGGTCTTCTCGGTCTTGGCGCCGGGGGCCGGACGCAAGTGGTGCAACTTGATGGTCATGGCTTAGACCTCCTCAACGGTTACGAGGTGGCGCACGACGTTGATCAGGCCACGGTTCTGCGGGGTGTCCTCGCGAACCACGGTCTGCCGGATCTTGCGCAGGCCGAGCGTGCGCATGCTGTCACGCTGGTTCGACTTGGCGCCGATCGTGGACTTGGTCTGGGTCACCTTGAGCTGTGCCATTACTTGCCACCTCCAGCGGCCAGAGCGCGCGCACGCAGCATGCCCGCAGGGGCAACATCCTCGAGCGGCAGGCCACGGCGAGCCGCGACCTCTTCCGGACGCTGCAGCATCTTCAGCGCAGCAACCGTCGCGTGCACGACGTTGATGGCGTTGTCGCTACCCAGCGACTTCGCCAGAATGTCATGAATGCCGGCACATTCGAGCACGGCACGAGCCGCGCCACCGGCGATCACACCGGTACCGGGGGAAGCCGGACGCAGCATGACGACACCGGCCGCCGCCTCACCCTGAACCGGGTGGACGATGGTCGAGCCGATCATCGGGACGCGGAAGAAGTTCTTGCGAGCCTCTTCGACACCCTTCTGAATCGCCGCGGGAACTTCCTTGGCCTTGCCGTAGCCGACGCCGACCAGACCGTTGCCGTCACCGACGATCACGAGGGCGGTGAAGCTGAAGCGACGACCACCCTTCACGACCTTGGAGACGCGGTTGATCGCAACTACGCGCTCGAGCTGGTTCTTGTCGGCCTGCTGGTCACGACGGTTGTCGCCGCCACCACGACGATCGCGGCCACCGCCACGGTTGTCGCCGGTGCCGCCAGCGGCACCATTCTGCTGTCCGGCGGGTCCGCTGCCGCCGTCACGCCGTTGACGTCCCGGCATTAGACGTTCCCTTCGTTCTTGTTTGCAGTCATCAGAACTTCAACCCCGCTTCACGAGCGGCATCCGCGAGCGCCGCGATACGGCCGTGGTAGTCGTGACCACCACGGTCGAACACGACGGCCTCGACGCCGGCGGCCTTGGCACGGGCGGCGATCAGCTCGCCGACCTTCTTGCTCTTGGCCGACTTGTCGCCGTCCACCGCGCGCACATCGGCTTCGATGGTCGAGGCGTAGGCAAGGGTCTTGCCGGCGCTGTCGTCCACGAGCTGAGCGTGCAGGTGCCGCGCGGAGCGGTTGACCACCAGGCGCGGACGCTCGGTGGTGCCCGCGACCTTCTTGCGCAGACGGAAGTGACGGCGGGTCTTCGACAGACGACGCGCCGTCGACGCGTCCTTGCCGCGCGGCTTGCGCTTGGCAATCTGATTTTCGGTTTGCGCCATGATCACTTACCCGTCTTTCCGACCTTGCGGCGAACGATTTCGCCGGCGTAGCGGATGCCCTTGCCCTTGTACGGGTCGGGCTTACGCAGTCCGTGGATCACAGCGGAGATCTGGCCGACCGCCTGCTTGTCGATGCCGGACACGGAGAACTTGGTGGGCGATTCCACCGCGAAGGTGATGCCTGCCGGGGCCTCGATCGGCACCGGATGGCTGTAGCCGAGGGCGAACTCGAGGTTCGAGCCCTTGGCGGCCACACGGTAACCGACACCGAAGATTTCCATCTTCTTCTCGTAGCCCTTGGTGACGCCTTCGATCATGTTGGCGACGAGGGTACGGGTCAGGCCGTGCAGCGAACGGTTCTGCCGCTGGTCGTCCGGGCGAACGACCTCGAGCTGGCCGTCCTCACCCTTGGAGATGCTGATCGGCTCGGCGACAACATGGGTCAGGGTGCCCTTGGGACCCTTGACCGCGATGCTCTGGCCGTCGATGTTCACCTCGACGCCGGCAGGGATTGCGATGGGCTTCTTACCAATACGCGACATTTGTCCTACCTCCCTTACCAGACGTAGGCGAGGACTTCTCCGCCCACGCCTTGCTGCTTGGCCTGACGGTCGGTGAGCAGGCCGGTCGACGTGGAGATAATCGCCACGCCGAGGCCGCCCAGGACCTTGGGCAGGTTGGTGGACTTCGCGTACACACGCAGACCCGGCTTCGAGACGCGGCGCAGGCCCTGCAGGGAGCGCTCACGGCTGGGGCCGTACTTGAGATCGACGATGAGGGTCTTGCCCACAGTCGCGTCCTCGGTGCGGTAATCGGCGATGTAACCCTCACGCTTCAAGATCTCGGCGATGTTCACCTTGAGCTTGGAGTGCGGAGCCTTCACCTGATCGTGGTACGCCGAGTTGGCGTTGCGCAGACGCGTCAAGAAGTCTGCGATCGGATCAGTCATGGTCATGGTTAGACCTCGACACCTTTCTCGCTGCGGTTCCCATGCAGCGCCGGCACATGCCAACGGTGGGCCTACAGCAATGGGGCTGGTCCGGGCGACATTTGCCGACCGGATGAGTTCTCTTACGAGTTCTCCGTACCCGGGCCGGCCGCATGGGCGATATCGAGCTCACGCCGCGATGCGGACACAGATGTGCCCAGGCAACCGCTCTAGTGTAGAGAACCCCGTCACCAGGACAAAATCGGGGTCCCCCCAGGTCGGGCCCGGTGCTCGCGGCCCCGAACACGCGAAGGCGCGGACCCCTCGTGGCCGCGCCTTCGCGTGTGAGATGAGCCTCAGCGACAGCTGGGGTTCGGGTGCGGATCGGTGCTGTTGCTCCACTGGCCGCACAGGATCAGCTTGAGCAGACCCAGCGGGATATCGATGGCCGACGAACCGGTGCCCGAGGAGCCGGACTCGGCGACCGGGGCGACCGGAGCCTGCGGGGCCGCGATGGCCGGCGCCGCACCGGCGAACATGATGGCGGTGGCGGCGGTGGCGACGGCGAATTTAGTTGCGAGGCGAGTCATTGTTTCTCCGAGTCCGAGCGCGGTCAGCGGCAGATGGGGTTGGGGTTCGGCTGCGTGCTACCCCAGGCGCCGCACAGGATGAACTTGAGGAAGCCCAGCGGGAAGTCGATGGCCGCGGAGCCGGTGCCCGAGGAGCCGGACTCGGCGACCGGGGCGACCGGGGCCTGCGGGGCGGCAGTGGCGGGGGCCGCGCCGGCGAACATGATGGCGGTGGCGGCGGTGGCGACGGCGAATTTAGTTGCGAGACGGTTCATTTGAATCCTCAGAGTTCAGGTGCGGTCAGCGCTGGCAGACGGGGTTCGGGTTGGGGTTGGGGCTACCCCAGGTGCCGCACAGGATGAACCTGATGAGGCCGAGCGGGATGTCGATCGCCGCGGAACCGGTGCCGGACTCGGCGATCGGGGCGACCGGGGCGACCGGGGCCTGCGGGGCCGCGATGGCCGGGGCCGCGCCCGCGCACATGATGGCCGCACAGGTAGCCGCGACGGCGAATTTTGTTGTCAGACGGTGCATTCGATCCTCCAAGCGAGATAGTTCTCACTTCAAGATCGGCGAACACTCACGTTCGTTACTAACTTCCTACGCCACTGCCGGATCTGAAGCCGGGCTTGAGGTTGCCGCCTTCGACGATTCTCTGTATACGTATAGCTCTACGTATACGTTGTGACGAGGAGAATCCGATGGACCGTTCACTACGCAACCTGCTGACCGGCTCCGGTCCCGTCGCGTCCTTTTGCCGGTACGCCCTGGTCGGCGGCAGCAACGGCCTCGTCTCCAGCGTCGCGGTCACACTGCTCGCCCTCGTCCTCCCCTTCGCCTTGGCCAACGCCGTCATCACGATCGCCTCTACCCTCGTCGGCACCCACCTGCACGCCCGCTTCACCTTCACCGCCACTACCCCCGACTGGCGACGGCACCTGCAGTCCGCCGGCACTGCCGCAGCCGCCTACGCCCTGACCAGCGCGGCGATGCTGCTCCTCCCCCGGGTCTGTGCCGATCCGACCATCTGGACCGAACAGCTCGTCTACCTCACGGCCTCCGCCCTGGCCGGTGTCCTGCGCTTCGCCGCTCTCCGGGTCCTGGTCTTCGACACCACGCCGCCCCGCATCACGATGCCGAAAGCTCCTGTCCACCTGACGCCTTCGGGTTTCATCTACGCCTTCGCCGCGAACCCCGCCTGATGATCGGCCCCGAACGCAGAACAAGGACCCGAGCCACCCGGCTCGGGTCCTTGAATTCTGTATTCGACTACCGGTGGGCGCTCACGAGGAGCGCCGGCTCACCAGGAGCTCTTGTGCACGCCCGGGAGCTCGCCCTTGTGGGCCATCTCGCGCAGGCAGACACGGCACAGGCCGAACTTGCGGTACACCGCGTGCGGACGGCCGCACTTCTGGCAGCGCGTGTAGGCGCGGACCGCGAACTTCGGCTTGGCGTTGGCCTTGTTGACCAGTGCTTTCTTAGCCATGTGCTCAGTTCTCCTTGAACGGGAAGCCGAGGTGCTTGAGCAGCGCGCGGCCTTCTTCGTTGTTGGTCGCGGTGGTGACCACGGTGATGTCCATACCACGCGGACGGTCGATGGAGTCCACGTCGATCTCGTGGAACATCGACTGCTCGCTCAGGCCGAACGTGTAGTTGCCGTTGCCGTCGAACTGCTTCGGCGACAGGCCGCGGAAGTCGCGGATACGGGGCAGCGCGATGGAGACCAGGCGATCCAGGAACTCCCACATGCGATCGCCACGCAGCGTGACCTTCGCACCGATGGGCATGCCCTCACGCAGCTTGAACTGCGCGATCGACTTGGTCGCCTTGCGGATCTCCGGCTTCTGACCGGTGATCAGCTCCAGGTCCTTGACGGCACCGTTGATCAGCTTCGCGTCCCGGGCGGCGTCGCCGACACCCATGTTCACGACAACCTTGACCACGCCCGGGATCTGCATCACGTTGGCGTAGTCGAACTCGCCGTTCAGCGCGTCCTTGATCTCGGCGCGGTAGCGCTCCTTGAGGCGAGGCTGAACCTTGTTCTCAGTGGAGGTCATGTCAGATGTCCTTCCCGTTCTTACGGGAGATCCGGACCCGCTTGCCGCTCTCCTCATCGGTGCGGTAACCGATACGAGTGGGGTTGCCATCCGAATCCACGACCATCACGTTGGAGACCTGGATCGGGGCTTCCTGGGTCACGATGCCGCCCGAAGAGGCGCCGCGCTGATTCGCGGAATCGGCAACATGCTTCTTGATACGGTTCACGCCTTCGACGAGGACCTTGCCGGTCGCGGGGTAGGCCTGAATGACCTTGCCCTTCGCGCCCTTGTCCTTGCCCGAGATGACGAGAACGGTGTCACCCTTGTGCACCTTCATGTCAGAGCACCTCCGGAGCCAGCGAGACGATCTTCATGAACTTCTTCTCACGCAGCTCACGGCCGACCGGGCCGAAGATGCGAGTGCCGCGCGGATCATTGTCCGGCTTGATGAGGACGGCGGCGTTCTCATCGAACTTGATGTAGGAACCGTCCGGGCGACGGCGCTCCTTGACGGTGCGCACGATGACGGCCTTGACGACCTCACCCTTCTTGACGTTGCCACCGGGGACAGCGTCTTTGACGGTGGCGACGATGATGTCGCCGATACCGGCATAGCGGCGCGACGAGCCACCGAGCACGCGGATGCAAAGAATTTCCTTCGCTCCCGTGTTGTCGGCGACGCGCAAGCGCGACTCCTGCTGAATCACTTCAGCCTCCTTGACCTGGACGTATAAGCCACGCCGGATTGCCGACCCGACGGGCATGGTCATGTGCCACCCGAACGCGCGCCTGCCAGCGGTTTTACCGGTCCGAGTAAGCAAACTCGGACCCCACTGCTGGGGGTTCGCGGCCGAATTGCGGGCATAGCTCCCGCAGGCAACCGGTCTAGTGTAGGGGAAAGCCCAGGTCGACCCAAATCGAGGGTCGGCCTGGGCTCGCGTTCAGTCCGTCAGGCGTCGGCCGTCACGGGCGCGAGGGTCCAGGGACCACCGCCCTGGAGCTCCAGCTTCTGGGTGTGATGCTGGTCGACGGTGCTGCGGTGCGCGACGCTGACCACCATGGTCTCCGGCAGTTCGGTGCGGACCAGCTTGTACAGGGAGTATTCCAGGCCTTCGTCGACCGCCGAAGTCGCCTCGTCCATGAAGACGACCTTCGGCTTGATCAGCAGGATGCGGCCGAAGGCCAGGCGCTGCTGCTCGCCCGGGGAGAGGATCTTGGCCCAGTCGGCTTCCTCGTCGAGGCGGTCGACGAGGTGGCCGAGGTGGACCTTCCCCAGTACTTCGCGCAGTTGGTCGTCGGTGATGTCCTCTGGCTTGCCGGGGTACTCGGCGGCCGTACGAAGATCGCCGAGTGGCAGGTACGGGATCTGCGACAGGAACAACGTGTTGTTGCCGACCGGACGCCCGAGCTGGCCGCCGGTGTAAGGCCACATCTCCGCCAGTGCGCGGAGCAATGTGGTCTTTCCGCTACCCGAGGCACCCTTGACGACCAGCGCATCGCCCGGGTTGAGGCGCAGGTTGAGGTCATCGATGAGCAGTTCGCCGTCCGGCTTGCGTACGTCGACGTTGTCCAACTGCACCGCGTCATCCAATTCGACCACGGCGATCTTCGGCAGGTCGCGGGAGTCCTTGCCAGCGACCAGCAGGCCGTCGAGACGGATCAGCGAAGCCCGGTAGCCGGCGAAGTCGTCGTACGCCTCACGGAAGAACGACAGCGAATCGTGAACGGCACCGAACGCACGCGCCGTCTGCTGCAAGCCACCCAGCGTCACCGCGCCTGTGAAAAGACGCGGGCCCTGTACGAGGTAGGGGAAGAAGATCGCTGTCTGACCGACTGACAAGTTCCAGCCCTGGAACTTCAGAGTCTGCAGAACCAAGCGCCAGTACACCCGAATCACCTCGGCGAAACGACCGAGCAGGCCGCGCCTCTCCACACCCTCGCCCTGATAGAACGCGACGTTCTCGGCGGCGTCGCGCAGCCGCACCAGCGCATAACGGAAGTTGGCGGTGGCACGTTCGTAGAGGAAGTTGATCCGGATCAGCGGTCGGCCGATCCAGAAGGCGATCACCGTCGTCACCAGCACGTAGACCAAGACCAAGACCATCATGGCGCGCGGGATCTCCACACCGAAGACGTTCAACGGGCCAGACAGGTCCCACAGGATCTTGGTGAAGGAAATGATCGAGGCCACAGCCTCGACAGCACCCATCGACAGCACCCGAGACTGCTGGACGAACTGGGTGATGTCCGATTCCACACGCTGGTCCGGATTGTCGATGGTGTTGTCGATGAATCGAGCCCGGTAATAGGCACGATCATTGAGCCAGTCGGTGGTAACGCTGTCCGTCAGCCACAGCCGCCAGCGAATGTCGAAGGACTGCTGGATGAAATAGTCCACCAGCGCTCGAACCACATGGATGGCGGCGAGCACCATGAAGAGGTACATCGAGGCCCAGAACGCGTCCTTCGCGAGTTCGACCTGAGCCGAATCACCGGCCGCCAGCGCTGATCCGCCCAGCTGGAACGAGTCGAACATGTCGACGCTCCAGTAGCTGAACAACACGGTCATGCGCACAGAAAGAAGCGTCATGAACAGCAGCACCGCGACCAGCGCGATAGTCCGCAACCCGACCGGACCGCGGAAGAAGTTACCGCTGACAGACCAGAACTGGCGTCCCCATCGCGTCAGAGACAGCAGCAGCGCAACCACAATCGTGAACGCGACGGCAGTAATCGAAAAGGCGATGAGCAACCATTTGAGGCTCTCGAACCACTCGATGCCCCAGTCCCTAGACGTCTCCACGCACGCTTCCCATCCCTGAACAGCTGAAAGTCGGCGCAGTCTAACCCGATTCGACAGCCACCGTCGTCCTTAGCTGCACTGCGATTCCTTTGCGACGCGGCATCGCCTGGGCTACCGATACTGTCGATCGCGATGACCGCCCTGTCCGCTCCGATTTCCGCGCTCCTGGTGGGGTTGTCGGCGGCGATCCTGCTGGGGCGGTGGTGGCTGGTGCGGGATCAGTTCATCGATCGGCTGCTGAACTGGGCGTTGAGCTGGGAAGCCCTGGGGATGCTGTGTTTCGCGGGGCTGGCCGGGGTGGTGGGGTTCGAGCTGGCGCAGTATCTGTTCTTGGCCTCTGGGCCCTTGGCGATCGCCAATGTGTACGGGGTCGCCCGGTTGCTGGATGGCGCCGATCCGGTCGCGGCGGCGGCGCGGCAGCCGCGCTACAACTGGTTCGGGGCGGGCGCGTCGCTGGGTATCGCCGGCGCCGCGGTGGCGGGGTACACCCGCGTGAGCGAATGGGTGTGGGCGGCAAGCAACGTGGCGGCGATCGCCGCGGGGCCGTTGATCATCCGCGCCTGCGTCCGGGAATTGCGCACCGTCAGCACGTGGCGCGAACGGCTGACGTATTCCGCGCTGCTCCTGGTCGGCATGTACCTCGCCGTGGGTTCCGCGACGGTGGCGGTGCGCGCCGCCCTGGGGTTGCCGACCGCCGTCGGCGGGCTGCTCTTTGCGATCGTCGGGTATTCGGTCCTGGTCGTGCTGTGCCTGCTGATCGCGATTCCGCTGGTACTCGCGGTGCTGAAACGCGTCGGGCTGGACCGGGACTCGCGCCGATCGCGCCGCCTGCGCCCCTTGTGGCTCGATCTCACCGCCGCGGTCCCGGAGGTCGTCCTAGCCCGGGATGCTTCCTACCGCGATGCCCCGGACCTGCGGCTCTACCGGATGACAGTCGAAATTCGCGACGCGCTGCTCCAGCTGAAGGGGTCTGCCCTCGAGGAACTCCCGGATCCGGCGACCGATATCGACGGCTACGCCCTGCGGGTCGCGGAAGCGGCACGCGCGAAGTCGCTCGGGGCACCCGCGCACCGTGCCTGGGACACCGCTCCCCCGGCCGCGCCGCCCGATCGGGCGGCCGAGTTGCGTGCCCTCTTCGAGCTGGCCGCGGCGTGGCCGCGCGCGAAGGCGGCTACCGGGGTAGCGCAGCGGTGCTGATCGCCGCGCGAGCCGGCGACCACGCGCGCGCCAGCTCGAAGAGACGGTGCAGCTCGGCGGTGCGGTCGGCCGGCAGCTCCGACGCCGTGGCCGGGTGGCTCGCGATCGGGGCCGCGCCGATCGTCTTCGCGTGCAGGGCCTGCGCGATTCGGCGGGCGTAACCGGCGGCGTCCTGTTCGCCGCCACCGGGCGCGTACGGCTTCAAGTGCACCAGCGCGTCACGAATTTCCACGGTCATGCGGTAGAGCCGCAGCTCCGAGTCGGCCCGCTGGGCGCCGTCGGGCGCGAGGACGACCTCCGGCACGGCGGCGGTCAGGTCCGACCACAGCGGGTGCAGCCGGCGGCAGCCGCGGCCGGCCGAGTCCCAGCCGGTGCGGATCAAGACCGCACGTACCAGCGGGATCGCGAGTACCCCGGTGATCGCGCCCAGCGTCAGGAAGGATGAGCCGACCCAGGTATCGGAGATCTCGCCGGGACGCTGCCCGCCGACCACGCCGGCCACGTCCAGCAGCCCGAGCACGCCGAGCGCGCCGATCGGGGCGGCGACAGCGCTGTAGACGCAGACCCCGAAGAGCAAGCCGTAGGCCAGCCGCTGGCGCGTGGTGCGCGATCGGGTGCGCACCTCCCGAAACGCCACCCGCGCGACCAGGAGCGTCGCCACTCCGAGCGCCAAATTACTGGTCGCCCAGAGTATTCCGAGGACGAAGTCGCGCCGATCAGCAGGCAGGACGAGCAAGCACAACACGGTGACGACGGAAACGGTGACCGCGATCGCGTCGTACCGGCGTTGCCGCGACCACACGCCCTCGGGGTCCGCACCGTCGAGCAGGCGCGCCAGCCCGAAGATATTGGCCACCCCCAGAACGGCCACGGCCAGGTACAGCCGCTCGCCGAGAGTGATCGATCCGGCGGCCGCCACCACCCCCCACACCACCATTCCGCCGAGGTTCCAGCCGAAGGCCCGGTTGAGCAGACGGTCGGAGGTCAGCTCGTTGACCAGCACCCAGCGACCGGCCATGACAACGGCCAAGAAGACCGTGATCGCGAGGGAGATCGGGGTCTGCATCGAGCTCCTCGCAAAATAGGTTAGCCTTGGCTGACTTAGCTTGATAGAAGGGTACGGGGATGAGGACTGTTCGAGCGTCTCACGTTTGGGCGCGGTTAGCGGTGGCGGCAGTGGCCTCCGCCCTCGCCTTCGGCATTACCGCGTGTGGCGGGTCCGACACCGATTCCGGCTCCGGGGGCGAGGCCGTCACCATTACGCACGCGCGTGGTGAGACCAAGGTCGAGGGGACCCCCAAGAAGATTGTCGCCCTGGGCAACCAGTGGCTGGACACCACGCTCGCGCTGGGTGTGGCGCCCGTCGGCTTCATCGACAACGTGGCGACGATGTCGAAGTCCACGCCGCCGTGGGTGCCGCAAACGCTGCTGGCCTCGGGCAAGGCGCTGAACACCACGGGCAATATCGCCGAGCAGGTGGCGGCCCTGGAACCCGACCTCATTCTGGCGGACCCGTTCATCGCCGACCAGAAGACCTACGACGAGATGTCCAAGATCGCGCCGACGCTGCCGGGCCTGACCGCGGCGATCGTGACGCCGTGGCAGGACCAGATCGTCGCGCTCGGCAAGGTGCTGCGCAAGCAGGACGAGGCCACCAAGGTGGTCGCCGGTGTCGACGGCAAGATCGCTGCGATCACCGCCGCCAATCCGGGTCTGAAGGGCAAGACCTTCGCCAGCACCTGGCTGGCCGGCCCCACGCAAATGATGGTGCTGACCGACCCGAACGACGGCTCGACCAAGGTGTTCACGCAGCTGGGCATGAGCATCCCGAAGTCGCTGACCGAACTGCCGTCGAACCAGGGCCGGCTGTCGCTGTCCCCGGAGCGGGTCAGCGAGATCACCGCCGACCTGCTGCTGGCCGGCTACACCCCCGGCAACGACGAGAGGTACCGCCAGCTGCCCGGGTACAACGAGTTGCCGGCGGTGCAGAAGGGGGCCGTGGTTTTCCTGACGACCCAGGAGATCAGCGCCGTGAACCAGCCGACCGCGCTGTCGGTGCCCTACATCCTGGACAAGCTGGCGCCCGCGTTCGCCGCTGCCGCCAAGTAGTTCGAAAGGCCCTGCGAGATGTCCGCCCCGTCCTACCCCGAGCAGACCCGATTCGCGCTGCGCGAAGGCGTCACCTGCCTGACCACGCCCGCGGGCGCGGTGCTGTTGAACCCGCCGCGCAACGAGAAGCTGACCGGCCTGGCCGCCGGGCAGTTGCGCGCCCTGAAGACGCTGAACCAGGGCCCCTCGACGGTGTCGGACATGGCCGCCGGCGGTGGCGATGCCGAGGTGAACCGGCTGATGGACCGGCTCACCGACGGCGGCTGGCTCTCGGTGACGGTGCGCGACGGCGGTCGCGATCTCTACACGGTGCAGCCGTTCGGGCAGCCGGCCGCCCGTCCGGCGGCCGTGCCGTGGGCCGCGGCGCTGTCGAAGTTCGCGGTGCTGCACCGGGATTCGGACGGTTTCGTGCTCGAGCATCCGCGGGCCTGGTGCGATCTGCGCATCCACGATCCGCGACTGCTCGCCATCCTGGACGGCCTCGGCGCGGCCGACTCGACGCTGCCGATCTCGGTGAAGATGCAGTTCGCCGAGGATCTGCTGTGGGGCGGGTTCTTCGTCGCCGACCCCTACGCCGAGGAGAAGGAGTTCAGCAGCCGCAGCTGGAGCGCGCCCGACCTGTGGTTCCACCGGCGCAGCACGCTGGGCGAGCGCACCGTCACCTGGGAGCACTTCGGCCCCACCAAATGGGCGAAAGGCCAGTTCCCGCAACCGGTCGCGCGCAAGGCGGAATACCCCGGCGAACCGGTCGCGCTGCCGGTGCCGGACCTGTCCGCGCTTCGCGGCGCGGATCCCAGCTTCGCTGCCGTTCTCGAAGATCGGGTGTCCACCAGAGCATTCGACGACGCGCGGCCGATCACCGCCGAGCAGCTGTCCGAATTGCTGTATCGCACAGCGCGAACCAAGGGTTCGACCGCGCCGAGTGCGGGCGAGGAACTCCTGTCGCGACCCTACCCCTCCGGCGGCGGCGTCTACGAGCTCGAGCTCTACCCCGTGGTGCGCAACGTGGCGGGCCTGGAACCCGGGATGTACCACTACGATTCGTTCGATCACGTGCTGCGCCCCGTCGCCGCCGCAGACGCCCCCGCGGTCTCACGCCTGCTGAAGTCCACCTCGGCGACGCTGGCCGCGGGTGCCGAACCGCAGGTTCTGCTCATCATGGCGGCCCGCTCCGGGCGCGTCATGTGGACCTACGAGCAGGTCGCCTACGCCTCGATCCTCAAGCACGTCGGCGTCCTGATGCAGACCCTCTACCTGGCGGCCACGGCCATGAACCTCGGGGCCTGCGCCCAAGGTTTCGGCGACACAGCGGCTTTCAACGTTGCCGCGGGTGTGGACGAGCTGGAGGAGTGCAGTGTGGGGAGCATGATCATCGGGTCGCGCTGAGCTCGCTCCGCGGTCCGTCGAGGACCCTGGCCCGGGCGGCCGGCCACACCCGGCTCAAGGCGCGGAGATATTCGAGTTCCGCGGCCATGTCATCGCGCATTCCTTCTGGATTCTCGATGTGCGACGCCGAATTCGGTGACGCACCGCCCGCTTTCGCCCGGATCGCCCGCGCGATCCGATCGGCCTCGCCACGGCGCCCGCGCTTCGGCACATGTTCCGTCGGCATGTAATAGCGCAGCCTCTGCAGGGCGTCACGAATCTCGACGATCTGCCGATACAGCCGCAGTTCCGGATTCCGGGTCCGGCCCGCACCCTGATCGAGGACGACATCGGGGACCGCGCTGATCAGGTCCTGCCACAACGGCTGCAACTTGCGGTGATGGCGGCCGACCCGATCCAGGCTGGTGCGCGACAGCAACACATCGATCAGTGGCACCGCCGTCACCGCGGTGAGCGCGGCCCCCGCGACCAGCGGGCCGACAGTGAATTCCGCTGCCGGACTGTTCAACGGCTGACCCCCGAAAACTCGAACACCGGCAGCGACGGCGCTATACATCCAATAGAGCGCGATGATCAGAATGACCGAGAACAGTATTCGCTCACGCAGCGCCGTCCGGCCCGCCCGCAGCTCGCCGGCGCTCGCCTTGCCGATACGGATTGCCATGACAACGAACGGGACATTGAGAATCGCCCAGACCACCGGCGCCTGCCACCAGAACCCCGGCTCGGCTGGATCCGCCGGACGGCCGATCACCACGATGACGACCGCGGCGGGCACCGCCACCAGGTCATACCAGCGTTGCCTGGCGCGGGCGGTGTGCGGATCGGCACCGGCCCAGAGAACCGCGAGCCCGTGGATACTCGCGATCGAGAGCACCCCGATACCGAGGAACAGCCGATAGGTCAGGTCCGCGAAATCGGTCCGCGCCCCGCACTCTTCGACGAAGAGCGAAAGGCCGTGCAGCGTGAGCGCCCGATTGACCAGGCGGTCACTGATCGTGTCGTCCACGAGAAACCATCGGGACACCGCGATCAGCGCGACGAACGCGATGGCCAACGCCCCCAGCCAGGGCGGTACGGGAACGTTCACCACCGACCCGCTGGATCCCGCTGCGCCACAGCCTTCGCGCGCGGCCACTTCTTCGCCAGCGCCATCAAATGCTCTAGTTCGGCTGCTACGTCCCGATTCTGGGACCGCTGGTTTTCGATATCCGTCGCGATGCCGGTCCTGCCGCCACTCGCGGCTTTGGCCTGGGCCGCACGGACCATTTGTATCGCGTAGGTCGTGCGGTGCGAGGCCGGCGACTTTCCGTCGGGCACGAATTGGCGCAGATGCTGTAGCGCGTCATGGATTTCCACCGTCATGCGGTAGAGCCGCAATTCCGAGTCCGCGACATCGGTCTTGGTCAGCACGACCTCCGGGACCGCCGCGGTGAGCTCCTCCCAGAGCGGCCGCAACTTGCGATCGATGCGGCTGGCCCGATCCAGCCCGCCCCGGGCGGACAGGACTCGGACGACCGGGATGGCCGCCAAGCTGGTCAGAAAAGCGAAACTGGCACAGGCGGAGGCGGTCCAGTGCTCGCCGGGAGTATCGAGCACGCCGCCGGAGAGCACCTTGCCCGCGGAGAGGACAGCGCCGAGGAGCCACGATGTGGTGGCGAAAAGCAGGACGCCGAACGCCAGCCGCTGCAACGCGGACAGGCCCGCGACCCGGAGTTCCCGCACGCAGGCCCGCATTCCGCGAATCGACGACGCGACCAGCGGAATGTTGAAGGCCACCATCAGCGCCCAGGTCCGCCACAGGAATCCCGCTTCGCCGGGATCGACAGGCCGCCCGGTGATCAGTACGACCACCGCGGCGAGCAGCGCTAGCGAGTCATATTGTCGCTGCCGAGCAGCCGCGGTCTTCGGATCCGCACCGTCGAAGAGCGCGGCGAGGCCGTAGATCTTCGACAGGCACACCATTCCGCACGCGAGAAAGATCCGGTAGGTGAGATCGGCGTAGTCGGTGCCCTTGCCGGACTCCTCGATGATCAGCCCGAGAACGCACCAGGTCAGTCCCCAGTTGACCAGCCGATCGGGAGCGATGTCATCGACCAGCCACCACCGCAGCGCGCCGATGAGGCCGGCGATGACGATGGTCGGCAGGACCAGCCACAGCGGTGCGGGAGAGTTCATCGATACCCTCCCGCGACTCGCAATTGACTGGTGCGTTCCCGATCTTAGAGAGGCCCGTGCGACGCGGCGAGGGCCGCTACCGCGCGCTGCCACAGGTCGGTCAGCCGGTCGGCGTCCGCCGCGGTGAACAGGGCGGTGCTCCAGCGCCAGTTGGTGGTGAGCCGGGGGCCTTCGGGGGTGGTGCCGATGGCCGCGATGACATCGAGGGCATAGCGCAGGGGCAGATCCGGTTCCGGGTCCAGTGGCAGGGCCTCGTTGAGGGGGCCGGTGAGCAGGGCGAACGAGTCCGGGTCGTGGCCGCCGAGGTCGACGCGGCCCAGGTAGTTGAATTCGATCTGCGGGTGCCGGGCGGCGGCGAGTTCCGGTGTGCGGGTGACGTAACGGAGCAGTCCGTAGTCCAGGCCCTGGTGCGGGAGGGCGGCCAGGTGCGCGGTCACCGAGTCGAGCAGCGCTCGGGCGGCGACCGGATCCTGTTCCGCCGCTGCCACATCCACCGCGGTCGCGGCGGCGCCGAGGCGGACCGGGAAGACGCTGGTGAACCAGCCGAGGGTGTTGGAGGTATCGGTGCCCAGCTCGGCGTCGGCGCGGCCGTGGCCCTCCAAGGCGATGAGCGCGCCACCGCTGGGGTCTTGACCGCGTTCGCGGCGCCAGCTCGCCAGGGTCAGGGTCAGGGCGGTGAGCAGGAATTCGCGCACGCCCTCCTCGCGGGTGAGACCCCGCAGAATGCGCTCGGTGACCTCGACCGGCGTTTCGGCGGCGGCGACGCGCAGGGATGCCCAGGTGTCGGCGCGCGGATCCGGAACACGCTGTCCGACAGCGGGGTCCGGGGCCGCGAGCTGCCCGGCCCAGTAGGCGCGCTGCGCGAGCACCTCGGGTTCGTCGGCCCGCTCGGTCATGCGGCGCGAGAACTCGCGGTAGGAGGTCACCTCCGGCAGGACCGGCTGCTCGGCACCGGCGACGGCCTGGGTCCAGGCCTCCCCCAGCGCCGCAAGCAATAGATGCCAGGAGACGACGTCCACGGCGAGATGGTGCACGGCGAGCAGCAGCACCTCGCCCTCGTCGGTGCCGGTGCACCACACCGCCCGCACCATATCGCCGGTCCGCGGGTCGATTTCGTCGGTGACGTGGCGGGCGGCGGCGTGCACGACCGCCGCGGTGGTGCGCGGCCCGGAGTGCAGGCGCGCTTCGATCGCGGCGGCACGCTCGGCGTCGGGCCCGTGTGCGGACCGCACCAGGATCTCGCTGTCGCCCAGCTCGATTCGGGTGATCAGGTCGGCGGCGCGGACGCCGCCGGGTGCGCGGGTGACCAGCCGCGGGCCGTCGGGCGTATCGACCAGCCGCGAGCGCAGCGTGTCGTATCCGTCGAGCACCGCCTGCAGCGCCGCTTCGAGGTGGGCGCCGCGCACGGTGGCGGGCAGGCGCAGCAGCGCGGTCTGGGTGAAGCGGCGGTAGCCGCCGAATTCGTACATCCAGGAGACCACGGGGAGCGGCTGGATCTCGCCGTAGTCGGCGGAATCCGTTGTAGCGCCGACCGACTCGGAGGCGTCGAGCGCCGCCGCCAGTTCCCGGACGGTCGGGGTGGCGAGCACCATGCGCGGGCTCAGCGTCAGACCGCGCCGGCGGGCCTTGTTGACCAGCGAAATCGCCACGATGCTGTCCACGCCCAGGGCGAAGAAGTCCTCGTCGACACCGGGGACGCGGCCGTCGAAGAGCTCGGCGAGCACCTCGCCGAGCGCCTTCTCGGTGGGGGTCGTCGCGGTGTCGTCCCCGGCGCCGGCGACCAAGGCGGCTTCGGCCCGCGCCGCGAGCAGGTGACCGTCGAGTTTGCCGTTGCTGTTCACCGGAAGCCGGTCCAGGACCAGGATGCGGGCCGGAATCATGTAGGCGGGCAGGCGTTCCGCGAGAGCAAGGCGCAGGCGCGTGGGATCCACGCCGCGATTCGGCTCGCCGACAACGAATCCCACCAGGCTCGCGCCGCCCGCGCGGCGCACCACGGTCACGGCGGCCGTGTCCACGCCGGGCAATCGCCGTAGCGCCGTTTCGATTTCACCGATCTCGATGCGGTAGCCACGCACCTTGACCTGATCGTCGGCGCGGCCGAGATAGCCCAGTCCACCGTGTGGCAACCGGCGCACCAGGTCACCGGTGCGGTACATGCGCCGGCCGGCCCGGAAGGGATCGGCCACGAAACGATCCGCGGTGACCTCGGGCTTACCGACGTAACCACGCGCGAGCTGCGGGCCGGCGAGATACAGCTCCCCGATCACGCCCCGCGGCACCGGCCGAAGTCTGGAATCGAGCACGTAGGCCGACATTCCGGCGTTCGGCGTGCCGATGGTCGGGGTATCGAACAGCGCGACGGGCGCGACCACCGCTTCGACGGTGGTCTCGGTCGGTCCGTAGCAGTTGTAGACGGCGGTACCCGGCAGCGCGCGCAGCCGCGCCCACAGCGCGGCGTCGATGGCCTCGCCGCCCAGCGCCAGCACCGGCAGCTCGCCGTCGACGAGCCCGGCGGTATTGAGCTGTGCGAACATCGACGGCGTGGTGTCGATCATGTCGATGCCGTAGGCCTGCATGCCGGCCACCAGCCGGTGCGCGTCGCGCATCTCCTCGGCGTCGAAGAGGTGAATCGTCTGGCCGGCAAGCAGACCCACCATGGGCTGCCAGGACGCGTCGAAGCTCAGCGACCAGGCGTGCGCGATCCGCAGCCGGCGGCCCAGGCGGGCCATGGCGGGCCGGTAGACCCGGTCGTAGTGGTCGCGGAAATAGGCGATCAGCGCGGCGTTGGTGCCCGCGACGCCCTTGGGCTCACCGGTCGATCCGGAGGTGAAGATCAGGTACGCGCACTGCGCGGCGTGCCGCGCCAGGTCCGGCACGGTGGTCGAACGCGCCGAAATACGCTCCGCGACAGCGGGATCATCCAGTATCAGCGTGGGCACCGAGGGGCCGAGCAGCGCGCGGCAGCTCGCCGTGGTCAGCACGATGCTCGGCTGTGCCTGCCGCACAATCGATTCGATGCGAGCGACGGGCAGTGTGATATCCACCGGCACGTAGGCAGCACCGGCCGCGAGCGCGGCGAATACGCCGACAATGGACTCCACCGACCGCGGCAGCGCCAGGGCCACAACGGTTTCCGGCCCGACCCCGTGCGCGGTCAACTCATCGGCCAGACGCGCCACGGCGTCGCGAAGTTCGCGGTAGGTCGAGCCCGGCCCGGACGAGGTCTGTACCGCGATCTCGTCCGGCCGCTCGGCGACCTGCTGCTCGAACAGCTCCCATACCGATTCGGCGGGCTCACTACCCGCGGATACCGTTGCCGCGCCCGCGAGTTCGAGCCGCTCGGCCGCTGTCAGCACATCGAGGTCATCGGGACTGCCCGCACCGATGCCCGGCAGCCGGCGGAGCACGGCGAGCAGCCGCTCACCGATCTCCCCCGGCGCGAGATACGGCAGCGCCGCGGGGATGGCCTCCACCAGGACGACGAGGGCGTCGCCGGACAGGTGCGCGACCACCGTCAGCGGGTAGTGCGCGAGGCTCTCCATCTCGATGGGCCGGAAGGTCGAGCCGTCCGGCATGTCCACGGTCTGGATCGCGTCGTCGATGGGCGCGTTCTCGAAGACGAACAGCGTGTCGAACAGCGCGCCGTGCCCGGCGGCGCGCTGCACCGCCGACAGGCTGAGGTAGCCGAGGTCACGCATGGTCGCGCTCTCCCGCTGCAACCGCGCGCACTGGTCGACGACGGTCACCTCGGAGTCGATCCGGTGGGCGACGGGCACGGTGTTGATGAACAGCCCGATCATCTGTTCCACACCCGAAAGATGTTCGGGACGACCGGAAATCGTGGTGCCGTACACCACGTCGCGACGCCCGGTCAGCCGCCCGAGCAGCACCGTCCAGGCGAACTGCACCGCCGTGTTGAGGGTGAGTCCGTTGGTCCGGGCCCAGGTGCGCAGCGCCGCCGTCTCGGCGGCGGGCAGTTCCACCCGCGTCGTCTCCGGCACCGCGGTCGTGCGGGCCGCGCCGTCGGCGATCATCAGCGGGCCGCTGACTCCGCTCAGATAGGCCAGCCACTTCTCGGTGGTGGCGGCCGTGTCCTGCCCGGTGAGCCAGGCGATGTAGTCGCGGTACGGGCGCGGCTTCGGCAAACCCGCCACCGAGCCGCCCGCGCGATAAACGGCCAGTAGCTCGGTGCAGAAGACCGCCACCGCCCAGCCGTCCATGAGGATGTGGTGGGCGGTGAGGATCATCCGCCGCCGGGCCGCACCCGGCACGGTGAGCAGCAGGATCCGCAGCGCCGGTCCGCGGCCGAGGTCGAACGGCCGACGCCGCTCGGACTCGGCGACGGCGTCGAATTCCGCAGGGACGGCTTCGCGTTCGCTCCACGGCAGCTCGGCCCGCGCGGGCACGATCTGCACCGGCCGCGGCACATCCCGATCCCAGAAGGCGGCCCGCAGGTTCGGGTGCCGGTCCAGCATCGCCTGGCCGCTGCGGCGCAGCAGCTCGGTGTCCACCGGACCGTCGATGTCGACGACGAACTGCATCGTGTAGAGGTCGATGCCGTCGCCGGTGAGCTTCGACAGCGAGAACAGGCCCTCTTGCAGCGGACTGAGGGCGAGCACGTCCTCGATCTGCGGCGGCGCGGACGCGGTCACTGCGCTCCCCAGGAGTTGGTCAAGGCGGCGAGGGCGGCGGCATCGAGGCCGGAGGCGCTCATCGGCGCCGATTCCACCGGCGCCACGGTCGGTGCATCCTGCTGTGGCTCGGGGTTTTCCGCGGCCGCGTCGACCGCGACCGCGAGTTCGGCGACGGTCATGCACTCGAAGACGAGCTGCGGCGTGAGCGGCAGACCGAGCGCCGTGGCACGGGCCGACCACTGGATGGAGATCACGCTGTCGCCGCCGAGGGCGAAGAAGTTGTCCTCGGCCTCCACGTCTTCGATCTCGAGCAGCTCTTCGAGCAGGGTGATCAGGGTGCGCTCGGTGTCGGTGGCGGGCCGTTGCCCGGCGCTCGGCGCGGCAGCGGCCGCCGCGAGCGGTGCCGGCGCGGCGAGCAGCCGGGCCAGCTCGGACTGCGGCAGCACCTCGAAGTCCGCGACGGCGCGGTCGGGGGTGGTGGCGTAGCCGTCCAAGGTCGCGGACACCGCCTGGGCGATGAGCTGGACCGTCTCCGGTTCGTACAGATCGGCGTTGGCGACCACCCGGACATCCATGCCGCCGTCGGCGGTGACATTCAGACTCAGGTTCAGATCGAGGAACGAGATATCGAAATCCGTCGGCAGCGCGGTCGCGGTCGTCGATCCGGACAGCACCTTCGGAGCCGGGGCCCAGTCCGCCCCGCGGAAGTGCAGCATGCTCTGGAACAGCGGATTCCGGGAGCGCGAGCGCGCCGGATTGAGCGTCTCCACCAGGCGCTCGATCGGCAGCTCCTGATGCGCGTGCGCGTCGAGCACCACCTCGCGCCCACGCAGCACGGTGTCGCGCAGGGTCGGCGTTCCGGAGAAGTCGTTGCGCAGCACCGCCATATTGGCGAACAGGCCGATGAGTTCGGTGGTGGCCGCGTCCACCCGGGCCGCGACCGGCGTACCCAGCGCGATGTCGGGGCCGCCGCCGAGCTTGTGCAGCACGGCGGCCACGGCCGCCTGGCACACCATGAATTCCGTTGCGCCGCACTGCTGGGCGAGGGCGACCAAGCCGTCGCGGCGAGCGGGCGGCACCGTGAACGTCGCGACCGCACCGGTTTTGCCCAGCACGGGCGGGCGCGCGCGGTCGTGGGCGACGGCGATCTCGTCGGGCAGGCCGGACAGCGCCTGGCGCCAGTGCTCGAGCTGGGCTCGGCCGAACGGATTGGCGGCGTGGTCGAAGATCTGCCGTTGCCACAGGGCGTAATCCGCGTATTGGATCGGCAGCGGTGACCAGCGCGGCGCCGCACCGGTCGCCAACCGCGCGCGATAGGCCGCGAACAGGTTGTCGAGCAGGACGGTCAGCGAGGCGTGGTCGGCGACGATGTGATGCACCAGCATCGACAGCACATGGGTCTGCTCGTCCAAGACCAGCAGGGTGGTCCGCAGCAGCGGATCCGACTCGATCCGGAACAGGTGCCGGGCGATCTCGGCGAGTTCGGCGTCCAGCTCGCCGGCGGCGATCGAGCGGACCTCGAACGGTACGTCGAGGGCCGCGTGCACCAGCTGGAACGGCACGCCCTCCCGCTCCGGGAACGTGGTGCGCAGCGCCTCGTGGCGGAGCAGGACATCGCCGAGCGCGGCACGCAGCGCGTCGATATCCAGCGCGCCGTCGATGCGCACCGAGAACGGCAGATTGCCGGCGGTGCCGGGGCCTTCCATCCGGTACTGGAACCACATGGCCAGCTGCGAGTAGGACAGCGGAACCTCGCGCGGGCGCTCCATCACGCCGAGCGGCGGCCGCCCGGTCGCGCTCACGTCGGCGCCGAAATCCGTGGTCTCCTCGACCTCGTCGTCCATGGCGTCGAGATCGATCTCGAACTCGTCGCGGAATTTCGAGACCAGGACGGCGGCCAGCCCGGCGGCGGTCGGGGTATCGAAGATGACCCGCACATCGAGTTCGAGACCGAATTCGGCGCGGATCTGCGCCACCAGCCGCGCGGCCAGCAGCGAGTGCCCGCCCAGTTCGAAGAACGAATCGTCCGCGCTGACCCGGGGCAAGGAGAACAGCTGCGCGAAGATGGCGCACATCCGGCGTTCGGTGGCGGTGGCAGGCTCGCGGTGCCGGCGCTGCACGGCGGCGGTCGGCGCGGGCAGGGCCCGCTTGTCGAGCTTGCCGTTCACGGTCAGCGGGATCTCGTCGATGACGGCGAACGCGCGCGGCACCATGTAGTCCGGCAGCACCGCGGCCGCGTGCACCCGGACCTGTTCGATGTCGACCTCCTGGCCGTTCGCCGGCACCAGGTAGGCGGCCAGCATCGGCCCGAGCGCGGGATCCTCGGCGACGACGACCACGCTGTGGCCGACGCTCGGGTGCCCGGCGAGCGCGGCCTCGACCTCACCCAGTTCGATCCGGAAGCCGCGCACCTTCACCTGCTCGTCGGCCCGCCCGATGAAGTCCAGCTCACCGAACTCGTTGCGGCGCACCAGATCACCGCTGCGGTACAGGCGAGCGCCGGGGGTGAACGGGTCGGCGACGAAACGCGACGCGGTGAGCGCGGCGCGACCGAGATAGCCGCGCGCCAGCTGTTCGCCGCCCAGGTAGAGCTCACCGGCTACACCGGCGGGCACCAGGTGCAGCGCGGCGTCGAGCACGTAGGCGTGCACGTTCTGGTTCGGGATGCCGATGGGCACGATGCCGGTGCCCTGCGGGCCGTCCACCGTCATGTGGGTCGAGCAGACGACGGCCTCGGTGGGGCCGTAGTGGTTGCGCAGTTCGGCGTCGAAGACACCCGCGAACTTGTCCGCGACCTCGCCGACGAGCGCCTCGCCGCCGACCGGCACGTGCCGCAGCTCCCGCCATTCGCTGACCTCGGGCAGCAGCAGGAAGGTGCTCAGCATCGAGGGCACCATGTGCAGGACGGTGACGCCCTGCCGGGTGATCAGATCCGCGACATAGCGAATGTCGGAGAAGGCGCTGGGTTTCGGCACCACGAGCCGCGCTTGCAGCGCGTGGGTGACGAAGATGTCGAGTAGCGAGGCATCGAAGCTGACCGAGGAGGATTGCAGCAGCCGGTCGTCGGCCGTCATGCCCCATTCGGCGGCGAATCCGATGACATGCTCGGCAATCGCGTTGTGCGGCACCGGAACACCCTTGGGCTTGCCGGTCGAGCCCGAGGTGTAGATGACGTAGGCCAGATTCGACGGATGCAGCGGGCGCACGCGATCGGCGTCGGCGGGCGCGGTCTCGGGCTGATCGGCGGCGTCCTGCTCCGCGAGGTCCAGTTCCACCCGGCCGAGCACCAGGCGCGGGGCCGCGTCCTCGATGAGGTAGTCGATGCGATCGTCGGGGTAGGCCGGGTCGATGGGGAGGTAGGCCGCACCGGCCTTGAGCACCGCGTAGAGGGCCACGATGAATTCGATCGACGTCGTCATCCGCAAGCCGACGATGTCCTCGGGGCCGACGCCCTCCCGAATCAGCCAGTGCGCCAGCCGGTTCACACGGCGATCGAGCTCGGCGTAGGTGAGTTCGGCGTCGTCGGAGACCAGCGCGAGTGCGTCCGGCGCGGTGGCGACGCTGCGCTCCAGCACCTCGACGATGGTGGTGGGTGTGATCTCGGCGACCGCGCCGCGCGAGGCCGCGAGCACCGCGGCCAGATCCTGGGCGCCGAGCATATCGAGATCGCCGAGGCGCCGATCCGGCGCGCGCAGTGCGCTGTCCAGCAGCTGCACGTAATGGGCGAGCATGCTCTCGACCAGCGGCCGGGTCAGCACGTCCACTTGGTATTCGGCCTCCACCAGCGCACCGCCGGCGCCGTCGGTGACCACCGCGAAAGCCAGCGGCACCTGCGCGGTGGGCGCGCCGAGTTCGTCCAGTTGCGTGGACGTCACGCCCGCCAGCGCGAAGCCGTCCGCGCTCTTGCGCACGCTGAAGCCGAGGCGCACCAGCTGGTCCATGCCGTCGCGGCCGCTGACGCGTTCCGGATTGACCTCGCGCACCACGCGATCGATGCCGACGGTCTGGTGGGTGAAGGCGTCCAGGCAGGTCTGCTTGGTGGTCCCGACCAGGCCGGTGAACGTCTCACCGGGGCGCAGGGTTTCGCGCAGCAGCAAGGTGTTGCCGAAGTAGCCGATGAGCTGTTCGGCAGCCGCGGAGCGCCGGTTCACCACCGGAATGGAGACCAGGAAATCGCCTGCGGCGGTGTAGCGCTCGATTACCGCGGCGTATCCGGCCAGCAGCACCATGAAGGGGGTGGCGGCCTGCTCGCGCGCGAAGGCGCTGACCTGGTCGAGTACCTCGGCCGGCAGCGGGACGACACAGCGCTCGGCCTGTTTGGAGGGCGCGCTGAGCGCCGAGCCGGGCAGCTCCAGCGGTTCCGGCAGCGGACGCAGCGCCGCGCGCCAGTACTCCAGGTCGGACTCGTCGTCCGCCACGGCGTCGAGCACCTCGACATCCACGAATTGCGCGTTCAGCGGCGGGTTTTCCCGGCCGTTGTATGCCGCGCCGAGCTCGCGGAAGAACACGGCCCACGAGTCGTCGTCCCAGCCGATGTGATGCACCGACAGCAGCAGGATGTGTTCCTCGGCGCCGGTGCGCACCAGGGTGAAGCGCAGCGGGAGCTCGGCCGACAGATCGAAGGCGCGGCCGAACTCACGGCGCGCCAGCACCTCCACCCGCCGGGCCCGGCCCTGCTCCGGCAGATCCGAGACGTCATGGGACTGCCACGGCAGCGAGACCTCGTCGGCGAAAACCTGATAGGGCTCGCCGTCGGTATCCACGCCGTAGGTGCTGCGCAGCACGTCGTGCCGGGCGAGGACGGCGGCGGCCGCCTCGCGTAGTCGCTGCTCCTCCAACGGACCCGACAACCGGTAGGCGACACAGACATTGAGCGTGGTGTCCGCGGGATCGCGGGTCTGCAGGAACCACATGCGCCGCTGGCCGGGCGAGAGCGGACGCCGCTCCCCCGCCGTGGTGCGCCGCACCGGGGCCGGGGCCGGAGCAGCGGCCAGACCGGACTCCTGCATCCGTCGGCGCAGCAGTTCGCGGCGGCGATCCAGAGCGGTGCTGTTGGTGTCTGACATGAATCTGGTCCTAAGCCTCAGTGATACAGCGCTAGTTGGTGTGCTCGGCCATGAGCGAGACGACGTCGTCGAGCGAGGCCCCGCCGAGGATCGCGGCGATCGGCAGATCGCGATCCAGCGTCGAGCGGACGCGTTTGCGGAAGTCCAAGGCCTGCAGGGAGTCCAGGCCGAGCGCGACGAGCGGGACCGTGCGGTCGATGTCGTCGAGACCCTCGATCCCCATGACGACGCCGAGTTCGACCACCATCCGGTCCACCAGCGGGAGGTCGAGCACGGGCACACTCGCCGCGACGACTGATTCGATTGCCGGAGTAGATGTTTCGGGTGCCGGCTGAGCGACGGGCGACGGGGCGATTTCGGCGATCCGAACGTGCGGGGCCGACTCTGGTACTTCTTCGAGCACACTGTGCTGACCGAAAGCGCCGAGCACGGTGCGCACCAGATCCCACTCGCCGGAAGCGATCACGGCATCGATCCGATGACCGCCGAAGCCGGCGGCGATCGCCTCGTCCGGCCGCATGGGCAGGACGCCGGCGTTCGCCACACGATCGAAACCATGCGCATCGAGCTGCCCGGCCACGCTCCAGAGCCCCCACTCCAGCGAAGTGCAGTCCAGGCCCTGTGCCCGGAGTCGGCGGGCGGTGACATCGAGCATGCGGTTGGTAGCGGCGTACAGGATCTGGCCCCGTCCCGGCAGCGTCGCGGCGATGGAGGAGCACAGCACGATCCGCGCGTCGGCGGTCAGCGGCACCGCGTCGAGCACGTTCTCCAAGCCGACGAGCTTGGATGCGGCTGCCGCGGTGACCAATTCGGGGGTGATATCGGCGAGTTCGGCGTCCACGTAGTTGACGGCCGCGTGGATGAGCAGGCTGATCGGGGCGTCCGCGATCGCGGCGGCGAAGTCGGCGACGGCGGCCGGGTCGGTGACGTCGCAGGCGGCGACGTCGACCTCGAGGCCGCCGATATTGCGCAGGCGTCCCAATTCCGCTGCCACGCTGCCGGTTTTGCCGGAGCGACTGAGCAGCGTGATGCGCCGGGCGCCCGAGCGGGCGAAGTGCTCGCCGAAGCGCAGCCCGAGTTGCCCGGTCCCGCCGATGATCAGCACGTGCGCGAGATCGGCGGGAGCCACGGGCTCGGACTCGTCGACGACCAGGCGCTTCACGAAGGCCTTGCCCGCGCGCAGGGCGAGTTCCGGCTCGTCCGCGGTGTGCAGAGCGGCCATGCAGCGGTTGGCCTGTACCGACGCCAGGTCCGCGGGCAGATCCAGGTGCCGGAGGCGGAACCGCGGGTCTTCCAGGGCGACACAGCGGAATCCGGCGCTCACGCCACCGTGGAACAGCTGGGGAACGGGATCTCCGGCGACCACCTGTTCGCCGCCGGCGGTCACCAGCCAGAGCTCACCGCCCGGCCGCAGGTTGGCCAGCGCCGGGCCCCAGGCCCGACCGGCGAAGAAGTCCGCGAGATCCGAAGCGGCCTGCACCGCACCGGCTTCCGGGCGCGGCGGCAGGAGGATCACCGCGCTGTCGTAGTCGCGTTCGACCGCGGGATCGAGTAGATACGCGGTGGCCCCGTGCCGGTCGGCGGCCGTGACCAGCGCGGTAGCCAGTTCGGCGCACTCGCCCGTGTGATCGACCAGAGCGATGGTGCGCGGGGCGACCAGAGCATGGCGGGACTGCGGGAGCCACCGCTCCACCAGGCGCTGCGGCGCCGGCCCCTGGTTGGTCGACTGGATTGCCTCGGAGTTGTAGCCTGCCGCGGCCCAGTGCCTGCGGGGATTCAGCACGGTGTGCGGGAAATCGCGCAGCGGGAGTTCGGGTGCCGTGGCAGTGTCCACGCGCAGGGCATCCCAGCGATAGCCGAGGTCGTGCACCGCGATCACCGCCAGATTGCGGGTGAACTCGCGCAGGCCGACGGTGGTGCGCAGCGAGGTGCCCATGACGCGGAAGTCGCGCTTGCCCCGGGCCGGGTCCGGCGGGACGAGGGTGAGATTCTCCTGGATCGCCAGCTGCAGCACCGGGTGCTCGACCACCTCGATGAGGGTGTCCACCCCGCCGGCGGCAGCGGCCACGGTGGCCAGGTCGAACCGGACGCGATTGCGCAGGTTCCAATACCAGTACTGCTCCTGCTCCAGGTCTTCGGAGATCGCGGTGCCGAGAGTGGCGCCGTAGCAGGCGATCTCGGAGGGGATAAAGGTCGGGTTGTCCATCTCGCCGCCGAGGAAGCCCTCGAAGTCCGCGCGCACCTCGGCCACGATCGAGGTGTGCGCCGGATAGGCGACACCGATCTCGCGGGCGAACTGGCCGCGCTCGGTGACCGTGGCCACCATGTCCTTGATGGTCTGGCGGTCGCCGGAGATCGCGATGATGTGCGGGGAATTCACCACCGAGAGCTCCGCCCAGCCGGAGTGCCGCGCCAGCAGCGCCTCGCAGTCCTCGCGGTCCAGGGCGATCACGGCCATCGAGTAGCCGCGCGGCGAGATCCGCTCCACCAGGCGCGCCCGATGGGTGACCACGAGCACGGCGTCGTGCAGTGACATCACACCGGAGACCGCGCCGGCGGCCAGTTCGCCCTGGCTGTGGCCGATCGCCGCGGCGGGGTCCACGCCGGCGGCCTGCCACATGGCGGCCAAGCCCGTCATGTGGAACATCAAGGCGGGCTGTACTTCCCAGACCGTCTCCTCGTATCCGCCCGCGGTGCCGAGCAGATAGTGCAGCGGCTGGTCATGGCCGAAACGGGCGCGGTGAACGGCCGCGCACTCGTCGACCCGGGCCCGATACGCGGCGGACAGGTCGTAGAACAACTTGCCCATGCCCGGCCGCTGACTGCCCTGACCCGGGAACACGAAACCGATCCGGCGCGCGGTGGCCGGGCCGTCGCCGGCGACCACGGCGGGATGCGGGTCCCCGGAGGCGATGGCGCCCAGGGCTTCCAGCAGTTCGGCACGGGTGGTGACCATGGCGAGGGCCCGGTGGCGACGCGGCGTGCGGGTGCGAAACAGCATGGCCGCCACGCGTTCCGGCGTCACCTTGGGCCGCGGCTCCAGGTATCCGAGGATATTGGCGGCCTCGGTGCGCAGCCCGTCGGCGGTGTCGGAGGAGAGCAGGACCGGAATGCTGCCGTCGGGCAGGAGATAGCTACTCATCGGTGTCGTCTTCCAGGTGGGGCATGCCGACGATCGCGTGGGCGTTGGTGCCCGCGACGCCGAACGAGGACACGGCGGCATACCGGACGCCGTCGGTGGCCGGCCACTCTTCGAGCTTCGTGGCGAGCCGCAGCGTGGTGGCGTTCCAGTCGATTTCGGTGGTCGGATGCTCGGCGTGCAAGGTCGGCGCGATCGCGCCGTTGGCGCCGCACAGCAGGACCTTGATCAATCCGAGTGCGCCCGCCGCCGCCTGCGCGTGACCGGTATTGGACTTCACCGATCCCAGCAGCGGTCCGGTGGCCCGGTCGGGCTGTCCGTAGGTCTGCGTGAGGGCGTTCAGCTCGAGCGGATCGCCGACCGCGGTACCGGTGCCGTGCCCCTCGACGAGCGTGACCAGCTCCGGCGCGATGCCGGACACCGCCAGGGCATCACGGATCAGTCGCACCTGCGCCGCGGTGCTGGGCACGGCCAGTGGCGCACCCTTGCCGTTGTGGTTGACCCGCGAACCCAGCAACCGGCCGTACACCCGATGGCCGAGCGCGCGCGCCCGCGATTCCCGTTCCAGCACAAAGACACCCGCGCCTTCGCCCCACAGGGTTCCGGTGGCGTCGGCGGCGTAGGAGCGGCAGTGGCCGTCGGCGGCCAGGGCGTTGTTCTTCGAGAACTCGTAGAACGCGCCCGGGGAACCCATGACCGATACCGCACCGGCCAGCGCCCAGTCGCATTCGCCGGCGCGAATGGCCGCGGCCGCCTGGTGCACCGCGGTCAGCGCCGAGGCGCAGGCGCTGTCCACGCTGACCGAGGGCCCGATCAGCCCGAGCCCGTGCGAGATTCGCCCCGCCACCGCGCCCTGCGCGTATCCGGTGGTGCGATAGCCGTTGTACTCGTTGATCTCCGCGGCCGGCGGCCCGTACTCCATCAGCGACACGCCCATCCAGACGCCCGCGGACTCGCCGTCGAGCGCACCCGGGTTCAAGCCCGCGTGCTCGACCGCCCGCCAAGCCACCCGCATGCCGACCCGGTGCTGCGGGTCCATGGCCACGGCCTCACGCGGGGTGATGCCGAAATACATCGGGTCGAATTCGGCTGCGCCGATGAGGAATCCACCGGCGTCGGGAACATCGCCCCAACCCTCCCGCCGCCCGAGCGTCAGCATTTCCGCGATCGGCCATTCCCGGTCGCGCGGGAACGGCCCGATCAGTTCCCGGGATTCGGCCAGCGCCGACCAGAATTCCGGCAGGCTTTCTATTCCCCCCGGCGCCTCCACGCCCATTCCGACGACGACGATCGGGTCGTCCATGGCTGTACTCATGATTTCCTTAGCGCAGTGCGGAGCTGGGGGCGGGCACAAGCAGTTCCGCGATGCCTTCGATGTGCTCGTTCAGATAGAAGTGGCCGCCCTCGAAGAGGGTGACCTCGACCGGCTCGCCGGTGTGCTGGGACCAGCTGTACAGGTCGCGCGGCGCGACGAAGGGGTCCTCGTCGCCGCCGAACACGCGGACCGGCGCGGCGATACGGACGTCGGCCGGGCAGGAGTACGCGTCGAAGGCGCGGTAGTCGGCCTTCATCACGGGCAGCGCCATCCGCAGGACATCACGGCTGGCCAGCACCTCGCTGCCGGTCCCGTTGAGGGCGCCCATGTGATCGAGCAGGCCCTCGTCGTCGGTGGGATGGCCGGGCAGATCGGCGATCAGGGCCGGAGCGGTCGCGGCCGAGGTCGCGAGCAGACGGATGTCGAGGCCCGCCGCCTCGGCCAGGCGCACGAATTCGAAGGCGACGATCGAGCCCATGCTGTGGCCGAAGACGGTGATCGGAAGATCGCGGTGGTGCGCGGAGTCGCGGAACGCGGCGAAGGCGCCGGCCGCGAGTTCGGGCAGCGTCTCGGCCGCCGCCTCCCGGGCGCGATCCTGACGGCCGGGGTATTGCACCACGACGACGTCGAAGAATTCGGCCAGGTGCTTGCCGAATACGCGATACGCCGAGGCACCCGAGCCCGCGTGCGGAAACACGATAAGTGGCGGAAGGGAATCGGAGTGCGGCTTTTGGAATTGCCGGAGCCAGCCGAGCTCTCTTGCCATTTCGATCTCCCTACATGCCGCCGAGAGGGTCGGCGGCCGAATTGAACTGGGGCGCTCCGCGCGCGGATGGACTGCACACGCCGCTCGAGCGGAATTAGTATAGCCTAGCCTAATCTTCTGAGTAACCAGGAAATGGAGCCCCACGCCGATGAACCCGACCGGGACGCCGCACGCCCTCCCCCGTGAGCTGACCGACATCCCCGACGCGGTCCGCCGCGTGCCGGCGCCGGTGCTGCCCACCTTCGAGGCGCCGTTCACGCTGCGTCCGGCCGGCAGCACGGACGAGGACGCGGCGCTGATCACCGAGTGGATGTCGCGCCCGCTGCTGGTACAGACCTGGGAACAGGACATGCCGCTGGCCTGGCGCCAAGCGAACCTGGCCGCGCAGCTGGCCGGAACCTATTCCCTGCCCTGCGTTCTCGGCTACGACTTCACCGCCGCCGACCGGCCCGATCTGGGCCGGCGCGAGGTTGGTTACGTCGAGTTGTACCGGGCCGCCAAGGATGAGATCAGCACCCTCTACCACGCGCACCCGCACGATATGGCCTTCCATATCGCCACCGCGGATCCGAACCTGGTCGGCAAGGGCATCATGTCCACCTGGATGCGCCGGCTGGCCGAGGGCGTCCTGGCCGCGGAACCGGAATGCCGCAGGCTGATGTGCGATCCCGACTACCGCAACGGGCCGATGCGCCGGGCCTTGGAGAAGATCGGCTGGCAGTTGCTCGGCGAGTTCGACATTCGGCCGGATCGGCGCATCGCGCTGTACACGCTGCCCCGCGAGCCCGCGGACCTGGCCGTCCTGCGCTGAGAAAGCCATCGTTCACCCCTGCGCGAGCTGGCGCGCCCGCTGCCGCGGGCGCGCGGACTCCGAGCGCAGCACCCGGTCCGACAGTTCGCCCAGGCAGCTGAGATTCGGGAACCCGGGGCCCTGGGCGATCGCCGCCATGTTCGGCAGGTAGAGCTTGGCGGGGAGGCCGGAGACCGCGAGGTCGTAGCCGATGGACGATTCGATCCGGGTCTGGGTGATCGGGCCGCCGAGGGCCAGTTCCAGCAGGTCGGTCACGTCGGCGTCGAAAAGGTCGAGGAACCACAGGGGTTGGCCGCCGGTCGCGTCGATGACCAGGTCGAAGTTGTGCACCTGATCGGTGCGCTGCTCGTTCTGCAGGGTCATCGCGACGCCGGCGCCGTTGGCCACGACCTTGGTCACCCGGCCTTGCAGGTGGTGAACCCGGTTGTCGCCCAGCAGGCTTTCCTGGACGCGCACCGAGAAGACGCCGCGGTCGGTGCGCCGGATCACGTCGCGACGCTCCTGGATGCTCAGCGCCGACCACTTGACGGGATCGCTGAACAGCGAGTTCTCGAAGTAGCTTTCGCCGCGGGTGTAGAGCGTGGCCATCGGCGAGATCACCGAGATGGTCAGCATGTCGTGGCGCACCAGTTCGTCCAGTGCCGAGCCCGCGGTCTCGCCGCCGCCGATCACCGCGGCCCGGGAAGAGGCCGGCAGCTGTCGTTTTCCGGCGAGATCCCAGAATTCGGCGATGCTGAGCACCCGCGGATGGTCGGCGAGCGCTTTGCGGCTGCGGCCGGGACCGGTGATCATCAGGGCGTCCGCGTCGATGTCGACGCTGCCGCCGTCGGCGTCGGTGACCGAGACCAGCCAGCCGTCGGAGCCGTCGGGCCGCTGCCGGATCGAGGTCACGGCGCCCAGCACCAGCTCCAGTTCGACGCGTCGCGCCACCCACTGCAGGTACTTGGCCCAGACATGGTGCTGCGGACTGGGTCTGCCGCGGTCGATCCATTCGGCGTAGGTGCCGTGCTCGACCAGGAACGAGGTCCAGCTGTATGCCGTCATCGCCTCGTCGATCGCGTGGCTGTGCCCGCGCGCCCAGGTGGAGTGGTACGGGAAACCGATGTCCTTCTCGGGGCTGGTGCCCAGGCGATGCCGCCCGTCGGTCCAGCCGCCGCTGGGCAGCCAGTTGCCGCCGACCGCGTGCGGTTCGACCACGATCACGCGCGGCGCGGGCAGGCCCAGTTCGCGCAGCACGCGCGACTTCGCCGCCACGGCCAGGGCTTTCGGGCCGGCACCGACTACAAGAAGTGTCTCCACTCGCTCTCCACTCACTAAGCCCCGGGGGCTTATCTTTGCATAGCCTTACCTTATTTGCACCATGCTGTAGCGAGTGATACCCGACGCAGTGACCACCGGACGACAATCGAGTGTCGTTAGGCTAACCTTAGTCGCATGGGCAAGGGTTTCAATGGGGTAATGGTCAAGGCCTGGGGTGGGGAAGACTTCCAGCTCACAGTCACCTCGACCGAGTACGTCACCGACGAATTCATCCGCCTCGGGTTCACCGCCGGCGGACTGCTGGCCAAGCATCCGGTGCATCCGACGCAGTGGGTCCGGCTCTGGATTCCGGACGCGACCACCGACAAGCTGCACCACCGGGGCTACACCCTGGTGGATCCGAACCCGGAGCAGGACACCTGCCTCATCGAGTTCGCGCTGCACAATGGGCCGGCCGCCGACTGGGCCCGTCGCGCCGCGGTCGGTGACACGCTCGATGTCACGGTGCTCGGCTCCGATTTCCAGCTGCCGGAACAGACTCCGAGCGAATACGTGATGTTCGGCGACACGGCCTCGCTGCCCGCCATCAACTCGCTGCTGGACGCCATCGGCGACACCCCGGCACGGGTCTGGCTGGAATGGCAGTACGAATCCGACCGGACGCTGCCGGTGCGCAACAAGCCGCACCACGAGGTGAATTGGCTGCAGCGCGTCGACGACGGCCGCCTGCTGCGCGAAAAGGCGCAGGAGATCACCTGCGCCGCCGATGCTTTCGCCTGGGTCGCCTGCTGCGGACAGACCACGCGCTCGGTGGTGAAGTCCTTCAAGACCACCCACGGCCTGCCGAAGACCTCGATCAAGTACCAGGCCTACTGGAAGTAGCTCCCCCGCAACGCCGAATGCCGCCCGGTTCCGAGAAACCGGGCGGCATTCGCCGTTTTCGCGTCAGACGGGAGCGGGCTCCAGACGCCAGCCGCTCGCCCGGGAGCGCTCGTTCCAGAACGCGGCGTAGCGGCCGTCGAGGTCGAGCAGTTCGGCATGGGTGCCGCGTTCGACGATGCGCCCACCGTCCAGGAACAGGATCTGGTCCGCGTGCGCGATGGTCGCCAGGCGATGCGCGACAACGAGAACCGTGCGATCCCTGGTGAGTTCGTGCACGCCGCGCACCACCACGGCCTCGCTGTGCGGGTCCAGGGCACTGGTCGCCTCGTCCAGCAGCACGATCGGCGCCTCCTTGAGCAACGCCCGCGCGATCGAAACGCGTTGGCGCTCACCGCCGGACAGCGCGGCGCCGCCCTCGCCGACCCGGGTGTCGTAGCCCTCGGGCAGGCGCTCGGCGATCTCGTCCACCCGTGCCGCCCCGGCCGCGCGCAGCACCTCGGCTTCGGTGGCCTCGGGCCGGCCGATCCGGATGTTGTCGGCGACCGAGCGATCGAACAGGTAGACGTTCTGGAACACCAGCGACAGCTGATCGAGCAGGGTCGGCGACGGCTGGTCGCGCACGTCGTGCCCGCCGACCTCGACCTTTCCGGATTCCACGTCGTAGAACCGGGCCACCAGGCGCAGCAGTGTCGTCTTGCCCGAGCCGCTCGGCCCGACGATGGCGGTGGTCGTGCCCGCGGGCACCGTGAAGGTCAGCTCGGACAGCACCGGTTCGCCGGGGCGGTAACCGAAGTCGACGTTGTCGAAGACGACGCTCGGCGCACCCGGGGTCACCGGCGTATTCGCCTCCGGCAGTACCGGTTCGGCGAGCAGGGCGGTGATCCGGTCGGCGGCCGAGGCCGCCGTGCGCAGCGCGTTGCCCACCTGCGCGGCCTGGTTCACCGGTTCGATGAAGCGCGAGCTCACCGCGATCAGCGCGATCGCGACCGCCGCCGAGATCGCGCCGTCGGTCACCCGGCCCACCACCACGTACACCAGCACCAGGAACACGGCCTGGACGAACAGCGCGAACACGATCAGGCCGGGGACGCTGGCCACGATCATCCGCAGGCCCGCCGCGCGCTGGCCCGCCAGGGCGGCGTCCAGGGCGCGGTTGCCGCGGCCGACCGCCCCGAACGCCCGCAGCACCGGTTGGGCCTGCGCGAATTCGATGATCCGCGAATCGGATTCGGCCGCGGCGGCGTGCAGGCGCTGATCCGCGCGCACGTAACCGCGATTGGCCAGGTTGTTGATCAGGTACAGCACCGGCGCGGCGAGCAGCATCGCCAGCGCCACCCGCCAGTCGATGAACAGCATGCCCACCGCGACCCCGAGCGGGACGATGATGCCGGTCAGCACCTTGGCGAGCAGATAGGCGACCAGACCCTGGATCTCCCGGACCTGCTCCACCAGCAGCCGCGAGAGCGGACCGGCGTCGCGCTGCTCGAACCAGCCCAGCGGCAATGCGTTCAGGTGATCACCGAGCCGGGTGTGCAGACCGTGCTGCATACCGATGCCGATGCGCAGGCCGATGGCGGCCTGCAAGTAGCCGAACACCACGACGCCGGCGACGGCCAGCACCATGCCCGCCGTCCACAGCCAGGCGCGGCCGAGGTCGTTGTCGAACAGCGCGGCCAGCACGGGGACCAGCAGCAGGTAGGCCGCCGCCTGGCTGAGCGCCTGCGCGAGGATCGCGGCGAAGAGTTTCGGTGTGAGCGGGGCGAATTCGGCGGGAATCAGGCCCAGTACCTTGCGAATCATCGTGCCTCGGCTTCGATCATGGCCAGCTCACCCAGGGCCGCCTCGTTGATTTCCCAGAGCCGCTGATAGGTGCCGCCCGCGGCCCGCAGGCTCGCGTGGTCACCCTGCTCGACCAGGATTCCGTTCTCCAGCACCAGGATTCGGTCCACGCCGGTGATGGTGTGCAGGCGATGCGCGATGACGAGCACGGTGCGCCCGGCGACCAGCACCGCCAGCGCGTCCTGCACCGCGGCCTCGGATTCCGGGTCGGCGAAGGCGGTCGCCTCGTCCAGCACCAGGATCGGAGTGTCGGCCAGCAGCGCGCGGGCGATCGAAAGGCGCTGCGCCTCACCGCCGGACAGGGTCGCGTCGACACCGATCTCGGAGTCGTAGCCGCGCGGCAGGGCCAGGATGCGGTCGTGGATGCGCGCGGCCCGGGCCACCCGCTCCAGCGCCGCGTCATCCGCGCCGGGCCGGGCCAGCAGCAGGTTCTCGCGCACGCTGCCGCGGATCAGTCGCACGTCCTGGAAGACGAATCCGACGGTGCGGTAGAGCTCCTCGGAGGAGTAGTCGCGGATATCGCGGCCGCCGATGGTGATCCGGCCGGAGACGACGTCGTAGAAGCGCGGGAGCAGTTGCGCCAGTGTCGATTTGCCCGAGCCGCTCGGGCCGACCAGCGCGGTGATGGTGCCCGGCGCCAGCTCCAGATCGATATCTCGCAGCACCTCGTGGTCGGCGCGGTAGGAGAACCCGACGCCCTCGTACCGCACCGCGGCCGCGGGCGCCGCTTCGGTGGCGGCGTCCGCCGGCGGCGCGGCCAGCTCCGGAGTCTGCTGCAACTCGTGCAGACGCAGTGCCGCGGCACCGCCGGTGCGCAGGGCCTGCGCGCCGTAGCCGAGACCGGTCAGCGAGGAGCCGACGCCGAGCCCGACCAGCAGGAACGGCAGCACGTCGACCGCGGGCAGCCAGTCCAGACCTACCGCGATCAGCCCGGCCGCCAGCACCACGAGCATCACGAACACCGGCATGATCACGGCGTCGGATGCCGACTGCACCTTGATGATCGGCGTCTTCATGCGGTCCACGCTGCGGGCCTGATGGTCCACCGCGGCTTGGAACTCACCGTGCGCCTTGCCCGCCTGACCGAACGCCCGCACCACCTGGATGCCGTCGACGAATTCGATCACGGCCTCCTGGGTGCGCTGCTCGGAGCGGTTGTAGACCACGATCCGGTCCCGGCCGTCGATATCGAGGACCCGGCTGTAGAGCACGCCGAACGCGACCACCGGCAGCAGAAGCACCAGGGTCAGCCGCCAGTCGACGGTGAACAGGTAGCCCAGGGTGATCAGCGGGACGGTCAACGCGCCGACGAACTCCAGGCGCGCGTGCGCGACCAGATAGTGCAGCGCTTCCACGTCGTCGGACAGGAACCGCTTGACCCCGCCCGAGGAACGCTCGTCGAACCAGCCGAGCGGCACCCGGGTGAGTTTGGCGGCCAGCAGCCGGCGCAACGACAGCTGGTAGCTCCCGTCCACCAGATGCGACCAGGTCAGCGCGATGGCCTGCAACAGCGCGCGGGCGCCGAGCACCAGACCGGCCAGGGCCAGCAACCGCCAGACCCGGTCGGTGTCGACCTGATCGGCCAGCAGTTCCCGGCACGCGTCGACGACGAACACGAACGGCAGCACCAAGCACACCGAGGCCACCGCCATGATGACGCTCGCCAGCAGCAGCGGGGTGCGCACCGGAGCGAGAATCTCCTTGCGCGCCTGCGCCTCTTGTTGCTTGCGCGTTTTCGCCTGCGCCTTGGGTTTACGGTTCCCCGTCTCCGCCGCGGGCAGCGGCGTGACCTCCACCGTCATAGGAAAACTCCCCTTCTCGACTACGTGGCCCAACACCCGGGACCAGAAGGAAGGCTAGCCTAAGTTGAGTTGACACGGGATGCATGGGCCGCACTGGCGCAAATCGGACGGAACCGGCACGCGCGGAATCGCTGCCGGTACGCGGCTTGTTATGTACAGGCATGACCACCACGGACAGTCCCGTTGTCGACCCCGCAACTCCCCTGGGCGCCAAGATCGTGCCCCGCCTGGAGAAAGAGGGACTGATCTGGCTGACGACCGTCGGCGTCAGCGGCACACCGCAGCCCAATCCGGTGTGGTTCCAGTGGCGCGAGGGCGAGTTCCTCATCTTCAGCGAGCCCGGCCAGGCGAAACTGCGCAATATCCAGCGCAATCCCCGCGTCTCGCTGAACCTGAACTCAGCGGGCGGCTACGACGTCGGCGTCCTCACCGGCGACGCGCGGATCGACCCGGCCGCGCCGGCCGCGGACGAACTCGCCGCCTACGCCGCGAAATACGTCGACGGCCTGCGGAGCCTGGGGATGAGCGCGGAGAAGTTCTTCGCCACCTACTCGGTCGCGATTCGTGTCGTGCCCGATCGGTTGCGCGGATTCTGAGGCAATCGGACCGACCGGGCAGTTGCCATCTTCCGGAGTTCACCGAATAGCTCTACGATCCCGCAATTGTGAGCATCGGCGGGGACACCGAAACAAAGCGTGACGTACGACTGTGGGGGGCGGCCACGGTCGCCGGAGTCATCGCGGGATACCTGGCCGTGCTGCTCGGCGACCCGCGCCACTACTACACCGACGACACCGAGGCGCAGTACGCGCCGATGTGGGTCGCGCTCGGTAACCGGCTGCGCGACGGCGAGTTCCCGTGGCTGATCCCGCACGAGTGGATGGCGGGCAACTACACCATCGAGGAGGCCGGGCTCTACAACCCGCCGCAGCTGCTGGTGCACTTCCTGGCGCCCTCGTTCGACAATCTCGCGCTGTACGCGACGCTGGCGAAACTGGTGTTCTCGATCATCGCGGCGCTCGGCGTGTACCGGATCTGCCTGGCCTACGGAGCCCGAGTGCACTGGGCCGCGGTGGCGGGCATCGCGTTTCCGCTCAGCGGATGGTTCCTGTTCTTCGACCAGGCCAGCTGGATGACCTGCCTGACGGCCACCGCGTGGATGGTGCACGCGTGGGCCTCGGCGGTGCGCTACGTGCGCGGAGAACGCGGGCCGATCGCGTTGTTCGTGTTCCTCTACCTGGCGCTGACCGTCCAATACGCCTTCCCCGCAGTCGAATCCGGGCTGCTGATGGCCACGGTCGCGGCCGGTGAGTACATCCATCGGCGACAATGGCGGCCCGTGCTGAACCTGATGCTGGTGTCGGCGCTCGCGGCCTCGGCGGCGCTGATCGCGAATCTGCCCGGCCTGCTGTCCTCGCAGTACACCTGGCGCGGCAACGCGCGCATCCACAACGATCCGTTCCTCACCGTGCCGTGGTCGGAATCGCTGAACGCGAGCCTGCCCAGCACCACGCCCGCGTTCACCGCGTGGTGGGGACATGTGCAACCGCTGCCGATGGTCTACATCGCGTGGTTCCTGATTCCGGCGCTGGCCTTCATCGATTGGCGGGCGGCGGCGAAATCGGCGCGCGAACTCAGCAGTGTCGCGCTGTTCGCGACGGCGGTGCTGATGTGGACGGCCGGGCCGGGCGCGATCGGGCCGCTGCGCTGGCCGGCCCGGGTGCTGCCCATGGTCGCGCTCGCGCTGCTGGTGCTGGTGTGTGTATTGCTCAGCCGCCACGGTGCTTTCGCGGCCACCAAGCAGCGGGTCTTCGCGGCGGGATGCCTGATCGGCCTGCTGTTCCTGCGCTCGTTCTCGGCGGCGCCCCTGATCGTGCTGCGGCACCTGGTAGCGGTGCTGGCGGTCGCCGGCCTCGGCGCGGCGGCGATCTGGCTGGCCCGGCGCCACGGGGCCGCGGTGGCCTGCGGATTCATCGCGGTGGCCATGTTCCCGATCGCCTACACGCAGGTGGCGATCGCGCCGCACACGCCGATGTCGTACAACTTCCCGGAGCGGCGGTCCACCATGACCGCGGCCTTCCCCGACTTCGACGGCGTCACACTGCAACTGGCGGACCGCGCGCTGCTCGGCCCGCAGGACCGCGACATCACCGCCGCCTACGGATCACTGGCCGTCGGTAACTACGCGAAGGCGCTCGGACTCGACTACGTCAACGCCTACACCCCGATCGGGCACGCGCCGTTCGCCGGGCAGTTGTGCATGGCCTGGGACGGCAGCACCTGCCCGGACGCGTTCCGGCGCGCGTTCGGCGTCGAGGCGAGCACGGGGGCGCCGATCGTCGACCTGATGAAGGTCGACCGGGTGGTGCTGCATCGGGCGCAATATCCGGACGCGGGTCAGCAGCCCGCGCCCAGCGGCTGGCGGTGGGTGGACTACCCGGGTCACGAGCGCTACATCTGGGTGCTGGAACGCGAATCCGGTCTGCTCTCCACGATCAACGGCCTGGTCGCGCACACCACCAATGTGATGGCCACCTCGCGGGCCAGCGACGAGGCCGCGGCCCAGCTCCGGGTCAGCTCCGAGGAGGGCGGGCGGGTGGTGTTCGCCCGGCTGTACTGGCCCGGCTACCGGATGACCCTGAACGGCAAGGAGATCCCGGTCAGCGCGGTGGCGCGGACCTTCCTCGCCGTCGACATCCCGGCGGGCACCCACAACGCCGTCCTCGAGCTCACCTGGCGGCCGCCGGGCTGGCGGGCCGGGACGATCGGCGCGGCGGTCGGCCTCACCGGCACCGGTCTGCTGCACTGGGCCTACCTGCGCAATCGGCGACAGGACTCGGACGTGCCGCCGATCGAGCCCGCGCCCGAGCAGCGCGAACTGGCGCCCGCCCCGGTCTGACCAGCCCGTTCCGGCAGGGCATAGGGTCGGAGCCGATGAGAAGACGACAGCAGGCGCCGCTGCCCAAGCGATTCGGGTTGGATCCGGCGCGCCTGCGGCTGCCGGAGGACGGCACCTGGGCCACGATCCGCGATCACCTGGTCGAGCGGCTGCCGCGGGTCGATCCGGCGCGGATCGACGAGCTGCTGCGCCAGGGCGGAATCGTCGATCTGGAAGGGCCGATCGCGCCGGACGCGCCGTACGTGCCGGGCGGTGCGGTGTGGTTCCACCGGGATCTGCCCGAGGAGACCGCGGTGCCCTTCGACATCACAGTCGTGCACCGGGACGAAGATCTGCTCGTCATCGACAAGCCGCATTTTCTGGCGACCATTCCGCGCGGGCAGCACATCCGGGAGACGGCGCTGGTCCGCTTGCGTCACGACCTGGACCTGCCCGACCTGATTCCGGCGCATCGGCTGGACCGGGTGACTGCGGGGCTGATCCTGTTCGTCATCAATCCGGCGCGGCGCGGGGCCTATCAGACCATGTTCCACAAGCGTTCCGTGCGTAAGGAATACGAGGCGATCGCGCCCTACGATCCGGACCTGGAGCTACCCCGGACGGTGCGCAGCCGGATCATCAAGGAGAAGCAGGTGCTCGCGGCCCAGGAGGTGCCGGGCGAGCCGAACGCGGAAACCGTGGTGGAGCTGCTGGAGCAGCGCGACGGGCTGGCCCGCTATCGGCTGCGGCCGCATACCGGGCGGACACATCAGTTGCGGCTGCATATGAACGGCCTCGGGATCCCGATCCTGGGCGACGACTTCTACCC
This sequence comes from Nocardia sp. NPDC050712, assembly GCF_040654295.1. NCBI lineage: Bacteria > Bacillati > Actinomycetota > Actinomycetes > Mycobacteriales > Nocardiaceae > Nocardia > Nocardia sp. NPDC050712. The sequence continues at coordinate 452,493 of NZ_JBFAHT010000006.1, forward strand.
GGTGCTCACCGATAAACCGGTGCACGATTTCACCCGGCCGTTGCAGTTGCTGGCCGCGGTGCTGGAGTTCACCGATCCGATCAGCGGCGCACCGCGCCGCTTCGAGACCACCCGCGCCCTCCAGGCCTGGACCGACCCGGAGGGCTGGGCGGGCTAGGACCCCATGAAGCCGAGCGGACCGGCGCCGCAGGTGGCGCTGCCGGTGAGGGTCGGCTCGGCGACGTTCACCTTGATCTCGATGTGGGAACCCTGCAACGCGGACAGCGTGTGCGTGCCGGACTTCGCCGGCTTCCACTGGATGGTCGCCACGCCGTTGGCCGGCTTGACCGGGCTACCCGGGATGACCAGCGCGTTGTCGTAGAACCAGACCTCGAACCAGTGATTGACCTGCGCCGTGATCTCGTAGGTGCAGGCCGCGTGGATGGTCCGGCCCGACACCTCCAGCTCGGTGGGCGTTGCCGAGGCGTAGGGCGCGCTCAGTACTGCCGCGCAGGTCAGGGCGGCCAGCGCGGTGAGGCCGGCGCCGAGTCGGCCGGGGGTCTTACTCATACGGGAACTCCTTGTAGCCACGCACATCCGGTGCGATTGCGCGAACTGTATCGAGCGTCCAGTTCACGGCGGAGTGGTTTCGGGAAAATACTGAAACGTGTTTCATTCACATTTGCCGGGAGATGGCCATGGGGGTGCTGTGGCGGGGTATGCCGTTAACGATGATGGGTCGATCGGGGGATACAGCGGGTGTGGGATCGATCCGTACACTGGGCCGGGTGCTTCAGACCGTTGTCGATGATCCAGGGGGGATGGCAGGAGGCGTAGCCGACGGGGTGGGTAAACACAGCCCGGTTCGCCGGAAGGTGCACGCTTATATCGATGTCGCGGTGGTCGTCATCGTGCTTGCCGGGACGAATTTGATCGCGCACTTCACCACTGCGCTGGCCAGCATCCTGGCCGTTCCGATCTCCGCCGTCATTCTGCTCGCGCTCATGCGTAAGCGCGGTCTCGGCTGGGCCGAACTCGGGCTGTCCCCGCGCCACTGGCGCCGCGGCACCGCCTACGCCGTGGGCGCGGTCGCGATCGTGCTCACCGTGGTGGCCATCGGCGCGCTACTCCCCCTGACCCGCCCGTTCTTCCTCGCCGATCGGTACGCCACCCTCTCCGGCGCCCTCATCGCCTCGATGATCGTGATTCCCCTCCAGACCGCGATTCCCGAAGAACTCGCCTTCCGCGGCGTGCTGCACGGCACCCTCGATCGGGTCTATGGCATACGTGGGCTGTTCGCCTCGGGCTCACTGCTTTTCGGCCTCTGGCACGTCGCCTCATCACTCGGCCTGACCAGCACCAATCGCGGCCTCACCGCGATTCTCGGCGGCGGCCTGCCCGGGCAGATCGCGGGCATCGCGCTGGCCGTGCTGGCCACCGGCGCCGCGGGCGCCCTGTTCACCTGGCTGCGCCGACACACCGGGAGCCTGCTCGCGCCCATCGCGCTGCACTGGTCCGTCAACGGCGCCGGCGCCCTGGCCGCCGCGCTGGTCTGGCACACCACACTCGGCTGACCAGCGCGAAGTCCCCTGTGCCGCAACTCGGCCCGGCGTTGGCGTTGACGTTCGGGGGTGACCGGTTTACGCTCGCTGCGATCAAACGTATGTTCGAGCAAACATGTCGCCACCCGGTGCGGTGGGCACGTCACCTGGTTCAGGAAGGTTCGCGATGCTCGACGAACAGTCGAACGGCGGGGCCGGTAGTACCGAGATCGCCGCATTGGCACAGCGGGTCGCGACAGCGCGGGGGAAACTGCCGCTGCAGCATGATTCGGCGCTCGTCGAGGTGCTCTCCGAAGACGAGATCGTGGCCGAGCGGGAGCTGGCGGAATGGATCCGGGCGCAGCGGCGCGGGCAGCGGCGGCGGGCCGTCCAGCAGGAACTGAAAGCCGAAAAGCGGGATCGGCGCAGTTCCTCCGCGATCGAGCGGGTCGACGAGGCGGACGCGAGGTGGCATCGGCGGGCCCTCGCGGCGCGGCGCCGCGTGTCGAGTCAGGACGCGCGCTTGGCGCAGCTGTACCGGCGGGCCGAATGGTCGTCGCGGGCGCTGATCGGCGTCGTGATACTCGGCATGGTGTGGGCCGGTATCAACGTCCAGCACAACCTGGTGCCCAGCGGGGACATGTCCGATCCGCTGTACTGGCTGTCCTTCGGCATCGAGGCGATGATCTCGATCCCGATCATCACCATCATGGTGGTGGCGACCACCGCGGCGCGCTGGGGCCGGGAGCTGCCGCGCGGCAAGGTCGTATTCTTCGAAACCGCGTTGCTGGGCACCACGATCGGGCTCAACGCCGGGCCCCACCTCAGCGCGGGGCACTGGGGCAAGGCCGCGGAGTTCTCGATCGCGCCGGTGATGGTCGGCGTGGTGATCTGGTTGCACGCATGGGTTTCGGCGCGGTACGCGCAGCTTATCGATAGCGTGGCGGTTGCTGAGGACAGTGCCGAGCAGCCGCCTGCACCTCACATTGCCGTGCCACGGGAGGATACGGACGAACGCGGTGGTGGATCGTGGGCCCGGGATGACGGGTATGCGGCCATGATTCCGATGCGGAAGCTCAATGGGCATGTAGTGCAGGATTTTTCGGTTCCGGGGCCCGGGGTCGAGGTGCAACGCAACGGTAAGTCGTCGGTGAACGGCCACCAGGTCAACGGGCATTCCGCCGATCGTGGCCGCAACGGGTACGGCACCAACGGTTATGCCGCCCACGACAACGACTTCGGCGGTCTCGAGGCCCATGGGCACTCTGCCAACGGGATCGGCGAGGTCGAATACGCCTTCAGCGGTCACGAGACCAATGGGCACTCCACCAATGGATTCGGGCACAACAGGTACGCCACGAACGGCCGGTCGGCCACTCGCCATGGCGTCAACGGGAACAGCGCCAACCTCGATGCCGACTTTCGACGCGCGGACGGTCATTTCAACAATGGGCACGCCGACGACACCCGTCGCCACAACGGCGGCCGATCTGTCAACGACCGCACCGCCGATGGACCGAACACCAACCACATGGTCGCTGAGAGCCTTGGCACCGAGCACCACCCCGGTAGCGATCGCCTTGCCGACGACCGTGTCAGTGCCGACACCCACTCCAGCGATGAGCACCCCGGCGAAGCGCGTGGCGGCCATGCGGCCGACAACCCCACCGCCGGTGGGCCCGGCACCAACCACCTGATCGCCGACCACCCCGGTGGCAATCACCTCGCCGACAACCGTCTCGGTGCCGACAGCCACTCCAGCGATGAGCACTCCGGCGAAGCGCGTGGCGGCCATGAGGCCAACCCCACCGCCGAGGACGAGGCGGGCCGCGACTCCGGCAGCGACGCCGTGCGTGCCGAAACCCCCAGCCGGGCAACGAGTTCGGCCCCTGATAGCTCGACCGCGCAGCCCGCCGATAAGCCCGAGCCGCGTCCGTCCCGCAACGAACCGGTCGTGGAACAGCTCACGCTCGACACGGACATCGGCCCCGAACCGCGCCACCCGCGGATCACCCTGGACGCCATTGCCGCGGCCCGCGAGGCGGTCGAGACCGTCGGTCCCGCGCCGACAATCGAACCCGACACCGAAGACGGTGTCTGGGCGATCGCCCGCGCCATCATCGACCGCCGCATGTCGAAGCTCCCGGTCGATCAGGTCGCCGAAATCCTCACTCTCGCCGACCAATCCTGGACCCCGATCGGCATCGGCAGCGAAGTCGGCATCTCGTCCTCCGCGGTAACCCGGATCCTCGAAGCCGCCCGCAAACTCCACCACCCCTACGTCTTGGCCACCTGACCCACTGGCGGCCGAAGGGCACCGCGCGGCGCAACGGGAGGGTGCCGGGGCACTGGGTGGAACCCTCACAAACGGTGCCGGAGGGACAACACGCGATGGTGGACACGCGCGGGTTAGGTGGGTGCTTGCACCGTGTGCAACGATCCGACGCGTGATGCGCAGCGTGGAGATCACTGCCGCCCTGACGGGACCGATCGACCGAGAGCATCGGTCGCGGGTGTACTGGGAGCGGCTGATCGAGTTGAGCCTGGATTGCTTCATTTGTGAAAGGGTCGGGCGCACAACGATCTTGAAGTATGGCTCCGAGCGCTCGATTTGCAGCGGCGATACCGAGCACGGGCAGCATTTCACGGCGGCGCGGATCTCTTCGTTCGATCACACGCACGGCGCGGATCGGATCGTGCTGCGCTCGATCGTGGATTTCTGGTGGGCGCCGTTCGACGACACCAAGCGGGATCTGCAAGCCGTGGCGCCAACCAAAACACCATGGGTCCGTTTGCATCTCGGATACTCCTGCCCGCATCGGGACGAAGCGGGCAAGGAGTCGCTACAGACGAATCTGGACCGCCCGTACGAATTGACCTGCGTCCATTGCGAAACCGTCATGGCTGTCAACGCGGAAGCACCCACCATCCGGCTGCTGCCCTGAAACGACCTTGGTCCGATCGCCATGCCCCGGCCACCACGCGGCCCGCCCGAGCAGCGCCGTCACCGCGGGGGTGAAGAACATCGCCATCACGAACGCGGCGATCGCGATCCCGACGGAGATGGCGCTGACCATGGCGGTCTTCGGATCCTCGCCGGCGCGCAGCCGTTCCCGGTAGCGGAACATCAGGAACAGGATGTAGTCGGTGCCGACGCCGAAGAGCACGACCAGCAGGATGGAGTTCACCGAGGTATCCATCTCGAGGTCGAAAGCCTTGGCGGCCATGGCGATCAGGCCGCCGACCGCGTCAGACGTCGAGGTCCTGCGTGCTCGGGTTCTGCACGACGTCGGCGACCTCGCGGTAGGTCCGGGCGGGCACGTGCTCGCGGAGTTCTTCGAGCGTGTCGAGGATGTCGACGGTGTAGTCACCCGAGCCCTGCTCGGCGGCGAGCGGAGTGACGGCCTGGCCGACCCAGCTCTTCCAGTCGGTACCCCAGTGGCAGACCTCGGCCAGCTCGGACCAGTTCGACTGCCGCTTGTGCACCACGAACTTGCCCTTGCGGCTGCGGTAGACCCGGGTCACGGCGACGCCCGCCCGGGTGGCCGCGCAGGCCTCGGCGATCTGCTTGCCGAAGAACCGCTGCGCGCGGTGGCCGCCGGGGCCGACCTTGACGGTGATCTGCTCGAATTCCCCGGGCTGCTTGGTGACGTCGACGGGCTGTGGATCGGTGGACATGATTCCCCTCATTTCCATTAGCGAATGCGCAATTTTGCATGGATCTAGTAGCGGCGGTGCCCCTTGCTTCCGGCCCGTCGTACCTGTTTGATCTGCAGTTTTGGCGTACCGCCACTATAAGTAGATGTATACGTATAACGCAAGGTGATCATTCATGGGATTAATCGCTGGCGCGCCGCCGGAGCGCGTGACAGGCTCGTCCGGTGCGGTCCTATCGGGAGGTACTGGCCAACCCCGCAGTACGTAATGTGCTGATCCTCGGGTCGCTGGTGCGGATACCGTTCTTCGCCGGCGGCGTGCTGCTCGCCCTGCACGTGGTGCAGACGCTGCACGGCTCCTACCTGCAGGCCGGGGTGCTGACCGCGGTCGTCACCGCGTGCGTCGCCGCCAGCGGCCCGTGGCGCGGGCGGTTCCTGGACCGGATCGGGTTGCGGCGCACCATTCTTCCCTCGATCGTGGTCGGGGCGGTGTGCTGGTCCATCGCGCCGTTCGCCGAGTACGGGACGCTGCTCGTGCTCGCGGCGGTCGCGGGACTGTTCGACATACCGATCTTCACCGTGGTCCGCCAGGCGGTCATCGGCGCGACCACCGAGCGCAACCGGCAGCCGGCGCTGGCCCTGGAGTCGGTGTCGGTCGAGGCGGCGTTCATGATCGGGCCGGTGCTCGGCGTGGCCCTGACCGCCTTCCTGTCGACCACGGTCGCGCTGTTCTGCATGCAGATGTCGCTGGTGCTGGCCGGTGTGCTGGTCTGGATCCTCGATCCCCCACTGCGTTCCAGCGATGACGCCGGCCCCGCGGTCGCCCGGAAGACCTGGTTCCGCACCGAATTCGTCGCGCTCTGCGCCGGCGCGTGTGCCGGCATCACCCTGCTGGCCGGCTGTGAACTGATCTTCGTCGCCGCGATGCGGGAATTCGGCGAGCAGAAATTGCTGGGTGTGGTGCTGGCCGTGTGGGGCTTCGGGTCCCTGGTGGGCGGTTTGGTCTACGGCGCGCTGCACCGGTCGATCTCCACCTATCTCCTGCTCATCGGGCTCGGATTGGTCACCCTGCCCATGGTGTTCGCGAGCAGCGCGCTCGCCCTCGGCGTCACCGGGTTCTTCGCCGGATTGCTGTGCGCGCCGACGCTGACCGCCTCGGTCGACCAGTTGAGCCGCATCGTGCCCGAGCGCGGGCGGGGCGAGGCCATCGGCTGGCACGGCGCGGCCATGACGCTGGGCAACGGATTCGGCAGCGGGCTCGCCGGTGTCGCGATCGACCTGGGCGGATACCGGGCCGGCTTCGCCGCCACGGGCGCGCTGGGTATCGGACTGGGCGTGGTGCTGGCGGTGCTGGTCGCGGCGATGCATCGGCGGGCGGCCGCACAACCCGACACCCTGCCTGTCTAGCGCCCACCCCGGCGAAGGAGCACAGTGGAGGTATGGCGGTCGCGAGCGAGTCCCGGATAGATCGAGAAACGTTGCGCGAGCATCTGGTTCGCACCAGGATCGCCGGCGAGGTGGCGACCTCGCGCGAGGCGAACCTGGCCAACTTCCGGCTCATGGTGGCCCGCGATCCCGGCTACCAGTTCGGACTTCGCCTGCGCGACTGGACCTTCGAGGAAACCCTGGCCATGATGGCCCGGCTCTGCGGCGTCAGCCCCGACCCAGCGCACGCGCACGGCGTCGACACCATCGACCCGGACCGCACCATCGACGCCCTCGACGCCATGGCCGAGCGGCTCGCCTACGCCGCCCGCCACCGCGCGACGGTGTTGTTCGCGACCGGTCACCCCGCCACCCTGATGGGCGTCTACCGTGCCGTCGCCGACAAGCTCGGCGCGCGCGGCTGCCCGATCCCCACCCCGGCCGACAACTGGAGCTACGCCTCCTCCACCGACGGTCTCAAGTACCGGGAGATCTCCTACACCTCCGGCGTCGCCGCCCTGGTCAGCAAGGACGGCGAATACCGCCACACCCACGACCCCCAGCCGATGCAGGCCATGCTCAGCGATCTCCAGGGCACCGGCACCTGGCCCGACCTGGTCATGGCCGATCACGGCTGGGCCGGCGCCGCCGCCGAAGCCGGCATCGACACCGTCGGATTCGCCGACTGCAACGACCCCGCCCTGTTCGCGGGCCTGGCCGAGGGCAAGCTCAGCGCCACCGTTCCGCTCGACGACGGCATCCTGCCCACGCACTACCGCCCGCTCATCACCTACCTGCTCGACCGCGCCGACCTCGCGGACTGAGCCTCCCGGGCATTCCGGCCCCGGCGGCATACCGTGGCGGGGTGACGAGGACGAGTGTTCAGATTGCCGTCAACTCGATGTCGATCCGGGGCGGTAGGCATCGCAGGTGAGAATTCGCCGTAATACCCGAACCGCGGTCGTCGCCGTGTGCGCCGCCGCCCTGGCCGCGAGCTGTTCGTCCGATCCCAGCGCGGGCTTCACCGCCACCAAGGACCAGCCCCTGGTGATCGGCCTGGACGAACTGCTGGCCGAAACCGGCGGGACCGCGGCAGTCGCCATCGCTGACCCACAGCACGGGACCATCGCCCGGCGCACCGACGGCGCGCTGGTGTACACGCCCGCGGCCGGATACACCGGATCGGACACCCTCGAGGTGACCACGACCGACGCGGTGCGGCTCTACACCACCGATATCAAGCCGCTCGGCGAGTTCGGCGGAGTGCCGGTACAGGGCAGCGCCTACGGTTCGGCGCTGGTGCCGGTGCCGGGAACCACCGACGAGTTCTACGGGCTCACCGATCGCGGGCCGAATGTGGACGGCAAGGGCAAGAACGAGAAGCTCGCGGTCGTCCCGGATTTCACCCCGCAGATCGCGAAGTTCAAGCTGGTGGGCAACAAGGCCGTGGTGCAGTCGACCATTCTGCTGCGCAATCCGGCCGGGCAGCCGTTCAACGGGCTGGTGGATCTGTCGGCCGATACCGGCGAGACCATGAAGGACCTCGACGGCAAGGTGCTCGCGCCCACCGATCACGGAATCGACAGCGAGGGCCTGGCGGCGCTGGCCGACGGGACGTTCTGGATCTCCGACGAATACGGGCCGTTCCTGGTGCATTTCGATGCCGGGGGCACCGAGCTGGAGCGGCTCTCCCCCGGCAAGGGGCTGCCCAAGGAGCTGCGGCTGCGGACCCCGAACCAAGGTATGGAAGGCCTCACCGTCACGCCGGACGGGAGCACGCTGGTGGGGATCGTCCAGAGTGGTCTGACGACTGCCGGGGTGACCTCGGCGCGCGAGGTGCCGATGACCCGCATCGTCACCGTCGACCTGAAGACCAAGGCGGTCAAGGAGTTCGCGTACCCGCTGGAGAACCCGAAGGAGAAGCTCGCCGTCTCCGAGATCACCGCGCTGAGCAACACCACCTTCCTGGTGGACGAGCGCGACGGCGGAAAGGCGCCCAAGGCCAACAAGAAGCTCTGGACCATCGACCTCACCGGCGCGACCGATATCGGGCCGCAGTCCGCGGTCCCCGGCACGCGATACGATCCGGAGCAGGGCTTGCTGATCGACGGTAAACCGCTGGAGACCTGGGTCGGCACCGTGCCCACCGCCGACGGTGTCGCCGCGCTGCGCAAGGCCGGGATCACCCCGGTCACCAAGAAGCTCAGCCTCGACCTGGGCGGTCTGGTCGACGGGCTGAGCCCCGAGGGCAAGTTCTTCGCCCACGACAAGATCGAAGGCGTGGCCACCACCGACGGCGGCAAGACCCTCTACATCGCCAACGACAGCGACTTCGGCCTGGAAGGCGCCAAGGGCGAGCAGCCGCCCTTCACCTTGAAGGCCAAGACCATGCCGAACGGTGTCCAGGATTCGGGCGAGATCCTCGCCGTCGACACCACGAAGCTGCCGGCCAAGACCGAGAAGAAGACCATCGGCATCACCGTGAAGTAAGGCGGGCTACCGCCACGGCAGACGCAACGGCTCGTCGGGGATGTCCCCGGCGAGCAGGCGTTCCAGCAAACCGGCCAGGCCGAGCGGGAACACGCGATCGGGCGTAGCCCGCAACTCCGGCAACCCCCACCAGCGGTGCCCGGACAGCGCGTTGCGTTCGAGCTCCTCGTGCCCGGAGATGTCCACCTCGAAAACGCCGGTGCGCACGAAGAAGTAGGAGTCGGTCGCGTCGTAGACGGTGCCCTCCGCCGAGGACCACTGCCCGGCGCTGACCGCCACCACCGGACTCAACTGTGCGCGCTCGATCCGATACCCGGTCTCCTCGAACAGCTCTCGCACCGCACCGTCCGCGACGCTCTCCCCCGGATCGAGCCCACCGCCCGGGGTGAGCCAGCCCGTCGCGGGTTCGAACGGTGGCGGCGGGGTGAACCGGAACAGCAACACCCGGTCCTCCGAGTCGACAAGGATCACCCGCGCCGTCGGCCGCTGCACTCCCATACCGACGATCCTAGGAGCGCGACCGGCGCACCGAACGACGCAGGCCCGCTTCCCTTTCGGGAAGCGGGCCTGCGTGGTAATGACCTGCCGGTCTGGAGAGTGCCCTACTTGGCCTTCTCCAGGACCTCGACCAGACGCCAGCGCTTGGTGGCCGACAGCGGGCGGGTCTCCATCAGCTGAACGCGGTCGCCGACAGCGGCGGTCTCGTTCTCGTCATGCGCCTTCACCTTGGAGGTGGTGCGGATGATCTTGCCGTAGAGAGCGTGCCGGTGCCGGTCTTCCAGCTCGACGACGATCGTCTTGTTCATCTTGTCCGAGACAACGTAGCCGCTGCGAACCTTGCGGCTGTTGCGCTGCCCTTCGATTTTCTCGCTCATGCCGCATCTCCCTTGCCAGCGGGTGCCGTGGCCAGACCGAGCTCGCGCTCACGCATGACCGTGTAGATGCGCGCGATCTCGTGACGGACGACGCGCAGACGACGGTTGTTGTCGAGCTGACCCGTCGCCATCTGGAAGCGCAGGTTGAACAGCTCTTCCTTCGACTCACGCAGGCGGGAAACGAGTTCTTCTTCGTTGAGCTCGCGGAGCTCTGCGGCTGGTTTCGCGGTAGCCATCAGAACTGCTCCTCCCTGGTCACGATCCTGCACTTCATGGGGAGCTTGTGCATCGCGCGGCGCAGGGCCTCACGAGCGGTCTCCTCGTTGGGGTAAGACATTTCGAACATCACGCGACCGGGCTTGACGTTCGCGATCCACCACTCCGGCGAACCCTTACCGGAACCCATGCGGGTTTCGGCAGGCTTCTTGGTCAGCGGGCGATCCGGGTAGATGTTGATCCAGATCTTGCCGCCACGCTTGATGTGGCGGGTCATCGCGATACGAGCGGACTCGATCTGCCGGTTGGTCACGTAAGCCGGCTCCAGCGCCTGGATGCCGAACTCACCGAACGCCACCGAGGTGCCGCCCTTGGCCATGCCGGAACGACCCGGGTGATGCTGCTTGCGGTGCTTGACCTTGCGAGGCATCAGCATTGCGTCAGCCCTCCTGTGATGTCTCTGCCGGGGCAGCAGCTTCCGCGGAAGCGGCCCGACCGGCCTCGGTGCTGGTCGCCGTGGTGCCGGCGGAACCGGAGCGACGCGGGCGAGACGGACGCTCACGACGCGGACGGTCGTCACGACCGCCGGCCGGAGCGGCGGCGGCGACGAGCTCACGCTTGCCACCGACGATGTCGCCCTTGTAGATCCAGACCTTCACACCGATGCGACCGAAGGTGGTCTTGGCCTCGTAGAGGCCGTAGTCGATGTCCGCACGCAGGGTGTGCAGCGGCACGCGACCTTCACGGTAGAACTCCGAGCGCGACATTTCGGCGCCACCGAGGCGGCCCGAGCACTGCACACGGATGCCCTTGACGTTCGGCGAACGCATGGCCGACTGGATGGCCTTACGCATCGCACGACGGAACGCCACACGGTTGGACAGCTGCTCCGCGACACCCTGAGCAACGAGCTGCGCATCCGATTCGGGGTTCTTGACCTCGAGGATGTTCAGCTGCACCTGCTTCTTGGTGAGCTTCTCCAGCTCGGCGCGGATGCGATCGGCCTCGGCGCCACGGCGGCCGATGACGATGCCCGGACGAGCGGTGTGGATGTCGACGCGAACCCGGTCACGGGTGCGCTCGATCTCCACCTTGGAGATGCCGGCCCGCTCCATGCCAGTGGCGAGGAGCTTGCGGATCTGGACGTCTTCCTTCACGTATTCCGCGTACTGCTTGTCCGCGTACCAACGCGACTTCCAGTCGGTGGTGATACCGAGGCGGAAGCCATGGGGATTGATTTTCTGTCCCATTTACTTTGCCCCTCCCTTCCGGCGGTTGCGAGTTGCGCCACCGGCGGTGGGGACACTCTCGACCTCGATGGTGATGTGGCTGGTGCGCTTGCGAATCCGGAACGCACGGCCCTGGGCCCGCGGCTGGAAACGCTTCATGGTCGCGCCCTCGTCGACATACGCCGTCGAGATGACCAGGGTGGCCGGGTTGAGGCCGAGGTTGTTCTCGGCGTTCGCCGCGGCACTGGCCACGACCTTGGCGACCGGCTCGCTCGCAGCTTGCGGAGCGAACTTCAGGATCGCCAGAGCGTCCTCGACTCGCTTGCCGCGGACCAGGTCCACGACACGACGAGCCTTCATCGGGGTCACGCGAACGTGCTTGGCCGTCGCGCGCGCAGTCGGATTCTGAGTCTCAGTGGTCATCGCCGCTTGCTCTTCCGGTCATCCTTGACGTGGGACTTGAACGTCCTGGTGGGCGCGAACTCACCCAGCTTGTGCCCGACCATGTTGTCCGAGACGAACACCGGCACGTGCTTGCGACCGTCATGGACGGCGAAAGTGTGGCCGATGAAATCGGGGATGATGGTCGAACGACGGGACCAGGTCTTGATGACCTGCTTGGTGCCCTTTTCGTTCTGAACGTCCACCTTCGCGAGGAGATGGTCGTCGACGAACGGGCCCTTCTTAAGGCTGCGTGGCATTTCTTACCTCCTCCTTCAGCGCTTGTTCTTGCCGGCTTTACGGCGGCGGACGATGAGCTTGTCGCTCGGGCGGTTGGGCTTGCGGGTACGGCCTTCGGCCTGGCCCCACGGCGAGACCGGGTGGCGACCACCGGAGGTCTTGCCTTCACCACCACCGTGCGGGTGGTCGACCGGGTTCATGACAACACCACGAACCGTGGGACGACGTCCCTTCCAGCGCATACGGCCGGCCTTGCCCCAGTTGATGTTCGACTGTTCGGCATTGCCGACCTCGCCGACGGTGGCGCGGCAGCGCACGTCGACGCGGCGGATTTCACCGGAGGGCATACGCAGGGTCGCGTAGGGGCCTTCCTTGCCCAGCAGCTGGATGCTCATGCCGGCCGAGCGGGCCATCTTGGCCCCGCCGCCCGGACGCAGCTCCACCGCGTGGATGGTGGTACCCGTCGGGATGTTGCGCAACGGCAGGTTGTTACCCGGCTTGATGTCGGCGGTGGGGCCGGACTCGATCGGGGTGCCCTGCGCGATGCCCTTGGGGGCGATGATGTAGCGCTTCTCGCCGTCCTTGTAGTGCAGCAGCGCGATGTTGGCAGTGCGGTTCGGGTCGTACTCGATGTGCGCGACCTTGGCCGGGATGCCGTCCTTGTCCAGTCGACGGAAGTCGATCAGACGGTAGGCACGCTTGTGGCCGCCACCGCGGTGACGAGTGGTGATACGACCGTGCGCGTTACGACCACCGGTGCTGTGCAGCGGGCGGATCAGCGACTTCTCGGGGGTCGACCGGGTGATCTCGGCGAAATCCGAGACGGAGGACCCGCGGCGGCCCGGGGTTGTCGGCTTGTACTTACGAATTGCCATGAGTTCTTCTCTACTTTCTGGATTCCCAGGCGCTTACGCGACCGGGCCTCCGAAGATCTCGATGGGCTTGCTGTCGGCCGAGATGGTCACGAGCGCGCGCTTGGTGTCCTTGCGCTTGCCGTAACCGAAGCGGGTCCGCTTGCGCTTGCCCTGACGGTTGGCGGTGTTGACGCTGGTCACCTTCACGCCGAAAACCTTCTCGACGGCGATCTTGATCTGCGTCTTGTTGGAGTCCGGGTGCACGATGAAGGTGTAGGTGCCTTCCTCGATCAGTCCGTAGGACTTCTCCGAGATGACCGGCGCCAGCAGGATGTCGCGGGGGTCGGCGATGGTGCTCACTTGCTCTCCTCCTGTGCCGCTTCGGCCGGGCCGTGAACGAAAGCGTTCAGAGCCTCGACGCTGAACACCAACTCGTCGCTGTACAGCACGTCGTAGGTGTTGAGCTGATCCGGGGCGATCGGCTGCACGTTCTCCAGGTTCGCCACGCTCTTCCACGCGGCGGTGTCCTCGCGGCCGATGACAACCAGGAACTTCTTGCGATCCGAGAGCTCGGACAGGAAGGTCTTGGCGGTCTTGGTCGACGGGTTCTGACCCGCGACCAGTTCGGTGACCACGTGGATACGCTCGTTGCGCGCCCGATCGGAGAGGGCGCCACGCAGAGCGGCGGCCTTCATCTTCTTGGGGGTGCGCTGGCTGTAGTCGCGCGGCTGCGGGCCGTGCACGACGCCACCGCCGACGAACTGCGGTGCGCGGGTCGAACCCTGGCGGGCGCGACCGGTGCCCTTCTGCCGGTACGGCTTCTTGCCACCACCACGGACCTCGCCACGAGTCTTCGTGGAGTGGGTGCCCTGGCGAGCCGCAGCGAGCTGCGCGGTGACAACCTGATGCATCAGCGAGATGTTCGCCGTCACGTCGAAGATCTCGGCGGGCAGATCAACGGTCCCGTTGGTCTTGCCGCCAATTTCCTTGACCGGCAGGGTCAGGCTGGCCTTCTTCTCGAGGCTGGTCATGCGTGTGCACCACCCTTCACGGCGCTCTTGATCACCACGACGTTGCCGCGACGACCCGGGACAGCGCCCTTGATCAGCAGCAAGCCGTTTTCGGCATCCACCTTGTGAACCGAGAGGTTCTGGGTGGTGATGCGGTCGTTGCCCATCCGGCCCGACATCCGCATGCCCTTGAACACGCGGCCGGGAGTGGCGCAACCACCGATGGAACCCGGGCGACGGTGCACAGCCTGCGCACCGTGCGAGGCGCCCTGACCGGCGAAGCCGTGACGCTTCATGGTGCCGGCGAAGCCCTTGCCCTTGCTGGTACCCGTGACGTCGACGTAGGTGCCCTCTTCGAACACGTCGGCCGAAAGCTCCTGGCCGACCTCGAAGGTGGACGCGTCCGCGACGCGGATCTCGGCAACGTGGCGGCGCGGGGTGACACCGGCCTTGGCGAACTGACCGGAAACCGGCTTGTTCACCTTGCGCGGGTCGATGGCGCCGAAAGCGATCTGAACGGCGCTGTAGCCGTCGCGCTCCTCGGTGCGGATCTGGGTGACGACGTTCGGTCCGGCCTTGATGACGGTCACGGGAACGACGCGATTGTTCTCGTCGAACACCTGGGTCATACCGAGCTTGGTGCCCAGGATGCCGGCCGCAGGCCTGCTCTTGTTGTCAATAGTCATGTCTCGAGTCCCCGTCACTGAATGTTGACGTCGACGCTGGCCGGCAGGTCGATGCGCATCAGCGCGTCAACCGTCTTCGGCGTCGGGTCGAGGATGTCGATAAGCCGCTTGTGCGTGCGCATCTCGAAGTGCTCGCGCGAGTCCTTGTACTTGTGCGGCGAGCGGATAACGCAGTACACGTTCTTTTCGGTGGGCAACGGCACCGGGCCGACGACACGGGCCCCGGTACGGGTCACCGTCTCGACGATCTTGCGCGCAGACGCGTCGATCGCCTCGTGGTCGTAGGCCTTGAGCCTGATGCGGATCTTTTGTCCCGCCACGCTAAGTGTCCTTTTCTCCGCTTTCGTTCGTGATCCCGGAAAGCCCTGGAGCTCGGCCGAAACCACCCTCATTTACACAGCCCGAACACACGAAGACGTCTCACGTGAGACCACGATCGAGGCGCGCGCAAGGCACGCTCAATCTCTCGCCGCTGTTCATCTGTCATGGTTCTCCGGTCCACGCGGTCGGGCGTGTCGCCCTGTTGCTCAGTCCCCAGCGCTGGATCAAAACTTCATCTCAGGCTCGGAACAGTGTCCCGGACGTACTCACACCGGATTCCCGGTGAAGTACACGATGTAGTACTCGCCTCGCTGATCACGCTCCACTCCATAGGAGTGAGCACGACCCTGTGCAAGGCAACCCGAACAGTATGCCCGACGCGATCGCCCAGTTCAAATCCGCCCCCGGATCCCCGGTCAAACGCGCCTGAGCAGGCTCTATCGCTTTGAACTGACTCTTGAGTAAGATACGGGCCATGACGAAGGAAACCGCGACCTACCGCGGCTGGAAGAAGCTGCCGGACAACCGGCTGGGCCACACGCTGTTCTCGCTGGGAATGGTGGCGCGGGTTCCGTATTTCGGCACGGTGCTCCCGAGCGTGGTGCGCCTGGAGCCCGGCCTGTGCGAGGTGACCTCGCCGAAGTGGTTCGGCATTCACAACCATCTGGGCACCTACCACGCGATCGCCGCGTGCAACCTGGCCGAGGTCGCGATGGGGATGCTGAGCGAGGCCACGGTGCCCGCCACCCATCGCTGGATCCCGAAGGCGATGAACGTGCAGTACCTCGCGAAGGCCGAGACGGGGCTGCGCGCGGTCGCCAAGCTGCCCGAGATTCCGGATTTCACCCAGATCACCGAGGGCACCAACGTCGTGGTGCCGATCTCGGTGTACGACAAGCACGGACTCGAGGTCGTGCACGCCGAGATCACCACCTGGGTCACCCCGAAGTAGCAGGCCGGCGGGGTGCGGCGGAGGTCACTCCGGCCGCGCCCGGCGGGTTGTTGCCACCGGACTGGCGAAACGGTTTAGATGCGTCTATGAGCGCGACCGTGGGTGGGGAATTCGAGTTGTGCGTGGTCGGGCTGGGGCCGACCGGACGCGCGCTGGCGCATCGCGCGATGCGGGCCGGATTGCGAGTCGTGGCCGTGGACCCGCGCCCGGACCGGCTGTGGCCCGAGACCTTCTCCTGCTGGATCGACGAACTGCCCGAGTGGCTGCCCGCCAGTGCCATCGCCCAGCGGATCGAGGCGCCGACCGTCTGGACCAAGACCGCGCACCGGATTCCGCGCCCCTACTGCGTGCTGTCCAAGCCGGGCCTGCACGCGGCGCTCGCCCTGGACGACGCCACCGTGATCACCGGCCGCGCCACCCGCGTCGACACCCATGAGGTCGAACTGCGCGACGGCACGATCCTCAGGGCCGCAACGGTTTTCGACTGCCGCGGCGTGCCGGCGCTGGGCCGGCGCCGGGCCGCGAGCGCACACGGCATCTTCGTCGCCGCCGAGACCGCCGCGCCGATGATCGCCGAGGGCGAGGGCCTGCTGCTGGATTGGCGACCGGAGAACGGCGCGGGCCCGGACGAGCCGCCCTCGTTCCTCTACGCGGTCCCGCTCGGCGACGGCACGGTGATCTTCGAGGAGACCAGCCTCGGGCTACGCGGCGGTATGCCCCAGCACGAGCTACGCAGACGCACGCTGCATCGCCTGGCCACCCACGGGATCCGGATCGAAGGCACCGAGCCCACCGAGGCCGCGCACTATCCGATCGATCAGCCGCCACCGAAAAAGGGTGTGGCACAGGCGGTCCCGTTCGGATCCCGGGGCGGGATGATGCATCCCTGCACCGGATACAGCGTGGCCGATTCGCTCACCCTGGCCGACACCGCGATCGCGGCCGTGCGCGCGGGCCGCGACCCCATCGAGGCGCTGTGGCCCTGGCGGGCCCGCCTCGTCTACTGGATGCGCATGCGCGGGCTGTGGGGGCTGGGCCGGTTGACCACCGACCAGTCCACCGCCATGTTCGAGGCGTTCTTCACCGAATCCGAGCGCGGCCAGCGCGCCCTACTATCGGCCCACGACGACTACACCGCGCTCGGCGCGGTCCTGTTCAACACCGTCGCCCACACCTGGCCGTTCCGCTGGCGCTACGACCTGGTCGGCTGGACCAACCGCGACCGCTGGGTCGACTTCCCGTTCGCGGCCGCCCCGGAACGCAGCGAACGCCGCGCCGGATAGGTCCGGCACGGCGTTCGACGGCGATTCTCAGCCCGCGGTTTGCGCGGCGCGCTGGTACCCGCGGATCGCGGGCCAGCCGAACAGCACGATCAAGCCGACCGTCCAGGCGACGGTCTTCCACAGCGATTCCGCCACCGGGCCGCCGTAGGACAGGCCGCGCATCGCCTCGATGGCACAGCTCATCGGCTGGTTCGCCACGATGTCCTGCAACCAGACCGGGTAGGCGACCTTCGGGACGAAGCCGGTGTTGAAGAACATCAGCAGGGTGTTCACGATGGTCACCAGGCTGACCAGCATGACGCCCTCGGTGATGGTCGCCAGCGCGGTGACCAGGACGGCGAAGCCGACGCCGAACAGCACGGGCAGTGCGATCAGCGCCAGCGCGGCGACCCAGCCCTGATCGAAACGGAAGCCGAGGGTGAACCCGACGCCGAGCACGAACAGGGTGGTGATCAGCACGCGCACGGCCTCGGCCAGCAGCCGACCGGTCAGCCCGGCCGCGCGATGCAGGGGCATGGTCCAGAACCGGCCGAGCAGCCCGGTGGCCTTCTCGGTCTTGAAGCCGAGCGCGCTCACGACCGCACCGGACATGGCCGCCACCAGGGTGATCATCGCGACCTGGCCGTAGATGGCGGGCTTACCGGTGGCATTGCTGATCGAATTACCGAGCACCACATCGAACATCAGCAGCGTCAGCGCCGGATAGACCAGCGTCTGAATGGTGGTCGCGGGGTCGCGCGCCCAACCGAACAGCAGCCGCTTGGCTTGCAGCAGGCTGTGCGACACCAGGGTCGACAGCGCGTTCTCCGACGGTGTCGCCACCTCGGGCAGCGCCGTCCAGTTCTCCGCCGAGATCTCCAGCGGCGCTTCGGTGGCCTCCACGGAACTCATGACCGCCTCACACTCGCCCAGATCGCAAACGGAATAAACGCAATGGCCAGGCCGCCCAGCCAGAGCAGCGGCACCCACAGCCCGTCCCAGGTGACACCGTGATCGGCCATCGCCCGCATCGCGCTCGACCACTGGGAAATCGGCTGATTACGGGCGAACGGCTGAATCCAGGAGGGGAAGCTGCTCTCCGGCACGAACCCGGTGGACAGCATGCCGAAGATCAGCGTCGGCAGGGTCAGCGCCTGACTCAGCGATTCGGGGCTCTTGGTCAGCGAGCCGAGACCATCGGCGCCGATCGCGAGCACGGTGCCGACCGCGAGGGAGAACCCGCAGAACAACACGGCCTGCCAGAACCCCGCCAGGAAGCGGAAGCCGATCATGTGCCCGAACAGGATCGCCGCGATCAGCGAGGTGACCGAACGGACCAGGCCCGCGGAGATGCGCGCGGAGAAGGGCACCAGAATGCCGATCGGCATGGTCTGGAGCCGGGTACTCAGACCCGTCAAGGCTTCGAAGGCCGAGAGCTGCGCGTTCGACATCATGGTGAAGGCCATGGTCTGCAGCACGATCACCGCCATGACGAACTGCTTGTAGTCGATGCCCTGGAACTGCATCACGAACTTCAGCGGCAGATAGAAGCCCAGGGTGAACACCAGCGGCGTCACGAAGGCCACGATCAGTTCGCCCTTGGTCGCCATGGTCCAGACGACGCGGCCGGTCAGCGCCCGCCACTGGGCGAACGACGACGGTTTCGCCGAGGGTAGCTGCGCGAACAGCACCCCCGGATCGGCGGTGGGTGCACTCACGCCTTGCCGCCCGAGTGCCCGGTCAGCGAGAGGAAGACGTCGTCCAGCGACGGGCGCCGCAGGCCGATGTCGGCGAGGTCGACACCCACGTAGTCCAGGCGGCGCAGCGCCTCGGCCAGGGTGGTGGCGCCATCGGGGGCCGGGAAGGAGATCCGGTCCGACGAACCGAGGTCGGCCAGCACCGCGGCGGGCACGAGATCGCCCAGCGCGTCGGCGGCGGTCTGCAGCTTGCTCGGGTCCAGCGGGACCACCTCGCAGAAGCTGCCGCCCGTCTTCTCCTTGAGCTCGTCGGCGGTGCCCTCGGCGATCACCGTGCCCTTGTCGATGACGATGATGTTGTCGCTCAGCACGTCGGCTTCCTCGAGGTACTGCGTGGTCAGCAGCACCGTGATGCCCTGCGACTTGAGCACCTGCACCAGATCCCAGACGCCCTGGCGGCTGCGCGGATCCAGGCCGGTGGTGGGCTCGTCGAGGAACACCACCTCGGGCCGCACCACCAGGCCGCAGGCGATGTCCACCCGGCGGCGCATGCCGCCGGAGTAGTTGCGCACCGCGCGCCGGCCCGCGCTGACCAGGTCGAACTGCTCGAGCAGGTCGTCGGCGCGCTTGCGGGCGGCGGCCTTGCGCAGGCCCATCAGGCGGCCGAACAGCTCCAGGTTCTCGCGCCCGGAGAGGTTCTCGTCCAGGGCGGCGTACTGGCCGGTCATCAT
The DNA here is from genome assembly GCF_040654295.1 of Nocardia sp. NPDC050712. NCBI lineage: Bacteria > Bacillati > Actinomycetota > Actinomycetes > Mycobacteriales > Nocardiaceae > Nocardia > Nocardia sp. NPDC050712. The sequence continues at coordinate 472,098 of NZ_JBFAHT010000006.1, forward strand.
GATCGAGCGGCGCACGGCCGCCGGGTCGGTCCGCACGTCGTGGCCGGCGACCACGGCGGTGCCGGAATCCGGGCGCAGCAACGTGGACAGGATCTTGACCATGGTGGTCTTCCCCGCCCCGTTCGGGCCGAGGATACCCAGCACGCTGGCCTTGTCGGCGGTGAAACTGATGCCCTGCAGGGCGTGCACGTCCCCGAAGGACTTGTGCACGTCCTCTACGAAGACCGCTGTCTCACGTTCCGGCCCGCTGAGGGTCTCCACGTGCGAATCTGGCTTGGTCAAGCTCGGCATCAACTCTCCACTATCGGCCGGGGCGGCATGGCGTCTCCGGAGGAGATCCGTCCCAATGGGCGTGATGTTACCGGCTGGGTGAAACCGGCCGAGGCGTCAGCGCCGTACCCACTTCCACCATCAGCTAAGTGTGTCGTTGCTCACAGATCTCGAATTGCATTGGCGCAATTCGGAATCGGCGCTGGTCGCGCCGTCAAGGGCAGTGCGGTGGCGGCGTCAGTGCCTTGTCGGGCCGCGAACACGCCCATACCCTGCAATTCAGGGAGGTGAGACGAATGGCCGAGTCCGCGCAATCACGAGTAGCGGGGCAACGGGGTGGCTCGAATGTGCTGACCTCGTACGACCCGCGCACCGGGGAAATCGTCGGGAACTACGCCGTGATGGGGCACGGCGAACTCAACCGCACCGTCCGCTCCGCCCGCGCCGCCGAGAAGTGGTGGGCCGGACTGGGTTCCGGCAGCCGCAAGCGCTGGCTGCTGGATTGGAAACGCCTGATCGCCCGGCAGGCCGGCGAGCTGGTCGACCTGGTCTGCGAGGAGACCGGCAAACCCGAGGCGGACGCCGCCATCGAGGTGATGCTCGCGGTGGAGACCCTGGACTGGGCGGCCCGCAACGCCGACCGCGTCCTGCACCGCCGCAAGCTCGGCTCCACCTGGCTCACCCGCAACCAGCACGCCTCCGTCGGCTACCTGCCGCTCGGTGTGATCGGCGTGCTCGGATCCTGGAACAACCCGGTCTTCACGCCGATGGGGTCGATCGCCTACGCCATGGCCGCCGGCAACGCGGTGGTGTTCAAACCGCACGAGCTGACCACCGGCGTCGGCGTCTGGCTGGCCGAGAGCTGGAGCCGGCTGGCCCCGAGCCAGCCCGTGTTGCAGGCCGTCACCGGCGACAAGTCCACCACCAACGCGCTGTGCCGGGCCAAGCTCGACAAGATCGCCTACGCCGGCTCGGATCCCGGCGCCCGCGAGGTGATCTCGCTCTGCGCGCAGACGCTGACGCCCGTGGTGATCGAGCGCGGCGGCAAGGGCACGATGGTCGTGCAGGTCGACGCCAAACTCGACGACGCCGCCGAGGCCGCGGTCTTCGGCGCGATGGCCAACGCCGGCCAGAACCCCACCGGTATCCAGCGCGCCTACGTCGCCGACTCGGTGTACGACCGGTTCCTGGAACTGGTCGCCGATCAGGCCCGCCGTCTGCGCCCCGGCGCCAGCAAGCGGGCCAGCTACGGGCCGATGATCGTGGAGTCACAGGTCGACGTGGTGCGCAAACAGGTGCGCGACGCCCTGGCCCGCGGCGGTAAAGCCGTTGTCGGCGGGCTGGACTCGTTCCGGGAGCCCTATATCGAGCCGATCGTGCTGGCCGAGGTGCCCGAGGAGAGCGTCGCGGTCACCGGGGAGGCGTGCGGGCCGGTGCTGATCGTGAACCGGGTGCCCTCGATGGAGGAGGCGGCGCGGCGGATCAACGCCACCGGCAACGGGGTGGCGGTCTCGGTGTTCACCCGCGACGCCGCCAGCGTTCCGGCGTTCGCGGAACGGCTGCGAGTCGGCGTGGTGACGATCAACTCCTCCAGCGCCTACGCCGGGATCCCGGCACTGCCCTTCGGCGGCGTCGGCGAGTACGGCCAGGGCCACAGCCATGGTGACCAGGGCTTGCGCGAGTTCAGCCGGACCCTGTCGATCGCCCGCAAGCGATATCGCGCGCCGGTGAACCTGTCCACCTTCGATCGTCAGGGCCGGCATCTGCGCACGGCCCGCACCATGTTCCGCATCCGGCACGCGCGTCGCACCTGAGCCCGCGCCCGGTCAGAGGCTGAAGTCGACCGTTCCCACATGGCAAGCGGTCGGCTTTCACTAGGCTCGATCCAAGCTCGTCCCGTTGTCGTTCGGTCACCCTCATTCGCGCATCGGAGGACGGTTTGACTACCGCAGTGGATTGCTCGGAGCTCGCCAACGGCACCCTTCTCACCGTCGAACCGCTACCACCGGAGCTGTGGCCGGACGCCACGCAGCAGGGCTACCGCATCGAATACGTGGCCTCCAATTTCAGCGGCGGCAAGCGCGCCGTCGGCGGCTCGGTCTTCGTCCCGGAGCTCGGCTCGGCCTCGGCGCCCGTGCTGACCTGGGCGCACTGCACGGTCGGCAGCAACGAGCACAACGCGCCCTCCAAGGTCGGGCTGATTCCCGAGGAGCGCGGGCACCTGGCGCAGTGGCTGGCCGCCGGATTCGTCGTCGCCGCCACCGACTACGAGGGTCTGGGCACCAAGGAACCGCACCCCTACCTCGACGGTGAGGCCATCGCCGACGACATCATCGACATCGCGCGGGCCGTGCACCAGATGGATCTGAACATCGACACCCGCACCGTGATCGGCGGGTTCTCCCAGGGCGGCCACGGCTCGCTGTTCGCGGCGGCGATCTGCACGGCCTACGCGCCGGAACTGGACTGGCGCGGCACGGTGTCGCTGGCGCCGCCGGTGCGCTTCCTGGAATTCGTCGCGCCCTACACCGTGGACGGCGCGCAGCCGGTGCACGCGCTCGTCCCCACCATCCTGGCCGGGCTGCACACCCGGCGCCCGGACTTCGATCCCGGCGATCGGCTCGGGCCGGTGGGCCGGTCGCTGCTCGAAGCCGCCGGGCAGCAGTCCATGCAGGACCTGGACCGGCTGTGCTCGGCCACCACCAACGACGAGGCCGGGACCACCGGCATCGCGACCTGGCAGCCCCTCGTCGACGCCCTGGCCTCCACGAGTCCGCCGGTGACCAAGTACGACCGGCCGCTGTTCCTGTTCGCGGGCGGCGCCGACCCGGTGTTCACCTCGCATCAGGGCAGCGAGTTCGCCAAGGAACTGGCCGAGTGCGGCACCGACGTCCGCTTCCACGACTTCGAGACCCTGGATCACGTGGCGCTGCTGGAACCGGCGGGCCATCATGCCACCCGCTGGGCTGTCGGCCTGGTCAGCCGAGCGCCCGCCGTCGACGCCGCCGAGCAGCGGGTCGACGACCGCGACATCCGCTTCCGGATCCTCGACGCCACCGGCGACGGCCGGATCGGCCCGGACGACTTCCGCGCCCACGCGCTGCGGCTGGTGCAGAGCTTCGGGCACCCGCTGGGCGACCCGATCGCGATCCGGGTGCGCGAGGGCTACGAGCAGCTGGCCCGGCACCTGATCCAGCACTACGACCGCGACGGCGACGGCCACGTCGACCTGACCGAGTTCCTCGCCACCGATGCCGGCCCGGTGCCGGCCGAGATCACCGACGCCGCGCGCGAACTCGTGACGGCCGTCCTGGGGTTGATCGACGGTACCGGCGACCAGATCTCGCGCGCGCAGTTCCGCGCGGTGACGCACGGGCTCGGCATCGCCGAGGCCGAGTCCGATGTCATCTTCGGGCTGACCGATACCGACGGCGACGGCTACCTCGTGGTGGACGAGCTGGCCGCGAGCGTCGTGCACTTCCTGACCGGCGACGACGAAGGGGCACCCGGCTACTGGCTGTTCGGCCGGGCGGAGTGAGCCGCGGTGACCACGTGGACACACCTGGCCGAAGTCTGCCCGCTGCCGCCCGAGTTGTGGCCGGCCGGCGCGGGCGGCGGCTATCGGATTCGCTATCGCGATAGCGGGCGGGTCAGCTCCGGGTCGGTGTTTCTGCCGGCCGGCGAGCCGGCCAGTATGCCGCTGCTGACCTGGGCGCACTGCTTCGTCGGGCTCGATCGCCACAGCGCGCCGTCGGTGTGCGGCCTGCCCCGGGTCGAGCGCGAGCACCTGTCCGGTTGGCTGGCACGGGGTTTCGCGGTGGCGGCCGCCGACTTCAAGGGCCTGGACGGCTGCGGCCTCAGTCCGTTCCCGGGCACCCACCAAATCGCCGCCGACCTCATGGGCATCTGCCCGGCCGCGCGCGAACTCGACGAGCGGATCGAGAAGACCGTGCTGGCCGGTGGCTTCTGCCAGGGCGGCCGGGCCGCGCTGCACGCCGCGCACCCGGGCTTCGAACTGAACTACAAGGGCGCGGTGGCGCTGGCGCCGCCGGATTATCTCCCCTATTTCACCGAGGTCACCGCCGACGCCGACCGGCCGGCCGACGCGCTGATCCTGGTGCTGCTGGCGGGCATGCGCGGCACCGATGCGAGCTTTCGCCCCGAGGATTTCCTCACTCGCACCGGAGCCGAGTGCCTGTCGGCGATCACGTCCCTGTCGGTCCGGCAGATGCGGGAGCTCTTGGCGCCGTACACCGTCGGCGATCTGGGTGTGCACCGAGTTGCGGCCCGGACGCCGGTCACCGCGGCGCTGACCCGGTGCCGGAGTCTTCCGCCGACGCCGACCAAGTCGTTCCTGGTGTGCACGATCGAAGCCGATCCGGTGTCGCCGCCGGCCAGTGCCGCGCGCTCGTGCGCGCAGCTGGCCGGGAACGGAGCGGAGGTGGTGCACCGGACGTACACCGGTGGCGCGCATATGGACGTGCTGGGGCTAGCGGCCGCCGACGTCCTCGAGTGGGCGGTCGAGCACGCCGTCTGAGAGCAGCACGGCCGCCATCAGTCTGCTGACGCGGGCCAGCTGTTCGGGCCGGGAATCGAAGCGAACGAGCCGTCCGACGTCGATCACCTGGCCGATCGCGGCGTGCACCCGGAACCGGGCCTCGACCGGATCGCCGTCGAGCAGGTTGGCCCACTCCAGCACGTTCTGCCGCTGGATGGCGCGCAGCTTGTGCTGCTCGGCCGGCGGCAGATTCGAGAACTCGGCGTAGTAGACCGGCATGATCTCCGGCATCGCGAAGGTCAGCTTGGCCTGGCGTTCGGCAATGCGGCGCACCGCGTCCGGTCGGCTGGTGGCCTCGGCGAGCGCCTCGGTGATCGCCATCGCGACGCGGTCACCGGTGCGGTAGAACGCGGCGGCCAGCAGGTCGGCCTTGCTGGTGAAGTACCGGTACACGCTGGAGGCGTTGATCCCGACGGCGGCGCCGATCTCCTCGATGCTGGCCTCGTGATAGCCCTGGCGGCCGAAGATCCGGATCGCCTCGGTCAGCAGTTGTTCGCGCTTGGAGGTGACCGGCAGGCCGCGCACGGCGGGCCCGGGGTCGGGGTCGGGCGGGGCGCTCGGTAATTCGACGCGCAGCACGGACCGCGCCATGTCGTGCAGCAGCGGCAGCATCCGGGCCCCGGACAACGCGGTGCGGTGCGCGGAGATGCTGGCGATCGCGCTGAGCACGGCGGCGGCGCGCATCGCGACATCGGCCGGTGGGTCCTGCGGGCGCAGCAGCGCGATCGGCGCGGCCAGGGTGGCGTTGAGGTCCTCGTAGATCTTGCGGATGCGAATCCGGTCGACGCGTTCGAGGTAGCGGCGCTCCCACCGGTAGAGCCCGGCCTCGCGGCGGATCTCGATGGTGTGCTCGCCGATCGCGCGGATCAGCGCGTCCAGGCGTTCGCCGGGCGGAAGCTGGGGGTCGTCGGCGGCGACGGCCACGGTCAGCAGGTGCTTGGCGCCTTCCTCCGCGGCGGCGACCAGGAGCGCGTACTTGTTGGTGAAGTGCCGGTACAGCGCGGGGCCGGAGATACCGACCTCCGCGGCGATCTCGTCGACGCCCACCGGGTAGTAGCCGCGTTCGCTGAAAGCCCGCGCGGCGGCCCGGATGATCTGTACCTTTCGGTCCTTGGGACGACGGCGAACCGGGGCGGCAGGCGCGAGGTCCACCTCGCTGCGATCCGCGACCATGCACCTCTCCCGTTCTCCCTCGGCACCGCCTGTTGACAGCGCCGGACCAGTCCACCTAAGTTAACCACAATTCGCAAAGTTAACCATTATTCATGGCGCTACGCCCGCCGAATGCCAGACCAGGAGCACACAATGGGTAATCCCGATTCCGACCGACCGGCGGGTTTCTCTGCGGTTCGCGACGGCAAGATCCTGCGCGTCACCCTGACCAAGCCCAAGCGCAAGAACGCCGTCGACTACGACACCATGCTCGCCCTGGGCGAGGCCTTCGTGGCCGCCGCCGCGGACCGCTCGGTGCGGGTGATCGTGCTGACCGGCGAGGGCAGCGACTTCTGCACCGGCGCCGACCTGTCCACCGGACCGGAGGAGGCCGCCCGCGGCATCACCTCCGACATGGTCATGGACGCGGCGAACCGCCTGGTCAAGGCGATCGTGGACGCCCCGGTCCCGGTGATCGCGCGGGTCAAGGGCGCGGCCGCGGGCGTCGGCGTCGGTATCGCGCTGGCGGCGGACCTGGTCTACGCGAGCGAGGACTCCTACCTGCTGCTCGCCTTCATCAATATCGGCCTGATGCCCGACGGCGGCGCGGCCGCCATGATCGCGGCCGCCGCCGGTCGCCCGCTGGCCGCGGAGATGGCGCTGCTGGGCGAGCGGCTGCCCGCGCCGGCCGCCGAGCGGGCGGGCCTGTTCACCGCCGTGCTCGCCGACGACGAGTTGGACGCGAAGGTGGAGGCCGCGGCGGCGAAGCTGGCCGCCGGCCCCCGCCGCGCGCTCGAACTCACCAAGCAGGCGTTGAACAACGCCACCCTGAGCGCCCTGGACGGCGCGCTGGCGGCCGAGAAGGCCGGGCAGAGTGAGCTTTTGCAGTCCCCCGACTTCTTCGAGGGCGCGACCGCGATGCTGACCAAGCGCAAGCCGGTCTTCCAGGACTGAGCGCCCGACCGGGGCCGCTGGGTAGGCCCCGGTCGAGCGGACTATGTTGACTGGCTATGACTTACCTGGTTACTGGAGCAACTGGGTTCATCGGTCGATTTCTCATCCCTGAGCTGCTCGAGCGCCAGGGCGACATTCACGTCCTGGTGCGGCCCGGGATCGACGCCGCCGACCGGTTCGCCGAGTGCGCGAGCGACTGGAACGCGGGCGACCGCGTCCGGCCCGTGCACGGCGACCTCGGCGCGCCGCTACTCGGGATCCATCCGGACTGGCTGGCCGAGCAGCGCGGGCGGATCGAGCACGTCGTGCACCTGGCGGTCGGCTACGACACGCTCGGGCGCGGCGCCGGCACCCGCAACGTGGTCGACACCGCCATCGACCTCCAGGCCGCCCTGCTGCATCACGTCTCGACGGTCGAGGTGGCGGGCCGGTCCGAGGGCGTGTTCACCGAGGACATGTTCGAGACCGACGAGGCGCGGCACACGCCGGCGCAGCAGGCCAAGTTCGACGCCGAGCGGATCGTGCGGGAGTCCCCGCTGCCATGGCGGATCTACCGGCCCTCCATCGTGATCGGGCACTCCGAGACCGGCGAGATCCACCGGATCCACGGGCCGTACCACTTCTTCCGGCTGCTGCGGATGGCCGCGCAACTGCCGCGGCTGCTGCCGGTGCTCGCGCCCAAGCTCGGCGAAACCAATATGGTTCCGGTCGATTTCGTGGCCCGCGCCCTCGACCACATCGCGCATCGACCCGGCCCGAATTCGGAGACCTACCATTTGGTCGACCCGCGCCGGTTCGGCGCCACGGAGGCGCTGAACCTGTTCGCCGACGAGGCCGGGGCACCGCACCTGGTCGAGGTGATGCCCAAACCGACGCTGGCGCTGACGCTGCGGGTGCCCGGCGCGAACTGGCTGCTCCCCCGGGTCGGCGTGCCGCTGGAGGTGCTCGAGCACAGCGAGTTCAGCTGCCGCTTCGACTGCCGCAACACCACCGAGGCCTTGGCGGGCACCGACATCAAGGTGCCGCCGCTGGATGCCTACGCGGCGCGGATCTGGAAGTACTGGATCGAGAACTGGGTCTAGGCGCCGGTGACCGTGAGGTAGATCAGTACGACGTTGAGCGCGCTGATGATCAGCGCCACCAGCCAGGCCAGCGCGGTGGTGACCCGATGGTTGACATCGGCGCCCATCAGCACGCGGTCGCTGGTGAGCCGCACCAGCGGGATCAGCGCGAACGGGATACCGAAGGACAGCACCACCTGCGAGATGATCAGCGCCCGGGTGGGATCGATGCCCGCGGCCAGGATCACGATGGCCGGGATCAACGTGATCAGGCGGCGCAGCAGCAGCGGAATCCGGCGCTGGATCAGGCCCTCCATGATCATGGCGCCCGCGTAGGCGCCGACCGAGGTGGAGGCGAGCCCGGACGCGAGCAGGCCGATCGCGAGCAGCAGTCCGGCGACCGGGCCGAGCACATCCTCGACGGCCGCGTGCGCGCCTTCGAGCGTGTCCACGTTCTCCCGGCCGCGCAGCGTGTTCGCGGCCATCAGCAGCATGGACAGGTTGACCGTGCCCGCGAGCACCATCGCCAGCCCGACATCGACTTTGGTCGCGTTGAGCAGCCGCACCCGTAGCGGGCCGCGTTCAGGGCTGCCGTGCCGGTCCCGCGCCAGACCCGAGTGCAGGTAGACCGCGTGCGGCATGACGGTCGCGCCGATCATGGCGGCCGCGAGCAGCACGCTCTCGGCGCCGTCGAACTTGGGCACCAGGCCGCCGATGGTCTCGCTCGCCGACGGCGGGGCGATCACCACGCTCGCCAGGAAGCCGATCGCGATGATCGCGAGCATCCCGGTGATGACCCGCTCGAAGGGGCGCTGGCCGCGCCGGTCCTGCACCAGCAGCAGTCCCATCGACACCACGCCGGTGATCAGACCGCCCACCACCAGCGGCAGCCCGAACAGCAGCTTCAAAGCGATCGCGCCGCCGACCACCTCGGCCAGGTCCGTCGCCATCGCGACGGTTTCGGCCTGCCCCCAGTAGGCCAGGCGCAGCCGCCGGCCGGACTTCTCGCGAACCGCTTCCGGCAGCGACATGCCGGTGACCAACCCGAGTTTCGCGGACAGGAACTGCACCAGCCCGGCCATCACATTCGCCATCACGATGACCCACACCAGCAGGTACCCGAATTCGGCGCCCGCGCTGATGTTGGACGCGACGTTGCCCGGGTCGACGTAGGCGATGGCGGCCACGAACGCCGGACCGAGCAGCGCGAAGAAGGAGCGCGCACGCCGCGCGGACGATTCCGGCGCCCCGAGGGTTGTACTCACGGAACAGAATTTTACGGGTTACCGAACTTTGTGTTTAGCTTACCCCGGAAAAAGCAAACCGCCCTGGTCACGAGGGGTGACCAGGGCGGAGTCGAACAGATTCAGAGGCCGAGACCGCGGGCCAGCACCGGCCACGACTGATGCAGATCGTCGTTCCAGTAGCCCCACGAGTGGGTGCCGGTCGGGCGGAAGTTGAAGGTCGCCGGGATGCCCAGCTCGTTCAGCTTGTTCTGCAGGTTGTGCGTGCAGAAGTTGGTGCCCGCCTCGATGACGCCGCCGATCAGCAGCTGGTTGGCCAGGCCGTAGGCGCCCGGCAGGGCGTACTCCCCGTTCAGGGTGTCGTACTGGCCGGGCAGGCCGGTGCCGGTGGAGATGTAGAGATCCACGCCGCGCAGCCCCTCGGCGTTCACGTAGGGATCGTTCTTCACCCACTCGGCCGAACCCTGTGGGCCCCACATGTTGTCGGTGTTGCCGCCGCCCCAGGTCTCGACGGTGAGCTTGACGAACTCCGAGCCGACCGGATCGGAGGTCTGCGCGCACCCGCTGTAGGCGGCGGCCGCCTTGTACAGGCCGGGCTTGGCGATCGGCAGCGCGAGCACGGTGGTGCCGGAGGTGGACAGGCCCGAGATCGCGTTCACGCCGTTGGTGCCCAGCGCGCCGTCGACCAGCGGGGGCAGTTCCTCGGTGAAGAACGTCGTCCACTTGTTGCGGCCCAGCGTCGGATCGTCCTTGATCCAGTCGGTGTAGTAGCTCCACTTGCCGCCGATGGGCTGCACGACGTTGACGTCCTTGTCGCTCAGGAAGGTCAGCGCGTCGGTCTTGGCGTTCCAGGAGGCCTGGTCCTCGCCGCCGCCGGCGCCGTTGAGCAGGTACAGCACCGGGCGCGGCACCGAGGCGTCGGCCGGGCGCAGCACGTCGACCGGGATGGTCTTATCCATGGCCGCCGAGTAGACGTGCAGCCGGATATTGCGCCCGTCCTTGATCTCGGCCTTGGTGATCTTCGAACCGTCCGGCGCGACCGGGTTGGCCAGCAGCGCCTTGTTATCGATCACCGGGTCTACCGCCGATGCCGGTGACGCGCCGAGCCCGGTCATGACACCCGCCAGTACTGCGGATGCCGCGATCATCGCCGCGGCTCGGGAGCCACGGCGCCGGTTCTGTCGACGAATCACTTTGCACCTACTTTTCTTCTGATTGGAAATGTGCACAAGTCAGAGCAACGCGGCAACCATACGGGCCTAGGGGTTCGGGACAACAGAGGTCACTGCCACGCCCTCGGCTCCGCGCAGCAGTTTATCCAGAACCGGCCCGATATCGCTCAATGCCTCGGGCTGAGTCATGAATTCGTGCCGAGTCGGAATCGGGTGGTCGACCACCGCGGCGGCATAGGGCCGCCAGGCCGCGATCACGTCGTGGGTGCGGCGGTCGTCGGCGGCGGCGCGGAAGTACTCGATCGTGCCGTCGAACACGCCCGGCTCGTAATCCTCGGTCAGACCCACCGAGCGCATGGCGCTGGTGTAGACCCGCCGCAGCCGGTCCTGGGTCAGGCCGAGCATGTCGGCCGGGATCTGCTCGTGCAGCTTCTCGAAGTCGGCCGCGGACAGCACATCGAGCTGATCGATGTCCAGGCCGGTGATGCCGAGTTCGGCGAGCATCTCCGCGGTGCTGGTGCGCCAGGTGGTCAGGTCGAAACTGTGGTCGCTGTCCAGCAGGGCCAGCAGCGCCACCTCGCGACCCGCGCCGCGCACCCGCACCGCGATCTCGTGCGCGAGCACGCCGCCGAGCGACCAGCCGAGCAGGCGGATCGCGCCGCTCGGCTGTGCCGCCAGGATCTCGGCGGTGTAGCGCTCGGCCATCGCGTACAGCGATTCCGGCGGCGGCCCGTCCTCGGACAGGGCCGCGGCCTGGATGCCGATGATCGGGCGCTGCTCGTCGACGTACTGGGTCAGGCCGGTGTAGCACCAGGCCAGGCCGTACATCGGATGGATGCAGAACAGCGGATCCTCGGTGCCGCGGTTGCGGATCGGGAGCAGCAGGCCCAGGGCCGCGTCGGATTCGGCGTCGTAGTCCAGGCCGCCGTCCTGGGCCTCGGCGATCCGCGCGGCCAGGGCCTGCACGGTGGAGCCGAGGAAGAAGCCCTGCACCCGCAGTTCCACGCCGGTACGCGCGCGCAGCAGGTGCACCGCCTGGCTGGCCACCAGGCTGGTGCCGCCGAGGGCGAAGAAGTCGTCGTCGAGACCGACCCGCTCGATATCGAGCACCTCCTCGAAGACCCCGGCGACGGCGCGCTGCACGGCGGTGACCGGTTCGCGGAAAGCCCGTGCGGTGAATTCCGGGACCGGCAGCGCCTTGCGGTCGAGTTTGCCGCTGGCATTGAGCGGCAGCCGATCCAGGGTGACCACCACCGACGGGACCATGTAGGCCGGCAGGCCGCGGCGGGCGTGCTCGATCAGGCCGGTCTCGCTGAGCGTGTGCCCGGCCGCCGCGACGACGTAGGCGACCAGCCGATCCGGATCCTTGACCACGGCCACGGCGGCGTGCCCGACCGAATCGTGCTGCAGCAGCACGGCTTCGATCTCGCCGAGCTCGATGCGCTGGCCGCGCAGCTTGACCTGGAAGTCGGCGCGGCCCAGGTACTCCAGGCCGCCGCGGGTCAGGCGGACGATGTCACCGGTGCGGTAGAGCCGCTCCCCCGTCCCGTGCGGACTGGCGACGAAGCGTTCCGCCGTCAGCGCGGGCGCGCCGAGGTAGCCGCGCGCCAATTGCACACCGGCTACATACAATTCGCCGGGCGCGCCGACCGGGACCTGACGCAGCTGCCGGTCCAGCACGTACACCCGGGTGTTGGCCACGGGTGTGCCGATCGGGACCGCGGCGCCGCCGTCGGAGGCCCGGGTCCAGTAGGCGGTGACCACGGTCGCTTCGGCCGGGCCGTACCAGTTGTGCAGGGCGCCGGGCAGTGTCGCGCCGAACCGGGCGACGGTCGAACCGCTCAGCGCCTCACCGGCCGCGAACACCCGAGCCGGGGTGGCCGGGAGTTCCGCGCCGAGGTCCAGGAACGCGTCGAGCATGGACGGCACGAAGTGCACCGTGCTGACCTGCTCGGCCGCCATGATCTCGGCCAGGTAGCGCGGATCGCGATGCCCGTCCGGCGCCGCGACGACCAGGCGCGCGCCGGTCTGCAAGGGCCAGAACAACTCCCACGTGGAGATGTCGAAGGTGATCGGCGTCTTGTGCAGCACCACGTCGTTGGTGTCGTGTGGGTACACCGTTTGGGCCCAGCGGAATTGGTTCACCATCTGGCGGTGGGTGATCATCACGCCCTTGGGGCGTCCGGTGGAGCCCGAGGTGTAGATGACGTAGGCCAGGTTGTCCGGGCTCGGCTCGGGCAGGTCGGCCGGGATCGGCTGGAGCGAAGCGATGTCGAGAACTTCGATGCCGGTGTCGGTTTCGAAGCCGTCCGCGGCGGTGGTCAGCACGAACCGCGGCCGCGCGCCCGAGAGCACGTGGTCGTTGCGTTCCACCGGATGGTCGGGGTCGACCGGGACGTAGCCCGCGCCGGCCTCGAGCACCGCGTAGATCGCCACCACCAGGTCGATGGAGCGGCGCATGGCCACCGCGACCAGGGTTTCCGGGCCGGCGCCGTGCTGCACCAGTGCTCCGGCCAGGCTGCGCGCGCGGTAGCGCAGCTCGGCGTAGGTCAGGGTCTCGGCGCCGAAGGTGAGTGCCGGTGCGTGCGGTGTGCGGGCGCACTGCTCGTGGAACAGCGACACCAGGGTCGCGTCGGCGGCCAGCTCCGGAGCTTCGGTGTCGTTGAGCGAACCCAGGATTCGGCTCTCCGCCGTGAGCAGCAGGCTGGTCTCGGCCAGCGTGCGACCGGGCGCGGAGACGAAGCCGGTGATCAGCATCCGCAGCCGCTCGGCGACCGCGTTGGCGACGGCGGTGTTCAGCATCGACCGCTGGTGCAGCACCTCGACGTGCAGCTGCGCGTCGAGGTTGATCAGCACGGTCAGCGGATAGTGCGTGTAGTTCACCGCTTTCAGGTCGGCGACGGCCATGCCGTCGATGCTGTTGCTGGCCTGGGCCAGCCCCTCGGTGTCGACCGGGTAGGACTCGAAGGCCATCAGCGAGTCGAACAGGTTGTCCGTCCCGAGCCGGCGCTGGATGTCGGCCAGGCCGACATAGTGGTGATCCAGCAGCGCGGCCTGCTCGGATTGCAAGCGGCTCACCAGTTCTCGCGCCGTCCAGCGCGGGTCGAAGCGCACCCGCACCGGCAGCGTGTTGACGAACAACCCGACCATCTCGTCGACGCCGTCCAGCTGCGGCGGCCGACCGGAGACGGCCGCGCCGAACACGGCTTCGTCCCGGTCGGTGCAGCCGGCGATGACCAGCGCCCAGGCGGCCTGCACGACCGTGTTGACGGTGACGCCCGAGGAGGTCGCGAACGCGGACAGCGCCGTGGTCTCCTCCGGTGTCAGCTGGAACTTCGTCGAGCCGACGCCCTCGCCCGGCACCGGCGGTGTGGGCAGCGCGGGCGCGAGCGGCGTCGGTTCGAGCCCGGCCAGCGCCTCGGTCCAGGCCCGCAGCGAGGCCGCGGGATCCTGGCGCGCGAGCCAGGCCAGGTAGTCGCGGTAGGGCCGCACGCGCGGCAGCACGGTGGCGTCGCCGCGGGTGGCGTAGAGGGTGAGCAGGTCCTTCATCAGCAGCGGCATGGACCAGCCGTCGACCAGGATGTGGTGCGTGGTCAGCGTCAGGAAGCTGCGGCCGGACAGTGTGCGGTGCATGGCGAAACGCACCATGGGCGCGGTCGCCGGATCGAAGCGGCGCTGCTGTTCGGCGGCGAGCACGTCGGCCAGCTGGTCGTCGGGGACGCCGTCGATGGCCTGCCACGGCACCTCGACCTGGTCGAGCACCAGCTGCACCGAGGTGCCGTCGGCGGTGCTGACGAACGCGGTGCGCAGGTTGGCGTGCCGGTCCACCACGCCCTGCGCGGCGCGCTGCATGCGGTCGATGTAGATGCTGCCGGTCAGCTCCAGGGTGAACTGGACGATGTAGTCGTCACCCTGCTGCCCGTCCGCGGCGGCGCTGAGTTCGGTGAGGAACAGCAGCCCCGCTTGCAGCGGCGAGAGCGGCAGCACGTCGGACAGGCTCGGGTAGGCGCGCTGCCAGGTGTCGATCTCGGACTGGGTGACGTGCACCAGCGGCACATCCGACGGGGTCAGGCCGCCGGAGGCCGGGTGCTCGGCGTGCCAGGCCAGCGCTTCCAGCGCGGACAGCCAGTCCTGCGCCAGTTCGCGCACCTGCGCCTCGCCGATGACCTCGGCGGCGTAGAGGAAGGTGACGTCCATCCGGGGGCCGTCCTCGCCGTCGTTGACGATGGCGTTGATGTCGACCACCGCGCCCGCGGGCATGGCCTCGTCCTGGTCCGGATTGTGCTGTCCCGCTTCACCGGTCGGCATCCAGCCGAGCGCGGTGAGCCCCTCGGGCACACCGCCCGCGGAGACCCGGCCGAGGTAGTTGAAGCTGATCTGGCCCAGGTGGTCCGGGAGCACCCCGGCGGTCTCGGGGTCCAGGTGCTTGAGCAGGCCGTAGCCCAGGCCCTTGTCCGGCACCGCGAGCAGCTGTTCCTTGATCGCCTTGATCGCGTCGCCGGTGGCCTCGCCGCCGTCGAAGGCGGCATCGATGTCGACCTGGCCCAGGTCCAGGGCCACCGGGTAGACGTTGGTGAACCAGCCGATGGTGCGGGTCAGGTCGCTGCCGGGCAGCACCTCCTCCTCGCGGCCGTGGCCTTCGAGTTTCACCAGGGTGGCCGGTGCGCGGACGCCGCGGCGGGCCCGCCAGGTGTAGGCCGCCAAGGCGAGCGCGGTCAGCAGGCCGTCGTTGACGCCGCCGCGGTAGAGCGCGGGCACCTTGGTGAGCACGGTCTCGGCGATCGCGGTGGGTACCTGGATCTGTACCCGCTGCACGGTGGCTTGAGTATCGACGGCCGGATCGAGCGCGCGGCTGCCGAGCAGCGGATCCGGGGTGGCCAGCACGGATTTCCAGAAATCCAGCTCGGTGCGGCGGCCGGCCGCGAGATCGGCCAGCCCGTGCGCCCAGCGCCGGAACGAGGTGCCGTTGGCGGGCAGAGAGACCGGTTCGCCGGCCAGCCGCTGCGACCAGGCCACGGCCAGGTCGGGGATGACGATGCGCCAGGAGACGCCGTCGATCGCGTAGTGGTGCGCGGCGACCACGAGCAGATCCCGCGCGTCCGGCCGGTGCAGCCAGGTGAACGCCAGCATCTTGGCCGCACCCGGATCCAGTTCCGACACCGTGGCTTCCATCGCCTCGCGGGCGATCCACTGCAGATCCTCGTCGCTCACGTCGGCGGGGACATCGGTGCGGGTGATCAGGTCGGCCATCTGCAGCGCGCCGACCGGCAGGGTCTCGAAGGTCCACTGCCCGTTCACATGCCGCACCCGGGAGCGCAGCACGTCGTGATGATCGATGACGGCCGCGATGGTCGCCACCAGCCCGGCCTCGTCGATGTCCTCGGGCAGGCCGAGCATCATGGACTGGAAGAACCGGTCGAACGCGCCGTGCCGCAGGTACTCGGCGAGCACCGGGGTGAGCGGCACCTCGCCGATGCCGCCGCCCGGAAGTTCTTCCAGCACTACCGCTTCGGCCGCCTGCGAGGCGACCTGCGCCAGGCCGGCGACGGTGCGCTGTTCGAACACATCGCGCGGGCTGAACACGATGCCCGCGGCCTTGGCGCGCGAGACCAGCTGGATGGACAGGATCGAGTCGCCGCCGACAGCGAAGAACGAGTCGTCCACGCCCACCTGCTCCAAGCCGAGCACCTGGGCGAACAGCGCGGCGAGGCGGGCCTCGATATCGCCGATCGGTTCCCGCGACACCGTGGTCGCGAAGACGGGTTCCGGCAACGCCTTACGGTCCAGCTTGCCGACCGGGGTCAGCGGGACCGCGGCGAGCACCATGATCGAGGACGGCACCATGTAGGCGGGCAGCCGCTCCTCGACGTGCGCGGTCAGCGCGGCGGTGTCGATCGAACGCCCCGGCGTGGCAACGACATAGGACACCAGCGAGGCGGCCCCGGCGGCGTTCTTGTGCCCGACGGTGACCGCGAAGTCGACGGTGTCGAAGGAGGCCAGGGCCGCGTCGATCTCGCCGAGTTCGATACGGAAGCCGCGGATCTTCACCTGGAAATCGGAGCGGCCGACGTATTCGACCTCGCCTGTCGCGGTCCAGCGCACCACGTCACCGGTGCGGTACATGCGCTCGCCCGCGACATACGGGTTCGCCACGAAACGCTCGGCGGTCAGGCCCGGCCGGGCGTGGTAGCCACGCGCCAGCTGAATACCCGACAGATACAGCTCACCCGCGACGCCCGCCGGCACCGGCCGCAGCCCGCCGTCCAGGATCAGCGACTGCATGCCGCGGATCGGGCCGCCGATGGTGACGGTGGCTCCGGGCGTCAGCGGGTCGCTGATGTTGGTCATGATGGTGGTCTCGGTCGGACCGTAACCGTTGTGGAACGCGCAATCCGGCAGTGCCGCCGCCCATTTCGCGACCAGTTCGGGCGGGCAGGCCTCGCCGCCGGCGACCACGGCGCGGAAGCTGTCCAGGCCCGCCGGATCGAAGGTGGCCAGCGCCGACGGCGTGATGAACGCGTGCGTGACGCATTCCTTGCGGATCAGCTCGTAGAGCTCCTCGCCGCCGTACATGCGCGGCGGGGCGATCACCAGCGTGCCACCGCGGACGATGGCCAGCAGGAATTCCAGGATCGAGGCGTCGAAGCTCGGGGACGCGAAATGCAGTGCCCGCGAATCGGAGTCGAGGTGGTAGCGCTCCAGCTGCTCGACGCTGAAATTGGCCAGGCCGGCGTGGGTGACCAGCACGCCCTTGGGCACGCCGGTGGAGCCGGAGGTGTAGATGACGTAGGCCGGATGCGCCGGGCGCAGCGGGCGGACCCGGTCGGCGTCGGTGATCGGGGCGCGGTCCAGATGCTCGGTCTCGAGATCCTCGAGCACCAGCCACCGCACCGTGTCGGGCAGGTCGTCCCGCACCGAGGCGACCGTAATGCCCAGGGCCGAGCCGGAATCGGTGACCATGTGCGCGATGCGGTCGGCCGGATAGGTCGGGTCCACCGGCACGAACGCGGCGCCGGTCTTGGACACCGCCCACGCGGCGAACACCGATTCCGCCGAGCGCGGGATGGCGACCGCGACCAGATCCTCGGCGCCGATGCCCGCCCGGATGAGCAAGCGGGCCAGGCGGTTCGAGCGCTCATCCAGCTCGCCGTAGGCCAGCGTGGTGTTGCCCGAGACCACCGCCGGGGCGAACGGATTGATCGCCGCGGCCTCGGCCAGCAGCTCCGGCAGGGTGCGCGCGGGGACCGCGGGGAGTCCGGTGCGCGCGATCAGGTCCGCGCGCTCGGCGGCGTCGAGCACCTCGATGGCGCCCACCGCGATCGACGGATCGGCGGCGATGGCCGCGAGCACCCGCTGCCAGCGCTGCGCGATCGCCGCCGCGGTCGCCGCGTCGAACAGATCGGTGGCGTAGGACAGCCGGCAGCCCAGCCCCTCGGGGCTCTCGTGCACGGTCATCGAGAGGTCGAACTTCTCCACCTCGGGGTCGAAATCGACGGTGCCCGCGGTCAATCCGGGCAGCTCGAAGGAGCCGCCGGGCAGATTCTGGAAGGCCAGCATCACCTGGAACAGCGGGGTGCGCGCGGTGGAGCGCTCCGGGTCGAGCACGTCCACCAGCCGCTCGAACGGGATGTCGGCGTGCGCGAACGCGGCCAGGTCCTTCTCCCGCTGCCGGGCCAGCAGTTCGGCGAAGGACTCCCCCGGTTCCAGGGTGCTGCGCAGCACGACGGTGTTGACGAACATGCCGATCAGGTCGTCGATCGCGGCGTCGCCACGACCCGCGACCGGCGTGCCGATCGCGACGTCGTCGGCGTTGGAGAGCCGGGACAGCAGCACGGCCAGCGCGGCGTGCACCACCATGAACAGCGTGGCGTTCTGGGCGCGGGCCAGCTCGGCGAGCGCGTCGCGCACCTCGGCGGCGATCACGAAATCGACGGCGCCACCGTGGAAACTGGGTGTGCCGGGGCGCGGGCGGTCGCCCGCCACCGTGGATTCCTCGGGCAGCCCGGACAATTCGCGCTGCCAGAACTCGATCTGCTTGGTGGCCAGCGATTCCGAGTCGTCCTCGGCGCCGAGCACGGTGCGCTGCCAGACGCTGAAGTCGGCGTACTGCACCGGCAGCGGAGCCCAGCCGGGCGCCGAGCCGTGCGCGCGGGCGGCATAGGCGCCCATGAAATCGCGGGTCAGCGGGCCCATCGACCAGCCGTCACCCGCGATGTGGTGCACCACGAACACGATCACGTGGTCTTCGGCATCACCGTCCACGCGCAGCAGCGCGACCCGCAGCGGCACCTCGATGGCGACATCGAAGCCGGTGTCGACCAGCGCGGTGACGCGGTCGATCAGTTCGGCGGCGGGCACGTCGACCGGCGCCAGCGCCGGCACCGCCGCCGCGGCGGGCTGAATCGCCTGGATCGGACCGGCCGGGCCCGAATCTCCCGAGCCGACACCGGTTTGCGGGTAGAAGGTCCGCAGGATCTCGTGCCGGGTGATCACATCGGCCAGCGCCATTTTCAGCGCGTCCAGGTCGAGCGCGCCGGTGAGCCGGACGGCGACCGGGATGTTGTAGGCCGCGGACGCGGTGTCGAACTGGTTGAGGAACCACATCCGCTGCTGCGCCAGCGACAGCGGAATCCGTTCCGGACGCGGCCCGGCCACCAGGGCGGGGCGCGCGCCGGTGGTGTCCGCCGAGGTCGCCAGCCGGGCGGCCAGCGCCTCGACCGTCGGCGCCTCGAACAGCAGGCGCACCGGCACCTGGGTGTCCAGGGCCGCTGCCAGCCGGGCGGTCACCCGGGTGGCGCTGAGCGAGTTGCCGCCGAGCGCGAAGAAGTCGTCGTCCACGCCGACCTGCTCCAGCCCGAGCACCTCGGCGTACACCTCGGCGACGGCCTGCTGCTGGGTGCTGACCGGTGCCCGGTACAGCGAGGTCTCGAAGACCGGCTCCGGCAGCGCCTTCCGATCGAGCTTGCCGACCGGGGTGAGCGGGATCTCGTCGAGCACCATGATCGAGGAGGGCACCATGTGCGCGGGCATCCGCTGCTGGGCGTAGCCGGTGAGCGCGGCGACCTCGACGGTCTGCCCGGGCGCGGCGTGCACATAGGACACCAGCATGATCGTGCCGCCGGCCGACTTGCGGCCGACGGTGACCGCGAAGTCCACGCTCTCGTGCTCGGCGAGCACGGCGTCGATCTCGCCGAGTTCGATGCGGAAGCCGCGCACCTTGACCTGGAAGTCGTTGCGGCCCACGAACTCGATCTCGCCGCCCGCGGTCCAGCGGACCACGTCGCCGGTGCGATACATCCGCACGCCGGGCAGCCACGGGGTGGCGACGAACCGGCTCGCGGTCAGGCCCGGGCGCCGGTGGTAGCCGTTGGCCAGCTGGTCACCGGCGATGTAGAGCTCACCGACGACGCCGGCGGGCACTGGGTGCAGGCGCTCGTCGAGCACCCACTCGGTGATGCCGCGGATGGGGGCGCCGATGGTCAGGTCGGTCCCCGGCTCCAGCGGCTCGCTGAAGTTCACGATGATCGTGGTCTCGGTGGGGCCGTAGGCATTGTGGAACTGGCGGCCGTCGATGGCCCAGCGCCGCACCAGATCCGGCGACCAGCTCTCGCCGCCGGTGAACACCGCCCGCAGATCGGTCAGCCCGGTGGGGTCGATCGAGGCGAGTGCCGCCACGGTGATGAACATGTGGGTAACCCGCTGGGCGCGCAGCAGTTCGGCCAGATCGGCGCCGCCGTAGACGTCGGTCGGGACGACGACCATGGTGCTGGCGGCGCCGGTGGCGAGCAGCAGCTCCAGGACCGCGCCGTCGAAGCTCGGGGTCGCGGCGTGCAGGGTCCGCGATTCCGGAGTGAGGGTGAACCGTTCGCACTGTTCGGCGCTGTAGCCCGCGAGCCCGGCGTGCGTGACGGCGACGCCCTTGGGCACGCCGGTCGAGCCGGAGGTGTAGACCAGGTAGGCCACGTTCGACGCGCGCAGCGGGCGCACCCGCTCCGGATCGGAAACCGGTGCGGCACTGCGCTCCTCGGCATCGATACTGTCGAGGTCGAGCCACTCGATGGTGGCGGCCCCGTCCGCCGGGACCAGGGAGACGGCCGCGGCCTTCACCGTGAGGCCCAGCGTCGCACCGGAATCGGCGAGCATGTGCGCGATCCGCTCGGCCGGATAGTTCGGATCCACCGGCACGAAGCCCGCACCGGACTTCGCCACCGCCCAGAACGCGAGCACCGATTCGATCGAGCGCGGCACACCGACCGCCACCAGGTCACCCGGGCCGACCTCGCGGGCGATCAGCTCACGGGCCAGACGCGAAGAGCGCGCGTCCAATTCGCGGTAGGTCAGGGATTCCTCGCCGCACAGCACGGCGATCCGATCGGGTTCGCGCGCGGCGGCCGCGGCGAGGATGTCGGGCAGCGTGCCGGTCACGGATACGGCCGGACCGCTCATCCGGGCGAGCCGGTCGGCTTCGAGATCGGAGAGCAGCCGCAGATCACCCACCGCGGTGGCGGGGTCGGCGACGATCTCGCGCAGCAGCCGGACGAACCGCTCGGCGAAGGTGCGGATCGTGGCCGCGTCGAACAGGTCGCGGGCATAGCTGAGCTGGCCCGCCATGCCCTCGGCGCCGCCCGCACCGCCCTCGGCGATGTTCAGCTGCATGTCGAAGCGCTCGATGTCGACGGGCGCGTCCAGGCCGCGGATGCTGAGGCCGGGCAGTTCGAAATCGCCGGCCGGCAGGTTCAGGAAGGACAGCGCCACCTGGAACAGCGGGGTGCGGCCGGTGGAGCGGACCGGCGCGAGCACGTCGACCAGCTGCTCGAACGGGATGTCCGCGTGCGCGAAGGCGGCCAGATCGGCTTCGCGCTGCCGGGCCAGCAGCGCGGCGAAGGGCTCGGCGGGATCGAGGTGGCTGCGCAGCACCACGGTGTTGACGAACATGCCGATCACGTCGTCGAGTTCGGCCGCGCCGCGACCGGCGACGGGGGTGCCGACGGCGACGTCGTTGCGGCCGTTCATGCGGGCCAGCAGTACCGCCAGCGCGGTGTGCACCACCATGAACACGGTGGCGTTGGCGGAGCGGGCCAGGTCCTTCAGGCCGTGGTGGGTCCGGGCGTCGACCCGGAAGCTCACCGCGCCGCCCTGATAGGACTGGGTGGCCGGGCGCGGCCGGTCCAGCGGCAGCGTCGATTCCTCGGGCAGCTCGGCCAGCGCGGACTGCCAGAAGCCGAGCTGCGCGGCAGCGGTCGACTCCGGGTCCTCCGGTGCGCCGAGCAGCCCGCGCTGCCACAGCGTGTAGTCGGCGTACTGCACCGGCAGCGGCGCCCAAGTCGGCTCGGAGCCTTGGGATCTGGCGGCGTAGGCCACCATCACGTCGCGGGTCAGCGGGCCCAGGGACCAGCCGTCGGCGGCGATGTGGTGCACGACCACGAGCAGGACGTATTCGTCGGGGCGGTCCGCGAGCTGGAACAGCGACATCCGCACCGGCACTTCGGCGGCCACGTCGAAGCCGGTCGCGGCGAGTTCGGAGACGCGTTCGTAGAGCTCCGCTTCGGGCAGCACGATCGGGCCCAGATCCGGGGTGGCGTCGGCCGGCGCCAGGATGACCTGGGTCGGCCCGTCGGCGGTCTGCGGGTAGACGGTGCGCAGGGTTTCGTGGCGCACCACGATGTCGGCCGCCGCCGCGCGCAACGCCTCGATATCGAGGTTGCCCGACAGCTGCACGGCCACCGGCAGGTTGTAGGCGGCCGCGGTGGGATCGAACTGGTTGAGGAACCACATCCGCTGCTGAGCCAGCGAGAGCGGGATCGGGTCCGGTCGCGGGCCCGCGACCAGCGGCGGGCGGCCACTGTCGTCGGCGACCTCGATGCGGGCGGCCAGCGCGGCGACGGTGGAGGCTTCGAACAGGGTCCGGACCGGTAGGCGGGTGTTGAAGGCCGCGCCCAGGCGGGCGGCGACGCGGGTGGCACTGAGCGAGTTGCCGCCCAGGGCGAAGAAGTCGTCGTCGCGACCGATCCGTTCGGCGCCGAGGATCTCGGCGAACACCTCGGCCACGGCCGCTTCCATCGGGGTGGCGGGCGCGGCGAAGGCGGTGGTCTCGAAAACCGGTGCGGGCAGCGCTTTGCGGTCCAGCTTGCCGGAGGTGTTCAGCGGGAGTTCCGGGAGCAGCATGACCGTGGCGGGCACCATGTACGGCGGTAGCGCCTCGGCCAGCGCCGACCGTAGCTCGACCGGATCCGGCGCGGCGCCCGGCACCGCGACGGCATAGCCGACGAGCTGATCACCGGTCGGGCCGGTGGCCACGACCACCACGGCCTGGCTGACCGAATGCTGGGCCAGCAGCGCGGTTTCGATCTCGCCGAGCTCGATGCGCTGGCCGCGGAACTTCACCTGGAAGTCGGTGCGGCCGAGGTATTCCAGGCGGTGCGGGGAGTCGCGCCACAGCACCAGGTCACCGGTGCGGTACATGCGTTCGCCGCGCCCGAAGGGGTTGGCCACGAAGCGATCCGAGGACAGGTCCGGGCGGCGTACGTAGCCGCGCGCCAGCTGGACACCTGCCAGGTAGAGCTCGCCGGGGACACCGGCGGGTACCGGCTGCATGCGCGAATCCAGCACGTAGACCTGGGTGTTCCACTGCGGGACACCGATCGGGACGGTGCGCACGTCGGAGACCGAAGCGGGCCAATAGGTCACCGAGACAGCGGCTTCGGTGGGACCGTAGAGGTTGTGCAGGGGTGCGCCGGACACGGTGCGCCACGCGCCGACGGTTTCCGGCGGGAGCGCCTCACCGATGACGAAGACGTGGCGCAGCGACGGATAGGCGTCCCAGTAGCGCTGCGGGGAATCCTCGCGGCGGTTCGGGGACCGGCGCGAACCGTCGGCCGCGAATTCCGCGGTGTGCGCCGCGAACACGGTCAGCATCGAGGGCACGAAGTCGGTGGCCGTGACCCGGCCGGTGACCAGGGCCTCCTGGACGTACTGCGGATCGCGGTGCCCGTCCGGCGTCGCGACCAGCAGGGTCGCGCCGACGCGCAGCGGCATGAAGAAGCCCCACAGCGACACGTCGAAGGTGGTGGCGGTCTTCTGGAGATAGACATCGTCCGGGCCGAGCGGGTACTCGGCCAGCATCCAGGTGATCTGGTTGTGGATCGCCTCGTGCGAGATCGCGACACCCTTGGGGCGACCGGTCGAACCCGAGGTGAAGATGACGTAGGCCAGGTGCTCCGGACGGATCGGCGCCGAAAGTTCTTCGGGGCGAACGGGTTCGGCGTCGAAACCGGACAGGTCCGCGGTGTCGAGCAGGATCGTGCGCGGCCCCGCGGGCAGCGCCGCGGCGGCGTCGGTGGTGCTCAGCACGCAGACCGGTTGCGCCGTCTCGAGGATATGGCCGATGCGCTCGGCCGGATGGTCCGGATCCAGCGGCACGTAGGCGCCACCGGCGGTGATGATCGCGTACATGCCGACCACCAGGTCCAGCGAACGCCGGACGGCCAAGCCCACCAGGGCTTCCGAGCCGACGCCCTCCGAGATCAGCAGCCGGGCCAGCCGATTCACCCGCTCGTCGAACTCGCGGTAGGTCAGCCGGGCGCCTTCGAACTCCAGCGCGCGGGCGTCCGGGTGCGCGGCGACCGCGCGCCGGTAGCCGTCCAGCAGCAGCTCCGGGGCGACGCCGCGATGCGTGTTGTTCCAGCCGAGCAGGATTCGATTGCGCTCGGCGGGTTCCAGCACCTCGATCGCGCCGACGGGCCGCTGCGGATCCGCGGCCACCAGCGCCAGCAGGCGGGTCAGCCGGTCGGCGAACTCGGCGACGGTGGGCTCGTCGAACAGATCGATGGCATAGGTGAACAGCGCCGACAAACCGCTCGGCGCGCCGTCGCGATCCTGCGGCACCATGGTCAGCTGCAGATCGAACTTCGCGAGCGCACCGTCGAAATCGACGACCTCCGCGGCCAATCCGGGCAGTTGCAGCGTCGCGTTCTCCATGTTCTGGAAGAACAGGGCCACCTGGAACAGCGGGTGATGCGCCTGCGAACGGACCGGATCGAGCACCTCCACGAGCCGCTCGAAGGGCAGCTCGGCGTGCGAGAACGCCGCCAGATCGGTTTCCCTGGCCTGCGCCAGCAGCTCGGCGAAGGAGGCGCCCCGGTCGATCCGGGTGCGCAGCACCAGCGTGTTGACGAACATGCCGATCAGGTCGTCGAGTTCGCGTTCGCCGCGGCCCGCGACCGGCGTGCCGATGGCGATGTCGTCGGTATTCGACAGGCGCGCGAGCAGGGTCGCCAGCGCGGCGTGCACCACCATGAACAGCGACGCGCCGGACTCCTGCGCCAGCTCGTCGAGCCGTCGGTGCGTGTCCGCGGGAATCTCGAACCCGTAGACCGCGCCGCGACCGGTGGCGACCGCGGGCCGGGGCCGGTCCGCGGGCAGATCGATGCGCTCCGGGACGCCGGCCAGAGCCGTTCGCCAGTAGGCGATCTGCTCGGCCGCGATGGAGGCCGGGTCGTGCTCGTCGCCGAGGATCTCGCGCTGCCACAGCGTGTAATCGGCGTACTGCACGTGCAGCGGCGCCCAGCTCGGAGCGGCGCCGGAAACCCGGGTGACGTAGGCGGTCATCAGATCTCGCACCATCGGCGCGACCGAGGCGCCGTCGGCGGCGATGTGGTGTACCACCACGATGATCACGTGCTCGTCGGGGCTGAACCGGGCCAGGCCCATCCGCAACGGCACCTCGGTGGTGACGTCGAACCCGGTCAGCGCGTAGCCGAGCAGCCACTCCTGCAATTGGTGCTCGGCCACCGGCTGCGGGGTCAGGTCGGGCAGCACCCACAGGGTGGGCTGGATCGACTGGTAGCCGGTGCCGTCCACGGCCGGGTAGAGCGTGCGCAGCGATTCGTGCCGGTCGATCAGGTCCGCGACGGCGGCCTGCAGGGCTTCCACCTGCAGCTCACCGGAGAGCCTGATGGCGAACGGAATGTTGTTGGCGGCCGATTCCGGATCGAAGCGGTTCAGGAACCACATGCGCTGCTGGGCCAGCGACAGCGGGATCCGCTCGGGCCGCGCCATCGGCTTCAGTTCGTGGCGGCCGCCGGAACCCTCGAGTTCCAGCAGCCGCTCGGCGAGCCGGGCGGCGGTGGGCACCTCGAAGAGCAGGCGGGCCGGAATCTGCGCGTCCAGGGCCGCGCCCAGGCGGGCGATCACCCGGGTGGCGATCAGCGAATTGCCGCCGAGCGCGAAGAAATCATCGTCCGCGCCAATGGGATTCGGCGGATCGAGCAGCTCGGCGTAGACGGCCGCGACCAGGGTCTCCAACCGGCCCTCCGGCGCGCGGAACTCCTCGGTGCGCAGCTGCGGCGCGGGCAGGGCGCCGCGATCGAGTTTGCCGACCGGGGTCAGCGGGATCTCGTCGAGCACGGTCAGCGTGGTCGGGACCATGTGCTCGGGAAGCCGGCGCGCGGCGAAGCGGAGTAGCTCCTCGGCGTCGATCCGGTGGCCTTCGGCGGCGTGCGCGTAGGCGGCGAGAATGGTTGCACCCGTATCCAGGTCGTGACCGACGGTGACCGCGAAGTCCACCGACTCGTGTGCCGCGAGCACCGCGTCGATCTCACCCAGCTCGATCCGGAAACCACGGATCTTGACCTGGAAGTCGTTGC
This sequence comes from Nocardia sp. NPDC050712, assembly GCF_040654295.1. Classification (NCBI taxonomy): domain Bacteria; kingdom Bacillati; phylum Actinomycetota; class Actinomycetes; order Mycobacteriales; family Nocardiaceae; genus Nocardia; species Nocardia sp. NPDC050712. The sequence continues at coordinate 498,153 of NZ_JBFAHT010000006.1, forward strand.
GGCCCAGATACTCCAGCTCACCGGCCGGATTCCAGCGGACCAGGTCGCCGGTACGGTACAGCCGGGAACCGTTGGCGTCGAACGGGTTCGAGACGAACCGCGCGGAAGTCAGCGACGGCCGCTGATGATAGCCGCGCGCCAATTGCGCACCGGTGATGTACAACTCGCCGACCACACCGTTCGGCACCGGCGTCAGCCGGTCGTCCAGCACATATTCGGTGATCGCCCGGATCGGGCCGCCGATCGTCACCGTCTCCCCCGGCACCAGCGGCGCGGAGATGTTGGTCATGATCGTGGTCTCGGTCGGACCGTAGCCGTTGAAGAACTCGCGGCCGGATCCCCAGCGCCGCACCAGTTCCGGCGGGCACGCCTCGCCGCCCGCGACCACGACCCGGAACTCGTCCAGCTCGGCCGGATCCACCGACGCCAGTGCCGCCGGCGTGATGAAGGCATGGGTCACCCGCTCGCGCCGCAACAGCTCCGCAAGCTCGGCGCCGCCGTACACGGTCGGCGACACCACGACCATGGTCGCCGCACCACCCACGGCCAGCAGCAGTTCCAAGACCGACGCGTCGAAGGACGGGGACGCGAAATGCAGTGTGCGCGAATCACTCGTGACGCGGTAGCGGTCACGCTGCTCGTCGCTGAAACTCGATAGACCGGCCTGGGTGACGACCACGCCCTTGGGCTTGCCCGTCGAGCCGGAGGTGTAGATGACATAGGCCGGATGCTCGGCCCGCAGCGGCCGGACCCGGTCCGCGTAGGTGACGGCGTCGGTCGGCTGCCCGGCGAGCGCGAGCACCTGCTCGGAGCTGTCCAATTCCAGCCACGGCACCGAATCGGGCAGGCGATCACGGTGAGCGGTCTGCGTCAGGCCGAGCACGGCGCCACAGTCGGCGACCATGTGCTCGATCCGGTCCTGCGGGTAGTTCGGGTCCACCGGGACGAAGCCCGCACCGGTCTTGGCAACCGCCCACACGGCGACAATCGACTCCACCGACCGTGGCACACCCACCGCGACCAGATCCTCGGGTCCAACCCCGCGATCAATCAGCAAACGAGCGAGGCGGGTGGAACGGGTATCGAGGTCGGCATAGGACAGCTGGGCCAGGGTCTGCTCGGCGTCGGCGAAGGACACCGCGACACCGCCGGGATTCGCCTCCACGGCGGCGCCCAGCAGTTGCGGCAGCGTCTTGACGCGTGACCGCTGAGCGCGGGATGCGGGACGCGTCCTGGTCGGCCGGGTCATTTGCCCACCGGTCCTGTCAGCACGTAGCGGCAACCCAAGTCGACCCGAACCATGAAGCAGCTTCCCTATCTCTCCAGCAATCAGTCGGCAATTGTGCTCCCCTAGACACCGCGACCATCTGGAACAGCATCGTAGAGATACCGGGCGCTCGTTACCACATTGCCTGGACCGGCCCACCCCTCGAGACGACCGCGAGCGTCGCTGCCCGGTAAACAGGGTTGCCACTGGCATGCTGGGTCGGTGACAATTCGGACACTTGGCAAGTCATTGCTGATATGCACAGGATTGCTGATGGCCGCCTGCTCGTCTACGAACGGCGGTTCTAGCGGCGGGGTGGTGCTCTCGGAATCCGATTTCCCGGCGGGCGAGAAGACCATGGATATACCCGATGACCAGGTACGCGACCGCATGACGGACGTTTTGTCGGTGCAAGCCATCGATTCGGTCACGCCCGCGGATTGTCAGGGCCGCGTCGACGACATGACCGACCAGGCCGAGAAGGTGACCGCCGACGCGAATTTCGCCGCGGCCTCCGGCGGCACGCCGCCCTCGGTCTACTTCGAAGCCGTCTCCAAAACCAAGGTCGACCTCGCGGTTTTCAGCACGGCCGTGGACAAGTGCGCCAGCATGCAGGTCACCAGCACCAGCCCGGATCGCCAGCACCTCAGCTCGAAGGTCACCCTGGAACCGCGCAAGCCGCCGGCCGGGCTGGACGGCGTCGACGCCGTCGCCTACCGGACCACCACGGTCTCCTCGGTTCCCGGTTTCGGCGCGTTCACCATCAAGGCCTATCTGGGCTGGGCCATCGTCGACAACCAGACCGTCACGGTGCGCGCCGCCGTGCAGACGTCGAACTTCGACGAGGCGGCCGCCGAAAAGTTCTTCGTCGCCGCGGTCGACAAGGTCCGCAAGAAGTAGTCAGCGGTACTGTTCGGCCAGTTCCGGGAGGTGGGGCGCGTTCAGCGCCCGCTCCCGGGCATAGGCCTGGAAACTGGTACGGGCCTGGTCCAGGGTCATGCCGAGGGCGGTCTCCACGAAAACCCGATCGCCGGCCACCAGGATGAAGTCGTCGGTGGTGATCAGTACCGCGACCATGTGATCGGTGGAGGCGAGCAGCACATCGGCCTTGCCGGGCCAGCGCCAGTCGGCGATGTCCTCGAGATTGGCCAGCACCGCCTGGTCCTCTTTACTCTTGCCGAGTCGCTCGGTGGTCAGGCCGTAGATCTGCTCGTACCCACCCCAGGAGAAGCCGTTGAGGATGTGGGCGGCGCCCTGATCACTGGCCAGTTTGCTCACCGCCGGGCCCGGCACCACGAAACGGCCGGAGCGCGTGGCCCATTCGGGCTCGAACTCGCGGGCCGAGGCCAGCAGCAGATCCCGGAGCCGGGCGCTTTCCTCCCTGGTCAGATTGTGCATGCCGCGCCCTTCTGCTCGGTCCACACCGGAACGGCAATCGAACCATGCGGTACGCAACTGGTCCGGCACCGTCACCGGTGTGGCACCGAGATGGCTACCCGGCCGCCAGCAGCGCGGCCAGCAGCGGCCCGAGCACGGTCAGCACCTCCGGCGAGGTGAGCTGCTCGTGCTTGGCGGCGATCGGATGGACGATCAGGTCACCGTCGATATGCGGGCGCCACGCGTCCAGCACGTCGTTGCCCTCGGCGCTGAAGTAATCGACCCGGCCGCGGAAGACGCCCACCTCGAACGAGGATTTCAGCTGGATGGCGCGGGCGGCGTTGCGGTAGATCCGCCGCAGGCGGTCCTCGGTGAGGATCGACAGTTCCGGGGGAATGCTCGCGTGCAAAGCCGCCACGGCCGCCGCGCTGAGATCGTCGCTGTCGTCGGTGACGATCACGGCGTCGGGACCGGCACCCAGCTCGGCGAACATCTCACCGATCTCGGCGCGGAACTCGGCGATGTCACCCGCGACGCGACTGTCCAGCATGGCCAGGGTTTCGACCTGCGCGCCCTGCGCCTGGAGTTCGACCGCGATCGCGTGCGCGAGCAGGCCGCCCATCGACCAGCCCAGCAGGTGATACGGCCCCTCCGGCTGCGCCGCCCGGATCTCGGCGACATAGCGCCGCACCAGGTCCGCGAGCGAATCCGGCAGGAAATCGGGTTCCGACCAGGCCGGGGACTGCACGCCGATGATCGGGCGATCGACGCTGATGTAGCGGGTGAAACCCGCGTAGGGCCAAGCCAATCCGGACAGCGGATGGATGCAGAACAGCGGGCGCCGGGTGCCGCCGGCACGGATCGGCAGCAGTACCCGCAGCGCCGCCTCCGAGTCCTCGGTGTAGTCGAAACCGGCCGACAGCGCCGCCACGATCCGGGCGCTCAAGGCCTCGACGGTGGAATCGGTGAAGAACCACTGCACGCGCACCTCGGCGCCGGTGACGGTGCGCAACCGGCTCACCGCGCGGGTGGCCGACAGCGAGGTGCCGCCGAGTTCGAAGAAGTCGTCGTCCGCGCCGACGCGGTCGACCTCGAGGATCTCGGCGAAGACACCCGCGACGGCCCGCGCCAGCGGCGTCGCCGGTTCCCGGTACTCGCGTTCCACCAGTTGCGGCGCCGGCAACGCCCGGCGATCGAGCTTGCCGGCCGCGGTCAGCGGAATCTCGTCCAGCACCACGACGGCCGCGGGCACCATGTGCGCGGGCAGCCGCTCGGCCGCGAACGCGGTGATCTGGACCGGATCGAGCGCGCGGCCGCCGACCGGGCGCACGTAGCCGACGAGCATCTGGTGCCCGGCCGGGCCGGTGCGGCCCAGGGTCACCGCGAAGTCCACGTCCGGGTGACCGCGCAGGACCACGTCGATCTCGCCGAGTTCGACCCGGAAACCGCGCACCTTGACCTGGAAGTCGGTGCGGCCCAGGTATTCCAGGTCTCCGGCGGAGTTCCAGCGGACCAGGTCGCCGGTGCGATACATCCGGCTGCCGGGTCCGGCCCACGGGTTCGCGACGAAACGCTCGGCGGTCAGATCCGTTCGGTTGAGATACCCGCGGGCCAGCGCCGGGCCGGACAGGTACAGCTCGCCGGCGACACCGGGAAGCACCGGATGCAACCGGGCATCGAGCACGAATGCCGAGGTGCCGGGCACCGGGCGGCCGATGGTGATCCGCTCCCCGGCCGCCAGTTCGGCATAGGTGGCCACGATGGTCGACTCGGTCGGCCCGTAGGCGTTGAGATAGGTGCGCCCCGGCTGCCACCGGGCCAGCAGGTCCGGGGTGGTGACATCGCCGCCGGCGTGGATGACCTCGAGATCGCCCAGGCCCGCCGGCTCCATGGTGGCGAGCACGCCCGGCGGGATGATCGCGTGCGTCACGCGCTCCGCCCGCATCAGTTCGCTCAGTTCCACGCCGCCGAGCACCGCGGCCGGCGCGATGACCAGCGTCGCGCCGTTCGCGAAGGCGCTCAGCCATTCCAGCACCGACGGATCGGCGATCGGGTTGCGCACGTGCAGCACCCGGTGCCCGGCGGTCAGGCGGTACCGCTCGGTCGCGTGGGCGAGGAGGTTGCCCAGGCCGGCGTGGGTGACGATGACGCCCTTCGGCCGGCCGGTCGAGCCGGAGGTGTAGATGACATAAGCCGGGTGCTCGGCGCGCAACGGCGCGATCCGGTCCCGGTCGGTCAGCGGCGCCGCCGACTGCCCGGCGCATAGTCGGGCGAACTCGGGATCGTCGAGCCGCAGCCACGAGAGGCCCTGCGGCACTTCGATGCCCGGCTCGGTCAGCGACAAGCCGAGGACCGCGCCGGAATCCGCGAGCTGATATCGCACGCGGTCCGCGGGGTGCGCCGGATCGATCGGCACGTGCGCGCCACCGGCCTTGGCCACGGCCAGCACCGCGACGACCAGCTCGTAGGACCGCGGAACAGCCAGGGCCACCGTCTTTTCCGGGCCGACACCGTGCGCTGCCAGCACCCGGGCCAGCCGGTTCGACTCGGCGTCGAGTTCCCCGTAGGTGATAGTCCGGCCCGCGTAGCGCACGGCCGCGCGGTCCGGTCCGGACTCCAGGCCACGAGCCAGCAGCTCCGGGAACAACCCGCCGGTCTGCTCGACCGACACCCGGGTGAGCGCGGCCTGCTCGGCCGCGTCCAGCAGTGGCAGATCGCCGACCGCGGTGCCCGGCTCGGCCACCACGGCTTCGAGCAGGCGCACGAAGCGCCGGGCGAAGTCCTGGACCGTCGGCTCGTCGAAGAGGTCACGCGCGTAGGTGAACTCGGCGAGCATGCCGATGTCCGCGGTGTTCGGACCCGCCTCGCGAATCGTCAAGGAGAGGTCGAACTTCGAGATGTCGACCTCGAAATCGACCGCGCCGACCCGCAAGCCGGGCAGCTCGAAACTGTCCTGCGGCAGGTTCTGCAGCGACAGCGACACCTGGAAGAACGGGTTGCGGGCGGTCGAACGCTCCGGAGCCAGCACCTCCACCAGGCGCTCGAACGGAATGTCCGCGTGCGCGAACGCCCGCAGGTCGGTGGCCTTGGCCTGGGCCAGCAGCGCATCGAAGCCGAGCTCGCCGCGCACCTCGGTGCGCAGCACCAGGGTGTTGACGAACATGCCGACCACGTCGTCCAATTCGGCCGCTCCGCGTCCGGCGACCGGGGTGCCGATGGCGATGTCGCCGGTGCCCGACAACCGCGCCAGCAGCAGCGCCAGCGCCGCGTGCAGCACCATGAACGTGGTTGCGTTGTGCGCCCGGGCCAGCTCGTCGAGCCGGTCCCGCAGCGCCGCGTCGACGGTGAAGGGCACCTGGCCGCCGGCGAAGGATTGCAGGCGCGGCCGCGGCCGGTCGACGGGCAGGTTCAGCTGGTCCGGCAGGCCCGCCAGCGCGGTCCGCCAGTAACCGGCCTGGGCCGAGATCAGGCTGCCGGGATCGGATTCCGAGCCGAGCACCTCGCGCTGCCACAGCGCGTAGTCCGCGTACTGCACCGGCAGCGGCGCCCAGCCCGGCGCGGCGCCCGCCGACCGGGCCGCGTAGGCCAGGACGACGTCGCGGATGAACGGCCCCATCGACCAGCCGTCCGCGCTGATGTGGTGCGCGACGACGACCAGGACGAATTCGTCCGGGGCGTCGGTGACCCGCAGCAGACCGGCCCGCAGCGGGACCTGGGTCGTCACGTCGAATCCGGCCGAGACCAGTTCGACGATCCGCGCCCGCAGCGCGCTCGCGGCCACCGGCTCCGGCGTCAGTTCCAGGGTGGCCTGCTCGGCGGGCAGGATCACCTGGTGGGCGGTGCCGTCGGTATCCGGGTACACGGTGCGCAGCGCCTCGTGCCGGGCGATCACGTCGCCGAGCGCCGCGCGCAGCGCGGGCACATCCAGGTCGCCGGTCAGCCGGACCGCGCCCGGCACGTTGTAGACCGCGGAGTCCGGGTTGAACTGATTGAGGAACCACATCCGCTGCTGGGCCAGTGACAGCGGAATCCGCTGCGGGCGTGGGCCCGCCGTGAGCGCCCGGTGCCCGCTCCCCGCGTGCCGCTCGACCTCGACGGCCAGTCCGGCGACGGTGGACGCCTCGAAGAGCGCGCGCACCGGGACGGTGGCGTCCAGCGCCGCACCGAGGCGGGCGGCCACCTGGGTGGCCAGCAGGGAGTTGCCGCCCAGGTCGAAGAAGTCGTCGTCGGCGCCGACGCGGTCGGCGCCGAGCACCTCGGCGTAGACCCGCGCGACGATCTCCTCGATCGGCGTGGCCGGGGCTCGGAAGCTGTGCGCCTCGAACTCCGGCTCCGGCAATGCTTTTCGATCCAGCTTGCCGTTGACGGTGCGCGGGAGCTCGTCGAGCACGACGAAGGCACCGGGCACCATGTAGGACGGCAGTGCGGCGGCGAGCGCCGACTTCACCTGCGCCACCTCGATATCCGCGCCGACCAGGTAGGCCACCAGGCGATCGCCGGTGCGCGGATCGGACTTCGCCAGCACCGCGGTCTGCGAGATCTCCGGCAGGGCAAGCAGTGCCGCCTCGATCTCGCCGAGTTCGATACGGAAACCACGAATCTTGACCTGGAAATCCGTACGACCCCGATACTCCAACTCACCAGCAGCGTTCCACGC
>NZ_JBFAHT010000007.1:0-165115 GCF_040654295.1 Nocardia sp. NPDC050712
CCATTCCGAACCCGGAAGCTAAGGCCACCTGCGCCGATGGTACTGCACTCGACAGGGTGTGGGAGAGTAGGACACCGCCGGAACATCCTTTGCGAAAGACCCCCAACATTGTTGGGGGCCTTTTTGCGTTATCGAAGGAATCGCCGGCGGCCGCCACGGCCCACACCTCGGCCCGGGCGCGTTCCGGTGGCCGGATCGGCAATCTTCCCAACCTCGGGGATGCACGTCTTACCTACGGAGTTCGAGTAGTCGTACGGTGCTGGCGGGCAAGGGGTTACGGGAACCTGGCGAGATGAGTAAGCACTGGGGACTGTTCTGGGCGGCTACGGGGGTGGCGACAGTTGTTGCCGCGCTGTTGATTTGGGGGGACGTGGATGCGGCGACGGTGCTCGGCGGGGTGCTCGGGTTCGTGGCGTTCTTCTGGGTGGCCGTGGTCGTGACGGTGCCGTGGAATCTTTATTTCGCCGCGCGGCAGGCCGAGCATCGGATTGCGGCGGCGCGAGGGCGGGATATCGCGGTGACGCCGGAGCGGGAGGTGCGTGGGCTTGCGAAGCGGCTCTTGCTGCTCGCGGTCGGGGCGCATGTCGGCTCGGCGCTGGTGGCGGGCGGGGTCGCGCTGGTTTCGGGGTATGCGATCGCCTACCTGGTCGGCGGGTTCTTTCTGGTGAGCATTGTCTTGCGGCCTGCGGGTGCGTATTTCGGGTACCTGCGACACCGCATCGCGGCGCTGGCTCGCGATATCTCCTACCCGCACGACGATGTGCTCGAGCTGCGAATGCAGGTGCGGGCGGGCGCGGAAAAGCTCGACGCGCTGGAGACCGCGATGGCCGTGTGGCAGGAGTCGGACGCTCGGCAGATCGATGATCTGCGTGACGATGTGCGGCGGCAGAGTGAGCGCGCCACCGCAGAACAGCGGTCGGTGCGGGAGGTCGTCGCCCGCGATCACGCCGACTTGCTGGGCCGCGCGAACGCCGTCGAGCAGCGGATGTCAGGGCTGGCCGGGCGCTTCGACGCCGCCCTGAACGGTGTCACCGATCAGCGCGAAATACTGTCCGGCCTGCGGGCTTTCGCGCGGTTGATGCGCGAGGACCCGCAGGCCGGGTGAAGCTACCCGAGCCCGAGCAGGCGTTCAGCGTGCTCGGGATCCCGCCATCCACGCTGATTGTGGCCGTCGGTGATTTCGTGCGCTCGATGAATTTGCCGGCTGGGTCGTCCACGCCGGTCCAGCCGGGCTGCCGGCACGCCGAGCCGAGTGCTGATCGACGTTTGTGGCAGTGAGTCTCTGGGGTTCGGAGCTGCCGGCGGTACAGCAGGCCGTAGTCCGTTAACGGTGAAACTATCTATGGCGCAGGCAGACTGTCAGACCGCCGGTGATGCCGCTGTCCCAGCTGATCTTGGATGTCCATTCGCTGGGGCAGTTGGCGTCCTGCTGCTCCAAGCGGCCGATGACGTCGCTGGCGGCGGCGGGGTCGGCGCAGTCGACGCGGCGGGCACCGGCGCCGCTGGTGCTGCGCGCGGGCTCGGTGAGGCATTCGCCGATCTGGGCGTAGAGGGCGTGGTCTCCGGCGGCGGGGCCCATGCAGACTGCCAGGACGAAGTCGACCTTGTCGCTGGTGTTCATGGTGAAGGCGCTGGAGCTGGGGGCATCGAGGCACTGGGGGCGGTCGGGGCGGTGGTGCAGGGTGCGCAGGGTCAGGACGCGGTGTTTCGCGCTCGGTCCGGCGCAGTCCACGAGGCGTTGGCTGTTTTCCGCGACGCAGCTGCCCGTCTCGGCGTTCGCCAGGGCCGACGGGGCCATAGGCACGGTGCACAGTACGATCGCGCGGCCGCCGAGCGAGGCCTGCGCGAAGGCCTGCCGGGCTCGCGAGTGGGTACGGCAGGCCTGGTCGACGACCGGGACCTTGCTGTGCAGTTCGGTGCCGATGATCCGCACGGCCGTGCTGTTGACGACGCATTCGGCGCGAACGATCGACTCGCCGGCGTTCTTGATCTCGGCGCAGTCACCGGCGGCGAGGCTGCCCGGATCGAATTTGTTGAACACCGTGGGCACCAGGCACAGCACCGCGCCCGGCTGCGCACCGGTGGCCACCGGTTCGGCCACGGCCCTGGTCACGTCGGGGTACTTCGCGCATGCCGTATCCAGCGGGTAGACCACGTCCTCACGCGCGGCGATGCGGTACATCGCCATCGTGTTGTCGGTGCACTTGTACTCGGTGGGGATGGTCGCGGTGGTCAGCGTGACACAGTCGTCGACAGCCCATTTCACGGGTTCGGGACGGGTCAGAAAATATCCGGTGACGGTCGCCGCGGCCGCGAGCACGGTCACCGCGAAGACGACGAGCGGCACCAGCCAGCGCCGCCGGGGCGCTGCCGAGGGAACCGGAGGCAGAGTAAACGGCGGCCCAGGCGGTGGCGGATAAACGGTGCCAGCTCCGAGTTCCGCTGGGCCCTGCGGTGAGTAACCGTTGACACCCCCGGCATCCAGCGCCGCAAGCGGTGGCGGATAGGCGGTAGCCGCCTCAAACTCCGGCGGGCTCTGCGGTGAATAGTCAACGGCAGCCTCGAGATCCGGGGTGCCGGGCAGCGGATGGGCAGCGCGCTCGTCGACGGCCGGTGGACCTGGGGGCGGGTAGGCGGAAGCTGTCCCAGGGTCTGCGGTTGTGGGTGGCGGTGAGTAGGCGGCGCCCGCGTCGATGTCTGGCAAGCCGAATCGCGGATCAGCCGATGCTGTCTCGGGACTTGTAGGCGATGGAGCGGCGGCGACCGCTTCGATGCCCGACGGATTGGCCGCTGTCCCGGGATCGGTGGGCGCGGACAGCGGCGGACCGTCGCTGACGGTCCCGGAGCCAGTCTGACCGGGCGGCGGATAAGCGGTGGCGGTTCCGAGATCCGTAGCGCCCAAGGCGGTTTCGGATTCGGGAGCAGGGCTGCCGGGTGCGGCGGGTGCCATAGGCAGGTTGGATTGGTCGTGCACGGTCGAACTTTCCCCCGGGGCTGCTGACGCAGCGGTCGTTTCCTCCGCAGGCGCGGAGAAGTTGATCTTAGGGTCTTCTTAACAACCCGTCTACGCAGTAGTTTTCGGGGATCCGGCGGCGATATCGGGGTGAACCCCGAGCCGCAAGGGGGGCGGATGCCGGATCCCCCCGGCCCCGTGGCGGCCTAGCGTCGACGGCGGAGGCCAATATGAAGTCGATCACTTTTCCGCTGACGGTGCTGAGCGTGTACTCGGTGGTTGCCGCGTTCGCTTTCGCCACCACCGCGGCCGAGACAATGCTGCTGTACCCCAACATTTTCCGCGATATTCCGGAGTCGCTGGCGCAGACCGAGGATTTCATGAGCGTGGTCGCCGTGGGCGACGTGATGCGCCCGATGGGGATGGTGCTGACGCTGTGCGCGCTGGCGGCGCTCGGGGCCGCGCTGTACTTCCGGCGCGCCCGGGGCTGGGTCGCCGCGTCGCTGGTTTCGCTGATCAGCGGGCAGTTCCTGCTCTCGATCCTCTACCAGTGGCCGCGCGCGAGCATCCTGTTCGACGACCGGGATCAGCACACACTCGGCGAAATCGAGAGCGCGGCAACGGAATTCCTGATCGGCCAGGGTTTCCGGATCGCGGCCGCGCTGGCCACGGCGGTGTTCGCCGTCGCGGCGGCGCTGGTCTGCTACCGCGCCCGAGTACTGGCCGCGGCCTGAGTCGGGGCAAGAGTGCCGGTCGCCCACGCCGGGGTCGTTTGGGCCGCGGCCTGAGTCAGAGCGAGGTGCGGGCCGACCACCCAGAGGTCGTCTGAGCCGCAGCCCAAGTCAGGGCCGGGTGCGGGTGGGCCGCGCCGGGCCATCCGAAACGAGGCACGCCGCCACTGCGCACTGCTCACCAAGCTGCGGGAATTCGACCCCCCAACCAGTCAGGCCGAGCTGGTCTGGTGCACCCGTAGCGACATCATGGCTTCCTCGCACCGACCTGGCCGAGCGGGGTTTTATCGAAGGCGGCCCGGATCCGTCACCGCGCCCGCACTGCGGCATCTGACCGACCTGGACCAGCGCCTGGACGGCGCGCAGAACGAATCGCCGGCCACGCGTGACCCCGCCAACTGGCGCCCGGCTACCCCCGATCCGCGATGATCACACCCGCACCTGACAAAGGACACGTTTGCGCAGGCCCGCCCGGGGACGGCGGGACCCGCGGCAGCAACTAAACTGCGACGAGTGAGTCTTGTGCTGCTACCTGCTGTCGATGTCGCCAATGGTGAGGCCGTGCGCCTCGTGCAGGGGGAGGCCGGTAGCGAAACCAACTACGGTTCGCCGCTGGAGGCGGCCCTGGAGTGGCAGCGCGGCGGCGCGGAATGGGTGCATCTGGTCGACCTGGACGCCGCCTTCGGCCGCGGGTCCAACCGGGAACTGCTGGCCGAGGTGATCGGTCAGCTCGACGTCAAGGTGGAGCTGTCCGGCGGCATCCGCGACGACGCCTCGCTGGCGGCCGCGCTGGCCACCGGCTGCGCGCGGGTCAACCTGGGCACCGCCGCGCTCGAGGATCCGGTCTGGTGCGCCCGCGCGCTCGGTGAGTACGGCGACAAGATCGCCGTCGGCCTGGACGCGCGCGTCATCGACGGCGAGTACCGGCTGCGTGGCCGCGGCTGGGTCAGCGACGGCGGCGACCTGTGGGAGGTGCTCGAACGCCTGGAGCGTGACGGCTGCACCCGCTACGTGGTCACCGACGTCACCAAGGACGGCACCCTGACCGGCCCGAACCTGGACCTGCTGCGCGAGGTCTGCGCGGCCACCGACGCGCCGGTGATCGCCTCCGGCGGCGTCTCGACGGTCGAGGATCTGATCGCCATCGCGGGGCTGGTGCCCGAGGGCGTGGAAGGCTCCATCGTCGGCAAGGCGTTGTACGCGGGCCGGTTCACGCTGCCCGAGGCACTCGCCGCGGTGCGCTGACCGGGATGGCCGCCGACCAGATCGCCGATCTACCCGGACTGCTCGACACCGCGAGCGAAATCCTCGACGCCGCCATCCCGCGGTTCATCGAGGGGCTCGGCGCGCCGAGCGCGGTCACCAAGGGCCGCAACGACTTCGCGACCGAACTGGATCTGGAGCTGGAACGCACCATCTCCGGTCAGCTGGAGCACCGCACCGGGATCAAGGTGCACGGCGAGGAGTTCGGCGGCCCGCAGTTGGGTTCGGGTACCGCCTGGGTGCTCGACCCGATCGACGGCACGTTCAACTACTCCTCCGGTCATCCGCTGGCGGGCATGCTGCTCGCGCTGGTGCACGACGGCGTGCCCTTGCTCGGCCTGACCTGGCTGCCGAATCTGGGTCAGCGCTACGCGGCCACCGCCGAGGGGCCGGTGCTCTACAACGGCGAGCCGATGCCGCGCCTGCCGCACGCCAAGCTGGCCGAGGCGATGATCGGCTTCGGCGCGTTCAACGTCGATTCGCACGGCCGTATCCCGGGCCGTTTCCGGTTCGATCTGCTCGGCCCGCTCAGCAGCCTGTCCTCGCGGGTCCGGATGCACGGCTCCACCGGCATCGATCTGGCGTTCACCGCCGCCGGAATACTCGGCGGCGCGATCGTGTTCGGACATCACCCGTGGGACAACGCGGCCGGGGTCGCCCTGGTCCGCGCGGCGGGCGGCGTGGTCACCGATCTGGCCGGCGCGCCCTGGACCATCACCTCGGGATCGGTGCTGGCCGCCGCCCCGGGAGTGCACGAAGAATTGCTCGAGATGATCAGCACGGTCGTCGGTGAAGAAAGCGAAGGTTGAGGCAATGACCCTGGCGGTACGCGTGATTCCGTGTCTGGACGTGGATGCGGGCCGGGTGGTCAAGGGCGTCAACTTCGAGAATCTGCGCGACGCCGGTGATCCGGTCGAGCTGGCCGCCACCTACGACGCCCAGGGCGCCGACGAGCTGACCTTCCTCGATGTCACCGCCTCCACCGGCGACCGCGGCACCATGATCGATGTGGTCACCCGCACCGCCGAGCAGATCTTCATTCCGCTGACCGTCGGCGGTGGCGTGCGCACAGTCGAGGACGTGGACCGGCTGCTGCGCGCGGGCGCGGACAAGGTGTCGGTGAACACCGCCGCGATCGCCCGGCCGGAGGTGCTGCGCGAGATGTCGGAGCGGTTCGGTTCGCAGTGCATCGTGCTCTCGGTGGACGCGCGCACCGTGCCGCAGGGTCAGCCCGCGACGCCGTCCGGCTGGGAGGTCACCACGCACGGCGGCAAGCGCGGCACCGGCATCGACGCGGTCGAGTGGGCCGTGCGCGGCGCCGAGCTGGGTGTCGGGGAGATTCTGCTCAACTCGATGGACGCCGACGGCACCAAGGCCGGTTTCGACCTGAAGATGATCGAGTCGGTGCGCGCCGCGGTGACGGTGCCGGTGATCGCCTCCGGCGGCGCGGGCGCGCTGGAGCACTTCGCACCGGCCGTGCACGCGGGCGCGGACGCGGTGCTCGCCGCCAGCGTCTTCCACTTCGGTGACCTGACCATCGGCCAGGTCAAGGATTCCATGCGTGCGGAAGGGATTGTGGTCCGATGAGTCTCGATCCCGCTATCGCCGCCCGGCTCAAGCGCAACGAGGCGGGGCTGGTCGCCGCGGTCGCGCAGGAGAAGAGCACCGGGGATGTGCTGATGGTCGCCTGGATGGACGACGAGGCGCTGGCCCGCACGCTGCAAACCCGCAAGGCGACCTATTACTCGCGGTCGCGCCAGCAGTACTGGGTGAAGGGCGAGACCTCCGGGCACACGCAGTACGTGCACGAGGTGCGCCTGGACTGCGACGGCGACACGGTGCTGCTGGTGGTCGATCAGGAGGGTGTGGCCTGCCACACGGGCACGCACACCTGCTTCGACGCCGACGTGCTGCTGGGGGAGCCGAACTAGTCGTCGTTGGGCTGGGTCAGCGCCTCGCTGAGGCGCTTGGCCAGGATCTCGCTGAGCTCGGCCAGCTGGGACTTCTCCTCCTCGGAGAGCCCGTCGAAGACCAGGTTCCGGACCGCCTCCAGATACCCGGGGGCAGCCGCGACGACCTTCTGATACCCCGCGTCGGTGAGCACCGCCTGCACGCCGCGCTTGCCGGCCTGCGCCGAGCGTTCGGCCCAGCCGAGTCGTTCCAGTTTCGACACGACATGCGACAAACGCGATAGCGACGAATTAGCTTTGCTGGCCAGGTCGCTCATCTGCAGTCGATGGCCCGGTTCTTCGGACAGCAAAGTCAGCACCCAGTACTCAAAGTGGGTAACCCCGGACTCGCGCTGCAATTGGGTATCCAAGGCGCTCGGCAACCGGGTCATCAGCGCGACGATCGCGCGCCATGCCCGCTGTTCAGCAGGGTTGAGCCATTTCGTCACTATGCGCCTTCTCTCGAGCGAAGTGACGTGGGTCCGTCAGTGGTGCACAGTCACCCGCGCCATCGAGTTTGCCACGATTTCGCTCGACCGGCACACAGTTACTTCAGACGGTGAGGGCATTCACACTGCGTCGTGGCGTGTCGGCTTCGTGTCCGGATCGGCGTAGGTGGTATCCGGCGCGCTGTAGATCGTTTCGGTGCGGTTTTCCGGCGCGGTCGCGGCCTTGGCGGCGTGCCGGCGGCGCCAGCCCCGGCGCGCGGTCAGGAAGGCGATGAACAGGAACAGCAGGACGGCGATGATCACGCCGACGAGGGTCGCGCCCCGGAAGGCCGGAGCGTCGACATCGAGCACCCGTTCACCGGCGTGCGCGGCATTGTTTCCGCCCCACACGATGGTCAGCGTCATGAGGTTCGGCACCGCCACGACGAAGGCGAGCACGGCCGCCGCGCCCGCGATGAACTTCCCGCCGCGGCGCCGCCACATCGTGCCGGCGAACAGGAGCAGAAGTAAGGGGATCAGGGTGCACAGGCCGCCGAGCATCAAGCCCCACCAGATGCCCTTGGAGAAGCTGCCGTGAATGGACTCGCCGAGGCGCTGGGCCCACCACCGCGGGATGAACGCGCTGAGGATGAAGTACGCGATCACCAGGACCGCGACCACGGCCAGGCCGCCGAAAAGTCGCGTGCGCCAGGTGCTGGCTGTGGAGTTCGGTTCGACCGGCTGCCCCTCGCGCATCGTCATAGCCTCAGCGTATGCCGCTGACCAGCTCTTATTGGGGCAGCCCGCCCGGCGTTTCGCCCAAAAAGGACTTTGCCTACTTGGCGTTCGCGCGCAGGAACTTCAGCGCGTCGTCGGCATGCACGTCGGCGCCCAGTTCGCTGGAGATCACCTTCTGGATGACGCGGTCGGTGCCGATGACGAAGGTCTGCCGCTTGACCGGGGCCAGCTTGCCCAGCAGCCCGCGCTTGACGCCGAACTGCGCGGCGACGCCGCGGTCGACATCGGAGAGCAGCGGATAGCTCAGGTTCTGCTTGGCGGCGAAGCCGGCCTGGGTGTCGACACCGTCGGCGCTGATGCCGACGCAGGTCGCGCCGAGTTCCTTGAACTCCGTGGCCAGATCCCGGAAGTGGCACGCCTCCTTGGTGCACACGGGGGTATTCGCGGCCGGATAGAAGAACAGCACCACGGGGCCGTCGGCGAGCAGTGCGTCGAGCGAGCGGGGGGTGCCGGTCTGATCGGGAAGTTCGAACTGCGGAGCGAGCTGTCCTGTCTGCATGGCTCGGAGATTACCTTCGAACGCATCCCCGCGGTCACGACCGTGACGAGGTGAGGGCGGCCGGAACGACGGGGATGCGGGACGAGGAAGGGTCAGAAGCCCACGAGCGCGGCGACCTCGGGATTCCTGATTTCCATGACATCGAGGATGCCGTGGGCGCGCAGGAACGGCTTGAGTTCCCGGATGCGGTCGCTGTGATCGGCGTACTCGTCCGGGAAGTGGTTGCGATCCAGCGACTCGAGCGCCTTCACATAGGTGACGAACGAAG
The DNA here is from genome assembly GCF_040654295.1 of Nocardia sp. NPDC050712. Lineage (NCBI taxonomy): Bacteria > Bacillati > Actinomycetota > Actinomycetes > Mycobacteriales > Nocardiaceae > Nocardia > Nocardia sp. NPDC050712. The sequence continues at coordinate 8,890 of NZ_JBFAHT010000007.1, forward strand.
CGAGCGCGTTGTAGGTACTGGCAACCTGGGGGCCGCCCATGCCATTCATGCCGACCATCCGCGGGGGTTGACCGGGCATCCCGCCCGGCGCGGCATGCCGGCCATCCGGGCCCGCCTGTTGCGAGGGGTACATCAATTGTCTCCTCTCGATCTTCGTGACCACGTGGCTGGGGATCCAGCTAGCTGTGTGAACGCAGCGAGTGTAGTGACGCCCGCCACATGCGATTCGGGGGGATGAAAACCGGTCGGTTGGCCGTGACCGGCTCGTACGGTTTGCCGGGCTCCTGGTCAGCGCGATGCGCGGCCCGAGCGCAGACCGGGCAGTCGCACTTGGGATGATGGTGCAATGGCTGCCGCGTCCTCACCCACCACCACGACCCGCGCCCAGTTCCATCTCCTGGCCGCGGAGCACCGGGTGGTCCCCGTGATCCGAAAGGTGCTGGCGGACTCGGAGACTCCGCTGTCGGCCTACCGCAAGCTGGCCGGGGACCGCGCGGGGACCTTCCTGTTCGAGTCCGCGGAGAACGGGCGCTCCTGGTCGCGCTGGTCGTTCATCGGCGCCGGCAGCCCGTCCGCGCTGACCGTGGTGGACGGGGAAGCCGCCTGGCTGGGCCACGCCCCGGTGGACGCGCCGTCGGGCGGTGATCCGCTGCTCGCGCTGCGCGAAACCCTGCAACTGTTGCAGACCGAGCGCCTACCCGGACTCCCGCCGCTGACCGGCGGCATGGTCGGCTACCTCGGCTACGACGCGGTGCGCCGGATGGAACGCCTGCCCACCCTGGCCGAGGACGACCTGCAGCTGCCCGAGATGGTGCTGCTGCTGGCCACCGATCTGGCCGCCTTCGACCACCACGAGGGCGCGATCACCCTGATCGCCAACGCCGTCAACTGGAACGGCACCACCGACAACGTCGACGAGGCCTACGACGACGCCGTCGCCCGTCTGGATCGCATGACCGAGGCGCTGGCCGCGCCGGCGGTGTCCACGGTCTCGGTCTTCGATCAGCCCGAACCGGAGTACCGCCGCCGCCGCACGCCCGACGAGTTCGGCGCGGGCGTGCGCCGCCTGGTCAAGGAGATCGAAGCGGGCGAGGCCTTCCAGGTGGTGCTCTCCCAGCGCTTCGAGATGGACTACCAGGGGACCCCGCTCGACCTCTACCGCATGCTGCGCGCCTCGAACCCGAGCCCGTACATGTACCTGATCCACGTGCCCGACGGTGACGGCGGCACCGCCTTCTCCATCGTCGGTTCCAGCCCGGAAGCGCTGGTCACCGTGAAAGAGGGCGTGGCGACGACCCATCCGATCGCGGGCACCCGCTGGCGCGGCGTCACCGAAGAGGACGACCTGCTGCTGGAGAAGGGCCTGCTGGCCGACGAGAAGGAGAACGCCGAGCACCTGATGCTCGTCGATCTGGGCCGCAACGATCTGGGCCGGGTGTGCCAGCCGGGCACGGTGCGCGTCACCGAGTACCGGCACATCGAGCGGTACAGCCACGTCATGCACCTGGTGTCGACCGTCTCGGGCCGGCTCGCCCCCGGCAAGATCGCGCTCGACGCGGTGCGCGCCTGTTTCCCGGCGGGCACGCTCTCCGGTGCGCCGAAGGTGCGGGCCATGGAACTCATCGAGGAACTCGAGCCGACCCGGCGCGGCGTCTACGGCGGCGTCGTCGGCTATCTCGACTTCGCGGGCGACGCCGACACCGCGATCGCGATCCGCACCGCGCTGCTCAAGGACGGCACCGCCTACGTGCAGGCCGGCGCGGGCGTGGTCGCGGACTCCGATCCGGACTACGAGGACGTCGAATCGCGGAACAAGGCGATGGCGGTGCTCAAGGCCATCGCCGCGGCCGAGACGGTGCGCGTCTACGGCGCCGAGAATCGAAGCGAGAACGGCTGATCCGCATGACCGCTGAACCCGATCGACCCGCTCCCCGCAACGCCGGAGTGCGCCTACCGCTCGTCCTGATGGCCTTGGCCGCCGCCCTGATGTGGGGATCGTCCCGGATGACCTGGGTGACGGTGTCCTCCTCGGACGGTCTCACCGAGCCGCGCACGAACGAGCTCAACGGCGGCGTGTGGTTCGGCGCGCTGACCCCGCTGGCGCTGGTGCTGCTGGCCGGCATGGCCGCCGTGCTCGCCACCCGGGGCTGGCCGCGCCGGTTGATCGGCGTGCTGGTCGGGCTGGTGGCCGCGGTGACCGCCGTGCCGTCCTTCGCGCTGCTGACCGGCTCCGGGGATCTGGAGAAGCGCGCGGCCGCGCTGGCCGAACTGCCGGCCCGGGCTACCGTCACGGCGGCCAGTACGGCCCCGCTGCCGTCCGTGCTGGCGCTGCTGGCCGCGCTGGCCGCGTTCGGCGCCTCGGTCCTGCTGGCACGGATGCCGCGCGATACCGCGCAGCTGTCGGGCAAATACGACAATCCGGTGGCGCGCCGGGAGGCGGCCACCGAAGAGGTCAGCAAGCAGCGCACCGCGGACAAACCGGACGGGGCGCTGTCGGAGCGGGTGCTCTGGGACGCGCTCGACGCCGGCACCGATCCCACCGAGGACACTCCGAAAGCCGGTGCGCAAGCTCCGGATTCGGCGGGCGGCCAGGCGACCTGACGTGACCGGCACCACTTTCGACCCCCGGTTGCCTCGGATTCGCGAGCGGCTCGCGCCGCCGCAGCCCAACCCCGGCGCGACCGGGAAACTGCCCGCCATTTATTCTTTGTCAGCATCGGTGAGACAGCGCCTGGGGGGATTCTCAGGCAGCAAGTCCGTCTCCCCAGAAAGGATTCGAGCCAGATGACGGTACTCGACTCGATTCTCGACGGGGTCCGCGCGGATGTGGCCGCCCGGGAAGCCCTCCTGGATTTCCAGGGCATCAAAGCCGCCGCGACCAAGGCCCCCGCACCGCTCGACGCGCGCGCCGCGCTGCTCGAAGACGGCATCGGCGTCGTCGCCGAGGTCAAGCGGGCTTCGCCCTCCAAGGGCGCGCTGGCCGACATCCCGGACCCGGCGAGCCTGGCCAAGGCCTACGAGGACGGCGGCGCCCGGATCATCTCGGTGCTCACCGAGGGCCGCCGCTTCGGCGGTTCGCTCGACGATCTGGACGCGGTCCGCGCCAACGTCTCGATCCCGATCCTGCGCAAGGATTTCGTGGTCGGCCCCTACCAGATCCACGAGGCGCGGGCGCACGGCGCCGACGTCATCCTGCTGATCGTGGCGGCGCTGGAGCAGGACACCCTGTCCGCGCTGATCGACCGCACCGAATCGCTGGGCATGACCGCGCTGGTCGAGGTGCACACCGAGGAGGAGGCCGACCGCGCGCTGGAAGCCGGCGCCTCGGTCATCGGCGTGAACGCCCGCAACCTGAAGACTCTCGAGGTGGACCGCGACGTGTTCGCGCGGATCGCCCCGGGCCTACCCACCGAGGTCATCCGCATCGCCGAATCCGGCATCCGCGGCACCGCCGATCTGCTGGCCTACGCCGGTGCCGGCGCCGACGCCGTGCTCGTCGGCGAGGGTCTGGTGACCAGTGGTGACCCGCGCGCCGCGGTCCTGCAGCTGGTGACCGCCGGCACGCACCCCTCCTGCCCGAAGCCCGCGCGGCGAGGCCGCTGATGAGCGCCTTCCCCAAGGCCAGCGACGGCGTCCACGACAAGAGCACGCACGAACCCGATCAGGGCGGCCACTGGGGCGCCTACGGCGGACGGCATGTGCCCGAGGCGCTGATGGCCGTGATCGAAGAGGTCACCGCCGAATACGAGAAGTGCCGGCTGGATCCGAACTTCCTCGACGAGCTGGACCGCCTGCAGCGCGACTACACCGGGCGTCCGTCGCCGGTGTTCGAGTGCACCCGGCTGGCCGAGCACGCCGGTGGCGCGCGCATCCTGCTGAAGCGGGAAGACCTGAACCACACCGGTTCTCACAAGATCAACAATGTGCTGGGCCAGGCGCTGCTGGCCAAGCGGATGGGCAAGACCCGGGTCATCGCCGAGACCGGCGCCGGCCAGCACGGCGTCGCCACCGCTACCGCGTGCGCGCTGCTCGGGCTCGAATGCGTCATCTACATGGGCGCGGTCGACACCGCGCGCCAGGCGCTGAACGTGGCCCGCATGCGGCTGCTCGGCTCCGAGGTGATCTCGGTGGACACCGGCTCGCAGACCCTCAAGGACGCGATCAACGAGGCCCTGCGCGACTGGGTTTCGCACGCCGACGACACCTACTACTGCTTCGGCACCGCCGCGGGCCCGCACCCGTTCCCGATGATGGTGCGCGATTTCCAGCGCATCGTCGGCATGGAGGCGCGCGTGCAGGTGCAGACCCACACCGGCCGGCTGCCGGACGCGGTCGTCGCCTGCGTCGGCGGCGGCTCCAACGCCATCGGCATCTTCCATCCCTTCCTCGACGACAAGGCCGTGCGCCTGGTCGGCTTCGAGGCGGCCGGTGACGGCGTCGAAACCGGAAGGCACGCGGCCACTTTCACCGGCGGCACGCCCGGCGCCTTCCAGGGCGCGTACTCCTACCTGCTGCAGGACGAAGACGGCCAGACCATCGAATCGCATTCCATCTCGGCCGGTCTGGACTACCCGGGCGTCGGCCCGGAGCACGCCATCCTCAAGGATGTCGGCCGCGCCGAGTACCGGCCGATCACCGACACCGAGGCGATGGACGCGCTGCTGCTGCTGTCCCGCACCGAGGGCATCATCCCGGCGATCGAGTCCGCGCACGCGGTGGCGGGCGCCCTGCAACTGGGCAAGGAACTCGGCGAGGGCGCGGTCATCCTGGTGAACCTGTCCGGTCGCGGTGACAAAGACATGGACACCGCCGCCAAGTGGTTCGGCTTGTACGGCGAGGAGAACGCGCAGTGAGCCAGCAGTCCCGTCTCGCGAACACCTTCGCCGCGGCACGCTCGGAGAACCGGGCCGCGCTGATCGGCTACCTGCCCGCCGGCTTCCCCGATCTCGCGGGTTCCATCGCGGCCGTCACGGCCATGGTCGAATCCGGTTGCGACATCATCGAGGTCGGCGTCGCCTACTCCGATCCGGTGATGGATGGGCCGACCATCCAGCAGGCCGCCGAGCAGGCGCTGCGCGGGGGAGTGCGGGTCAAGGACGTCTTCACCGTCGTTGAGGCGATCACCGCGGCCGGCGGCCAGGCCGTCGTAATGAGCTACTGGAATCCGGTGCTCAAGTACGGCATCGACCGCTTCGCGCGGGACCTGGCCGGCGCCGGCGGGGCGGGCATCATCACCCCGAATCTCATTCCGGACGAAGCCGACGACTGGTTCGTCGCCTCGGCCGCGCACGATCTGGATCGCATCTTCCTGGTCGCGCCCTCCTCCACCGAGGAGCGTCTGGTGAAGACCCTGGAAGCTTCGAGCGGGTTCATCTACGCGGCCTCCACCATGGGCGTCACCGGCGCCCGCGACGCGGTGTCGTCGATGGCGCCGGCGCTGTGCGCGCGGGTGCGCACGCACTCCGATATCCCGATCGGCGTCGGCCTCGGTGTGCGCTCGGGCGCGCAAGCGGCCGAGATCGCCGCCTACGCGGACGGCGTCATCGTGGGCTCGGCCCTGGTGAGCGCCGCGGGCGAGAGCCTGGACGCGGTGCGGGCGCTGACCGCCGAGCTCGCCGAGGGTGTGCGCTCGGCCACCGTTTCGTCCTAGCGGTAAAGCCCGTCGGCCGGGCGGCGGCCGGCACCCAGTACGGTTGCTGGCGTGACCGTACAAGTCTTGGCAGACACCGCGGCGGCCGGAACCAGCGTGCTGGCCTATATTCCGAGCCCCTCGCAAGGGGTGTGGCATCTGGGGCCGCTGCCGCTGCGGGCCTACGCCCTGTGCATCATCATCGGCATCATCACCGCCATCTGGTGGGGTGACAAGCGGTGGCAGGCGCGCGGCGGCCAGCCGGGGACGGTCCTGGATGTCGCGATGTTCGCGGTGCCGTTCGGTCTGATCGGTGGCCGGCTCTATCACGTGGCCACCGACTGGGAGAAGTATTTCGGCGCGGGCAAGCACCCGATCGAGGCGCTCTACATCTGGCAGGGCGGCCTGGGCATCTGGGGTGCGGTGCTACTCGGCGGCGTCGGCGCCTGGATCGGCTGCCGGGTCTATCGAATCCCGTTGCCCGCCTTCGGTGACGCCATCGCGCCGCCGATCCTGCTGGCCCAGGCCATCGGCCGGCTCGGCAACTGGTTCAACCAGGAGCTGTACGGCCGGGAGACCACGCTGCCCTGGGGCCTCGAGATCTACCCGCGGTTCGACGCGGACGGCCAGCTGGACATGATGAACGGCGTCTCCAACGGGGTCGCCGAGAAGGTCGTGCAGCCGACGTTCCTGTACGAGCTGCTGTGGAACCTGCTGGTGGTTTTCCTGCTGGTGCAGATCGACAAGCGGTACCGGATCGGGCACGGTCGCCTGTTCGCGCTGTATGTCGCGGGGTATTGCGTGGGCCGGTTCGTGGTGGAGTTGCTGCGTGACGACGAGGCCACGTTGATCGCGGGTATTCGCGTCAACTCGTTCACCGCGGCGATCGTATTCCTCGGGGCTCTCGCCTATTTCATGTTCGCCACGCGTGGGCGGGAGACGGCCGCGCAGTTGCAGCCGAACGGTATGGAACGGCCGTGGCCGTGGCAGATCGGCGCGCTGCGCCGGGTCGGCGCGGAGTCCGAGACCACCGCGGGTGAGCCGGCCGTCGTGCTCGAGAAGTCCGAGACGGACGAATCCAGCACCCCGGACAAGAAATCCGAGCCGGACGTAAACGAAACCGAGTCCACCGACGATAAGGATCCGGAGACCGGCGATCCCACGCCGGAGGCCGAGCCGTCGGGAACCGATGCGACAAAATCGGGTGATTCGGGCAAGAATGTCACCTGATCGTCGCGGGTAGCTTGTTCGCCCCGTTCGGCAGATCGATGAAATGCCGGGGGCCGGAGGGGTACCCGCGCACGAATGAGGAGGACATTAGTGACCGACCCTTACCAGCAGAACAATCCTGGATACGGCGGCCAGCCCCAGTACGGCCCGCCCGGTACGGGTCCTGATCTGAGCAAGCCGCAGTCCGATCCCTATGCGCAGCAGCAGCCGCAGCAGTACGGGCAGCCGTCGGATCCCTACGCCCAGCAGCCGCAGTACGGCCAGCAGCCGCAGCAGTACGGGCAGCCGGGCGGCTACCCCGGGCAGTACGGCCCGGGCGTGGATCCGGAGGCCCCCTTCGGCCGCGATCAGTACGGAACCCCGTTCTCCGACAAGCAGAAGCTGGTCGCGGGTCTGCTGCAGATCTTCCTGGGCGCGTTCGGTGCCGGCCGCTTCTACACCGGCCACACCAACCTCGCCATCGCCCAGATCGCGGTCGTCTGGCTGACCTGTGGCCTCGGCGGCATCTGGCCGCTGATCGACGGCATCCAGATGCTGATGGGCAGCGTGCCCGACGCGAACGGACGCCCGCTGCGCGAGGGCTGACCCCGCTACGCACCCAACACCCCACTTCGGTTCGAAGTGGGGTGTTTTCGTTGTCAAGTGTTTCGCGCGGCAAGATCGCGATAGTGTGCAGCGCAATGGGCCCGGAGTAGGTTGGGTCGGATTTGTGCTCGAAGAGATGATGAGGGATCCCGATGCGCCGCAAGCTGTTCGCTGCTGTCCTACTGGCCGTTGTCGCCGCTACCGGGCTGTCCGCCTGCGGCAGTGACAGCGATTCCGGCACGCTGAAGGTCGGGACCGAGGGCACCTACGCGCCGTTCAGCTTCCAGGGGCCGGGGCTCAAGCTCACCGGGTACGACGTGGAGATCATCGAGGCGGTCGGCGACAAGCTGGGCCGCAAGGTGGAATTCGTGCAGACCCCGTGGGACGCGATCTTCGCCGGCTTGGAGTCCAAGCGCTTCGATCTGGTCGCCAACCAGGTCACCATCAACGACGAGCGCAAGAACAAGTACGCGCTCTCGCAGGCCTACACCACCTCCGAGGGTGTGATCGTCACCAAGTCCGACAACAACGGCATCACCACCCTGGCCGATCTGAGCGGCAAGACCTGCGCGCAGTCCGCCACCTCGAACTGGGGCAAGGTCGCCACCCAGGCGGGCGCGAAGGTCGAGGCGGTGGAGGGCTTCGTGCAGGCCATCCAGCTGCTGAAGAACAACCGCGTGGACGCCACCCTGAACGACACCCTCGCCGTCGCGGAGTACACCAAGAAGACCGGCGACAACTCGGTGAAGATCGCGGGCAAGACCGGCGAGACCAGCCGCCAGGCCTTCGCCGCCCGCAAGGGTGACGCCCTGATCGGCGAGATCGACAAGGCGCTGAACGATCTGCGCGCCGACGGCACCCTGGCCCGGATCTCGGAAAAGTACTTCGGCTCCGACGTCAGCAAGTAACCGCTGGTGGATGCGGAAACGAAGGAGCTGATCTGGCAGAACCTGTGGCCGATGCTGAAGGCCACAGTGCAGATGACGCTGCCGCTGACCGCCGTCAGCTTCGTCATCGGCCTGGCGATCGCGCTGTTCGTGGCGCTGGCCCGGATGTCACCGGTGTGGCCGCTCTCGGCGGCCGCCCGGTTCTACATCTCGATCATCCGGGGCACGCCGCTGCTGGTGCAGCTGTTCATCATCTTCTACGGCCTGCCGCAGTTCGGGATCACGCTGGACCCGATCCCGGCGGCGATCGTGGCGTTCAGCCTCAATGTCGGCGGTTACGCCGCCGAGGTGGTGCGCGCCGCGATCCTGTCGGTAGCCGAAGGCCAGTGGGAGGCGGCCCGCGCGCTGGGCATGTCCTATACGCAGCAGATGCGGCTGATCATCCTGCCGCAGGCGTCCCGGATCGCGGTGCCGCCGCTGTCGAACACGTTGATCTCGCTGGTCAAGGACACGTCGCTGGCGTCTACCATCCTGGTCACCGAGCTGCTGCGGACCGCTCAGGTGGCGGCGGCGCCGACGTTCGACTTCTTCGCCCTCTACGGTGTCGCCGCGGTCTACTACTGGGCGATCTGCCTGGTCCTGGGCTTCGGGCAGACCCGTCTGGAGACCCGGCTGTCCCGGCATGTTGCCCGCTCGTAGCTTCGCCCAACTGCTGTTCAATATTTTCACGTACTTTTCACCGAGGGCACGGCATCAACCACCACCCCCACGGGATTAGGCTCTAACCCGTGATGCGACGGACGAAGATTGTGTGCACGCTCGGCCCGGCCACTGCCACCGAGGAACGGATCCGCGAACTCGTCGAGAGCGGTATGGACGTGGCGCGGCTGAACTTCAGCCACGGTGAGCACGCCGACCATGCCGAGAACTACAAGAAGGTGCGTCAGGCCTCCGACGACCTGGCCCGCGCGGTCGGCATCCTCGCCGACCTGCAGGGCCCGAAGATCCGCCTGGGCCGGTTCAAAGAGGGCAAGACGATGTGGGCGACCGGTGAAGAGGTCCGCATCACGGTGGACGACATCGAAGGTAGCCACGACCGCGTTTCCACCACCTACAAGGAGCTGGCGCAGGACGCCAAGGCGGGCGATCGTCTGCTCGTCGACGACGGCAAGATCGGCCTGACGGTCACCGGGGTGGACGGCAACGACGTGATCTGCCGGGTCACCGAGGGCGGCCCGGTCTCCAACAACAAGGGTGTCTCGCTGCCCGGCATGGACGTGTCGGTGCCGGCGCTGTCGGAGAAGGACATCGAGGACCTGGAGTTCGCGCTCAAGCTGGGCGTCGACTTCATCGCGCTCTCCTTCGTGCGATCCCCGGCCGACGTCGAGCTGGTGCACGACGTGATGGACCGGGTCGGCCGCCGCGTGCCGGTGATCGGCAAGCTGGAGAAGCCCGAGGCCATCGACAACCTCGAGGCCGTGGTGCTGGCGTTCGACGCCGTCATGGTCGCCCGCGGCGATCTCGGCGTCGAGCTGCCGCTGGAGCAGGTGCCGCTGGTGCAGAAGCGCGCCATCCAGATGGCTCGCGAGAACGCCAAGCCGGTCATCGTCGCGACCCAGATGCTGGAGTCGATGATCGAGAACTCGCGCCCGACCCGGGCCGAGGCCTCCGATGTGGCGAACGCGGTGCTCGACGGCGCCGACGCGGTGATGCTCTCCGGTGAGACCTCGGTCGGCGCGTACCCGATCGAGACGGTGCGCACCATGGCGCGCATCGTGAGCGCGGTCGAGGCCGAGTCCACCCGGGTGCCCCCGCTGACCCACGTGCCGCGCACCAAACGCGGCGTCATCTCCTACGCGGCCCGCGACATCGGCGAGCGCTTGAACGCGAAGGCGCTGGTGGCGTTCACCCAGTCCGGTGACACGCTGCGCCGGCTGGCGCGGCTGCACACCCCGCTGCCGCTGCTCGCGTTCACTCCGTTGCCGGAGGTCCGCAGCCAGCTGTCGCTGACCTGGGGCACCGAAACCTTCATCGTCCCGACCGTGGACAGCACCGACGAGATGATCCATCAGGTCGATGTGGCGCTGCTGTCGATGGGGCGTTACCAGAAAGGTGACCTCGTGGTCATCGTGGCCGGCTCCCCGCCGGGTACTGTCGGGTCCACCAACCTGATCCACGTGCATCGCATCGGCGAGGAGGACCACTGATTTGTCTACGTCTCTGGGCGGCTCGGTAGAGATCGGAGCCAGCGGCTCTTCCGATCTCGATGTGCTGCTTGGCCTGCTCGACCTGGAACAGACCGACGAGGACGTCTTCGTCGGTCAACATCCGGCGAAGGTGTGGAGCCGTACTTTCGGCGGGCAGCTGGTCTCGCAGGCCATCATGGCGGCCGGGCGCACCGTCGGTGACCGCCCGGTCCATTGCGTGAACGCGCATTTCGTGCGCGGCGGCGACACCAAACGGCCCATCGAATACCGGGTCGATCGGCATCGCGACGGGCGGGCCTTCGCCAACCGCACGGTCACCGCCACCCAGGACGGGCAGGAACTGTTCGTCATGCTGGCCGCGTTCCAGGATTGGGGCAAGGGGCTCGAGCATTCCCATGCGCAGCCGCAGGTGCCGGATCCGGAGACGCTGCCGCGGGTGGAGGAGAGCTTCGAAGGCTTGGAGGACAAGCTGGAGATGTTCGTCAAGGCGCCGCACCCGATCGACATGCGCTACACCAACGACCCGGCCTGGATCCTGAAGGGCACGGGCGAACGGCTGAACCACAACCGCGTCTGGATGAAGGCGGACGGGCAGCTGCCCGACGATCCGCTGATTCACGTTGCGACCCTGGGCTATTCGTCGGACACCACGGTGCTGGATTCGATCATCACCACGCACGGCCTGTCCTGGGGCCTGGATCGCATCATCGCGGCCACGGTGAACCACTCCATCTGGTTCCATCGCCCGTTCCGCTTCGACGACTGGGCGCTGTACTGCACCGAGTCGCCGGTGGCGGCGGGTTCGCGCGGGCTGGCCACCGGGCGGTTCTACTCCCGCTCGGGTGAGCTGCTCGCGACGACCGTGCAGGAAGGCTTGATCCGGCACTTCCCGGCCAAGCGCTGAGCTCCGCAGGCCCCGTCGCCCCACCGGGCGGCGGGGTCTTCTTCGCTCAGAGGTATTCGCGTTCGAATTCGAAGTCGAAACTGTCACGCCGCTGGGTCCGGATGGTCCGCGGGATTTCCAGATCCGTTGCGAGACCGGCTGTTTCGAGCATCAGTTTGCGTTCCAGCGCGGCCAGCCCGGGCGCGGTCAGATCGCGCGGGGCGCCGACGAGGCTCAGGGCGATTTCATAGGTGCGCCGATTGCCCGGATCGGCCGCGGGGTGCGCGCCCCGCCATTGCCTTTCGAAGTCGATATGCGCCGGGTCCTCCGGATCGACCGGCAGCGTGAATCTCCAGGCGAACACATCCCGATCTTGGAGATGGTCGTCGACGACGTCACGCACCGTCTCGACCACCTGGTCGAGCGTTTCCGGTGTCACATAAACATGGAGCGAAACATCCGAAATGCGTTTCGGCATGTCGATTCCTGTCGGGTCCGAACCAGCAACGGCGGAAATATGTCCGCCGGGAGTGTGATCCCTGCATTGCTACGAATCACAGTGGTGACGGCGATTTGCCCGGCGGCGCCGGTGTTTCGGGTCCGGAATCACCGGATGCGCTGTGCCGCCAGGAAGCTCGCGAGCGGTGCGGCGGGCGCGTCGGGACCTACCACCAGTCCGGGCTGGTCCTGCCCGGGGCGAGTGTGTTCGCCCGGCGCGAGCGCGACCAGCAGCGGCACAAGTGCTTCCGCGATCCGGTCGCCGACTTCGCAATAGGCGGCCTCGGACAGCCCGATCGGGTCGCTGATGTTCTCCCGCCCGACCAGCGACAGGTCGTTGCGGGCGGCGTGCAGGGTCGCGATGGCGCCGGCGCCGGTGACTTTCGCGATGCGATGCGCCTCCAGCAGGGTGAAGGTCCGGGCGCCGACTCCGAAGCCCATCTCCGCGATCTGGTCGCGGATCTGCTCGGTCATGGTGAGCACCAGATCGGCCCGGTCGATCATTTCCGGTTTGAGTTTGCGGGCCCGGAATCCGTCCGGATCCGCGCCCAGTCCGGCAATGGTCTGCGCGGCAAGTGGTTCCACCGGGAATCCCACCAGCGCCCGGGTCCCCGCGCTTTCGGCGGTAAGTCCCGTCAGTCCGTATTCGACCGCCACGGCACGCGTCACCCGCTCGGCAATCACCGACCGACAGACATTGCCGTTGCAGACGAACAGGACGTGCATACGCTCACGCTAAAAGGCTCGCGCGAGTTCCAAAACCTACACGGCGCCGAATCACATCCCCACAGAAACATATTCATCTGGGCGTCGCGTGCCGTATACCGACCAGGCGGTTATTCGGATCCGAGCGCGGGCTGTTCCCCAGGACGACGGGGGAGCATGGGGCCGCCCAACTCCTGTCGCATCGCCACTTTCAGCGCGTGCAAGGCCTGGCGGAAGGGCTCGTGCACCGCGTGCCACTCCTGCGATCCGCCGTTCGGGCCGCCGACGGTCAAGCTCGTAGTCGCCAGCGTCTCCCGGATATTCCGGAGCTTCTGATAGGCGGCCTGCGCTGTGCCGCAGACGGCCTCCGGTGCGACGAGTTCGAGTTCGAGCAGCGCCGCCACCAGATTCTGTGACCGGAAGGCCCCGGTGACGTCCTCGCGCCCGAGCGGCGTCGCCTGCCCGATCGCCAAGGCCTGCATGGCGTTGTCGGTCTGCACCACCGCCGCCAGATACTTCACATAGATCTGGCGCTGCGTATCCCCGGTCCGTACCGCTTTGTCCCGCCGAGCTCGGACGAGATCGGTGAGCAACGTAGTTCCGGCCCCGACCACCGCACCACCGAGTGTACCGACGATCGCCACCCATTCCATGGCCATGCCGTCACTCTAGCTCGAAAGCCAAGCGCGGCAGGGGATCAGCCGATCCCACCGAAGAGATCCAGTTGCTCGGCGCCGCGCACCAGCGGCCGGGCCCGCCGGCGCGGGTACTCCCTGCGGGGTGCCGCCCGCCGATTCGGCGTCGAATCCGGGCGTCCCAGCCGGGCCGCCACCGCGTCCGCCGACTCGCCCGCCCGCAGCAGCTTCTGCTCGGCGGTGGCCCGCAGCGCGCCCGGCGCGAGTTCGACCCCGGCATCGCGGCCGACCGTGCGGATCACGTCGTCGAGGGTGCGCTGGAGCAGCCGCCGCGGTGGGGCCTGCTCGGTGATGAACAGCGCCCGATGCGCTTCGCCGCGCAGGATGCGGCGCCGCTCGGGCAGCCAGGCGACGACAGCCGCCCGCGCCACCGGATTCAACGTCACCGTGCGAGCCCCGTCCTCGGCCTCCGGGATCGTCAGTCGGCCCGGCCATTCCGCGAGATCCACCCCGGTCAGATTCAAGGCGACCAACTCGGCCGCGCTGGACCCCAATTCGAGGCCGAGAACGATCAGCGCGTAGGCGCGCGGCCCACGATCGGCGGCGGCCCGCAGCACCGCCCGTTGCTGAGCCAGCTCCAGGGCACGCGGATCGACCGGCTCGACCATCACCCGGGGCGTCGGTGGCCCACCCAGCCCGAGCCATTCATAGAACGCGCTCAACGCCGTCACGCTCAGTCCGACGGTCCGCCCGGCCACCCCCCGATCCGCTACCGCGACACCGATATAGGCATCCACCGCCCGATCCCGCCCCCGCGCACAGTGCAGCGCGTCCCCGAACCCCCCGGTTTCCCGCACCCACCCCAGAAAATGCCCCACCCGCTCCCGATACGCCTTCCGCATCCGCGGCGTCAGATCCACCCGCCCGGCGAGCAGCGCCGTGAACCCGGTCAGCAACGGCCCACCAGCGACCTCGATCGAATACAGATCCGCGTCCATCCCGTCCACCCCGGACCTCCCTCGCGATCGGTGGTCCAGCCAGCATCGCACCGGGCACCGACAGATTCGCCGAGGTCGGCGGGGGCAAAGATCAGCTGGGCAGCGCCGGGCGCTGCCGGGTCGCCCGCCGGGTGACGGCGGCCGGAGCCTGCACCTGCGTCGCCGCCCGCTCGACGAACGCGTCGAGCAACTCCCTGGCCCGATCGCCCTTACTGTCCCGCTCCGTCGCGTCGGCGGCGCGGGAAATCAAGCGGGAGAGTTCGATGATTTCCTGCCCGAGTTCCCGCAAACGACTGTCGTCGGTCAGCAACGCGATGCGCAGCAGCGCGCTGCGGGCGACCGTGCGCTTCGCGTGCGCGGCCTGCAGCGCGGCGCGCACCGCCGCGCTGTCGTTCTCCTGGATCCGGAACCAGCGATCGAATTCGGCGCCGCGGTACTCGGCGGCGGCATCGGCGAAGGCGTTGTAGGCGTTGAGCCGGTCCTGCCGGAGCCGCTCGGCGAACCCCAGGGTCGCGGCGCGCTCGGCGGTGGAACGCTGGAAGAAGAAGGTCGCCCCCGCCCCGAGAAGCGTTCCAGCGACCGCGATCAGTGCGGGAAGAATGGTGCTCACATCGGGATTCTAGGGCTCACGCGGCGCGGATCGCCTGTGGCACAGCGGGTCCGGCGCTGGGTGGGAGCCTGGAGAAACAAGAAGAGGGCGGTTGGAGAACCGCCCTCTTGCTTCGGTGCCGATGGTGGGACTCGAACCCACACATCCTTTCGGATAACGGTTTTTGAGACCGTCGCGTCTGCCAGTTCCGCCACATCGGCGAGCACCGGAGGAGAACTATAGCCTGCTGGGTGGGCTGGGAGCGAACCGGTTGCGAGTTATGTCACCGCCACCCGGTTTGCGCAGGGTATATACGGTGTGAGCGCCGGTGAACGGTACTCTTTACATCACTCGACGCCCGCGGCGGGCGGGCGGAGGCTTGGGTAGATCGGTCTCGGCTGCCGTGCGGTGCGTTGGGACAGGCATTCGGAATCAGAGGGGTCTACCTATGAGTGAAACAGCAGGGGGCGCCGGCTCGAAGCGCGACGCCGGGGCGAAGCGAGTCGTCGTTGCTGAGGATGAGGCGCTCATTCGGATGGATCTGGTCGAGATGCTGACCGAAGAGGGGTACCTGGTCGTCGGCGAGGCCGGCGACGGTCAGCAGGCGGTGGACCTGGCCGTGGAGCATCGCCCGGATCTGGTGATCATGGATGTGAAGATGCCGCGTCGCGACGGTATCGACGCCGCCGCGGAGATCGCCTCCAGACGCGTTGCGCCGGTGGTCATTCTGACCGCCTTCAGCCAGCGCGACCTGGTGGAGCGGGCCCGCGACGCCGGCGCCATGGCCTACCTGGTGAAGCCGTTCACCAAGTCGGATCTGGTGCCCGCGATCGAGCTGGCCGCCAGCCGCTTCCACGAGATCACCGCGCTGGAGAACGAGGTCGCCAACCTGTCGGACCGGTTGGAGACCCGCAAACTGGTCGAGCGGGCCAAGGGCGTGCTCATGCAGACGCACGGCCTCTCGGAACCGCAGGCTTTCAAGTGGATTCAGCGCACCGCGATGGATCGCCGCACTACGATGAAGGCGGTAGCCGAGGTGGTGCTGGAGAACCTGACGCCGAAGTGACCGGAGCCGATGGTTTCCAGTCCTCGGTCGCTGGGGGCTGGAAAATTTGCTCAGACTTCACACGATCTTCAGAAAACCATCGAATTAAGGTCATCCGCATCACTCGAATGTGATGCGGATCTAACGTACCAACGCTATGTTCTGGACGGGCCAACGTAGAAGGCGGCCCACCCTGATGAGGGGTTCAGCGGGACTTAGAGGTGAGACGTGCTTAGTTCGACATGGCGCAGTCGTTCCACGCGAGGCGCATTGGTTTTCAGCGCTGCCGCCGCGCTGGTGCTGTCCGGATGCAGTGACAAGTCGACCGATGACGGGAAGACCACCGGAACCGGGGGAGACAGCGGCAGCAGCCTGTCGATCTCGCCTCTGGTGCAGGTGGATTCCACCGGTAAGGAAGTTGCCAAGACCGACCCGGCCAAGGCCGCGGACCCGGCCGGCGACGGCAAGGCCACCTGCCCGGCGGGCACCACGATCGCCTTCGCGGGCGCGCTGACCGGCCCGAACGCGCAGCTCGGCATCAACATCAACAACGGTGTGAAGCTGGCGCTGGATCAGCACAACAAGGCCAACGCGGGCTGCAAGATCGAACTGAAGTCCTTCGACACCGAGGGCGATCCGCAGAAGGCCACCTCGGTCATTCCGCAGATCGTCAACGACAAGTCGATCATCGGCCTGGTCGGCCCGGCGTTCTCCGGTGAGACCCGCGCGACCGGCAAGGTGCTCAGCGACGCCGGCCTGGTCTCGGTGACCTCCTCGGCCACCAACGCCGGCCTCACCGGCAACGGCTGGACCACCTTCTTCCGCGGTCTGGCCAACGACGACGTGCAGGGCCCCTCGGTGGCCAAGTACCTGACCGGCACGGCCGGCTACAAGAAGGTCTGCGTCGTCGAGGACAACAGCGACTACGGCACCGGTCTGGCCAAGAGCATCAAGGAAGGCCTCGGCGCCGCCGCGGACCCGAGCTGTGCGGCCGCCATCAAGGCCGGTGACAAGGACTTCTCCGCCACCGTCACCAAGATCAAGGGCGCGAACGCCGACGCGGTGTTCTACGCCGGCTACTACGCCGAGGGTGCGCCGTTCGCGTCGCAGCTGAAGTCCGGTGGCGTGAAGGCGGTCTTCGTCGGACCCGACGGCGTCAACGACCCGCAGTTCGTGAAGCAGGCCGGTAGTGCGGCCAAGGGCGCCACCCTCACCTGCCCGTGTGGCCCGGCCCCCGAGAAGTTCGCCAAGGACTACCAGGCCCTGAACAACGAGGCGCCCGGCGTCTACTCGGTCGAGGCCTACGACCTGGCCACGATCCTGTCCAAGGGCATCGACGCCGGCAAGGCGACCCGTCCGGATCTGCTCGAGTTCGTCCGCTCCTACGACGGTGACGGCCTGGCCCGCCACTACAAGTGGAGCCCGAACGGTGAGCTGACCAACGCGCTCATCTGGATTTACGAGGTCAAGTAGTCGGGTAGCCCGCGGGCACGACAGCGCAGCACGCATGGGGTTCGTGCGAATCCCTTGCGTGCTGCTTTCGTGACCAGGGTGATTGTGATGAGGGCGAAATACGCATGACAACAACAGCATTGGCCGAGGGTGTACAACTCCTCGGCGGATCGATCGACTTCAACTACAACGCGGTCATCGATAACTTCTGGCAACTGACCGTTGACGGAGTGACCTACGGCGCCATCTACGCCTTGGTCGCCGTGGGCTATACCTTGGTCTACGGCGTGCTGCGGCTCATCAATTTCGCGCACTCGGAAGTCTTCATGCTCGGCCTGTTCGGGCAGCTGATCGGGTTGCTGGTACTCGGCTTCGCGCCGGCGCCCGACGTGTACACCCAGGGGGCCGTGCTGACGGTCGTCTACCTGGCTATGGCGGGCATCATCGGCGCGCTCATCTCGGGCGGCGCCGCCGTGGGCCTGGAGCGAATCGCCTACCGCCCGTTGCGCTTGCGCGGCGCGAAGCCACTGAGCTTTCTCATCACGGCGATCGGTATGTCGTTCGTACTGCAGGAATTCGTGCACTACGTCTTGCCGAAGCTGAAGTGGGGCGACACCCAGTTGGGCGGCACCAACGCGCAGCAGGGCGTGCAGTTGGTCGAGCCGACCGATCAGTTCTCCTTCGGTGGCGCCAGCGTCACCAACATCATGATCATCATCGTGCTCGCCGCGGTGGTGCTCGCGGTCACCACCGAACTGCTCATCAACAGAACGAAATTCGGCCGCGGCATTCGCGCCGTGGCCCAGGATCCGGATACCGCGACGCTGATGGGTGTCTCGCGCGAGCGGGTCATCATGCTGACCTTCCTGATCGGCGGCATCCTCGCCGGTGCGGCGGCGCTGCTGTACACGCTCAAGATCCCCAACGGGATCATCTACTCCGGCGGTTTCATCCTCGGCATCAAGGCCTTCAGCGCGGCGGTGCTCGGCGGTATCGGCAACCTGCGCGGCGCCTTGCTCGGCGGCCTGATCCTCGGCGTGGTGGAGCAGTACGGCCAATTGTTCTTCGGCACCCAGTGGCGTGACGTGGTCGCGTTCGTGGTGCTGGTGCTGGTGCTGATGGTGCGCCCGACGGGCATCCTCGGCGAGAGTCTCGGGAGGGCACGGGCATGACCGCTACGATCAAAGCCCCGGCGACGCCGGAACGCCACGGCGTCGGTGACGCGCTCCGCACCTGGTGGGACGGCCTGAGCCGGCCGGGCCAGTGGGGCGTCGGCCTCCCGTTCATCGCACTGCTCGCACTGCTGCCACTGTTCCCGCCACCCCTGGTGGACACCCCGTCCTACAACTTCGGCCTGGTGATGGCCAAGGTCGCGATGTTCTGCCTGATCGCGATCGGCCTGAATGTCGTTGTCGGCCAAGCCGGTCTGCTCGACCTCGGTTATGTCGGCTTCTACGCGGTCGGCGCCTACACCGTCGCCCTGCTCACCAGTAAGAACAGCCCGTGGAATCAGACCGACGGCGGCTGGCTCGATCCGAAATGGGCCTGGCTGGCCTGTCTACCGCTGGCGGTGCTGGTCACCGCCTTCTCGGGATTGATACTCGGGTCACCGACCCTGCGTTTGCGCGGTGACTACCTGGCCATCGTCACGCTGGGCTTCGGCGAGATCGTCCGGCTGCTCGCCGACAACCTCGGCGAGATCACCAACGGCAGCCTGGGCCTGTCCGAGGTCGCCTACCCGCACGTCGGGGAATCCGAGGCGAAGCCGAACGGCGTGTTCTCGGCCGGCAACGTCGGCGACGCGGATTCGGCCAACCTGCTCGACCGCGCCAGCTACGGAACCTATTGGTACTGGCTGGGCATGGTGCTGATCATCGTCATGCTGCTGATCGTCGGCAATCTGGAGCGCAGCCGGGTCGGCCGCGCCTGGGTGGCGATCCGCGAGGACGAGGACGTCGCCGAGATCATGGGCGTGCAGACCTTCAAGTACAAGCTGTGGGCGTTCACGATCGGCGCGGCGGTCGGCGGTATGTCGGGCGCGCTCTACGCCGGGCAGGTGCAGTTCGTGAACCCGACCCGCTTCGACATCGTGAACTCGATGCTGTTCCTGTGCGCGGTCGTCATCGGCGGCCAGGGCAACAAGCTCGGTGTCCTGGTGGGCGCCTTCATCATCGCCTACCTGCCGGACCGGCTCGCCTCGGTGCAGCTGGTGTCCAACGAGGCCACCGGCTACACGATGCTGATCCTGGACGTCGCGGCGTTCATCGCGCTGGCGCTGTTCTGGCGGTTCAAGGGTAAATACCTCGACGGGTGGCGAAAACGCGGGATCACGATCGGCATGGTGATCACCGGCGTGCTGGGCGCCCTGCTGGTCGGCAGTGTGCTCTTGTTCCGCCCGGGTGGCGCGCAGTCGCTCGGTGACCTCAAGTATCTGTACTTCGGTATCGCGTTGGTGGTGATGATGATTCTGCGTCCGCAGGGTCTGTTCCCGGTGCGGCAGAAACTGCTCACCTACGGCCGGCAGGTCTACCAGGCGGTGCGCCGCCCGGACCGCCCCGAGCCGAACGGAACGGACCGATGACCGGCCCGGGCGCGGGAGACGCGCTGTTCGGCAACGAGGACGTCGCCGCCGGGTACGTCACGCCGCCGGAGCCGGTGGAAAGCGCCGGCGTGGTGGACGTCACCGCGGTGATCCCGGGGCTCGGCGACGCCGAGGCGGTCGCCGAAGTCGTCGCGCCGCATCGGGAGATCGAGACCGAGGTCGGCGCGCCGCTGCTGCGCACCGAGGGGCTCACCGTGAAGTTCGGTGGTCTCACCGCGCTGGACTCGCTGGACTTCGAGATCCGCCGCGGCGAGATCCTCGGGCTCATCGGGCCCAACGGCGCGGGCAAGACGACCTGCTTCAACGCGATCACCGGCGTCTACAAACCGGCTTCCGGGCTGGTGTATTTCGACGGCAAGCCGCTGACCAAGACCAAGCGC
The DNA here is from genome assembly GCF_040654295.1 of Nocardia sp. NPDC050712. Classification (NCBI taxonomy): domain Bacteria; kingdom Bacillati; phylum Actinomycetota; class Actinomycetes; order Mycobacteriales; family Nocardiaceae; genus Nocardia; species Nocardia sp. NPDC050712. The sequence continues at coordinate 29,215 of NZ_JBFAHT010000007.1, forward strand.
AACGAGATCACCCGGCTCGGCATCGCGCGCACGTTCCAGAACGTGCGGTTGTTCAACGAGATGACCGCGCTGGAGAACGTGGTGGTCGGCACCGACGCCCGGCACAAGACCTCGGTGCCGGGCGCGATCATCCGCACGCCGCGGCATCGGCGCGAGGAGCGCGACGCCATCGAACGCGGCATGGCACTGCTCGAATTCGTCGGTATCGCACCGCGGGCGGTGGAGAAGGCGCGCAATCTCTCCTACGGCGATCAGCGCCGCCTGGAGATCGCGCGTGCCCTGGCCACCGAGCCCAAGCTGCTGTGCCTGGACGAGCCGGCGGCCGGGTTCAACCCGGCCGAGAAGGCCGCGCTGATGGATCTGATCCGCAAGATCCGCGACGACGGGTTCACCGTGCTGCTGATCGAGCACGACATGCGCCTGGTCATGGGTGTGACCGACCGGATCGTGGTGCTGGAGTTCGGCCGCAAGATCGCCGACGGGCTGCCCGCGGAGGTGCGCGAGAACCCGGACGTGATCGCGGCCTACCTGGGTGTGCCGGACGAGGACGCGCACGCCGCCGAAGCGGCGCCCGAGCCCGAAGCGGCGCCGGACGATCCGCCGACCCAGGTGCTGCCGATTCCCGAGCCCGGCCGCGGGCCCGACCAGGTCTCGTTCACCAAGGAGCGCACCGCCCCCGAGGCGGAGCGCGATTTCACCGACGCCCCGGTGCTGCTGGAAGTGCAGGACATGGTCGTCAACTACGGCCGGATCCAAGCGCTGCACGGTATTTCGCTGAAGGTGGCGGAGGGCGAGCTGGTCACCCTGCTGGGCGCCAACGGCGCGGGCAAGACCACCACCATGCGGGCGCTGTCGGGATTGCTGCCGCTGACCCGCGGCAAGGTCCTGTTCGAGGGCCGCGACATCACCGGCGTGAAGGCGCACGAGCGGGTGACCGACGGGCTCATCCAGGCGCCCGAGGGCCGCGGCGTGTTCCCCGGCATGACGGTGCAGGAAAATCTCGACATGGGTTGCTACGGGCGGCCTTTCAAGCAGAAGGCGGAGTACGACAAGACCCTGGACTGGGTCTTCGAGCTCTTCCCGCGGCTGTCCGAACGGCGCAAGCAGGTCGGCGGCACGCTCTCCGGTGGTGAGCAGCAGATGCTGGCCATCGGCCGGTCCCTGATGGCGCGCCCGCGGCTGCTGCTGCTGGACGAGCCGTCGATGGGGTTGGCGCCCATGGTGATCCAGCAGATCTTCCGGATCATCAGCGAGATCAACCGGCAGGGCACCACCGTGCTGATGGTGGAGCAGAACGCCCAGCAGGCCCTGGTGCGCAGCGACCGCGCCTACATCCTGGAGACCGGCGAGGTCACCAAGTCCGGTACCGGCGGGGATCTGCTCGTCGACTCGGCGGTGAAATCCGCCTACCTGGGTGTTGGTTAGTTCCAGCCAAAGCCGTGGCGGCGCATCGGGATTCCGGTGCGCCGCCACGGCCGTGCGGGCATGATGGCGGCCATGGACTCCCACGAAGAGTTGATGCACCTCGCCGATCGGTACTGGGACACCAGGCTCGAGATGTCGCCCACCGCCGCGACCATGCTGGGCGAGCGCCGTTTCGACGATCGCATCGAAGACCTGTCCGAAGCGGCTGAGAGCCGCTATCTCACCGCGTATCGCGAACTGCTGGACCGGGTGGTCGCCCTGGATCCGGCGGGGCTGGACCAGCAGGACCGGACCACTCGCAGCCTGCTGCACACCGAACTGGCCGGCGCGGTCGACCGCCTGTCCTGGCGGTCCCTGGAAATGGCCTCCGACCAGATGGCCGGCGTGCACGCCGAACTGCTCACCATCGCGCCGCAGATCACCGCGCCGGACCCGGCCGCCGCCGCCGCGCTGGTGCAGCGGCACCGGCAGGTCGGCACCATGCTGGATCAGGCCGTCGAGCGCTTCCGCGCCGGGCTGGCCGCGGGCCGGGCACCGGCCCGGCTCACCCTCGAGCGGTCGCTGAATCAGCTCGACGGCTACCTGGACTCCGACCTCACCGGCGACGCGTTCGTCACCCTCGAGGGCCCGGCCGACTGGGCCGGCGAGGAAGCCTGGCGGGCCGAATTGTCCCAGGTGGCAGCCGAAGTCATCCGTCCGGCGTTCCGCCGCTACCGCGCCGCCCTGGCCGACGAGCTGCTGCCCGCGGCGCGCCCGGACGACAAGGCGGGCCTGTGCTGGCTCGGCGACGACGGCGCCGACATCTACCGCAGGCTGCTGCACGAGCACACCACCCTGCCGGACCTGACCGCCGAGCAGATCCACCGGACCGGCCTGGCCGAACTGGAGTCGCTGCGGGCGCAGTACCAGGAGATCGGCGCGCGCCAGTTCGGCACCGCCGACATCGCGACCATCTTCACCCGGCTGCGCGAGGACCCCGAGCTGCGCTATCGCGACGGCGACGAGATCATGACCGACGCCCGCGCCGCGCTGAGCGTGGCCACCGCCGAGATGAAGAACTGGTTCGGGCGCCTGCCGCGGGCCGGGTGCGACATCGTGCCGGTGCCGGAGTTCCTGGAGGCGGATTCCGCCACCGCGTACTACTTTCCGCCGCCGGCCGACAATTCCCGGCCCGGCAGCTATTTCGTCAACCGGCACCAGCCGACCGAGCAGCTGCGCTACGAGACCGCCTCGGTGGCCTTCCACGAGGCGATCCCCGGCCATCACCTGCAACTGGCCATCGCCAACGAACTCGATCACCTGCCGCGCTTCCAGCGCCAGTCCTTCGCCAACACCGCCTTCGTCGAGGGCTGGGCGCTCTACGCCGAGCGCCTCGCCGACGAAATGGGGCTGTACGCCGACGATCTGGGCCGGCTCGGGATGCTCGGCGGCGACTCGTGGCGCTCCTGCCGGCTGGTCGTCGACACCGGTATCCACGCCATGGGCTGGAGCCGGCAGCAGGCCGTCGACTTCATGATCGCCAACGCGCCGGTGGGGGAGAACCACATTCGAGTGGAGGTCGATCGGTATGTCGCGATGCCCGGTCAAGCCGTCGCCTACAAGGTCGGTCAGCTCGAAATCGGCTCCCGGCGTGCGGAAATCGAACAGCGACTCGGAAATGCGTTCGATATCAAGGCGTTCCACGACGTCGTCCTCGGATCGGGTTCGGTGAGCTTGCCGGTGCTGCGGGAACTCGTTGCCACACTGTGACCCGTAGCGGGGCTGCCCGAGTTGCGGGCGCCCGCCCGGTCGGGTTCCATGAAAAGGCGTCGACGGACCTTGGTCAGGGGGAATCATGAACCAGCCGTTGACATCTCGCCAACGGCCCCGCAAACCCAAGCCCGGGCTCCCGATCGCCGCCATCTGCGGTGCGCTCGCCATCATCGCGATGGTCGGTTTCATCGTCGCGGCGGGCTGGCCGGCGAGTGCGCCCCGGCCCGCCGACCGGCCCGCGTTGCACGTCGGCGCGGGCCTCGCGGTGGGTCCCGGATTCACCGGCGCCCCTTCCGATCCCGGGAAACCGGCGGGGTACGCGGCCCCGCCGGTGGACCCGGTCCGACTATCCGGGCAGGCGCAGTTCCCGTCCAGCCGGCCGGTCTACGCGCTGGCCGATCATCCGCTGTTCGCCCAGCACGTCGGGCTGACTCGGGTCGACTGCGCGCTGCCCGCCTGGGGCGCGGACATCGGCACGGCGCGCGCCTTCTATCTCGCCGCCATCGACTGCCTGGACGCGGCCTGGGAGCCGACGCTGCGCGGGGCCGGGCTGCCCTTCCGGTCGCCGCGGCTGATCGTGCCGGCGCAGACCGGCACCGGCGGCAGTCCGTGCGCCCGCGAGGAGGGCGACACCGCCGAAAGCTTCTACTGCACCATCGACGAGACGATCATCCTGCCGATCGACGGACTGCGGACGGTCACCACGGCCTCCCGGCGCGGCGGGCAGCTGGCCGCCCTGACCCACGAATACGGTCACCACATCCAAGCGCTGATCGGCGTCATGCGGGCCTATCACGACAAACGCGGCGCGACGGGCTGGGACACCGGGCCCGGCCAGGAGCAGAGCCGCCGCCTCGAACTCCAGGCGGCGTGCTTCGCGGGCATGTTCCTCGGCGGCAACTTCGGCCGCGCCGATCTGGACCAGCAGACCTGGGACGAGGCGGTGCGCGTCACCCGGGCCGCCGGGGATCGGCCGGGTTACGCCCGGCTGCACGGCTCCGACGCCAACGCGTGGGGCTGGTGGAAATGGGGCGCCGATTCCGGCGATACCTGGGAGTGCAATACCTGGTATTCGGCCGCGCCTTACGTGGCATGAGCAGTGATTCCCGCCCTGCCGTGTACTTGTCGGTGGCTCTCAATAGACTCTGACACGTGACTCCAGCGACCACCGATCAGCGTCCGAGTTCTGCCGCCAGCTCCGCCGTCGAAGCGCCGGGGGAGCGGCCGACGCTGCTACTGCTGGATGGTCATTCCGTCGCCTATCGCGCCTTCTTCGCGCTGCCCGCCGAGAACTTCAAAACCGTCACGGGCCAGACCACGAACGCGGTATACGGCTTCACCGCCATGCTGATCAATCTGCTGCGCGACGAGAAGCCCAGCCACGTCGCCGCCGCGTTCGACGTGTCCCGCAAGACCTTCCGCTCCGAGGCCTACCCGGAGTACAAGGCCAACCGCAGCCAGACGCCGGACGAGTTCCGCGGCCAGGTCGAGCTCACCAAGGATGTGCTGGGCGCGATGGGCATTCCGGTGATGGCGATCGACGGCTTCGAGGCCGACGATCTGATCGCCACGCTCACCACCCAGGCCACGGCGCAGGGCTACCGCGTGCTCATCGTCTCCGGTGACCGCGACGCGATCCAGCTGGTCAACGAGAACGTCACCGTGCTCTACCCGCGCAAGGGCGTCTCCGATCTCACCCGCTTCACCCCGGACGAGGTGATGACCAAGTACGGCCTCACGCCCACCCAGTACCCGGATTACGCGGCGCTGCGCGGCGACCCGAGCGACAACCTGCCCGGTATCCCCGGCGTCGGCGAGAAGACGGCCGCCAAGTGGATTCGGGAGTACGGCGATCTGAACACCCTGGTGGAGAAGGTCGACGAGGTGAAGGGCAAGGTCGGTGACGCGTTGCGCGCCAACCTGTCCAGCGTCGTGCTGAACCGTCAGCTCACCGAGATGGTCCGCGACGTCCCGCTGCCCTACACGCCGGATCAGCTGGCCCAGCAGCCGTGGGATCGCAACAAGATCCACCAGCTCTTCGACGACCTGGAATTCCGGGTGCTGCGCGACCGGCTGTTCGAGACGCTCGCTCCGAAGGAGCCCGAGGCCGAATCCGGTTTCGAGATCAGCGGCGGCGCGCTGGAGATCGGCGGCGTCGCCGCCTGGCTCACCGAGCACGCGAAGGCCGGTGTGCGCCACGGCGTCTCCATCGTCGGCAGCGGTACGCCGGCCAACGGTGACGTGAAGGCCCTCGCCATCGCGGCCGCCGACGAGGAGAGCGGCTACATCGACGTCACCGTGCTCACCCCGGAAGACGAAGCGGCCCTCGGCGCCTGGCTCGCCGATCCGGCGGTGCCCAAGGCGCTGCACGAGGCCAAGTCGGCCATGCACGCCCTGCGCGGGCGCGGCTGGACGCTCGGCGGGCTCACCAGCGACACCGCCCTGGCCGCCTACCTGGTCCGCCCGGGCCAGCGCAGCTTCAACCTCGACGATCTCTCGCTGCGCTACCTGCGCCGCGAGCTGCGCGCCGAAACCGATGACACCCAGCAGCTCTCGCTGCTCGACGACGTCGACACCGTCGACGCCGAGGCCGCGCAGACCGAGATGCTGCGCGCCCGCGCCGTCGTCGACCTGGCCGCCGCCCTGGACACCGAGCTGCAGCAGATCGAATCCGTCGCGCTGCTCGACGATATGGAGCTGCCGCTGCTGGGCGTGCTGAGCCGCCTGGAGGATGCGGGCATCGCGGTCGACATCGACCAGCTGGAGACGTTGCAGCGGCAGTTCGCCGACAAGGTCAGCGCGGCCGCCAACGCCGCCTACGAGGTGATCGGCAAGCAGATCAACCTGGGCTCGCCCAAGCAGTTGCAGGTGGTGCTGTTCGACGAGCTGGACATGCCGAAGACCAAGCGCACCAAGACCGGCTACACCACCGACGCCGACGCGCTGGAATCGCTGTTCGAGAAGACCGAGCACCCGTTCCTGCAGCACCTGCTCGAGCATCGCGACGCGACGCGCCTGAAGGTCACCGTCGACGGCCTGCTCAAGGCGGTCGCGGAGGACGGGCGCATCCACACCACGTTCAACCAGACCATCGCCGCCACCGGCCGGCTCTCCTCCACCGAGCCGAACCTGCAGAACATCCCGATCCGCACCGACACCGGTCGCCAGATCCGCGACACCTTCGTCGTCGGCCCCGGCTACATCGAGCTGATGACCGCCGACTACAGCCAGATCGAGATGCGCATCATGGCGCACCTGTCCGGTGACGCGGGCCTGATCGAGGCCTTCAATTCCGGCGAGGATCTGCACACCTTCGTCGCCTCGAAGGCCTTCGACATCCCGCTCTCGGAGGTGCATCCGGAGATGCGCCGCCGGATCAAGGCGATGTCCTACGGTCTGGCCTACGGCCTGAGCGCGTTCGGTCTCTCCGCGCAGCTGAAGATCAGCACGCAGGAGGCCAAGGAGCAGATGGACGTCTACTTCGAGCGCTTCGGCGGCATCCGCGATTACCTGCAGGATGTGGTCGACGAGGCCCGCAAGGTCGGCTACACCGAGACGCTGTTCGGGCGCCGCCGCTACCTGCCCGATCTGGATTCCAGCAACCGGCAGCGGCGCGAGGCCGCCGAGCGGATGGCCTTGAACGCGCCGATCCAGGGCACCGCCGCCGACATCATCAAGGTGGCGATGATCAACGTGAACAAGGCGATCGACGCGGCCGGTCTGCGCTCGCGCATGCTGTTGCAGATCCACGACGAACTCGTCTTCGAGGTCGCCGAGGGGGAGCGCGAGGCACTGGAGGCGCTGGCGCGCGAGCACATGGCCTCGGCGATCAGTCTGTCCGTGCCGCTGGATGTCTCGGTCGGCACCGGCCGCAGCTGGGATTCCGCCGCGCACTGAGCACGCCGGTCAGCGTGGCTTGAGGCCCAGCGTCACGTGGGTGACGAGGTCGTCGAGCCACTCCTGCGCCGCTTCGGTGGCGACCAGCCCGGAGCCGAGGAAGGTGGCCAGGCCTTGGAGGGCGGCCACCGCGGTCAGCGCGAGGCGGCGGGGGTCGCCGGGGATCAGGTCGCCGCGGGCCTGCCCCTCGGCGATCAGGGCGACCGGCACGGCGAACGCGCGGTCCACCGCCCGCGACATCACATCGCCGGCGACGGGGCTGTGGCGGCGCGCGAACATCAGGGCGAGCAGGGCGGAGTTCTCGGTGGCGAAACGCAGGTAGGTGCGGGCCATGGCGGGCATCGGATCGATGCCGGATTCGGCGGGCGTGAGGTTCTCGAAATCGGCGCCCAGGCGCTCGAATCCGGCGACGGCGAGCGCGTCGAGCAGGGCCTGCCGGTCGGGGAAGTGGCGGGTCGGCGCGGCGTGGCTGACCCCGGTATCGCGCGCGAGCTGACGCAGCGACAGTCCGTCGACTCCGGACTCGCGCAGCGTGTCCTCGGCGCGCCGCAGCAACTCGGCGCGGAGATCGCCGTGGTGATAGGAGCGCGAACGGGTAATGACCATAGTGAGTGCAGGATAACAAAAAGTAGGCGTTGACTACTTTGTAGGCACTGCCTACATTCAACTCATGACGGTTCGGACCTTCACCGCCCCGATCGCGCTGCTGACCATCTTCGCCGCGTTGCTCGCCACCATGTACCTCGGTTATGCCAGCAATACCGAGAAGAACCTGCACGACTTCCCGATCGCCCTGGTCAACCAGGACCTCGGCGACACGATCGACGGCGCGCCGGCCAATCTCGGCGCGCAGGTCACCGACGGCCTGGTCGCCGGCATCCCCGCCGACAAGGTCGACCTGCGAGTCGTCGGAATCGCCAGCGCCCGCACCCAATTGGAGAACGGCGAGGTCTACGGGGCGATCATCATCCCGTCCGATTTCACCAAGCGGCTGGCCATCCTCGGCGCGGGCGCGGTGGTGCCCGGCGAGATCGAGCGCCCGGTCATCACCGTGCAGAGCAACCCGCGCGTCGGCCCCTACACCGCCGGAATCATGTCGCGCATCGCCGACCAGGCGCTGGCCCAGGTCCAGCAGACCGTCGGCCGCAACCTGACCGACCGGGTCACCAGCACCGTGGGCGCCGACGCCGCCGCGCAGATCAGCGGCGCGGCGCGGCTGGCCATCGCCGATCCGGTGCACATCGTCGACGTCCCGTTCCGGCCCATGCCCGACGGTGCGGGCCAGGGCCTGGTCGCCTTCTTCTACACGCTGATCCTGCTGCTGGCCGGCTTCACCGGCGCGATGATCATCCACACCCTGGTCGACTCCATCCTGGGCTTCACCCCCACCGAATACGGCCCGCTGTTCGTTCATCCGCCGGTCACCGGCACCAGCCGCCTGCGCACCTTGTTCATCAAGTGGGCGATCATCGGCACCGCCGCGCCCGTGCTGTCCGGCGTATTCCTCGGCATCGCAAAGCTTTTGGGCGTCCCGGTGAGCAGTCCGCTGCTGCTCTGGCTCTACGGCACCCTGGCCGTCATCGCGGTCGGCTTCACCGCCCTGTCCGTGCTGGCGATCTTCGGCACCGCGGGCCTGATGGTCAACCTGATCGTGTTCGTGGTGCTCGGCCTGCCGTCCTCCGCGGCGACGGTCCCGCTGGAGGCGGTGCCCGGCTACATCGCGGCCCTGGCCCGCTTCGAACCCATGCACCAGATCTACCTGGCCGTACGCGCCATCCTGCTCTTCGACGGCCGCGCGGAAGCGGGCCTGTCACACGGCCTCTGGATGACCGTGCTCGGCCTGGCCATCGGCGTGATCCTGGGCGCGGCCGTCACTTTCGCCTACGACCGGCGCGGCCTGCACCGGACGACGGAGGCCACGGCGGCGCTGGTCCCGGCGCGGGCGGCGTCGTGAGCTGCGCGGATGGTACTCGCGAGTAGCGAAACCCACTGCGAAATGTGGTTGCTTATGTGTCGATTTGTGCCTATCCTCGATCGCGTGCCGAATCCCGTCTGCCGTCACAGCATCGTGCTGAACGTCGCAACCCGCGACGCACTCAGTGCTGTGCTCCCGCTCACCGCGATGGTGGCGCAGACGCGACTTCTCGTAGTACCCCGCCGTAGCGGGGTCTGATTCGGACCGGCCCCCTCGCTGCGGGCTGTTGATTGTTGAAGCTGGTCCCCTCCACCGACATTCTTCGGGAAGACCTGAATCGCAATGACCACACTGATTTTCGATACGACCATGTTCATCGCCGCCGCGCCGAAGGCCCTGCGGGCCGAAAGCACCGGGATGACACCGGAACAGTTCCACGAGCGGTACTGCGGGCACGACGGCCCGATCCGGCTCAGCGACTGGGCCGCGACCGGCGGGCCCAGTTCGGCCTTCACCGCGACCCTGGAATTCGCTGACCGCCTGCGGTCCGTCGCCGCCATCGGCAGCCCGGTCGCGGCGCTCACCTCGGCGCTCTACGACGAGGGCTACCCGGTGGAGATCCTGCGGTTCCACCAGCGCCACACCGAGCTCGGCACCGCCACCTTCGTGCAGTGCGAGTTCAACGGGCGGCGCGGCTGGGGTGCGGCACTGTCCCACGACAGCGCCGAATCCGCCGCTCGCGCAATGATTTCCGGCATCAACTCGCTCGGCGCCTAACTCCGCACAGCGAAACGGGCCGTGCACCACACCGGTGCACGGCCCGTTTTCGGGTCGGTTCTTACTCCGCGGAAGCCTGCTGCTCGGCCAGCTGCTTGCGCACCTCGTCCATGTCCAGGCCCTTGACCTGGGTGACGAGATCCTCGAGTGCGGCCGGCGGCAGCGCACCCGGCTGCGCGAAGACGAGCACGCCCTCGCGGAAGGCCATGATGGTCGGGATGGAGCTGATGTTCGCGGCCGCGGCCAACCCCTGCTCGGACTCGGTGTCGACCTTGCCGTGCACGACATCGGGGTACTTGTCCGAGGAGGCCTCGAAGGTGGGGGCGAACTGCTTGCACGGTCCGCACCAGTCGGCCCAGAAGTCGACGAGTACCACGTCGTTTCCGGTGACTACCTCATCGAAGTTCTGCTGGGTCAGCGTCTGGGTCGCCATGACGTCCTCTCGTCTAGTGTGTTGCCAGTTATAACGCCCGGCTCGGGCACTATCTTCCCTGTCAACGGCGGACGGTCGTCCACGTGTTCCATCTCCCCGCGCCGATTACCCAGTGCGGGCGCAAAGCAATCCCACCCGGCGTGTCCGGAGCCCCGGTGAACGGTCCCGGGGGCGCTGGACGCGAGGATTGGACGGTGAGTAGAGCGAAGGAACCGCTACGACTAGGCCTGATCGACGGCGACGGCATCGGCCCGGAGGTCGTACAGGCCACCCGGCGCGTGGTGGACGAGGCGCTGTCGGCCGCGGCCGCGCCCCCGGTGGAATGGGTGCCGCTGCTGATGGGCCAGCGCGCCATCGAGGAATTCGGCACGCCGCTGCCGGAGCCGACGCTGCAGACCCTCGAGGGCCTGGACGCCTGGATCCTCGGCCCGCACGACAACGCCTCCTACGCCGCCGAGCACCGCCGCGGGGTGGCACCGGGCGGCGCGATCCGCAAGCACTTCGGCCTGTACGCCAATATCCGCCCGGCCCGCGCCTTCCGCGGGGTGCGCGCGACCGCGCCCGACATCGATCTGGTGATCGTCCGGGAGAACAGCGAGGGCTTCTACGCCGACCGCAATATGTTCGCCGGATCGGGGGAGTTCCGGCCGACGCCGGACGTCGCGATGGCTGTCGGGGTGGTCACCCGGCGCGCCTGCGAGCTCATCGCGCACGAGGCTTTCCGGCTGGCGGCGGCGCGTCGCAAGAAGGTCACCATCGTGCACAAGGCCAACGTGCTGCCGATGACCATGGGACTGTTCCGCGACGTCTGCTATGAGATTGCGCACTCTTATCCCGGCATTCGGGTCGAGGACGAGCACGTCGACGCGATGGCCGCGCATCTGGTCCGGTCGGCCGGCGAGTACGACGTCGTGGTCACCGAAAACCTCTTCGGCGATATTCTTTCCGACCTCGCGGGCGAGCTCAGCGGCTCGCTGGGCATGGCGGCCTCGCTCAATTGCTCGGCCACCCGGGTCATGGCGCAGGCCGTCCACGGGGCCGCGCCGGGCCTGGCCGGGCACAACCGCGCCAATCCGGTCGCACTGCAGCTGTCTGCTGCGATGTTGCTGAACTGGCTGGGCGTTCGCGACGGCGCGGCCGATCTGGTGCACGCGGGCGAGCGGATCGAGCATGCTGTCGCCGCGGCGTTCGAGGCCGGAATCGCCACCGCCGATCTCGGCGGCATCGCTTCCACCAGCGAATTCACCGAGCAGATTTGTGCTAGGGTCCACCGCCGGTAGTCGATTGCCTGGGTAGGTGTGTTCTGCACAGGGCGGGGTTAATCTTCCGTTTCTTGCCAGCACGAAGCGTCTCGGTCGCTTAGATTGCCAAACGGGTGGTAAAACCCGGGTTTCCAGTTTCCGAAATGTGGAGGGCTGCTGTGTCTGTTCGTACCGTGCTTGGCAGGCGCGCGTTGGAGGTGATGTGCGTACTCACCGGTGGCGCACTGATCCTGACGGGTTGTTCGAATACCGAGGAGACCGGACCTGCGGTCGCCAAGGAAACGGTGGAGAAGGTGGACGCGATCGCGTCGGCGCTCCCCGACAAGGTCAAGTCCTCCGGCAAGCTCGTGGTCGGGGTGAACATTCCCTACCAGCCCAATGAGTACAAGGACGCCGACGGCAAGATCGTCGGCTTCGACGTCGATCTGATGGACGCTGTCGCCGGCGTGCTCGGCGTCAAGGCCGACTACCTCGAGTCCGCCTTCGACAAGATCATTCCCGCGGTCCAGGCCGGCACCTACGACCTGGGCATGTCCTCGATCACCGATTCGAAGGAACGCGAGAAGCAGGTCGACTTCGCCAACTACTTCTCCGCCGGCATCCAGTGGGCCCAGTCCACCGGCAAGGCGATCGACCCGAACAATGCCTGTGGCAAGCGGGTCGCGGTGCAGGCCACCACGGTCGAGCACACCGAGGAAGTCCCGGCCAAGAGCGCCAAGTGCGTCGCCGACGGTAAGGCCCCGATCGACATCAAGGCCTTCGACGAGCAGAGCGCCGCGACCAACGCGCTGGTTCAGGGCCAGGTCGACGCCATGTCCGCCGACTCCCCGGTGACCGCCTACGCCATCAAGCAGAGCGACGGCAAGATCGAGCCGGCCGGCGCGGCTTTCGATTCCGCACCGTACGGCTGGGCCGTGACCAAGGGTTCGCCGCTGGCCGCCGTCCTGCAGCAGGCGCTGCAGCACCTGATCGACAACGGCCAGTACAAGAAGATCTGCGAGAACTGGGGTGTCCAGGAGGGCGCGATCACCAAGGCCACGGTCAACGGAGCCGTGAGCTGATCCATGTCGGATGTCGATTCTGTCACCGTGCCCGGTAACCCCGGGCGCGGTGACGGCCTCGAGCCGGAACCGATCAAAGCGGTTCCGCTCCGCAGGCCCGGTCGCTGGATTGCCGCGGCCATCATTCTCGTTCTGCTCGGCCTGTTCATCTATGGGGCCGCGACCAAAGAGGCGTACGGGTGGGACACCTACGCCAAGTACCTGTTCGATACCCGGATCCTGTCCGGCGTCTGGATCACCCTGCAGCTGACCGTGCTGGCGATGGCACTGGCCATCGCGCTCGGCGTGATCCTCGCGGTGATGCGCCTGTCGCCGAATCCGGTGCTGCGCGCGGTGGCCTGGGTCTACCTCTGGATCTTCCGCGGCACGCCCGTGTACGTGCAGTTGGTCTTCTGGGGCCTGTTCCCCTCGCTCTACAAGACGCTGGTGCTCGGTGTGCCCTTCGGGCCGCACTTCGCCGAATTCAACATCCAGGATCTGCAGGCCGCCTTCGCCTTCGCGGTGATCGGCCTGGGCCTCAACGAGGCCGCCTACATGGCCGAGATCGTGCGCGCCGGCATCAACTCCGTCGGTGACGGCCAGCGTGAGGCCTCCGTCGCGCTCGGCATGTCCTGGACCCAGACCATGCGGCGCACCGTGCTGCCGCAGGCCATGCGGGTGATCATTCCGCCGACCGGCAACGAGCTCATCGGCATGCTCAAGACCACCTCGCTGGTCACCGCGATCCCGTTGACCAGCGACCTGTACGGCCGGACCCGCGACATCTCCAGCGTGAACTTCGAGCCGATCCCGCTGCTGCTGGTCGGCGCCACCTGGTATCTCGCGGTGACGAGCGTGCTGATGGTCGGGCAGTTCTACTTGGAGCGGTACTACTCGCGCGGGATCTCCCGGCAGTTGACCGCCAAGCAGCTACAGGAACTGGCCGATGCCCAGGGCCCGGTGGAGAAGGCGAAATGACCGATCTGTCCAAGACCGACGCCGTCGACCGCCAACCCATGATCGTTGCCGATCGGGTGTGCAAGAACTTCGGTGCGCTGCAAGTCCTCAAGGGCATCTCGCTGGAGATCGGCCGCGGCGAGGTGCTGTGCCTGATCGGGCCCTCGGGCTCGGGCAAGTCCACCTTCCTGCGCTGCATCAACCACCTCGAGCAGGTCAACGCCGGTCGGCTCTACGTCGACGGTGAACTGGTCGGCTACCGCGAGAAGGGCGACAAGCTCTACGAGCTGCACCCGCGCGACGCCGCCCGGCAGCGCCGCGACATCGGGATGGTGTTCCAGCACTTCAACCTGTTCCCGCACCGCACGGCGCTGGAGAACATCATCGAGGCCCCGACCCAGGTCAAGAAGCTCAAGAAGGCCGACGCGGTGGCCAAGGCCAAGGACCTGCTGGACCGAGTCGGCATGGCGGACAAGGCGAATGCCTATCCGGCCCAGCTCTCGGGCGGCCAGCAGCAGCGGGTCGCCATCGCGCGGGCACTGGCCATGGATCCGAAGCTGATGCTGTTCGACGAGCCGACCTCCGCGCTGGATCCGGAACTCGTCGGTGAGGTGCTGCAGGTGATGCGGGAGCTCGCCGCCGACGGCATGACCATGGTCGTGGTCACCCACGAGATGGGCTTCGCCCGCGAGGTCGCCGATCAGCTGGTGTTCATGGACGCCGGCGTGGTCGTCGAATCCGGGGTGCCGCGTGAGCTGCTGGCGGATCCCAAGCACGATCGCACCAAGTCGTTCCTGTCGCGACTGCTCTGATCGCACGCTGAAGGGGCCGGTCCGCTGCGGGGCCGGTCCCTTTCGCGTTCACGCGCTCAGCGCGATGCGTAGTTGCCCCAGCAGCACTTTCGTCGCGGGACTGCCGGGACGGTCGCGTCGCCAGACCAGCCCGAGCTGACCGCGCAGGGTGGGATCGGTGATGTCCAGTGTGCGGACACCGAACCGGTCCGCTTCGGCCGCCGTGAGTTCCGGCACGACCGCGGTGCCGAGGCCGTGCGCCGCCAGTTGCAGCAGCACGCCGGGGTTGGCGGCTTCGAAGGCGATCTCGGGCGCCAGTCCCGCTGTGGCGCAGGCGCGTTCGAAGACGCCGCGCAATCCGGTGCCGCGCGGCAGGCACATCAGGCGCCGTTCGGCCAGCTCCGCCAGGGTGATCGCGGTGCGACCCGGGTCGCTGTCCGGTGCGACGGCGGCCACGACCCCGGTGTCCAGCACGATGTCCACGCCGAAGACCGGATCGAGTGCGGCGCCGGTCAATCCGATCAGCGCGATGTCGAGGTCGCCGTGGCGCAGCGCGTCCAGCATCGCCTCGGAGGTGTGCTCGCCCAGACTGATGCCGACCTCGGGGTGGTCGGCGTGGAAGCCCGCCAGCACCGCGGGCAGGTCGAAGTTCTCGCCCGCGACACCGGAGACGAACCCGAGGCGCACCTGCCCGCGCAGCAGGCCGGTGAACTCGTCCACGGTCCGGGTGACCTGCTCGGCCGCCGCCAGCGCCGCCCGGGCGTGCGGCAGGACCGCCGCCCCGACCGGGGTGAGCGTGACCGCGCGGGCCCCGCGCTCCAGCAGCGGCTGGCCGAGTTCGCGTTCCAGTTGCCGGATCTGGGCGCTGAGCCCGGGCTGAGTCAGATGCAGGCGGGCCGCGGCCCGGGTGAAATTGGCTTCCTCCACGACCGTGACGAAGTAGCGGAGCTGACGCAGTTCCATAACTGATGATTCTAGTTCCGATAAAAACTATCTGTTGGAGTTATGGCCGTGCGACGGGCAGCCTCGAAGGCATGGGTAAAGCAACGCAGTTCATCGACAGCGCCGCCGGCACGATTTTCCGGCTGGGCGAGCCGGGCTACGAGGCCGAGGTCGCGGGCTTCCAGACCGCCTATACGCACCGGCCCGCGGTCGTGGTCGCCGCCCGGCACGCCGAGGACGTCCGGGCCGCGGTGGAATACGCGGCCCGCCAAGGGCTTCCGGTCGCGGTGCAGGCCACCGGGCACGGGCTCGCGGTCCCGGCCGACGGCGGCGGCGTGCTGATCAGCACCCGCCGGATGACCGAGATCCGCATCGATCCCGAGACCCGGACCGCCCGCGTCGGCGCGGGCGTGCTGGCCGGTGACCTGATCACGGCCGCCGCCGAGCACGGGCTCGCGCCGCTGACCGGTTCCTCGCCCTCGGTCGGCGTGGCCGGCTATCACCTCGGCGGCGGAATCGGCCTGCTGGCGCGGGAGTTCGGCTACGCCGCCGATCACGTCCGGCAGCTGGAACTGGTCACCGCGGACGGCCGGATGCGGACCCTGGCGCCCGGCGACGAACTCTTCGGCGCGGTGCTGGGCAGCGGTGGCAACTTCGGCGTGGTGACCGCGCTGGAGGTGGAACTGGTGCCGGTCGGCACCGTCTACGGCGGGCAGTTGATGTTCGACACCCCGCTGGTCGAACCGGCGCTGCGGGCCTGGCGGGAGTGGACCGCCACGGTGCCCGAGCAGCTCACCTCCACCCTGGCCATGCTCGCCTTTCCCGACATTCCCCAGGTACCGCCGCCGCTGCGCGGCCGGTTCGTGGCGTCGATCCGGGTGGCGTTCAACGGATCTCTTGCGGAGGGGGAGCGGCTGGTCGCACCGCTGCGCGCGGTCGGCGAGCGGTTGAAGGACGACCTGCGCGCGATGCCGTACACCGAATCGCACACCATCCACAACGATCCGGCCGACCCGCACGCCTATGCCGCCACCAACGCCATGCTCGGCGAACTGACCCCGGAGGCGCTGTCCGCGCTGCTCGCGGTGGCCGGTCCGGACGGCCCGGTCCGCGTGGTCCTGGACATTCGCCACCTCGGCGGCGCCCTGGCCGCGCCCAGCCCGAACGGCGCGGTAGTGGACCACCGGGCGGCGGCCTACGTGGTGCGAGCCATCGCGATGACCGAGGGCACCGCGGCCCCGGACAGCCTGGACGCTATCCGGAAAGCCCTGGCGCCCTGGACGATCGGCCACAGCCTGAACTTCCTCTACGGCGCGGCCGCCGCGGCCGGTGAAGCGCAGACCCAGGCGGGATACACCCGGGAGACCTACGCCCGGCTGGCCGAGCTGAAGCGAAAGTACGACCCGCGCAACCTCTTCCGCTTCAACCGCAACATCCGGCCCGTCTGACCGCCGGATCGGTCGTCGCGCGCACCGGGCTCCGTGTCATTCGTCGTCGAAAGTGGTTGCGCGCGAAACTTTCTCCCACTCGTGCAGCTCGGAGCGCACGGTGTCCAGGTGGCCGAGGATGGCGTCGACCGCGTCGTCGCCGAGGGGGAGTCGCAGGGGCGGGTTGTCGGCCTCCAGGGCGGTCCGGATAGCGGCGGCGGCCTTGGCCGGGTCGCCGGGCTGGGTGCCGTCGCCGTCGGCCACCATGCGCCGGGTGTCGCCGGCGGTCGCGTCGTAGGCGGGGTTCTCGGTGCTGAAGTAGGCCGCGCCGGGCCCGAACAGGCCGGTGCGGAACGCGCCCGGCTCGACCACGAGCACCTTGATACCGAACGGCCGCACCTCCGCGGCCAGCGCCTCGGACAGGCCCTCCAGCGCGAATTTCGTTGCGCTGTAGGCGCCGAAGCCCGCGAAGGACAGTTGCCCACCCACGCTGCTCAGCTGCACGATCGCGCCGCCGCGCTGCGCGCGCATGTGCGGCAGCACCGCCTTGATCAGCGCCGCCGGGCCGAACAGGTGCAAGTCGAACAATTGGCGCAGTTCGGCGTCCGTGGTCTCCTCGATCGCGCCGACCTGGGTGCGGCCCGCGTTGTTGACCAGCACGTCGATCCGGCCGTGCCGGGCGACGACATCGGCGACCACCTCCTCGATGCGCGCGGTGTCGGTGACGTCGAGGCTGATCGCCTCGATCCGGTCGGGGTGGGCGGCGACCAGGTCGTCCAGTGCGGCGGTGCGGCGGGCGACCGCGACAACGGTGTCGCCGGCGGCGATGGCGTCCTGGGCGATCGCCCGGCCGAAGCCGCTGCTCGCGCCGGTCACCAGCCAGATCTTGGGGTTGCTCATCAGGTTCTCCTCGTTCGCTGTGTTACGCGAATCAGCTTCACGGTTGATCATGTTTGTCGTCCAATACCTGGTGTGATAACCATCGGTTATGGATGTGCACGGCAGAGATCTGCGCTATTTCGCCGCGGTCGCCGACCAGTTGAACTTCACCCGTGCGGCAGAGGGCCTGTTCATCTCCCAGCCGGCGCTGAGCAAGCAGATCCGGATGCTCGAAAAGCAGCTGGGTACGCCACTTTTCGAGCGGGACGGCCGCTCGGTGCAATTGACCGCGGCCGGGGCGGCCCTGCTGCCGCACGCCCGGCAGGTGCTCGCCGCCTGGGCGGGCGCGCAGGCGGCGGTCGAGGCCGCGAAGGCCGCGCAGGCGGCGACGCTGGTCGTCGGCATCAGCACCAGCCCGGGGCGCGGCCTGCTGCCCTCGGTGCGGTCCCGCTTCGCGGCGGCCTATCCGGGGGCCAAAACCGTGCTGCGCCAAGTGGGTTGGGGCGATGCGACGGCAGGGCTGGCGGATGACAGCGCCGACGTCGCGTTCGTCTGGCTGCCGCTGGCGCGGAGCGAGCGCTACCGCTGGATCGTCGTGGCCCGGGAACCCCGCATGGTGGCACTGCCGGCCACCCATCCGCTCGCCGCGCGCGACACCGTCGACTTCGCCGACCTGCTGGACGAACCGTTCCTGGCCCTGCCGGAATCCGCGGGCGCACTGCGGGATTACTGGCTGGCGCCCGAGGCCCGGGGCGGCCGCCCGCCGCGGATCGGCGGGGAGGTCGCCAGCGCGGAGGAGACCTATGAGGCGGTGCTCAACGGCGACGGTGTCGTTCTGCTGGCGCGGGGCAACGCGCCCCTGATCGCCCACGACGGCGTCGTGGTCCGCGAGGTCCGTGGCATCGCCCCGAGCGAGCTCGCGCTGGCCTGGCGGCGCGCGGACAACCGGCCACTGGTGCGCGGCTATGCCGAGGCCTGCGGGCTCGCCACGGCCGGGCTCCGGTAGCCCCGGCTCCGGCGACGCGCTCGGCGAGGGTGCGCCGCTGTCGCCGCGGATGTCGCGGCGGTACGGTAAACACACAGGTAGGGTCGCTCGTTCGGGCTGCGCGCGGTGCTACGCGATGCGGAGAGAGGCGGGCACGATGGACGACTCATCGGGCGGCCGTCCCGGTCCAGCCGGTGGCCGCGACCCTGCCGAGCATTCGGATTTCCGGCGGATCCCCGAAACCTCGCTCTTCATCGGGATGAGCACGCTGTGTGCCGCCGCGGTGCGGTTGACCGGCGCGGACGGGGCGGCGGTCGCGGTGCTGAGTACGGACACCGCCACCCGCGAATTGGTGTACGCCACAGACGCGGTGGCCCAGCAGATCGACGAGTTGCAGTACATCGTCGGGGAGGGGCCGTGCCTGAGCGCCTACCGGGACGACCGCCCGGAACTGTGGCCGGATCTGGCCGCGGGCCAGGCGGTCGCGCGCTGGCCCGCGCTGACCCCGGAGCTGCTCACCCGCGGGGTCAACGCGGTCTTCGCGTTTCCGGTCCCGGGTTCGCGCCGTCCGATCGGTGTCCTCGAGCTGTACCGGACCAGCGTGGGCGGCCTGACGCCCACCGCGCAGCACTCCGCGTCCGGTTGCGCGCTCGCGATCGGTAAGGCGCTGCGCGCGGACTGGCAGGAGCGCGCGCTGTCCGCGGGCGGCGTCGAGTTCGCCTTGGAGATCGGCGAATTGCCGGATCCGAGCGCCGAGGAGGAGGAATTCTCCCGCACCGAGGTGTACGTGGCTTCCGGCATGGCCGCGGTGCAACTCGGGGTCTCGGCGGAGGAGGGCCTGGACCGGTTGCGGGCCTACTCCTATGCCCAGAGCCGTTCCCTCGCCGAGGTGGCGGCCGATCTCGTCGCTCGGCGATTGTCCTTGCGAGACCAGCGCGACAGCACCGAGGGGCATGGATGACGAATACCGCACGCACGCGGATGGCCGTCGCGGAATTGACGGCGACGCTGACCACCGATTTCGATGTGCCTGCCGTGTTGCAGGCGGTGGCCGGGCATGCCCGCGCCGGTTTCGACGCCTACTCGGCCGTGGTGGTGCTTCTCGACCAGAGCGCCACGGGTGAACCGACGGTCCGTCAGGTCGCCGAGGCGCTGCGCAGCGACATCGCGGCCGATCCGCGACTGCACAGCACCGGACCTGCCCTGTCCAGCGCCCGCGACGGCGTGGTCGCCATGATCGGTGACATCGTGGCGGAGCAGAACCCGCGATGGGGGCCCTATCGGCAGCAGGCCATGGCCGCGGGGCTGCGCGGGGTCCGCGCGTTCCCGGTGACGGCCTTCGATATTCCGCTCGGATCGCTGGTGGTGCACACCGAGGACCCGTGGGGCACGATGCGGCCCAACGATTTCGGCCAGATCCTGGCCGACCTGGTGGCGCTGGCCCTGTCGGCCGGTCGCACCGAGAGCCGCCGGGTCAGCACCGCCGAAACCGTGGAGGCGGTGCTGCGGGGCACCACGGTGCTTTCGTTCGCGGTCGGCGTTCTGGCCGAGTACTTCCAGCTCGGGATCGAGCCGGCCCGCGAGCGCCTGATCCGGCTGGCGCGGGCACACGGGCGCACGACCATCGCGCACGCTCGCGAGATCGTCGCCGCGCAGCGCGCCTCGCCGGCCGACCCGGCGGTCTCCGGCGCGCTACACGAACCGCCGGAGCTCGCACCGCCCCGGCATATCGACTTCTGATCGCCCGCAAGATCTTCGGCGCCGCGCACTGACTTCGTGCGCGGCGCCGAAGGCTTTTCCAGGCCCGGAAATATGCTATCTTCGTGATATCACTTTGATACTCGGAGGATGTCATGAAGCTCAGGCCCGCATTCCACGTCAACGGCTTTCTGGTGCTGTTGGGCTGGTTGGTGCTCACGCTCTTCTTCGGCGGGGTGGCCGCGTTCGGCTTCGTCGCCGCCAAGGACGGGAACGTGCCCGCCCTGATCGGCGCGATCGCGTCCTGCGTCGTGGTCGTCGTCCTGCTCCTGCTGGCCACCGGGCTCACCATCGTGAACCCGAACGAGGCCAAGGTGGTGCAGTTCTTCGGCCGCTACATCGGCTCGATCAGCGAACCCGGTTTCTTCTCCACCGTCCCGCTCAGCGACCGCAAGAGCATCTCGCTGCGGGTGCGTAACTTCGAGACCCAGAAGCTGAAGGTCAACGACGCCGACGGCAACCCCGTCGAGATCGCGGCCGTGGTCGTCTACAAGGTGTTCGACAGCTTCAAGGCCGCCTTCGCCGTCGACGACTACGAGGAGTACGTCGAGACGCAGTCCGAGGCCGCCGTCCGCCATCTGGCCACCACGCACCCCTACGACGCGCACGACGACGCCCGCACCAGCCTGCGCGACGGCGCCGAGGTCGCCGAGGAGCTCACCGTCGAACTCCGTGAGCGCACCGTGCTGGCCGGCATCGAGGTGCTCGAAGCCCGCATCACCCATCTGGCCTACGCGCCGGAGATCGCCCAGGCCATGCTGGTCCGCCAGCAGGCCGCCCAGGTGGTCGCCGCCCGCAGCCATATCGTCGAGGGCGCGGTCGGCATGGTGCACCTGGCCCTGGAGCGCCTCACCGCGCAGGGCGTCGTCGAGCTCGACGAGGAGCGCCGGGCCGCGATGGTGTCCAACCTGCTGGTGGTGCTCTGCGGGGATCGAGCCGTCCAGCCCGTCGTCAACGCCGGCACCCTCTACAACTAAGAGGTTCGGCCCATGCCCGCCGAACGCAAGAAGATCTTGCTGCGGCTCGACCCGGCCGTCCACGAAGCGCTCGCCAAGTGGGCGGCCGACGACCTGCGCAGCATCAACGCCCAGATCGAATACGCGCTGCGCATGGCCTTGAAAGAGGCCAAGCGCGAACCGAAGTCGAAGTAGGCCCGCTAGCGCGGCTTCTCGGTGACGAAGATGGCGGTGCCCGGGAAGAGCTCGCCGCGCAGCGGGCTCCACTGGCCCCACTCGCGGTCCAGCCACTCCGGCCAGTCGGGCTCGATGATGTCGACGACGAGCAGGCCCGCGCCGACGATCTCGCGGACCCGGTCCCCGATGGTGCGGTGGTGTTCGACGTAGGTCGGCTCGCCATCGCCGTCCACCTCTACATAGGGCGCGCGGTCGAAGTAGGGGATGGTGGCGGTCAGCCCGGCCGGGCCCGGGTCGTCGGGGAAGATCCAGCGGATCGGGTGATTGACCGAGAAGACCCAGCGCCCGCCGGGCCGCAGTACCCGCGCGACCTCGCGCATCACCTGGGCGGAATCGGCGACGAAGGGGACCGCGCCGAAGGCCGAGCAGGCCAGGTCGAAGGCGGCGTCGGCGAACGGGAGCGCCTCGGCGCCCGCCTGGACCAGCGGCACTCGCGGACCGCCCGCGGCCATCGCGGCCAGGCCGCGCTCGAGCATCTTGGCGGAGAGATCCAGGCCGACGGGATGCGCGCCCTGACCGGCCAGCCAGCGCGCGCACGGCGCCGAGCCGCAGCCGATCTCCAGGATCCGCTTGCCCGCGAGGTCGCCGAGCAGGCGCATGTCACCCTCGTGTAACCCCTCCGGACACCAGACGAACTCGCCGCCGGGGGAGTCGACGCCGAGGAAGTCGGCGTGGGTCTGGTGATACTGGTCCGCGTCCGCATCCCACCAGCGGCGGCTGGCCCGCTGACTGTCGGCCGAGCCGATCCGGGTGCGTGTGGTCCCGGTGGTTCCTAGCAGTGCGTTTGCTTGCGCATGGCGATCTTCCGACACGCCGTCACCATATCCCGGCGTGGCGCGGGGACCGGTTTGCCCGCGCCGACCAAGGTCGCGTACGCTGAACGTCGCGAGTTCCTTGTACCTTGCTGTGTTTCTTGTTCGGAGATAACGATCCGCCGACGGTTACAGAGTACTGAGTTACAGAGCGCCCGTGCTGAGTTTCACAAGTGGGGTTTGCGGTACGTTCCTATGTGTCCGTCGTCGCATCGTCGCGGTGAAAACGCAGCGTACCGAAAGTTCCAATGTCCGCAACCGACCACAATCCGTCCGGAGCAAACCGACACATGCCCACCACCGTCACCTCGCCGCAGGTAGCCGTCAACGACATCGGCTCTGCCGAGGATTTCCTCGCCGCCATCGACGCCACGATCAAGTACTTCAACGACGGCGACATCGTCGAAGGAACCATCGTCAAGGTCGACCGCGACGAGGTCCTGCTCGACATCGGTTACAAGACCGAAGGCGTCATCCCCTCCCGTGAACTCTCCATCAAACACGATGTCGACCCGAATGAGGTCGTTTCCGTGGGTGATGAGGTCGAGGCGCTCGTCCTCACCAAGGAGGACAAAGAGGGTCGTCTGATCCTGTCGAAGAAGCGGGCGCAGTACGAGCGTGCGTGGGGCACCATCGAGGAGCTCAAGGAGAAGGACGAGGCCGTCAAGGGCACCGTCATCGAGGTCGTCAAGGGCGGCCTGATCCTGGACATCGGCCTGCGTGGCTTCCTCCCCGCCTCCCTCGTCGAGATGCGCCGGGTCCGCGACCTCCAGCCGTACGTCGGCAAGGAGATCGAGGCCAAGATCATCGAGCTGGACAAGAACCGCAACAACGTGGTCCTGTCCCGCCGTGCGTGGCTCGAGCAGACCCAGTCCGAGGTCCGCAGCGAGTTCCTGCACCAGCTGCAGAAGGGCCAGGTCCGCAAGGGCGTCGTGTCCTCCATCGTCAACTTCGGTGCCTTCGTGGACCTGGGCGGCGTCGACGGCCTGGTGCACGTCTCCGAGCTGTCCTGGAAGCACATCGACCACCCCTCCGAGGTTGTCGAGGTCGGCACCGAGGTCACCGTCGAGGTCCTCGACGTCGACCTGGACCGCGAGCGTGTCTCCCTGTCGCTCAAGGCGACTCAGGAAGATCCGTGGCGTCAGTTCGCCCGCACCCACGCGATCGGCCAGATCGTCCCGGGCAAGGTCACCAAGCTGGTTCCGTTCGGCGCCTTCGTGCGCGTCGAAGAGGGCATCGAGGGCCTGGTGCACATCTCCGAGCTGGCCGAGCGCCACGTGGAGGTCCCGGACCAGGTCGTGGCCGTCGGCGACGACGCGATGGTCAAGGTCATCGACATCGACCTGGAGCGTCGCCGGATCTCGCTGTCGCTGAAGCAGGCGAACGAGGATTACCACGCCGAGTTCGACCCGTCGAAGTACGGCATGGCCGACAGCTACGACGAGCAGGGCAACTACATCTTCCCCGAGGGCTTCGACGCCGAGACCAACGAATGGCTCGAGGGTTCGGACAAGGTCCGGGAAGAGTGGGAAGGCCGCTACGCCGAGGCCGAGCGTCGCCACAAGATGCACACCGCTCAGATGGAGAAGATGGCGGCCGACGCCGCCGCCGAGGCTGCCAACGGCACCACCGCCGGCAACTACTCCTCCGAGAGTGGTTCGCAGGCTGCTTCCTCCTCCTCGTCCTCCAGCTCCACCGAGTCGGTCGGCGGTTCGCTCGCCTCCGACGCGCAGCTGGCGGCTCTGCGGGAGAAGCTCTCCGGCAACGCCTGAGTTCACTAGCACCAACTCGAAGGCCCCGATCCGTACGGATCGGGGCCTTCGGGCTTTTCTAGGCGGCGGCGACGGTGAAGCGGCGCTGTAGGTAGCGCGGGTTCTCGGTCTCGCCCGGCAGCATCTGATCACCGCCGACGCGGTACCGGCCCGTGCGCACGCCGGGGTCGATGCGGCCCGAGGACGGGCGGATCTGCGTGAATTCCGTTCCGGTGTCGACCAATTGGAGCCCCGGCGCGACCTCCAAACTGCCGCCGCCGCCGACCGAGATGAGCCGGGTCGCCGGCTGCCGGTGCAGGGCCGCGAGCATCGCCCGCGCGCCGAGCACGAAGTTCTCCGCCTTCGCGATGGTGTCCTCGATGCCGTGACCGGCGTTGACCGCGCTGATCACCACGTCCAGTCCGCGACCTGCCAGGTCGCGCCGTCCGGCGCGGCCGGGAACCGTCCCGAATCCCGCGCGAACGCGGTGACCTGATGGCCGCGCCGTTGCGCCTCGGCGACCACCCGGGCCCCGACACCCGGCCGGCTTCCTGCCGCCCGCGGCCTTGGCGCTCGCGTTGCGGATGTGGGGCCGCATGCACGGCCTGGTCGCGCTGGAGATCTACGGTCACCTCAGGCCTCAATCCCAGGACCCCGCTGGGCTTTTCCACCTCGAAATGCTCGATCTGGTGCGCTCGCTCGGGCTTTGATCCGATGGCGCGTCCGCTCGGTCGCGCCCCGTCGAAAACCCCTGGGGCGCGGCGTGTTTGCCGGGTAGTGTGCGGCCATGGGGAGCAATCCGGGCAAGAACACGTATTTGGACCAGGTGGTAGCGCAGTCGGCCGCCCTGGAAGACGATCTGCGGACGCGTAAGCCCGTGCCCCTGCCGCCGGCCGCTCCGGGCGCGCCGGCGCCGCGGGGTGCGCTGGCCAAGCGGGCCGATCGGGTGGTGGCGCCGCCGAAGGGGGAGGGGACCGGGCCGGTCGAGGTGCGGGTGACCGGGTTCTGGCGGTGGCAGACGGTCCTGGTACCGCCGAATGCCTTTGTGGTGCATACCCGCCGGGGCAAGAGCGCGCCGATGCACATCGGGCTCGGGGTGTCGTTCGGGTTCAATCCGGCCACCGATTCGTACCTGGTGGTGCCCGGCGCGATGCAGACGATCCTGATCAACGCCTACTGCATCTGCAGTGAGCTACAGGGGGTTCTGGTCCAGGGCTATGTGCAGTGGATCATCGAGGATTTCGGCACCGCCTACCGCAAGCTGGATTTCTCCGATCCGGAGGATCCCATGCGGCTGGTCAACATT
Source organism: Nocardia sp. NPDC050712 (assembly GCF_040654295.1). Lineage (NCBI taxonomy): Bacteria > Bacillati > Actinomycetota > Actinomycetes > Mycobacteriales > Nocardiaceae > Nocardia > Nocardia sp. NPDC050712. The sequence goes on from NZ_JBFAHT010000007.1 coordinate 54,517, forward strand.
CAGCTGCGCGAGCAGGCCGAGGCCGCCATCAAGGACAAGGTGTCCACGATGGGGGTGCGCGATGTGCTCAGCGACAAGCAGCCGATCATCGAGGAGCTGACCGCGCGGCTGCGGGCGGTCGCCGAGGGGTCCGCCGACGCGGCCGGAAACGGCCACGGCGATCGCGGTCTCGGGCTGCGCATCGTCACCGTGCAGATCAAGGAGGCGGTGGTCAGCTCGTCCACGCTGTGGGAGAACCTGCAGAAGCCGTACCGCAGTGAGCAGAACCAGGTCGCCCGACTCGCGGAACTCGCCGCGCAGGAGGTCATTTCGGCGCGCGAGACGGCGGCGCATCGATCCGCCGAGGAGCGGCGCATCGAAAACGACCGCGAACTCGCCGACCTGCGCGCCCGCAATGAGGCCGCCCGGTTCGACCGCGAGACCGTCGAGCAGCTGCGCCGGACCACCCGCGAGCACGACGACCAGCGCGCCGTCGCCGATCTCGCGCAGGCGACCGCCCTGCACGCGCTGCGCCTGGAGCGCGAACAGCACGACCAGAAGGTCGAGAATCTGCGCCGGCGACTGGAATTGCAGAGCCAGGAGCTCGACGCCGCCCTGGCCCGCGCCGCGGCGGAATCGCAGTCGCAGCACAACGCCGAGCTGCTCGCGCTGGAGCGGGCCCGGGTGCGGGTCGACACCGCGAACACCCAGAACGCGGCCAATCTGCAGGCGCAACTCGTCGACGGGCTGCCCGAGATCGTCGCGCACCTGCCCAAACCGGCGGAGCTGAAGTCCTACCAGATCGGCGGCGACCTCTCCTCGGTGTCGGCGCTGCTGACCCAGATCGGGACCGTCGTCGAAACCTGGTCGGCGGCAAAGGGGTCCGCGTCGAATGGCGATACGGACTCCGCAATGCGCTGATCGGCCATTTCGCGAGCGGCATTCCCGGCACGCCGATGTTCGGCCCCGGCCTGGATAGGCGCGAGTCCGGGGTCGGGCTATGCCCGGGCGTGGGATTGGTGCGGCGTGCTTTTCCGCGCGGACTGCCGAATTCGGCTCAGCCCGCGGCCACCGGGAGTGCGGGCGCCCAGTAGACGGCCGCCGTGGAACGCTTGCGCATTGCGGCGAAGCTGTGCCGGGCGGGACTGAGCAACGCGGTTAACCATGAGCGGCGGTGCTCGGTGAGCGCGGCCGCGACGGCGGGAATCTGGGTGCAGTGCACGCCCCCCGCCTTGCCCAAACGGTGGCGACCCGTCTGGTGGATATTGGTGCTCAATGGTGTTCCTTTGCTAGCGGGTTCTCTGGCCTCGATCGCCTGCGCCGAAGATTAGCGGAAGAAATGGCGGGCGCTGAGTATTTTGCGGAAGTAATTGCCATGGCGTGTCGGAAAGTTCGCGGGTCGGAGCCGCTTTTCCCGAAAATGTTGCGATCTGGTCTCGGCCGCGTCACGGATCGGGCAAGGGTTTGCTGAGCGGGTGAATCCGGCTGTGGCCGTGGGTAGTTAGGGGGGTGCGCGGCGCCGGGGGCGTCGAATGCGAGACTGGTCCGATGTTGCGGATCGGCCTCACCGGAGGCATGGGAGCTGGCAAGTCGACGGTGGCGCGGATTCTCGCGGAACGGGGCGCGGTTCTGATCGACTCCGATGTATTGGCGCGGGAAGTCGTCGCGCCGGGCACTCCGGGTCTGGCCGCGTTGGTGGCGGCGTTCGGTAACGAGATTCTCGCCGCGGACGGCAGTCTGGACCGGCCGGCATTGGCGGCGCGGGCGTTCGCCGATGACGAATCGCGGGCCACCCTGAATTCCATCACCCACCCCCTGGTGGGCAAGCGCACCGGCGAATTGATCGCGGCGGCCCCCGCGGACGCGATTATCGTGCAGGACATTCCGCTGCTGGTCGAGAACGGGCTGGCGCCGTTGATGAATTTGGTCGTGATCGTCGATGTGGCGGCGGCGACCCGGATTCGGCGGCTGGTCGAATTCCGCGGCGTCGAGGAAAGCGATGCCCGGGCCCGTATCGCGGCGCAGGCCACCGACGAACAGCGGCGCGTGGTCGCGGATGTCCTGCTGGACAACAATGGCGCGGCCGGGGAAATCGACGCCGCGGTGCACCGTTTGTGGGAGCAGCGGCTGGTGCCGTTCGAACAGAACAAGCGCACGCGGACACCGGCCGCGGCGAGTGAACTGCGCCTGGTGCCCGCCGATCCGGAATGGGCGGCGCAGGCGCAGCGTCTCATCGCCCGGTTGTGGGTGGCGTGCGGCGCGGCGGCGTCGCGGATCGACCACATCGGCTCCACCGCGGTGCCCGGCCTGGACGCCAAGGACGTGCTCGACCTCCAGATCACCGTCGCCGACCTGACCGCCGCCGACGGGCTGCGCGACGCCCTGGCCGAGGCGGGCTTCCCGCGCAAGGACGACATCACCCAGGACAACCCGAAGCCGACCGAGGCCGACCCGGCCGGCGTGGATCGCGAGCTGTGGGGCAAGCGGTTGCACGGCAACGCCGACCCCGGGCGGCGCGCCAACGTACATGTCCGGGTCGCGGGCACGCCCGGCCAGCGGTTCGCGCTGGACTTCCGGGATTGGCTGCGGTCGGACGCCGACGCCCGCGCCGAATACCTCGCCGTGAAGCGCGAGGCCGAGGCCAAGGCCGCCGGACTGACCGGCAGCGCGGCGGCCGACGCCTATTACGGCGTCAAAGAGCCCTGGTTCGACGCCGCTTACGCGCGGCTGCGCTGAGTCAGCGCCAGGTCAGCTCGATGTCGTGGGTGGCCAGCCAGCGTTCCAGCGAATAGCCGTGCGCCGCGATGCCGTCGATCGCGGCGGCGGCGTGCTCGATCGCCGCCTGCGCCTCGCCCAGGGCGAGGTAGCCGGCGGCGTGCGCGGCCAGTAGTTCGTCGACGTCGAGCAGTTCGGTGTCCCGCCCGGTGCGCACCGTGATGTCGAGGTAATGGTCGACCGACTTCCACCGCTGCGCGCCGACCTGGCTGTACTCACCCAGATCGAGGTAGTAGTCCTGGTCGCGACGGTGCGCCGGATTGAAGTGGAAGACGGTGGCGCGCAAGGACAATCGCGGCAGCAACCAGGACTCGATGTAGTGGAACTCCACGTGATCGGAGGCGCGCGCCATGTACAGGCCCCAGGGCGCCACCTGGTAGCTGTCGACCTCGCGGACGAACCCCTTGGGGTCCGTATTGGTCAGGCTCGCGAGGTCGAAGTACTCGACCTTGGGCGGGTGCAAGTCGACTGCGGGTGCCTGTGTCATGCACCCAGAATCTACCGTTACCGCCTCGGCGTCGAGTCCCGCGCGGGAAAACGCTGGATTACAGCCAGGTCAGCGTGACCCCGTGCGCGGCGAGCCAGCGGTCGACCTTGTGGTCGTAGGCGGCCAATCCGTCCAGCGCGGCCGCGGCCCGATCCAGCGCGTGGTGCGCCTGCTCGGTGGTCACCGCGCCGGCCGCGTGCGCCGCGAGCAGGTTGCCGATGCCGCGCAGTTCGGAGGAGTGGCCGTGCCGGACCACGATGTCGAGGTAGTGATCGACCGCTTTCCAGCGGCGCGGGCCGGTGGGGCCGTACTCGCCGATGTCGAGGTGGTAGTCGAGGCTGTGGTGGTGGCCCAGGTGCGCCGGGTGGATCAGGTTCACCCGGACCGACAGCTCGGGCAGCAGCCAGGACTGCAGGAAATCCTTCCCGGCGACGACGCGGCCCATATAGAGGCCCCACGATTCGATGCGGAAATTCTCGACCTGGCGCGCGAAGCCCCGGGTGTCGATCGTGATCAGCTCGGACAGGTCGAAGTATTCGACGCCCGGTCTGCGGGCGGGCAGCGTTCCCGGTGGCGCGGTATGCGGGATCCCGGCGATGGCCGGGACACGCATACCCCGGGCCACGTAACCGGCGACGCCGGTCACAGTCGGCATGGCGACGAGCAGTGGAAGCAGAGCGCTCATGATGGCGGCTCCTTCACCCCGGTGGATCGGACAAGGAATCAGGCTACTCCTGGAGTGCCCACTGCGAGCGGCCCCGAAGATTTCGGTTCGGTTGTCAATTGTGTTGCTGCATTGGACATTTCAGGCATCGGTAGCCATTGGTTCGCTGCCGGGCCGGGCTGGGCCGGGTGGCGCTGTTCAGCGCCGGTGGGAGGGCGGGCGACCGCAGCGTCCGAAGGGTTGCCGGGGTCCGTCGCGCGCGGCCGTGAAACTTGTCGGTGGGTGCGTTTACGCTGGGTTCATGGCTTTCGCTACCGAGATCCCCGCTGACGGTCAGCCGCCGCTCGCGCATTCCGAATTCCGCCCGGTCGGGCAGATCGAGCGCACCGGCGGGCACTTCGAGGTCGTCAGTGAGCACAAGCCCGCCGGTGATCAGCCCGCCGCCATCGCCGAGCTGGAGCGCCGGGTGCGCACCGGTGAGCGCGATGTGGTGCTGCTGGGCGCCACCGGCACCGGCAAGTCCGCCACCACGGCCTGGCTCATCGAGAAGTTGCAGCGGCCCACCTTGGTGATGGCGCCGAACAAGACGCTGGCCGCGCAGCTGGCCAACGAGCTGCGCGAGATGCTGCCGAACAACTCGGTCGAGTACTTCGTCTCGTACTACGACTACTACCAGCCCGAGGCCTACATCGCGCAGACCGATACCTACATCGAGAAGGACAGCTCGATCAACGACGATGTCGAGCGGCTGCGCCACTCGGCCACCTCGAATCTGCTGTCACGGCGTGACGTGGTCGTGGTCGCTTCGGTGTCGTGCATCTACGGTCTGGGCACGCCGCAGTCCTACCTGGATCGCTCGGTCGCCCTCGAGGTCGGCCAGGAGATCGACCGGGATGCGCTGCTGCGCCTGCTGGTCGACGTGCAGTACACCCGCAACGACATGTCCTTCGTGCGCGGCTCGTTCCGGGTCCGCGGCGACACCGTCGAGATCATCCCCTCCTACGAGGAGCTCGCGGTGCGCATCGAGTTCTTCGGCGACGAGATCGAGGCGCTCTACTACCTGCACCCGCTCACCGGCGATGTGGTGCGCCAGGTCGATCGGCTGCGCATCTTCCCGGCCACGCACTATGTCGCGGGCCCGGACCGCATGGAGCGCGCGGTCAAGGAGATCGAGGCCGAGCTCGAACTGCGCCTGGCCGAGTTCGAGCGCCAGGGCAAGCTGCTGGAGGCCCAGCGGCTGCGCATGCGCACCCAGTACGACATCGAGATGATCCGGCAGGTCGGGTTCTGCTCCGGCATCGAGAACTACTCGCGCCACATCGACGGCCGCCCGGCCGGTTCCGCGCCCGCGACCCTGCTCGATTACTTCCCCGACGATTTCCTGCTCGTCATCGACGAGTCGCACGTCACGGTGCCGCAGATCGGCGGCATGTACGAGGGCGATATGTCGCGCAAGCGCAACCTGGTCGAATTCGGCTTCCGGTTGCCCTCCGCCATCGACAACCGCCCGCTCACCTGGGAGGAATTCGCCGACCGGATCGGGCAGACGGTCTACCTGTCGGCCACCCCGGGCCCTTATGAGCTGGGCCAGGCGGGCGGCGAGGTGGTCGAGCAGGTCATCCGCCCGACCGGCCTGGTCGACCCGAAGGTCATCGTCAAGCCCACCAAGGGCCAGATCGACGATCTGGTGCACGAGATCCGGCTGCGCACCGAGCGCGACGAACGCGTGCTCGTCACCACCCTGACCAAGAAGATGTCCGAGGATCTCACCGATTACCTGCTCGGCCTCGGTGTGCGCGTGCGCTACCTGCACTCAGAGATCGACACCCTGCGCCGCGTCGAGCTGCTGCGCCAGCTGCGCCTGGGCGAGTACGACGTGCTGGTCGGCATCAACCTGCTGCGCGAGGGTCTCGACCTGCCGGAGGTCTCGCTCGTCGCGATTCTCGACGCCGACAAGGAGGGTTTCCTGCGCAGCAGCACCAGCCTCATCCAGACCATCGGCCGCGCGGCGCGCAACGTGTCCGGCGAGGTGCACATGTACGCCGACCGGATCACCGATTCGATGCAGCACGCCATCGAGGAGACCGACCGCCGCCGCGCCAAGCAGGTCGCCTACAACGAGGAGCGCGGCATCGATCCGCAGCCGCTGCGCAAGAAGATCGCCGACATCCTGGATCAGGTCTATCAGGAGGCCGAGGACACCGAGGTCGCGGTCGGCGGCTCCGGCCGCAACAGCAGCCGCGGGCGCCGGGCACAGGGCGAACCGGGCCGCGCGGTCAGCGCCGGTGTCTATGAAGGCCGCGACATCAAGGCCATGCCGCGCGCCGAATTGGCCGATCTGGTCAAGGAATTGACGGCGCAGATGATGAACGCGGCCCGCGAGCTCCAGTTCGAGCTGGCCGGCCGCCTGCGCGACGAGATCGCCGACCTGAAGAAGGAACTGCGCGGCATGGACGCCGCAGGGCTGAGCTGAGTTCAGTTGTCCGGTAAGGGTTCCCGGAATCCCGGCGGCGCGGCGCGCCGCCGGGAGGTGGGGCTACTGGGTCGCCAACCACTCGTTCACCCGGCGCTCGGCCTCCTCGCGGGAGACGTCCTCCACCCGGGTCATGACGGCCCAGCGGTGCCCGAACGGGTCGATCACGACGCCGAAACGGTCACCGGTGACGAAGGTTTGGGGTTCCTCGGCGGTGCGGGCGCCGTGCTCGCGGGCGCGGGCGATGGTGGCGTCGGCGTCGGGGCAGTAGTGCACGAGCGAGGTGTGCACCCACTCGCCGTTGGGTGCCAGCACGCCGTTGTCGGGGATCGGCATGCCGACCTGGATGGTGGAGTCGCCGATCTGCAGTTCGGCGTGCGCGGGCTGGCCGTCGGGCAGGTCGTTGCGGCTGATCACCTCGGCGCCGAAGACGGCCGAGTAGAACTCGAGCGCCTTGTTGCCGTCCGGAACGGCCAGGAAGCAGTTGATGGAGTGGTAGCCGGCGGGGATCGGGTTCACGGTGTTGGTCATGGGCACAAGTCTGTCCGGCGGCGCGAAGTTGGTCTTGTAAGAATGCGACATCGCGATCGGCGGGTGCGCTGATGCCGAAGTGGACGCCGGCGACCGCGCCGTTGGACGGCGCCAAAGGCATCCTGCATCCGGATGAGCAGGCCCGCCATCGCACCCTGAACCGATTACCGGTGGGGCCGGGTGTCGCGGCGTTCGTCGACTGGTACTGGTCGGTGCGCTGGGATTTGCGCGGCAAGCCGTCCTATTCCGCCGAGGTGCTGTCGTTTCCGTGCGTGAACGTCACGTTCGAACGCGATGGCGCGCGGGTCGGCGGTTTCGTCAACGGTGTCTGCACCACCAAGTACATTCGCGAATTATCCGGCGCCGGAGAGACTTTCGGGGTCCGATTCCGGGCGGGCGGTTTCGGGGCGTTCACCGGTCTCGATGTCGGGGCGCTGCGCGACCGCGTGGTCGACCTGACCGAGGTGTTCCCGGACGCCGCCGGCCTGTCCGAGCAGGTCCTGGCCGTGCCGTCGGATGAGCAGCGCCGCGCGCTGGTCGAGGCCTACCTCGCGCCGCGCGCCGCCGAGGCGGACCCCGCCTACGCCTTGGTGCTGGAGATCATCGCCGCGATGGCGCACGACCCGGAGCTCACCCGGGTCGATCAGGTCACCGAGCGGTTCGATATCCCGGTGCGCTCCTTGCAGCGGCTGTTCCGCCGCTATGTCGGGGCCGCGCCGAAATGGGTGCTGCGCCGCTACCGGCTGCAGGACGGCGCGGATCTACTCGCCAAAGGCCGCACGGCGGATTTGGCGGCGCTCGCGATAGAACTCGGCTATTTCGATCAGGCGCATTTCTCCCGGGAGTTCGCCGCGGAGATCGGAATGCCTCCGCTGGAATATGCCCGTAATTCGTTACGCTCGGCCGAGTAGGTCCCCCGAATACTCGGAGAGGTGCGACCGTGGACGTAGTAGTGCTGATCGGCCGGGTGTTGTTCTCGGTGTTGTTCCTGGGGTCGGCAATGGGGCATTTCGCCAATGCCGACGCGATGGCGGGTTACGCGCAGAGTCAGGGCGTTCCGGCGCCCAAGGCCGGCGTGCTGGTCTCCGGCGGCCTGCTGGCCCTGGGCGCGCTCAGCGTCGTGCTCGGCCTCTGGGCCGACGCGGGCATGCTCCTGCTGGCGATCGTGCTGGTCCCGATCACCCTCATGATGCACGCGTTCTGGAAGGAGACCGATCCGCAGGCCAAGCAGACCCAGCAGATCCAGTTCAACAAGAACCTGGCGCTGATCGGCGCGGCCCTGATGTTGTTCGCGTTCTTCGCGCACACGCCGGAACTCGGACTCACCCTGACCGGTCCACTTTTCGACCTGAGCTGACCCGAGAATGCGCCGCTGTGATGAATGTCCCAGGGCGGCAGGCTTGTTCGGTAAAGGTTGTGATGCGTCACAGTAATGGCCGGAAGCAATTGGATCGGTGCTGGTAGCTTCGGCCCCGCTGCCATTCGTCCTACCGGCCCGGGCGGTGAAAGCCCGACACCGCCGAGTGTGATGTGTTGCGATTTCTGATATTTCCCCTCGTTTTGCGGCTATGGTCGACCGCAGTCGCCGCGGCGGTGCTCCGACTCGTCTGGATGCGCCGTTCGTTGGCACCCGACCCCAAAGTTGGAGGAAAGATGACCGCCTACCGGACCATTGTTGTCGGTACCGATGGCTCGGACTCGTCGTATGTCGCCGTCGAGAAGGCCGCGGCGCTGGCCGGCGCCGCTGACGCCACGCTGATCGTGGTGTGCGCCTACTACCCGACCGACGACCGCGACGTGGCCGCTGCCGCCGATGTGCTCAAGGAAGAGGCCTACCAGGTCCGCGGCTCCGCGCCGACCAACGAGATCCTGCGGGTCGCCCGCGACCGGGCCACCAACGCCGGGGCGAAGGAGATCGTCGAGCGCGCCGTCGTCGGCGAGCCGGTCGAGTCGCTGCTCACGCTCACCCGTGAGGTGGAGGCCGATCTGCTCGTGGTCGGTAACCGCGGCCTGAACACCCTGGCCGGCCGGCTGCTCGGCTCGGTGCCCTCGGACGTGGCGCGCAAGTCCCGCTCCGATGTGCTGATCGTGCACACCGTCCGCTAGGACGGATTACCGAAGCCCCGTAGCGCCCGGAATTCCGGTGCGCTGCGGGGCTTCGGCGTATGTCCGGCAGGTGCTCAGCTCAGCCCGCCGAGCACCTCCGGCAGGTCCTCGGTGTGGAATACCGTGAGCCGCTGCGTCGCCCGGGTCAGCGCGACGTAGAGATCGTTCAGCCCGCGCGGCGACTCCTCCAGGATCGCCCGCGGCCGCACCAGGAACACCGCGTCGAACTCCAGGCCTTTCACCTCGTGCACGGTCAGCACCGACACCGATTCCCCGGCCAGCTCGGCGAATTCGGCGAGCAACTCGTGCGGCACGAGCACCGCGCTGGTGCCGGGGCCGGTCTCGAGCGCCACCGCGTCCCGGACCGTCTCGAGCAGTTCGTCCGCCGAGACCTTGTGCGCCACCGGCGGATTCCCGCTCTCGCGGACCGACCGCGGCACCGTCGCGCCCGGGTCGATCGCGGCCAGCACGTCCGCGGCCACCGCCATGATCTCCGCCGGAGTGCGGTAGTTCACCGTCAGCTCGGTGAGCTTCCAGCGTTGCGCCACATAGGGTTCCAGCATCCGCTGCCATGACGACGCGCCCGCCGGGTCGCCGGTCTGGGCGACATCGCCGACCACGGTGATCCATCGATTCGGGATGCGGCGCATCACCATTCGCCACGCCATCTCCGAAAGCTCTTGCGCCTCATCGATGATGACGTGCCCGTAGGTCCAGGTGCGGTCGCCCGCGGCCCGCTCGGCGGTGGTCTGGTTGCTGCGGTAGGCCTGCCGGTCGGCCAGCTGGGAGGCGTCGATCAGGTCGTAGGCCATCAGGATCTCGTCGGCGTCGAGCGCGTCCTCGACCTCGGCGGCGGCGGAGCCGGTCAGGATGTCCAGTGCCTCCTGGGCCTCGGCGATCTGCGCGTGCCGGCGGCGCCGGGCCCGTTCGCGTTCCTCGCTGTCGTCGACGCCGAGCAGTTCGGCCAGCTCGTCCAGCAGCGGTGCGTCGGCCGCGCTGAATTCACCGGTGTGCGGGCGCACCAGCTCGGCCCGGTCCGCCGCGGACAGCCCGGCGGCCACCCGCTCCAGCCGGTCGGGATCGGCCAGCAGATCACCGAGTACCTCCTGCGGGGACAGGATCGGCCACAGCGTGGCGATCGCCGCCTGCACCTCGGGATCGGACTTCATCTCGTCCCGAATCTCGGCGAGATCGGTTCGGCTGAGCAAACTTTGACCGCCGGACAGATCCGCGCCCATGGTCTGGGCGAGCTGATCGGTCAGCGCGTCGATGACCGAGCTCGCGAAGATCGGCCGGGCCAGGTTGTGCGGGCGCCGCGAGGAGCGCGCCCGCCCGCGAGCCCGGGTCGCGATCTTGCGGTCCAGCAGCACCGGGTAGCCGTCGAAGGCGAGCCGGATCGGCTCGGCGGGCGCCTGCTGCCGGTCGCGCACCGCCTGTTTGAGCACCTCCAGGATCTCGAGCGAACCCTTGAGTTCACCGGCCCGCAGCGAATCCTCGCGGCTGCCCTTCACGCCGGGGTACAGATCGCCGATGGTGGACAGCAGCACGCCGGTCTCACCGAGCGAGGGCAGCACCTGCCCGATGTAATCCAGGAAGGTGGCGTTCGGCCCGATGATCAGCACGCCGCTCTTGGCCAGCTGCTGACGGTAGGTGTAGAGCAGGAAGGCCGCGCGGTGCAGCGCGACGGCGGTCTTGCCGGTGCCCGGCCCGCCCTGCACCACCAGCACGCTCTTGTGCTCGGAGCGGATGATCGCGTCCTGCTCGGACTGGATCGTCTCCACGATGTCGTTCATGTGGCCGGTGCGCGCGGCGTTCAGCGCCGACAGCAGCGCGCTCTCGCTGCCCACGCCACCGTCGCCCGCGACCATGCCCGCGCGTTCGGCGGCCGCGAGGTCGAGGTACTCGTCGTTGACGGAGGTGACCTGACGATTGCGGGTCCGGATGTGCCGTCGCCTGGTCACCCCGTCCGGGGCGGCGGTGGTGGCCAGGTAGAACGGCCGGGCCAGCGGCGCGCGCCAGTCCAGCAGCAGCGTCTCGTAGTCGTCCTGCTCGTCGAGGATGCCGAGGCGGCCGATGTAGCGGGCGGCCTCGTCACCGTCGAGGTCGATCCGCCCGAAGCACAGGCCGTGTTCGGCGGCGTCGTATTTGGCCAGATCCTCGTTGTAGAGCTGGCTGAACGACTCGCGCTCACTGCGCGCCTGAGGGGTGCCGCCGTTTTCCAGCAGCACGGTTTTGAGCCGGTTCTTCGCATAGGCGCGCATACCATCGAGCCGGTCGTACAGCACCGACAGGTAAGACTGCTCCTGTTCGATCTCGCGGTCCTGAGCGAGGGGGTCGGGCAAACTGAACTCCTTGGGTCACCGCGTGAAAACAAGGTTGTCGAGTCTACTGCGGATTTCCCGTTGTCGCCGCTACCGCGGGCAGGGTCACCGGGTCGAAGTGCCGCACGGTCGGAAACGGGTCGTAGAAGTGGTGCAGCAGCGCCTTCCACCGCAGGTACTCCGGCGAGCCGCGAAAGCCCTCGACGTGATCCTCGAGCCGGTCCCATTCGACCAGCAGCAGGTAGCTGCCGGGCTCCTCGACGCAACGGGACAGCGACAGCGCGCGGAAACCGGCCATGCCCGCGATGATCGGCCGGGCCTCGGCGAAGGCCGCCTCGAACGCCGCCGACAATTCGGGCCGGACGGGGAGCAGAACGTGTTCGATGATCAAGCGAAAACCTTCAGGATGCGTGGGTGTTGTCGGCTCTGCGGTTCTTGACCGTGGCCTCGCGGTCGCCGACCGGCTTGGCGCGGTACATCGCCACGTCGGCGTCGTGCAGCACCGCCTCGGGGGTGCGATGGTCGCCCTGCACCAGCTCGGTGACGCCGATGGAGGCGTTGACCTCGATGCGGTGCCCGCGCGCGACGATCGGCTCGGACATGGTCGAGCGCAGCCGCTGCACCAGGGCGTCGAGATCCGCGCGGCGGATCGGGCCGGCCAGCAGCACCAGGAATTCGTCGCCGCCCAGGCGCCCGACCACGTCGTCGCCGCGCAGCGCCCGCTGCAGCCGCTGCGCCACGATCTGCAGGACGGTGTCGCCGATGGCATGGCCCAGGGTGTCGTTGATCGCCTTGAAGCCGTCCAGGTCGATGAACAGCACCGTCGAGACCTGCTGATCCGCGCTGCTGGCCAGCGCGGCCGCGAGCTGGGACAGGATCAGCGATCGGTTGGCCAGCCCGGTCAGCGAGTCGTGGGTCGCCTGATATTCCAATTGCCTGCGGCTGGCCCGGAATTCGGTGACATCGGCGAAGGAGGACACCGCGGGGGACGCCGGGTCGTCCGGGTTCATCAGGCGGCTGGAACCGGAGAGCCAGCGGCGCTGCCCGTCGGCGCGGTCCACCCCGAAGGTGTAGCCGGTGATGGTCTCGCCGGTCGCCAGGGTGCGCGCGATCGGGTGCCGCGAGGGCGGCAGCGGCTGCGCATTGGCGTCGAGCAGCACCATCGGCAGCTCGTGGATGTTGAGCCCGACCAGTTCGCCCGCGTGCTCCGGGCGGCCGAAGATGCGCCGGGCCGCCGGATTGGCCGATTCGATGCGGCCGTTGCGGTCGATGACGACCACGCCCTCCTCCAGCTGGGAGACCACGGTGGTGAAGTGCTCCTCGGCCAGCAGTTGGGCCTGCTCGGCGGCCCGCTGCGCGGTCAGATCGTGAATGATCACCTGATAGGCGAAATGGTGCCGCCAGGGCGTCAGCACGGACACCGTCTCCACCGGGACGGGGCTGCCGTCCAGGCGCAGCAACCGCATCTCGGTGGGGTGCGAGGCCGCGCCCGAGGTGCGCAGGTGGCTGATGCGATCGAGCATCCCCGGCACGGAATCGGGGTGCACGAACTGGGTGACCGGTTTGCCGAGAATGTCCTCGGCTCGCGCGGCCCCGAGTAGGCGAATGGTGGCCGGGTTCACATAGACGACGAGGCCGTCCTGGTGCACACAGATCCCGTCCGGGGTGTGGTCGACCAGTGATCGATAGCGCTGCGCCAGCTCCTCGGCATCCGAAGTGGTTGCCGGGGTTTTCTCGCCGCCTATCCTTTCCGAACCCAACTCCGAACCCCCGATCGTTCGACCGACTTATGGCAATTGGAACATGGGAATTATCCTGGTATCGACATGAACAAGATCACGTCCGTGCACCGGTAGCTTTTTTCTGCGGGCCGAGGAGCAAGGCTATGCCAGGCGACAGTGCCAGATCCGTGCAGCACCAAGATCATATGACGATTGCCGGTATCGGTGCGGTCACCGGATACGGCTGGGGTCGCGAGGCCCTCTGGCAGGGCCTGCTCAGCGGCAAATCCGCGGCCACACTCCAGCCAGGTTACGGCCCCGGCCGGAACGAACACGCCTGGGTGGCCCAGGTGCCCGACGGCGGCGACCCCGCGATCAGCAAGAGCCGCTACGGCCGGGCCATCCACGAGTCGGCGCGCGAGGCCATCACCGACGCCACCGCGCGCGGCTGGCGGCCCGGTCGCACGGTGGGTCTGGTGCACGCCATCGTGCTCGGTGACGTGGTGAACTGGCGTGATTTCTATCTCGTCGACCACGGGCACCGCCGCTCCCGCGACTATCTGCCGTTGCTGCCGTCCACGCCGATCTCGATGCTGATGCAGGAGTTCGGTTTCCACGGTCCCTCCATGAACGTCTCCGCGGCCTGCAGTTCGGCCAATGTCGGTTTGATCACCGCCAAGCTCTGGCTGGACGCCGGCGTCGCCGACGATGTCATCTGCGTGGCCTCCGACATGTCCGCGACGCCGGACATGCTCGAGCACTTCGTCCAGATGGGCGCGGCGGTGGCCGACGCCGAACCGATGGACGCCTGCCGCCCGTTCCAGCGCGGCAGCCGCGGCTTCAGCATGGGCGAGGCCGCCACGGCGTTCGTGCTCAGCCGCGCCGTCGACCGGCCCTACGCCACGGTCCAGGGCGGCGCCATGACCAACGACGCCTATCACGTGGTCTCCGTCGAGCCCGATCACACGCAGATCTTCGACTGCGCGCGCCGGGCGCTGGCCCAGGCCGGGCTGGCCCCGCACGACATCGCCTACTTCAACGCGCACGGCACCGGCACCCGGCAGTGCGGTGCGGCCGAATCCGATCTGATGGCGCGGATGTTCGACGACGGCCCGCTGATCTACGCGCTCAAGCCGCTGGCCGGGCACAGCCAGGGCGCGGCGGCCGGTGTCGAGGTCGCGGCCGCGGCGCTGGGTTACGAGCGCCGCGTCGTGCCGGCCGCGCCGATCGTCGCGCAGGCGCATCCGCGGCTGATGGACGGCCCGCGCCCCTTCGAGGGTGGCTTCACCCTCAAAGCGTCGCTCGGCATGGGCGGTCATAACTCGATGCTCGTGCTCGGGGAGCCGGGCTAACCCGTCGGCAACGGCACCGACCAGCACAGCCGGGTGCCGGGCAGCTCGTCGGGATCGCCGCTGGGCCGGCGCGCCGGCCCGATGATGAACTCGCCGTTGGCTTTCTCCGCGCGCTGCTCCAGATTGCGCAGCCCGCTGCGGATGACGTGATGCGGGATGCCCCAGCCGTCGTCGAGCACCACGATGGTCAGGTTGTCGTCGAGGCTGATCTCCACCGCGACCACGCTGCCGCCGGAGTGGCGCACCGCGTTGCTCACCGCCTCGCGCACCACCGCCTCGGCGTGATCGGCGAGTTCGGCCTCGAGCACCGACAGCGGCCCGGTCACCAGCAGGCTGCCGCGCAGCGGGGTATCGGCGGTCTGCTGGCGCACCGCGAGTTCCAGCCGCTGCTGCAACCGGTTGACCTGCGCGTCGCCGCCGTGCAGATCGAAGATCGAGGTGCGGATCTCCTGCACCACCTCCTGCAGATCGGCGACGCCGGTCGAGAGCCGCTGTTTGACCTCGGGCACCTGGGCCTGCGGCACGGCGGCCTGCAGGCTCAGGCCGATGGCGAAGAGCCGCTGGATGACGTGGTCGTGCAGGTCGCGGGCGATGCGATCGCGGTCGGCCAGGATGTCCAGCTCGCGCATCCGGCGCTGGGTGCCGGAGAGCTGCATGGCCAGCGCCGCCTGATCGGTGAACGCCGCGGTGAGTTCGACGAGTTCGTCGGCGTACGGCGCGGATCCGGTGGGGCGCACCGTGACCAGCACGCCCAGCGTCGCGTCCGGCGTGCACAGCGGCAGGATCAGCACCGGCCCGACATCGGCGAGCGGGACGCCGAGGTCGATGGCGCCGGCATCGTCGAACCGCAGCGGCGTGCGGCGATGGAACGCCTCGCCCAGTGCGGTGCCGTCGGTGAGCACCAGCCAGCCCTCGTGCCCGGCGCCGGGACCGGACCACTGCGTCACCATCAGCTCGCTCACCTCTCCGGCGCGGCGCTGAATCCCGGTCGCCCCGGCCAGGAACGCGCGGTGCGAGCCGGTGAGCGTGCGCGCGTGGTCGACGACGTGCGCGAGCACCTGCTCGGATTCGGCGCCGGCCAGGAACTCGGTGGCGATGTCGCGGGTGGCCTCGATCCAGGCCTGCCGGGTGCGCGCGGATTCGTAGAGCCGGGCGTTGTCGACGGCGATGCCCGCGGCGGCGGCCAGCGCCTGCACCAGGACGTCGTCGTCCTCGGTGAAGGCCAGCCCGCCGGCCTTCTCGGTGAGATAGAGGCTGCCGAAGACCTCGTCGCGGATCCGGACCGGCACGCCGAGGAAGGTCCGCATCGGCGGATGGCCGGGCGGAAGGCCCACGGATTCGGGATGTTTGGTCAGATCGTCCAGGCGCAGCGGTTTGCTGCGATGGAACACCGCGCCGAGCACGCCGTGCCCCTCGGGGAGTTTGCCGATGCGTTCCCGGACCGGTTCGTCCATGCCCTCGTCGAGGAACTGCGCCACCTGACCGTCGTGGCCGAGCACCGCGAGCGCGCCGTAGCGGGCGTCCACGAGACTGGTGGCGGTGCGCACGATGGCGCGCAGGGTGTCGTCCAGATCGAGCCCGGAGGTGACGGTCAGCATCGCTTCGACCAGGCCATCCATCCGGTCGCGGGAGTCGATGATGAGCTCGACGCGCTCTTTCACCTCGCTGAGCAGCTCGCGCAGACGTAGCTGGGACAGCGTGTCCCGCACCGAGTACAGGTCGTTGCCGCGGTCGTCGGCCATCTCGACTTCCTGTCCTGAGCGGGGCGCGAAGTGCGCTAGAGACAGTCTAATTCGCGGATCAAGGACTTTCGGCCCTGTTCGCGAGAGCGTTGCGGGAGTGGGATAGGGGCATCAGGTGAATTGAGAGTAGAGGTGTCCTATGAATTCGTCGCAGGCGTTGTATTCGGAGCGCGGCAACGCGCGGGGCAACTCGGAGCAGTGGATGACAGCTGCGGATCCGGGGCTCGCGGTAACCACGCGCGGTGCGGTACCCGCGGCCGATGTCACGCGCGCGGTGCGCGCCATCGGCCGGGTACTGCGCCGCCATCACCTGGATGTGCCGGCGCGCGTGCGTGTTACCGCGCCCGCCGATGTCGACCAGCCCACGGTCGTCCAGGCCAACGTTCGATTGCACGACACTCCGGCGCGGGTGCAGGTCACCGGCCCGCGCGGGTTCGCGGTCACCTTCGCGGTGGAGCGCTTGGATCGCCAGATCGCGCGGCTGGCCTCCAACGAGTCCCGCGCGTTCCCGGATCCGGCGCGCCCGCCGCTGGCGCGGGTCACCGAACCGCGCCCGATCGTGCGCCGGAAGACGGTCTCGCTGCTCACCGGAACGCCCGGCGAGGCGCTGGCCATTCTCGACGCGATGGATTACGACGCGTACCTCTTCCTCGATCAGGAGACGGGGGAGGAGGCGATCGTGCACTGGAACGAACTGCTCGGGGTCGGTGTGGCGCGCCAGCACAGCACCGGCGAGTCCGAGGAGCAGACGGTGAATTCGCTGCCGCTGAGCGTCGATTCGGAGCCCGCTCCGCAGTTGACCGAGCTGGACGCGGCGGCGTGGCTGTGCCGCACGGGCCTGCCCTACCTGTTCTTCACCGACGCCGACTGCGGCCGCGGCCGGCTGCTGTACCGCCGCTACGACGGTGACCTGAGCATCGTGGCGCCCGCCGAATAAACCGGCGGGCCTAGCCCTCTCGCAGTTTCGAGGCCAGCACCGCGGCCTGGGTCCGGCGCTCCATGCCGAGCTTGGCCAGCAGCCGGGAGACGTAGTTCTTGACCGTCTTCTCGGCCAGGAACATGCGCGCGGCGATCTGCCGGTTGGTCAGCCCCTCGCCGAGCAGCGCCAGCAGGCGGCGTTCCTGGTCGGTGAGACCGGCCAGGGGCCCGTCGTTTTCGGCGCTGTTGCGCAACCGCGCCTTCAGCGCCGTCGCCGCCCGGTTGTCCAGCAGCGAGCGGCCGGAGCCGACCGCCTTGATCGCCTCGGCCAGCTCCATCCCCTTGATGTTCTTCACCACGTAGCCGCCCGCGCCCGCCAGGATGGCGTCGAGCATGGCGTGCTCGTCGGTGTAGGAAGTCAAGATCAGACAGCGCAATCCCTCGTTCTCGGCGAGCAGATCGCGGCACAGTTCGATGCCGTTGCCGTCCGGCAGGCGAACATCGAGCACCGCCACGTCCGGGCGCAGCACGCGGATGCCGGCCATCGCCTGGGCGACATCGCCGGCCTCGCCGATCACCGAGAGTTCCGGATCGCTTTCCAGCAGGTCGATGAGGCCGCGACGGACGATCTCGTGGTCGTCGACCAGAAAAACTTTGAGCACGACTGCCTCCCACCGGCGAACGGGCTACCACGCCAAGGTATCTCGTCGCGGGCCACCGCGGCTACACCCCGGCGCGATCGGTTCGAGATCAATTAGTTAATTACGGGTAATGCCGACTCGAATTACTCCGACACGCCAGCTCATTGCGAACCGAAAATAATCTTGCTCGCAAAAATCCGTGCCCGCATCGGGTTTCGAGTATCATAGGACCGAAGTCATTCAACGAGGGCTTAGGGCAGCGGAGCCGCAGGGCCCGTGCACAGTAATCTCGGGAAATGGCATATTCAGCGAATCTTGATTTTTCCAATATCTTCGGCCCCCCGCGCAACTGCCCAGGTTGCGGCTCGGGTGCGGTCGGGATCCATGACGACCAGCGGGATGCTCACTTCCACTGTCTCGACTGCGGTGCGCGCTGGCGACTATCGCACGGGAGGACGATTGTGGAATCCCTGATCGCAGAAGACGACAGTGGCATACGGGCGGCCCGATGAAGATCGGACTAATTGTTCCGCCCTGGGTCCCGGTTCCGCCGCCCGCTTATGGCGGCACCGAAGCCGTCGTCGGAAATCTGGCTATCGGTCTGTCCCGCCTGGGCCACGATGTTCATCTTTTCACCGTCGGGGAGTCCACCTGTCCGGTCAAATGTTCGTATCTGTTCGAACATCCGACCGCGCAGATCGGCGTCGGTGAGGCCGAATTGATGCATGTGCTGCACGCCTACGAGGCGCTCAGTGATTGCGACATCATTCACGACCACACCTCGCTCGGCCCGTTCATCGGCGCCTCGGCCGGCGGTCCGCCGGTCGTGGTGACCAACCACGGTCCCTTCACGCCCATGCGCCAGGACATGTTTCGCGCCATGTCCGAACAGCAGGCGCACATCGTCGCGATCTCGGAGTCCCAGAAGCGGGCCGCGGGGGACCGGGTCCCCATCGACGACGTGATCCACCACGGCATCGATCTGGACGCCTACAAGTACGGTCCGGGCGACGGCGGCTACGTGGTGTTCGTCGGCCGGATGAATCCGGAGAAGGGCGTGCACCGCGCGGTGCAGGTGGCTCGGCTGGCGCGCCGAAGACTCTTGCTGATCACCAAGATCCGCGAGCCCGAGGAGTGGGCCTACTACAACGAGCGGGTCCGCCCGCTGATGTCGCCCGATGATCCGGAGCCCCGCGAGGAGCCGCTGGAGACCCGGGTGGAACTGGTCCGGCACGCCGAGGCGCTGATCAATCCCATCGGCTGGCCCGAACCGTTCGGTCTGGTTATGGCCGAGGCATTGGCTTGCGGCACACCGGTTCTGGCGTTCCCGAACGGCGCCGCGCCGGAGATCGTCGAACACGAGCGCACCGGGTTCCTCTGTCGCGACATCTGGGACATGGCGGACGCGCTCGACCGTGTCGGCACCATCGATCGGCGCGTTTGCCGGACATCGGCAGAGCGACGGTTTAGCCTGCTCCGCATGGCCCGTGACCACGAGCGGCTCTACCGCCGCATTCTGACCGGTGAACGGACGAGCCGGGCGATGGTGCCCGAAACGGTGTCGTGAGGAAGGGCGATGCGCGACCCGAAGTCCTTGCCGGAGCTGAAGACTCGCCGCGATGGTGCGCGCGAGTCCTAGGCCCGGCGCAAGCGCGCCCGCGCGTCGGTGAGACGCCGTGGTGAACAATCCCTGGGGTGACGCGACCGGCGAGGTCGGCGAGCCCAGTGTGGTCGGCGCGGGTGTGACGCTGGTGGAGGGCTCGACCTTCTGCATCAGCGAATCCGGGGGCGTCATGAACCCCGGCCGCCCCGAAGGCCTGTTCGTGCGCGACACCCGGGTGGTGTCGGGCTGGCGGCTGACCGTGGACGGTCAACCGCCGCAACCACTTACGGTGCAGTACGCCGATCCCTACAGCGCGACGCTGCTGGCCCGCACGCCACCGCGGCCCGGCCGGGCCGACAGCACCGCGCTGGTCATCCTGGGTCGCCACGTCGGCGACGGCATGCGCGAGGACCTCACCGTGCGCAACCTCTCCGGCGACCCGATCACCTGCACGGTCGCCCTGGAGATCACCGCCGACTTCGCCGACCTGTTCGAGGTGAAGGAAGGCCGCATCGGCGAGGGGGTGGCGACCCAGACCCGGGTCGTCGCCGACGGCGCGTTCGAGATCAGCCGCCCCGAACTGAAACTCGCGGTCACCGTCGCGGGCTCCGGCGCCACCGCCGCCGACGGCGAATTGCACTGGCAGATCCAGCTTCCCGCGCGCGGTGAGTGGTCGGCGTGCATCCAGTACCGGCCGGCCCTCGGCTCGGAACCGGTGGAGCCGCGCTACGGCTGCGGCAGCCCGGTGTCGCACAGCGCGCCGTATCAGCGTCTGCGCGACTGGTATTCGAATTCGCCGATCGTGCTCACCGAGGACGAGACCCTGGCCGCGGTGCTCCAGCGCGCCGTCGGCGATCTCGGCGCGCTGCGTATCTTCGACCCGCATCATCCCGAGCGCGCGGTCGTCGCCGCGGGTGCGCCCTGGTTCATGGCGCTGTTCGGGCGGGACTCGCTGCTCACCTCGTGGATGGTGCTGCCGCTGGATCGCCAGCTCGCGGTCGGCACGCTGCAGAGCCTCGCGGGCATGCAGGGCAAGGAGATTCGACCGCTGCAGGAGGAGCAGCCGGGGCGCATCCCGCACGAGGTGCGGTTCGGCCGCGCCGCGACGCTGCTGCTCGGCGGCGACACCGTCTATTACGGAACCGCCGACGCCACACCGTTGTTCGTGATGCTGCTCGGCGAACTGCACCGCTGGGGCCTGGACGCCGAGACCCGCGACGAACTGCTGCCGCACGCCGATCGCGCGCTGGAGTGGATCGAGCAGTACGGCGACATGGACGGCGACGGCTTCGTCGAATACGCCCGGGCCGCCGAGCACGGGCTGGCCAACCAGGGCTGGAAGGACTCCTGGGACGGCGTCAACTTCGTCGACGGCAGCATGCCGCACGCGCCGATCGCGCTGGCCGAGGTGCAGGGCTATGTGTACGCGGCCTACCTGGCGCGTGCCGCGCTGGCCGCCGACACCGGCGAGGACGAGCTGGCCGAGCGGCTGCGCGACAAGGCCGCGCGCCTGAAAACGGCCTTCAACGAGCAGTACTGGCTGCCGGACAAGGGCTGGTTCGCGATCGGGCTGGACCGGGACAAGCGCCCGATCGACGCGCTCACCTCCAATATGGGCCACTGCCTGTGGACCGGCATCATCGACGACGACAAGGCCCAGCAGGTCGCCGATCATCTGCTCTCCCCGGAGATGTTCAGCGGCTGGGGCATTCGCACCCTGGGCTCCAACATGGGCGCCTACAACCCGGTCAGCTATCACAACGGCTCGGTCTGGCCGCACGACAACGCGATCTGCGCGGCCGGGCTGATGCGCTACGGCTTCACCGAGCACGCCAACCGGGTGATCGACGGCATCCTCGACGCCGCGGTCCGGTTCGGGCACCGGCTGCCGGAACTGTTCTGTGGTTTCGACCGCTCCGAGTTCGCCTCGCCCGTGCCCTACCCGACCTCCTGCTCACCGCAGGCCTGGGCCTCGGCCACGCCGCTGCTGTTCATGCGGACCATGCTGCGGCTGGAACCGGGCAACGGCGACAAGGTGGTCGATCCGGTGATTCCCGAGCGGTATCTGCCGTTGCGGGTCACCGGGCTGCGGGTCGGCGACGATGTGCTGACCGTCACGGTGAACGACGCCGGCTTCCGCGTGCACGGCCTGTCCACCGAACGGCACTGACCGGCGCTCGTCCCGGTCATCGCGGTGTCACCCCGCATCACCCGATGCGGGGAATCCGCGCGTGCGGCATGCTGTTGAAAAGGGGAGGTCACGCGGGCGGGGAGCACGCTCGGCAAAACTTGTCGGTGGGTCGGCCTAGCATGACGCCGGGGATAAGTCTGGGCACTCGGGGAACCCGGACGCTGCTGGTTCTGGATATATGCCGACACGTTCGAGAAGGGACTCACCTGGTGGCGGAACGCCTCACTGTGCGCGGAGCTCGGGAGCACAACCTGAAGGGGGTCGACCTCGATCTGCCTCGCGACAGTCTCATCGTGTTCACGGGTCTTTCCGGCTCGGGCAAGTCCAGTCTTGCCTTCGACACGATCTTCGCCGAGGGTCAGCGGCGCTACGTCGAGTCGCTGTCGGCCTACGCGCGCCAATTCCTCGGGCAGATGGACAAGCCCGATGTCGATTTCATCGAGGGGCTCTCGCCCGCGGTGTCGATCGACCAGAAGTCGACCAACCGCAATCCGCGGTCGACCGTCGGCACCATCACCGAGGTCTACGACTACCTGCGCCTGCTCTACGCCCGCGCGGGCACCGCGCACTGCCCGACCTGTGGTGAGCTGATCGCCCGGCAGACACCGCAGCAGATCGTAGATCAGGTGCTCGCCATGGAGGAGGGCATCAAGTTCCAGGTGCTCGCGCCCGTGGTGCGTACCCGCAAGGGCGAGTTCGTCGACCTGTTCGAATCGCTCAACGGCCAGGGCTACTCGCGCGTTCGGGTGGACGGCGTGGTCTACCCGCTGACCGATCCGCCGAAGCTGAAGAAGCAGGAGAAGCACGACGTCGAGGTCGTCGTCGACCGCCTCTCGGTCAAGCCGAGTTCCAAGCAGCGGCTGACGGATTCGATCGAGACGGCGCTGCGGCTGGCCGACGGCATCGTGGTGCTCGACTTCGTCGATCGCGACGAGCACGCCCACGATCGGGAGCGGCGCTTCTCCGAGCGGCTGGCCTGCCCGAACGGTCACCCGCTCGACATCGAGGATCTGGAGCCGCGCTCGTTCTCGTTCAACTCCCCGTACGGCGCCTGCCCGGATTGCACCGGCCTCGGCGTCCGCAAGGAGGTGGACCCGGAACTGGTGGTGCCCGACCCGGAGCTCAGCCTGACCGAGGGCGCGATCGCGCCGTGGTCGCGCGGGCAGACGGCGGAGTATTTCAACCGCCTGCTGTCCGGTCTGGCCGAAGCGGTCGGCTTCTCCATGGACACGCCGTGGCAGAACCTGCCGCAGAAGGCGCGCAAGGCGGTGCTCGAGGGCAGCTCCGATCAGGTGCACGTCTCCTACACCAACCGCTACGGCCGGAAGCGTTCCTACTACGCCGATTTCGAGGGCGTGATGCCGTTCCTGCAGCGGCGCATGGAGAACACCGAGTCCGAGCAGATGAAAGAGCACTACGACGGGTACATGCGCGATGTGCCGTGCCCGGTCTGTGACGGCGCCCGGCTGCGCCCGGAGATCCTCGCGGTCACCCTGGGCGCGGGCGGCGATCACAAGTCGATCGCCGAGGTCAGCGACCTGTCCATCGGCGACTGCTCGCACTTCCTGAACGCGTTGACGCTGGGGGCGCGCGAAGCCGCGATCGCCGGCCAGGTGCTCAAGGAGGTGCAGGCCCGCCTGGGCTTCCTGCTCGATGTCGGCCTGGAGTATCTGTCGCTGTCCCGTGCCGCCGCCACGCTCTCCGGCGGTGAGGCGCAGCGCATCCGCCTGGCCACCCAGATCGGGTCCGGCCTGGTCGGCGTGCTGTACGTGCTCGACGAACCGTCCATCGGCCTGCACCAGCGGGACAACCGCCGGCTGATCGAAACCCTCACGCGCCTGCGCAATCTCGGCAACACGCTGATCGTGGTCGAGCACGACGAGGACACCATCCGGGCTTCGGACTGGGTGGTCGACATCGGCCCGCTCGCGGGCGAGCACGGTGGCCAGGTCGTGCACAGCGGTTCCTACGAAGACCTGCTCACCAACCCGAAGTCGCTGACCGGCGCCTACCTCGCGGGCCGCGAGCAGATCGAGCTGCCGCTGGTGCGGCGCGCGATCGACAAGAAGCGCCAGCTCTCCGTGGTCGGCGCGACCGAGCACAACCTGCGCGACGTCGAGGTGAATTTCCCGCTCGGCGTGCTCACCGCGGTCACCGGCGTCTCGGGTTCGGGAAAGTCCACGCTGGTCAACGACATCCTGGCGACGGTGCTGGCGAACAAGCTCAACGGTGCGCGCCAAGTGCCCGGCCGGCATCTGCGGATCAAGGGCCTGGATCATCTGGACAAGCTGGTCCAGGTGGATCAGTCGCCGATCGGCCGCACCCCGCGGTCGAATCCGGCCACCTACACCGGCGTCTTCGACAAGATCCGCACGCTGTTCGCGGCGACCACCGAGGCCAAGGTGCGCGGCTACCAGCCGGGCCGGTTCTCGTTCAACGTCAAGGGCGGTCGCTGCGAGGCCTGCTCGGGTGACGGCACCTTGAAGATCGAGATGAACTTCCTGCCGGACGTCTACGTCCCGTGCGAGGTGTGCCACGGCGCGCGCTACAACCGGGAAACCCTGGAGGTGCACTACAAGGGCAAGACCATCGCCGAGGTGCTGGACATGTCCATCGAGGAGGGCGCGGAGTTCTTCGAGCCGATCTCCTCGATCCACCGCTACCTCAAGACGCTGGTCGATGTCGGCCTGGGTTATGTGCGGCTGGGCCAGAGCGCGCCCACGCTGTCCGGCGGTGAGGCGCAGCGCGTGAAACTGTCGGCCGAGTTGCAGAAGCGCTCCACCGGCCGCACCGTCTACATCCTCGACGAGCCGACCACCGGTCTGCACTTCGAGGACATCCGCAAGCTGCTCAAGGTGATCAACGGCCTGGTCGACAAGGGCAATACGGTGATCGTCATCGAGCACAACCTCGATGTCATCAAGACCGCCGACTGGGTGATCGATATGGGCCCCGAGGGCGGTTCCGGCGGCGGCACGGTGGTCGCCGAGGGCGCTCCGGAAGACATCGCGGCGGTGCCGGGCAGCTACACCGGGCAGTTCCTGAAGGAGGTGCTCGCGGCGCCGGCCGCGCCTAAGAAGGCCGCCGCCAAGAAGGCAGCCGCCAAGAAGGCGCCCGCGAAGAAGGCCCCGGCCAAGAAGGCGGCGGCTGCCAAAGAACCGGCGAAGAAGACGCCGGAGCAGACCGCGAAGCGCTTGTCCCGCAAGGCCGCAGCGCTGCGCTGAGTTCGTCCGCAGTGTGGCGTCGCCCGATGATTCGGGCGGCGCCATACTGCTTTTCCCGCTTCTGCCCCAAAAGTGAAACACGCGTGTGTACGATCTGCTCACCTGTTCGGGACGGAACGGACAGCAGTGCAACGCGAACCGGGTACCGGGCGTGCCCGCGATCGCCGCGGGGCGCTGGAATCCGGTGTGAAGGAAAGGAACACGCGATGGAAGGCGTGGATATCGGTGCCATCATCACCCAGATCCTGGGCTTGATCACAGGCTCGTCGCTGAACTACACGCCGGGCAAATAGTCGCTGGCGATCTGGAAAGGAAGCACACTATGGACAGCGGAAGCGCGGGCTTCGGTGCCATCTTCACGGCACTGGCCAACTTGATCTCCAGCGGCTCCTCCATCTCGGTGACGCCGCCACCGCCGGCGTAGCGCCGAGTCAGAAACGAAAAACGGGATCGGCGCGCGGCCGATCCCGTTTTTGCTTGTCCGGATCAGTAGACCGGGCCGGTGTACTTCTCGCCCGGGCCCTTGCCCGGCTCGTCCGGATGGGCCGAGGCCTCGCGGAAGGCGCGCTGCAACGATTGCAGCGCCTCGCGGATCGGGCCGGCGTGCGGGCCGAGGTATTCCACCGAGGAGGTGACCAGCCCGGCCAGCGCGGTGATCACGCGGCGGGCCTCGTCCAGATCGCGGCGCGGGCTGGTGTCCGGGTCCTCGTCGGCGAGCCCGAGCTTCTCCGCGGCCGAGCTCATGAGCATGACGGCAGCGCGGCTGATGACCTCGACGGCGGGGATATCGGCCAGGTCGCGAATCGCGGTATCGGGCTGTTCAGTCATGATGGAAACCCTAGGCCGTGTCCGCGGGGCCGACTCGAGCGGGGGAGACGCCTCGATTTCGGCTATAGCGTTCGGCAATGCTAGACTATTCGCTGACGACCGCCCCGGTCGTTCTCTGCGTGGGCCTAGCTCATGGGAAAAGCGTGCTGGGGCAGATAAGTGGAGCCCGACTCCCACCGTTGCCCGCGAGCAATCGTAGAGGTTAAACGGTCCGGTCTCCCGCCCCACTCGGGCGGGTTCTTGTGCGGAGTATTCCTCGCGTGCAAGTAGGCGCGAGTTGTGCGCGTCTGAAGACCGGTCGACTCGGGCCCCGTGACGGTAGAAATACCGCTCGGGGCCTTTGTGTTGAAAAGGGGTTGCAGTTATTGCTTGCGGTCGTCCGACGACACCGCTTGACCTAGGAGGCCCCATCAGCACTGAGACCCGCATCAACGATCGCATCCGTGTTCCCGAGGTTCGGCTCATCGGACCCAGCGGCGAGCAGGTTGGGATCGTGCGTGTTGAAGATGCACTACGCGTCGCTCTCGAAGCCGATCTCGACCTCGTCGAGGTAGCCCCGGACGCTCGTCCGCCGGTCTGCAAGATCATGGACTACGGCAAGTTCAAGTACGAGACGGCGCAGAAGGCGCGTGAGTCTCGCAAGAACCAAGTGCAAACCGTGATCAAGGAGCAGAAGCTCCGGCCGAAGATCGACGACCACGACTACGAGACCAAGAAGCGCAACGTCGTTCGCTTCCTCGAAGCCGGCTCGAAGGTCAAGGTGACGATCATGTTCCGTGGCCGCGAGCAGTCGCGTCCGGAACTCGGTTTCCGGTTGTTGCAGCGCCTGGGCTCCGACGTCGCCGAGTTGGGTTTCGTCGAGACCTCTGCCAAGCAGGACGGTCGCAACATGACCATGGTCCTCGCCCCGCACAAGGGCGCGAAGACGCGGGTTAAGGCGCAGGAGGATTCGGCTGCGCGGCCGCAGGCAGCTGCGCCGCGTCCCGCCGCCACTCCGGCGCCTGCGGCTCCCGCCCCCGCTGCGGAAGCGCCGACCGCTGCGCCGCCAGCGCCGCAGTCGTAGCGACTGCTCCGCAGCAGTACCGATCAGCACACCGGTAGTCCTCCCACGGGGTACCGGCACGACCAGATAGAGGAATCCATGCCGAAGATGAAGAGCCACAGCGGCGCCTCGAAGCGTTTCAAGGTTTCGGGCCGCGGCAAGCTGCTGCGCCAGCAGGCGAACCGTCGCCACTTGCTCGAGCACAAGTCGTCCCGCCGGACTCGTCGTCTGGATGGCACGGAGTCGGTTGCGGCCGTCGACGTCCCTCGCGTCAAGAGGCTGCTGGGTCTGTAAAGACCTCTCGCAGCACCCCGCGCGATCCGGTTCCACCGGACGCCGACTACCGACCAACCGGGCGCCGCAACGCGCCCCCTATTTCGACTTAAGGACTGACCAGTGGCACGCGTCAAAAGGGCCGTCAACGCTCAGAAGAAGCGCCGTTCCATCCTCGAGGCCTCCAAGGGCTACCGGGGCCAGCGCTCGCGGTTGTACCGCAAGGCCAAGGAACAGCAGCTGCACTCGCTCACCTACGCCTACCGGGACCGCCGGGCGCGCAAGGGTGACTTCCGCAAGCTGTGGATCGCCCGCATCAACGCCGCGGCGCGCATCAACGACATCACCTACAACCGCTTCATCCAGGGCCTGAAGCTCGCGGGTGTCGAGGTCGACCGCAAGATCCTCGCCGAGCTCGCCGTCTCCGACGCCGAAGCCTTCGCCGGCCTGGTCGCGATCGCCAAGGCGGCGCTGCCCGCCGATGTCAACGCTCCGGCTGCCTGAGATTGACCGATACTTCGGAACGACCCGTGGAAGCGCTCTCCGAGCGCAATCCACGGGTCGTTTCTTTCGTCAAGCTGCATCGTTCGGTGCAGCGGCGCAAGACCGGGCTGTTTCTCGCCGAGGGCGCCAACTCGGTGGCGTCCGCGCTGGAGACCGGCCGGGTCGAGGAGCTGTTCTTCTCCTCGAAGGCCGCGGCGCGCGAAACCGAACTGGTCGCCGGCGCCGCCGCGCGTGGTGTGCGCACCACGCTGGTGAGTGATCGCGCCGCCGAAATGCTGGGGGAGACCGTCACCCCGCCCGGCCTGGTCGCGGTCTGCCGTCAGGTGGACGTGCCGCTGACCGACCTCCTCGCCGCGTCCCCGCGCACGCTGGCCGTGCCGGTCGAGATCAGCGACCCCGGCAACGCCGGCACCCTGATCCGCGTGGCCGACGCCGTCGGCGCGGCCGGTGTCGTACTGGCCGGCGACTCCGTCGACCCGCACAACGGCAAAACCGTCCGCGCCTGCGCCGGCAGCCTCTTCCACGTCCCGGTGGCCCGCGCCCGCGACATCGACGCCACCCTCACCGCCCTGGAAGGCGCGGGCATCGCCCTGCTCGCCACCACGGCCCGCGGCGAGGTCGATCTGGACGAGGCCGACGATATCCTGCGCGGCCCGGTCGCCTGGCTCTTCGGCAACGAGGCACACGGCCTGGATCGCGCCGTCGCCGACCGCGCCACCCACCGCATCCGCATCCCCATCCACGGCCGCGCCGAAAGCCTGAACCTCGCCGCCGCCGCCTCGATCTGCCTCTACGCGAGTTCGCGCGTCCAGCACTCGAAATAGCCGGTGGCCGAGCAGGTTCTCGGTCCGCCGCACCTAGGATCGGAGGGTGCGGTTACTCGATGATGTGGCGTTGGAACGATCCTCGGTGGTCGCGAACAACGCGATGAATCGGCAGCGGCGGTTGACCGGGTCGAATGGGTATGGGCGGGATCTCGGAATCGATGTGGCCGAGGTGATTCGGGGGCGGCTGGCGGCGGGCGCGGAGAGCTTCCGGTGGCTGGATCTGTGTTGCGGGTCGGGGAAGGCGTTGCTGGAGTGCGCGGAATCGGTCGGCGATGACCGGCTGCGGATCACCGGGGTCGACCTGGTGGACGCGTTCGCGGCGGGGCCGCGGCGGGGTGTCGAGTTCGTGACGGCGTCAGCGCTGACGTGGGAGCCGGGGGAGCGCTTCGATCTGATCACCTGCGTGCACGGCTTGCATTACCTCGGGGACAAGCTGAAAGCCCTTGCGGCAGTGGCTTCGTGGCTCACCGAGGACGGCCTGTTCGTCGCGAATCTGGATCTGGCCGCGATCCTGCCGGCCGGCGACCGTCCGCTCGATCGACGCCTGCGCACCGCGCTGCGTTCTCAGGGTTTCGACTACGACGGCCGCCGAAAGCGGATCGGCCGCCGTGGCGCCGCCACGGTGACGCTGCCGTTCACCTATCTCGGCGCCGATGACAAGGCGGGCCCCAACTACACCGGCCAGCCCGCGGTCCACTCCTACTACCGCTGACAGCACACTGCCGCGCAGGGTTTCGCTCGAGGCGAGAATCACTGCGCGGCAGGAAGTTCGATCAGTGCTTGGCGGTGATGTGGCGCGGCACGAACAGCGAGATCACCGCGCCGACGGCGACGACGCCCGTGCCCACCCAGACCGCGGGGACCAGTCCGTCGACGAAAGCCTGCGGGTCCAGGTAGGACCCGTGCGAGGCGAACACCGAGGCCAGGATCGCCACGCCCATGGCGACACCGACCTCACGCACCGTGCTGTTGGTGCCCGAGGCCATGGCCTGCTCCTCGGGTCCGGCGCTGGCCATGACCACGGTCGCGCTGGGCGCGAAGGTGAGCCCCATGCCGATGCCGCCGAGCAGGAACGGCCCCACGAACGAGCCGTAGGCGGCGTCGACGGTGATGATCAGTGCCATCCAGCCCAGGGCGACGGTCAGCAGGAACTGGCCGAGGGCGAGCAGGGTGCGCGCGCCGACCTTGTCCACGATCATGCCCGCGATGGGCGCGACCACCATCGGCGCCATGGTCCAGGGCATGGTGCGGATGCCGGACTCCAGCGGCGAATAGCCCTGCACCACTTGGAAATACTGGGACAGCAGGAAGATCGTGCCGAAGACGCCGACGGAGAAGGCGAAGCCGGTGGCGTTGGCGACGCGGAACGCGGTCGAGCGGAACAGGCGCAGCGGCAGCATCGGGTGCGGCGTCCGCAGTTCCCAGACGATCATCGCCGCGAGCAGGACACCGCCCGTGATGAGCGCGCCGAGCACCTTGGCCGAGGTCCAGCCGTCGTCGGCGCCGTGCACCACGCCCCAGACGACGGCGAGCACGCCACCGGCCGACAGCACCAGCCCGATCGGGTCGAGTTTGCGTGCGCCGCCGAAGGATTCGGGCAGCACCCGGGCCACGAACGGAATCGCGAGAATGCCGATCGGCACGTTCAGCCAGAAGATCCACTGCCAGCTCAGACCCTCCACCACGGCGCCGCCGACCAGCGGGCCGAGGGCGACGCCGAGGCCGGTGATGCCGCCCCAGATGCCGATGGCGGCGCTGCGCATCTTCGTCGGCACCGCGACCGAGAGCAGGGTGAGCGAGAGCGGTAGCACGCCGGCCGCGCCGATGCCCTGAATCGCGCGGGCGGTGATCAGCATCCACGGTTCGGTGGCCAGCGCGCAGGCGGCGGAGGCGACGGTGAACAGCGCGATGCCGCCGAGGAAGACGCGGCGGCGCCCGAGCCGGTCGCCGACGGCGGCGGCGGTGAGCAGCAGCGAGGCGAAGGCGAGGGTATAGGCGTTGATGAACCACTGCAGGTCGGTCAGCGACGCACCCAGTTCGGTGCGGATCACCGGGAGCGCGTTCGTCACCACGAGGTTGTCCAGCACCACCATGAACATGGGGATGCCGACGGCGGCGAGTACCGCCGCGAGCGGGCGGGGGCGGGGTGGCTCGGCCGTCGTTGCGGCGGCGGGCGCGAGGGTTTCGGTCATGTCCAGCCTTAGTTGTTATTGACTGATAACTAACTTCTCGAAGAGTATGCATCGGCTGATAACATGTCAATACCACGTGAGAGGAGCCCTGTGAGTTCCACCAGAACGCGGATGACCGCGACCGATCGTCGTGCCGAAGTGCTCGCCGCCGCCGTCACCGCCTTCGCCGAATCCGGTTACGCCGCAACGAAAACCGACGAGATCGCGCGCCTGGCCGGGGTCTCTCAGCCCTACGTGATCCGGTTGTTCGGCAGCAAACAGCAGCTGTTCGTCGGAGTGATCGAGCAGGTCTGCGGCCGGATCGCGGAGATCTTCCGCGCGGCCGTCGCCGACCTGGAACCCGGCGCCGGCCCCACCGAGTCGATTCAAGCCCTCGGCAAGGCCTACGACACCTTCCTGGAGGAGCGCGAACCGCCGCTGTGCATGCTGCACGGCTTCACCGCCAGCGTCGACCCGGTCATCGGCGACGCCGTCCGGTCGGCCTTCGGCGGGATCTACCAGCTGGTCCGCGAACTGACCGGCGCGGAGGTGACCGATGCCCGTCGCTTCATCGCCACCGGCATGCTGCTCAGCGTCATGAGCGCGATGGGCGTGGTCGGCCAGGACGCCCTGCCGGTGCCGTGGGCCGACGAGATCCTGAACGACATCCAGGACTCACCCGACCCCTGCTGATCAGGCGCCGCGCACTGCTAGCTCGATCGTCCGGACCGCCTCATCGACCTTGTTGACCACGAACAACTCGACGGATCCGTCGGCGAGGTGCAGGCGTAGCCGCTTGCGCAGACCCCCGTTGAACATCCGGCCGTCGGCATCCTGCACGCCTACGGCGCTGATCTCGCGCAGCGGGGCGTGCCAGGAGTGGCCGCCGGTCAGCCCGTCGAAATGATTCGGTTCGAACAGCAGGCGCGCCGGCGTCAGGTAGAGCTTGCCGCCGACAGCCCGGTTCTGCGACTGGGTCCGATTGGCGAGTTGCTCCCAGCGGATTTGCTCGGACTTGTCCAGCCTGGGTGCCCGCAGCCAGATGCCCATGTGTTTCCCCTCCCGGTCGTGAGCGACGTCTGAAAGTCATTGTCGCCCAGCGGCAATTCGGCAGTTCGGAATTGGACAAATCGGCCGATAGCACAGGGTGGGCGGCCACGGAGCGGTAATCCGGATGAAGTCCGCGTGGCGCATCGAATACGATTGCGACCAGCAGCAATGTGGGTGGGCGATGAGCCGGGCCGCGTGCTGTCCCATATGCAAGCCGATCCCCAGGGGAGAGTCGAACCATCGTGGCCGACAACGACGCAGTCGAGCAGACCGGCAACGCGCTGACCGAGGAGGCCCTCGCCACCGCCGCGGCCGAGGCCGAGAAGGCGTTCGCGGCTGCCGCCGATCTGGACGCGCTCGCGGTCGCCAAGACCGAGTTCATGGGCGGCAAATCGCCGATCGCGCTGGCGCAGCGCGCCCTGGGCACGCTCCCGAAAGAGGAGAAGTCCGACGCGGGCAAGCGGGTGAACGTGGCCCGTCAGCGCGTGTCGCAGGCCTTCGAGACCCGTCAGCAGGAGTTGCAGGCCGAGCGGGACGCCGCGGTGCTGGTGGCCGAGGCCCTCGATGTCACCCTGCCCGCGACCCGCGCCGCCGCCGGCGCGCGGCACCCGATCACCGTGATCTCCGAGCAGATCGCCGATGTGTTCGTCGCCATGGGCTGGGAGATCGCCGAGGGTCCCGAGGTCGAGACCGAGCACTTCAACTTCGACGCCCTGAATTTCCCGCCGGATCATCCGGCCCGCGCCATGCAGGACACCTTCTACATCGCGCCGGAGACCTCGCGGCAGGTGCTGCGCACCCACACCTCGCCGGTGCAGGTGCGCTCGATGCTGACCCGCGAGCTGCCGATCTACGTGGCCTGCCCCGGCCGCACCTTCCGCACCGACGAGCTCGATGCCACCCACTCGCCGGTGTTCTCGCAGATCGAGGGCCTGGCCGTGGACAAGGGCCTGACCATGGCCCACCTCAAGGGCACGCTGGATCTGCTGGCCCGGGCGCTGTTCGGCCCGGAGTCCGAGACCAGGATGCGGCCCAGCTACTTCCCGTTCACCGAACCCTCGGCCGAGCTCGACGTCTGGTTCCCGGACAAGAAGGGCGGCGCCGGCTGGGTCGAGTGGGGCGGCTGCGGCATGGTGAACCCGAAGGTGCTCATCGCCAGCGGGATCGATCCCGAGGTGTACAGCGGCTTCGCCTTCGGCATGGGCATGGAGCGCACCCTGCAGTTCAAGAACGGGCTGCCCGATATGCGCGACATCATCGAGGGTGACGTGCGCTTCACGCTGCCCTTCGGCATCCAGTCCTGACCTGACCATCACCCGATCGAGGAAGCGAATCAACCCGTGCGAGTAGCGCAGTCCTGGCTCACCGAAATCTTGCGGCGCACCACCCCCGAGTGGGCGGTGACGCCGGAGGAGCTCGACGCCGCGTTCGTGCGGGTCGGCCTGGAGGTCGAGGAGGTCGAGCAGCTCGAGCCCATCGCCGGCGAGGG
The DNA here is from genome assembly GCF_040654295.1 of Nocardia sp. NPDC050712. Taxonomy (NCBI): domain Bacteria; kingdom Bacillati; phylum Actinomycetota; class Actinomycetes; order Mycobacteriales; family Nocardiaceae; genus Nocardia; species Nocardia sp. NPDC050712. The sequence goes on from NZ_JBFAHT010000007.1 coordinate 87,429, forward strand.
GGACGGGCCGCACCTGGTGGTCGGCCGGGTCGCCGAGATCACCGAGCTGACCGAGTTCAAGAAGCCGATCCGGTTCTGCAAGGTCGAGATCGGCCGGCCGGAGTTGCAGGAGATCGTCTGCGGTGCGACGAACTTCCAGGTCGACGACCTGGTGGTCGTGGTGCTGCCGGGCGGTGTACTGCCCGGCGGTTTCCAGATCTCCTCCCGCAAGACCTACGGCCACACCTCCAACGGCATGATCTGCTCGCTCGCCGAGCTGGGCCTCGGCAAGGAGAGCAGCGGCATCCTGGTGCTGCGGCCCGGCACCGCAGAGCCCGGCGCCGACGCCAACGAGCTGCTGGGTCTCGGCGATTCGGTGATCGAGCTGGCCATCACCCCGGACCGCGGCTACGCGTTCTCGGTGCGCGGCCTGGCCCGCGAGGTGGCCTGCGCCTACGACCTGGAGTACGCCGATCCGGCGGTGCGCACGTTGCCCGACAGCGCCGAGGAGGCGTGGGCGGTCAAGCTGGATCCGGAGTCGCTGTGCACCCGGTTCGCGCTGCGCCGCGTCACCGGCGTCGACCCGGCCGCGGTCAGCCCGTGGTGGTTGCAGCGACGCCTGCTGCTCGCCGGTGTCCGCCCGATCTCCCCGGCCGTCGACGTCACCAACTACGTGATGCTCGAACTCGGCCAGCCGCTGCACGCCTTCGACGCGTCGAAGGTCAACGGCACCCTGGTGGTGCGCCGCGCGAACCGGGGCGAGACGCTGCGCACCCTGGACGACGTCGAGCGCGTGCTGGACCGCGAAGACGTGGTGATCGCCGACAATTCCGGCGTGATCTCGCTGGCCGGCACCATGGGCGGCGCGAGCACCGAGGTCGGCGCCGCCTCCACCGACATCCTGCTGGAGGCCGCGACCTGGAACCCGGTCGCGATCGCCCGCACCGTGCGCCGGCACAAGCTGCCCTCGGAGGCGGCCAAGCGTTTCGAACGCGTCGTCGACCCCGAGGTGAACCTGGCCGCGCTCGACCGCGCCGCCGCGCTGCTGGTCGAAATCGCCGGTGGCACAGTGGAATCCGTCGTCACCGACGTGCGGGTCCCGGTTCCGGCCGCCGCGCCGATCGGGATGGACATCGACCTGCCCGACCGCACCGCCGGCATCGCCTACTCGACCGGCACCGCGGCGCGGCGCCTGGCGCAGGTCGGCTGCCAGGTCGAGGTCGGGGTCAGCGACTCGGGTCACGGCCAGCTGGTCGTCACCCCGCCGAGCTGGCGGCCCGATCTCACCCAGCCCGCCGACCTGGTGGAGGAGGTGCTGCGGCTGGAGGGTCTGGACAAGATCCCGTCCGTGCTGCCCACCGCGCCCGCCGGCCGCGGCCTGACCCCGGCCCAGCGCCGGCGTCGTGCCGTCAGCCGGGCGCTGGCCTTCGCGGGCGCCATCGAGGTGCCCTCGCCGGTGTTCCTGGCCGGCAGCGTGTTCGACGTGTGGGGCCTGGACGCCGACGACCCGCGCCGCAACACCATGAAGGTGCTCAACCCGCTCGATGTGGAACGCGCCGATCTGCCCACCACGCTGCTGCCGGGTCTGCTGGAAGTGGCCGGGCGCAACATCTCCCGCGGCGCGCGCGATCTCGCCATCTTCGCGATGGCCCAGGTCGTCCAGCCGGTCGAGACGACGCGCGCCATCGACGCGCTCCCGGTGGACCGCCGTCCGACCGACGAGCAGATCGCCGAGCTGAACGAGTCGCTGCCGCTGCAGCCGCTGCACATCGCCGCCGTCCTCACCGGGCGTCGCGAGCCGCGCGGGCCGTGGGGGCAGGGCCGCCCGGCCGAGGCGGCGGACACGTTCGCGCTGGCCGACGCCGTCGCCGCGGCGGCGGGTGTCACCATCGAACGCCGTGCGGCCGCCTACCTGCCGTGGCATCCGGGCCGCTGCGCCGAGCTGGTCGTGGACGGCGTCGTCGTCGGGCACGCGGGCGAGTTGCACCCGGCGGTGCTGGAGCGGGCCGGTCTGCCCAAGCGCACCTGCGCGATCGAGCTCGATCTCGACGCGCTGCCGCTGCGCGAAAACCGGCCGGTCCCGGCGGTTTCCGCGTTCCCGGCGGTACTGCAGGACGTGTCGGTGAGCGTGGAGAAGGCGGTCCCGGCCGCGTCGGTGGAGGCTGCGCTGCGGTCCGGCGCCGGTGAACTGCTCGAGGACGTCGCGCTGTTCGACGTCTACGAGGGCACGCAGGCGGGCGAGGGGCGCAAGTCGCTGACCTACGCGCTGCGCTTCCGCGCCGCCGATCGCACCCTCACCGAGGACGAGGCTTCGGCCGCTCGCGACACCGCGGTCGCCGCGGCGGCCGAGTCGGTGGGCGCGGTGCTGCGCGGCTGACGCGCCGATATCGTCGAGACCCCTGTGGCGCGAATGCCACAGGGGTCTCGTGCTTTTCGGGTCAGGCCGGTGCCGGGTAGCCGACCGGTCGGCGCACTGGCGGGGCGGCCGTCGCGGTCGAGAACGCGCCCGCGGCCAGGACGGCCACGGCATAGCCGCTCATGGCGTCGAAGCCGACCGAGGTCAGCATGGCCAGCCCGAACGTCGCTAGCAGCACCGCGGTAGCGGAAGCTGTTGCACGCGTGGCGAATCCGACGATCAAGGCCAGTCCGAGCACGGTTTCCGCGACGGTGGCCGTGACGGCCGCGGGGGTCGCGAGGGTTTCCAGGAAGCTCGGGAGCAAGGACGCCGTGTAGTCGGTGAACGCGTCGAAGGAGCCCCACGAGACGCCGGAATCGCCTGGCGCGCCGAGGAATCCGAAGCGATCGGCGACCGAGCCCAGCAGGAGCAGGCCGAGGACGACGCGCACGACGACGGTGATCGCCCGGACCCGGGCGGCGGTGCCGAACTGCACCGCGACACAGCCGACGGCGATCGCGGTGATCCAGCCGATCGAACCGTGCAGGAACAGGAGCCAGAGCAGTTCCGCGGTGAGTGCGACGCCGGTGAGAACCAGGGCGACTGTGCGCATCTTCGTGCCTCTCGAATAGTAAGGTGCCTTACTAAAGGTAGGAGTGGAGGGAAAAATGGTCAAGCGCCTTACTAATCCACTGGTGGATCGTCCGGCCCCGCTGGGCAATCTGCTCGCGGCGGCGGCGCGCACCCTCGCGGCCGAGCTGGACGCGGGCATCGCCGCTGCGGGTTTCGCCGACGTGCGCGCCGCGCACGCGCCGGTGTTCCAGCTGATCGAACCCGCGGGCACCCGGCTGACCGTGCTGGCCGAGCGCGCCGGCATGACGAAACAGGCCATGGGCGAACTGGTCCGGCATTTGGACCGGCAGGGCTATGTCGAGCTGACCGGCGACCCCGGCGATCGCCGGGCCAAGCTGGTCCGGCTGACCCGGCGCGGCTGGGCCGTCGTCGACGCGGGCGTGGCGGTGATCGAACGCTTCGACCAGCACCTGGACCAGATCGTCGGCGCGCCCGAGGTGGCCCGGCTGCGCCGCACCCTGCTCGGCATCATCGACGGCGCGGGCTCGAGCTACGCCGCCGAGCGGCAGGGCACCGCCGCGCTGCGCATCGAGTGAACGTCCGGGGTGGTGCTTTCCGTAGGCGGGCCGATGCGGGTATGAACTAGGCATGCGACATCCGGCCGCCCCGATCCTGAACGCGCTGACATACATGCGGGATCGGCGCATCCTGCAGACGCCGGCGGTGCTCGGGCTGGAATACGAGGACCTGTCGATCCCCACCGCCGACGGCGAGACGGTGCACGCCTGGTGGCTGCCCGCCCGGCGGTCGATCGGGCACGTGCTGTTCGCGCACGGCAACGCCGGGAACGTCGGCGACCGCGTGCCGATCTACGCGCTGCTCACCGAGGCCGGATTCGACGTGCTCGCGTTCGACTATCGCGGCTACGGGCGCAGCACCGGGCGGCCCAGCGAACACGGGACCTACCTCGACGCCCGGGCCGCGCGTCAAGCGCTCCTGGAGCGGCCCGGTGTGGATCCGGATCGCGTTGTGTACCTGGGGAAGTCGCTCGGCGGCGGTGTCATGCTGGAGCTGGCGACCGCGCACCCACCGGCCGGGCTGATCCTGATGTCCACCTTCACCGGCATCCGCGACGCCGCGCGCTCGGTCTACCCGTTCCTGCCCGCGCCGCTCGTGCCGAACGCGTATCCGAGCCTGCGCCGCATCCGCAAACTGCGGGCCCCCGTGCTGATCATGCACGGCGACCAGGACGAACTGCTGCCCCTGCGGCACGGCGAACGCCTCTACGAGGCCGCGCCCGAGCCCAAGCAACTGGAGATCTTCCCCGGCGCCGGGCACAACGACTTGATCTTCGCCGCGGGCCCGCACTGGATCGAGCTCGTCCGGACCTGGGCCAAAGGCGTTCTCGGGGACTGACCAGACCGTCGCCGCGTGCGTAGCCTGGCTTTATGACTGAGTACAGCGAGATCTCGGCTCGGCTGGCGGCGCTGTCGGACGATCAACTGACCGTGGTGCTGCAAGCGGCCACGGCCGGGCGGCCGGCGTTCTGGGCGGTCCGCGCCGCCCTCGACGAGATGGCCGGCGTCGGCAATGTGACACCGGGCACCGATGTGAGTCCAGCCACTGCGGCGCCCGGCGTGCATGACCAGGTCACGGGCGGCGGCGTATCGGGCCAGGTGGGAGCGGCCTCTACGGTACCGGCGGTACCGGTACACCCCGCCGGTATCCCGGACGCACCCGCGCCGGGCGGATATTCCAGCGGTGGAGTCCCTACTTTCGAGTCAGTTCGCGATAAGGTCGAGCAGCGCTTCGGCACCGCGCAGGGGATGGGTGAACTCGACCGGCAGACCCCGGCGGGCCGCAGCGCCGACGAACAGTGGGAGGCGCGCGAGAAAGCCGCGCGCGAGCGCCTGGACCGGATACGGAAATCGATGCACGACAACGACACTCCGTAGTCGCGGTCCGGATACACCGGACGAAGGAAGACTATGACCGAGCCGCGCGAGATCGCCGAACGACTACTCGATGCCCAGGTGGAGTTCCTGCTCGCCGAGGTGACCGGTGAGCGGTTCGCGGAAGTCATCGCCCGCGACACCGAAGCGGTGCTCGGCGTCGCCGACACCCTGATCTTCCGCGACATCGTCGAGATCGCCGACGCCAAGGAAACCGTCCGCAACATCATCGACCTGATCGGCGGCAGCCCCGTCCTGGCCGACATGGTCGGCGTCTTCGCCGACCAGATCTACGACACCATCGCCGAGAACCACGACTACACCCTCGGCCAGGTCGTCGACCGCGAACCCGTGGAAGCGTTGCTGGAGAAGATCTTCGGCATGCACCAGGCCCAGGAACGCATCCTGGACCGGCTCACCGAGAGCCCGCTCGTCGCCACCGTCGCCTCCAAGTTCGTCGACAAGCTCGTCAACGACTTCGTCGCCGCCAATCGTGAACGCGCGGAAAAGATTCCGGGCGTCTCCTCGCTCATGTCGCTGGGGCAGTCCGCCGCCAACCGGGCCAAGAAGGCCGCCGACGGCACCTTCGTCGGCGACCTCGCCGGCAAGGGCGCCATGTTCGCCCTCAAGCGCACCAACAACGCCATCCGCGAGATGCTGCGCGACGCGCCCGTGCACTCCGCCGCCATGGAATTCTGGGACCTGCACGCCGACGAACCGGTCAGTGGCCTGCGCGAATACCTCACCCAGAAGGACCTCAACGAACTGGTCCTGATCTGCTACGAGATCGCCATCACCACCCGCGAGAAGGAGTTCTTCGGCGAACTCGTCGACGAATGCGTCGAGGTCTTCTTCACCAAGTACGGCGATTACACCCTCGCCGCCATGCTCCCCGAACTCGGCCTCTCCGGCGACGACATCGCCAAGGAGATCCTGCGCTACGGACCCGCCGTCATCGAGGGCGCGAAGGCAAATGGGGTGCTGGGCAAGCTGATTCGCGAACGGCTCGAGCCGTTCTACACCTCGGACGTGGTCCTCGGCATCCTCGGTGGCGTCAAGGCGTGAGGTTCGTGGGGCGGAGCTCGGGCACCTGCTAGTCTCGCGGGGAAGATTCCATCGAGGGCCGGGGGTGTTTGCAATGCGGAAAATCGCGGCTGCGGCGGGGGTATGCGCTGTGGTTCTGGTCGCAGGGTGCTCGAGCACGGTTGGTGGGTCCGGGGGGCCCGAGAGTAGTCCGGCGTCGACCGGTGCGAAGTTGACGAAGGATCAGTTGTGGGATCCGTGTTCTTTGCCGGATTCAGTGATCACTTCGACGGGTGCGGATCCGGCGACCAAGGACCCCGATCCCGCGCTAGGGGAGCGGGGTGAGTGGAAAATTTGTCAGTGGCGGGCCTCTAAATCGGATGGCCGCTGGGGGCACTACATCGCGGTCTCCTCAACGACTTACACCATGGACGAATTCCGTAAGAACACCTATTACCGCGATTTCCGCAGTACCCAGGTCGCTGGCCGAGAGGCGTTGCAGTTCTACCTTGGGTCGAGACAGCCTCCGCTGGAATGCGCATTAGCGTTCGATACCAGCCAAGGGGTAGTCCGTATCAAAGCCAGCAAGTTCGTCGACAGTGAAACGACCACTGATCCGTGTGCGCTCGCGATGCCGGCTGCCGAGAAGATTGTCGACTTGATCCCTCGCTGAGCAAGGCTCCCGAAATTTAGAAAGGCGTACGGCGGTGGCAACTCCCGACGAACAGGTCAAGAAGTTTCAAACGTTGGCTGGAGAAGCCACGGCAGGAAATTTGTATATTGAATCGGGTGCGGCAAATCGGTGCGCGAAACTGTGCGAGAACTATGTTGCAGAATTGCGGTCTCTCGCACAAAGCGCGGCTTTCATTGTGGACGTAAGTTCGTTCTCTGATTTGGCATCCTCCGCTGCTCTGGGTGCGAAGTTTTCCGAGCTTGCCAACGGTGGTCCGGGTAGCGGATCGTATACGGCCTCGATTACCGAGCATATTAAGATCCTTGAGGCAATGCAAGATATGTACGTCAAGGCGGGTGCCGCATATGAGGCCGCCGACGCGGACACTCAAGCCAAGATCAAGGCGCAAACTCACAAAATCGACTGGTAAGGCAAGCGGGGGATAGGCATGACATTCGGCGACTTCATGGGAAATCTGGGTGGCGTTGTGGCTGCCCGGGTTACCGATCTGTTCAATGACGATATTGCACCGGTCAAGGCAGAGCAGAATGCGCAATCAGCCGGTAACGCGGACCGAGATCGGCTATATGCTCAAAACAGGGCTCTCTCTAACGGTTTTGGTGGTGAGTACACTAACGCTGTTGTTCCGCCGGTGATCGAAGCCTTCGTCGGCATGCCGCATTCCCGTATTACGCAGTTCATCTCGAACATCGACCTCGGTCAGATGTGGACCAGCGTCGACTCCTGGCAGAAACTTGCGGCAAAGACACGAGACAAAGGCAATACTTTCTACGACGACACCAAGAAAGAGATGGACAGTGGCTGGTCTGGAACGGCAGCAGCCAGTGCTCTGTCCAGCGTCAAGGCCTACCTCGGCGACGTGCAGAAGGTCGAACAGGCAGCGAACCTGATCTCCAACAAGATGGAGGAAGCTTTCACCGGCTTCAGCCAGGTGACCTACCAGGTGCCACACGAGTCCGAGGCACGCGAGGGCGGCAAACTCGCGAGTGTCGTCAGCGCGATCGGTGACGCGGTCCTGCCCGGCAGCCCCGTCTCGGACGCGATCAGCGGTAACGACGCCGGCCGGCAGAAGAACGCCGAAGATCTGGCCAACGAGGTGATGCGCACTGTGTATCGCCCGGTCGCGCTCCAGGCTGATGCTCAGGTCCCGAAGGTGCCATCGCCGACCACCCCCGCGGCGAAACCCGACTCCGACATTCCCAGCAACAAGAAACCCAATGGCAATGGGAACGGCAATGGCAACGGGAACGGAAATGGGAATGGCAACGGCAATGGCAACGGCAATCCGGTAACCCCGGGCACCGAGGATCCGGGCGAAACGAACCCGGCCAGCACCGATCCCGCGTCCACGAACCCCGCGAGCACCACCAATCCGGCCAGCACGACCCCGGCGAGCACGACCCCCGCCAGCACCACTCCGGCGAGCACGAACCCGACCGGCACCAACCCGCTCAGCACGAATCCGAACCGCCTGGGCACGGGCACCCCTCGCGCCGGCACTCCGGGCTCGGGCACCCCCGGTTCGGGCACTCCGAAAAGCGTTGCGGGAACCGGAAACGCCAATCCGGCGGCCGCCGCCGCGGCTTCGGCCGCGAACAAGGCGAATTCGGCGGCCCGCTCCGGCATGCCGGGCATGGGTGCCCCCGGCCGCGGCAACAGCGGGCAGGACGACGAGTCCGAGCACACCGCACCCGATTACCTGTACGGCGTGCACGAGGAACTGCTCGGCCCCGAGCGCAAGGCTGTCCCGCCGGTGATCGGCGGGGACGCATGACCGGCACCTGGGAATTGACCCCGATCGAATTCTGGGTCGCCTGGGAGGCGCTGGGCCGGGACCGGATGCCGTTCCCGCTCACCTTCGCCGCGGAGGTGGAGACGCAGGTCGAGTTCGACATGCAGCGCAAGGCGGCGGCGTCGTCGCTGATGCGCACCATGGGTGACGACGATTCGCTGTATTCGGCGTTGCACGCGCTGGCGCACGCCGATGTCCGTATCGAATTGTTCGGTTACCGCCATGACGGCCGGGATCGGATGGTCCGGGCCTGTGCCGCTATCGAATCCGATCTCGGCGCGGTGGCCGCGCAGATGCCGGGGGCGGAGTTCGGGACGGGCGGCAATATCCGGATCGATCTGCGGGCGCCGCAGGCGGTGGTGCAGCGGTTACTGAGCGTGCTGCCGGACACCGCCGCGGGCGCGGGCCCCAGCGTCAACATTCACCGCGACGAGTTGCAACAGCCCACTCGGATCAATTCGCATCGCCGCTCGCCTTCCGAGCACGCGGTCCGGCTACTCAAGCGCCCGTTCCGCACCTACGCCGAATTGCGTGTCGCCGCCGGTCCGTCGCTGAACGGGTGGCAAGAAGGCGGCACCCAGCTCTATCTGATCGATTATCGCGGCGACGGCCGCTATCTCCTGCGCGAGGACGATCGCATCGAAGCGATTCCCTGCACGACCGAGCGCGTGCGTGCCGAGGTCACCCGGCTCATCGATCAGGTGGCGGCGAAGGCCCGCGAAACCGCTTGGCAGCACTGAACACTCGGATACCCGCGGTCCCCGGTCAGTGGCTCCGGTCACCTCGCAACGGAATTCGTCTGACCGGGTGAATGCCAGGCGGTTGCCGGGCCGGGGCGCGGGGTGCCGTGCGGGGGTGCGGGTCACCGTCGCGCCGGATCCGGTGTGAGCGGATTGAAACTGCGAAAATTGTTGATTACCAGCATGTATCCGCCCAGGTCAGTGCGCCGCGGGCCCGATTCGGGCGTTGACACCCGCTACCGCCTGTGGAAATTTGCTCCGTGCTACGGCCGACGCGGTGGAGGAGCAGGGTGGTGCGTTCACGTTCGAAGCTGGAATCCGCCGGTGCCGTCGCACCCGGGCTGGTCCGGCCGCGCACCATTCGCGGGCAGTTGGCCCGCATTCTGCTGGTTTCGCTGACGCTGGTGTTCGCATTGCTCGGCGGCGCGATCGCCGGGGAGGTGCAATCCTATTGGCGCAGTGGGGATGCGGTCGACGAGGTCGGGCTGGCGCTGGCGGTGCAGGACGTGCTGCACGAGGTGCAGCGCGAACGCGGGCTCAGCAACGGCTGGCTCGGCGGCGGCAAGCTCGAGCAGGCGGTCATCGAGCAGCGGGGTAACACCGATCGGGCGCTGCGGGCGCTGGACACGGCGCTGGCCGGGAACGCGCCGGGGGTGGCGCAGGTGCGGCAGGCGGGCGGTCACCTGTCCGGGCTGGGCGATATCCGCGCCGCCATCGACGTCCGCGGGATCGCGCGCCCGGCGGCGTTCCAGTTCTATACCGACGCCATCAACGTGCTGAATCATCTGGAGCTGGGCCTGGATCAGGCCGACGACGCCGAGGTCCGGCACGGTTTGCAGGCGCTCTACGCCCTGGCCGAAGCCAAGGAGCAGACCGCGCGGGAACGCGGTTTCCTCAACGGTGTCTTCGCCGCCGATCGGTTCGGGCCCGGCGAGTACGTGCAGTTCCTGGACATCCGCGCCGCCAAGCTGGCCGGTCTGGCCGCGTTCGCCCGCGACGCCACCGGCCCGCAGCAAGAACTGCTGGACGCGGCGCTGCGCGGTGAAAACGCAACCCGGGCAGCCGAATCCGAGAATGTCGCGATCGGGTCCAGCGGCGGTCCGCTGCCCCGGTCGGTGGATCCGTCGGTCTGGTGGGCGCAGATGACCGCCGTCATCGACGCGCAACGTGAGGTGCAGCAGTCGGTGGGTGACGCCGTGCGGCACCGCGCCGAAGCGCTGCGCACCCGCGCCGCCCTCACCCTGGGCGGATTCGTGCTGCTGGCCCTGGTGGCGCTCGCCGCCGAGATCGCGCTGGTCTTCGCCAGCCTGCGCGCCATCGTGCGCCCGCTGGCGCTGCTGGCCGCGGAGGCGGACGATGTCGCCGGCCGCCGCCTGCCCGAGGTGATCGCGGCCTGGCGAACGGCCGAGACGCCGCCGGGTCCGCCGGCGCCGGTGCGCACCCCGCCCGGTGCGAGCGTCGAAATCGCCGCTGTGGCGGACGCTTTGGACCGGGTCCAGCACACCGCCTACGAATTGTCTTCGCAGCAGGCGCTCCTGCGCCGCAACAGCACCGAGTCGATGGCCAACCTGGCCCGCCGCAATCAGAATCTGGTGCGCCGCCAGCTCGGCTTGATCAGCGAATTCGAGCGCGAGGAGATGGATCCCAAGGCGCTGTCGAATCTCTTCGAGCTGGACCATCTCGCCACCCGTATGCGCCGCAACGCCGAGAGCCTGCTGGTGCTCGTCGGCGAGGTCAGTCCGCGCCGCTGGGCCGCGCCGATCCCGCTCACCGATGTCATCCGCGCCGGTCTCTCTGAAGTCGACGACTACCGCCGTGTCGCGCTGCGCCGCATCGAGGACGTCACCGTCACCGGCGCGGTCGGCAGCGAGCTTGCGCACATGCTCGCCGAGCTGATCGAGAACGGCCTGGCCTTCTCCCCGCCGGATCTCGAGGTCGAGATCTACGGCCGCAAGATCGCCACCGGTTATGTACTGGCCGTCGTCGATCACGGCGTCGGGATGCCCACCGACCAACTCGCCGAAGCGAATTCCCGCCTCAGCGGCGCGACCGACTTTCTGCTCACGCCCACCCGCTACCTGGGTCACTACGTCGTCGGCCGCCTCGCGCAGCGCCTCGGCATCACCGTCGAACTCACCGTCTCGCCGGTCAGCGGGGTCGTCGCCCGCTTGCTGCTGCCGGTGGAGCTCCTCGGTGGGCCGGAGCCGAGTGGCGGTGCCGAGCGCAAGTCCGAACCGCGGGAAGACATTCCGGATATGCCCGTCGTAGGTAATGGCGCGAAGCCCGTCGTGCTGGGCCGCGGCGTCTATGCCGAGTCCGGCGGAAGCGGTTCGAGCGCAACGGCATCCGCACCGGAGATTCTGCTCACCTCGACTGGCCGGCACGCGGTCCACGGCTCGGCGCGGGAGCCCATGCGCGTCGCGGACCTCGCCCCCGAGTCGGCCGATCTCGTTGCCGCCGCCGGTGTCCAGCGGACCCGCAACGGACTGGTGAAGCGCGCGAGGCAATCTCGGCCCGCGGTGGCGCCGCCCGCGCCGCGCCCGCCGAGCGCCCCGCCGGCGGAGCGCTCACCGGCCGAGGTGCGCGGCATGCTGTCCGCGTTCCGGGCCGGTCATCAGCGTGGCGAACAGCCCGAAAACACCGCTCGCGGAACAACTCCGGGCGCAGATTCAGCAATGAGCACCGTAAAGGGGAGCCAGTGACCACACAACTACCGACCGCGGCCGATCCGCACACCTTCAACTGGTTACTGGCCAACTTCGTGCGCAATACCGACGGCGTGCGCGACACCGTGGCGGTGTCCTCGGACGGTTTGCTCATCGCCATGTCCGACGGCCTGGACCGGGCGGCGGCGGACCGCCTCGCCGCGATGGTGTCCGGACTGACGAGTCTGGCCCGAAGTGCCTCGCGCAGTTACGCTTTCGATGGTCTCAAGCTGATCATGATCGAGATGCAGCGCGGCTTCCTGCTGGTGTCCGCGCTGGGTGACGGCAGCTGCCTCGGCGTGATCGCCGACGGCGGCTGCGATGTCGGGCTGGTGGGTTACGAGATGGCGGTGCTGGCCGAGCGGGCGGGCGCCCTGCTCGATCCGGCGCTGATCTCGCAGCTGCGCGAGACGCTGCGCAGATGAGAGACCCGGACAGCGCCGAGGCCTTCGTGCGGCCGTTCGTCGTCACCGCCGGGCGCACCATTCCGCTGGTGGACGGGCTGCGCATCGAAACCCTGGTGCAGGCGCGGCCCGCCGCGCTCTCGGCGCCGCTGCGGTTCGAGGAGCGCACCGTGGTGCAGCTGTGCCAGGCCCCGCATTCCGTCGCCGAAATCGGTACCGCCCTGCGGGTTCCGGTGGGTGTCGCGAAAGTCATCGTCAGTGATCTGGCCGCCGCGGGCCACGTCACCGTGCGCGCGGCGCACGATCTGTCCACCGCGGCCATCGAGAGGATCAGGGATCTTGTCCGCGCACTTTGACAGCCGCCCGCCCGCGGAACCCGCGCTGGCCGCCTCGGTGAAGATCGTGGTCAGCGGCGGATTCGGGGTCGGCAAAACCACCTTCATCGGCGCCATCTCCGAAATCGAGCCGCTGGTCACCGAGGCCGCCATGACCGAGTACGCGATCGGCGTCGACGACCCCGGCCATCGCGCCGACAAGACCGAGACCACGGTGGCGCTGGACTTCGGCCGCATCACCCTGGATTCGTCGCTGATCCTCTACCTGTTCGGCACACCCGGTCAGGACCGTTTCGTCTTCCTCTGGGACGACCTGGTCGACGGCGCGCTCGGTGCGGTGATCGTGGTCGACACCGGCCGCGTCGAGGACTGCTACCCGGTCCTGGACTATTTCGAGGAGCACAAGACGCCGTTCGTCGTGGTGGTCAACCGGTTCGATCAGGGGCCGGTGTTCGCCCTCGACGAGGTCCGCGAGGCCCTCGGACTCGACGAGTGGATTCCGCTGTTGGAATGCGATGCCCGCCGGCGCGATTCGGTCCGCGACGTGCTCGTCGCGCTTCTGGAACAGGTCTTGGCGCACCGCGTCTCGCCGCCGCGCCTCCAGGTGAGCTGATCGGCTTGCCCGTAGCCTGGCGGCGTGGGCGAACAGCGGGAGCGGATGCTCCGGGGCGAGTTGTATCAGGACAGCGATCCGGAACTGGTGGCAGAGCGGCTGCGGGCGCAGCGACTGTGCGACGAGTTCAACCGGACCGGGCCGGAGGAGACCGAACGACGTACCGCGGTGCTTGGGCAGTTGCTCGGCAAGCTGGGGGCGGGGTCCTGGATCATGCCCCGCTTCCAGTGCGACTACGGGTCGCTCATCGAGATCGGCGCGAACAGTTTCCTCAACTACGACGCGATTCTGTTGGACTGCGCGCCGATCACGATCGGCGACGACTGTTCGATCGGGCCGCGCTGCCAGCTGCTGACCGCCCTGCATCCGATGGAGGATCACGAATTGCGCAGGCAGCGCTGGGAATCGGCGGCGCCGATCGCGATCGGGAACAACGTCTGGTTCGGTGGCGGGGTCATCGTTTGTCCCGGCGTCACGGTGGGTGACGACACCGTTGTCGGGGCGGGTAGTGTGGTCACTCGCGATTTGCCGGCCCGGGTCTTCGCCGCCGGGAATCCGGCTGGGGTCATTCGGGAGCTGTAGGAGCGTCCGCCCGGGGTTTGTCGGTGGCCGGAATTAGGCTGGCCGCCATGTTGACGACGCTGGCTGTCGAGAACTACCGCTCGCTGCGGCGGCTGGTGGTGCCGCTCGGGCAATTGAACGTCGTGACCGGGTCGAATGGCAGCGGCAAGTCGAGCCTGTATCGGGTGTTGCGGTTGCTGGCCACCTTCGCGAGCAACGGGGCGGTCAGCGCGCTGGCCCGGGACGGCGGCCTGGATTCGACCCTGTGGGCCGGGCCGGGGCGCACCGACCGGGGGACTCCGATGGGGCTCAGGCTCGGGTTCGGCGGTGACGATTTCGGGTTCGCGGCCGACCTGGGCATACCGGAACCGGCATCGGTGGCCGCGCTGTTCGCACGCGATCCGGAGATCAAGGCCGAGGCGGTGTGGGCGGGGCCGGTGCTGCGACCCTCGACGTTGCTGGCCGAGCGGGGCGGGCCGGTGGTGCGGATTCGCGACAGCGGTGGTGGCTGGGCGCTGGTGAACCACACCCTGGATCCGTTCGACAGCATGCTCGCCGAGCTCGCCGACCCGCAGAACGCCCCCGAGTTGCTGGTGCTGCGGGAGCGCATCCGGTCCTGGCGTTTCTACGATCACCTGCGCACCGATGTCGACGCACCCGCCCGGACACCCCAAATCGGCACGCGCACCATGGTTCTCGCGCACGACGGCGCGGATCTGGCGGCCGCGCTGGAAACCGTGCGCTTTATCGGGGTCGCGGGCGATCTGGAGCACGCGGTGGATCGCGCGTTCCCCGGCAGCGAGATCGAGATCGTCAACCGGGACGGGCGTTTCGAGTTGCTGCTGCATCAGCCCGGCCTGCATCGCCCGCTGGGTACCGCCGAGCTGTCCGACGGCACGCTGCGCTATCTGATGCTGGTCGCCGCGCTGCTGACGCCGCGCCCACCCGAGCTGCTGGTGCTCAACGAGCCCGAGAACAGCCTGCATCCCGATCTGCTGAAACCCCTGGGCGAACTGATCGCAGCGGCCGCGCGGCGCACCCAGGTCGTCGTCGTGACGCACGCCCAGCCGCTGATCTCCGCCCTGGAGAACAGCGGCCAGGAGATCAACACCATCGAGTTGGTGAAGGAACTCGGCGCGACCACGATGCGCGACCAAGGCCTGCTCGACGCGCCCGCATGGCATTGGCCCAAACGGTAGCGACTGATCTTGCTCCGGTGCCAAGATCCTCGCGACCACCGATGCATTCGCCACAGAGAGAAAACCCATGAGCAACGGCAAAGACTTCGCCCTCACCCACGTCTCCGTCCTGGTCGGTGACCAGGCGCAGGCGCTCGAGTTCTACCGCGACGTGATCGGCCTGGAGGTGCGCCAGGACCTGCCGTTCGCCGGCGTTCGCTGGCTCACCGTCGGCCCGGCCGCGCAGCCGACCATCGAGTTCCTGCTCGAGGTCCCGGCGATGGTGCCGGACGCGGCCCGCCAGCAGGCGGCGCAGGCGCGGCTGGCCAGTGGCGCGCAGGGCACGCTGATCTTCACCACCGAGGATTGCGATGCCACCTACGCGCGGTTGCGCGAGGCGGGCGCGGTGGTCGCCCAAGAGCCGACCACCCAGCCGTATGGCATGCGGGACTGCGGTTTCGTCGATCCGTGGGGCAATCACCTGCGGTTCTCTCAGATCGTGGGCTGACTTCCCGGTGCTCTCCGCGTCCCAGAGCTCGAGTTACATGTTGACAATCACTGTTGATTTGTAAAACACTCTGGGACGTGACCGAACATGCTCGGCAAGCGCTCGAACTGGTGCGCGACAGCGGCCAATTCAAGTGGTACGTCATCCCTTTGCTGCTCCTGGTGATCTACGTGTATTCCGTCGAGGTCGAGCGGCGGAACTGGAATGTCCTGTTCGGCGGTCTCGCGCTGTGGGGCATGGATCTGTTCAACGAGATCTGGAATTCGCTCGTCTTCCACGCCACCGGCCGGGCGCCGGTCTGGGCGGCCGGCGGGCCCACCGCGTATCAGCTGCTGATCGGCCTGAACATCGAGATCTGCTTCATGTTCGCCATCATGGGCGTGGCCGCGGCGAAGATGCTGCCGCCCAAGGAGACCCGGATCCTCGGGCTCCCGAACCGCCCGGTGCTGATCGCGCTGAACTCCGTCGCTGCGGTCGGCATCGAGGTGCTGCTGAACAAGGCCGGCGTGCTCACCTGGGATTGGTCCTGGTGGCAGCCAAGCTTCCCGTTCCTGATCTTCCTCATCGGCTACGTGCCGTTCTTCGCCGCCTGCTTCTGGGTGCACGACCTGGCGACGGTGCGCGCCAAGGCCATCGCGGTGGGCGCAATCCTGGGGATCGACGCCGTGGCCGTGCTCGTCTTCGGCGCGCTGGGCTGGTTGTGAGGGCCGCACGCGGCATTCTGCTGCTGCTCACCGGATTTGTCGTTGCCACCGTCCCGTCGCCCGGCGCCGCGGCGGACACCGGGTGCACGCTCGTCGGCACCGTCGGTACCCCCGAGATCGGCGTCGGCAACAGCACCGCCGGATTCGAAACGATGCTGCGTGCCGAGGCCGACCTGCCCGCGCAGGTGCTGTTCCGGACGTCGACGGAATCGTTCAACCGCCGCTGGTCCTTCGCCGCTCGCCATGGTCACATTTTCGTGAAAGAAGCTGCAGTTCAAGGTGATTGGCGTGCGCTGCCACTGCCCGGCTGCATGGCGGGCCGGATCCGCGGGGTGTCGGCCGACGACGACGAGGTCATGGCCGTCGACCTCGACGGCCGGTTCTTCACCATGGACCACGCGCTCAGCGCGCCGCGGGACTGGAATTGGAGCACGCGCTTCGGAACACCGCTGTGGACCGGCCCCGGCAACGCCCTGCCCGCCGGCACCCTGGACTGGACCTGGTCGGTGCTCTCCCCGAACGAGGACCACGTCTGGCGCGATACCGCCGGCAACGACCACCCCGTCGGCGGCGCCAAGGTCTCCCACGTCTTCGCCCTGACCGACGCCGGCGCCCGCATCCGCTACATCGACCCCTGGCTGCCGATCGACCACAGCTACGAGATGGCGACGCCCGAGAACGGCCGCTTCCGCGCGACCGCCCTGTCCACCAGCGGTTCCACCTCCCTGGTGATCAACAACGCCGGTGACCTGTACACCCGCCTGTTCGACTTCGACATCTCCGGCGCCGACAAGGTCTTCTTCCGCTACTCCTACGCCGACCAGCGCGGCCGCCCCGAAGCCCCCGATATGCTCGCCGAGCGCGTCGACCCCGCCACCGCTGCCATCCAACTCCCGGCCCCCACCTGGACCCGCCAACCCGCGATCCCCGGCGAGAGCACCAACCGCATCTCCATCCATAAAACCGGAATCGGCTCGGACGCAAGAGAGCTCCGCGTCGAAGGCGTCGACGCGAACCGAACCGGCTATTGGACCAAACCCCTCACCGCCCCGGCCTGGACCTTCGTCCCCACCGGACAACCACTGATCGGCACACCCACCAGCGGCTCCAGCGAACCCGTCGACACCACGATCCCGCTGTCGCCCTACAGCTTCTCCGGACAATCCGCCGCCGACTGGACGGCATCGGTCGCGCACTTCGACCCCGCGAACAGCCCGACACCTCTCCGCCTGACCTTCGCCGACGGCACCCACCTGACCCTGACCCTGCACACCGTCGACGGTCTGCGCCAAACCCCCCAGCTGCCCGGCATCACCACCCAGCCCAGGCATTTCGACGGCACCATCGAAGTACCGCCCGACATCCTGAACTCGCCGGCTGCCCAGCCCTCGCCGATCCGCAACTTCCTCGAATCCACCCTGGGCAGTGCGAAATTCACCGACACCCCGGTAATCGTCACGGAGTCCGAGTTCCGAATCCCCGCCCTGAATCTCGCCCTAGGCCGGACCAGCTAGTACTCAGGCCGCTCGGCTGAGGACGGCTATGGGGAGTTTGCGGGGGCTGAGGGCCTGGTAGGTGTCGAAGTCGGGGTAGCCGGCTACCAGGGTGCGCCAGTGGGTGGCGTGTTCGGCGGGGTCGGTGATGACGCGGGCGGTGACGGGGAAGGTGTCGCGGCCGATGCGGACGGTGCCGTTGCCGGCGGCGACCAGGTTGTGCCACCAGGCGGGGGCGGTGGGGCGGCCGCCGAAGGAGCCGCAGACGAGGAGGTCGTCGCCGTCGCGGACGAGCATGAGGATGACCGAGCGGGGTTCGCCGGTTTTGCGGCCGGGGACGGTGAGTTCGAAGACCGGTTTGCCCATCCATTTGCCGAACCGGGTGCCGCCGAAGCGTTGATAGACGTACTGGTGCACCCGGCCGGACAGTTTGCTCACGCCGGTGAGGCGGGTGCTGCCGAAATTCGCCAGTCGTCCGCTGAGACTGATTTCGGTGGGGTGGTTCTCGACCATGTCGACCTCGCTCATCGCTTGCCTGCGCCGGTCACGCTACCGCCTCCGCGCCCGGAAAGATCATCGGCAGTAGGGTCGAAGTCATGACCGACTCGCGGATCGACCCAGTACAGGACGCGACCCGGCCGCTGCGCGACGACATCCGATTCCTGGGTGGCGTGCTCGGCGAGACCATTCGCGACCACGAGGGCCCCGAGGTGTTCGACCTCATCGAGCGGGTGCGCACCGAGGCCTTCCGGATCCGCCGTGAGGAGGTGGGTCGCAGCGCGGTCGCGGACATGCTCGCCGGGGTGGACATCGAGACCGCGATTCCGTTGATCCGCGCGTTCAGCTATTTCGTGCTGCTGGCCAACCTCGCCGAGGACATCCAGCGCGATCGCCGCCGCGCCGCGCACGTCGCGGCGGGTGAGCCGCCGCAGGATTCGTCGCTGGCCGCCACCTACCGCAAGCTGGACGCGGCCCGGCTCGACGGCGACCAGGTGGCCGATCTGCTGGTGGACGCGCTGGTGTCCCCGGTGATCACCGCGCATCCGACCGAGACCCGCCGCCGCACCGTCTTCGACGTGCAGACCCAGATCACCGATCTGATGCGGATGCGGCAGCGCTACGACGACACCGAGGCCGAACGCGCCGAGTACGAGCTGCGGATCCGCCGGCAGGTGCTGGCGCTGTGGCGGACGGCGCTGATCCGGCTGGCGCGCTTGCGGATTCAGGACGAGATCGCGGTGGGGCTGCGGTATTACGAGCTGACCCTGCTCGAGGTGATCCCGGCGATCAACGCGGAGGTCCGGGCGGCGCTGCGGTCCCGGTGGCCGGGCGCGGAGCTGCTGCCGCAGCCGATCCTGCGTCCCGGCTCCTGGATCGGCGGCGACCGCGACGGAAACCCCTTTGTGACAGCGGAAGTCGTGCGCGAGGCCGCGCATCAGGCCGCGGCGGTCGCGTTCGGCCACTATCTGCGCGAGCTGGTGGAGCTGGAGAAGGAGCTCTCGCTGTCGGCGCGGCTGGCGCCGGTGACCGCGGCGGTGACCGCGCTGGCCGACACCGGCTACGCCGATCCGCTGGTGCACGCCGACGAGCCGTATCGCCGTGCGCTGCATGCGATCCGGGGCCGGTTGACGGTCACCGCGCAGCGCGCGCTGGGCCACCTTCCGGTCGACGGGCTGGCCGGACGGATCGAGGGCGTCGAGCCCTATCCGGACCCCCGCGCGGTCCTGGACGATCTGGACGCGATCGACGCCTCGCTGCACGCGAGCCGCGACGGTTTGCTCACCGAGCGCCTGTCCGCGCTGCGCAACGCGGTGGAGACCTTCGGTTTCCACCTGCAGGGGCTGGACATGCGGCAGAACTCGGAGGTGCACGAGCAGGTCGTCGCCGAGATCTTCGCCTGGGCCGGTGTGCATCCGGACTACGCGAGCCTGGCCGAGGCCGACCGCGTCGAGCTGCTGGCCGCGGAGCTGCGCACGCGCCGCCCCCTGCTCGGCCCGCACGCGCGGCTGAGCGAGCTGGCCACCAAGGAGCTCGGCATCGTCCGCGCCGCCACCGAGGTCGTGGAAACCCTGGGCGCGGAGGCGGTTCCGAACTACATCATCAGCATGTGCACCTCGGTCAGCGACATGCTCGAGGCCGCACTGCTGCTCAAGGAGGGCGGCCTGCTCGACCCCGGCCCGCCGGACGGCGCGCCGAGCTGCACGGTGGGCATCGTGCCGCTGTTCGAGACCATCGAGGATCTCGGCGCGGGCGCCGCCACCCTGTCGGCGGCCCTGGAGGTGCCGGTGTATCGGGAGTTGGTGGCCGCCAGGGGAATGCGGCAGGAAGTCATGCTGGGCTACTCCGACTCCAACAAGGACGGCGGCTACCTGGCCGCGAACTGGGCGCTGTATCGCGCCGAGCTCGACCTGGTGGACGTGGCCCGCAAGGCGGGAATTCGCCTGCGGCTGTTCCACGGGCGCGGCGGCACCGTCGGTCGCGGCGGCGGCCGCAGCTACGACGCCATCCTGGCCCAGCCCGCGGGCGCCGTGCACGGCGCGCTGCGCCTGACCGAGCAGGGCGAGGTGATCGCCGCCAAGTACGCCGAACCGCGTGCGGCCCACCGCAATCTGGAATCGCTGATCGCGGGCACACTGGAGTCGACGCTGCTGGACGTGGAGGGGCTCGGCGCGGACGCCGAACCCTCCTACGACCTGATGGACGACCTCGCGGCCCGCGCCCGCGCCGCCTACGCCCGGCTGGTGCACGAAACGCCGGGCTTCGTCCAGTATTTCCGGCAGTCGACTCCGGTCGCGGAGGTCGGCGATCTCAATATCGGCAGCCGCCCGGCCTCCCGCAAACCCACCAACTCGGTGTCGGATCTGCGCGCCATCCCCTGGGTGATGGCCTGGAGTCAGGCCCGGGTCATGCTGCCCGGCTGGTACGGCACCGGCAGCGCGCTCGAGGAGTGGGTGGGCGGCGATCCGCAACGGCTGGCCACGCTGTCCGATCTGTATCAGCGCTGGCCGTTCTTCCGCACCGTGCTGTCGAACCTGGCGCAGGTGCTGGCCAAGAGCGACCTCGACATCGCCGCCCGCTACGCCGATCTCGTCGACGACAAGACTCTGCGCGACACCATCTTCGGCATGATTTGCGAGGAGCACGCCCGCACCGTCGCGATGCACGCCGCCATCACCGGCAACGATCACCTGCTCGCCGACAACGCCTCGCTGGCGGAGTCGATCCACAACCGGTTCCCGTACCTGGAACCGCTGAACCAGATGCAGGTGGAGCTGCTGCGCCGGCTGCGGTCCGGCGACGACAGCGACCTGGTCAAGCGCGGCATCCTGCTGACGATGAACGGCCTGGCCACCGCGCTGCGCAACTCGGGCTAGGCGGCGGGCTACTTGATGTAGCCGGTGACTTTTTCGGGGACCACGCGGACCACGACGCGCACCGCACCGGGCGCGTCGTGGCCCGCCGGTTTGCCGTCGTATTTCCAGGACAGCGTGTCGTCGAGTTCGCGCCCGCCCTCCTCGACGATGGTGGCCCGGCCGCGGATCTCGGCGTACATTTCCGGGTCGTCGCGCACCATGATCGTGATGCTGACCCGGGGGTCGCGGCGGATATTGCGCTCCTTGAGCCGTCCGGCGACCGTCGAGAACACCAGATCGTTGCCGTCCAGGCCGATCCACATCGCCGAGCTCTGCGGGCTGCCGTCGGCGTTGAGGGTGCACAGGGTCGCGTAGTTGGGCGCGTCGACGAGCGCGCTGACTGCCTCGGATAGCTGAATTCCCATCCCCGCACGGTACGGCGTCCCGCTAGGGTGTGTGCGGTGCAGATCGACGAGAAGGCCGTGACGGCCCTGGACGACCGGGTGCTGGGGCCCGAGCACAAGAGCGTGCCCGCCGCGGCGTGGGGGCGCACGGTGCGCGAGTTCCTCGAGAGTGCGCCGCATCTCGACGACTTCCAGACCCCGGTCTTCGCCCTGGACAACGCGGCGATGAACCACAACCTGGCGGTCATGGGCGAGCTGGCCGCCGGTGCTGGTGTCCGGCTGGCCCCGCACGGCAAGACCACGATGGCGCCGCAGCTGTGGGCACGGCAGCTGGCGGCGGGCGCCTGGGGCATCACGCTCGCGACGCCGTGGCAGGTGCAGGTCGCGCGCTCGTTCGGGGTGCGGCGCGTCGTGCTCGCCAACGCCTTGGTCGACCCACTCGGATTGCACTGGGTCGCCGCCGAATCGGCCGCAGATCCGCTGTTCGAGTTCGTCTGCTTCGCCGACAGTGTCGCCACGGTCGAGCTGATGGACCGGCACCTGCGCACGGCCCCCGGTTCGGCCCGGATCCGGGTCCTAGTGGAACTCGGTGGCGTGCACGCGCGGACCGGGGCTCGGACAGTGGCGGAGGGGCACGCCATCGCCGCGGCGCTCGAGCGCTCCGAGCGGCTGACCCTGGCCGGTGTCGGCGGCTACGAAGGCGCGCTCGCGCGCGACCGTGCGCCGGAAGCCCTTGCGACCCTGCGGAACTACCTCGACGATGTCGCCCGCCTGCACCGGGAACTCGAGGCCGCCGGCCGCTACCGGGACGCCGCGATCGTCACCGCGGGTGGCAGCTCTTATCAAGATCTGGTCGTGGAGCGTCTCGCCGGGCTCGCGGATGAGCAAGGCGCACAGGGTGTTCCGACCACGGTGGTGCTGCGGTCCGGTGCGTACCTCATCCACGACGACGGGCTCTACGCCGGACTCTCCCCGCTCATTCCGGCGCGCAGCGACCGTCCGCTGCGCGCGGCGATGCACGCTTGGGCGCGCACCCTCTCCCGTCCGGAGCCGGGGCTGGCGCTACTGGACGCGGGGCGCCGGGACGTGCCCTTCGATTCCGGGTTGCCGACACCGCAGCGGGTGGTCGGGCCCGCGACCCTCGACCCGGCGGCGTCGATCGTCAAACTCGCCGACCAGCATGCCTTTCTGAGCCTGCCGGAAGCGACCGCCGCGGACCTCCCGGTCGGCACCGTGCTGCGCTTGGGCCTGTCGCATCCGTGTACGGCCTTCGACAAGTGGCGCTTGATCCCGGTCGTCGACGATGCCGATGCCGTGCGCCCACAGGTCGTCGAACTGGTGCACACCTTCTTCTGACCTAGTCGGTGCCGGTGACGACATCGCGGATTTTCGCGGTGACCTCGTCGGTGTCGACGCCGAGGGCGCCGAAGACGCGTTCGGTCAGGGCGGGGTCGGCGTCGAGCAGGCCGAGCAGGAGGTGGCCGGTGCCGATGCCGGTGGTGCCTGCCCGCTGCGCCTCGGCGCGCGCGTGCGCGAGGGCCAACCGGACCAGCGGTGTCAGCTGGAGCCGGCCGGAACCCGCGGGGTGGCGTAGCTGCTCGGGGCCGAGCCCGAGTGCGGTGACCGCCGCGGCGGCCCGGGAGTCGACGTGGGCGGATTCGCTGTGCAGGATGCCCAGCAGGATGTGATCAGGAGTGATCGCGGGCTGGCCCATGGCCCGGGTCTCGTGGAGCGCGGCCTGCAACGCTTGTTTCGCACCGTCGGTGAACGGGAGGAACTCCGGCGCGGATTCGGCGCCGGCGTCGGCCGCCAGCCCGACCCGCTCGATCGCGGCCGAGGGCGTATGGCCTTGCTGGGCAAGTGCTTTGGCGGTATTGGAATCCTCGTCGGATTGCGCTTCCCGCAGCACCGCGACGAGTAGATGCTCGGCCCCGATGAAATGGTGGTTCAGCGCCCGCGCCTCGTCCTGCGCGAGCACGACCACGTGGCGGGCTCGGTCGGTGAATTTTTCGAACACTGCGCCCCCCAATCCGGAAGCTGTCGATAGTTCCATCGTAGTGCGGAATTCCGTCGCCGCTGCTGGATTCGGCGCCTCAGGGAAACTCGCGCACCGCACCCGTGCAGCGCTCGGCCTGCTTGCGCAGCGCCGCGACCAGCTCGGGCGGGCCGGTGAGCAGCGTGAAATCCAGGTCGGAGGAGGCGATCATCCAGACCAGCGCCTCGGGGGAGTCCGCGCCGACATGCAACTGGCAGGTGTGCTCGTCGACCGCTTCGACCACACCCATGCCGGGCCAGACCCGCGCGCTCGCCACCTCGGCGGCAACGTGCAGGAGCACCGTCGCGGTGAACGGCCAGGCGCGGACGGACAATTGGCGCGCCATATAGGTCGCCACGTCGCCGTCGGGCAGTTCGCGCGGCGTGAAGCGCGGACCGGTCGGAATCCGGGGTGTCAGACGGTCCACCCGAAAACTCCGCCAGTCCGCCCGATCGACATCCCAGGCCACCAGATACCACTGCCGGTTGAAGTGAACGAGACTGTGCGGCTCAACTTTTCGGATGCTGCTCGCGCCATTGTGCGCGCGATAGTCGAAGCGCAGCTGCTCGCGGCGCTGGCACGCTTCGGCGATGGCCATCAGCGTGTCCGGCTCCACGGTCGGCCGCGCCGTGCCGACCCGGACCGTGGCGCTCTTGAGCGTGCGCACCCGGTGCCGCAGCCGCGGCGGCAGCACCTGCTCCAGTTTGCTGAGTGCGCGCACCGCCGCTTCTTCGATGCCGGCGACACTGCCGTCGGAGGCGCTGCGCAGGCTCACCGCGACCGCGACCGCCTCCTCGTCGTCGAGCAGCAGCGGCGGCAGTGCCGCGCCCGCGCCCAGCCGGTAGCCCGCCGTGCCCTGGCTGGCGTGCACCGGATAGCCCAGCTCCCGCAGCCGTTCCACGTCGCGGCGCACGGTGCGTCCGGTGACGCCGAGGCGATCGGAGAGCTCGGTGCCGGTCCAATCGCGATGGGTCTGCAGCAGGGCCAGCAGTTTCAGCAGTCGCGCCGAGGTTTCCAACATGCGATCGAGAATGCCAGATTCTTAGGAACAGAGCTGTCCTAAGCGGCCGGGGCGCTCACCGGCGGTAGTTCGCGGCCATGGCGGCGGTGAGGTCGGCCAGCTGCGCGCGCAGTTCGGGCGGTTCCAGCACCTCCACGGCCGCGCCCATCGGCAGGATGTTGTGCAGCAGAACGGGATAGGACTCCGAAGCGAGGTCCATCTCGACCCAGCCGGCGGCGTCCGGCTCGGTCATCGACTCGGTGGCCGCGGTGACGGCGGCCGGTTCGAAACTGAACTTCAGCAGCCGCACCTGATCGGCCCGGACCCGGCAGCGGGCCCGGACCCGCAGCATCGATCGGGCGAAATCGAACTGCGCCTCCGACCAGTGCGCCGCGAGATCGAAATCGTCCGGGCGGCTGAAGAATTCGCCGATCGGCTCGGCGGCGGCGATCCGGCTCACCCGGTAGGAGCGGATGTCCTCGTGCTGCCGGGCCACCAGATACCAGGTGCCCGCCTTCAGGACCAGCCCCAGCGGGTCGAGCAGGCGGTCCACCACCCGATCCTTGCGGCCGTAGCGCACCCGCACTCTGCGATCGTGCCAGAGCGCGTCGGCGAGCGCGGCCAGGGTGGGCGTCTCGTCGGGCCGATGGAACCAGCCGGGGACGTCGATGTGCACGCGCTCGGCGACGCGGGTGGCGCGCCCGCGCAATTCCGGCGGCAGCGCGGCCAGCACCTTGAGCTGAGCGGTCGCCAGCACCGTGCCGAGCCCGAGGTCGGCGGCCGCGCCCGGCAGGCCCGCGAGCAGGACCGCGTCGGCTTCCTCGGAGGTCAGGCCGGTCAGCCTGGTGCGGTAGCCGTCGACCAGCCGGATGCCGCCGGAGCGGCCGGGCTCGCTGTAAACCGGTACACCGGCCTCCGAGAGCGCGTCGACGTCGCGATACACCGTCCGCACCGACACCTCCAGGGCCTCGGCCAGCTCCGGCGCGGTGACCCGGCCCCGGGTTTGCAGCAGAAGCAGCAGCTGCACCAAACGACTCGCACGCATGAATTCGAGACTAGCGACAAACCTTGACAGAAGATGTCAGGTTTTGGTCGTACTGTCGTCGACATGACCATTTGGAGCGAGTTCGTCCAGGAAGCACCGAAGATCGCGGCGGTGTTCGAGCGCCGGCACCAGGCGACCGGCCATCTCTGCATGCTCGCCACCGTGCGCGCCGACGGGTCACCGCGCATCAGCCCGATCGAACCGCGCGTCTTCGAGGGGATGCTCGTGCTCGCGGGCATGCCGAACACCACCAAATTCAAGGATCTGGAACGGGATCCGCACTTCTGCCTGCATACCGCCACGGTGGACCCGATGGTCGGCGACGGCGACGCCAAACTCTTCGGCACCGTCACCGACCTGCCGGACAAGCGGCTGCACGAGCGTTTCGCGCAGGCGCTGTTCGACGAATCGGGGTTCGATATCCGCGGTCAGGAGTTCGACCACTTCTACGTCGCCGATCTCACCGGCGCCTCGTGTATCGAGCTGGCCGAGGAGAAACTGGCCATCACGATCTGGAAGCCGGGTCAGGGCGAGCGCGTCGTGCGCAAGTGAGTCACGCCGCCGGGAAGTGCCGATCGAGGAAGCGGGCGAACACCTGGCGGGAGATCTGGGTGCCCCAGTCGCCCCAGGTGAAGTCGTAGGCGTGGTCACCGTAGGGGATCGGCAGTAGTTCGTGCTGCACCCCGGCGTCGGTCAGCTTCGCCGCGAGCAACTCCGACTGGCCGTAGTCGACGATGTGGTCGCGGGTGCCGTGCAGCAGCAGCGTCGGCGGCACGCCGGGGCGCGCGTAGGTGATCGGCGAGGCGGCGGCGTAGCGGTCGGGGAATTCCTCCGGCGTGCCGCCGATGTAGTCCCGCAGCACTTTTCGCGCGTACTCCGGATCGCCGGACTCCTGGTAGCCGAGTGCCAGGTCGGCCGGGGGATAGAACGCGGCGATGGCGCGCACCGTGGTGTCGCCGACCGGACAGCTCGCCGGGACCCGCTCGTCGGCGTATCCGCCCATCAGCGCGAGATTCCCGCCCGCCGAGCCGCCCGCCAGCATCACCCGGTCCGGGTCGACGCCGAACTCCCGGGCATGCTCTTTGACCCAGCCGACCGCGCATTTCACATCGCCGGGGGCCTGATTCCAGCGCGGCGGGGGCGCCAGCCGGTACTCGATGGCGAAAACCGCATAGCCCCGGTCGTTGAGCCATTGGTGCCAGCGCGGTACCTCGCCCCGATCGCCCGCCGACCAGCCGCCGCCGTGCACCCACACCACCGCCGGGCGCGGACTCGACGAGGCGTGCGGGGGCAGTTTCGGATCCAGCAGCAGATCCGTGCCGTCGACGGTCGCGTAGGTGGTCGACATCTCCGCCAGCGGCTTCCCGGAATTCGATCCGCCGGTGAGATAGCCCAGGACCGACAGGTCGGCGTTCTGCCGGTTCGCTTCCCGCCAGGACGCGACCAGCGGGAAGCAGGCGCCGATCATCGCGACCACCGCGACGATGCTGACCAGTTTGCCGACGCCGCGCAAGGTCCGGGCATTGCGCCGCTGCGTCAGAATCGCGCCGATGCCCAGCCCGAGCAGCCCCGCCGGTATCAGATACAGGCCGAAGTTGCTGACCAGCAAGGACAGTGGAATGAGTGGTGGCGGAATCGATGCCCAGGCAATGACGAATGTGATCGTCGCGAGCAGGGCGGCCAGCGCTAGGCCCAGTAGGGCAACAATCCAGCGAATCACCATTCGCCCATTAACCCACGGGGCCTGCGGCATCCGGTTCCGGCGCGCCGCCGGGCTTCAGGTCGGCGACAGCGCGGCGCGCACCCGTTCCGCGACCGCCTCGACGCTCCCGACGCCGTCCACGCGTCGCAGCAATCCGCGGGCGTCGTAGAACGGCAGCAATTCCGCCGTCATCGTCTCGTAGGTCGCGATGCGCTGGCGCACCACGTCCTCGTGGTCGTCGCCGCGGTGTTCCAGCTCGGCGTCCGCCGGCGGCGGAGTGGATTTCAGGTGGTAGATCTTGCCGGTGCGCTTGTCCGTGCGGCGGTGCACGGCGCGCTCGACCAGCTGCTCGGCCGGCACCTCGAGCGCGATCACCGAATCGAGGGCGGCGCCCTGCTTTCCGAGCATGTCGTCCAGCCCGGTGGCCTGCGCCGCGGTGCGCGGAAAACCGTCCAGCAGGAAGCCGGCGCGGCAGTCGGCCGCGGTCAGCCGGGTGCCGATGAGCTCGAGCACCATCGCGTCGGGCAGCAGGCCGCCCTCGGCCATCTGGCGGGCCAGTTCTTCGGGGAGGTCGCCTTCCGCCTGGGCCGCGCGCAGCATCTCGCCGGTCGAGATCTGCGGGATGCCCAGGCGGGCGCAGAGGATCTCGGCCTGGGTGCCCTTACCCGCCCCCGGCGGCCCCACCAGAATCAGTCGCATGCTGTCCTCCTGTCGCGGGGGTCCGGCCGACGCCGAGTCGTTTCGAGGTTACACGGGTGAATGTGCCTGAATGTCACGGTAACTCGGGATTCCGACCGGAATCGCCGCCGCGTCGCGCACGGCGATCGCGGTGCCCACAGTGGCGGCCAGGGCGGCGCGGTAGAGCAGCGATCCGGTGCTGACGCGGCGCACGCCCAGGGCGGTGAGCTCGGCGATCGACGGTCCGGCGGCGAGGAAGAGGACATTGACCGGCAGCGCCGTCGCGCGCACCACCGTGCGGATCTGCTCGGGGTCGGTGAGGCCGGGGACGAAAATGCCGTCCGCGCCCGACTTCTCGTACTGCGCGATGCGGGCGAGGGTGGAGTCGTGCGCCAATCCGAGCCAATGGGTGTCGACGCGGGCGTTGACGAACAGCTCGGGTGCGCGCGCCTTGATGGCCGCGATCAGCTCCGCCTGGTGGGCGGGATCGGCCAGGGCGGTGTCCGAGCGGCCGTCCTCCAGGTTGACCCCGGCGATCCCGAGTTCGGCCAGATTCCAGGCCAATTCGGCGACCTCCGCGGGATCCGAACTGAAGCCGCCCTCGATGTCCACGGTGACCGGCACCGGCAGCCGCGCGAGACGAGTTGCCAGCGCGAAGGTTTCGTCGAGGGTGACGCCGGTGCCGTCGGGCAGCCCCGCGCCCGCGGCCACCCCGAGGCTGGTGGTGCCGATGGCGGGGAAGCCCTCGGCCGCGAGCATGGCCGCCGAGGCGAAGTCCCAGGCGTTGGGCAGGATGAGCGGCTGGTCGCGGTGATGCAGCTCGCGGAAGACGCCGGCCTTGGAAGTCATGGTGGATACCTTTACTGGTCGCTGGTTTGGGCCGGGGCCGCGAGCAGCCCGGCGGCGATGGCGAGGGCGTGGGCGCGGCCCGGACATTGATGCGGTCCCGCGCTGAAGGCCAATTGTGTGGTGGCAAGCTCGATTTCGGTCAGTACGCCGTCGACGATTCGCCGGGTGCTGCGAATCGGCGGGTGCTCCGACACGGTCCGCTCGAGGAGCGCGTCGACCTCTTGGCCGTCGAGTCCCGCTGCGGCGCCGCGCGCGTTGTCCGCGAGCGCGGCGGTGCCCGGGTAGGCCTGCACCAGGAGCGAGATGCGGGCGGCGGTGGCCTCATCGGCGACGCCGCCGCAGGCCGCGACGAGGTCGTCGACCGCGCGATCGGCGTCGAGGTTGTCCGGCGTGTGCGGCTGATAGTGCGTGGCAACGAGTTCGACCGCGTCGAGCGAGATGCCCGGTAGCCCGAGGGCCTCGGCGAGCACCTGCACGTGGGCCAGCCGTCCGCGTGCCGTCCGGGCCGCGACGCGCAGCGCGCTCGGGTCGATTCGCGCCAGTTCGGCCAGCACCAGGGCCCGCCGGCGCCGGTGCTCCGCGCCGTCGCTGAAACGCGGCACATGTGCTCGCAGCCAGGCCATTCCGGTGGTCGCGGTGCGGTCCACCGGTGGCACGGGGCAGTGGGTGAGGACCTCGCGCGCTCGGCCGGGGTCGGTGATCAGCGGCAGTGTCTCGGTCATGGGGGCGAAGGTAGACCGCCGACGTTTCGGTGGCGGCCGAAACGTCGGCGCACCATGCTGGGGGACATGCGAACCCGCGGCGCCGACCTGGCCGGACTGGCCGCCCTGCTGGCCGACCCCACCCGCGCCGAGATCTGCCTGGTGCTGCTGGACGGACGCGCGTGGACAGCGGGCGAAGTGGCGCGCCACGCCGGGGTCGCGGCCTCGACGGCGACCGAACATCTGAACCGGCTGCTGGCCGGCGGCCTGCTGGCCGAACGCAGGCAGGGCCGCCATCGGTATGTGCAACTGGCCGATGCCCGGGTCGCCGAGCTGCTCGAGGCGATGACCGGGCACCTGGAGCCGCCGCGGCAGCCGGTGTCGTCGCTGCGGGTGGCCACCGCGACGGCGGCGCTGGCGCGCGGGCGCACCTGCTACGACCATCTCGCCGGCCGGCTCGGCGTCGCGATCACCGACGCCATGATCGTGCGCGAGCTGCTCGATCCGGAGAGCGGATTCGCGCTCACCGATTCCGGCCTGGCCTGGCTCACCGGGCCGCTCGGGGTGGACGAGGCCGCGCTGCGCAAGGGCCGCCGCCCCCTGGTCAAGCCCTGCCTGGACTGGACCGAGCGCCGTACCCACCTCGGCGGCGCGGCCGGGGCCCAGCTGTGCCGCCGGCTCGGCGATCTGGAGTGGGTGCGCCGCAGCGGAACCGGGCGCGCGGTGCGGGTGACCGCGCGCGGCGCGGCCGGTCTCACCGACCTGCTCGGCATCGATCCCGCCGTGCTGGACTGAGCCGCCAATCGCCGGTAGCTAACAGAAGGCAAATATGGCGTGCCGCCTATGCCAGGATTGCGCCATGGACCTGCTCGGAGCGGCTCAGAATGGTGTGCACCCGACGGCGATCACCTCCTTGTTCTTGATCGCCCTGGTCGCTGTTATCGGTCCGATCGCCTCACGGTTACTGCGCGGCTACATCCCCGACGTGGTGATCCTGCTGGTCTTCGGCGCGATCATCGGCCCGCACGCGCTGTACTGGGCGGGCACCGAGGGCGGTGTCGATCTGCTCAGTGAACTCGGGCTCGGCATGCTGTTCCTGCTGGCGGGTTACGAGCTTGATCCGAAGCTGCTGCGCGGCAAGCCGGGGCGCACCGCGTGGCTGGTGTGGGCGTGCTGCCTGGTCTTCGCGTTCGTGCTGGTGAGTCTGGCGGTGCTGTTCGAACCCGGGACCGAGGCCGGCTTCGCCGCCAAGGTCGCGGTCGCCATCGCGATGACCTCGACCGCGCTCGGCACGCTGCTGCCGATCGTCAAGCAGGCCGGCTTCCTGAACCAGCCGCTGGGCCGGGCGGTGCTGGCGCACGGCGCGGTGGGTGAGCTGGCGCCGATCGTGGCGATGTCGGTGCTGCTGACCAGCCGCAGTCCGCTCGCGGCGATCGTGGTGCTGCTGCTCTTCGCCGCCGCCACGGCGTGGATCGGATTCGTGCCGCAGCGCATTCTGCACCGGGTGCCGGGGCTGAGCCGCACCTTCGACGGGATGAACGGCGGCACCTCGCAGTTGCCGGTGCGCGGGGTGTTCCTACTGCTCCTGGTGCTGATGGCGGTGGCGGAAACCTTCGATCTCGATGTCGTGCTCGGCGCGTTCGCGGCCGGCGTGGTGCTGCGCGGGATGATCGGCGAGGACCATCCCGAGGTCGCGACCGCGCTGGAGACCATCGGGTTCGGCATCCTGATCCCGGTGTTCTTCGTGGTCTCGGGAATGGGCATCGATATCTCGTCGGTGCTGAGCAATCCGGTGCTGTGGGTGCTGTTCGTGTTCTCGATCGCGATCGCCCGCGGCCTGCCGGTGTGGCTGAGCGAGCGGTTCGTCCCGCACGGCGCGAATCTGCCGACCCGAGGGGAGCGCGCGCAGCTGGCGTTGTACGCGGCGACCGGCCTGCCGATCATCGTCGCGGTTACCCAGGTGGCGACCGGTTCGGGTTTGATGGGAGCGGATCTGGCCTCGGTGCTGGTGGCCGCCGGCGCCACGACGGTGCTGCTGTTTCCGCTGATCGCCCGGGTAATCGGGCGGGACAACCGCCCGGCCCCCGAGCCCCGCGTATGAATGAGCTTGCATAGTCATGCATAATCATTTCATGGCTGATTCTGGTGGATCCGTAACTCGGATCGCGGTCGCTGGTGCGAGCGGCTACGCGGGCGGTGAAGTACT
Source organism: Nocardia sp. NPDC050712 (assembly GCF_040654295.1). Classification (NCBI taxonomy): domain Bacteria; kingdom Bacillati; phylum Actinomycetota; class Actinomycetes; order Mycobacteriales; family Nocardiaceae; genus Nocardia; species Nocardia sp. NPDC050712. Next base: position 119,051 of record NZ_JBFAHT010000007.1, read on the forward strand.
TCGACTACTGCTGGCTCATCCCCGATACCGAGACGGGCGCCTCGAGATCGGGGCGCTGACCGCGGGGTCGAATGCCGGCGCCACCCTGGGCGCGCACCAGCCGCATCTGCTGCCGCTGGCCGATCGAGTGCTCGGCCCGACGACCGTCGAGGAGCTGGCCGGGCACGACGTGGTCTTCCTCGGCCTGCCGCACGGCCAGTCCGCGGTCATCGCCGAGGCGCTGCCGGAGTCCACCGTGATCATCGACTGCGGCGCCGATTTCCGGCTGCGGGACGCGGCCGTCTGGGAGAAGTACTACGGCAGCCCGCACGCGGGCACCTGGCCCTACGGTCTGCCCGAATTGCCGGGCGGCCGTGCCGCTTTGCGCGGCGCGAAGCGGATCGCCGTCCCCGGCTGCTACCCGACGGTGTCGAGCGTGGCGCTGGCCCCGGCCATCGCGGCGGGCATCATCGAGCCCGCCGTGCATGTCGTCGCGGTCAGCGGCACCTCGGGCGCGGGCCGCAAACTCGATGTGGCGCTGCTGGGTTCGGAGGTCATGGGCTCGGTCCGGGCCTACGGCATCGCCGGCGCGCACCGGCACACCCCCGAGATCGCGCAGAACCTGACGGCCGCCGGCGGCGTCGACGTCGCGGTGTCGTTCACCCCGGTGCTGGCTCCGATGCCGCGCGGCATCCTGGCCACCTGCACCGCGCGCACCACCGTGGACGCCGCGCAGGCCCGCGCCGTCTACGAAAAGGCTTACGCCGACGAACCTTTCGTGCATCTGCTGCCCGAAGGTGTGCTGCCCCAGACCGGCTCGGTGCTCGGCTCCAACGCCATCACCCTGCAGGTGGCGGTGGACACCGACGCGGGTCAGCTGGTGGTGATCGGCGCGATCGACAACTTGACCAAGGGCACCGCGGGCGCCGCGGTGCAGTCCATGAACCTGGCCCTCGGATTCGACGAGACCGAGGGGCTTTCCACCGTAGGAGTGGCACCGTGACGACGACCGATACCGCCAACGGCAAGCTGGTCCGGAACCAGGGCGTGACCGCCCCCCTCGGCTTCCGCGCCGCGGGAATCGCCGCGGGCCTCAAGGCCAGCGGCAAGCCGGATCTGGCGCTCGTGCTCAACGAGGGGCCCGAGTTCGCCGCGGCCGGGGTGTTCACCCGCAACCAGGTCAAGGCCGCCCCGGTGCTGTGGTCGCAGCAGGTGCTGACGACCGGCCGGCTGCGCGCGGTCATCCTGAATTCCGGTGGGGCCAACGCCTGTACCGGCCCGGCCGGCTTCCAGGACACCCATCAGACCGCCGAGGAATTGGCGAAGGTGCTGAGCAACTGGGGCGCCGAGACCGGCGCGGGCGAGATCGCGGTCTGCTCAACGGGTTTGATCGGTGATCGGCTGCCGATGGACAAGCTGCTGCCCGCGATCACCGAGATCGTGCACGAGATGGGCGGCGGCCTGTCCGGCGGCACCGAGGCCGCGCACGCCATCATGACCACCGACACCGTGCCCAAGGAAGTCGCCTTCCATCACCGGGACAAGTGGAACGTCGGCGGCATGGCCAAGGGCGCGGGCATGCTGGCCCCCTCGCTGGCCACCATGCTGGTCGTGCTCACCACCGACGCCGTCGCCACCCCGGAGCAGCTGAATTCCGCGCTGCGCAAGGCGACCCGGCTCACCTTCGACCGCCTCGACGTGGACGGCTCCTGCTCCACCAACGACACCGTGCTGCTGCTGGCCAACGGCGCCGGCGCGGTCACGCCGACGCAGGAGGAACTCGACGCCGCGGTGCTCGCGGTCTGCGACGACCTGGCTCACCAGCTGATGGCCGACGCGGAGGGCGTCACCAAGCGGGTGCGGGTCTTCGTCGGCAGCGCGGCCTCCGAGGACGAGGCGCTGATCGCGGCGCGGGCCATCGCGCGCGACAGCCTGGTCAAGACGGCGCTGTTCGGCTCCGACCCGAACTGGGGCCGGGTGCTCGCCGCCGTCGGCATCGCGCCGATCACCCTGGACCCGAACCGGATCTCGGTGTCGTTCAACGGGAATCCGGTCTGCATCGACAGTGTCGGGGCGCCGGGCGCGCGGCAGGTCGACCTGTCCGGCGCGGACATCGACGTGGTCGTCGAACTCAACGTCGGCGACGGCGCCGCGATGGTGCGCACCACCGACCTCTCGCACGGCTACGTCGAAGAGAATTCGGCCTACAGCTCATGACCGATGTGCTGCACACCCTTTCGGCGCTGGACAAGGCGCACGTCCTGGCGGACGCGCTGCCCTGGTTGCAGAAGTTCCGGGACAAGATCGTCGTGGTGAAGTACGGCGGCAACGCCATGATCGACGACGATCTCAAGCGCGCCTTCGCCGCCGACATGGCCTTCCTGCGCACGGTCGGCGTGCACCCGGTGGTGGTGCACGGCGGCGGCCCGCAGATCAGCGCCATGCTGACGAAGCTCGGCTTGCAAGGCGAATTCCGCGGCGGCTTCCGCGTCACCACCCCCGAGGTGATGGACGTGGTGCGGATGGTGCTGTTCGGTCAGGTCGGCCGCGAACTGGTGGGCCTGATCAACGCGCACGGCCCGTACGCGGTCGGCATCTCCGGTGAGGACGCGCACCTGTTCACCGCGACCCGCCGCACCGTCGACGTCGAGGGCGTCGCCACCGATATCGGCCTGGTCGGCGACGTCACCTCGGTGAATCCGGAGGCGGTGCTGGATCTCATCGCGGCAGGCCGGATTCCGGTGGTCTCCACGATCGCGCCGGACGCGGACGGGGTGGTGCACAACATCAACGCCGACACCGCCGCCGCCGCGCTGGCCCAGGGCATCGGCGCGGAGAAACTGGTGGTGCTGACCGATGTCGAAGGCCTGTACACCGACTGGCCGGACCGCTCGTCGCTGACCTCGCGCATCGACGCCGAGGAGCTGGCGGAGTTGCTGCCGCGCCTGGACGCGGGCATGGTGCCGAAGATGGAAGCGTGCCTGCGCGCCGTCCAGGGTGGGGTGCCGACCGCGCACGTCATCGACGGGCGGGTGCCGCATTCGGTGCTGCTGGAACTGTTCACCGGTGAAGGAATCGGAACGATGGTGACGAAATCATGAGTCAGGTAGAGGACATGCAGTCGCGGTGGAACACCGTGATGATGAACAACTACGGCACCCCCAAGGTCGCGCTGGCGCGCGGCACCGGTGCGGTGGTCTACGACGCCGACGGCAAGCGCTACCTCGATTTCCTCGGCGGTATCGCGGTGAACTCGCTCGGCCACGGGCATCCGGCGATCATCGAGGCGGTCACCGCCCAGCTCGGCACGCTCGGGCACACCTCGAATCTGTACGTCAACGAGCCGGCGCTGGAGTTGGCCGAGAAGCTGCTGGCGCACTTCGGTGACGGGCACGGCCGGGCTTTCTTCTGCAACTCCGGCACCGAGGCCAACGAGGCCGCGTTCAAGATCGCGCGGCTGACCGGGCGCTCCAAGATCGTCGCCTGCGACGAGGCGTTCCACGGGCGCACCATGGGCGCGCTGGCCCTGACCGGTCAGCCCGCCAAGCGCACGCCGTTCGAGCCGATGCCGCCCGGCGTCGTGCACGTGCCCTACGGCGACGCGGACGCGCTCGAAGCCGTCGTCGACTCCGACACCGCCGCGGTGTTCCTGGAGCCGATCATGGGGGAGAGCGGGGTGATCGTGCCCCCAATGGACTACCTGGTGCGGGCTCGGGAGATCACCGCCCGCCACGGCGCGCTGCTGGTGCTCGACGAGGTGCAGACCGGCATCGGCCGGTGCGGAAAGTTCTACGCGCACCAGGCTTTCGGCATCGTTCCCGATGTCATCACCCTGGCCAAGGGGCTCGGCGGCGGCCTGCCGATCGGCGCGGTGCTGGCCACCGGGCCGGCCGCGGAGCTGCTCACCCCGGGCCTGCACGGCACCACCTTCGGCGGCAACGCGGTGTGCGCGGCGGCGGCGCTGGCGGTGCTGCGCACGATCGACGAGGAAGGCCTGCTGGACCACGTCGAATCGCTCGGCAAGCACATCGCCGACGGCATCGAAGCGCTGGACCATCCGCTGGTCGACCACGTGCGCGGCGCCGGCCTGCTGCTCGGAATCGCACTCACCCAAGGCATTTCGGCCGAGGTAGAGGCGCGCGCCCGGGCCGCCGGATACCTGATCAACGCGCCCAAGCCCGATACCATTCGGCTCGCGCCCCCGCTGGTGCTCACCGAGACCCAGGCCGACAACTTCGTCGCCGACCTGCCCGAGATCCTCGACGGCGCAGCCGCCGACGCGAAGGGAACCAAATGACCGAGCTCAGGCACTTCCTCCGGGACGACGATGTCACCCCGGCCGAGCAGGCCGAAATTCTAGCGCTGGCAGCCGAACTCAAGAAGTCGCCGTTCGCGCACCGGCCGCTGGACGGCCCGCGCGGCGTCGGGGTGATCTTCGAGAAGAACTCGACCCGTACCCGGTTCTCCTTCGAGGTCGGCATCGCCCAGCTCGGCGGGCACGCGGTCGTCGTCGACGGCCGCGACACCCAGCTGGGCCGCGAGGAAACCCTCGCCGACACCGGTCGCGTGCTCTCCCGCTACGTCGACGCCATCGTGTGGCGCACCTTCGAGCAGGCGCGCCTGGACGAGATGGCCCCGGCCGCAACGGTTCCCGTGGTGAACGCGCTGTCCAACGAGTTCCACCCGTGCCAGGTGCTCGCCGATCTGATGACGCTGCGCGAGCAGAAGGGTGACCTCGCCGGCCGCAACCTCACCTACTTCGGCGACGGCGCGAACAATATGGCGCATTCGCTGCTGCTCGGCGGCGTCACCGCGGGGCTGAACGTCACCATCGCCGCCCCGGCCGGTTTCGAGCCGCTGCCGTGGATCTTGGAGGCCGCGCGCGAGCGTGCCGCCGAGACCGGCGCCACCATCAAGCTGATCGGCGACCCGCAGGCCGCCGCCGAGGGCGCCGACGCGCTGGTCACCGACTGCTGGACCTCGATGGGCCAGGAGAACGACGGCCTGGACCGGGTCGGCCCGTTCCGTCCGTTCCAGCTCAATACCGAGCTGGTCGCCCGGGCCCAGTCCGATGTCGTTGTGCTGCACTGCCTTCCGGCGCACCGCGGGGAGGAGATCACCGACGAGGTGCTGGACGGGCCGCACAGCGTCGTCTGGGACGAGGCCGAGAACCGGCTGCACGCGCAGAAGGCGCTGCTGGTCTGGTTGCTGGCGAAACGGGGTGTCACCGGTGTCTGAGCGAACCAGGGGCGGGGTGGCGGCGTGAGCGCCACCGCGCCCGAAGCGGGCAAGGGGCCCGCGATCGCCCGCACCCGCGCCGGACGGCAGTCGCGCATCATCGAACTGCTGTCCGCGCACGCGGTGCGCAGCCAGACCGAACTGGCGGCGCTGCTGTCGGCCGAGGGCATCGAAACCACGCAGGCCACGCTGTCGCGTGACCTCGACGAACTCGGCGCGGTCAAACTGCGCGCGGCCGACGGCGGGGCCGGGGTCTATGTGGTCCCCGAGGACGGCAGCCCCGTGCGCGGCGTCACCGGCGGTACCGACCGGCTGTCCAAGCTGCTGGGCGACCTGCTGGTGTCCACCGATGCCTCCGGCAATATCGCGGTCCTGCGCACCCCACCGGGCGCGGCGCACTTCCTGGCCAGCGCCCTGGACCGCGCTTCGCTGCCGTTCATCGTCGGCACCATCGCCGGCGACGACACCATCGCCGTCATCGCCCGGGAGCCACTCACCGGCGCGGAACTGGCCGCCAAGATCGAGGAACTCGCATAGAACGCGTTAACGCGCGAGCCCCACACCCCGATTATGAATGGGATTGCAGCATCGTGCATAATCATTTGTAGAACGGCACGGGGGCGCCGACCATCATCAACTCGAGGAGCACAGAGAAAATGTCCGAGCGCGTCGTACTCGCCTACTCCGGTGGGCTTGACACCTCCGTCGCCATCAGCTGGATCGCGAAGGAGACGGGTTCCGAGGTCGTGGCCGTCGCCATCGATCTGGGCCAGGGCGGCGAGGACATGAATGTGGTGCGCCAGCGCGCACTGGACTGCGGCGCCGTGGAGGCCATCGTGGTCGACGCGCGCGACGAGTTCGCCGACGAGTACTGCCTGCCCACCATCCAGGCCAACGCCATGTACATGGGCCAGTACCCGCTGGTGTCCGCGATCAGCCGCCCGCTGATCGTCAAGCACCTGGTCGAGGCCGCCAAGTTCCACAACGCGACCACCGTGTCGCACGGCTGCACCGGCAAGGGCAACGACCAGGTCCGCTTCGAGGTCGGCATCGGCGCGCTCGCGCCCGACCTGGAGGTCATCGCCCCGGTCCGCGACTACGCCTGGACCCGGGAGAAGGCCATCGCCTTCGCCGAGGAGAACAAGCTCCCGATCAACGTCACCAAGAAGTCGCCGTTCTCCATCGACCAGAACGTGTGGGGCCGTGCCGTCGAGACCGGCTTCCTCGAGGATCTGTGGAACGCGCCGACCAAGGACGTCTACGACTACACCGCCGACCCGACGGTCAACTTCGAAGCGCCCGACGAGCTCATCATCACCTTCGACAAGGGTGTGCCGGTCGCCATCGACGGCAAGCCGGTCAGCGTGCTCGAGGCCATCGTCGAGCTGAACCACCGCGCCGGCCGCCAGGGCATCGGCCGCCTGGACATGGTCGAGGACCGGCTCGTCGGCATCAAGAGCCGTGAGATCTACGAGGCCCCCGGCGCCATCGCACTGATCACCGCGCACCAGGCGCTGGAGAACGTCACCATCGAGCGCGAACTGGGCCGCTACAAGCGCCAGGTCGAGCAGCGCTGGGGCGAGCTGGCCTACGACGGCCTGTGGTTCTCCCCGCTCAAGCGCGCGCTGGACGCCTTCATCGCCGAGACCCAGCAGCACGTCTCCGGTGAGATCCGGATGGTCCTGCACGGTGGCTCCGCGGTGGTCAACGGCCGTCGCTCCGAGCAGTCGCTCTACGACTTCAACCTGGCCACCTACGACGCGGGCGACACCTTCGACCAGTCCCTGGCCAAGGGCTTCGTCCAGATCCACGGCCTGTCCTCGAAGGTCGCCGCGCGCCGCGACCTGAACCAGAAGTAGTAGCCCGGCGGTCGTAGCCTCATGGGTGGGCTACGACCGTTTCGGAAAGGGCGAGTGCGATGCGCAGCGACGACGACAGTTGGGACATCACCAGCAGCGTGGGGTTGACCGCGCTCGGTGTCGCCGTGATGCGGGCCAATGAGACCCGCCGCGCGGACGCCCTCTTCAGCGATCCGTTCGCGGAGGTGCTGGTTCGTGCGGTGGGTCAGCCGCTGTGGACCCGGCTCGGCAGCGGCGAGCCAGGGCCCGAGGAGCAGGCCCTGGCCGACGCCTACGCGCCGATCGCCGCCGGCCTCGTGGCCCGCACCAGCTATTTCGACGACTACTTCGCCGCGGCCGTCGCGGCGGGTATTCGCCAGTTCGTCATCGTCGCCGCAGGTCTGGATGCCCGGGCCTACCGGCTGGAGTGGCCTGCGGGCAGCGTCCTGTTCGAACTCGATCTGCCCGCCGTGCTGGAGTTCAAGGCCGCCGCGCTGGCCGGGTACGAGCCGAGGGTGGTCCGGCGCGAGGTGGCGGCCGACCTGCGTCAGGATTGGCCGAAAGCATTGCTGGACACCGGCTTCGATCCCGAGTCGCCGACCGCGTGGCTCGCCGAAGGGCTGCTGCGCTACCTGCCCGGCGACGCGCAGGACCGGCTGTTCGACGACATCGTCGCGTTGAGCGCGCCGGGCAGCCGGTTCGCGCTCAACACCGTGCTGGAAGAGTCGGAGCGCGACCACGAACGCAATCGGGAACGCGCCGATCTCGGCGCGCCCCTCGGTCTCGGAGTCGACCTGGATCAGCTGTTCTACTCCGCCGACGAGCGTTCGAACCCGATCGAGCGGTTCCGCCGCGAAGACTGGGACACCCGGTACACCCACCCGTCCGACGTGCTGGCCGCCCACGGTCGTGAGCTGACCGAGGCCGCCGACCTGGACAAGCACATACTGATGACCGCCATCCGACCCGGAGGAGACAGCACACGATGACCGAGGCCCACGGCACCAACGAAGGCGCGCTCTGGGGTGGACGTTTCGCGTCCGGTCCGGCGGCGGCGATGGCGGCGCTGAGCAAGTCGACGCATTTCGACTGGGTGCTGGCGCCGTACGACATCCGAGCGTCCAAGGCGCACGCGCGAGTGCTGCACAAGGCCGGTCTGCTCTCCGAGGGTGATCTGTCCGGCATGCTGGCCGGGCTGGAACAGCTTGCCGCCGATGTGGATTCGGGCGCGTTCGGGCCCGCGGAGTCCGATGAGGATGTGCACGGTGCGCTGGAACGTGGCCTGATCGAGCGGGTCGGCACCGAACTCGGCGGGCGGCTGCGGGCCGGGCGTTCGCGCAATGATCAGGTCGCGACGCTGTTCCGGATGTGGCTGCGCGAGGCCGCGCGCCGGGTCGCCTTCGGTGTGCTCGAGGTGGTCGACGCGCTGGTCGCGCAGGCGGCCGCGCACCCCGATGCCGCGATGCCGGGCAAGACCCACCTGCAAGCCGCCCAGCCGGTGCTGCTGGCGCACCACCTGCTCGCGCACGCGCACCCGCTGCTGCGCGATATCGACCGGCTCCGCGATTTCGACAAGCGGGCGGCGGTGTCCCCGTACGGGTCCGGCGCGCTGGCCGGTTCCTCGCTCGGCCTGGATCCCGAACAGATCGCGGCCGAACTGGACTTCACCGGCTCGGCGGCCAATTCGATCGACGCCACCTCCAGCCGTGACTTCGCGGCCGAGGCCGCGTTCGTGCTGGCCATGATCGGCGTCGACCTGAGCCGCATGGCCGAAGAGGTGATCCTTTGGAGCACACCGGAATTCGGCTACATCACGCTGGCCGACGCCTGGTCCACCGGTTCCTCGATCATGCCGCAGAAGAAGAACCCGGACGTCTCCGAGCTCACCCGCGGCAAGGCGGGCCGGCTCATCGGCAACCTCACCGGCCTGCTCGCCACGCTCAAGGCCCAGCCGCTGGCCTACAACCGTGACCTCCAGGAGGACAAGGAGCCGCTCTTCGACTCGGTGGCCCAGCTGGAGCTGCTGCTCCCGGCCATCGCGGGCCTGGTCTCCACCCTCACCTTCCACACCGACCGGATGGCCGAGCTGGCCCCCGCCGGCTTCACCCTCGCCACCGACATCGCGGAATGGCTTGTCCGCCAGGGTGTTCCCTTCCGGGTCGCGCACGAGGCGGCGGGCGCCTGTGTCAAGGCCGCCGAAGCCCGCGGCGTCGGCCTGGCCGACCTCACCGACGAAGAGTTCGCCGCCATCGATCCGGCACTGACCCCGCAGGTCCGCGAGGTGCTCACGGTCCAGGGCTCGATCGCCTCCCGCAACGCCCGCGGCGGCACCGCGGGCGTCCAGGTCGCGGCCCAGCTCGACGAGGTCCGCACCACCGCAGCCGAACTGCGCACCTGGTTGCGCTGACCCCGGGCGGGCGGCGGATATCCTGCGGCAATGACCTTGCTGTTGCTGGCGGTGGCCATCGCGTCCGAGATCACCGCGACGGTGTCGCTGAAGTTGTCCGAGGGGTTCACCAAGCTGGTGCCGTCGATCGTGGTGGTGATCGGTTACGGGTCGGCGTTCTACTTTCTGTCGCAGGCGCTCAAGCGGGGGATGAACCTCGGTGTGGCCTATGGCATCTGGTCGGCTATCGGGGTCGCGGCGGTGGCCGCCATCGGAGCGCTGTTCCTGGGGGAACGGCTCACGCTCGTTCAGGTCGGCGGGATCGGCCTGGTCATTCTCGGCGTGCTGGCCCTGGAACTCGGTGGGGCGCACTGAGAGTGGTGCCGTACCACTTTCGGTGAATCACCCCGGCGGGGGAGCGGGTGCTCGTACGATCGGGCGATGGACTGGTCGTTTGGTCAGCCGAGTCCACGGGGGGTGGACCGACGATGACGTCGCAGGAACAGCCGCCGGATGCCGGGGGCGGCGCGGTCGTGCTGGAGGCCCGGGAGCTGATCAAGCGCTACGGCGGCGTGGAAGCTCTGCGCGGCGCCAACTTCCGGGTTCGGGCCGGTGAGGTCGTCGCGCTGATCGGGGACAACGGCGCCGGGAAATCGACTCTGGTGAAGAGTCTTTCGGGCGCCGAGCAACCCGACGGCGGCACCATCCTGCTCGACGGGAAACCGGTGGTGCTGAACACCCCGACCGCCGCGCGCAAACTCGGCATCGAAACCGTGTATCAGGATCTGGCGGTGGCGCCCGATCTGGATCCGGCCGCGAACCTGTTCCTGGGCCGTGAGCTGATGCGTGGCGGCCTCGCGGGCAAGCTCGGCATGCTGGACAAGACCGCGATGCGAAACCAAGCGGTAGAACACTTCCGGCGCCTCGGCGTCACCTTGCAGCGCACCGACGTGCCGATTGGATCGCTCTCGGGCGGCCAGCGGCAGAGCGTCGCGGTGGCCCGCGCCGTCATGTGGGCCAGCAAGGTCGTCTTCATGGACGAGCCGACCGCCGCGCTCGGCGTCGTGCAACGCGAACGAGTACTCGATGTCATCCGCCGGGTCCGCGATGAAGGCATCGCCGTCGTGCTGATCAGCCACAACATGCCGGAGGTGCTCGCGGTCGCGGACCGGATCGAGGTGCTGCGGCTGGGCCGCCGGGTGGCCCGGTTCACCGCCGCCGAAGCCACCCTCGAGCATCTGGTCGCCGCGATGACAGGCGCGCTGTCCCAAGAGGAGGCCGCGTGAGCGACTCGGATGCCGGCGCGCTGCCGGAACGCACGGTCCGGCAGCGACTACTCGGTGCCGGCACGGTGTGGATCGGGGTGGTGCTGATCGGACTGTGCCTGGTGTTCAGCATCCTGCGCCCGGACGCTTTCCCCACCCGCTTCACCTTCCAGACGCTACTGATCGAAACCTCTGTGCTGCTTGTCCTCTCGGTCGGAATGACCTTCGTCATCATCACCTCCGGCATCGACCTGTCCGTCGGCATGGTGCTGATCTTCGCCGGAGTCATCGGCGCGAAGACCATGGAGTGGCTCAGCCCGAACGAGGACGCCACCGGGGCCGGCTGGGGCCTGATCGGCCTCGGCTTCGTGGGAGCCGTTGCGGGCGGCGGGATCTGGGGCCTGCTCAACGGACTGCTGGTGGCCAAGGCCAAGATTCCGCCGCTGATCGTGACGCTGGGCTCCTTCGGCGCGGCACTCGGCGCGGCCCAGCTCATCACCGGCGGCGTCGACACCCGGACGGTGCCCGACAAACTGCGCAACACGCTGGGCTTCGGCACCTCGCTCGGCGGTATCCCGAATCTGGTGCTGGTCGCGACCGTGGTGACGGTGCTTGCCGCCTGGGTCCTGCACACCACCAGGTTCGGCCGCTACACCTACGCCATCGGTTCCAGCGCGGAGGCGGCCCGGCGCTCCGGCGTCGCGGTCACCCGGCACCTGGTGCTGGTGTATCTGATGGCCGGATTGCTCGCCGGGCTGGCGGGTTTCATGAATCTGGCGTACTTCGGCACCACCACGATCGGCGGGCACACCACCGACAATCTGGACGCGATCGCCGGTGTGGTCATCGGCGGCACCAGTCTCTTCGGTGGTGTCGGCTCGGTGGCCGGCACGGTGATCGGCGTCTTCATTCCGTCCGTGCTGAAGAAGGGGTTCGTGATCGTGGGCGTGCCGGTGTTCTGGCAGCCGATCGCGGTGAGTGTGGTTCTCGTGGCGGCGGTCTGGTTCGACCAGGCCCGGCGCCGGGCGCGGAACCGGAAATAGGAGTCCGCAGCAACAAGGAGGTTCGAGGATGAGGAATCGAGTCGGGGTCGTGTTCGGCGCGCTGGTCGCCGGGGTGCTGGTGGTGAGTTGCACCGGGAACGTGGGTGATTCGGGTGGCGGCGACAGCAAGAAGCTGGTGCTGATCCCGGGTGTCGCCGACGAGCCGTTCTACATTTCCATGCAGTGCGGGGCCGAGGCGAAAGCCGAGGAGCTGGGTTATGAACTCAGTACCCAGGCGCCCACGAAATTCGATGCGGCACAGCAGACTCCGGTCCTGAGCGGCGTGGTCTCCAACAAGCCGGGCGGCATCCTGATCGCTCCGACCCATGCCACCGCCATGGCCAGCCCGATGAAGCAGGCGCGCGATGCCGGGATCAAAATCATCGAGGTGGACACCGCCCTGGACGACACCTCGGTGGCCCTGTCCTCCATCGCCTCGGACAACACCAAGGGTGGCGAACTGGCCGCGCGGACCCTGGCGAAACTGATCGGCGACAAGGGCCCGGTCCTGGTGATCAACACCAAGGCCGGCACCTCCACCACCGATGCCCGCGCGCAAGGGTTCGAAGCCGCGGTCAAGGCGTTCCCCGGAATCACCTCGCTCGGTGTGCAATACAACAACAACGAAGCCGCCCAGGCCGCCTCGATCGTCACCGCGACCCTCGCCGCCCATCCCGACCTGGCCGGGATCTTCGCCACCAACCTGAGTTCCGCGGAGGGCGCCGCCACCGGTCTGCGCAACGCAAACAAACTCGGACAGGTCAAACTCGTCGGCTTCGACGCCAGCCCCAAGCAGGTCGAAGACCTGAAGGCAGGCACCGTGCAAGCGCTGATCGCCCAGGACCCGGCCGGTATCGGCGCCCAGGGCGTCGAACAAGCGGCCGCCGCCCTCGAAGGCAAGCCGGTCACCCGGACGCTGCGCACCGACATGGTCGCTATCACGCAGAGTGACATGGACGCTAACGCGAAGTACTTCTACAAGCGCAAGTGCTGAGGGGCCTAATCCTCCACTCGCACGGCGTAGTCGGCGTTGATGAGCGCGTTGAGGACGTCCCGACGGTGGTCCGGACCGCGAGTCTCCAAGGTGAGGGAGACTTCGACCTCGTGCACCGCCAGCCAGGTGCCGACGCGGGAGTGTGCGACGTCGACGACGCTGGCCCCGGTCTTGCCGACGACGGTCAGCAGGCTGCTCAGCGCGCCCGGTAGATCGGAGATGGTGATGCTCAGGGCGAGGTAGCGGCCCGCGGCGCTGAGCCCGTGCCCGATCAGCCGGGTCAGCAGCAGCGGGTCGATATTGCCGCCGGACAGGACCGCGCACACCGGGCCGCGCAGCTCCAATTCGGCCGGGGTGTAGCTCATCAGCGCCGCGACCGCCGCCGCGCCCGCCGGTTCCACGATCAACTTGGCGCGTTCCAGGCACAGCAGCAGTGCCTTGGACAAGGACTCCTCGTCGACGGTCACGATGCTCGGCCCGTGCGCGGCGACATGCGCGAACGGCACCTCGCCCGGCAAGCCCACCGCGATGCCGTCGGCCATCGTCGACATTCGCGCGACCCGGACCGGCTTGCCGGTCGACAGCGATTCCGGCCAGGCCGCGGCTTCGGCCGCCTGCACCCCGATGACCCGCACGTCCGGCGCCAGATAGGCCAGCGCGATCGCGATCCCCGCCAGCAGGCCGCCGCCGCCGGTCGGCACCAGCACCGTCCCGACCTCGGGTACCTGCTCGAGGATCTCCTGTGCCACCGTCGCCTGCCCCGCCACGATGTCCGGATGATCGAACGGGTGGATCAGCGTCGCCCCGGTGCGCAGCGCGAAATCCTGCGCCGCTTCCAGCGCCTCGTCGATGGTCTCGCCCACCTGCCGCACCTGCGCCCCATAGGCCTTGGTAGCCGCCAACTTCGGAATCGACGCCCCGACCGGCATGAATACCGTCGACTCCAGGCCCAGCGAGGTCGCCGCCCACGCCACCCCCTGCGCGTGATTCCCCGCACTGGCCGCCACCACACCCCGCGCCCGATCCGCCGCGGGCAGATTCGCGATCCGGTTGTAGGCACCCCGCGGCTTGAACGACCCGGTCCGCTGCAAGTTCTCACACTTGAGGAACACCTCGGCCCCCACCCGCTCCGACAACACCCGCGACGCCACCACCGGCGTCCGCCGCATCACCGGCGCCAGCACCGCCGCCGCCGCCTCGATCTGTCCCAGCCCGAGCAACTCCATGCGCCCATGCTGCCACCCCCACGCCGATTCGTCCCACGACTCGTCGATCTCACCCACCCGGCACGGTTCCGCCCAGTCGACTGGTGCTCTGGCATGCTCGCCACTGCGTTGCTGGTGCGCGCGGCGCTCAGTCAGCCTTCAGCAGCGGGGGAAGTTCGGCCAGGCTCGTGATGCGCAGTACCTCGGCGGGCAGGTGGGCCGCGCTGTCCGCGCGATCCAGCCAGATCGCGGTCAGGCCGGCGTCGCGGGCGCCGAGGGCGTCGATGTCGAGACGATCGCCTACGTAGGCGACTTCGCTCGGCGGCAGATCCAGTGCGGCGCAAGCGGCGTGGAAGGCCGCGGCGGCCGGTTTCGCGTGACCGAGTTCGTCGGCGCACAGCACCACGTCGAAATAGTCACGGATGCCCAGTGTCTGGAGCTTGCGCTCCTGGTTGACCACCGAGGAGTTGGACAGCACCGCCTGGCGCGCCAGGGGTGCGACGGCGGCCAGCGCGTCGACGGAGTCGGGAAACAGTGTCCAGCAAGACTGGTAGTGCGCGATGTAGCGGCCGAACCACTCGTCGGCCTCGGCGTCGGAGAGTTCCGTGCCGAGGAACACTCGCGCCCGGCAGCGCCGGTGCTCGAAGATGTCCACCTCCCCGGCGAGGAACCGGACGAACTCCGCCTCCATCACCTCCTGCCAGCGCCGCACCGCCGGCTCCGCCCCGCCGTGCGCGTCGAGCAACCCCTCCGCCGCGAGATGGCGCAGCACCCCGGCCCGGTCCGAGCCCGAGTAGTCGAAGAGGGTGTCGTCCACATCCCAGAGCACGGCCCGCAGGGTCATGCGTGCTTGGCGATGTTGTGGGCGATCGTGCCCAACCGGGCCAGGCGGGCATCGCCGAGCGGGGTGAGTCTGCCGCCGAGGCGGTTGGTGACGAAGCCGAGCGACATCCCGGTGGCCGGGTCGGCGAAGGCGCCGGAGCCGCCGAGCCCGAAGTGGCCGAAGGCTGAAACCGGGTCCGCCTTGGAGGGTTTCATCGGGACGCCGTGAAAGCCGAGCGCCCAGGGGATCCGGAAGGCCAGCACATAGTCGGGGGTGAAAACCTGGCGCTCCCGCATGGTTTCGATGGTTTCCGGGCGCAGCAACTGGTACCCGTCCAGCTCTCCGCCGTTGGCGAGCGCACCGTACAGCCGCGCGAGCGAGCGGGCCGAGAAGACGCCGTTGACACCGGGCATCACCGAATCGTGCAGGCGCGGATCGGAAACCAGCTCGGCGAAGCCGGTGGGGGTGGTGTCGGCGGCCGCGCCGAACTTGGTCCGGGCGATCAGGTTGCTGCTGCGCTCCCAGCTCATCCCGGCGATGGTCAGGCGCGGGAAGTTGGGCGCGATGCGATGCCGCTCGCTGTCCGGGACCCGGAACCAGAGGTCTTGGGCGCCGAGGGGTTCGGCGATCTCGGTGCGCAGCAGCTCGGTGAACTTCGAGCCGGAGACCCGGCGGATCAGCTCGGCGACCAGGTGTCCGTAGGTGATGCCGTGGTAGCCGCTGGTGACCCGGTGCCGCGGGTCCGGCGCCGCGGCGGCGAGCGCCGCGGTCACCGCCGCGTCGTCGAGGAAGCCCTCGGCGGGGCCGGGCAGCAGACCGCGCAGCCGATGCAGGCCCGCGCGGTGACTGAGCAGTTCGCGCACGGTGATGCGCTCCTTGCCGGCGGCCGCGAACTCGGGCCAGTACTCGGCGACGGGGGTGTCGTAGCGCACCAGATCCCGTTCGGCCAGGCGGTGCAGCAGCGTGGACGCGACGCCCTTGCCGGTGGAGTACGCCATGGCGACGGTGTCGTGCTGCCAGTCCCGCCCGGGGGCGGCGATACCGGCCCACACGTCGACCACGGGTTCGCCGTGCTGATAGACGGTGAGCGCGCCGCCGCCGTCCTCGGGTTTGCGGAACAGTCGGTCGAATTCGGCCACCAGCCGTACATATCGGCGGTCCACGAACTGTGTGGTCGGAACGTCGGTCATCGTCGATCAGCCCTTCCCGTCTCCCGTACAGCGTAAATCAGCGTCGGGGACGGGCGCGGGGGAGAGGGGCTCAGGCGGCGACGGCCAGGCTGAGCTCCGCGAGGGCGGCATCGGGATCCGCGACGTCGACGACCAGGCGGGTGTAACCCGGGCCGGCCAGATCGATGAGGATGGCGTGGCCCTGGAAGTTGGTGTCCCAGAACTCTTTCCGGCCCTTGCCGCGGAAGGTGCCGGCCGCGATCGCGCCGGGGAAGAAGGCGCCGGGTGTGCGGATCCACGGCGGGCGCAGATCGACCTCGGCGATGCGCACCCCTCTGATCGCGGCGACATCCAAGGTGACCTCCTCGCGCAGGGCGAGCAGGCGATGTCCACCGAGCACGTGGACCTTCACCGTGTCGTCCGAAACTTCGACCTCAACCATCGCACACCTCGCTTGCCGGAGACTTCGGTACACCGACCAGCATCCGCCGCGCTGCTGGCGGGACCCTGTGGCGTACCTGTGAATTGCCCAAGGTTCCGCGGACGCGGCCTGGGCTCGACAGTGAAGTTGTCGCGCGGGACTGTGCAGTTGTTACAGACATCCCACCATCTAGATATGCGCATCCTTATATGTGAGTGGCACACCCGGGGGGTGCCAAACATTTGCTGAATGCTCGGATTACAGAACGGCATTGACGGAAGGGTCAGACCCCGGCTTCGGTGGCGATCTTCAACACCGGCGCCAGCCAAGGCGTGTAGTTCCCGGGCTCCGCCGACATGGCATCGCGCAACTCCTGCGGCGACACCCAGACGAAGTCCGCGACCTCCGCGGGATCCGGCCGCGGCACACCCGCGGCCAGCTTGCCGATGACAACGTGATCCCACTCGTACTCCACCCGCCCGGTCACCGGATCCTGCGCCTGATAGACGAACTCGCCCACCTCACGCAGCGGCGTCGCCAGCCCGAGCTCCTCGGCCAGCCGCACGGCCGCGGCCGCCTCGATGGGTTCGCCCGGCGCCGGATGCCCGCAGCAGGTGTTGGCCCACAGCAGCGGAAACCGCGTCTTCACCCCGGCGCGCTGCTGCAACAGCACCCGCCCGGCGTCGTCGAACAGCAGGACCGAGAACGCGCGATGCAGCCGGCCGGGCGCGGTGTGCGCCTCGGCGACCGGGCACGCGCCGACCGCGCGCCCGGCCTCGTCCACGAGCTCGACGGGCAGGGCTTCGCGGTCGGTCAACGCTCCGGCCTGGTGATCGGTCACCGACCCACCTTATCGGCGGCGATCATCAGGTACTGGAAGCTCCCCTCTCGGTACGAGGTCAGGAACGGCTTCTCCACTCCGGTCGCGAGTTCGGAATGGGTGCGCAGATCCCAGTAGGGGATGGTCGCCGCGGTGAGGTCGACGACGTCGATCGGCACCAGGTTGTTGGCCGCCAGTGCGCGGAAGTACTCGCCGCGCGGATGGATCATGCAGCCGTAGTGCGCATCGATCGCGCTGACCGAGGACGAGCGTCCGCCGGTGACGTCGTTGGAGCAGCCGGTGATGCAGACGTAGCGCCCGCCCGGCTCCAGCAGCCGCGAGAATTCCGCGAACAACTCGAAGAGGTCGACGTACATGGTGGTCTCGTTGGTCCAGATGCCGCGGCGCGATCCGGTGTCCAGACCGGTCTCGAGCATATTGCGGAAGTGGAACCGCACCTTGTCCGCGACGCCGCGCTCGGCGGCCTGGGCGTTGGCGAAATCCACCTGGTACTGCGAGATGGTGACGCCGTCGACCTGGCAGCCGAACCGCTGGTTGGCCATGAAACTGGTGCCGCCGCGCCCGGATCCGCCGTCGAGCAGCCGGTCGCCGGGGCGGACGTCGCCGAGATGGTCCAGCAGGAAGGTGGCCTGCGCGGTCTCGAGCCGGTGCAGTTCGGTGACGAGGCGCTGCTGCCGGGTCTCCTCGGGCCCCTCCAGCACCGACAGATCGGGTTCGCCGATGCCGTAGTGATGGTGGTAGAGGCCGTCGACCTCGCCGAGTTTGGTGTTGACCCGATCGTCGTTCGGATTGTTGTTCCAGTATTCGGCGACGGACTTCTGGTAGCGGGTCCGCAGAACCGCTTCGGGATCGAGCATGGTCATTCTGGATCATCCTCTCTCGGTGACTCGGTAGCGCTTGCTGTCGGCATGCCAGGCGCGGTTGCCGCCCATCCAGGCCCACAGCCCGAACAGGAACCGGCGCAGTTCGGGTGAACCCGCGGCGGCCAGCGGTGCGGCTTCGGCTTCGAAGCGGTGCACCAGTTCGTCCTGGATGGCGGCGGTGTGCAGGACCGCTTCGTGCCGGGAACAGTTCTCCTCGGCGGCGAGCACGGTCGGGAGGTTGAATTCCCGGCCCTGCGATTGGTCTTCGCGCGCCATCGAATACAGGTCGTTCACCATCTGCGCGGCGAGCGCGGCGGTGGTGACCACCCGGCGCACCCGGGGATCGGTGTATTCGGCGGCGCACAGCTCGTAGCCGCCGAGTACGTCGATGGGCGCCATACAGGGCAGGAAGCTGTGCGGCTGCCGGTTGGTCAGGTACTCCCAGACCGGTGGCATCCGCCCGGCTGTCCGCCAGCCGGCTTCCGCGCCCAGGGCGATGAACCAGCCCGCGATCTCGGTCCGCAGCCGGGCGAGCTGAGCGTCGCCGGCATAGCGCGACAGGTGCTCGAAACTGGTGCGGAAGGCACGCAGGATCGGGTCGGCCTGCAAGGCCTGCTCGAGTCGCGGCGCGTAGCGGGCCGGCAGGTGGACCGGATCCATGGCGGCGGCGGCCAGTTCGAGTCGTGGCCCGAGTTCGGCCTCGGCGCTCGACAGTGTGCCGTCGGGGGCGTGATCGTCGGCGTCCTCCTCGCAGTAGTAGTCGTCGACCGACCATTCCGAGACCGCGCACTTGGCGGCCGCCAGCAGCCGGTCCGCGTCGTCGCAGTCGGGGTGGGCGAGCATGATCAGCCGGCCGAAGTCGGCATCGCGGAGTTCGCCGAGTCGCCCTTCGTACAAGCCGATCTCGGCGGCCCAGGCGATCAGCCCGTCGTTGACGGCCACGGCGAGTGCCGGGTCGTCGCGCAGCGGCGGCGGGCAGTAGAGCGGGGGGATCGCGGGACCGGCCGGCCGGAACTGTGCCGCTCCGGCCCCTAATCCGCTCGGGCCGGACGGTATGCGCCAGGGTGCCGCGGTTTCGGCGGCGGCCGGTGGCGCCGGCGTGGGCAGCGGTATCCGCAGTCCCGCCGCGCCCAGGCCGCTGGGACCGAGCAGGCGCGGGGGACCCGCCCGCTGGGTGCCGGTCGATTCGGGCGCGTCGCCGAGGACCAGCGTGGCGGGCGCGCTGGTGTCGAGGTTGGTCAGAAGCGCGGCGACGGCCGCGGCCACCTCGTGGGTGGCAGCGGGCGCACCGGCGCGGGAGAGCACCGACATCGGAGCACCCCCGGCTAGTCGGCTTGCCGGGCGACCAGGACGTTGTCCAGCATGCCCAGCGCGTCGGGGACCAGGACCGCCGCGGAGAAATAGCAGCTCACCAGGTAGGAGATGATCGACTGATCGTCGATGCCCTTGAATCGCACATTGAGGCTGGGCTCGTATTCGTCGGGAATGCCGGTCTGGTGCAGCCCGATCACACCCTGGTCCTTCTCCCCGGTGCGCATGGCCAGGATCGAGGTGGTCTGGGTCGGGCTGACCGGGATCTTGCCGCACGGGAAGATCGGGACACCGCGCCAGGCCGGCACCCGATGCCCGTTGACCTCGACCGGATCGGGATAGAGGCCGCGCTTGTTGCATTCGCGGCCGAACGCGGCGATCGCCTTCGGGTGCGCGAGGAACAGTTTCGTGCTGCGCCGCATGCTGAGCAGCTCGTCCATGTCGTCGGGCGTCGGGGCGCCGGACTCGGAGTAGATCCGCTGTTTCAGGTCGCAGTTGTGCAGCAGCCCGAAGTTCGGATTGTTGACCAGTTCGTGTTCGCGGCGCTCGTAGAGCGCTTCGACGGTGAGCCGCAGCTGTTGCTCGACCTGGTTCATCGGATCGTTGAACAGGTCCGCGACCCGCGAGTGCACGCGCAGCACGCTCTGCGCCAGGCTGAGTTCGTATTCGCGGGGCGCGACGTCGTAATCGACGTAGGTGCCCAGCAGTTCCGGCTCGCCCTCGTGGCCGGAGGATATCTCGATGTTCGCCTCGCCCTGCCGGTTCTGCGCGGGGGTGGGGTCGGTGGCCACCCGTTCCAGATGCTCGCGCAGTTCCGGCACCCGATCCAGGGCCTGGTCCAGCGCGGCCCGGGGGAGCGTCAGAATCGTGGTGGGCGTGACGGTCTTGATTGTGACGGGCCAGATGGCCGAGGGATCGATGAGGGTGTCGTCGCCGAAGAAGTCACCGTCGGCGAGTTGCCCGAGCATGGTCTGCTCGCCGTATTGCCCGGTGCCGTATTTGTTCACCTTGCCGTGCACGATCAGCACGACCTGGTCCATCGGATTCCCGAATTCGGCGATCACCGTGCCGGCCTCGAGATCCTGCTGTTCGAAACGGCGGCCGAGTTCGGCCAGCGCGTCCTCGTCGGAGAATTCGTGCAGCTGGTGCAGTTCTTTGAGTTCCAAGGGAATCACCTTGGCCGCACCGCCATTGATGGCGAAGGTGACGATCCCGTCGCCGACGGTATAGGTCAGGCGCCGGTTCACGCGGTAGGTGCCGCCGTTGACCTGGACCCAGGGCAGTGCGCGGGTGAGCCACCGGGAACTGATCGCCTGCATCTGCGGGACGGATTTGGTGGTGGTCGCGAGTTGCCGGGCGGCGGTGGTGCTGAGACTTCTGGCCTGGTCCTCGGTGCGCGCGGGCATTTCTTCGATGGTCATGCGTTGACCTCATCTCGACATACCGGAAGGAGCGAATTGAGTTACGCGACAATGCGTTTCAGGGACGCGTCGATGATAAGGGGAAGAATCGGCGAATTGCCCGGCAATGATCGAAATTCGTTTTGGATGGTTACGACACGGACTCGATTCGCGAAATAGTCCGGACACAAAAAACCGCACGCCCGGAATGTCGCGCTGGGACGGACATTTCGGACGTGCGGTGCGGAAGCATCCTGATCGGCGGCTCAGGATGCGCCGGATAGGTGCCAGCCACTTGCCCGGCCCGACCGGCAGCGATGGCTGCGTGCGGCCGACGATCGCGGGACGGCGCGGCGGCGCGCGGTCGATAGTCGGTACGTCGGGCCGTCGGAACGGCTTAGGTGAAACATCTTCCTCCACTGAACGATTCGTAACGGTTTCGCGGCTCAGCGCGACACGACAGGTGGAGCGAGTGCTGAGCGGTGGTGCTGAGCTGCACGGGTTCACGTCGAACGGCAGGCCGAGTGCGGCCTGCGGGATCGGCGATGGGGCGGCCGATCTGCGCGGCAAGGCTTGTGAACGGCATGAAATATAGGGCGGGAACCCGCAGGTACGCAGCGGAATTCGCAGATTGCCGAGATCGAATTCGGATGGTAACGACACGTCGTCGATCCGGACACCGACCGATAACGCCGACGAGCAATTCGTGGCGCTACCGGGAAGTTTGCTAAACGGTAGCTAGAGTTCCGGCTCATGTTCACATGGATCTACGGGCTGCCGATCTGGCTGGTGTTCGTGCTGATGACCGGCGTGCCGGTCGTGCTGACCTGTGCGGGCATCGTGCTGGCCCGCCCGACCGTGCTGCGGATCTTCGGCCCCGAACCGGGCAACAACGACACCGTCATCATGGTGCTCACCGTCGGCGGGGTCTTCTACGGTTTGCTGCTCGGCCTGATCGCCGCGGCGACCTACGAGTCCAACGACCACGCGCAGAGCCTGATCGCGGACGAGGCCGCCGCGGTCGGCACGCTCTACCGCGAGGTGGGTGCCTACCCGGATCCGGAACGGCTGGTGCTGCAACGCGACCTGGTCGACTACACCGAGGACGTGCTGACCGTCGTCTTCCCGAAGCTGCGCGCCGGGGAGGAGCCGATGGGCGGCACCGCGCTGGTCACTCGCTTCCAGGGTCATCTGCTGGCGTTCCAGCCGGACACCCCGGCCGAGGAGATCGTGCACGCCGCCACCATCGAGCAGTTCGCCGCGTTCGACTCCGACCGCCGCCACCGGATCAACGCCAGCCAGGGCGGCATCCCGAACGTGCTGTGGTGGGTCATCCTGGTCGGCGCGGCCATCAATATCGCGCTGCTGTGCCTGTTCAGCCTCAAACGCGGCGCGCACCTGCTGCTCGGCGGCCTGTTCGCCTTCTTCCTCGGCACGATGCTGTTCCTGATCGCGGCGATGGACTATCCGTTCCGCGGCGACCTGAGTGTGAGCCCGCAACCGTTCGAGAGCATGTACGACAATGTGATGCGGCCCTGAGCCCGGAACTTGCACTGCCGCCCACGGGCCTGTCATCGATATGGGAAGCTCGTGGCAACACTTAGACGGCGTGCGTCTTCGGGGACCGGGAGGATGTTCTTCCCGGTGCGCCACGCCGCGACGCGTGGCGGGCGTGCAGGGTAGGGCCAGGAGCGATCGTGATGTTCAGTTCGAAAGATGTGGTGGGATCGGTGCAGCGGTTGATGGCAACCGCGCAGAACGGTCTCGAGGTGATTCGTTTCGGCGGGCTCACCCATGATGTCGAGTCGTCTCCGTTCGAGGTGGTCGAACGCCGCCGCATGTATCGACTGCGCCGCTATTTCCCCGAGGACACCACCCCGGGCCGTCCGGTCGCGCTGCTCGTCCCGCCGCTGATGGTGAACGCCGATATCTGGGACGTGAACGCCGAGGACGGCGCGGTCGGAATCCTGCATCGCGGGGGAGTCGACTGCTGGGTGGTCGACTTCGGCTCACCCGCCTCCGAGGAGGGCGGCTGGCAACGCGACCTGGCCGACCACGTGCTCGCGGTGAGCCGCGCCATCGACACGGTGTCCGAGGCGACCGGCGCCGGCGTGCACCTGATGGGCTACTCGCAGGGCGGCATGTTCGCCTATCAGACCGCCGCCTACCGCTTCGGCAAGGGCGTGGCCAGCATCGTCACCTTCGGCAGTCCCGTCGACGTGGTCGCGGGCATGCCGTTCGGGCTGCCCTACGGGCTGGTCCGCGAGGTCGCCGATTTCGTCGCCGACCACGTCGTCACCTGGCTGCCCATCACCGATTCCATGGTCCGCTTCGGCTTCCAGATGCTCGATCCGGTGAAGACGGCCAAGGCCCGCGTCGACTTCCTGCGCCAATTGCACGACCGCGAAGCGCTGCTGCCCAAGGAACGCCAGCGCCGCTTCCTCAACAGCGACGGCTGGGTCGGCTACGCGGGCCCGGCGGCCGCCGACCTGCTCCGCCAGTTCGTGGTGCACAACCGGATGATGCTGGGCGGCTTCGTGATTCGCGATCAGCCGGTCTCGCTGGCCGCGCTGAAGTGCCCGATCCTGGCGTTCGTCGGCGAGGTCGACGACATCGGCCAGCCCGCCGCGGTGCGTGGCATCGTGCGCGCCGCGCCGAACGCCGAGGTCTACGAGGCCAGCCTGGTGGCCGGGCACTTCGGCCTGGTCGCGGGCAGCACGGCGACCAATCACACCTGGCCGCTGGTGCGGCAGTGGATCGACTGGATGGATCGCGACCGGCCGCTGCCGGAGGAGATCTTCCCGATGACCGAGCATGTGCCGACCACGGGCCCGCGCACCGCGGCCACCCGGGTGGTGCACACCGCCGCCAGCCTGGCCGAAGCCGGCGCGGGCGTGGGCAAGGCCCTGGAGGGGATCGCCGGCAACACCGTGCGCGGTTCCATCGAACTGGCCGGCGAGGCGGCGCGCGCGCTGCCCCGGCTGACCCGCCTGGGCATGATCCAGCCCAACACCCGGGTCTCGCTGAGCCGCTTGCTCGCCGAGCAGGCCCGCCGCGCCCCGCTGCGCGAATGCTTCCTCTTCGACGACCGGATGCACACCAACGCCGCCGTCAACGCGCGCATCGACAACGTGGTGCGCGGCCTGATCTCGGTCGGCATCCGGCCCGCGGCCCGGGTCGGCGTGCTGATGGAGACCCGCCCCAGCGCACTGGCCACCGTCGCGGCCCTGTCCCGGCTCGGCGCGGTGGCGGTGCTGCTCGCCCCGGGCAGCGAGGTCCAGCGCGCCGTCGAACTCACCGGCATCACCGCCCTGGTCACCGATCCGGACAACCTGCGCCAGGCGGCGGCCACCGGCGTGCGCGCGCTGGTGCTCGGCGGCGGCGCCGACCGCGAACTGGACCTGCCGCTCAGCGATCAGGTGATCGACCTCGAGCAGATCGATCCGGCACAGGTCCGCCTGCCCGCCTGGTACCGCCCCGATCCGGGCCTGGCGCGTGAACTGGCGTTCGTGCTGGTCACCGGCACCGGTGAGCGCCTGGAGACCAAGTACATCAGCAACCACCGCTGGGCGCTGTCGGCGTTCGGCACCGCCAGCGCCGCCGACCTGGACCGGCGCGACACCGTGTATTGCCTGGCGCCGCTGCACCATTCGTCCGGTCTGCTGGTCAGCCTGGGCGGTGCGATCGCGGGCGGCAGCCGGATCGCGCTGGCCCGCTCGCTCGACCCGGCGAAGTTCGCCGAGGAGGTGCACCGCTACGGCGTCACCGTGGTGACCTACACCTGGACCATGCTGCGCGACATCCTCGACGCCGAGGTGTTCCCGGCCGGGCACGCGCACCCGATCCGGTTGTTCATCGGCTCCGGCATGCCCGCGGGCCTGTGGCGGCGCACCACCGAGCAGTTCGCCCCGGCGCGCGTGCTCGAGTTCTACGCCTCGATCGAGGGTGATGTGGTGCTGGCCAACGTGACCGGCGCGAAGGCCGGGTGCAAGGGCCGGCCGGTGCCGGGCACCGCGAAGGTCGAACTCGTCGCCTTCGACCCGGCGACCGGGCTGATCCGCAACGACGAATCCGGTTTCGCGCGGCGCTGCGCCGACAACGAGGTGGGCCTGCTGATCGGCAAAGCCTCCGAGGCCGTGGACATCTCGGCGGGCGGCCTGCGCGGGGTGTTCAGCCGCGGCGATTCCTGGATGCCGACCGAGAACCTGTTCCGCCGCGACAGCGACGGCGACTACTGGCTGGTGGACCGCAAGGACACGGTGATCCTGACCGGGCGCGGCCCGGTCTACACCCAGCCGATCGTCGACGTGCTCAACGACATCACCGCGGTCGACATGGAGGTCGCCTACGGCCTGCACGTCGGAGACCGCTGCCTGGCGGTGGCCGCGGTGAGCGTGCGCGCGGGTCTGCGACTGGACGCCAAGGACGTCACCGAGGCGCTGCGCGCGCTGGAGGCCGATCAGCGGCCCGACATCGTGCACGTGGTCGCCGAGATTCCGCGCAGCTCGTCCTACCGGCCCTCGACCCGCGCCGTGCAGGCGGCCGGGCGGCCACAGCCGGGCCCGGACACCTGGTGGTACAACCCGGAATCCGACTCCTACGAAGTCCTGACCGACTGAACGATCCGTTCGGCGTGAGCGCCGTGTAGGGTCTGGAACTCGTGGTGGACAGTGGAACTCGCGAGCTGGCCGTTCCGAGCGACCGGCAAGCAGTCGCAAGCGAGCGAGCCGTATACAAGTGGGGCGGCATTACCGCGCTCGGCGTCGTCGCGGGCTACCTCGCGGTGCTGCTGGCCAACGTCCGGCATTTCTACACCGACGACACCGAATCCCAGTACGCGCCACTGTGGGTGATGCTGGGCCGGCGGTTGCGGGACGGGCAGCTGCCCACGATGGTTCCCGAGCACTGGATGGGTGGCAACTACACCATCGAGGAAGCGGGACTGCTGAATCCGCCGCAGCTGCTGATCGATCTGTTCGCGCCGTCGGCACCGAATCTCGCGGCCTACGCCACGATGGTCAAACTGTTCTTCGCGATCATCCTGGCGCTGGGCGTGTACCGGGTCTGCCTGGTCTACGGGGCACGCGCGCCGTGGGCCGCGGTCGCCGGCATCTGCATGCCCTTCACCGGCTGGATGCTGTTCTTCGACTCCTCGACCTGGTGGACCGCGCTGACCGGCACCGCGTGGCTGGTGCACGCCTGGGCCTCCGGCGTGCGCTACGCGCGCGGCCGCTCCGGCCCGATCCCGACCTTCGTCTTCCTCTATCTGTGCCTGTCGGTGCAGTACATCTTCCCGGCGGTCGAAGCCGGGATCATGATCGGCGCCGTGGTCCTCGGCGAGTGGATCTATCAGAAGCAGTGGCTGCCCTCGCTGCGGCTGGCCACCGCCGCGGTCTGCGCGGCGCTCGCCGGGCTGGCCACCTATCTGCCGAGCGCGCTCTCGGCCAAGGCGACCTGGCGCGGCACCGCGCAGGTCAACAACGATCAACTGCTCACCGTGCCGTGGTCGGAGACGCTGAACGCCAGCCTGCCGAGTACGTTGCCCGCCTTCAATTCCTGGTGGGGTTACGTGCAGCCGATGCCGGTGGTCTACATCGCCTGGTTCCTGATCCCGGCGCTGGCCTTCGTCGACTGGGGCAAGGCGCGCGCGCACGTCCGCGAGCTCACCGCGCCGCTGTTGTTCACGGCGCTGATGCTGTTCTGGACCGCCGGGCCCGGCACCATCGGCCCGCTGCGCTGGCCCGCCCGGGTGCTGCCGATGGTGGCGCTGGGCCTGCTGGTCCTGGTCTGTGTGCTGCTGGGCCGTTTCGCGACCGTGCGGGACTGGCGCAACCGCGGCGTCGTGGCCGCGCTGCTGGTCGGGTTGCTGTGGGTACGTTCGTATTCGGCCGCGCCCAACCAGGTGGGCTGGCACCTGGCCGCGGTCCTGGTGGTGCTCGGGCTGGGCGCGGGCGCGGTGTGGCTCGGGCTGAACCGCGGCCTGACCGCGGCGGCCGTGCTGGTCATGGTGTCCGTCGCGCCGATCGCGTGCTGGCAGGTGCAGCACGCGCAGCCGACGCCGCTGGGCTGGAACCTGCCCGAGAAGCGCGCGGACATGAAAGCCGCGTTCCCCGAATTCCCCGGCACCACACTGCAATTGGCGGATCGCGCGCTGATCCCGCCGGGGGAGCGCACGCTCGACGGCGCCTACGGGTCGCTGGTATTCGGCAACTACGCCAAGAATCTGGAAAAGAACTACGTCAGCGGCTATACCCCGAACGGGCACTTCTGGTTCGGCGAGACGCTGTGCATGATCTGGGACACCAGCGTCTGCCCCGACGCCTACCGCCGCGCGTTCGCACCCGAGCCGAGCACCGGCAAGACCATCGTCGACCTGATGAACATCGATCGGGTGGTGCTGCAGAAAGCGCTGTACCCGAACGCGGTCGACCAGCCCGCGCCGGCCGGCTGGAAGTGGGTCGACTATCCCGGCCACGAGCGCTACATCGCCGTGCTCGAGCGCGTGGACGGGCTGATCTCCACCAAGAACGGCCGCGTCTCGGCGGTGTCCGGGGTGACCGCCACCTCGGCGTCGGAGTCCGACACCGAGAGCCGGGTCCGCGTCGATTCCGCGAGCGGCGGCCAGGTGGTGTTCGCGCGTCTGGCCTGGCCGGGCTACACGGCCACCCTGAACGGCACCGAGATTCCGGTCGAGCAGGTCGGCAAGGTCTTTGCCGCCGTGCGCATTCCGGCGGGCACGACAGACGGCGAGCTGGTGCTGTCCTGGAGTCCGCCGGGCTGGGGCATCGGCGCCGGCGCCGCGATTTTCGCGCTGCTCGATATCGCCCTGCTGCACTGGATCTACCTGCGCGGCAAGCGCCGTAAGGCGAACGAGCCCGAGGAACCGCACGCACCCGAGAAGCCCGCGCCCGAGCCGGTGGGCGCGGTCTGATATGAGTAGAGCCGTGAACACGATCGCGACAGAGCCCGATCCGGGGCCCCTGCTGCGGCTGGTGCGCCGCCAGGAGATCGCGTTCGCGGTGGTCGGCGGGGTCAACACCGCGATGGGCATGGCGCTGACGGTGATGTGGCTGAAGATCTTCGGTGATCGCGTGCCCGCCGCGCTCGCACCCGCCGCGGCCTACGCGGTCAGCATCGTCATCGCCTTCGTGCTGCATCGCACCCTGGTATTCCGCGTGCACGGCCACGTGCTGCGCGATTTCCTGGCCTTCTGCGGCGTGAACTCCGGTGGGCTGCTGATGAACATGGTGCTGTTGCAGGTGGCCGTCTCGGTCCTGCACCTGCCCGACATTCCGTCGGCGGTCGTGGTGATGGGTCTGGTCGCGTGCGTGAGTTTCTTCGGTCACCGGCACATCTCGTTCCGTCGCAAGCCGGTTCCCCAGCCCGACGCCGCCTGAGCACGGCCCGCCGCCCTCGGATACAGAACGGTTACGCCCTCGCAAGAGGCGTTGACCGTCTCACCGCACGTCGGTAAGGATCGAAACCATCTCGACATGTTTCGTTCAACCCCGGCGTGAGCCCAGGAGGTCGGCGTGATGATGAGCAGCATTCGTGGACGAAGAACATCGGCCGGATACGCCCTGCTAGTGGGCATCGCCGCGGCCGGACTGTTATCGGCGCCGACGGCACACGCCGACCCACTCTGGCCCGGCGGCCCCGACGTCCCAGGCGTACCGGCCCTCGTCCCGCCCTTGCCCGCCCCACCGGTGAACGCACCGTGCACCTCGGCCGGCGCGCGGGTCTGCATGAGCAAGTCGATGAACGAGGCCTGGTTGATGGAGGACGGGCGGGTGACCTACGGTCCCACCCCGATCTCGCACGGCCGGCCCGGCTACGAGACCCCGCCCGGTGTGTTCAAGGTCGCGTTCAAGAAGCCGTTCCACTGGAGCACCATGCACAACGCCCCGATGGAGTGGGCGGTGTTCTTCAATGGTGACATCGCCACCCACATCGGGCCGATCGAGGAACAGTCGCACGGCTGTATCCGGATGGTGCCCGAGGGCGCCGAGGCGCTCTACAACCACGTCAACCCCGGCGACATCATCGAAGTCGTCGAATAATCCCGTCCCCGCCGTGATCCGGTCCGTCTCGTGCGTCGAGCGGGCCGGATCTCGGTGCGGATCAACCGGATTCACCTGGCATAGTTGTCACCGATGCCGCAGCCGATGATCGACGACTGTCCAGGGGAAACCTCGTGAGTACCAGCCTCATCTACCGCAACCGCACCCTGTACGAGGTGCTGATGCGCGGACTGTACGGCCGGTACTACACCGCCCGCTATCGCGCTGTGGCCGCGGCGATTCCGGCCGGCGCGAGCGTGCTGGATCTGTGCTGTGGCCCGGCGACGCTCTACACCCGGTATCTGCGGCAGCAATCGATCGACTACACGGGGCTCGATCTCAACGACGGTTTCATCACCGAGCTCACCAAGGCCGGTGGCCGAGGTCTGGTGTGGGACATGAACTCCGACGCCGCGCTGCCCGCGGCCGACTACGTGCTCATGCAGGCCAGCCTCTACCACTTCCTGCCGGACCCGTCCGCCGTCGTGGATCGCATGCTGACCGCGGCGCGGGACCAGGTGATCATCGCCGAACCGATCCGGAACCTGGCGACCAGTGACAACCGCGTGCTCGCGGCCATCGGCCAGCGGTTCACCAACGCGGGCACCGGCGCGCAGGCGCACCGCTTCACCGAGGACTCGCTGGATGAGTTCTTCGCCCGCTACGCCGAGCGCGTCGTGCGCAGTGAAGTGATCGCGGGCGGCCGGGAGAAGCTCTACGTGCTCTCGGCCTAGACCGTGAACGCGGTGACGGCCTCGACCACGCGCGCGATCTGCGCGTCGGCCAAATCCGGCCACAGCGGCAAACGCACCACGGTGGCGGAGAATTCGGCGCTGCGCACACACGGCGCGGGGGTGCGGCCGAGCTTCAACCCGGCCGGGCTGGAATCCAGCGGCACGTAGTGGAACGGCGCCACGATGCCGCGCTCGCGCAGGTGCGTGATCAGGTCGTCGCGGCGCGCTTCGGAGGGCGTGCGTAGGTAGTACAGATGCGCGGTGTGCTCGCGATCGGCGGGCACCCGCATCAGCCGCACGTCGTTGCGCGCGGCCCACTCCGGCAGCGCGGCGGCGTAGGCGTTCCACACCCGGTGCCGTCCGGCCTGGATGACGTCGAACTCCGCGAGCTGCGCGTCGAGCACCGCGGCGTTCAATTCACTGGGCAGGTAACTGGAGCCGATGTCCTGCCAGGAGTACTTGTCCACCGCGCCGCGCAGGAACCGGGCCCGGTCGGTGCCCTTCTCCCGGATGATCTCCGCGCGCGCCATCAGGATCTCGTCGGTGAGCAGCAGCGCGCCGCCCTCACCGCAGTGCACGTTCTTGGTGTCGTGGAAGCTCAGCGTGCCCAGCGTGCCGATGGTGCCCAGCTTGCGGCCCTGCCAGCTGCCGCCGAGGCCGTGCGCGTTGTCCTCCACGATCGCCAGGCCGTATTCGCCCGCGATCGCGAGCAATCCGGTCATGTCCGCCGCGACGCCGCCGTAGTGGATGACGACCACGGCCTTGGTGCGCGGCGTCACCGCGGCGGCCACCGAGGCCGGATCCAGATTGCCGGTCGCCAGGTCGATATCGGCGAACACGCACGTCGCCCCGCGCAGTGCCATCGAGGTGGCGGTGGAGGTGAAGGCGAAACTGGGCACGATCACTTCGTCGTCGGGGCCCAGTTCCAGCAGCAGCCCGGCCATTTCGAGCGCGGAGGTGCAGGAGGTGGTGAGCAGCGCGTGCGGCGCCGCGGTGATCGCCTTCAGCTTCGCGGTGGCGGCGGCGGTGAAGCGGCCGTCGCCGTGACTGTGATCGGAGGCGAGGACCGTCTCGAGATTGGGCAGCTCCCCCCGCGCGCGGTAGGGCCGGCTGAAGATCACGCGGTCAGTGTTCGACACGATCGGTCCCCCTACTGGCGACGGTGCTGGACAGGTCCCGCGCCGGCTCGGCGGCAGGGCGCGGTGTCGGCGAATCTACCGTCAGATACAGGGGTTTGCCTACCAGCACGTGCAAGGCGACACCGAGATACTCGGCGATCAGGCCGAGGGAGAACAGGATCGCGCCCGAGACCAGCAGCAGCACCACCATGAGCGAGGTCCAGCCCTCGGGCGCCCAGTTGTCTCTGGTCAGCGCCTCGTAGGCGAACACGGCGGCCAGCGCGACACCGATCAGCGCCAGCGTGACGCCGAGCAGGCTGACCACGCGCAGCCCGCGGGTGCCGCTGCACAGCACCATCTTCCAGAACAGCGAGAACAGCCGGCGATAGTTGTAGCCGGATTCCTCGCGGCCCTCGGCGCGCAACGCCACCGGCACCTGCGCGACCCGGCCGACCACCCAGGTCAGCGCCACGTCGAGATAGACGCCGTTGGAGGCCACCCCGGCGAGCTGACGGCCGATATCGCCGCGGATCAGCCGGTAGCTCTCGAAGCGGGTGGAATCGGGGAAGGCGAAGACGGTGGCCAGCACGATCTTCGCGCCGCGCGAGGTGATGTTGCGCAAGAAGCCGTGCGGGCGGGTGTTGCTCGGCTTGGAGTAGACCAGGTCGGCGCGCTCGGTCAGGGCCGCGTCCAGGAAGGCGCCGATGGCGCCGGGATCGTGCTGGCCGTCCTCGTCCATGGTGACGATCCAGTCGGCGCGCGCGGCGGACATGCCGGCGATGGTCGCGGCGTCCTGCCCGTAGTTGCGGCTGAGCCAGATGACCCGGACCTCGGGGTAGGCCTGTTCCAGTTCGGCCAGCACCACATCGGAGCGGTCCGGGCCGTTGTCGTGCACGAGGACGATCTCCTCGATGACGTACGGGACGCCGCCGGGGCTGGTGCCGGGCTCGGTCATCCGATGCAGTTCGGCGACCAGATCGCCGATGGTGTGCTCGCCCCGATAGATCGGCACCACCACCGACACCGTGTGCGGCCCACCCGCGCCCGGACGGCCGCCATTGCCGTTGGACCCGGCGGTGCTGGAGCGTACGGGGGGAATCGGCATCTGCTGAATCGACTTTCGCTATCGGTGCGTGCCGGTACTCCTGGCCTGACGTGTAGAGACCGAGCGGCCGAACTCTAACACGGTGCGAGTTCGGTGCTTTCGGCGCTCATCACGGGGCACGGTAGGGTACGGGACTCGTGACGGACAGTGCAGTGGCAGCGGCTTCGGAGGACCAGATCTCCACCCCCGAGCCGGACGCTCCCGAGGCCAGGCGCTGGGATTTTCTCCGGGGCGATGTCTTCCGCTGGGGTGCGCTCACCACGCTGGGCGTGGTTCTCGGCTATCTCGCGGTGCTGCTGGCCAACGCCCGCCATTTCTATACCGACGACACCGAATCCCAGTACACCGGATTGTGGATCGGCCTGGGCCAATCGCTGCGCCGCGGTGAGTTCCCGGTGCTGGTGCCCGAACGCTGGATGTCGGGCAACAACACGATGGACGACGCGGGCCTGTTCAACCCGCCGCAGCTGCTGATCGACCTGATCGCGCCGTCGGTGGACAACATGGCGATCTACGCCACCGTGGTGAAGCTGATCTTCGCCGTCATCGCCGCGCTCGGCGTGTACCGGATCGCCCTGGCCTACGGCGCCAAGCCGTGGTGGTCGGCGGTGGCCGGGGTGGCGTTCACGCTGTCGGGCTTCTTCCTGTTCTTCGATCAGGCCAGCTGGATGACCGCGCTGACCGGCACCGCCTGGATGGTGCACGCCTGGGCCTCGGCGGTGCGCTATGTGCGCGGGCAGTCCGGGCCGATTCCGGTCTTCGTGTTCCTGTATCTGACGATCACCACCCAATACATCTTCCCGGCCGTCGAAGCCGTGCTGATGCTGGCCGCGGTCGCCGTCGGCGAGCTGCTGTACCAGCGCAAATGGGTGAATCTGCCGAAGCTGGTCGCGGTCTCGGGCTGCGCGGGCCTGGCCGGTCTGCTGACCTTCCTGCCCAGCATCCTCTCGGCCAAGGTGACCTGGCGCGGCACCTCCGAGGTGATCAACGACCAGTTCCTGACCATCCCGTGGTCGGAGTCGCTGAACGCCAGCCTGCCCAGCACGCTGCCCGCGTTCACCTCGTGGTGGGGGTATGTGCAGCCGCTGCCGGTCACCTATATCGCCTGGTTCCTGGTGCCCGCGCTGGCCTTCATCGACTGGGGGCGGGCCCGGGAAGCCTGGCGCGAGCTGTCGGCGGTGGCGCTGTTCGCGCTGATGATGCTGATGTGGAGCGCCGGGCCCGGCACCATCGGGCCGCTGCGCTGGCCGGTGCGGGTGCTGCCGATGCTGGCGATCGCGCTGCTGGTGCTGGTGTGCGTGCTGGTCTCGCGCTACGGCACGCTGGCGAGCCTGAAGACCCGCGCGATCGCGGCGGCCGTGCTGATCGCGGCACTGTGGCTGCGTTCGTTCTCGGCGGATCCGCACAACGTGGTACGGCATCTGGTCGCCGTGCTCGTCGTGGGCGGACTGGTGGCGGCCGCGGTGTGGCTGGGCCGCAACCGGGGGGTGGCCGCGGTCTGCGCGCTGACGATCGCCGCCATGTTCCCGATCGCGTTCTGGCAGGTGGAAGCCGCGCAGCCGACGCCGATGAGCTACAACTATCCGACCAATCGCTCCGAGGCCAAGGCCGCGTTCCCGGACTTCACGGGCAACACCATCCAGCTCGCCGAGCGCGGCCTGGTGCAGCCCGGCGACAAGAGCCTCGACGGCGCCTACGCCTCCCTGGTCTTCGGCAACTACGCCAAGTCCCTGGACCTGAGCTACGTCAACGGCTACACCCCGACCGGGCACTTCTACTTCGGTGAGCTGCTGTGCATGCGCTGGGATTCCAGTGTCTGCCCCGACGCCTACCGCCGGCTGTTCGCCGAGGAGCAGTCCACCGGTCGCCCGCTGGTCGATCTGATGAAGCTGGACCGGGTGGTGCTGCAGCGGGCGCTGTTCACCGACGCGCAGAACCAGCCCGCGCCCGACGGGTGGAAGTGGGTCGACTACCCCGGCCACGAGAAGTACATCCTGGTGCTGGAGCGGGTGAACGGGCCGATCTCCACGCAGAACGGCCGAGTCGCCGATATGCAGGGCGGGCAGGCGAAGTCGCTGTCGGAGACCGGCACCACCAGCCGGGTCCAGGTCGACGCCCCCGACGGCGGGCGCATCGTGTTCGCCCGTCTGGGCTGGCCGGGCTACCGGGCGACGCTGAACGGCCGGTCCGTCCCGATCTCGGTCACCGCCAAGAGCTTTGTCGCCGTCGAGCTGCCGGCGGGCACCCGCGCCGAGGAGCTGGTGCTGACCTGGCGCCCGCCGGGCTGGAAGATCGGCGCCCTGTGCGCGCTGGCCGGGCTGGGCGGGCTGGGTGTCCTGCAATTGCTGTACATACGCGAGCGGCGGCGTTCCGAGCAGGAGCCTGCCCGGGTCGCCGGGGACGTCGGGTAAGTTTTCGGACATGCCGGAGGAAACCGCGTTGGACGCCACTTTGCTGAGCCTGCTGGCCTGCCCGCAGGACAAGGGCCCGCTGCTGCTGGTCCGTGCGAGCGGCGGCGAGTCCCTGCTGTACAACCCGCGCCTGCGCCGCGCCTATCCGATCGAGAACGGCATCCCGGTGCTGCTCGTCGACGAGGCGCGCGACGCCACCGACGCCGAGCACGAGGCCTTCACCGGCCAGCACACCACGGCCTGATCACCCGCGGTCGATCTCGCCGGTGAGGTAGTGCTGCAGCGTCGGGCCGACGGCCGCGACCAGTTCCGGAATCGGCATCGACGCCAGCGGCTCCAGCCCGATGATCTTGCGTGCCACCAGCACTCCGAGCATCTGCGAGGCGGCCAGCGCCATCCGGGTGCGGGCGTCGTCCTCGGGTGTCTCGAGGCGCACCCGCACCCGTTCCAGCACCACCTCGAGCAGGAACGTGCGCGCCAGTTCGGGATCGCTGCCGCCGAGGAGCGTGCGCACCGCCGCGATCAGACCGGGACCGGCGGGGGAGTCCCACACCGTCACGACCGTCTGCAGAATCGTCGCCCCGAGCTGATCGATCGGCGCCGTCACGATGTGGGCCAGGACGGCCTCCGGATCCAGCGGCAACTCGACCACGGCGGCGAACAGCTTCTGCTTGGTACCGAAGTAGTGGTGCACCAGCGCCGGATCGACCCCGGCGTCGGCGGCGACCCCGCGGATCGAGGTCTTGTCGAAACCGGCCTCGGCGAAGCGGGCCCGCGCCGCCGTCAGGATCGCCTCGCGCGCACCGGACTGCCCGGGCCTGCGCCCGGACCGCCCGTTGCGCGCCTGCGCCCCAGCGTCTTTCGACGTCATGCGGTGCGCCGTCGCAGGGTGGCCGCGCCCAGGCACAGGGCCACGACCGCGAAACCGGCCACCACCGCGAGGTCGCGCCACATCTGCCCGGTCGCCTCCGGGTACCGCGAAACCTCTTGCAGCGCGTCGACGGCGTAACTCAGCGGCATGACATTGCTGACCGGCTCCAGCCAGCCCGGCAATTGATCGCGCGGAACCAGCAGCCCGCACAGGAAGATCTGCGGCGCCACCACCACCGGCATGAACTGCACCGCCTGGAACTCGGTGCGCGCGAACGCGCTGGCCAGCAGCCCGAGCGCCACGCCGCACACCGCGTCGACGATCGCGATCAGCACCACCCAGCCCGGGTTGCCCGCGGCGTCCAGCCCGAGCAGCCCGAACGAGACCAGGCAGGCCACCCCGGCCTGCGCGGCGGCGGCCAGGGAGAACGCGGTGCCGTAGCCGGCCAGCAGGTCGAGCTTGGACAGCGGTGTGCTGAGCAGTCTTTCGAGCGTGCCCGAGGTGCGTTCGCGCTGCATGGCGATGGCGGTGATGAGGAACATCACGATGAACGGCAGGATGCCGAGCATGCTGATGCCGACCTTGTCGAACAGCGTCGGGCCGTGCGGGGGATGCGGTGCGTCCTGGTAGATGAAGAACAGCAGCGTCATCAGCAGCGCGGGCACCACGACGATCATGGCCACGGTGCGGTGATCGTGGCCGAGCTGGCGCAGGATGCGTTCGGTCGTCGAGAGATACGGCCGCAGCGGGGTGCTCATGACGCGGTTCCCATCGTGATCAGGGCGAGGAAGGCGCGTTCCAGGTTCTGTTCGCCGGTGCGTTCGCGCAGTTCGTCCGGGGTCGATTCGGAGAGTACGTGCCCCTCGCGCATCAGCAGCAGCCGATCGCAGTGCTCGGCCTCGTCCATGACGTGGCTCGAGACCAGCAAAGTCGTTCCGGCCGCCGCCAATTCGCGGAACTGTTTCCAGAGGTCCACGCGCAGCACCGGATCCAGGCCGACGGTGGGTTCGTCCAGGATCAGCAGTTCCGGTTGCGCCACCAGGGCGCAGGCCAGCGATACCCGGGTCTTCTGGCCGCCGGAGAGCTCGTCGCCGCGCTGCTGGGCGTGCGCGCCGAGGCCGACGGCGGTGATCGCGGTCTCGACGGCGTCGCGGTCGCGGCCGTAGAGCGCGGCGTAGTAGGCGACGTTCTCCCGGACGCTGAGGTCGGAGTAGATGCTGGGGGACTGGGTGACATACCCGACGCGGCGGCGCAGCGCGGGCGCTCCGGCCGGCAGGCCCAGCGCCTGCACGTCACCGGATTCGACGATCTGGGTGCCCACGATGGACCGCATCAGCGTGGTCTTGCCGCAGCCGGAGGGGCCGAGCAGGCCGGTGATCGACCCGCGCGGCACCGTGAGCGAAATCTGATGCAGGACTTGGCGTTTACCGCGCCGGACGGTGAGGCCCCGCACTTGCACGGCGGGAGCTGAGGGTTGCGACATGGTCGCCTCGATTCCTCGGTGCGCTCAATTCATCGAGCGTTGAATTCACTGTGTGATGAATTTAGCGCGCCGCGGGGCCGGGCACAAGAGTTCAGTGCCCGTGCGCGTGCGGTGTCCCCGCGCTCTGACCGGGCTCGACGACGACGAACTGACCCATCATTCCCTGGTCCTCGTGCCAGAGCAGGTGGCAGTGATACATGTAGGGGGTATTCGGATCGGCGGGCCCGTCGAAGCGCAGCGCCAGGCGCACGGTGCTGTCCGGCGCCACGAACACCGTGTCCTTGGCGCCGGTGAGCTGGGCGCCCGGGGGCGCGCCGTTCACCGACAGCACCCGGAACTGCGCGTCGTGCACGTGGAAGTTGTGCGGCATACCGTCGGCGTTGCGCACCACCCAGATCTCGGTGCTGCCCCGGGCGACGGTGAGGTCGATCCGGTCCATCGCCATCGGAACGTTGTTGATCCCGGCCAGATTCAGGTCGAAGTGCCGCTCGCGCACCGAGGTCGAACCGTCCGGCACCTCGAGGGTGGCCAGGGTGGCGGGCAGTTCGGGGGCCGGGCGCAAGGTCGCGGCCGCGCGCAGTTCGAGGATGTCGAGGCGGTCGTCACCGCCGGAGAACCGCTGGTTCCAGAAGTCGAGTCCGGCCTCGATCGGGTTGCTGCGCAATATTGTTCGCTCGCCCGGCCGGACGCGCACCACGATCTCGGCGCGCTCGCCGGGGGAGAGTTGCAGGCGATCGAGCGTGGTCGGCCGGGGGACCAGGCCGCCGTCGGTCCCGATCAGCGCGAAGGTGCGGTCGTCGCCGAAGCCGAAGTTGTAGATCCGCGCGGTGGAGGCGTTGAGCAGCCGCAGCCGCACCAGTTCGGTGCCGACCTCGCGGTAGGGCGCGAGGGTGCCGTTGACCAGAATCTGCTCGCCGAGGAAGCCGGCGTTGCGGAAGATCCGGTGCGAATTGTCGAACCCGGAGCCGCTGAACTTCACGTCCTGCACGATCACCGGCAGATCATCCACGCCGTAATCTTTTGGCAGGGTTAGCGATTCGGAGTTCTCGTCGTCGAGAACGAACATTCCCGCCAGACCGCGGCGCACATGCTGTTCGGTCTTGCCGTGCGGATGCGGGTGGTACCAGAGCGTCGCGGCCGGTTGATCCACGGTCCAGCGCGGGGCCCAGCTCTCGCCCGCGTTCACCATCTGGTGTGGCCCGCCGTCCATCGCGGCCGGCACGTGCATGCCGTGCCAGTGCACGGTCGAGGCCTCGGGCAACTGATTGCGCACCCGCACCTCGACCCGCTCGCCACGGCGCGCCCGCAGCGTCGGCCCCAGGTAGTCGCCGTTGAACCCCCAGGTCTCGGTGATCTTCCCGGGCCGGAATTCCTTTGTACCGGAACGCATATCGAGTTCGAAGACCCGGCTCCCGTCCGGACCGATGGTGCTCGGGGCCAGCGGCGGGATCGCCAGCTCGTTGCGGAAATCCGTGGTGCCGACCGTGGAGACGGCCGCGCTGGTGTACACCCAGGCGGTGCACCCGCCTGCCGCCCCGGGCACCACTACGGCCAGCGCGAGAACACCGAAGAGCAACCGCCGCAACCACCGCGACCGGGAAACCGAAGACATGCACTGACGGTAGGAATTCCGAGCCGCCGGGGCATCGGGGAGCGCCCCCCATTCGCCCCTGGTCTACCCCTGAGTCAGCTCGTCCGCCGACTCCTGGCCCGCGGCGGCCGTGCGCCGCAAAAAGTCCGCGATCAGCACGAGCTGCTCCGCGCTGTACTGGTCACAGACGTCGTCCATGCGGGAGTTCATCCCCGAGAGCACGCGAAACAACTCGGGGTTGCGGTCGTGCAGGGCGCGCACCGTGACCGCGCGCCGGTCGGTGGCCGCCGGATCGCGTTCCCGGGTGATCCAGCCGGCGCGCTGCAAGCGGTCCAGCACGCCGGTCATCGTCGCCGGGTGCAGCCCGGCCAGCTTGGCCAGCGCGCCCGGCCCGATCGGCCCGTGCCGGCTGATCAGGTCCAGGCAGTTCCAGTCGGCGTCCTTGAGTTCCAGCTTGCTGCCGAACTGTCGATTCAGCAGGGCCAGTTGGGTATTCAGGACCCGCAGCGACTCCTTGACGGCGACGGCCGCCCGCCGCCTGTCTCCTACGTCACTCATATAGTATGACTTTCGAATTAGATGTTATGGTTTTCATATGATACGACGCCGCGAAGGCGTGGCGTCGGAGGCTTACCGCTTTACCTGGAGGAAGTCATGCGCATCATCGTTTTCGGCGCCAATGGACCCACCGGCCGCCTGCTCGCCGGGCAGGCCCTCGACGCCGGCCACGACGTCGTCGCCGTCACCCGCAAGCCCGAGCTCTTCCCGCTCCGGCACGAGCGGCTCACCGTCTTCGAAGGTGATGTGCTGCAAGCGGATTCGGTGCACACCGCCGTCGCCGGCGCGGACGCGGTGCTGTCCGCGCTCGGCGTGCCGTTCGGCAAGGCGGAGATCACCACCTACTCCACCGGGGTCGCCAATATCGTGGCCGCGATGGACCGGCACCGGGTGCGCCGTATCGCGGT
Source organism: Nocardia sp. NPDC050712 (assembly GCF_040654295.1). Lineage (NCBI taxonomy): Bacteria > Bacillati > Actinomycetota > Actinomycetes > Mycobacteriales > Nocardiaceae > Nocardia > Nocardia sp. NPDC050712. Next base: position 158,165 of record NZ_JBFAHT010000007.1, read on the forward strand.
GGTCTCCTCCAGCGCGGTCGACCCCCGGCCGTATTCCGAGGCCGGCTTCCTGTTCAACCGGGTGCTCCAGCCCTACATCTCGCGGGTGCTGGGCAAGACGCTCTACGACGACATGCGCCGGATGGAAGCGCTGCTGACCGCCACCGGCCTGGACTGGACCGTCGTGCGGCCGAGTGGGCTCTACGACCTGCCCGCTCGCACGGACTACACGATGGCCGAGGGCCACCTCGACCAGCGTTTCACCGCGCGAATCGACTTGGCGGCGAGCCTGTTGCGGCTGGCCGAGGGCGGCGAGTTCGTGCGCCGGATCGTCGGGGTCGGCACCACCGCCGACAACCCGAGCATCCTGCAATTGCTCCGCAAGGAAGCGCTGGGCAAGAGCTGAATCCGGTGATGTGACGCAGGTCACTCGACAGGGTGTCACGTCCGGTGCCGCTCAGCTGTCCCATGGTCGTCACCATCTCAGCGACACCATCGGAGCGAACCTCATGAGCACCAACACCACCCACCGGATCGTCGTCCTCGGCGCGGGCTACACCGGCATGCTGGCCGCCGTCCGGCTGGCCCGGCGCACCCGCAAGCGCGACGTGCGGATCACCCTGGTCAACCCCGCGGAGCGGTTCACCGAGCGGCTGCGCCTGCACCAGGTCGCGGCGGGCCAGGAACTGGCCGACCACAACATCCCCGCCATCCTCGACGGCTCGGGCGTCGAATTCGTCCAGGGCTGGGCCACCGCGATCGATACCGAACAGCGGCGCGTCCAGGTCGACGGCGCCAGGACCCTGCCCTACGACGAACTGATCTACGCGCTGGGCAGCAGCACCGACACCGGCCTGGTGCCCGGCGCCGCCGACCACGCGTGGACCCTGAACGATCCCCGCCTCGCCCACCGCTTCGCGCAGCGCCTGGCCGAGGTGGGGGCCGCGGGCGGCACCGTCGCGGTGTGCGGCGGCGGCCTCACCGGCCTGGAAGCCGCGGCCGAAATCGCCGAGCAGCACCCGGGTTTGACCGTCACCCTGATCAGCACCGGCGAACCCGGCGCGATGATGGGTGACAAGGCCCGCGTCTACCTGACCAAGGCGCTGGACCGGCTGGGCATCGTGCGCGTGCTGGGCCGCGCCATCGTCAAGGTGCTGCCGGACGCGGTGGAAATCGCGGGCGGCGAACTGATCCCGGCCGACCTGACGCTGTGGACCACTGGTGTTCGGGTCTCGCCCCTGGCTGCCGAGGCCGGTATCGACACCGACGCGCGCGGCCTGATCGTGGTCGACTCGACCCTGCGCTCGGTCTCGCACCCCGAGATCTACGCCGTCGGCGACGCCGCCGCGGTCCGCCAGGCCTGGGGCCAGATCCACGGCACCTGCCAGTCGGGGCTGCCCACCGCCGCCTACGCCGCCGACGCCATCGCCCGGCGCCTGCGCGGAAAGACGGTGCGCCCCTTCCGGTTCGGCTATTTCCATCAGCCGGTCAGCCTGGGCCGCACCGATGCCGTCATCCAGTTCACCAAGGCCGACGACACCCCGGGCCGGTTCCATCTGACCGGGCGCGCCGCGGTCCTGTACAAGGAAAGCGTCAGCAGCACGCCGCCGTTCACGTTCAAGATGAGCAAGCGCATGACGGTGTCGGTCCAGCTGTCCAAGGGTGGCAAGGCGACCCGTGCCGCCTAAGGTGGGCCGACAGCGAGACAGCGCGGAAGGTAGCCGGAATGATCGACGAAACGCCTGGCGACCCGTTCCTGGAGCATCGCCGGCTGTTGTTCGCCACCGCCTACCGGATGCTGGGCACCGTCACCGACGCCGAGGACGTGCTGCAGGACACCTGGCTCAAATGGCACGCCACCGACCGGTCGACGGTGCAGCATCCCAAGTCCTATCTGGTGCGCACCGTCACCAACCTGTCGCTGAACCGGCTCACCTCCGCCCGGGCCACCCGCGAGACCTATATCGGCCCCTGGCTGCCCGAGCCGGTGCTGACCGCACCGAACAGCGCTGAGGAGACCGAATTGGCCGACACGGTCTCCACCGCGATGCTGGTGGTCCTGGAGACGCTGAGTCCCGTGGAGCGGGCGGTCTTCGTGCTGCGTGAGGTCTTCGGCTACACGCACGCCGAAATCGCCGACACCCTGGACAAACCCGAGGCCACCGTGCGCCAGATCGCGCACCGGGCCCGCACCCACGTGCAGTCCCGCCGTCCCCGTTTCGACACCGACCGGGCCGCCCGCGCGCACATCACCGAGCAGTTCATGGCCGCGTGCTCGGGCGGGGACCTCAACGCGCTGCTGGATCTGCTCGCGCCCGACGTGACCGCGTGGTCGGACGGCGGCGGCATCGTCACCGCCGCGCGCCGCCCCCTGCACGGCCCCGATCATGTGGCGCGCTGGATCCTCGGCGTGCTGGCCAAACCGGTGTCGGCCGGATTCGTCCTCGAATCGGCCGATATCAACGGCGAACTCGGCGCGCTCGCGCTGATCGGCGGCAATCCCGGCGCCGCCTTCACCTATGACATCGTCGAGGGCCGTATCCAGAATCTGCGCTTCCAGGTGAACCCGAACAAACTGAAGGGTCTCTATGTCGAGCCGGGCAGCCTCGGCTGAACTACGCTTTTCGCCGTGACCAGCCAGACCACGGAAGCCACCCCGGACGGCGGACAGCTGCGGGTATCGACCCTCGAGCTGTTCTTCGACCTCGTGTTCGTCTTCACGATCACGCAGCTGACCCATGTCTTCGTGCACCATCCCGGCTGGGACGCGGTGGCGCAGATCGCGCTCATGTTCGGCGTCATCTGGTGGATGTACAGCGGCTACGCCTGGCTCACCAACGAGGTCGCCCCCACCAGCAGCGGCCGGCGCGGGCTGCTGACCCTCGGGATGTTCGGCTTCTTCGTACTCGCGCTGGCGATCCCGGACGCGTTCCACGGCTCCGGCGTCGCCTTCGGCCTCGGCTTCGTCCTGGTGACCTGTGTGCACACCGCGCTGTTCGCCTCCAGCGGCGGAAGCTCGGCCATCACCGCGATCAAGCACATCGCGCCGTTCAACGTGCTGTCCGCGGGCCTGGTGCTGGTCGGCGGCTTCCTGCACGGCTGGCCGCAATACCTGTGCTGGGCACTGGCTCTCGCCTGCCAGATCGGGAGCCCCTACCTGATCGACACCAGCGGTTTCGAGGTCCGGCCCCGGCACTTCGCCGAACGGCACGGCCTGGTCATCATCGTCGCGATCGGTGAATCGATCGTCTCCATCGGCGTCGGCCTGACCGGGCGCGACCTCACGGTGGGCCTGGTCGCCAACGTCGCCGTCGGCCTGGCCCTGGCCTACGTGCTGTGGTGGGCCTACTTCGGCATCGACGACGAGCGCGGCGAGCACGCGCTGAGCGCGGTCCCGCCGCGGGAACGCTCCCGCCCGGCCCTGTTCGCCTACGGCTACTCGCTGTATCCGATGCTGATCGGGGTCACGCTGGCCGCGGCGGGCATCCAGATGAGCATCGCGCACGGCAACGAACGCGCGAGCCTGGCCGCCGCGACGGCATTGTCGGCGGGCGTCGCGCTCTACTTCGTCGGCCAGTGGGCCTTCCGGCTCACCTTGCGGCTGCCCCGGCCGTGGACCCGGCTCGTGGCCGCCGCCGTGGTGTGCCTGACCATCCCGATCGGTGTGGCCTGGGTGGCGTGGGCGCAGCTGGCCCTGCTGGTCGCGATCGCCTACGCCGCGGTCATCATCGACGATGTGATCACCCTGCGCACCGGTCATCACAGCTCCTACGTCTGACGGAACAATAGGTAGCCGTGCCCGCCGACGAACTAGCTGTCGAACCGCCCGCCGCCGCCCGCCGCCTGCTCGGGGCCACGCTGTGGTCCGGTCCGGTGGGTCTGCGCATCGTGGAAGTCGAGGCCTACGGAGGTGATCCGGCCGGGCCCTGGCCGGACCCGGCCTCGCATTCCGGGCGCGGGCGGACCAAGCGCAACGCGGCGATGTTCGGGCCGGCCGGGGTGCTCTACGTCTACCTCAGCTACGGCATGCACAAATGTGTGAACGTCACCAGCGGCCCGGACGGGACGGCGAGCGCGGTGCTGCTGCGCTCCGGCGAGGTGATCGCGGGGCTGGACCAGGCCCGCGAACGCCGGCCGACCGCGCGCACCGGAGCCGACTTGGCCAGGGGGCCGGGCAATCTCGGCAGCGCGCTCGGAATCACCCTGGGCGACTACGGGACGGAGCTGTTCGCGCCGGACTCGGTCATCCGGCTGGAGCTGAACCCCGCGCTGGACCCGGCCGACATCGCCAGCGGCCCCCGGGTCGGCGTCAGCACCGCCGCGGATCTGGCGTGGCGCTTCTGGATATCGTCCTCACCAGCGGTTTCGGTGTACCGCCGCAGCCCGCGCGCGGCCAAATCCGGGTAGCCGAAAAATTTCTCGAACCGGACGATGATTTTTTCCGAGCGGCCCCGTCTTATCTGTTGACCGCGCTACCAACCCAGCGCGCACAACCAGAAGGAAGATCATCATGACCACCAACGCCGCCGCCGGTTTCGCTCCCGCTGCCACCGACACCTACCGTCCCGGCAAGATCCGCAATCGCGTCGTGTGGACCCTGCAGATCGTGCTCGGCCTGTTCTTCATCATCGCCTCCGGCGGCCCGAAACTCGTTATGCCGCAGTCGCTGATGGACAACGCCCCGGCGAACCTGACCATCCCGCTCGGGCTGCTGATCTTCATCGGCGTCGTCGAGGTGGCCGGCGGCATCGGCCTGCTGGTGCCGCGCCTGAGCGCCCTGGCCGCCGGCGGCCTGACCATCGTCACGGTGCTCGCCGCCGCGACCCAGGCCTTCATCGCCGACGCGCCCGAGATGGCGATCTTCCCGCTGGTGCTGGCCGCGATCTTCGCCTGGATCGCCTACGAGCGCCGCGGCACCCTGGCCGACCTGCGCGCGACGCTGAAGCGATGACGAAGTCCTGAAGCACGACCGGCGATCGGTGCCCCGCACCGATCGCCGCGTCGTGCTTTCCGGGATCGATCACTGTCGGGTTGGCGGTGATCGATCCGGCGGCCATCTGGTCCGCGGCGCCCCGGCTCGGGCGCCGCACCAGGTGGCCGTCGCCGTAATTCGCTGGCCCGCGGTCCGCGCCTGCCGGACAATTCAGGCCGGGACCTGCGCATGGGTGCGGGACGGACGTACGGAAAGATACGAGGGCGTGAGCGAAACAACTGGCGACATCATCGAGGAACTGACCTGGCGCGGGCTGATCGCGCAGTCCACCGACCTGGACGCCCTGCGCGCGGCCCTCGCGGCCGGTCGGCTCACCCTCTATGCCGGTTTCGATCCGACCGCCGCCAGCCTGCACGCCGGACACCTGGTGCCGTTGCTCGCGCTCAAGCGTTTCCAGCGCGCCGGCCACCGCCCGGTCGTGCTCGCCGGTGGCGCCACCGGCCTGATCGGTGATCCGCGCGATGTCGGCGAGCGTTCCATGAACTCGACCGACACCGTCGCCGAGTGGGCCGGGCGGATCCGCTCGCAGCTGGAGCGTTTCGTCGACCTCGACGAGTCCGCCACCGGCGCGATCATCGCCAACAACATGGACTGGACCGGTCCGCTGTCGACGGTCGACTTCCTGCGCGATGTCGGCAAGCATTTCTCGGTCAACGTGATGCTGGCGCGCGACACCGTCAAACGCCGCCTCGACGGCGACGGCATGTCCTACACCGAGTTCAGCTACATGCTGTTGCAGGCCAACGACTACCTGCAGCTGCGCCGCAACTACGACTGCACGCTGCAGGTCGGCGGCTCCGACCAGTGGGGCAACATCATCGCCGGCGTCGAGCTGAACCGCCGCGTCGACGGGGCGGCGGTGCACGCGCTGACCGTTCCGCTGGTCACCTCGGCCGACGGCAAGAAGTTCGGCAAGTCCACCGGCGGCGGCAGTCTGTGGCTGGATCCGGAAATGACCAGCCCCTACGCCTGGTACCAGTACTTCGTGAACACCGCCGACGCCGATGTGGTGCGCTACCTGCGCTGGTTCACCTTCCTGTCCCGGGCGGAGCTGGCCGAGCTGGAAACGGCGACGGCCGAACGCCCGCACGCGCGAGAAGCGCAGCGCCGCTTGGCCGCCGAGATGACGACGCTGGTGCACGGCGCGCAGAACACCGAGTCCGTGCAGCTGGCCAGCCAGGCGCTGTTCGGCCGGGGTGAGTTGCGCGAGCTGGACGAGCCGACGCTGGGCGCCGCGTTGCGCGAGGCGGCGGTCGACGGCGCGGTCGCCGAGGTGCGACCGCAGGAGACGATCGTCGATCTGCTGGTGGCCAGCGGCCTGGCCGAGAGTCGAGGTGCGGCGCGGCGCGCGGTGAACGAGGGCGGCGCCTACGTGAACAACGAGAAGATCTCCGACCTGGAATGGACCCCCGCCGACGCCGACTACCTGCACGGACGGTGGCTGGTGCTGCGCCGGGGGAAGAAGAATCTGGCCGGCGCGCGGCGCGCGGAGCACTGACCTCGACGTGGCTTGGGTCACAGAAATGTGGCCCAAGCCCGCTTTCGACCGGCTTGCATAGCCCCTGACCTGCGGAATTACATGCGTGTAGTGCCGATTTGACCTTGCGTTCCCCGCCGCGTAACTTATGTCGAGTCAGAGCGACACGGACACCGACCCGGAGCCGAGAGGCCAGGGAAACGAGGTAGGACGAGGAGCGCCTGACACGCCAGATTGCATGACCCAGCAGAGATTTGACACTGTCGGGAGCATGCCTTAGGCTGGAACAGTTGCCATCACCGAGGTCCCGGTTAAATACCGGTTCTTAAGGGTGTGCGTGTGTTCTTTGAGAACTCAATAGTGTGTCGATGAATGTCAGTGCCAATAATTTATTGGTGCCAGCCATCTCATACCCCCCGGTTGGGATGGTTGGACATTGAAATATCAGCAAACTTTTGCTGGTGTTTGGCTTTGCTAGGTTTTCGGACTCTAGTTTATTCTT
>NZ_JBFAHT010000008.1:0-80810 GCF_040654295.1 Nocardia sp. NPDC050712
CCACAACCCCCCCCCCCTTGTCTCTTGTTTTCCCGGGGGGGGGGCCGGGGCCCCCCCCCCCCCCCGCGCGGGGTGTGGGGGCTCCGCCCCCACAAATAATGACGAAACGAGAAAGGCCCATGCTCTGTATGAGCATGGGCCTCTGACGAGTGGAGTGGAGCTAAGGGGAATCGAACCCCTGACCTTCTCGATGCGAACGAGACGCGCTACCAACTGCGCTATAGCCCCGTGCGATTCCCGGGGGAACCGCGCTGGAACACTGTATCAGGCATGCACCCGAGAAACCGAATCGCACGGTTGAGCTGGGATTTATTCGCCTGCGGCGCGGCGGTAGTCGCCGGCGCCGTGGCGGTCGCGCAGGGCGCGGGCGGTGGCCGGATCGAAGGTCTCCAGGTGTTCGAACATGGGGTCTTCGTCGTCGGCTTCGAGCAGGGTGGAGCGGCGGCGGAGGGCGCGGGCGGTCTCGCGGTCGATCGTGCGGCGGCGGGCGCGGGCCTCGGCTTCGCGGGAGTCTTCTTCTTCGGCGGGCAGGTCGTCGCCGTGCTGCTGGGCGCGGGTGTGGCGGGCGGCGCGGCGGCGGCGGATGTCCTCTTCGATCCGGACCTGCTTGCGTAGGTAGCCGAGGTAGGTGCCGAGCACGACGGCGCACAGGCCCGACAGCCACCAGCAGACGGGGCTGAGCACCATGCCCATGGCGCCGGTGGCGATGGTGCCCAGCAGGAGGCCGAGGACGGCGCGCTGGCGGAAGGTGTAGCGAGCGGCGCGGGCGATGGCGTCGGCTTCCGGGTCGAATCCACCGCGGCCGCGCCGGTTCGGGACGAAATCCGGGTCTTCGGTGTCGTATTCGAAATCCTCGAGACGGGCGGGCACCCGGGCAGACGGCATGGCAGCCGTCTCCGGTTCGGCGTGCGCTTCTGCCACGTCGTCATCATCGGCCGAATCCGCGCTGTCCGCAGCGGTTCCGGCGGTTATGTCGGCCTCGGTGTCGAATTCTTCCGCGCTCTGGTCGAATTCGGCTTCCTCGTAGACCAATTCCGCGTCGTCGGCCTCGATCGGCTCGTCGCCGGATTCCATCGCGGTTTCGGCGGTTTCGGCGGTCGCGCTCGGACCTGCCTCGAGTTCTGGGGTGGCACCGGCCAAATCGTCCTCAGGGTCGGTGACTTGTTCGGCCGGGTTCATCCGGTGCTCCGCATCATCGCTGGGAAAGGACTTTCTGTGCGCACGGCTCGGTCGGTCGGGGTCGGCTTTCGCGCGCCGTTTGGCGCCGCCGCGATGCAGCACTCTGGTGGCCAGTTTCGAGCCGCCGCGGTGCAGCACTCTGGTGGCCAGGGCCGCGTCGGTGGTCTGCCGGATTCTGGGGTGCCGGTCGGCGAGAATCGGAAACAGCACGAAGACCCACAGCACCACCAACCCGATCCACAGAATCGAATTCGGCATCTTCCCTTTTCACACCTCCCGTCCCGGCTGGTTCCGTTGGCGCAGGGCGCACCACTGACGTCCGTAGGTTAATTCGGGGACGCATCAACATCCGGCAGGCGCGCCGTGCACATCCGCCACATCTGTCACAAGAATCGCCAGTTTCGCGCGTTTCTCACCGATATCGGCGCATCGCGGGGATATCTTGTGCGGTTACCGAGGCTGCGAGTTCTGTTTCAGGGCAGGAAGACCCGGCCGTCGCGCACCAGCCGATCGACCACCGTGCCCATGACTTCCTCGACCGTCATACCGACCAGCATGTGGTCGCGCCAGGCGCCGTCGACGTCGAGATATTTGCGCAGCAGACCCTCTTCCCGGAATCCGGCATTGCGCAATACGGCCTGGCTGGCCAGGTTCTCGGGCCGCACGGTGGCTTCCACCCGGTGCAGGCCGACCGGCCCGAAGCAGTGATCGAGCCCGAGCCCGAGTGCCGCCGTCGCCACGCCCTGGCCGCTGAGCTCCTTGGTGACCCAGTAGCCGATCCAGGCCGAGCGCAGGGCCCCGCGCACGATATTGCCGACCGTGAGCTGCCCGCTGAAGGTGCCGTCGACCTCGATCACCAGCGGGATCATCGCCCCGCGGCGCGCTTCGGCCTTCAGGCTGGACCACAGCGACGGCCAGTTCGACGCGTGATTGCGCGCCTCCCAGGCGCCTCGGCCGGTCGGCTCCCAGGGCTCGAGATGATCGCGGTCGCGCAACCGGATCCGGCTCCAGGCCGCCGCGTCCCGCAATCGCACCGGCCGCAGGGTCACCAGGCCGGCCGCGCACCGCACCGGGCCCAATCGCGCGGGCCACCCCGGATGCTGCGTGACCCGGAAAACGTTCATCGACTCCATCAGCTCCCCGACTTATCAGCCGCGCTGTGCGAGAAACGCGACCCGGACCTCGTCACCGGTCCTGATTTCGGTGTCGTCCGGGTCGATCATGATCAAACTGTTCGCCTCGGCCAGGGTGGCGAGCAGGTGCGAGGAGGACCCGGCCGCGCCGCCGAGCGGCTGCACGAGGTAATCGCCGGTGGTCTCGTCGCGCATCAGCTGCGCGCGCAGGTACCCCTTGCGTCCCGCCATCGAGGAGATGGGCGTGATCGTGCGAGCCCGGATGATGCGGCGCATGGGGTGCCTGCGCCCCAGCGCGATCCGGATCAGCGGTCGTACCATGACCTCGAAAACTACCAGCGCGCCAACCGGATTGGACGGTAGTAGGAAGGTCGGGACCTCGTCGCGGCCGAGCCGGCCGAAACCCTGCACGGAACCGGGGTGCATCGCCACCCGATCGATCTCCAGTTCGCCGAGGCCCTCGAGCGCCTCCCGGACCTGCTCGGAGGCCCAGCCGCCGACCGCGCCCGCGATCACCACGACCTCCGAGCGCACCAGCTGACCTTCGACCACGTCGCGCAGCTGACTCGGATCGGTGCTGACGATGCCGACCCGGTTGACATCGGCGCCCGCGTCGCGCGCGGCCGCGGCCAGCGCGTAGGAGTTCACGTCGTAGACCTGGCCCGGGCCGGGCGTGCGATCGATGTCGATGAGCTCGCCGCCCACCGAGATGACCGACAGCCGCGGCCGCGGATGCACCAGCACCTTGTCCTGACCGACCGCGGCGAGCAGACCCACCTGCGCGGGCCCGATGATGGTGCCCGCCCGCACCGCGACGTCGCCGGGCTGCACGTCGTCACCGATCCGGCGCACGTAGTCACCCGAGCGCACCGTCTCGTAGACCTTGATCCGGGCCCGGCCGCCGTCGGTGAAGTCCAGGGGCAGAACGGCATCCGCGAGGGTCGGCAGCGGGGCGCCGGTGTCCACGCGCACGGTCTGGCGTGGTTGCAGCCGGATCGGCTGGCGCGAACCCGCGACCACCTCGCCGACCACCGGCAGCGTCAGGTCGACGAGTTCGCCGTCCTCGCTGCGAATGTCGGTGCCGGCGGCCGCGACGTCGACGCTGCGCACCGCGTAGCCGTCGATCGCGGCCTGGTCGAAGCCGGGCAGCGGCCGCTCGGTGACCACGTCTTCGGCGCACAGCAGGCCTTGGGCCTCGGAGATCGCGACCCGGACCGGCCGGGGTGCGACCGCCGCCGCGGTCACCTTGATCTGCTGATCCTCAACCGAGCGCATCGAGCCCTTCCCTGATCTGGCGTCCCACTGGCGATTCCGCCGCGCACCACTGATGGTGTCACCGCCGTCCTCGGGAAAGCAGTGCGGCGCGCGGACAGGTGAACTCTCATTCGTACCCGACCCACGCGCCGACAGCGAAACCGACGAGCACTAGCGCGTCGTCCCGGCCAAATGCCAGGATCGGCTCCTAGTCGTAGGGCGTCAGCTGCGGATCCCAGTCCGCACTCAGCCTTTCCTCCAGCCACTCGCGCAGCGCGGGGCCGTATTCCTCACGTTCCAAAGCGAAATCGACCGCGGCGCGCAGGTAACCGCCCGGGTTGCCCAGATCGTGGCGCGACCCGCGGTGCACCACGACATGCACCGGATGCCCCTCGGCGATGAGCAGCGCGATGGCGTCGGTGAGTTGCAGTTCACCGCCGGCGCCCGGCTCGATCCGGCGCAGCGCGTCGAAGATGGCGCGGTCCAAGAGGTATCGGCCGGCGGCCGCGTAGGTGGAGGGCGCGTCCTCGAGGGCGGGCTTCTCCACCATTCCGTTGACGCGCAGCACGTTCGGATTCACCGCGTCCGGCACGGTCGCCACGTCGAAGACGCCGTAGGCGCTGACCTGATCCTTGGGTACATCGATCGCGCATAAGACGCTGCCGCCGCGTTTACGCCGCACCCGGCTCATGACGTCGAGCACACCGCAGGGCTGCACCAGGTCGTCGGGCAGCAGGACCGCGATGGCGTCCTCGTCGTCGTCGAGCACGCTCTCGGCCTGCGCGACCGCGTGCCCGAGGCCCAGCGGCTCCTCCTGGATCACCGAGACCACGTCCAGCAGGCCGGGCGCCTTGCGCACCTTCTCCAGCAGCTGGAACTTGCCCCGCTCGGCGAGCGTGCTCTCCAGCACGAGGTCCTCGACGAAGTGCGCGACCACGCCGTCCTTGCCGGGTGAGGTCACGATCACCAGGCGTTCGGCGCCGGAGTCGGCGGCTTCGACGGCGACCAGTTCGATGCCCGGGGTGTCCACCACCGGCAGCAATTCCTTGGGCACCGTCTTGGTGGCGGGCAGGAACCGCGTCCCCAGTCCGGCCGCGGGCACCACGGCCGTGCGGAAGCACGACACCACGCCGTCTGCGGATTGTGCCGTATTCGCTGTCATGGGCATACCCTATCCATCCATCACATCGCCCCAGCGCCGTTGGGCGGCGGTGGGGCATTCGCCGGTGAGCATATGGTGATCATCATGGAGATGCCCGATAAGGCAGATAAACATGCATGGCGCTCCGAAATTCTCAGGCACCGGAGTTCCCAATCCCCGGCGGACCATGCCGAGGAGGCTCGCCTACTCGCGGAAACCGCAGGCAAACTGGGGGTTTCCGGCTGGGTCTGCGCGTACGTACCGGTGGGTGGCGAGCCGGGCTCGCTGGAGCTGCTCGACGCTTTGTGCGTCGGCGGCGCACGCGTTCTGCTCCCGGTCACCGGGCCGCCCGGGCCGCTGGAATGGGCCGAGTACACCGGCCCGGACAGCTTGCGCCCCGCGCGTTTCGGTCTGCTGGAGCCGACGGGCGAGGTGCTGGGGCCCGAGGCCGTCGGCCTGGCCGAGCTGATCCTGGTGCCCGCGCTCGCGGTGGATCTGCGCGGTGTCCGGCTCGGGCGTGGCGCTGGATATTACGACCGGACGCTGGCCGCGGCCCGCCCCGAAGCTCGCCGGACGGCCGTGGTGCGCGACGACGAACTCGTCGCTTTTCTGCCCGAGGAGCCGCATGACCTGCGCATGGGCTGGGCGCTGACACCCCGGGGCGGGTTGCGGCGACTGGGTACCGTGGAATGAATCCAGGATTGGCGGTGTTGGCACTGTCGCCTGTAGAGTGCCAATTCGACGAGACCAGCGGAGGATCCTGTGCCAACTTATTCGTACGCGTGCACCCAGTGTGACAACCGCTTCGACATCGTTCAGTCCTTCAGCGACGACGCGCTGACCGTGTGCCCCGAGTGCTCGGGCAAGCTGCGCAAGCTGTTCAACTCGGTCGGCATCGTCTTCAAGGGCAGCGGTTTCTACCGCACCGACAGCCGCGGCGGCTCGGCCACCGCGAGCGAGCCCGCGAAGTCGGACAACGGGTCGAGCACCAAGAGCACGGAATCGGCACCGTCGAGCGGCACCAGCTCCGGCACCGGTTCCACCAGCACCTCGTCCACCAGCACCGCGGCCGCCGCCAGCTGAGTTATCCACAGCTCGCCGGTTCTCCACAGGCAGGGCTTTTCCCGGGCGTGGCGCGCTACCCGCGACCCTAGGCTCCGGCCATGACTTCGCGCACCGCTCTCGGCCGGGACAACCCGTTGCGCACGGTTCTCGACCACCGGCCGCCCTGGGCCGACCTGCTGCTGGTCCGCAGACTGCTCGCCGCCGCACTCACCGTGCTGGCGGCGGTGCTGTTTCTGCGCGGCGATCCGGACACCCACTCCGCGCCCGTGGTCGTGGCCGCACACGATCTACCGCCCGGCCGCCTCTTGGCCGCCGGTGATCTCCGCACCGTCACCCAGGCCGCCGGTTCCCTCCCCGCCGGCGCGGCCCGCGACACCGCGCCCTTGCTCGGCGCCACGCTGACCGGCGCGATGCGGGCCGGTGAGGTCTTCACCGATCTGCGCGTCCTCGGCCCGCGGCTGGCGGCCGCCGCCGCCGGCGCCCCGGATGCCCGCATCGTCCCGATCCGTCTCGCCGACAACGCCGTCGCCGAGATCCTGCACGCCGGTGATCGGGTGGACGTGGTGGGCGCCGAGGAGGGCGGCGACCGGCCGGCCCGCACGCTGGCCCGCGATGCCGCCGTGGTGCTCGTCTCCCGCCCGGCCGATCGGCGGGGGCAGGCGGAGCCGGTGGTGCTCGTCGCGCTGGGCGCCGAGCCCGCGCTGGCCGTCGCCGCGGCCTCCCTGCGCACCGCTCTCACTGTCGTTTTTCATTGAATCCGTTAGCATCGGCTCTTTGCTCGCGGCTCCGCGCAGCCGAACAGCTAAATCCGAACAGGAGAGACTCGGCCATGCTCAAGGGATTCAAAGACTTCATCTTCCGCGGCAACGTCCTCGATCTGGCTGTCGCGGTCGTCATCGGCACCGCCTTCACCGCGATTGTGAGCGCTTTCACCGACGGCATCGTCAAACCGCTGCTCGCGGTCTTCGGCGGCACCAATGAACTCGGCTGGGGTTTCGAGATCGTGTCCGGCAAGCCCGCCACCTTCATCCAGCTCGGCAGCATCGTGGGTGCGGTCATCGACTTCCTGCTGATCGCGGCGGTGCTCTACTTCGTCCTGGTGACTCCGGCGAACCGGATCATGGCGCGCTTCGGCTCCAAGCAGGCCGCCGCCACCGAGATCGCGCTGCTGACCGAGATCCGCGACCTGCTGGCCGCCGAGCGCGCCACCGACACCGGCACCGGCACCGGCACCGAAGCCGTGGTCCCCGCGACGTCCGCAAGCCCCAGCACCGGCACCACCACGATCCGCGAGGTCTGACCACACAAAAGAACGGGCCCGCCGCGAAAGCGACGGGCCCGTTCGGGTTTTGTGACTGGCGAACCAGATCAGCCGAGGCTGAAGGGCTGGCCCCAGAGCACCACGTACGACATCACGTTGTCGGTCTCGACCTTGACGCGCACGAAGGCACGAGCCTGCGCGTAGCCGCCACAGCCACTCAGGCCGATGGTCGAATCCGCCCAGGACACCGAGCCGTTGGTGCCCTTGAACCGGTTGTTGGTGGAGTGATCCTCGTTGCCGTAATCGTCGGCGACCTCACGGTCGAGGACGTAGAACGAGGTCGCCTGGCCGGGGCCGAGCGTCAGGCTGCCGCCACCGCCACCGCTGGGCGAGACGTCGACCTGGTCGCCGCTACCGGCGGCCTCGACGCTGGCGTCGGCCGAGACACCGCCACCGGCGATGTTGACCTGGCAACCCACGACGTAGCCCGGGTAGATCTTGCCGCCGACGGCGCCGGAGCCCGAGAGCTCGACGACCGCGGTGCCGGAGACCCACGAGTTACGGTGCAGCGGAGTGGAACCCAGGGACGGGTTGATGTTGGCCGATTCACCGACCAGCTTGACGGTCACCACGGTGCCGTCGGACAGGGTCTTGGTCATTTCGCCACCCGGCAGCGCCACGAAAGTATCAGCGTTGGCAGCTCCGGTGGAGAAGAGGCCCATGGCGATGGTGGCGGCGGCACCTACACCGGCAACCTTCGCCAGGTTCTTACGGTTGATCATGTTTTTTCCCTCAGGGGTTTGAAGTTTGTTCGGCGAGAAGAGATTTCGACGATTCGAAGACGGGCGATCAGCCGATGCTGAACGGCTGGCCGTACAGGGTGGTCTTCGAGTAGTGGTCGCCGATGATCTCGACCACGGTGTAGGAACGCGCCTGGGCGTAGCCGGCGCAGCCCTGGATCTGCATCTCGACGTCCTGGTATTCCACCGAGTAGACGCCCGCCTTCGGGATGTCCTTCAGCTCGACCATGACGAACTTGACCTCGCCGGGACCCAGGTCCAGGCTGAAGCCGCCGGACACGGAGCCGCTCTGCAGGCCGACACTGAAGCCGCCGTTGAGGCCGATCGCGTCGTCGCCGATGGAGACCTGGCAGCCGATGATGTAACCGGTGTTGATCTGCGACAGGCCGTGCGTCGAGGAGTTGTTGGTGCCCGGGTCGTTCTTCGGACCGTTCCACGGTCCGGCAGTGCCTTCCGGCGTAGCGGTGACGTCGGCGGTCGCGTTGCCCGAGACCCAGACGACACGGCCGGCGCCGTTGGCAGCCAGCGAAGGCGAAACGACGGCGTGCTCACCAGTTCGGGTAATGGTCACACCCGAGCCGACCTTCTGACCGTCCGGCAACGGTACGAAGACATCGGCATTGGCGGCACCGGTCGAAAACAGACCCATGGCAACGGCTGCGGCGGCGGTAACGGCGCCCGCGGCACCGGCACTGCGACGCAAACCGTTGGTGCGGTTCTCGCTCATACTTCCCCTCATCAGGTTCTAACAGTCAACCTCGACCATCGAGGCTGGATGGCACTCTCAGGCCCAGCTCAGTTTGTCGCCCCTTTGTTGCCGGTATGTAACCGGCCGTAATTTCGGCGCAACGGCCTCAGCTGGCAACGGAACCGAGCCCTGGTTCCGCCGGGTCGGCAACGTTCGTGACGTACCCGGGCCTGTGTGGTCCATTGTTGGGTGGCTCTCGGCGAAGATTAAACCGTAGGTAACTGTGTGGCAACGCGGGCTTTGGTAAAGAACAATGTGATGTAGATCACATAGTCAATCATAGCCATATCGCTTGACGTGCATAGATACAGCAGGGAAGGGTCCCCGAACGAATTGATAGACGGTACGCGGCGCACCAAGGCCATTCGCGGATACGAGTCAGATCCGTAACGAAATGCGTTGGATCACAGCCGAAAAACAAAAACGGTGAGGGTGACACGGCTATTTATTCGCCGGTAATACGGAGTGTGGCCGTAGATAAAGCTCAACCGTGGTGCGGAGGCACCTGGGAGCGCAGCCAATCATCGGCCGAAGCCGGACCGTCGGAATCGTCACCGCGTTCGTCGCGGGTGGTGTCGGGCAGGGCGTCGCCGAAGATCTCGGCCAGACGCGCGGCGTCTCTCGCCCGGCGGTGCGCCGGGCGAGAGTCGTCGGAAGAACCTGTGGCGCTGATTATTCGGCCAGTCCGGAGAGCTCGCCGATCGCCTTGCTGGCGAGCGGACCGAGGGTTGCCATGCCATCGCGGACCGCGGCGCGGGTGCCGGGCAGGTTCACCACCAGCGTGCTGCCGGAGATGCCGGCCAGACCGCGCGACAGACCCGCGTCCAGCGAGCCGGCCACCCGGCCCGAGGCGCGCAGCGCCTCGGTGATGCCGAGCAGTTCCCGGTCCAGCACCTGGGAGGTGGCCTCGGGGGTGACATCGCGCGGCGACATACCGGTGCCGCCGACCGAGATCACCAGGTCGACGCCGCCGATCACCGCGGTGTTCAACGCATTACGGATCTCCACCTCGTCGGCCTGGACCGACACCGATGCGTCGACTAGGAAACCCGCCTCGGTGAGCAGCTCGGTGACCAGCGGTCCGAGTGAATCCACACCTCCATGCGCCGTTCGATCGTCGACGACCACCACCAGTGCACGCCCCGCCACAGGAGCATCGATTTCCATGCTGCTAACCGTAGCGCCTGCCGCCCCCGGCTCGACGGCTGAGTTGGCAACAGCACTGAGGTGCGAACCAGACATCAACATTTCCTTCCGGCCCTACGCGGGCGCGCCGCTGAGCGTGACCTCGACGGTCTTCGAATTGTTGCCCTGCTCATCGGTATAGGTGACCTTCACCTTGTCCCCGGGCTGGTACGAGCGGACCGCGGCGATGAGCGAGTTGCCGGAGTCGATGGGCCGGTCGTCGATCTTGGTGATGACCGCGCCCGCGGGGATGCCGGCCTTGGCGGCCGGGCCGTCCGGGGTGGACTCCAGGACCAGCGCGCGGTCGCCCTCCGGGCGCAGCTTGATGCCGATCTGCGCGTAGGTGGCGTGCCCGGTCTTGACCAGCTGGTCGGCGACCCGGCGGGCCTGATCGACCGGGATGGCGAAGCCGAGGCCGATGGAACCGGTCTGCTGGCCGCTCGTCTCGCCGGCGCCGAGGCTGGCGATGGCGGTGTTGATGCCGATCAGCTTGCCGCTCGAATCCACCAGCGCGCCACCGGAGTTGCCGGGATTGATGGCGGCGTCGGTCTGGATCGCGTCGATCACCGGGTTCGGCGTGTTCGGGCTCTGCGCGCCTTCGCCGCTGGTGGACACCGGCCGGTTCAGCGCGGACACGATGCCCGTGGTGACGGTGCCGGCCAGGCCCAGCGGGGAACCGATGGCGATGGCCGGCTGCCCGACCTGCACGTCCCCGGAGTCGCCGAATTCGATCGGGGTCAGGCCGGTCTTCTCGGCCTTGATCACCGCGAGGTCCGAGACCGGGTCGGTGCCGACGATGGTGGCGGGCGCGGTGCTGCCGTCGTTGAAGACGACCTGCATCTTGGCGCTCGTCCCGGCGCCGGCGGCCACGTGGTTGTTGGTCAGGATCAGGCCGTCGGAGGAGAGGATCACGCCCGAGCCCTCACCCTCGGCGCGGTCGCTGGCGACCTTGATCATCACCACGCTGGGCAGCACCTTCTGCGCCACCGCCTGCGTGGAGCCGGCGGGCGCGTTGGCCACGTCCTTGGCCTTGTTCGGGCGCGGTGCGTCCAGCGCGTTGGTGACCGATGTGCCGGAGGCGTCGCGATCGGTGACGGCCGCCCCGACCACGCCGCCGATGCCGCCGCTCACCAGGGCCAGCGCCACCGCGCCCGCCAACAGGCCGGTCCGGATCGGCTTGCGCGCCGGCGGCTGCGGTGGCGCGCCGTACGGGGCGCCGGGGTGCGGCGGGTAGGACGGAGCCGCATATCCGGGCATCGCGTATTCCGGGCCGGATTCCGGGCCCGGGAATGGGTGGCCCTGGTAATGCGGCGTCGAATGCGGGCCGGTGGAATATGGCCCGGTAGAATACGGCCCGGCCTGCGAATAGGTCGGGGCGGGGTTGTCCCAGACGGCCTGACCCGAATTCTCAGGATGCGCGGCGGGCATCTGCTCGGTCGGATGCGGACCACCGGTGGCCGCCTGCGGGCCCGTCTTTTCCGGGCCACCTCGGCGTTCTTGGAATTCCTCGGTCATGGCTTCTCGTTTCTCCCTAGCGTCTGCGACCTACCTTGGCGGCGACGGATAAGAGCGGACTGAGATCCTGCTTTGACCCTGCTTTCAGTTTTCCGGGCGGGTGGCCGCGGCGTCGTCCATTTCGGGCAGCACGCCGGGCGCAACGCCCTCACCAGGTAACACAATACGGATCAGGGCGCCGCCCCGGTCGGAAGTGTCGATGGTGATGGTGCCGCCGTGTTTGGTCACCACCTGTTTGACGATGGCCAAACCGAGGCCGGACCCGGGCATGGAGCGCGCCGCGGTGGTCCGGTAGAAGCGCTCGAAAACCAGTTCGCGCTCACCCACCGGAATTCCGTGACCGGCGTCGTCGACGGACAGTTCGAGTAATCCGCGACCGGTCTCGCGCATCGCGACATGCACCTGCGCGCCGGCCGGACTCCATTTCGCGGCGTTGTCGAGGACATTGAGCACGGCCCGTTCCAGGCCCGCCTCGTAGCCGTAGATGAACCACGGGCGCAGCTCGGCCACGAACTCGATGGAGCCGCGGCGGCGCCGTGCGCGTTCCAGGGCGCGCTCGGTGACCTCGCCGAGGTCGATCCGGTCGTAGACGGTCTCGGGGGCGTCCTCGCGGGCCAGATCGACCAGGTCGCCGACGAGCTGGGACAGCTCCTCGATCTGGGCGACCACGTCGGCGCGCAGCTCGGCCATGTCCTCCTCGGGAATGCTCGGCGCACCCGGGCGGCTGGAGGCGATCAGCAACTCCATGTTGGTGCGCAGCGAGGTGAGCGGCGTCTTGAGTTCGTGCCCGGCGTCGGCGACCAGGCGGCGCTGCCGGTCCCGGGACTCCGCGAGGGCGCGCAGCATGGTGTTGAAACTCTCGGTGAGCCGGGCCAATTCGTCGTCGCCGGTGACCGGAATCGGGGTCAGGTCGTCGGTGCGGGCGATCCGCTCGGTGGCCGAGGTGAGCCGGCCGATCGGCCGTAAACCGGTGCGGCCCACCGCGGTGCCGGCCGCGGCGGCCAGCACGACCCCGCAGCCGCCGACCACGAACAGCAGCCAGGCCAGCCGGTCGAGCACCTCCCGGGTGGGCTCCAGACGCTGCGAAATGATCAGCGTCGCGCCGGAATTCGTCGGCATGGCCAGCACCCGCTGGTTGTGCACGGTGCGCAGCGAGGAGTGGATCTTGCCGTCGGCGACCGCGAGTTCCTGACTGCCGACCGGCGGAATCGTCTGCTGCGGCGGCATATACGGCTTGTGGTCGGCGAAAATCAGTGCCACGCCGACATCATTGGAGAACAGCCCGGCCAGCACGATGGACTGGAAGCCGAGATTCTCGAAGTTGTTGGTGATCATCGTCTCGGCGCGCGCCTTCAGCTGCGAGTCGACGTCGTTATAGAGCGAGCGCTCGACCATCGCGTACGCCGCGATGGAGGTGACCGCGACCGCGATCGCCACCACCGAGGCGGCGAGCAACGTCACCCGCCAGCGCAGCGACACCGATCGGGTCAGCGGCATCGGCGGCCGCATATCCGAGTCGTGCGGGCGCGGACCGAGCGTGGCGACCACCGGCCGCCGGGGAATACTTCGTGCCATGTCTCCCGGCCTACGGAGGGGTCTCGCGCAGCACGTAGCCGACGCCGCGCACGGTGTGGATCAGCCGCGGCTCCCCCTCGGCCTCGGTCTTGCGACGCAGGTAGCCGATGTAGACCTCGAGCGCGTTGCCCGAGGTCGGGAAGTCGTAGCCCCACACCTCCTCGAGGATGCGGCTGCGGGTCAGCACCCGGCGCGGGTTGGCCATCAGCATCTCGAGCAGGGAGAACTCGGTGCGGGTCAGGCTGATCGAGCGGTTCTCCCGCCACACCTCCCGGGTCACCGGGTCCAGCGACAGGTCGGCGAACCGCATCGCCTCGGAGGCTTCCTCGGTGTCGGTGGCGCGGCGGCGCAGCAGGGCGCGCAGGCGGGCCAGCAACTCTTCCAGCGCGAACGGCTTGGGCAGATAGTCGTCGGCGCCCGCGTCCAGGCCCGAGACCCGCTCGGAGACCGAATCGCGGGCTGTCAGAACCAGAATCGGCAGGTCGTCGCCGGTGCTGCGCAGACGGCGGCAAACCTCCAGGCCATCCATGCGCGGCATCATCACGTCGAGGACGAGGGCATCGGGCCGCTGCGCGGTGACCTTCTCCAAGGCGTCGACACCGTCCACCGCGAGGTCGACGGTATAGCCGTTGAAGGTCAGTGACCGGCGCAGCGATTCCCGGACGGCGCGATCGTCGTCGACTACCAGAATGCGCATGCGACCAGTTTGGCCCTAACGACTGAGAGTGCACTGAGAGGGGCGGTCGCGACACGCCGGAGCGCATTGGACATCATCCAGCAACATTCGAATTCGGAGCTGAACTGCGCCCCGTTCGAATTCCATGCGCGAGTCCGAACGCCCCGCTACCGGAGAGCGAAAAGCGCTCTCCCCGTGCGCGATTGCTGGAAGATGTGGGCTCTCGGTTTCAATTGCCGCTTGTCACCGGACACGGTATGTTTCACGTGCCATTTAGCAAGACCTCTGGTTGGTTATGGACAGGCACCGGTGCCGAGCGCAAGCCGGGGGACATATCGAGAGAGCTGAGGATAGAGGCGGGATGGAAGCTGCACCGCGATCCTGGCAGGCGATTTTCTCCAATTGGTCGGTAGCCCGCAAGGTCGCCATCGCGCTGCTCCCACCCGTGATCCTGGCCATGTCCTTCGCAGTGCTGCGGGTCGACAATCACCTCGACGGCATGGAACAGGTGCGCCTGGCCAGCGAATACAACGCGGCCGTGCATCAGATCATCGAATTCGCCGGTGCCGCGACCGAAGTCGCGGCCGCGGCGGTCAATACCATCGGCGGCGACGCCGGCGACCCCAGGATCGGCAAGGCCAACACCCGGTTCGACCGGGCGGTCGCCGACCTGGAACAGGTGATGCGCCTGCCCAAAACCAGCCCCGATCTGATTCGGGATATGAACCTGGCGATCACCGGGGCCAAGGCGCTGCGCGAGAAATCGCGCGCTACCCCGCCGCCCGAGCTGGCCGCGCAACTGGACACCGTGCTGGGCTATGTGGACAAGGCCATGGCCTCCTCCGACGGCGTCGCCTCGGCCTACAACGGCGTGCAGCGCTACATGCTGCAGGTCACCGCCATCATGGTCGCGCGCCGGGCCTTCGCCCAGCAGCAGATGATCATCGGGATGATGACCTCGGGCAAGAACACCGCCCAGCAGCAGGAACAGCTGGCCGCCAAGATGCTGACCACAGCCGGGATGGAGGTGGCGCTGATCCAGGTCTACGCGCAGGCCATGCCCACCGACGCACCGTTCAACGAGCCGCTGCTGGCCGGCGCGACGGCCCGGATGATCGCCGTCGCGGACCCGTCCCGGGCGGCGGACCTGGTCGAGTCGATGCGCACCAGCATCGCCACCTACGACCTGACCGCGACCGACCGGGCGCGGCAGGTCGAACGGGTGCTCGGCGCCGCGCTGACCGATGCGCGCAACAGTGCGATGCGCGACACCTCGATCATCATCGGCACCCTGCTGGCCGGCCTGGCGCTGGCGCTGTGGGTGGCGCAGGCGCTGGTCATGTCGATCCGGCGACTACGCCACGACGTGCTCGACACCGCGCACGTCCGGCTCCCCGAGGAGCTGGCCCTGGTCTACTCCGGCGGCACGCCCCCGCCGATCACCCCGGTCGGGGTCACCGGCCGCGACGAGATCGGCCAGCTGGCCCGCGCCGTCGACGAAATGCACGAGCAGGCCCTGAATCTCGCGGCCCTGCGGCTGCAGATCGGCAAGATGTTCGAGACGCTGTCGCGGCGCAGCCAGTCGCTGGTCGAGCAGCAGCTGACGCTGATCGAGGAACTCGAGCGCAACGAAGAGGACCCGGCCCGGCTGCAGAGCATGTTCCGGCTCGATCACCTCGCCACCCGGATGCGCCGCAACGGCGACAACCTGCTGGTGCTGGCCGGCACGCCGCTACGCCGCGGGCACCTGGAACCGGTCGGCCTGGCCGACATGCTGTGGAGCGCGATCTCGCAGGTCGAGGACTATCAGCGCGCCGAGATCGGTTCCGTGCCCACCGGCATCGTGCCGGGCGCGGCCGCGGTCGACATCGAGCACCTGCTCGCCGAGCTGCTCGACAACGCGCTGCGGTACTCCCCGCCGGACCGCCGGGTCGGGGTCGGGGTGGCCCGCACCGTGGACAGCGGCTACCTGATCGAGATCACCGACCGCGGGCTCGGCATGTCCGACGAGGACCTGGAGGCCGCCAACAACCGCCTGGCCTCGGGCGGCGCGGTCAACTTCGAAACTGCCCGCCGCATGGGCCTTTTCGTGGTCAGTAATCTCTCGGCCCGGCACGGCATCGCGGCCAGCCTGCGCCGGACCGCCTCCACGAACGACGGCACCGGCATCACCGCGGCGGTGCATCTGCCGGCCCGGCTGGTCTCGCTGCCCGAGTCCGATCATCCGACCGCGCCCGTGGTGCCGCTGCCGCAGGCCGGGTCGCTGCCGCACCTGCAACCGGTCCCCGATCCGGAACCCTTCGAGCCCCCGCCGCCCCAGCTGACCGCCTCCGGTCTGCCGCGCCGGCTGCCGATCGTGCCGGACCCCGAACCCGAGCCCACCCCGGAACCCGCGCCGGAGATCTCGACCGGTTACGAGAGCCGTTTCTCCCTCGACACCGTGCCGCGTCATATCGAACCGGTCGCCGATCCGGCCCCGACCGCGCAACTGCGCCCGGTCACCGACGACTCCGAGAGCACGTTCGGCCCACCGATTTTCGAGCCGGTGCCCACCGAACCGGACGACGGCGGCGGCGCGGCCCCGATCTACCAGCGCATGGTCTCGGAATGGCTGGTGGACTCCGCGGCCTCGGATTCCTCGGGCACGCAGTGGAGTTCGCCCGCCGACTCCGGCTGGCAGGCCGCGGCCGAGGCCAGCACGCCCGCCTCCTCCGGGCGGACCCGCGGCGGCCTGCCGATCCGGCGGCCGGGCGCCCAGCTGGTTCCCGGCAGCGTCGACCCGAGCATCGATTCCGGCATCCGGAACCCCGAAGAGATCCGCGAGAACCTGACCCGGCATCTGAACGGCGTCTTCAGCGGACGGCGCGCCGCCGATGCCAACAACGAACATGGGGAATTTGTATGAGTGAATCCAACAACGCCAATCTCAACTGGCTGGTCGCCCGGTTCGCTCGCGAAGTACCCGGTGTCTCGCACGCGGTGCTGGTCTCGGCGGACGGGTTACTCCAGGCGACCAGCGACAATCTCCCCGAGGAACGCGCCGAGCAGCTCGCCGCCATCACCGCCGGACTGGCCAGCCTGGCCGCCGGGGCGGTGCAGCTGTTCGACGGCGGCAAGGTGATGCAGTCGATCGTGGACATGCAGCGCGGCTACCTGCTGGTGATGAGCGTCGGCACCGCCTCGCACCTGGCGGTGCTGGCCACCAAGCAGCACGACATCGGCCGGATCGGCTATGAGATGGCCCTGCTCGTCGACCGGGTCGGCACGGTCATCCAGGCCACTGCTCGATCTACTGTGTGAGTGCGGCTGTGCCCAACCCTGTCGACCCGTACGCCACCGGCGAGTCGCCGCGCAGGCCCGGCCGGGTCCGGCCCTACGCCCTCACCGGCGGACGCACCGCGTCCGCCGTCGATCTGCCGTTGGAGGCCGTGATCGAGACGGTCTCGTTTCCGTCCTACCCGAACTGGCCGGTCGGCGACGTCCGGATGAAGATTCTGCACCTGGGCACCGAGCGACTGTCCGTGGCCGAGATCGCCGGCCGACTGGATCGTCCGCTCGGCCTGGTCCGGGTGATGATCGGTGACCTGGTGGTCTCCGGTTCCCTGCGCGTGCATTCGACCTTGACCGACGACGCGAGTTACGACGAGCGCCGTGCCCTGATGGAGAGGACCCTGCGTGGAATCCGCGCCCTTTAAGACTTTCGGGCTCGACGAAGCCCGCACCGCGTCGACCAAGATCGTCATCGCGGGCGGATTCGGCGCCGGCAAGACGACTTTCGTCGGCGCGGTCTCCGAGATCGTGCCGCTGCGCACCGAGGCCCTGGTGACCGACGCCTCCGACGGCGTGGACGATCTGGAGGCCACCCCGGACAAGACCACCACCACGGTGGCCATGGACTTCGGCCGGATCATCCTGCCCAACAACATGGTGCTCTACCTGTTCGGTACGCCGGGACAGCGCCGGTTCTGGTTCATGTGGGACGACCTGGTGCGCGGCGCGATCGGCGCGGTCGTGCTGGTGGACACCCGCCGGATCGAGGACAGTTTCGCCCCGGTCGACTACTTCGAGTCCCGCAAGCTGCCGTTCCTGGTGGCGATCAACCGGTTCCCCGGTGCGCCGCGGTTCCCGCTGAACGAGGTGCGCGAGGCGCTGTCCATCCGGGAGGGCGTGCCGATCATCGATATCGACGCCCGCAGCGCCGAGGAGGTACGCCGGACGCTGGCCGCGATCACCGAGTACGCGCTGATGCGGTTGACGGCCCAGGAATTCGAGCGGACCGGCCGGCATGTCTGAGATCGACTACTTCGCCATGGGCAGCTGGATGCTGGTCCTGGCCTTCGCGGTGTCGGCGCTCGGGACGCTGATCGGCCTGATCTGCATCCGGCACGCGGGAACACCGGAGAGCACCGGCCGGACCGGCCTGGCCTGGTTGACCGTGGGCGCGGCCTCGATCGGCGGGGTCGGCTTCTGGCTGGCGAGTCTGGTGCTGCTGCTCGGCTTCTCGGTGTCGGACAGCCCGGTGCGCTATCAGCTCGGCCCGATCGTCGCGGCGCTGGCGCCGGCCACGCTGGGCTGCCTGCTCGGCCTGGTGATCGCCGGCAACCGGTCGCATCTCACGCGGTCGCTGGCCGGTGGCGCGGTCGCGGCGCTGGGCCTGGTGACCACGGTGATGCTCGGTGTGAACGCGGTGCGGGTGCGCGGCCGGGTCACCGTCGAGTCGCTGCCGCTGTCCTTCGTCGGTGTGATCGCGGTGGTCGGGTTCGTCGGCGCGCTCTGGCTGACGCTGACCTACCGGGACTCGGTGCGGGCCCGGGTGGGCGCCGCGCTGATCGCCGGGGCGACGGTGACCGGTTCGCAGGTGCTGGCCATGTCCGCGATCGAGGTCGACATCGAGCCGGGTGTGCCGGTGCCCAACGGGATCGAGCTGTTCGACTTCGCCTACCCGGCGTTCGTGGGCGGCCTGCTGGTGCTGGCGATCCCGATCGCCGCGGTGCTGCTGGCGCCGCTGCGCCGGCCGTTCGAGTCCACCCTGGGCGAGGAGCCGGGCCTGGCCCAGCCGAGCTGATTCGACGCGAAGCGACGCGTCCGGATGTCGGCGCCACTTACAGTGGGAGACATGCGGTTCGGCTTGGACTACGCGGGCGGGCGGCCGGGCGGCGCCGCTATCCGGGCGGCCGGGTTCGATTTCGTGGTGCGCTATCTCAGCGCGGGCGGGCCTTCCCTGCCCGGCAAACTGCTCACCCCCGCCGAGGCGGACGACCTTCGGGCCCATGGCGTTTCGATCGCGGCGAACTGGGAGACCTGGGCCGACCGGATGCTCGACGGCTACGACGCGGGCGCGCGCGACGCCGAGGCCGGGCTGGCGCAGGTGCTGCGCTGCGGTGGGCGCGCGGACCGGCCCATCTACTTCTCCGTCGACTTCGATGCCACACCGCAGCAGCAGGTTCCGATCAACGCCTATCTCGACGGTGCGGCGACTGTGCTCGACCGCGCGAATATCGGTATCTACGGCGGGTATTGGCCGCTGAGCCGGGCGCTGGACAGCGGGCACGCGGTCTGGGCCTGGCAGACCGCCGCCTGGTCGGGCGGAAATGTGGAGTCGCGCCGCAATATTCACCAGACATTGCGCCAGCCCATGGTGGGTGGCGTGGTCTGCGATGTGAACGAGGCCGAGACCGCCGATTTCGGGCAGTGGGATTTCGTACAGGAGGAGCCGGACGTGACGCCGGAACAAGAGGCAGTGCTGCGAGACATCCAGGTGCAGTTACGCGGGCCCGGACTGGCGGGGTGGCCGCAGCTGGGCACCGACGCCGAGGGGCGGAACCGGACGCTGGTGGACGGGATGGCCGCGGCGCTGGACCGCATCGACGAATTGGAAAGCGATTCCGAGGCGCTGCGGGCCCAGGTCGCGGAATTGGTGGCGGAGGTGCGGCGCTTGGAGGGGCCGCGCTGGCCCTGGCCGCTATCGCTGATCGAGGGGCCGGCCACTGCCGTGGGGAGCCGACTGGGCCAAAATTGGCGATGAGCGGGTTCTCTCAGTTTCCCGAGAGAACCCGCCCTCCCGGATGAATGTACCGGTGAGACGACACGATTTCATCACTGCATTAGGACTTTTACGGTCACCAAAAACCAACTACCAGTACGCATTTCCCCCCATGGTTATCTGCCCGCTAGCTGGGCTTTCGGAAAAGCTCCAGGTTGCTTCCACGTCATTATTTGCTGACGGATAACCGTTTCGCGAGGTAGGTCTAGAGCCTGCTCGGATCGAGCAGGCCGAGCCGCACCGCCTTGACCACACGGCGCGGCACTCGGTACGTCGTTCCACCCACCGTGACCTCCACCAGGTCCGGTGCGGTGGCCTTCCACTGCGACCGGCGACTGCGTGTGTTCGAACGCGACATCCGCCGCTTCGGGACCGCCATCTCAGCTCTCCTTACCGGCGCGCGGCGTACGGCGGCCGTATTTGCGCTCGAACTTCTCCACCCGGCCCTGGGCGTCCAGCACGCGGCTGGTCCCGGTCCAGAACGGATGCGAATCCGAGGTCACGTCCACCACCAGCAGCGGGTAGGTGTTGCCGTCCTCCCACTGCACGGTGCGCGCGCTGGTGGCGGTCGACCGGGTCAGGAACCGCTTGCCGGTGCTCTGGTCCTCGAAGACGACGGGGTGGTAGTCGGGATGAATTCCGTGCCTCACTTGCTTTCTCCTCTCTGTGATTCGGCCTGCGCGGGATCCAATTCCGGATCCGCGCACGGGTCTTCGTGCCACGTGCCGAACGGGTCGGTCCACTGCGCCACCCGCTCGGGCGCGCGTTCCACCAGGCGCAACTCGTCGTCCTCGACCAGCGCCCAGTGCAGGGCGTGCCGGATGTCGGCGGGATCGGCGTCGTGCGCCAGGATCACCAGCGAGATGTCGCGGTCGCCGAAGGTCTCGTCCCAGCGCAGCGCCGCCAGCGCGCGCCGGGCCGGATCAGCCTGCGCCACTTCCTCGGCCGGCAACGCGGCCAGCCAGCGCCCGGCACCGCCGACCCGCAGGCCGCCGCCCGCGGACTCCAGCCACACCACCTCCTCGGGCTGGGTGGCCAGCCACATCCGCCCGCGTGCGGTGACCACGCCGTCGAACAGCACGTCCAGGGCCTCGTGCAGGCGTTCCGGATGGAACGGCCGGCGCGCCGCGAACTCGACGAGGGTGACGCCGTGCTCGGTGTGCAGCGGCGGCAGCCCGCGCAGCAGCGGGGCGTGCGCGTCGAAGATCCGGCCGCGCCGCGAACCGGCGGGGATCCGGCCCAGCAGTGTCTCGATCTCGGCCGCCCGCACGGTCGCGAGGTCCGCGCTCCAGCAGGTGGGGGCATCGGGCACCAGCCGGGTCAGCACCTCGGCGAGCCGGGCCTGCGCCATGGCGTCGACGGCGGGGCCGAGCGCCACCAGGGCGTCGGCGAAGTCGACCTGGCCCACGGCCACCTGCGCGACCGTGCGCTCGTCGTCGGCGGCGGCCAGGCCGCGCTCGGCGAGGGTCTCCTCGCCGGTGGCGTCGGCCAGCCAGGTCTGGGTGTCCAGGCAGGTCAGCACGGCTTCGACGCGCACGTCGCGGCCCGCGGGCCCGTCCACCCGGCCCACGATCCCGGCCACCACCACGTCCGCGATGGCCTGGCAGACCGCCTCGGCCTCGAACGCCGGATCCAGCGCGAGCACGATGCGGCGCACCGAATCCCGCGCGGCCAACCGGCACAGCAGCGGCAGCAGATCGGCGCGCAGCGTGCAGGACACGCAGCCGTGCGCCAGCTCCAGGACCTCGGTGCGCACCTGCCCGTCCTGCCGGACCGCGCGCCGCACGATGCCCTCACGCAGCGCACTCAGCTCGTGCCGGACCACGACCGTGCCCGGGCTCTCGCCCAGCTCCGCGGCGAGATGATCCACGCCCTCGGTGGCCCGGCCCGCGAAGCCCGCGATCAGCACGACCGGCGTGCGTTCGAGAACAGCCACCGGAACTCCTTTCGACAATGATTTCCATTAACCGAAGAGCAACGGTACAGTCTGGAACAGTCGTTGTCGAAAATGATTGTCATCATCACCTACCGGAGGGAGCCCGCATGTCGGCCCACTGCCAGGTCACCGGGCGCAAGCCCGGCTTCGGCAAGTCCGTGTCGCACTCACACAAGCGGACGAACCGGCGCTGGAACCCCAACATCCAGCGCAAGACCTACTACCTGCCCAGCGAAGACCGGCGCATCACGCTGACCGTCTCCACCAAGGGCATCAAGACCATCGACCGCGACGGCATCGAGGCGGTCGTCGCCCGCCTGCGCGCCGCCGGCGACAAGATCTGAGGAGCGCCCCATGGCAGCCAAATCGACCGAACTGCGGCCGATCGTCAAACTGAAGTCCACCGCCGACACCGGCTACACCTACGTCACCCGGAAGAACCGGCGCAACGACCCGGACCGGATGGTGCTGCGGAAATACGACCCCGTCGTGCGCAAACACGTCGACTTCCGCGAGGAACGCTGAGATGGCCAAGAAATCCAAGATCGCGCGCAACGAACAGCGCCGAGAAGTGGTGGCGCGCTACGCCGCTCGCCGCGCCGAGCTCAAAGAACTGATCCGGCGGCCGGGCACGCCCGAAGACCAGCGCGCCGCCGCCCAGGCCGCGTTACAACGCCTGCCGCGTGACGCCAGTCCGGTACGATTGCGCAATCGGGACGCCGCGGATGGGCGTCCGCGCGGTCACCTCCGCAAGTTCGGACTCTCCCGTGTGCGCGTGCGTGAGATGGCCCACCGCGGCGAGCTCCCCGGTGTGAGCAAGTCGAGCTGGTAACCCACCGATCCTGCGGAAGGAGCCCTGAAATGGCAGTCAAACGAGCACCGTCGAAGAAGGCGCGTGCCGACCAGGCCCGTCGTCCGAAGAAGAACCCGCTCATCGCCGCGGGCATCGAAACCGTCGACTACAAAGACGTGAACCTGTTGCGCACCTTCATCTCCGATCGCGGCAAGATCCGGAGCCGCCGCGTCACCGGGCTGACCCCGCAGCAGCAGCGGCAGGTCGCCGTGGCGGTGAAGAACGCGCGCGAGATGGCGCTGCTTCCGTTCACCAGCCGCTAGGCCGGACAACGACGAAGCGGGCCCGGATCGGCTCCGGGGCCCGCTTCGATAGTCCCGCGCCTACGGGATCTTCAGTTCCTGCCCCGGCTGGATCGAATCCGGGTTGTCGATGCCGCTGGCATCGGCGATCTCCTGATAGCGGTTGCCGTCGCCGAGGAAACGCTCGGAGATTGCCCACATGGTGTCGCCGGGCTCGACCGTGTAGGTCTGGCCGCCCTGCGGCGCC
Source organism: Nocardia sp. NPDC050712 (assembly GCF_040654295.1). Classification (NCBI taxonomy): domain Bacteria; kingdom Bacillati; phylum Actinomycetota; class Actinomycetes; order Mycobacteriales; family Nocardiaceae; genus Nocardia; species Nocardia sp. NPDC050712. Next base: position 22,854 of record NZ_JBFAHT010000008.1, read on the forward strand.
GGTGCCGGCGCGGCCGCCGGCTCCTCCGCCGCCAGCGGGGAGTCGGTGTGGGTCTCGGTGGACCAGACCGCGGCACCGTCGGCGCCGTAGAGCACCACGTTGCGATCCGCTTGCAGGGTCAGGCGATCCACGCTCTTGCCGTTGGTCTCGGTGGACCAGGCGGCCGACCCGTCACCCTTGTACACCACGAAATTGCCGTCCTGCTGCAGCACCGCCCGCTGCACGTCCTGACCGTGAGTCTGGGCTGCCCACACCACATTTCCGCCCGGCTCGGACAGCACCAGGTTGCCGTCCGGCTGCAAGGTGAGGGTGTACGCACCGTTGGTCAGGGACTGACCGAGTCCCAGTTCTTCGCCTACCCGCAGGGTGTCGCCCACGATGTTCCTTTCGCCGAGGTGAGAGCGCATCTCATAGCGACGCCCGCCCACTCGGGGCGCGCCGCGAGCCGAATCTACTGCGGATGCGCTGTGCAACCCGGGATTCGGGCACCGCGATTTGCTGTTGATTAACCGTTGCGTCGCCCCGGCGGCGGTTCCGCGCTCGATTAGGGTGGGTGCCATGCATCGGATGCCGGGCGCCCGCCCCCTCGTCGCCGTCGTCGCGCTGGCCCTCGGCCTCACCGGCTGCGGTAGCTCCGACAGCGCTGGCGGGCAAGCGGATTCCAGCGCCCCGAGCACGTCCGCGGCGAGCGCGCCCACCGAGACCGACCGGCCGAGCCAGGGCAAGACGTTCACCGCCGACCCCACCATCGTTGGCGCACATCCGATTCCGTTCACCGGCTGGACTCGCGTGGGCGCGGACAAGATCGCGGTGCACTTCCAGGCCGGCAACCCCGCCTGCTACGGCGTGGACGCGACCACCACCGAGACCGCGAAGACGGTGACCGTCGAGGTCCGCTCGGGCACCCTGGCCGACGCCGTCGGGCGGATGTGCACGATGGAGATCGTGTTCGGGACCTTGGAGATTCCCCTGACCTCGCCGCTGGGCGACCGGAAAGTGCTGAGCGCCGGCTAGATCGGCTCGGCGATCGCGTCGGACAACGCCGCGAATTCGGCATAGCTGCCCGGATGCGCTGGGCCCCACGTCTTCTGGGCCATCACGCGCAGCGGCATGGTGATCGACCCGGCGATCTGATCCGGTGTCTGCACGGTCGGGTCGTCACACCAGACATGCAGGCTCGCCCCGAGATTCGCGGCGTTCTGCGCGGGCGTGAGCCGCGTCCCGTCGACGAAGACCGCCGGATCCCACAGCTCGTAGCCGAGCACGGGCGGCTGGTTGGCGATCAGGCCCGCCGGGCCGCCCGCCACGTAGTAGGTCGGCAGGAACGCGGCGTTCTTCACCTGATGCCCGGCGGCGACGAGATCCTGTGGGGTGCGCGCGATTCCGAAGAACGGCAGCGGCAGCTGCGGGATGCCCGCGCGACTCCAGTAGTCGACGACGACATCGCTGTCGACGGTGAGCGTGCCCGCGCCGGTGTGCAGGCCGTCGTTCCAGATACGCGGCCGCTTGCCGTGCTCGCGCACGATCGCGGCACCCCAGTTGATCAAGCCGAGGAAGGCGTCGACCGGCTCGGCGTGCCCGCCGTAGGTCGCGCGGGCATACGCCCCCAGCTGCGGATAATCCTCGTAGCCTGCCACTTTCATGCCGTTGAGCAAGAACTCGTCCGCGCCCAGGTGCCAGTAGCGGCCGGAGAACAGCGGCAGGAACTCCTCGAGGATGTCGCGCATCAGGTCATAGCTGCGCGGATCGGAGATGTCGATCGCGGCGTCCGAGACCGCCCCGGCGGCGCTGCGCAGCTTCAGATCCGGGTGCGCGGCGAGAATGCCGTTCATGTGGCCCGGGAAATCGACCTCGGGCACGATCTCGACCTGATGCGCGGCGGCGTAGGCGATCAACTCCCGGATGTCCTGCTTCGAATAGTGCTCCGGGGCCGTGATTTCCGGGTGCCGGGTGCTCTCCAGCCGGAAGCCGAAGCTGTCCGAGAGATGCAGGTGCAGCAGATTCAGCTTGAGCATGCCCATCCGCCGGATCTGCGCCCGCAGCATCGGCACCGGCATGAACTCCCGGCCCACATCCAGCATCAGGCCGCGCTCGGCGTAATCCGGCCAATCCGTCACCGTGCCACCGGGGACGGCCGCGGCCCGGCGCAGCAATTGCAGCGCGGAGCGGGTCGCGTAGAACGCGCCCGCCGGGCCCGCTCCCGACAGCTCCAGGGCCGCCGAGACCTCGATTCGATAGGCCTCGGGTGTATCCGGCGCCGCCGGGACCGGGCCGGTGCGCAGCACGATATCGCCGGGCGCACCGGCTGAACCCGGTTGCGCGACAACGGCCTGGCCGGTGGCCGCGCCCAGTTCCGCCGCGAAGCCGGTCGCGATGTCGCGCAGCGAGTTCTCGGCGTAGTGCACCCGGGCCTGCGCGCCCAGCGTGAACCCCGGCCCGCCCGGCGCCCAGCTCCGCAGCGCCGGTACCGCCTGCGGCGCAACAGGCTCCGCGCCGGACGGCCCGGTGCCGCCCACGGTGAGCACCGACAGCAGCAACGCGCCTGCCACCGCGAACCGGGCGGCTGGGTTCTTGATCATCGGGCCAGCCTACGAAATTCGCTGGTCCCTGAATAGCGAACGCCACGCCGGACCCCGGTCCGGCGTGGCGTTTCGACAGGTGCGCTCAGTGCGCGAAGTGGCGGGACCCCGTGAGGTAGAGCGTGATGCCCTGCTCCCGGCACAGCTCGATGGTGTCCTTGTCGCGGATGGAGCCGCCCGGGTGCACGATCGCCCGCACGCCGGCCGCGACCAGGATCTGCGGTCCGTCCGAGAACGGGAAGAAGGCATCCGAGGCCGCGACCGAGCCCTTGGCCCGGTCCCCCGCGCGCTCCACGGCCAGCTTGCAGGAGTCGACGCGGTTGACCTGCCCCATGCCCACGCCGACGGCCGCGCCGTCGTTGGCGAGCAGAATGGCGTTGGACTTCACCGCGCGGCAAGCGCGCCAAGCGAATTCGAGATCGCGCAGGGTCGCCTCGTCGGCGGGCGCACCGGCGGCCAGGGTCCAGTTGGCCGCGCTGTCACCCTCGGCGTCCAGGATGTCGCGCTGCTGCAGCAGCGCGCCGCCGCTGATCGGGCGCAGCTCCGCACCGCGACGCTGGGCCGGCTGGGCGATGAGCACCCGCACGTTCTTCTTGCGCTGCAACACCTCCACCGCGCCGTTGGCGTAGCCCGGGGCCACGATCACCTCGGTGAAGATCTCGGCGACCTGCTCGGCCATCTCCACCGACACCTCGCGGTTGGCCGCGATCACGCCGCCGTACGCGGAGACCGGGTCGGTGGCGTGCGCCTTGCGATGCGCCTCGGCGATATCCGCGCCGATCGCGACGCCACACGGGTTGGCGTGCTTGATGACCGCCACGGCGGGCGCGTCGAAGTCGTAGGCGGCGCGCCAGGCGGCGTCGGCATCGGTGTAGTTGTTGTACGACATCTCCTTGCCGTGCAACTGTTCGGCCTGCGCCAGGCCCGCGGCCCCGCCCTCGCTGCGGTAGAGCGCGGCGGCCTGGTGCGGGTTCTCGCCGTAGCGCAGCACGTCCTCGCGGGTCCAGGTGCCGCCGACCCAGGCCGGGAACTGCTGTGCCGCTTCGGGTTCCGGCGTCGCGGCCGGGACGGCAACGTTGGTCATCCAGCTGGCAACGGCCACGTCGTAACTCGCGGTGTGCTGGAAAGCCTTGGCCGCCAAGGCGGTCCGCTCCGGCAGGGTGAAACCACCGGCGCCGACGGCGGCCAGCACCTGGTCGTAATCGGCGCTGGCGACGACCACCGCGACCGACGGATGATTCTTGGCGGCGGCACGCACCATGGACGGGCCGCCGATGTCGATCTGCTCGACGCACTCGTCGATGGACGCGCCGCTCGCGACGGTCTCGGTGAACGGATACAGGTTCACCACCACCAGCTCGAACGCCGGAACGCCCAGCTCCACGAGCTGCTCGAGATGATCCGGCTTGCGGGTGTCGGCGAGGATGCCCGCGTGCACCCGCGGATGCAGGGTCTTGACCCGGCCCTCCAGGGTCTCGGGGAACCCGGTCAGCTCTTCCACCTTCGTCACCGGAATGCCGGCCGCGGCGATCTTGCCCGCCGTCGAACCGGTCGACACCAGCTCGATCCCGGCGGCGTGCAGACCGGTCGCGAGCTCGACGAGCCCGGCCTTGTCGTAGACGCTGACCAGCGCCCGCTTGATCGGGCGGCGGTCACCCACCTCGTTGGCCGCGTCTCCTACCGTCCCCGTGGGATCACTCATGAGGAATAACTGCCTTTCGTCCGTCGGAGACAATGCCTCGCGTGGCGACGGCGGCGACAACCTCCGCCAGCAACCGTCGCTCGACAACCTTGATGCGCTCGTGCAGGCTCGCCTCGTCGTCCCCGGGCAGCACCGCGACCGCCTCCTGGGCCAGGATCGGGCCGGTGTCCACCCCCGAATCGACCAGGTGCACCGTCGAACCGGTGACCCGCACCCCGTAGGCGAGCGCGTCGCGCACGCCGTGCGCGCCCGGGAACGCGGGCAGCAGCGCGGGATGGGTATTGAGGATCCGGCCGCCGTACCGGGCCAGGAAGACGGGGCCGAGGATCTTCATGAAGCCGGCCGAGACCACCAGGTCGGGCTGGAACTCGGCGACCGCCTCGGTCAGCGCGACATCCCAGGCGGACCGGTCGGGAAAGTCTTTCAGGGCCACCCGGAAGTGCGGGACGCCCGCGGCGTCGGCGTGCTCGGTGGCGGCGCACGGCCGGTCCACCCCGACCGCGACGATCTTCGCGGGGAACCCGGCGACGCTCGCCGCGTCGAGCAGTGCGCGCAGCAGCGACCCGGTGCCCGAGGCGAGCACGACGACGGTGGCCGGTGCCGCGGTGGGCATCCACGGGGCAGTCGAGGACGTCAGGGTTCTGCTCCTGCGATCGGGCACCAGCCACCGGCGAATCAGCGCCGGGGCGGTGTAGCTCGTGCGAATCGGTGCGACGGCGAAGGATCGGCCCGCCGCCGACATAGAGCCTAGTGGGGTGGGTCAGCTCACTGTCGACCGGTTGCCGGGTGTGCGCGACGAGAGCGTCCGGGCCTCACCGGCTCCGGAAGTACGGCCGCGGATCCGGGTCCGGGTCGGACTCGTGGGTGTCGACCACTTCCGCGTCGACGATGTCGGGCGGCGGTGCGGTGGTCGCGGATTCGCCGGTCGCCGTGACCGCGGGCACGTCGTCCTCCTCGACGAGTTCGCCCTCGACCTCGACCTCCAGCTCGGGGCCGTCGTAGTCGGTGTAGTCCTCGTCGTAGTCGTCGTCCTCGTGGTACTCGGCGTCGGGATCGTCGTCGTAGTAGCCGTCGGGGTCATCGTCGTCGTAGGCGTGCTCGTCGTACTCGCCGTGTTCTTCGAAATAGCTGTGGTCGTCGTCCTCCGGTGCGGCGGCCGCCTCGGTGAACGCGGGCGCCGTACCGACCGGCACCACGAACCAGCGCGCGAACATCAGGCCGACATACCCGGCGATCGCCAGCCAGCCGAAGCTCAGCAGTCCGAACAGCGGCAGGTCCAGCCCGATCGCACCGAAACTGCCGAGCACGCCGCCGCCGATCGCGCCGAGCAGGGTCAGCGCCATGCTGACCAGCGCGGCCGAGACCAGTGTCGCCCACGGCGAGGTGGCTTGATCGGGCGAGGTGCGGCCGCAGTCCAGGCCGTTGAGCACGCCGAGGGCAGCCGGAACCAGCAGGAATACCAGCCACCAGGCCGCGGCCGGGCCCTCGGGCAGCGCCGCGAGCACCGGCACCGCCGGGATCGGGCCGCCGGTCACCGTGAACAGGCCGATCGACGCCTCACCGAAATGCGCGCTCGCGCCGAACAGCACGCCGAGCGCACCGATGACCACGTTCGGCAGGTAGGCCAGCGACAGCACGGTCAGGCCGAGCACGCCCGCGAAGTTGCCGGCCGCCTGGTAGGTGTCGCCGATGCGGGACCAGTGCAGCAGGAACGAGAGCAGGGTCACCACGGTGCCCGCGGCCAGCAGCCGCAGCACGGTGCGGCGCGCGGCGTAGCCGGCGGCCACCGTCCACTCCGGCAGCTCCAGGCGCGAAACCAGCTGGTGGCCGGTCCGAGTGGCGATGCCGCCCGCCGCGGCGAGCAGTTGCAGGCCGATCACCCAGGCGAACGCGGCGAGCGTGTTCGGCGGTTGCAGCGCGACCACGCCGGAGGCGTCCTCGGCGACGGCCGAGCAGACCGCGGTCACCAGCAGCGGGCCCGCCACCGCGGCGCCCGCCAGCCAGGCCAGATCGGCGCGGGAACTGTCCGGTTCGACCGCGCGGGCGCACTCGCGCCAGGTCAGCCACAGGACCAGCCCGGTCGGCAGCAGCGGCAGCAGGCCGAGGGAAGTGGTGCCGATCACCAGCGGAACCTGATGCGCCGCAAGCCAGGTCGCGGCGATGGCGCCGGCGGTGCCGGTCAGGTCGCTGCGCGCGGTCAGCAGCGTGAGCAGCACGAGCACGGTGATCACGGTCAGCGCCAGCGCCGCGGGGCGGGCGGCCACCAGCAGCAGGGCCCGGCCGCGCTCCGGGGTCAGGGCGAGAAAGGCGACGTCGTCACCGGTGTCGGCCGGCGCACGGCCCTTCTTGGTCGAACGGGTACTGCCGCTCTCCTGGGCATCACGGGAGCCGCCGGTCCACCGCTCGAGGCTATTTCTGGAAGAACTCATGACAATTCAGCGTCTCAGCTTTCCGTCGCGGACGGGGCCAGGCGCGCCGCGAGCACCCACCCTGGTTCGGGGTGGGTGCTCGCGTAGCACTACTCGCGTCGGGGAGCCCGTGCGCCCCAACGCCACTCATCGTTTACTGCTGCTGGTCGTCCGTGGGACGGAAGGCGCGGGTGGCCTTGTTGGCCGGATCCTCGCCCTGCTCGCCGCCGAACGGCTGGCCGGCCTGACCCGGCTGCTGGCCGTAGCTCGGCGTGCCGCCGTACTGGCCCGCCTGCGGGGCGCTGAAGTGCTGCGTCGCGCTGTCGTCGGGACGCGGCTGGCCGGCCTGGCCGTAGGGCGAACCCTGCTGCGGCGCACCGTATCCGGGCTGCTGGCCGTAGGACTGCTGCTGCTGACCGTAACCGGCCTGCTGCTGGCCCGGCTGGCTCTGCTGGCCGTAGGACTGCTGCTGGCCGTAGCCGGCCTGCTGCTGGTACTGGCCGCCGGTGTTGCTGCCGTAGCCGGACTGGCCGAAGGACTGACCGCCCTGCTGACCGCCGAAGGACTGCTGACCGTACGGCTGCCCCGGCTGGCCCTGGCCGCCGAAGGACTGCTGGCCGTAACCGCCCTGGCCGGCGGGGTATCCGCCCTGGCCCGGCGCGGACGCCGGCTTGGGCGCCGGCAGCTTCACCAGGCCCAGGCCGAAGAGCACCACGGCGGCGGCGAGGCCGGCCTGCACCAGACCCAGGAACAGCAGCACCCAGGCGCCGATGCCGGTGTCCAGCCCCTCGGGGAGGCTGAAGGCCTGCACCGCGACGCCGAGGAAACCGGCCACCGCGGCAGCGCCGGAGATGGCCTTCCAGTTCTGCTCGGGCAGCAGCGAGAGCCCGGCGAGCAGGCCGCTGAACAGCAGCAGGCCGAGCGGGCCCGCGAGGCCGATCTGGAAGCCGCTCACGCTCTCGTCGGCGACGGAGGCGTAGGGCAGGAAGCCGAGCAGGAAGTTCACAGCACCGAGCGCGGCGACACCGACGAGCAGGAAGAACGGAAGTCCCTTGCCCTCGGACCCGGACGCACTCGCACCTGAACCGCCACTGCTGGCCGGCTGGCCGAGATTGCTTGGTGCGGAAGGCGTTGCGGGTGTGTTGTACCCGGAGCCCCCGGTCGGGTATGACATGTCGTCGTCTCCTACGTCGATCGTTTCGTGCGTTTCGTGCTTAACACGTCTGGAACCTCTCTTGACGCTACTGCACTCGTCCGCCGAGGTCACCCTCAACCAACCGGACGCCTTGCTGAAACGCCAAATACAAAGGCCGCCCTCAGGTTCTGTGGGCGGCCTTCGTACTATTCGGGCGAATCAGGCGGTGATGCTCGCCTTTTCCAGAATTTCGCGGGCCAGAGCGGCGGTCGCGGACGGGGTCTTGCCGACCTTCACGCCCGCGGCCTCCAGCGCCTCCTGCTTGGCCTGGGCGGTGCCGCCGCCGGAGGAGACGATGGCGCCGGCGTGGCCCATGGTCTTGCCCTCGGGCGCGGTGAAGCCCGCCACGTAGCCGACGACCGGCTTGGTGACATTGGCCTTGATGTAGGCCGCGGCCCGCTCCTCGGCGTCGCCGCCGATCTCGCCGATCATGACGATGAGCTTGGTCTCGGGGTCCTTCTCGAACGCCTCGATGGCGTCGATGTGGGTGGTGCCGATGACCGGGTCGCCGCCGATGCCGATGGCGGTCGAGAAGCCGAAATCGCGCAGCTCGTACATCATCTGGTAGGTCAGGGTGCCGGACTTGGAGACCAGGCCGATCGGGCCCTTGCCGGTGATGTTGGCCGGGGTGATGCCGACCAGCGCCTCACCCGGGGTGATGATGCCGGGGCAGTTCGGGCCGATGATGCGGGTCTTGTTGCCCTTCTCCACGTTGTAGGCCCACGCGTACGCGGTGTCCTGCACCGGGATGCCCTCGGTGATGACCACGAGCAGCGGGATCTCCGCGTCGATGGCCTCCAGGATGGCGTCCTTGGAGAACTTCGGCGGCACGAAGGCGATCGACACGTCGGCGCCGGTCTCCTTGATCGCCTCGGCGACGGTCGCGAACACCGGCAGCTCGACGGCGTTGCCGTCCTTGTCGGTGTGCGAGACCGTGGTGCCGGCCTTGCGGGCGTTCACGCCGCCGACGACCTGGGTGCCCGCCTTCAGCATCAGCGCGGTGTGCTTGGTGCCCTCGCCGCCGGTGATGCCCTGGACGATGACCTTGGAGTCCTTGTTCAGGAAAATAGACATATCTGTTTTGTCCTTACTCGGCCGTCGTTAGCGGGCGGCAGCCAGTTCGGCGGCCTTGTCGGCGCCTTCGTCCATTGTCTGCGCAAGCGTGATGAGCGGGTGTGCTGCCTCGGCGAGAATCTGACGACCCTCGTCCACCTTGTTGCCGTCGAGACGGACGACCAGCGGCTTGTTCGCCTCCGCGCCGAGGATCTCCAGCGCCTTCACGATGCCGTTGGCGACCGCGTCACAGGCGGTGATGCCACCGAAAACGTTCACGAACACGCTCTTGACCTGCTCGTCACCCAGGATGACGTCCAGTCCCGCGGCCATCACCTCGGCCGAGGCGCCGCCGCCGATGTCGAGGAAGTTGGCGGGCTTGACGCCGCCGTGGTTCTCGCCGGCGTAGGCGACGACGTCCAGGGTCGACATGACCAGACCGGCGCCGTTGCCGATGATGCCGACCTCACCGTCGAGCTTGACGTAGTTGAGGTCGTTCTCCTTGGCCTTGAGCTCGAGCGGTTCGGTCGCGTCCAGATCGGCGAACTCCGCGTGGCCCGGCTGCCGGAAGTCGGCGTTCTCGTCCAGGGTGACCTTGCCGTCCAGGGCCAGGATCTCGCCCTCGGGGGTGCGCACCAGCGGGTTGACCTCGACCAGGGTCGCGTCTTCGCCGATGAAGACCTCCCACAGCTTCTGGATGGTCACGGCCGCGGCGTCGAGCACCTCGGCGGGCAGGTGGCCCTGCTCGGCGATGGAACGCGCGAACGCGAGATCGACGCCCTTGACGGCGTCGACAGGAATCTTGGCGAGGCGCTCGGGGGTCTTCTCGGCGACCTCTTCGATCTCCATGCCGCCTTCCACCGAGCACATGGCCAGGTAGGTGCGGTTGGAACGATCCAGCAGGAAGGAGATGTAGTACTCCTCCGCGATGTCCTTGGCCTCGGCGACCAGGACCTTCTTGGTGATGTGGCCCTTGATATCCAGACCGAGGATGTTCGACGCGTGTTCGAACGCATCCGCCGGGGTGGCGGCGTACTTCACGCCACCGGCCTTACCGCGGCCGCCGACCTTCACCTGGGACTTGATCATCACCGGCTTGCCGATTTCCTCGGCGATGGCGCGGGCGTCCTCGGCAGTATCCGTGACGCGGCCCTCGGACGAAGGCACTCCGTGCTTAACGAAGAGCTCCTTCGCCTGATATTCGAAGAGATCCATGTACTCACCGTCTCGTCTGCGTTGCTATGACAACGTCTTTGTTGGCGGCCCGAACGTCGGAAGCGGGTCGGGTCGGACTCTAACCAGTCACATGGAGGGCCAATCGGCCACGTTCATCGTAAGTGGCGCAGGTCACGGGCAGATACGCGGCGCGGAAAAACCGCTGGCCAACACTACTGACGAGTAGCTTGTTGACGCCGCGCCAGGTAAACCGGGACATCCCGCCCATCACGGGCAAAGTACTACGCAGCGTCGTCGGGTAGCCTCACCAGAGTGCCCCGCACGGCGTGAGAAATTCCGCACCGTTACCGTGATCAATCTCACATGTTTGGCTCGATCGCGCGCAACGCTTGCGGACCCTGCAATCGTTTCGTTACCGTCAATGCGGTCGATGTCACAACTCGGTCACAACCAGGAGGACGGCAAGCTTGACGCACAGCAGCACTCCACAGGTTCACCGTTCCCTGTGGGCGCCAGTTTCTCCTCGTAGCACCCGCTTTTCGCGCTTCATGATGTGGCATCTCCGATGAATCATCGCTCCACCCTCAATTCCGATAATCGCGCTCGCTCGGGTCATCGTTATCGCGACGACAACGAACCCGCCGCCACCGCCGATCAGGGCAGACGAGCCTTCCCGTCGTCCAACAGCCGGTACGCCGCAGCGGCACCCGCCGCCGCGCCCGCGCCCCAGCAGTACGACGACTACGCCGCCTACGACAACGGCGGCTACGACAACAACGGCTGGGCCACCAACAACGAGTGGGCGCAGGCGGATTCGTGGTCCGACGGCGGCGCCTGGGCGGCCAACGACAACTGGTCGGCCGAAGAGGGCACCTGGTCCCCCGACGTCGACAACAACTGGGCTCCCGAAGCCGAGCAGCCCTGGGCACCCGCCGCCGACGAGTGGACCCCGGATTCCAGCGGCGCCTGGGCGCCCGAGTCCACCGAGATCCCCGCGCTGCCCAAGGCGCGGCGCGGTGGCGCGCACCGGATGCCCGCACCGCCGGCCGCCCTCAAGGGCCGCGCCGCGGTCGTCGCCGTGGCCGCGGGTGCGGTCGTCGCCGCCGGCCAGTGCGCCATGGCCTCCCCCAAAGAGGCTTCGCAGACCATCGATTACGAAGCGTCGGGCCAGATCCACGAGATCGCCGCGCAGTCGGTCAGCCTGGAGGAGCCCGGCGCCTCGGCCGTCGCACCGCAGGTCTTGAACGTCTCCTCCCCCGCGAACTTCGGTCAGTTCTCCGACATCCTGGAGAAGGGCCGCAAGTACGCCGAGGATCTCGCCGCGGCCGAGGCCGCCAAGCTGCGGCCGCTGTTCGTGAAGTTCACCTCGGGTAACTACACCTCCGGCTACGGCGCCCGCTGGGGTGTGCAGCATCTCGGCATCGACGTCGCCGGGCCGATCGGCACGCCGATCTACGCGGTCGCCGACGGCACCGTGCTCGAGGCGGGCCCCGCCGCCGGCTTCGGCATGTGGGTGCGCCTGCTGCACGACGACGGCACCGTCACCATCTACGGCCACATCGACACCGCCACGGTGTCGCAGGGGACCCGCGTGATGGCCGGCGACCAGATCGCCACCATGGGCAACCGCGGCTTCTCCACCGGCCCGCACTGCCACTTCGAGGTCTGGCTGAACGGCGTCGACAAGGTCGACCCGGTGCCGTGGCTCGCCACCCGGGGCATCGGCCTCGGTGTCCAGCGCGATTGACGCCGCCGCCCTGAATCGCCGTCGCTCCAACTGATTTCGCGGCGGCGCGGGTAGCGTTGCCGGGATGACGGCGATGTCGTGGGGCCACCTTGCCGAGCGGGTACTGGCAGTCGCCGGCTCCGGCCGCTATCTCCTCGGCGTCGCGGGCCCGCCCGGAGCCGGGAAATCGACATTCGCGACAGGTTTGCGGGACGCCCTCAATGTCCGCGAGGGGTACCCGGTCGCGGAGATCGCGCCGATGGACGGTTACCACCTGCGCAATGCCGAACTGCGGGCGGCGGGCAAGCTGGCGCGCAAGGGCGAGCCGGACACCTTCGACGCGGCGGGCTTCGTGGAAAACCTGCGCCGCCTGCGTGATACCCCGCTCGGCACGGCGGTCCCGTGGCCGACCTTCGATCGCAGATCCGACGAACCCACCCCGGGCGGCCTCGTTTTCACCGAGCAGCGCATCGTCGTCACCGAGGGCAACTATCTGCTGTTCGACGACGACGAAGGCCAGGAATGGTCGGCGGTGCGCAAGTTGCTCGACGAGTGCTGGTACCTCGACGCCGACCGGAGACTGCTGGAGAAGCGGCTGCTGCGCCGCCATATCCGCGGCGGCCGGACGGTGGGCGCCGCGCGACTGAAGGTGCACGAGAGCGATTTCCGCAACGCCGACCGCATCACCGCCACCCGGGACCGCGCGGATCTGGTGCTGCGCGGCCATCAGGGGCGGTACTACCTGGAATAGCGCCTAGCGGTGCGCGCGGTACCAGCCGATCAGCGCGTCGGTGGAGGAATCACCCTGGGAGGCCGGTTCTTCCGGCGCGGTGAGCAGGGGTGCCAGCTCGAGGGCCTGCTGCTTGCCCAGCTCCACGCCCCACTGGTCGAAGCTGTCGATACCCCAGATGGTGCCCTCGACGAAGACCTGGTGCTCGTAGAGGGCGATCAGCTGACCCACCACCGACGGGGTGAGCTGCGGCGCCAGGATGGTGCTGCTGGGCCGGTTGCCCGGCATCACCTTGTGCGGCACCACCTTCGGGTCGGTGCCCTCGGCGGCGATCTCCTCGGCGGTCTTGCCGAAGGCGAGCACCTTGGTCTGGGCGAACAGGTTGCTCATCAGGATGTCGTGCATGCTGCCGGTGCCGTCGCGGGTCGGCAGATCGTCGGTGGGCCGGGCGAATCCGAGGAAATCGGCCGGGATCAGCCGGGTGCCCTGATGCAGCAGCTGATAGAAGGCATGCTGGCCGTTGGTGCCCGGCTCGCCCCAGAAGATCTCCCCGGTGGAGGTGGTCACCGGGGTGCCGTCGGCGCGCACCGATTTGCCGTTGGACTCCATGGTGAGCTGCTGGAGATAGGCCGGGAACCGCGCCAGGTCGTTCGAATACGGCAGCACCGCACGCGATTCCGCGCCGAAGAAGTTCGAGTACCAGACGCCGAGCAGCCCGAGCAGGACCGGCGCGTTGCGCTCCAGCGGCGCGGTCGCGAAATGCGTGTCCACCGCGTGCATTCCGGCCAGGAACTCGCCGAAGCGCGCGCGGCCGATGGTCGCCATGACCGACAGGCCGATCGCGGAATCGACCGAGTAGCGACCGCCCACCCAGTCCCAGAAGCCGAACATGTTGGCGGTATCGATGCCGAACTCCGCCACCCGTTCGGCGTTGGTGGAGACCGCGACGAAGTGCTTGGCGACCGCGTCCTCGCCCAGGGCGGCGACCAGCCAGCGCCGGGCCGCGGTGGCGTTGGTGAGCGTCTCCAGCGTCGAAAACGTCTTGGAGGCAACGATGAACAGCGTGCGCGCCGGATCCAGGCCGGTCAGTTTCGCGACCAGATCGGCCGGATCGACGTTGGAGACGAACCGGGCGTCGATCCCGGCGTCGGCGTAGTGCCGCAGCGCCCGGTGCACCATGTCGGGCCCGAGATCCGAGCCGCCGATGCCGATGTTCACCACGGTGCCGATGCGTTCGCCGGTCGCGCCGCGCCACTCGCCCGAGCGCAGCGCGTCGGTGAATTCGCCCATGCGGCGCAGCACTTCGTGCACCTCGGCCCCGGCCTCGGCGCCGTCCAGGACGACCTGCTCGCCCTCGGGCAGGCGCAATGCGACATGCCCGACGGCACGATCCTCGGAGGTGTTGATGTGCGCGCCGCGCAGCATCGCGTCGCGGCGTTCCTCGACGCCGGCCTCCTGCGCCAATTGCACCAGCAGGTGCAGGGTTTCGCGGGTGACGCGGTGCTTGCTGTAGTCGATGTGCAGGTCACCGACCGCGACTGTCAGCTCACGGCCGCGCGCGGGATCGTCGGCGAAGAGCTCTCTGAGGTGCCGCTGCGCCACCGCGTCGTAGTGCTCGTGCAGTTTCCGCCAGGCCGCCGTTGCGGTGATGTCGCTGCTCACGAGTGCCGAGGTTACTGGCCGCGGGTCCGTCGCGCACGAGAACCACCCACCGAGCGGGGCCCGAAGGCGCCGCCGGGTAATCCACGCCGGGTTTGCCCGGCTTCCCGGACCGCCCGCGGCCTAGGCTGGGCCCCATGGTGTCGAAGAGCGAATTACTGCAATCCGTACCTACGCAGCTGTGGATCGGCGGTCCCGTCGACGCCGCCGGCGGCGGCACCTTCGAGGTGCACGATCCGGCCACCGGGGACGTGCTCACCCGGGTCGCCGACGCGACCCCCGAGGACGCGGTGCGCGCCCTGGACGCGGCGGTCGCGGCGCAGGCCGACTGGGCGGCCACCCCGGCCCGGGAGCGCGGCGAGATCCTGCGCGCGGTCTTCGAGCGGCTGACCGCCCGGGCCGAGGAATTCGCCCTGCTGATGACCCTGGAAATGGGCAAGGCGCTGCCGGAGAGCCGCAACGAGGTGCGCTACGGCGCCGAGTTCTTCCGCTGGTTCGCCGAGGAGGCGGTGCGGGTGCACGGCCGCTACCTGCGGGCGCCGTCGGGCAACGGCCGGATCATGGTGCACAAGCAGCCGGTCGGGCCGTGCCTGGCCATCACACCGTGGAACTTTCCGCTGGCCATGGGCACCCGCAAGATCGGCCCCGCGCTGGCCGCCGGCTGCACCATGATCGTCAAGCCGGCCTCGGCGACGCCGCTGACCATGCTGGCGCTGGCACAGCTGTGCAGCGACGCCGGGCTGCCCGACGGCGTGCTGTCGGTGATCACGACCAGCCGTTCCAGTGCCGTCACGCAGCCGCTGCTCGACGATTCCCGGCTGCGCAAGCTCACCTTCACCGGATCCACCGGAGTCGGTAAGAAGCTCGTCCAGCAGGCCGCGAACGGCCTGCTGCGCACCTCGATGGAGCTCGGCGGCAACGCGCCCTTCGTGGTCTTCGACGACGCCGACGTGGACGCGGCCGTGCAGGGCGCGATGCTGGCCAAGCTGCGCAACGGCGGCGAGGCGTGCACCGCGGCCAATCGCTTCCACGTGCAGAACGGCGTGCTGGAGGAGTTCACCACCAAGCTGGTCGAGGCGATGTCGAGCCAGGTGCGCCTGGGCCCCGGCGCGGACCCGGAGACCACGCTCGGCCCGCTGATCAACGCCGACCAGCTGGAGACCGTCACCGAGCTCGTCGACGACGCCGTGGCGGCGGGCGCGCGGGTCCGCCTCGGCGGCAAGGCGCCCGGCGGTCCCGGCTGGTTCTACCCCGCCACCATCCTCAGCGAGGTCCCCGCGCACGCCCGCATCCTGCGCGAGGAGGTGTTCGGGCCGGTCGCGCCGATCGTCGGATTCGAGACCGAGAGCGAAGGGCTCGCGGCCGCCAACGACACCGAATTCGGCCTGGTCGCTTACGTTTACACGCGCGATCTGGATCGCGCCCTGCGCATCGCGGAGGGCCTGGAATCCGGCATGGTCGGGGTCAACCGGGGTGTCATCTCCGATCCCGCCGCGCCCTTCGGCGGCGTCAAGGAGTCCGGCTTCGGCCGCGAGGGCGGCACCGAGGGCATCGAGGAGTATCTCTACACCAAGTACATCGCCCTGACCTGAGAAAACAAACGACCGCCCCGGGGTGCGTAGACACCCGGGGCGGCCTTGGGAAACGGTGGGGTCGTGCTAACACCGCAAAGTTTCGGGGCCTAGCGGCCCGAGGGGTTCGAGATCTCAGTGACCGAGGCGGCCGCGGCCGAGGCGCAGCAGCAGCATGGCCAGGGTGTGACCTTCCTGGCCCAGCTCGCTGAAGCGTTCCAGTACCTTCATTTCGCGGCTGTGCACCAGCCGCGGGCCGCCCGACGCCATCCGAGTGCGACCGATGATGCGCGAGATTTCGGTGCGGCGCTTGATGGCGGCCAGGATCTCGGCGTCGAGCTGATCGATCTCCTTGCGGAGCTTGTCGATCTCAGCCTCGCTCTGCGGCAGCGCCGCATCGGAGCCGTGCGTCGTGGCAGGGGTGCTCATCATTCATCTCCTCGTGTCAGAACATGGATCGGCTGGCGCGCGCGGGCTGTTACCGTCCGGTCCGGTTCTTTCACCCGTGATTTAGACCTGGTGGTCTTCCATCGTCCCCCCAGAAAGTACGCTCAGCTACTCGAATCGCGTCCGGCGGCGGTGTCCGGCGGGTTTCCGGAAGGGCGCAGACGCGGCAACGCAGAGCATGTGGCCAGTCTGCCACGGGTCCGAAGCAATGCAAAACACTTCTATTTGCAAATCTGCGAGGCCGGCCGGGTGCGGGACGCCACCGGGGGCTTCTGCCTTGTCGGTGCCCGCCGGTAGCGTGGATGGGCAATGGACATCACGGTGGCTCCTCAGACTCAGGCCGGTCGGAACCGGCATCCCGACGCTTCCCCGAACGCGCAGGTCGAACCCGGTCCCACGGGCTCCGCGGCCGCGCCGGGCTCGCTCGCCGAACAGGCACAGCGCCGGGCCGACGAGCAGGAGCGGCGGCGTGCCGAGCGCAATCAGCACCGCACCGAGGAGTCCGACCGGCTGCTGGAGGGGCTGAATCCGCAGCAGCGGGCGGCGGTCGTGCACACCGGCGCCCCCCTGCTGATCGTCGCGGGCGCCGGTTCCGGCAAGACGGCCGTGCTGACCCGCCGCATCGCGTATCTGCTCGCCGCGCGCGGCGCCACCCCGGGCCAGATCCTGGCCATCACCTTCACCAACAAGGCCGCCGCGGAGATGCGTGAGCGGGTCACCGGCCTGGTCGGCCCGCGCGCCAACAACATGTGGGTGTCGACCTTCCACTCCAGTTGCGTGCGCATTCTGCGCATGCAGGCGGCCCTGCTGCCCGGCCTGAATTCGAATTTCTCGATCTACGACGCCGACGATTCCCGGCGCCTGCTCACCATGATCAGTCGCGATTTCGATATCGACACGAAGAAATACTCCGCGCGGCTGCTGTCCACCGCCATTTCCAATCTGAAGAACGAATTGATCGATCCGGCGCAGGCCACCGCCGACGCGGCCACCGACGCCAGCGGTGAATTGCCGGTTCTGGTGGCGCGGGTCTACACCGAATACCAGCGCCGGCTGCGCGCGGCGAACGCCCTGGATTTCGACGATCTGATCGGCGAGACGGTCGGGCTGCTGCAGCACCATCCCCAGATCGCCGAGTACTACCGCCGCCGCTTCCGCCACGTCTTGGTCGACGAATACCAGGACACCAACCACGCGCAGTACGTGCTGGTCCGCGAGCTCGTCGGCCATCACGGCCGTCCGGAGCTCGACGACGCCGACGCGGGCGCCGCCGCCGTCGACCCGGATTTCGAGCCGGTGCACCGCGCCGAGACGGTCCCGCCGAGCGAGCTCTGCGTCGTCGGCGACGCCGACCAGTCGATCTACGCCTTCCGCGGCGCCACCATCCGCAATATCGAGGAATTCGAGCGCGACTTCCCGGATGCGGAAACCATTCTGCTGGAACAGAACTACCGCTCCACCCAGCACATCCTCTCGGCCGCCAACGCGGTCATCTCGCGCAACGAGAACCGGCGCGAGAAGAAGCTGTGGACCGATTCCGGCGAGGGCGATCTGATCGTCGGTTACGTCGCCGACAACGAGCACGACGAGGCCTCGTTCGTGGCCCGCGAGATCGATCGCCTGGTGGATCAGGGCGACGCGAACTACAGCGACGTGGCGGTGTTCTACCGCACCAACAACAATTCGCGGGCGCTGGAAGAGATCTTCATCCGGATGGGCCTGCCCTACAAGGTGGTCGGCGGCGTCCGGTTCTACGAGCGCAAGGAGGTCCGCGACATCGTCGCCTACCTGCGCGTGCTGGAGAACCCGGACGACGCGGTGAGCCTGCGCCGCATCCTCAACACCCCGCGCCGCGGCATCGGCGATCGCGCCGAGGCCTGCGTGGCGGTGCACGCCGAGCAGCGCGACATCGGTTTCGCCGCGGCCCTGCGCGACGCCGCCGACGGCAAGGTGGCCCTGCTCAACACCCGCGCGCAGCGGGCGATCGCCGGTTTCCTGGAATTGCTGACCGAGATCCGCGCGGCCGGAGTGCGGGCGGACGCGGATTACCCCGATGTCGGCAATGTGGTCGAGGCCGTGCTGGATCGCACCGGATACCGCGGCGAACTGGAAGCCTCCGACGATCCGCAGGACGGCGCGCGCCTGGACAACCTGAACGAGTTGGTGTCCGTCGCCCGGGAATTCAGTTCCGAGGCGCACAACAACGCGGAAGCGGCGCGCGCCGAGGGCATG
Organism: Nocardia sp. NPDC050712; assembly: GCF_040654295.1. Classification (NCBI taxonomy): domain Bacteria; kingdom Bacillati; phylum Actinomycetota; class Actinomycetes; order Mycobacteriales; family Nocardiaceae; genus Nocardia; species Nocardia sp. NPDC050712. The sequence goes on from NZ_JBFAHT010000008.1 coordinate 41,332, forward strand.
CTGCCCGAGGCGGGCGAGGGTGAGCCGGAGCCGGGCTCGCTCGCCGCGTTCCTGGAACGCGTCTCGCTGGTCGCCGACACCGATCAGATCCCGGACGAGGGCACCGGCGTGGTCACCATGATGACGCTGCACACCGCGAAGGGCCTGGAGTTCCCGGTGGTCTTCGTGACCGGCTGGGAGGACGGCCAGTTCCCGCATATGCGCGCCCTCGGCGATCCGGCCGAGCTGGCCGAGGAACGCCGCCTCGCCTACGTGGGCATCACCCGGGCCCGGCGCCGGCTCTACCTGAGCCGCGCGATCATCCGCTCGGCCTGGGGGCAGCCGTCGCAGAACCCGGAATCCCGCTTCCTGCAGGAGATCCCGGGCCACCTGATGGACTGGCAGCGGCTGGAACCGGCGTCCTCGCAGATCAATCGCGGTTTCCGGCGGCGTGGCGAAGACGACGGCATGGAACGCGATTGGACGCGTGGCGACGGCTGGTCGGAGAGCCGCACGGGCGTGCAGAACCGGGGCCCGCGGCGTCCGGCTCCCGGTGCCGCGTCGCCCCGGGGCAACAAGAATCTCGTGCTCGCCGTGGGCGATCGGGTCACCCACGACAAGTACGGTCTGGGCCGCGTGGTCTCCGCCGACGGCGCCGGCCCGCTGGCGACCGTGCTCATCGACTTCGGCGAGGCCGGCAAGGTGCGGCTCATTCCGCAGCACAGCCCGATCGAGAAGCTGTGAGGCGTTTGTCAGTGCGGCAATAGGTCGGCGAGTGCCTCGTCCAGGGTCGGGTACCGGAAGGTGTAGCCCGCCGCGCGCAGCACGGCGGAGGTGGCGTGCCGGCCCGTGAGACCGAGCGCCGCGTCGGTGCGCAGGAACACGGCACCGACGGCGAGCACCGCGGCCGGGGTCGGCGGCGCGGGCGGCCGGTGCAGGTGCCGGCGCAGGGCGGCCATCAGGTCGCGGTTGCGGACGGGGAAGTCGGTGGCGGCCACCAGGATTCCGCTGGGCAGGGTCAGGTCCGGGTCCAGCCCGAGGGCCGCGCGGACGATGGCCAGCCAGTCTTCGACGTGGATCCAGCTGAACCACTGCTCGCCGCTGCCGACGCGCCCACCCAGGCCCGCCTTGGTGAGCTGGGACAGCCGTTTCAAGGCGGGGGCCTGCGGGTCGAGCACGATGGAGGTGCGCAGGATGGTCCACCGCTCGGCGTTGGCGCCGTCGAAGGCGCGCTCCCACGGTTCGGCCACACCGGTCATCTGCGGTAGGCCCACCGGGAGCGGAGTCGTTTCGGTACAGCGGATTTCGCCCGCGTCGGACCAGATGGCGGTCGTGCTGGCCTGCACCCAGTAGTCGATCGGCGCGGGCAGCGTGGCGGCCGCCGCGACCAGCGCCGCGGTGGAATCCACCCGGCTGTCGCGGAGTTCGGCGATATTGCGCGGGGTGGGCCGGACGTCGACCAGCTTGCCCGCCAGGTTGATCAGCGCGGTCGGCCCCGGATTGCGCAGCGCGCCAACCCAAGCGCCGACCGAGCGGCCATCCCACTCGACCTGTTCGAAGGGCAGGGCGGGGTCACGCCGCCGGGTGAGTACGACCGCGCGGTGGCCGCGGCAGGTCAGATCGGCGGCGATGTGCTTGCCCAAAGCGCCGGTGCCACCGGCGATTACGGTCGTCAGGCCGGATTCGGCGGGCGCGATTCCGGCCAACTGCGCCAACCTGGCGAAGCACACGCGCGCATCGTGTTCGAGCAGCGGGCCCACGATGGCGCGGACGATCGGCGCGGACGGGCCGGTGCAGGCCAGCTCCTGCGCGATCAGCGTGCCGCCGTCGGTCGGGGTGAGGGTCCAGGAAATCCGCATCGTCCCAGCGGGTTCCGGCTGTGTCAGGGTCAGCGCGCGGCCCGGTGTCACCGCGGTGATCGTGAACGGTTTCGCGAAGCGCCCGTGGATCAGTTCGTTGGCCCGGCCCCGGGGCAGGTAGTCGCCGGTGGTTCCGGCCGCGACCGGGCCGTCCAGCCGCACCGAGACGACACCCGGATTCCAGTCCGGCCACCGTTGCGGATCCCCCACCACATCCCACACCGCCGCGGCCGGCAGGGCGATGAACTGCGTGTACGTCGTTGTACCTACCATGTTTCCGACGGTAGACCGCGGTGGTGGCACCGGCGGGGAAACCGTGCGCCGGATCACGGCGTGCGCTCGGTCACGGCGGGCTAGTCGCGTTCGGGGCCCAAGCCGATGCCGCGGGTGGCCAGCCACGGCAGCGGATCGATGCGGTCGGTGCCGTTCAGCCAGACCTCGAAATGGCAATGCGGACCGGTGGATTCGCCGCGATTGCCGACGGTCGCGATCTCGTCGCCCGCGAGCACGTGCTGACCGACCGAGACCAGGGCGGTGTTGATGTGGCCGTAGACGGTGACGGTCCCGTCGTCGCCGAGCACCCGGACCCACATGCCGAAGCCCTCCGCCGGGCCCGCGCTGATCACGGTGCCGTCCTCGACCGCGAAGATCGGCGTGCCGATGGGCGCGGCGATGTCGACGCCGGCGTGCAGCACGCCCCAGCGCTGCCCGAATCCGGACGTGAAGGTGCCGGTGGCGAACTTGGTGAACAGCGGGCGCAAGGCGGCATCGGCCTGAGCTTGCAGGTCCTCGGCGAACTTCTCGCCGTTGTGCAGGACGTCGCTGAACTGGCCGAGGTCGGTCGGCGCGGTGTCCTCGAGCAGCTCCGGTTCCGCCGTCACGGATTCGACCGCCTTGGCCTGCCCCACCGCCTGATACGGCACGGTGTCCACCGGCGTTTGACGTTCCAGCCACAGGTGCCCGGCCGAGACGACGGCGCCCGCCGCCATCGCGAGCGCTACGGCTCGTCCGCGCAGCCCGTGCGGTGGCGGTGGCATCCGATGTGCGCCGCGCCGCCGAGTACCCGACTCGGATTGATAGCCAGAAGATCGCTCTTGCACGTACGACCATTCGTGATCAGTGTCCGGCACATAGCCCCGCCCCGGTTTCGCGTGGCGGCTCACCCTGGCAGTCCGACTCGGTCGACGACATGTCCGAAATGCGAATAATCGCTAGCTATCTCACCAATACCCGCATGCATCGAGCTCTGTCGTCCTCCGGTCGCAATGGTCTGTCCAGTCCCAGACCATCGACGGTAACGAACCAGTAGCTACCCCGCAAACCCACCGGTTCCGCGAGCCGCGAAGACGCTCGAGCCATACAGTCACGCTGTGCCTGCCGACTATTCGTCACTGGAGCCCGGGCGCACCGAGCTCCGCGACCGTTTGATCGCCTCGGAACGCGAGTACCTCGGGCTCGAATTCCACGACGCGCCACCGGAACACCCGTGGCACTCACACCTGGGTGGCACGCCCTATCTCCTCGATGGCGTGAGCTACCCGCACGATGCCACCGGGCGGCCGATGACATTCGTGATCCAGCTGAACTTCGCCGAACTGCCGCCGCTGGCCGGGTATCCCGACGCAGGCCTGCTGCAATTCTTCGTAGGCGACGACGACACGTTCGGCTGCGAATACGGTCATGCGCCCGATCGATTCCACGTCGCCTACCACCCGCACATCGATACTTCCTGGGAGCCGCGGACGCCGCTGCCGCCAATCGATGCGTATTGCAGCCCGTTCGATGACGCCGACACCGCTGCGCGCCAGATCACCGCCACCCTGGACCGAATGCCGGTCTCCAGTAGAGATCGCAGATTCAGCGGCTTGGTCGGCGAATCAGACTTCGACACCGGCGAATTGGATGACGACAACGATCACCGCATCGGCGGCTACCCGCGCTTCACGCAATACGACGAGTTACGGGAGCCGGACAAGGACCTGCTGCTCCTGCAACTCGGCGAGTACGCGATCGACGACGGGCGGTGGGTCAGCACAGTCCTGTCCTGGGGCGACGGCGGCGTCGCCCACTTCTCCATCACCGCAGCCGATCTCGCCGCGCGCGACTTCTCCCGGGTGCAGTACTACTGGGAAGGCGGCTGACGCGATTCGCTAGGCGACGTAGGCCCGCTCCAGGATGGACGCGGTGTCGACGCCCGTCGGGAGCGTGCCGTACGCGATACCCCAGTCGCCGCCGAGGCGAGTGGCGCAGAACGCGTCGGCGACGGCGGAGTGCCCGTGGCGCACGAGTTGTGCGCCCTGCAACACCAGGGCCATGAGTTCGATGACGCGGCGCGCCCGATATTCGATGTCGGACAGGTCGGACAGTTCCTTGCCGAGGCGGGCGATCGCGTCGTCCAGGTGCGGGTTCGCGCCGCTGGCGAGGGCGACCTCGTTGAAGTATGCCTCGACGGATTCGGGCTGACGGCCCATGGCGCGCAAGGCATCCAGGGCCGCGACATTGCCGGAGCCCTCCCAGATCGACATGAGCGGGGCCTCCCGGTACAGCCGCGGCATACCCGATTCCTCGGCATAACCGTTGCCGCCGAAGCATTCCAGCGCCTCGGCCGCGTGCGCCGGTGCCCGCTTACAGACCCAGTATTTGGTGACCGCCAGGGCGATGCGGCGCAGGGCGGCCTCGGCCGGGTCGCTGCCGGCCCGATCGGTGGCGCCGGCCAGGCGCATCATGACCGTGGTGGCGGCGTCGGATTCGATCACCAGGTCGGCCAGCACATTGCGCATGGCGGGCTGGTCGATCAGCTTGGCGCCGAAGACTTCCCGGTGCCGGGCATGGTGCACGGCGAGCACCGCGCCGGTGCGCATGCCGGTGGCGGAGCCGATCACGCAGTCCAGGCGGGTCATGTTCACCATCTCGATGATGGTCTTCACGCCCGCGCCCTCGGGGCCGACCAGCCAGCCCGTGGCGTTCTCGTACTCGATCTCCGAGGAGGCGTTGGACTTGTTGCCCAGCTTGTCCTTGAGCCGTTGGATGCGAATCGGATTGCGCGTGCCGTCCGGCAGCACCCGGGGCAGCAGGAAGCAGGACAGGCCGCCCGGCGCCTGGGCCAGGGTGAGGAACATGTCCGACATCGGGGCCGAGGTGAACCACTTGTGGCCGACGATGCGGTAGCTGCCGTCGGGCCGCGGGGTCGCGGCGGTGGTGTTGGCGCGGACGTCGGAGCCGCCCTGCTTCTCCGTCATCGACATGCCCGCGATGAGACCGGCCTTGGTCGAGGGTTCACGCAGGCCGAAATCGTAAGCGCGCGAGGTGAGCAGCGGCTCGAACCGCGCGGCCAGCTCCGGGTTGTGCCGCAACGCCGGGACGATGGCGTAGGTCATCGAGATCGGGCACATGTGCCCGGCCTCGGCCGCACCCCAGGTGTAGAACTTGGCGGCGCGGGCGGCGTGCGCGCCGGCCCGGTCCTCGGCCCACGGCGAGCCGTGCAAGCCCTGGGAGACAGCGACATTCATCAGGTCGTGCCAGTGCGGATGGAACTCGACCTCGTCGATCCGGTGGCCGTAGCGATCGTGGGTGCGCAGCACCGGCGGATGCTCGTTGGCCAGCCGGCCCCACTCCTGGACCTCGAAAGAGCCCGCGCGCACGCCGAGTTCGCGCAGTTCCGGTTCGGACCAGCCCGCACCCTCGCGGTGCAGGCCCTCCAGCAGCGCCGGATTGCGCGACACGTCGAAGGGCGTGATGTCGGGAACTTGGTTGAAGACTTCGTGTGTCGGCATCGACAGGCTCCTACTGGGTAGCGCCGAGGGCGCGCATCGCGAACGAGACGAGTTCGGGGACAACGGTTTCGCCGTGCGGGGCATCGGCCAGCGGGCCGACCAGCACCTCACCGATCGCGCCGACCAGGGCGGCGGCGCTGGTCCGGGCATCCTGCGGCGGCAGTTCACCGCGCGCGACACCCTCGGCCACCGCGAATTCGAAGGCCGCGGCGAAGGCGCGGCGGAAGTGCAGGCGTTCGATGTCGACCACGGCGTCGACCGGCTCGACCAGCAGCACGTAGGCCAGCTTCGGGTTCTTCAGCGCGCGCCCGGCGAAGGTCTCCACGGCCGCGGCGACCCGCTCGGTCGCGCTGCCCAGGGTCGCCGCCGCGCGCACCGCCTCGACCTCCCGGGCGACCACGCGGCGGAAGACCGCGGTCACCAGATCGGTCTTGCCCTCGTAGTGCTTGTAGACGGTGCCGGTCGCCACGCCGGCCTCGTTCGCGACCGCCGCCATGGACAGCCCCGCGAACCCGTCCCGCGACAGCACCCGGCTCGCGGCCTGCACGATCAGCGCTGCCTGCGCGTCGAGTCTGGCCTGCATGGCCGGGGTTCTGCGGTATACCACCCAAGAAGTGAAACATGGATTCACTTCTTCACACAAGGCTGCCCAGGTCGTAGGGTCGAAGGGCAACGACGCGAAAGGTGCAGCTATGAGTGTGCGAGTCGAACACGCCGGGCCGGTGACGACGGTGATCATGAATCGCCCGGAGGCGCGCAACGCGGTGGACGGGCCGACCGCGGCGGAGCTGGCGGACGCGTTCCGCGCCTTCGACGCCGATCCGGATGCGGCGGTCGCGGTGCTGTGGGGCGACAACGGCACCTTCTGCGCGGGCGCCGATCTGAAAGCGCTCGGCACCGAACGTTCCAATCACGCCGCCGAAACCGGCGACGGCCCGATGGGCCCGACCCGGATGCAGCTGTCCAAGCCGGTGATCGCCGCCGTTTCCGGATTCGCGGTGGCGGGCGGGCTGGAACTCGCGCTGTGGTGCGATCTGCGTGTCGCCGAGCAGGACAGCACCTTCGGCGTGTTCTGCCGCCGCTGGGGCGTGCCGTTGATCGACGGCGGCACCATCCGCCTGCCGCGCATCATCGGCCACGGGCGCGCCATGGACTTGGTGCTGACCGGCCGCGCGGTGAGCGCGGCCGAGGCGCTGGAGATCGGATTGGTCAACCGGGTAGTACCGCCGGGCGAAGCCCGCCAGGCCGCCGAGCAACTCGCCGCCGAACTCGCCCAGCTCCCGCAGACCTGCCTGCGCTCGGACCGGATGTCGATGCTCGAACAGGACGGGCTCGACGAGCAGGCCGCGCTGCGCAACGAATTCCAGCACGGAATGAAAGCGCTGATGGACGGCGCGCTGGACGGCGCCGCCCGGTTCGCGGCGGGCGAGGGACGACACGGCGCCCGCTCCTGATGGACCGCCTCAGCGTCGTCGACGAGATCTTCCTCCGCACCCACCGTGGACTCGGCACTCCCATTGCGCTGCAAGGGTTGTGGCGGACGGCCGATCTCGTCGACCCGGCGCTGCTGGCGCGGCTACATGCCCTGCTCAGCGCGGGACCTCTGGGGCGCAGGGTGATTCGACCGCGGGTGCCGGGCGCGCGCCGGGCCTGGCAGCCGACCGTCCGCGCCCATCCCCTCGACTACCCGAACTCGCCGATACCCGTTGCCGCGCTGCTGGATTGGGCCGATGCCCAAGGCAGCTCGCTGGACCCGGAGTTCGACCCCGGCTGGCGCCTGTCGGCGGTCCCGCTCGACGACGGCGGAACCGTAGTGGCACTGACCTGCTCGCACGCCCTCGCCGACGGGCGCGGCCTGGTGCACGCGGCGGATGCGGCGCTCACCGCGATCGCGTCGGCCGACTCCGCCGTTCCGGCAGCGCGTTTCAGTCCGGCGTCGGACTGGAGCGATGCGTGGCGGCAATGGTCGATCGTGCTGCGGGGGACGGCCCGGGCGTTGCGCAAGGGCGTTCCGGAGCGGCCCCGGCCGGGTATCGCGGCACCCTTGGGTAAGGCCCATCCGGATAGCGCGATCCTGCAATTCTCGGCGCGCGAATGGGATCGGCTGGCGGCGGAACATGGTGGGACAGCGAACAGCCTCTTCATCTGGTCGACCGCGCAGTTGCTGTGGGCCGATGGGTTTCCGCGTGAGGTGATCGAGGCGAGTCTGCCGGTCGACACCCGCGACGAGCCGCGCACCGACAACGATCTCGCGATGACCTCGATCGCGGTGACGCGTTCGGACGATCCGGCGACACTGCGCGAAAAAGCAAAGGCGGCCTATGAATATCGCATGTCCAGTCCGGGCGGCATGCCTGAGGAACTGCTCCAGGTAATTCCCGATCGCTGGGCACACGCGCTCGCCGCGGGGGCGGGAGAACGAGACATCCTGTGCTCCAACATAGGAACTCTGCCCGGCTCCGTGCGCACTCTCGGACCGAACCGGTGCACCGGTGTCGCCGCCCGCGCCATCCACCCCGGGCTGCAACACCTTCCCCGGACCAGGCTGTCCGGCTACCTGTGCCGAATCGGTGACGACTACCTCCTGTCCCTGGTGTCTCCGGACCCGGCGACTCCGCTGGCCGAGCTCATCGACGCTCTCCCCCTGCGTATCCCGATGTCACGCTGGTCTTGACCTCAACAATCATTCAGCTTCTAGCGTGGACGGCATGAAACCACGCCCCGCCCTGCACGATCCGGCCCGCCAACCCCGTGCCGACACCGAGGCGACTGCCCTGGCCGAACAACTCCAGCACGGACTCGACGCGAGCGATGCCGATGCCTACGACAGCTGGTTCACCGGCGACATCATGTGGGGCAGCCACCTCGGCACCACAGTCACCGGCTACGACGAACTGAACGCCATCCATCACCGGCTCATGCAAGCCGGTGCCGCACCGGATTCCCGCTTCGAAGTCGTCGCCGCCCGATCCCCCGCACCCAACGTGGTCCTCGCGCACATCCGCCGTTCGGCCCGTGCCGACGGCGGATTCTCCGAGATGGCGCTCTATGTTCTCGTCGAGCGCGACGGCGAGTGGTGGCTGGCCGCCGCCCAGAACACTCCGATCACCGCCTGACCGCGCGGAACCGTCAGATCGCGTATCCGTATCCGGTTCGAGCGGGAACGCGGTAGCCAGGACGCGCCGGGCGTTCGAGTCCGCGCAGGACACGAAAACGGTTGCGCAGCTTTGCCAGAAGCGCGGCCACAGATCGTCGACGGCGTGCTCCGGAACCTCCGTGCGCCGGCGAAGATAGTCCCGAATTCCTTCGGGCGTGCGGATACCGGCGTCCTCGATGTCGCCGCGAAACGCACCGGCGGCAGGCCAGCTGCGCACCCAGTAGGCCGCTTGCGCCGCCTGTGCGCGAGCATTCCAGGGCAACCGGTTGTCGTCGAGCGCCGCGATCAGCCGCAGCAGCAGCGTGCGACGGCCGACGGCGGCGATCAACGGGTGCACGAGCTGGGCGGTGTGCCCGGCGTCCAGCAGGACCGCGGCGAAGATCTCGTCGAAGTTCTCCGCCGTCCAGTCCGGCCGTTCGCCGAGCACCCGGCCGAGGTGAAACCGCGTCGTCTCCAACAAACTCGTAGCGTCGCTGCGCCGCGTCCGGATGCGGCCGCCAGTCCGGGTTCGCCGCCGGCAGCAGCCGATCGATGCGAGCCTGTAGCTCCGAATCAGCGGTCATGCCACAGTCTTACGCCGAGGCGGACACGCTCGAAACTCGGTTCAACACCTCGACGGGTGTGCCGACCCCGGATTCGAGGTCTGCGGACGGGATCGGATCACCCCAAACCTGCTGTAGCGGAAGAACTCCCGCCCAGACGCCGCCGGTGTCGATGTCCTCCTGATCGTCACGAGGCCCGCCCTCGCGCACCTTCACCGAGGCTTCGGTGAGGTCGAGGGCCAGGACGATGGTGGCCGCCATCTCCTTCTTCGACGGCGGGCGGACCCGGTCCCACGACCCGGGGGCCGCGTGCTCCACGATCACCTGGAGGGCGCGCATTCTCGCGTCCGGGTCGGTGACTTCGACCGCGCGGCCGCGGACCACGGCGGAGCGGTAGTTCATCGAGAAGTGCATGGCCGAACGGGCGTAGACCAGCCCGTCGACATGGGTGACAGCCACCGAGATATCGCCTTGCAGGGCGGCGCGCATGTTGCCCGCACCGGTGGAGCCGTGCAGGTACACGGTGTCGCCGTCGCGGCCGTAGACGGTCGGCAGCACGACCGGAGCGCCGCCGAGCAGCACGCCGATGTGGCAGACCAGGCCCGCGTCGAGGACCGCGTCCAACTCGGCCCGATCGGTGCGGCCACGTTCCTTGCTGCGCGTCAGCGTGGTGCGCGGGGTCGGCGAGAGGGGCGTCCGGGTGCTGGCTGTCGGGCTCATAGGACAAGCCTGCCTCGCGAAGTGGCATTATTGAATAGCCAATTCATGGCAATTCGAGCAGTCCAATTGAGAGGTGTCCGATGCTGGAGGAGTTACCCCTCGTCCTCGATCGGGCGGCCGCGGAACCGCTGTCGGTCCAGGTCGCCGACGGTTTACGCGCGGCCGCGACCAGCGGTGCGCTGCGCGCCGCCGATCGGCTGCCGTCCTCGCGGGCGCTGGCCCGGCAACTCGGCGTGAGCCGCACGGTGGTGGCCGCCGCCTACGACCAATTGCACGCCGAGGGGTGGCTGGACGGCAGACAAGGCTCGGGCACCTATCTGACCACCGCGCCCGTCGCGAAACTCCCGCCGCTCACGCCGGTAGCCGGGCCGGACGACAGCGCCCGTCTGCTCGACCTGTTCCCCGGCGCTCCGTGTATCGAAGCCCTGGATCCGGCCGCGTGGCGCCGAGCCTGGCGCGCGGCCGCGGACAACTCCGCGGTGGTGCGCAAGGACCGGGCGGGCGAACCCGATTTCCGCGCTGCCGTCGTCGAACATCTCCTGCGCCACCGGGGATTACAGGCGGGAAGCGACGCGGTCGTCCTGTCCACGGCCGGAACCAGTTCAGCGGTCGGCGAATTCGCGAACGCGGTGCTGCGCCCGGGCGACACCGTCGCGATCGAGGATCCCGGATATCAACGTGCCATGGGCGCCTTTCTCGCCGCGGGCATTCACGTGCATCCGGTGCCCTGCGACGGTGACGGGCTGCGGATCGACCTGATACCCGAGGGTGTGCAAGCGGTGTACTGCACTCCGGCGCACCAATTCCCGCTCGGCGCGCGCATGCCCGCCGCCCGGCGGGTGGAACTCGTCGAGTTCGCCCGCCGCGCCGGCATTCCCGTCCTCGAAGACGACTACGACGGTGAATTGCGTTACGACACCGCACCTTTACCGCTGCTGGCCGCGATGGCCCCCGACGTGGTGATCCATCTGGGCACCACCAGCAAAATCCTCTCCCCCGCCCTGGGCGTCGGCTGGCTCGTCGCACCGCCGGACATCGCCGCCGCGATCCGCACCTACCGCGAACGCACCGGCTCCGGCCCGAGCCCCGCCGGCCAGCACGTCTTCACCGAACTGGCCCGCAACGGTGACCTCGCCCGCCATCTGCGCCGCCTGCGCCGCACTCTCCCACCACGCCGCGAACTCCTGGTCAGCGCCCTGCGGCGGCGCGGCCTGGAAGTCCTCGGCGACGACGCGGGCTCGCATGTGGTGGTCCCCCTGCCCTCCGCGGCCGTCGAAGACCTGGCCATCGCCCTCGGCCGCGCCCGCGGCGTCGCCCTGGACGGGCTGGGCCGCCACCATCTGGCCGCCCAGCCCGACCTCGATCCCCGTCTGCCGCAGACCCTTCCCGCGACCACCCACGCCCTCGGCCGCCATACCTTCGGCATCACCCTCGGCTATGCCGCGCTCTCCTTGACCGACCTGCGCACCGCTGTCCCCCTCGCCGCGGACGGCCTCGCCGCCGCGCTCGCACCGGAGTGATCGAGCGGGTGGCGCGCGAAGAGGCCTGTGGTCCGAGCCGGGCGGGCGGCGGGAGGCATAGCATGGTCGGCATGACCGAACAGGACATCCTGGCTCGTATCAAGCAACTGGTCGACGCGGAGCACGAGCTGCGCGCCAAGGCCGAGGCCCACGAGGTCGACCCGGTCGCCGAGCGCAAGCAGTTGGGCGAACTCGAGGTGCTGCTCGACCAGTGCTGGGATCTGCTCCGCCAGCGCCGGGCGCGGATCGACGCGGGCGGCGCCCCGGAGGACGCGCAGGTCAACACGGCCGGCCAGGTCGAGGGCTACCTCCAGTAGCGCTGTTTCATGATCGACGAGCGGGGTAGTTCGCCGGAATGAGCAATCCAGAGCCGAAGACCACCGATTCCGAGCACGGCCCCACCGAGGCCGATGCCGACGTGCAGAGCGACCCGGCCAAGGGTGGCGACGACCGCACCGATTGGTCCGACGAGGGTGGCGCTACCCCGGAAGGCCCCGCCGACGAGTGACGCCCCCGCCCGCCCCGGACAGTGACCGGACGGCCGTTCCCGATGCCCCGGCCAGTGACCGGTCGGGCGTTTCCGATCCCACGGCCGGCGACCGGTTCGGGGTACCCGACGCTCCAGCCAGTGATCGGTCCGGCGCATCCGACGCCCCGGCCAGTGATCGGTCCGGCATACCCGATCCCCCGGGCGGCGATCGGTCCGATGCTCTGGGCAGTGGCCGGTCCGACCTATCCGGCGCCCGGGAAGATCGGCATTCAAGCGTGCCCCCGGCCGCCGGCGAGCCCGCGTGTCTGCTCGGCGAGGTCTGTCCTGACTGTGGGCGGGTGTTCTCCGACGTCTACGCGGTGGGGTGTGCGCAGTGCCGCCCGTCCTGACCAGACCTATCGGTTCGCGCCGATGGCTTGACCGACGATGGCTTGGACCGCGGTCGGCAGGAGTTCGTTCAGCCCCTGGGTGAACTCCGGGTCGGTGGCGGCGGTGGTGGGGCTGGTGATCGTGCAGCCCGGCTGGGCCGGGATGCCGTTGAGGCGGTCGCGCAGCCAGTGGAACGCGGCGGGGAGGTGGGTGAGGACACCGGAGATGTGCTCTGCCAGGAATTCCCGCACGTAGGTGACGCTGGGCGCGCCCTCGGCGCAGTACTCGTCCACCAGCCGGTCGACGGGGGCGGCGGGCAGGATCTCGTCGTTCTGGGCGTGGTAGATGTACACGGGCACGGACGGGGTGCGCTGGCCGAGGGAGTTGTCCGCGATGACCCGCTGCACCGCGGGGTGGGCCAGCGGGTCACCGCCGCGGAACGAGGAGAAGTAGTCGTAGAAGGGCACGACACCGGTGCCCATCGGATGGCAGAGCACGAGTTTGCTGCCGAGCAGGAGCTGGCCCAGCGGGTCCATGTTCTCGCGCAGCGCCTGCCGCAGTTCCGGATACTCGTTGGCCAGGCCGACGAAGGCGCCGAGCACCAGTCCGGTGTAGAGGCCACGGTTGTTGTGGCGCACCACCCCCGCCCAGTCCGCGGCCGCGACACCGCCCGCCGCGATCCCCACGATGTCGAGCTCCGGCGCATAGTCCTGCGCGATTTCCGCGGCGAACGAACTCGGCACGGTCCCGCCCGAATACCCCCACAGCGCAGTCGGCGTGTCCACACCCGAGAGCTGCGCGGGCTCGAAACTCTGCACCGCGCGAATACCGTCGAGCGTGGCCTGCGCGCCGATTCGGGAGGCGGCGTAGGCGGAATTCGGCCCCTCGTAGTCCGGTAGCGAAACCGTCCAGCCCTGGCCGATCCCGGCCGCGATCGGAATGAGCACCTCCGCGGCGTTCACGTAATCGGCCGGAATGGCACCGGCCTGGATGACATAGGACGGCGCGCAATACTGCGCCGCGCTGTCCTCCGCGATCTGGTATGACAGCAATTTCCGGCCGCCGTCGGGCCGCGCGCCACGCGGTTTCAGCACGGTCGTCACCGTGGCGATGGCCTCGCCGAAACTATTGGTGGTGCGGTAGAGCAGTTGCCACGCATCCACATTCAGGTGTGCGATTCCGAAGAACGCCGGCGCGATGGCCCGCACGCGCAGCACCTGCCCCGGCGCCGCCGCGGCGACGATGCCGGCGGGCGGCGCGTAGAACTCGTCGAGCTCGGGCGGCAGGGTGAGCCCGGGCACCGGCTCGATCCGCAGATCGGAGGTGTCCGCGGCGGCGGTGAGCTGAGCCGACATCGACACCAGGATGCCTACGGCGGTCACGGCCGCGGCGAGGCGGGTCGCTCGAAAGGGTCGCATTCGAATTCTCATTTCCCGGTGCGCGGCGCTGGATTGCTACACCGTCCCAGACGGAGGTGTCGCAGGTCACCGTTCGTTCGACAAGGATTCGGGCGCCGAGTTTGTGCATTCGACGGGATTCGAGTTTGGGCGCGTGCACCAAAGAAGCAGTTCCGGTCCGGCTATTGCGCACGGATGTTTGTCTGTGCGAACAATGTCGGATGACCTCGCCACCGAACTCCGCCATCGGCGCCGAGTTCATCGATTTTCTGCAAGCCCTGCTGCCCGGCATGATCCGGGACACGCTGTCCGGCGTCTTCCGCGAGGTGCCCGACTATCAGGAGCTGCCCGCGGAGCTGCTCGGCATCGAATTGCCCCAGGCGGCCGAGGCGAATCTGCGGCTGTTCCTGAATTCGGTGATCGAGGGGCGGGTGCCGCGCGAAGACGACGTCACCGAATTGGTGGAGATCGCGGTGCACCGGGCCCGGGAGGGCGTGCCGCTGGACACGGTGCTGTCGGTCTATCACCACGGCGCCGCCGCGGCGTGGAATTCGGTGGCCGCGCTGGCGGATACCCCGGAGCGCCGCGATCAGCTGCTGGCCCTCGTGCCGTACGTGCTCGGGTATCTGGGCGCGGTGACACCCGGCGTCGCGGGCGCCTACCTGCGCGAACGCCAGGACCTGCACTGGGAGCAGCGCGAGGCCAAACGCGCTGTGGCACAGGCGCTCGTGCACGGCAAACCGGCCGACCTGCTGGCCGAGCGGTTCGGCATCTTCCTCGACGGCGGCTTCCAGGTGCTGGTGTTCCGGCTCGCTGAACCGGAAGGCAGACCCGCGGTGACCGGCCGCCCGGTGCTGCGCCTCGCGCACACCGAGATCGAGGCGCTGTCCCCGCGCGCCCTGAGCACCATGGAGCGCTCCGGCGGCGTGGTCCTCGTCCCGTCCGCGGACGCCGAATCACCGGGCAAGCTCGAGGCTTTCGTCGCCCGGATGGCGGCCGGGACCGGCCTGCGCACAGTCGCCGGGCACGCAGTCGCGGCGAGCCCGGGGCAGGTCGCCACCGCCGCGGAGGAGGCGGGCGAGATCGTCCGGCTGGCCGACCGCCTGCACCGGCCTACGGGTGTGTACCGGATGGCCGACCTGGCCCTGCAATACCAGCTGGCCCGCCCCGGCCCCGCCCGCGCCTGGCTGCTGTCGCTGCTCACGCCACTGGCCGCGCACCGCCATCTGCTCGACACCCTGCGCGCCCTGATCCAGCACGGATACAACCGCCAGGAGGCGGCGGATGCGCTTGTGGTGCATCGCAATACGCTCAACTACCGGCTCAACCGGATCGCCACCCTCACCGGCTACGATCCGGGCCGCCCCGATCACGCGCAGCTGTTCGCCGCGGCGCTGACCGCCAGCGATATCGATTCCTCGGAATAGGTGCGTGGAACACGATCTGGTCACTTCTGTCTGGGCCAGCTTGCGCCGCTCGATACCATCGAGTGATGGTGGCAACGACCGATATCGAGACCGCTGACGGAATGGTGCGGGGTCGGCGCGGCCGCCGCGTGCACCGCTGGCGGGCCCTGCCCTACGCCGCGGCGCCGCTGGGCGAGTGGCGGTTTCGCGCACCGCGACCGGCCGAGCCGTGGGCCGGTGTGCGCGACGCCACCGAATACGGTTTCGCCGCGATGCAGCATCGGGCGGGTGCGCGCATCGGCCCGCGCCAATATCAGCCCACCAGTGAGGATTCCCTGACGCTGAACGTCACCGCGCCGGTGACGCCGGCGTCGACGCCGCGCCCGGTCATGGTGTTCATCCACGGCGGCGGCTACCTGATGGGCACCTCCGCGCTCGGGTTGTACTCCGGCGCGCGGCTGGCGGTGCGCGGCGAGGTGGTCGTGGTGTCGATCAACTATCGACTAGGCGCCTTCGGGTATGTCGACTTCGGCGAATTCTCCACCCCCGCGCGGCCTTTCGACTCGAACCTCGGGCTCCGCGACCAGGTCGCCGCGCTGGAGTGGGTGCGGCGCAATATCGCGGCCTTCGGCGGCGACCCCGAAAACGTCACCGTCTTCGGCGAATCCGCGGGCGCGCACGCCGTGCTCGCGCTGTTCGCCACGCCGGCCGCGAAAGGCCTGTTCCACCGCGGTATCGCGCAGAGCCCGCCCGCCGACTGGGCGATGTCGGCCGAGGACGGCCGGACCTTCGCCCGCCGCTGCCTCGCGGCCCTCGGCGGCGCACCCGCCGACGCGGCCCGCACGCTGACCGAGTCCTCCGCCAACGACATTCGCAAGGCGGTCGCCCGCGTCATCGGCGAGGTGCTGCGCGAGCGGCCGGGCCTGTTCCCCGCCTGCCCCGTGGTCGACGGCGACTTCCTCCCGCGCTCCCCGATCGACGCGTTCACCGACGGCACCGCGCACCGGCTGCCCCTCATCATCGGCACCTGCCGGGACGAGGGCGCCCTGTTCGACAAGTTCGCCGACGGCCTGCCCACCAATCCGCAGCGGCTGCGCACCGTGTTCGAGCACGCGGGCAAGGGCGCCGAATCCCGCGTAACCGCCGCCTATCCCGGCTATCCACGCGGCAAGGTGGCGGTGCGCATGGGCGGCGACTATGTCTTCTGGCGGCCGTCGGTGACCGTGATGGAGGGCCACAGCCGGCACGCGCCCACCTACGCCTACCGCTACGACTTCGCCCCGCGCGCACTGCATCTCAGCGGCGTCGGCGCCACCCACGCCACCGATCTGATCCCGGTGTTCGGCGCGACCGACGGGCCGATCGGCCGGGCGTTCACCGCCGCGGGCGGCCGCGGCGGGCTGCGCGTGGTGACCCGCCAGTTCCAGGACAACTGGCTGGAATTCGCCCGCGCGGGCGCACCGCTGCCGTCTTGGCCCGCCTACACCGAAGAGCGCCGCACCACGCTGATCATCGACAATCCCACCCGCCTGGAGCACGACCCGGACAGCGCCAAACGTGTTGCCTGGCAGGGTGTCCCGGTCGCGACGCTGACCTAGACGAGAAACTCCTACTTCAGCAACCGGGACATGCGCCGATCGGCCAGGATCTTGCCGCCGGTCTGACAGGTCGGGCAGTACTGGAAGGAACGCTCCGCGTAGGAGACCTCGCGGACGGTGTCACCGCAGACCGGGCAGGGCAGCCCGGCGCGGGCGTGCACGCGCATCCCGGAGCGCTTCTCACCCTTCAGGCGCGCGGCATCCTGGCCGGCCGAGCGCTGCACCGCGTCGGTGAGCACCTCCCGCATGGCGCCGTAGAGCTCCGAAACCTTCTGCGCGGGCATGGTTTTGGTATTGGCGAACGGCGAAACCTTGGCGGTGTGCAGGATCTCGTCGGAGTAGGCGTTGCCGATCCCGGCGAGCAGTGTCTGATCGACGATGGCCGTCTTGATGCGCTGCGAGGCGCCGCGCAGGATCTCGGTGAACTGCTCCTCGGTGACTTCGAGCGCGTCCGGCCCCAGCCGGGCGATGCCGGGCACCGATTTCGGATCCTCGACGATGTAGACCGCCAGCCGCTTCTTGGTGCCCGCCTCGGTCAGGTCGAACGCCGGGGTGGCGCCCTCGGGATCGAAGAAATGCACCCGCAGCGCCAGCGGGCTCTTGCCGCCGGGCTTCGGCGGGGTCTGGCTCGGTTCGTCGATCCAGCGCAGCCAGCCGCCCCGGGACAGATGGGTGATCAGCCAGAGGCCGTCGCACTGCATCCCCAGGAACTTGCCCCAGCGCCCCGCGCCGGTGACATCGCGCCCGGACAGCGCCGTGACCGGCGGGTCGAACGTTTTCACCGCGCTGAAGGCCGCGACATCGACACGCCCCACCACCGCGCCGACCGCATGCTCCCGCAGGAACTGCGCCAACGCCTCTACTTCCGGCAGCTCAGGCACGCGGTCCAGATTACCCGCGGGTACCGACAAACAGCGGTGATCAGGCGCGGCGCAGCCGGTAGACGTCCATGATCCAGCCCTTCTCGGCGCGCAATCGGCTCCGGACGTCGACGATCCGCTGTTCCACCTCGCGCAGCGGGCCGGCGATCAGCACCTCGTCCGGCATCCCCAGGTACGCGCCCCACCAGATCTCGATGTCGTCGCCGGGGACCTCGGTGAACGAGCAGTCGCCGTCCAGCATGACCACCGCGGAACTGCCGAGCCCCTCCTCGCGCAGCCGGCGGCCGGTGGTGATGTGCACCGGCTCGCCGATGCGGTGCAGCACCATGCGATGCCGGGCGGCGAGGGCCTGCACGCTGGTCACGCCGGGGATCACCTCGTAGTCGAAGGACACCCCGCGCGCCAGCACCCGCTCGACCATGCGCAAGGTGCTGTCGTAGAGCGCGGGGTCGCCCCAGACCAGGATGCCGCCGTCCCCCTCGGTCTGCTCGAAGGCCTGCGCGAGCAGGGCGGCGCGGCGCTCGTGCCAGTCCTCGACCACGCCCTGGTAGTCCTCCGGTGCGCGGTCGCGCGGCGGATCGGGGATCTCCACGATCCGGTACGGGCGGTCCATGTGCTCGGACAGGATCGCGGTGCGCACGTCCACCAGCTCCTGCTTCTCGGCGCCCTTGCCGATGACGAAGAACACCTCGACCCGGCGCATGGCCTTGATGGCCTGCACGGTGACCTGATCGGGGTCACCCGCGCCGATACCGATCACAGAGAGCTTGCGCATGTGCCGAGAGCTTTCCATGCCGGCCGCGGACTAAGCTCGTCACCCGTGGCGACCACCGATACGCAGTACGAGGATCTGCTCCGGCTGGTGCTGGAGTCCGGCACCGCGAAGGCGGACCGCACCGGGACCGGCACCCGCAGCGTGTTCGGGCATCAGCTGCGTTATGACCTCGCGCAAGGCTTTCCGCTGGTCACCACGAAGAAGGTGCACCTGAAGTCGATCGTCTACGAGCTGCTGTGGTTCCTGCGCGGCGACTCGAACGTGAGCTGGCTGCGCGAGCACGGCGTCTCGATCTGGGACGAATGGGCGGGCCCGGACGGCGAACTCGGCCCGGTGTACGGCGTGCAGTGGCGCTCCTGGCCGACGCCGGACGGCGGCCACATCGATCAGATCAGCCAGGTGCTGGAAACCCTGCGCACGAACCCGGATTCGCGCCGCATCCTGGTCTCGGCCTGGAACGTGGCCGAGCTGGACAAGATGGCGCTGGCGCCGTGCCACGCGTTCTTCCAGTTCTACGTGGCCGACGGGAAGCTGTCCTGCCAGCTGTATCAGCGCAGCGCGGACCTGTTCCTCGGCGTGCCCTTCAACATCGCCAGCTACGCGCTGCTGACCCACATGGTGGCCAAGCAGGCCGGGCTCGAACCCGGCGACTTCATCTGGACCGGCGGCGACTGCCACATCTACGACAACCACCTCGAGCAGGTCACCGAGCAGCTGACCCGGCCGCAGTACCCGTTCCCGGAGCTGCGCCTGAAGCAAGCGCCCTCGCTGTTCGAGTACCGCTACGAGGACGTGGAAGTCGTGGGCTACCAGCATCATCCGGCGATCAAGGCGCCGGTGGCGGTGTGAGCTCCCGCAAGATCAGCCTGATCTGGGCGCAGACCCCCGACGGCGTCATCGGCGCCGACAACGCCATCCCGTGGCGACTACCGGAGGACATGGCCAACTTCAAGGCCACGACCTGGGGTCATCCGGTGATCATGGGCCGGCGCACCTGGGATTCGCTGCCCGCCAAGTTCCGCCCGCTGGAAGGCCGCCGCAATATCGTGGTCACCCGGCAGGCCGACTGGGCGGCCACGGGCGCGGAGCGCGCCGGATCCGTCGAGGAAGCGCTGGCCCGGATCGACGGCGATGTCTGGGTGATGGGCGGCGGCGAAATCTACCGCGCGACGCTGCCCTCGGCCACCGACCTGCTGGTCACCGAGGTGGACACCCGCGTCGACGGCGACGCCTACGCCCCCGAGATCGGCCCGGAATGGCAGGCCGTGCCGGAAGCCTGGCGCGAATCGTCGAGCGGTCTGCGTTTCCGGATCGTGCGCTACACCCGCTGACTCGCCCGGCGCAAACCCGGCCCGCGTGCTGGGCCGGTCGGGCATACTCCTGACATACGCGAAAGGCAGTCTCCATGGATAAGAAGTCGCTGACCGCGGTTGCCCGCCAACAGCTCAAGCTGGCCGCGACGGCTACCAGCGGGCGCAGTTCGCAAACCATCTTCGGCGGTCACGCCGCCTCGCTGCGGCAGACCGTCGTCGGTCTGTCGGCGGGCCAGAGCCTGGCCGAACACGACAATGCGGGCGACGCCACACTGCTGGTGCTCAGCGGGACGCTGACCCTGATCAGTGGTAGCAACGAGTGGAAGGGTTCGACCGGTGACCTGCTGGTCGTGCCCAAGGCCAGGCACAGTGTGAAGGCCAACGAGGACGTCGCGTTCCTGCTGACGGTGGCCAAGTAAGGCCACGCTGACGAGCGGAGCCGGGCCCGGCAGCTACTAGGCTGTTGCCCATGGGTGAGCCGCAGCCGATCCTCGATCCACTCTCACCGAGTGCGACCTTTCTGGTCGTAACCATCGACGAGGGTGGCGAGGCGGCCGTCCGCGAGTTGCTGGAGGAACTGGCCGGGGTCCGGCGTTCCATCGGTTTCCGCGTCCCGGGCTCGGATCTGACGGTGGTCACCTCGATCGGCTCCGCCGCGTGGGACCGGTTGTTCACCGGCCCGCGCCCCGCGGCGCTGAAGCCGTTCCCCGGTTACTTCGGGCCCAAGCATCAGGCTCCGGTCACCCCGGGCGATCTGCTCTTCCACATCAAGTCCCAAACCCCCGATGCCGCTTTCGAATTGGCGATGGCGATCGGGCAGCGCCTGGACGGCGCGGCCACCGTGGTCGACGAGACCGCCGGCTTCCGCTACTTCGAACAGCGCGACCTGCTCGGCTTCGTCGACGGCACCGAGAACCCGGAGGGCCACCTCGCCGTGTCGGCCGCGCTGATCGGCGACGAGGATCCCGAATTCGCGGGCGGCAGTTACGTGGTCGTGCAGAAATACCTGCACGACCTGGTCTCGTGGCGGGCGCTGCCGGTCCCCGAGCAGGAACGCGTGATCGGGCGCACCAAGCTGGAGGACTACGAGTTCTCCGACGCCGACAAGCCCGCCGATTCGCATGTCGCGGTGAACACCGTCAACGACCCCGAGACCGGCGCGCAACGCCAGATCCTGCGCGCCAACATGCCTTTCGGCAGCGTCAAGGAGGGCGAGTTCGGCACGTACTACATCGCGTACGCGGCCTCGCCGGATGTCGCCGACGCGATGCTCGTGCGGATGTTCCTCGGCACCGACGACGCCACGCACGACCGCATCCTGGATTTCTCCACAGCTGTGACGGGCACCCAGTTCTTCACACCGTCCGCCGATTTCTTCGACGAGCTGCCGGACCCGCCCGCGGCTCCGGCGGAATCTTCGGTTCCGGCAGGCGTTCGAAGTCAAAACGTGGGTAGTCAGAACAATGGCAGCGGATCACTCGGCATCGGCACCTTGAAAAGGAGTAGGTAATGAACAACCTCCATCGCGATCTGGCGCCGATCACTTCCGAAGCGTGGAAGGCGATCGAAGAAGAGGCGGGCCGCACCTTCAAGCGTCACATCGCGGGCCGCCGGGTCGTGGACCTGTCCGGTCCGCACGGTGAGGATTACTCCGCGGTCGGCCTGGGCCGCACCCGGGCCATCAGCCCGCCCGACGAGGGTGTGCGGGCCCGGCAGCGCGTGGTCGCCCCGCTGGTCGAACTGCGGGTCCCGTTCACGCTCTCGCGCGACGAGCTCGACGACGTCGACCGCGGCGCGCAGGACGCCGATCTGGATCCGGTGAAGGACGCCGCCCGCAAGATCGCCTTCGCCGAGGACCGCGCCATCTTCGAGGGCTACGCGGCGGCCGGGATCGAGGGTGTGCGCGCGAGCGCGTCCAACGCCCCGATCAAGCTGCCGACCGACCCGGAACAGGTCCCCGAGGCCGTCACCCAGGCCCTGAGCGCGCTGCGCCTGGCCGGTGTCGACGGCCCGTACTCGGTGCTGCTCAGCGCCGACCTCTACACCGCGGTCAGCGAGACCTCCGACCACGGCCACCCCATCCGCACCCACATCGAGCGCCTGATCCCCGAGGGCAAGATCGTCTGGGCCCCGGCCATCGCGGGCGCCTTCGTCCTCACCACCCGCGGCGGCGATTTCGACCTCAGCATCGGCCAGGACATCTCCATCGGCTACCTCTCCCACGACGCCGAGAGCGTGCAGCTCTACTTCCAGGAAAGCCTGCAGTTCCAGGTCTACACCGCCGAAGCCGCGGTGGCGCTGGAAGCCTGATCGACCAGGATTGACCTCCTGCCGGTAGGCGGTAGCGTGAAGCCGCCGAAGCAGGAGGTTGATTATGGTGCGCGCGGGTGTGGTGCCGGGGCGGCGGATCACGCTGTACTCCGGGCTCGGTCTGTTGGTGACCGCGGTGCTGTGCGTGGGTGTGGTCGGCGTGTTCGGGGTGCATCGGGTGTTCACCGGGGCGCTGGCGGGCGCGGTGGCCGGGGTCGCGGTGCTGGTGGCGTTGTTCGCGCGGGACGCGATCGTGCTGACCGAGGGGGCGATCTACCGCCGCACGCCCTGGCACGAGGAGAGCATCGCGTGGGATCGGGTGGTGGCGGCGCGGTTTTCCCTCGACGAGCAGGAGCGCTGGGCGCTGGCGCTGGATCTGGCCGGCGGTGACGAACCGCACGGGGAATTGGTGCTGCTGTCGATCCCGCCGGTGACCAAACCGGTGTCCGGCGCGTACGACCTGCGCAAACAGGAGCAGGTGACCGAGATCCGGGAAATGCTGCGGCGCAAACGAATTCCGGTGACGGTGCTCCCGGAGATCGCCGGCGCGCTGAGCACGCACTGGCGGATCGCGCCGCCGACGCGATGAGCCGCCCGCCGTGGATAGGGTGACGAGCGCGGCCGGGGTCCAGTAGTTTGAGTGCTGTGTCGATGATGAAGGGCGCCAACGTTCCGGTGCCGATGCCCGTGGTCCGCATCGAACTGGGGTGGCAGTCGGGTCCCGGGGTGGACGCGGATGCCTCCGCGCTACTGCTGGTCGGCGGAAAAGTCCGCTCCGACAGCGATTTCGTGTTCTACAACCAGCCACAGCACGCCTCCGGCGCGGTGCGCCACGAAGGCAAGCAGCAGGGGCCAACGGTGCTGGACCAGCTCTGGGCCGACCTGGGCCGGGTGGAACCGCAGATCGAGACCATCGTCATCGCGGCCTCCGCCGACGGCGGCACCTTCGGTCAGTTCCAGGGCCTGTACGTGCGGGTGCTGGACGCCAACAACGGCGCCGAGGTGGCGCGGTTCGACAGCACCGGGGCCACCAGCGAGACGGCGTTCGTGCTCGGTGAGCTGTACCGCCGGCAGGGCGCGTGGAAGTTCCGCGCGGTCGGCCAGGGCTACGACTCCGGCCTGGCCGGATTGGCCACCGACTACGGGATTTCGGTAGACGACGCCCCCGCTCCCCCGCCGGTACCGCAGCATGCGCCGCCGCCCGCGCCGCCGCAGCCGCAGTTCACGCCGCCGCCCGCGCAGCAGTACGCCCCGCCGCCACCGCAATTCGCACCGCCCGCGCAGCCGTACGCGCCGCCTCCGCCTCCGCCGCAGTACCAGCAGCCGGCCGCGCAGCAGTACCAGCAGCCCCCACAGGGCCAGTACCAGCAGCCGCAGTATCAGCAACCGCCGCAGCAGTTCGCCCCGCCGCCGCCCCCGGGTGGCGCGCCGGTCAATCTCAGCAAGATCTCGCTGACCAAGGAATCCCCCTCGGTCTCGCTGACCAAGTCGGGCGCGACCGGCGGCACCATGCGGGTCAACCTGAACTGGACCACCACCCAGCCCGCCCGCGGCGGCGGCCTGTTCGGCCGGCGCTCTCGCGGCGGCAACGGCGGGCTCGACCTGGACCTGTGCTGCTTCTTCGAATTGGCCGACGGCCGTATCGGTTCGGTGCGCGCGCTGGACCGCTCCTTCGGCGATCTCACCAATCCGCCCTACATCCGGCTGGATCAGGACGACCGCACCGGCGCCAGCACCACCGGCGAGAACCTGGACATCAACCTGGATTTCACCGGCCAGTTCCGGCGCATCCTCGTGTTCAGCTCGATCTACGAGGGCGCCAAGGATTTCCGCGGCGTGCAGGCCACGGTCACGCTGTACCCGATGAACTCCACCCCGATCGAGATGACCCTGGACGGCTGCCAGGACGATTCGCGGGACGCGGTGCTCGCGCATATCGAGAACATCAACGGTGAGCTGGTGGTGCGCCGCGAGGGCACCTTCATCCGGCCGCCCGCGGGACAGCCGGGTGCGGGCGTCATGGAGATCGCACGCATCTATCAGTGGGACTTCGGCTTCAAGGCGGGCCGCGGCAAGGGCTGATCCGCCCTGGCACGATGGGTCGATGACCGATTTCGCCACGCCTCGGGAACTCGCACGCCGGACCTCGGCCGCCGTGGACGCGGCGGTCGGGGCGGCCCGCGATCGGGGATTGATCGTGGCCGATGCCACGGTGCTGCACGACGTGTTCTCCGTCGTCGTCCACCTCGCACCCGCCCCGGTGGTGGCCCGGATTCCGACGGTGCTGCCGCCCACCGAGACCCCGGACACGCTCGCGCTGCGGCAGCGCGCGGAACTGGACGTGGCCGGATGGCTCGCCGCCCGGGGCACCCCGGTGATCCCGCCCAGCCCGCTGCTGCCGCGCGAACCCGTGCGGCGCGGCTCGTTCTCGATGACGTTCTGGGAGTACCTCGCGGAAGACCGGGACCGCGCCCCGGACTATGTGGCGAACTCCGAAAGCGTCGCCGACCTGCATGCGGCGCTGCGCGAATACTCGGGGCAGCTGACGTTCCTGTCGGCCGCCGATCCCCAGTTCGTCGGAGCGGCGCTGGCCCAGCTCGAGCAGCGGCCCGACCTTGTCGAGGCGGCCGATCTGGCTCGCGCGCAGCGTGAGTGGCGCGTCCTGGAACCGCTGGTGCGCTCGCGCGCCGCGTTCGAGGCGGCGTTCCCGGGCATCGATCTCCAGCCCATTCACGGCGACTCCCCGCCCGCCAACATCTTCGCCGGTGTCGACGGCGACCGCTACTCCGACTTCGAGCTGATCACGCTGGGCCCCGTGGAGTGGGACCTCGCGGCGCTGGGGCCGGAGCACGAAGCCGCATACGACCGTGGAGCGCTGCGCAACGGCATGCGGCCGCTGCGCGAGGATATGCTGCGGTTCGTCAACGCCGTGGGAATGCTGCGGATCATCGCCACGCTCACGCTCACGCCGCAACTCCCCGAGCTGGTGGAATGGCTGCGCCCGGGTATCGAACAGTGGCACGCCATGCCGTTCGCCGGCGGGCTGGGCGACTAGACCGCGGTGAGCAGTTCGGTTGCCGCGCGGCGGATTTCGTCGAGGTCGCCCAGCCAGCCGAGCATCCGCAGCGTCGCGTCGGGAATGGTGCGCTCGGCGTAGTCCGGTGCGGCGTTCTCGTCGGAGCGAATGCTGATCACGGTTTCCACCAGCCGGAAGGGCAGGACCTCGGCGCCGGGGATACCCGCCGCCCCGGCCGCGGCCAGCACGTCGCGCGCGAAAGCCTCGTAGTGCCCGCGTAATTCGTCGCGCCGCAGCCGGAATGCCTCGAAGCGTTCGGTGCGCAGATCCGGAAGCAGGTACAGCGCACCGAGATTCCAGCGGGCCGCGCAGAGCTGGCGCACGTCGAACAGCGCCAGGGCGTAGAGCCGGACCGGCGCGGGTTCGGCGGCTTTGCCCAGTCGCTGGGCCAGGTCCAGTGGTGCGGTGATGGTTTCGCCCAGCAGGGCGTCGAGGATGTCGTCCTTGGCGCCGAAGTGGTGGTAGAGCGAAGCCTGCCGGATGCCGACGGCGTCGGCCACCGCCCGGGTCGAGGTGTTCGCGTAGCCCTTGGTGGTGAACAGCTCGCCGGCCGCGTCGAGGATCTCCGCGCGCGGGGTCTGCCCGCGCCGGGTGCGCTGTTCGAGCCGGGGACGACCGGGGCCGGGGTTTGTCACCAGCCCATTCTGTCATCGCGGCGGCAAGCTCCCCGCCGCCCGCCGTCCACCCGTGAGGTTTCTGTCATTCGACAGAAATCGGGGCAACACAGAAGTTACCGGCGTTCCCGTAAGCGATACACGCGCGACACCGAAACCGCGATCGCGAACGCAAAACTGTCACCTGATAGATATTGGCCACACGCCGGAGGAACCCCATGGCCACCACCCTGAACTCACCCGATTCCGACAGCGCCGACCTGGCGGGCTTCGGCTATCAGCCGGTGCTGCACCGCAAGCTGGGCCGCTATGCCTCGTTCGCGGCCGGGTTTTCGTTCGTCTCCATTCTCACCACGATCTTCCAGTTCTTCGGACTCGGCTACTCCTTCGGCGGCGCCGCCTTCTTCTGGACCTGGCCCCTGGTGTTCGCCGGCCAGTTCCTGGTCGCGCTGAACTTCGCCGAACTCGCCGCGCACTACCCGATTTCGGGTTCCATCTACCAGTGGTCGCGCCGCCTGGCCGGTGATCTGGTCGGCTGGTTCGCGGGCTGGTCGATGATCATCGCCCAGGTCGTCACCGCTGCGGCGGCCGCGATCGCGCTGCAGGTCGTCCTGCCCTCGGTGTGGAGCGGATTCCAGCTGATCGGCGACGATCCGGCGCTCACCTCGACCTCCGGCGCGGCGAACGCGGTGCTGCTCGGCAGCGTGCTGATGGTGCTGACCACGCTCATCAACGTGGTCGGGGTCGATGTCATGGCCCGGATCAACGCCATCGGCGTCACCATCGAGATCGTCGGCGTGGCCGCGGTGATCGGCGTGTTCTTCACCAAGGCCGAGCGCGGACCCGAGGTGGTGCTGAACACCGAGGCGGCCGCCCCCGGCGGGTACATGGCCGCGTTCCTGGTCTCCGGATTGATGGCCGCCTACGTGATGCTCGGATTCTCCTCCGCGGGCGAGCTGGCCGAGGAGACCAAGAATCCGCGCAAGGTCGCGCCGCGCACGATTCTGTCCGCGCTCGCGGTGTCCGGCCTGGGCGGCGGGCTCATGCTGCTCGGCGCGCTGATGGCGGCCCCGAGCCTGACCGACGGCAACCTCGGCACCGGCGGCCTGTCCTATGTGATCAGCGCCAAGCTGTTTAGCCCGGCGGGCACGGTGCTGCTGTGCGCGGTGGCGGTCGCGGTGTTCGTGTGCACCCTGGCGATCCAGACCGCCGGGTCGCGCCTGATGTTCTCCATGGCGCGGGACGGGAAACTGCCCTTCGCGCAGGCCCTGTCGAAGGTGCACCCGCGCTTCGGCACCCCGATCCTGCCCGCGGTGGTGTTCGGCGCGGCCGGTATCGCGCTGCTGGTGATCAACCTGGGCAACGCCGCGATCTTCGCCACGCTGGCCAGCGTCTGCGTCGTCATGTTCTACATCGCCTACCTGCTGGTCACCGGTCCGATGCTGCGTCGGCGCTTCCAGGGCTGGCCGGGCGAGAGCACCGAGGAGGGCCTGTTCTCGCTGGGCCGCTTCGGCATCGCGGTGAACATCGGCGCGGTCGTGTGGGGCATCGCCATGGCGATCAACCTGGCCTGGCCGCGGCCGGAGATCTATACGCCGCAGGGCGGCGGCTGGTGGATGCTCTGGTCCGCGCCACTGTTCGTGGTCCTCAGTGCCGCAGTCGGATTCGCCATCTACCGCGCGGTGACAGGCAAACCGGAGCCGGTGGCCGCCGGCCCGGCCGAGGAGCCCGCCGTTCAGCCCGCCTAGTACCCGCCCGGCAACCGACCGTCCCAACGCAGGGAGCGAATCATGACCGACCAGAGCACATCGTCGACAGTGGGCGCCCGCGCTCATGCCCGCGCCCAAGCGGCGGCCGCGAACTTCGTCACCCCGGCGGCCGACGGTGTCGATCCCGCGAAAGTAACCTGGGCACAGCGTATTCCGTCCGGCGGCTATGCCAACGTCGTGCTCGGCCGGGGGACCCGGATCCGGCTGAGCGACCCGGACGGCGCGGCCTGCGCTCATCTGCTGCTGCTGCGCGCGGAGGCGCGCTGGGAGCGGCTCAATGTCGCCGACACCGTGAAAGTGCCGTGGCAGGCCTATCTTTCGACCGGCCACCCGCTGCTCTCGGATCAGGGCCGGGTGCTCGCCACCCTCGTCGCCGACACCTCGGGGCAGCACGACACGCTCTGCGGACCGACCGCCGCCGGGCGGGATCAGCTGCGCCTGGCCGGGGTGAAACAGGGCCTGGAGCCCCGGGATATCGCGCCGACGGTGTCGTTCTTCCGGGGTGTTCGAGTCGGCTCCGACGGCTCGCTCGGCGTGACCGGCGGCAGCGGACCGGGCGGCTCGGTGGATCTGCTGGTGCACCTGCCGGTGGTCCTGCTGCTGGCCAACGCACCGCATCCGCTCGATGAGCGGCCCACCACCGACCTCGACGTGGTCGCCTGGGCCGCGCCCGAGGAACTGAGCGGGCCGGCCGCGGGCGATCCCGAGTACCAGCGGGCCGTCGAGAACACCGAATCCGCTTGGACCGCACTGACGTTGGAGGCACGCGCATGAGCACGACACTGGCCCGCACGATCGTCCTCGACGAAACCGTTCCCGCCTGCGCACCCTGGTCAACGGTGGTCCGTGCGGGCGAAATCCTCGACATCATCGACCTGCACGGCAATCAGGCCGTCGACTGCCTGCTCTACAACGCGGCCGACCACACCGACCGCTACAGCGCCCAGGCCACCGTCACCGCGCAGCGCAACATCTTCCTCACCACCGGCAGTGTGCTGCTGACGGATTCGGGCACCGCCCTGCTGACGGTGCTCGCGGACGAGGTCGGCAACCACGACACCATCGCCGGCGCCTGCTCGCAGGAATCCAACACCCTGCGCTACGGGCACCACACCCGTCATCAGCACGCGTGCGTGGAGAACTTCCTGACCGAGGCGATGAAACACGGTCTGGGCAAACGGGATCTCGTGTCCAACATCAACTGGTTCATGAATGTGCCGGTGGAGGCGGACGGCACCCTGGGCATCGTCGACGGCTTGTCCGCGCCCGGCAAGAAGGTCACGCTGCGCGCGGAGACCGACACCCTGGTGCTGGTCTCGAACTGCCCGCAGATCAACAACCCCTGCAACGGATTCGATCCGACGCCGGTGCGCATGGTGGTGTCGCGATGACGATCACCGAACTGGTCACGCCGGTCGAAGCACCGGCCGAAGCGACCGCACCGCACCGGATCGCCGAGGTGGTCCGCCCGGGTCTGCTCACCACCGTGCAGGACTGGCCGGGCCGGGTCGGCTACTGGCACATCGGCGTTCCGCCGTCGGGCCCGATGGACGACCTGTCGTTCCGGCTCGGCAACCGGGTCCTCGGAAACCCCGAGGGCGCGGGCGGTTTGGAGTGCACGCTGGGCGGACCGGCGCTGCGGTTCGCCGAGCCGACGTGGGTCTGCGTCACCGGCGCGCCGGCGGACGTCACGATCGACGGCGCACCCGTCGAGCTGTGGCGCACAGTGCGGGTGCCCGCGGGCGGAGTACTCGACGTCGGGGCGATCCGAGGTCCGGGCATGCGGACCTACGTGCTGATCGCGGGCGGCATCGAGCTACCCGAATACCTGGGCAGCATCGCGACGTTCACGCTGGGCAAGTTCGGCGGCAGCACGGGCAACGCACTGCGGGCCGGCGAACCGCTCCCCCTCGGCGCACCCCGCGCCCGGATCGCCGCGGGCGTCCCGATGGACGACCAGCCGGTGCTGACCAACCGCTGGGAACTCGCGGTCACCGAGGGCCCGCACGGCGCACCGGAGTTCTTCACACGCAGGGACTTCGAGACGATCACCGGCACCGACTACGAAGTGCATTTCAACTCCGATCGCACCGGTGTGCGGCTGATCGGGCCCAAGCCGGAGTGGGCGCGGACCGACGGCGGCGAGGCAGGTCTGCATCCGTCCAACATCCACGACAACGCGTATTCGATCGGCGCGCTGGACTTCACCGGCGACACCCCGATCCTGCTCGGTCCCGACGGTCCGAGTCTGGGCGGCTTCGTCTGCCCGATCACCGTGGTCGCCGCCGACAAGTGGAAACTGGGCCAGCTCGCACCCGGCGACCGGGTGCGCTTCGTCCCGATCCGCAGCGAAAACGCGGCTTCCCCCAGGCAATTGGGTGCGGCGCGACGGGCCAACCTGCCGCTGGTGTTATCGACCGGTGGCGACGGCGACGACGGAGTGCTGCGCCGAGCGGACGTCGACGACGAGATCGGCGTCACCTATCGACGCCAAGGCGACGACGGTGTCCTCGTCGAATACGGCCAGCTGACACTGGATCTCACGCTGCGCGCCCGCGTCCACGCGCTGCACCAGCACCTGCTCGCGGCCAGGGTGTCCGGCATCATCGAGATGGTGCCCGGTATCCGCTCGTTCCAGGTCCGCGTGGATCCGCATGTGCTGCCGATCGCCCGGCTGCTGGCGCTGCTGGCGGAGACCGAGCGGCATCTGCCCGCCGCCGATGAGCTCGTGGTCCCGAGCCGCACCGTCCACCTGCCGCTGTCCTGGGACGATCCCGCCACCCGGGAGGCGATCACCCGCTACATGCACGGTGTCCGCGCGGACGCGCCATGGTGCCCGTGGAACATCGAATTCATCCGTCGCATGAACGGTTTGGCCGCCGTCGAGGACGTCTACCGGACCGTCTTCGACGCCGAATACCTGGTGCTCGGTCTCGGTGACGTGTATCTCGGCGCGCCGGTCGCGACGCCCACCGACCCGCGTCATCGCCTGGTCACGACCAAATACAACCCGGCCCGCACCTGGACCCCGGAGAACGCGGTCGGCATCGGCGGCGCGTACCTGTGCATCTACGGCATGGAGGGTCCTGGCGGCTACCAGTTCGTCGGCCGCACCACCCAGGTGTGGAATCACGCCTGGCGGCCGGATGTCAGCCCGGAGGAAAACCCGTGGCTGCTGCGCTATTTCGACCGCATCCGCTGGTATCCCGTCGAGGCGGACGAACTGCTGGACAAGCGCGCCGATTTCGCGGCGGGCAAGGTCGAGGTGCAGGCCGAGGACGGCGAGTTCCGCCTGGCGGACTACCGAAAGTTCTTGGCCGCCAATGCCACGTCCATCGAGGAGTTCCGGGCGGTCCAAGCCGAGGCCTTCACCGCGGAACGCGCGTCGTGGCAGGCCGCGGGCGAACTCGCCTGAGGGCGGGTCACCAGCCGAAAAGCTCGGCCAGATCGATGGCTTGGTCGTCCCAGCGGCGCTCGATCTCGCGCCGCTGCTCGGCGGGGAGATCGGGCGCCCAGCCACAGCGGCGCCAGAATTCCTCGCGGTGTTCATCGCTCATGCGCATCGGCTCGGTCATGGCGCTCACCCCTGCTCGGCCACCGTCCTGCCCCTGCGAGTGTGCGCCGCTTCCGGCGGCGACATGCCGGAAGCGGCGCACAGCGGTCGAATCCGCCTGGATCAGCGCAGGTCTCGGAAGAACTCGCGCACATCGGCGAGCAGGATCTCCGGCTCCTCCAGGGCCGCGAAGTGCCCGCCGCGGTCGATGTCGGTCCAGCGGGTGATGGTGTTCTCGCGCTCGTCGTAGCGGCGGATGCCGATGTCGTGCGCGAGGGAGAGCACGGCGGTGGGCACTCCCGAATTCTGTTTCGCTTCACCCCATGGCGCGTCTTGGGCGTAGCCGACGTAGGCCGCCGAGCCCGCGGTGCCGGTGAGCCAATACATCATCGTGTTGGTCAGCAGCCGGTCCCGGTCGATGATCTTGTCCGGGTTCATATTTCGCGGGAATGTCCACTCGCGGAACTTGTCCATGATCCAGGCGAGCTGGCCGGCCGGGGAGTCGACCAGACCGTAGGCCAGGGCCTGCGGACGCGTGGATTGGATCGCGATGTAGCCGAACTCCTCGTTCATGAAGGCCTCGATCCGGCGCAGCCGATCGCGCTCCAGCTCGGTGAAGGTCGCCAATTCCGCTTCGGGAACCGGCATGTCGGGGAACGAGAGGGTGCCGTTGACGTGCACGCCGAGCACCCGATCCGGGGCGTGCCGGGCGACCTCCGGGCTCACCGCCGCACCGATGTCACCGCCCTGCACGCCGTAGCGCTGGTAGCCGAGCCGGTTCATCAGCTCGGCCCAGGCCGCGGCGATACGCTGCACGGTCCAGCCCTTGTCGCCCACCGGGCCGGAGAAACCGAAGCCGGGCAGCGCCGGAATCACCACGTGGAAAGCATCGGCCGGATCGCCGCCGTGCGCCGCCGGATCCGTCAAAGGCCCGATCAGATCGAGGAATTCGACCACAGAACCCGGCCAGCCGTGCGTCAGCAGCAGCGGGACGGCGTTCGGCACACTCGACCGGACATGCAGGAAATAGATGTTCTGCCCGTCGATTTCGGTAGTGAACTGCGGATGCGCGTTGAGCTTCGCCTCCTCGGCCCGCCAGTCGTAGCCGCCGCGCCAGTAGTCCACCATCTCGCGCAGCCATACAGTCGGGACGCCGGTGTCCCAGTCATCTCCCGGCAGCGGTGCCGGAATGCGCGTGCTGTCGAGCCGATGACGCAGATCATCGAGCTGCTCCTGGGCGATGTCGATGCGAAACGGCCTGATCTCGTTGCTCATGACTACAACTCTAGGAACGGCTTAGGACGGAATCGTTCCTAATGAAACGGGCCTTTACCGGGCATTGCCGCGGTCGCCGCTCAGTCCGTCCGGGACGTCGCTTCCGGGTTGACCTTGTCGCGGATGATGCGCAGGGCGGAGGTCAGGCCGTCCAGTTGGGCCGGGGTGAGCAGGCCGGTGAACCACTGCTCGATCGCGGCGATGTAGGCGGGGAGCACATCTTCGAGGCGGCGCTGCCCCGCGTCCGTCAGTACCGCGTAGGAGCTGCGGCGATCGGACGGATCCAGTTCGCGCCGAACCAGACCCGCGGTCGAGAGCCGGTCGACCAGGCGGGTGACGCCGCTGGTGGACAGGGAGGTCTGGGTGGCCAGATCGGTCATGCGCAGGCGCTGCTGTGGCGAGCGGCTCAGGCGCAGCAGCGCGTTCAGGTCCAGCCCGGACATGCCGTGCGGCTTCCAGGTCGCCTCCAGCTTGCCGGTCAGGCCTTCCTGCGCCTCGAAGAGCAGGCCCATGACGGTCAGGCGGGGATCGTCGAACAGGTCCATGCCGCCAACCTACCGCACTGATTGCCATGCGGATAGTTGACATGGGGAACATCCCCCGGTAGAAACTTGCTTAAGCAATATTCCTCACATCAAATATCTTGGAGGTTCCGATGTCTCGCTGGGTTGCCGGGTTCCGGTCCGCTGTGATCAGCCCCGACGAACAGATCAAGCTCGCCGAGTCGCGCGCCTTCGCCGAGCAGACGGTGCGCCAGCTGCTGCATCTGGCCGGCGGCGGTGACCAGCTCCGGGTGCGCCTGACCAATCGGTACGGGGATCGCCCGCTCGTCGTCGGCGCGGCGCGGGTGGCACTGCACAAACACGCCGAGGAGATCGTCGCCGAGACCGATACGCGGCTGCTGTTCGATGGCAGCGCACAGGTCGTCATCCCGGCCGGTGGCGAGGTGGTCTCCGACGCGGTCGATCTGGCCGTGCACCCGGGTTCGGACCTGATGCTCAGCCTCTACCTGCCGGAACCGACCGGCCTGGCGACGTTTTCGCACCAGCCCGGCGAAATCGCGCACGTAGCGGCGGGAGACGTGACCGCCGCACCGTCGCTGCCGATGAGCGAGCAGGTTCCGGCCCGCTTCTTCGTCACCGGCGTCGACGTGCGCACCGAGTCCGACGCCCCGGTGATCGTCGCGTTCGGCGATTCCTGGTTCGAGGGCACCGGCACGACCATGAGCGCGAACCACCGCTCGGTCGACTACCTGAACCAGCGCCTCACCGCCGGCTGGGCTGTCAACCAGGGCATCAGCGGAAACCGCCTGCTGACCGACGAGATCGGCGCGGCCGGGCTGCACCGCTTCGACCGTGACGTGCTGGCCGTCCCGGGCGTCACGCGAGTGCTGGTCAACTTCGGCATCAACGACCTGATCCTGGGCGGCATGGCCGGTCAGCCGCCCGCCACCGCGGCCGAACTCATCGCGGGCTTCACCGCGCTGGCCGCGCGGGCGCACGCCGCCGGGCTCACCGTGCACGCCGCCACCATCGGGCCCTACGCCGGCTGCGTCTACCCGGGGATGCCGATCGAGGAAACCCTGGCGACCCGCCGGGCGGTCAACGAATGGCTGCGCGGCACCGACGTTTTCGACGGCGTCTTCGATGTGGCCGCCGCCGTCGCGGATCCCGCCCGGCCCGACTTCATCCGCCCGGACTTCGATTCCGGCGACGGCATGCACCTCAACGACGCTGGCGCGCAGGCCATGGCCGCGACCATCCCGGTCTAATCCGGCGCGGCGAGACCGCGCAGCACGGCGTCGAGCCCGCCGTGGAACTCCGCGTCGGGCGTGAGCGTGGTTGCCGCCGCTGCGGTTTCGGATAGATACGGGTAGTCGGCGGGATCGAGCTCGGCCATGGCGGCCGTGCCCGGTCCCGCCAGCGCCGCGAAATGCTCGTTCTGCAGGAAGCCCAGCAGATAGGCGATCAGGGCGCGCTGGGCGATGACGCGATCCCGGCCGGTGAAGCCCGCGGCCGCCAGAATGACGAGCATGGCCTCGATGAGGCGCAGGGTGCCCTGCGCGGATTGCCGGTGGCGCATGAGCAGCGGAACCACGGCGGGGTGCGCGCAGACCGCGAGCCGCATCCGGTCCAGCAGCGTCCGCATCCGATCGCGCCACTCCCCCGCGGGCACCGTCAGGTCGACCGTGCCGAGTACCTGGTCCACGACCAGCACCTCGAGCGCATCCCGGTCGGGGACATAGCGATACAGCGCCATGGTGGCGACGCGTAGTTCCTTGGCGACCGCGCGCATGGTCGAACCCGGCAGGCCGTCGCGGTCGATGACCGTGAGGGCTGCGGTGGCCAGGTCGGCCGTGGTCAGGGAGCGAGGACGAGGCACGGTTTGACAGCGTACAAGGTACGCGCATACTGGTTGTAAGCGTACTGCGTACACCTAACTCTGGAGAGGCCGCGCCATGCCACTTCCCACCACCGTGTCCGACCGCGTGCTGAGCACCGTCACCGGTGCGTCGGTACCCATCCCCGACCCGAATCGCCTTGTGCACCTGCAATTCCGGCGCTTCGCCGGGTGCCCCGTCAGCAACCTGCACCTGCGCTCGATCGTGCACCGGCATGCCGAGATCACCGCCGCGAACATCCGGGAGGTGGTCGTGTTCCATTCCAGCGCAGCCGAATTGCGCAAGTACACCGCCGATTTCCCGCTCGACTTCATCGCCGACCCGCAGCGCACCCTCTACCGCGAATTCGGCGTCGAGTCCGGCCGCCGCGCCCTGCTCGACCCCCGCGCCTGGCCCACCATCCTGCGCGGCGTCGCGCACACGGTGTACGCGGTCCTGCGCAAACGCGAAGTCGCACCACCCGATCGGCCCGAAGGCGGTCGCCTCGGCCTACCGGCGGACTTCCTCATCGCCCCCGATGGCCGCGTGCTGGCCGCCGAACACGGTGCGCACGCGGACGATCAATGGTCGGTGGACGAACTGCTCGCCTTGGTCCCGGCTACTCGAAACTCCTGACCGTCGACGAAAAAACGGCCGCCGCCCGATTTCGGGCGGCGGCCGCTTCCGTCTATTCCGCGACGATGACGGCGATCTCCGGGCCGGCGGCGCCGATGTCCTCGCCGGGCCCGGCGAACCAGTGGCTGACCTCACCGTCGGCGAGGTCGCCCGCGACGTCCTCCCCGCTCGGCAGGACCGAGAGGGCGCCGGCGGTGGCGGCCGCGAGGAACTCCCACAGGGCCGCGCGGCCGGATTCGGCGGTGGTGAACGTCGTCGACTCGTAGTCGATGCCGTTGTCGTCGCGCAGGCCGACGCCCAGGTCCAGGGCCTCGGTCTGGGTCAGCACCACGGCGCCCGGGAGGACGAACGCGGGACTGTCCTCGGTGAGCGCGCGAACCCGGTCGGCGTAGGAGACCGGATGGCTCGCGGCGGCGGCCAGGGCCGTCTGCACCTTCGGGTCACTCGGCACCAGCCAGTGCACCGGTCCGGGGACCGGCTCCAGGGTGATGCCGAATCCGGCGCCGCTGCCGACGATCTCGTCGATCCGCAGGCCGTGCGCGAACAATGTTGCCGCACCGGCCTTCTGGATCGCCCAGACCGCGACGACCGCGTCCACCGACCGGGGCAGCGCCAGCGCGACGATATCGCCGGGTCCGGCGCCGTGCTCGATCAGCACGCGTGCCAGCTGCGAGGAGCGCCGATCCAGTGCGTGGTAGGCGATCTCGTTGCCGTCCTCGAGCAGCGCCGGGGCCTCCGGGTCCGCCTCGACGACCTCGGCGAGCACCTTGGCCAGCGTCCGGTTGCCGACGCGCGCCGGGTCCGGCGCCACCGCCGTGGCCGCGACACCGGAGTCGGCGAGCAGCTGCGCGCGTTCGGTGTCGTCGAGGATGTCGATGTCGCCGATCGTGCCGGACGGGTCGCCGAGCAGCGATTCCAGCACCCGGATCAGCCGCACCGAGAGGGTCCGCACCTCGTCGGCACTGAACCGGCTGGTCAGGTACTCGAAGGTGAATTCCATCGTGGACTCGGCGGCCACCTGCAGGGTGAGCGGGTAGTGCGTCGAGCTGTCCACCTCCACGCCGGTCACCGACATGCCGTCGATGGAGCTGGCGGCGGCGATGGCCTCGCGGTCGATCGGGTAGGACTCGAAGACCAGCAGCGTGTCGAACTGGGAACCGGCGCCGGCCATCCGCTGGATGTCGGCCAGGCCGACGTAGTGGTGGTCGAGCAGGTCGGCCTGATCGTGTTGCAGCAGGCGCAGCTGCTCCTCGATGGTGCCGCGATCATCGATGCGCACCCGGACCGGGAGCGTATTGATGAACAGGCCGACCATCGATTCCACGCCGGGCAGTTCCGCGGGCCGGCCCGACACGGTCGCGCCGAACACCACGTCCGATCGGCCGGTGAGCCGCCCGAGGGTGATGCCCCACGCGGCCTGCACCAGGGTGTTCACCGTGATGCCGAGTTCGGCGCAGTGCTTGGTGAGCCTGCGGGTGCGGTCGGCGTCGTAGTCCAGGACCAGCTTGCCAGTCTCGTACTGCTCGATCGACCGCGGTTGCGGCGCGAGTTCGGTCGGCTCGGTGAGCCCGTCGAACGCCGCCGCCCAGGTGCGCAGCGACGCGTCGGCGTCGCGGGTGCTCAGCCATTCCAGGAAGGAACGGTAGGACGCCACCGGCGGCAGCGCGGCCGAGTCGCCGCGCACCGCGTACAGCACCAGCAGGTCCTGCATGAGCAGCGGCATCGACCAGCCGTCGAGCAGCACGTGGTGCGTGGTGATGGCCAGGTGCCACTGCTGTTCGCCGGAGCGCAGCAGCGTGAACCGGACCAGCGGCGGCACCGCCATGTCGAAGCGGTTCGCCCGGTCCTCCGCGAGCAGGCGATCCAGTTCGGTGTCCCGCTCGGCCGCCGGCACGTCGGTGAGATCGATTTCCCGCCAGGGCAGTTCGACGCCGTCGACGGCGATCTGCACGGCCTGGCCCGCGGCGTCGGTGACGAACGCGGTGCGCAGATTCGGGTAGCGATCCAGCAGCGCCTGCGCGGCGGTGTGCAGGCGGTCCACCTCCAGCGCGCCGCCCAGGTCGACGACGGCCTGGATGGTGTAGATGTCGACCGTCGCGGTGCTCATCAGCGCGTGGAACAGCAGACCGGACTGCAGCGGGGTCACCGGCCACACCTCGGTCAGCTGCGGGTAGGTGTGCTCCCACAGGTCGATATCGGTCTGGCCGACCCGGACCAGCGGCATGTCCGAGGGGGTGCGCCCGCCGGAGTCGGGACGATCGGCGTGCTCGGCCAGGGCGCCGAGCGCCCGCAGCCACAGCTCGCCCAGCTCCCGCACCCGCTCCTGAGTCAGCAGACTCGCCGGGTAGGCCAGGGTCGCGCGGAGTTCACCGTCGACGACCATCGCCTCGATCTCGAGGCTGTGCGCCGCGGGCATCGCCGGATCCAGCTGGGTGCCGATCTCGGCGAGCGGCGTGCCCAGGTACTGGAAGCCGATCTGTCCCACGACATCCACGGGCCCGGCCAGCAGCTGTTCCTTGACCGCCTTGACCGCGTCGCCGGTGGCGCGGCCACCGGTGAAGGCCGCGTCGACCTCGCCCGGTTCCAGCCGGAACGTCGCGGGCCGGCCGAACCAGCCCACGGTGCGCGAAAGATCCGCGCCCGCGACGGCTTCGCGGCCGTCCCGGTCCAGGTCGATCAGCACGTCCCCGGCGCCCCAGCGGACCAGCGCCAAGGCCAGGGCGGCGAGCAGCGCGTCGGTTTCGGTGCCGCGGTAGCGGGCCGGGATGTCGGTCAGCGCCTTGCCGGTGGCCTCGGCGGGCAGGACCACCCGGACCTGCTCGACGGTCGCGGCGGTGTCGAGCGCCGGATCCAGCGCCCGGCTGCCGATCGGCGCCGAGGACTGGCGCGCCACGGCGGTGTCGCCGGCCTCGGCGAGACTGGTCGCCCAGCGGCGCAGCGAGGTTCCCGTGCCGGGCAGTGCCAGCGGCGCGTCCACCCCGAGCTGTGCGGCGGCCAGGGTCAGGTCCGCGCCCAGCACCTGCCAGGACGGGCCGTCGACCACGAAACGGTGTGCCACGACGAGCAATTCGTCGTCCCGGTTGTCGGCGAAGGTGAACAGGACGAACTGCACCATGACGCCGGCGGCGGGATCCAGGCGCGCGGCGGCCGCCGCGCGCTCGGCGGCGACCAGCTCGGCGAGGTTCGCGCCCTTCTCGACGCGGGCCTCGTGCACCAGCGGCTCGACATCCACCGAGCCCGGCGCCAGCGCCTCGAACAGCCAGCCCGCGCCGTCGGGGCGCAGCCGGGTCCGCAGCGCGTCGTGCAGGTCGACGATCGCGGTGAGCGCCTCCAGCAGCGTGTCCCAGTCCAGCGCGGCGGGCAGCGGCAGCAGCGCCGACTGCGCGAAGTGCTGGGCAGCGCCCTCGGTCAGTACCGCGGCAAGGGCAGGCGGCAGCGGGATCTCGCCGACGCCGCCGCCGGGCAGTTCCAGCAGGCGCGACAGGTCGGGGTCGTCCACCAGGGTGGCGACGGTGGCCAGCGCGGCGACACTGCGCTGCGAGAACACATCCCGGACACTGAACGCGACACCGAGTGCCTTGGCACGTGACACCAGCTGGATGGACAGGATGCTGTTACCGCCGAGCGCGAAGAAGTCGTCGTCGGCGCCGATGTGCTCGACCTCGAGCACGTCACCGAAGACACCGGCCACGAGCTGCTCGACCGGGGTGACCGGCGCGCGGAACTCGGCCTTCTCGAAGGTCGGCTGCGGCAGCGCGTTCCGGTCGAGCTTGCCGTTCGCGTTGAGCGGCAACGCGTCCAGCACCAGGAAGGCGCTGGGCACCATGTAGGACGGCAGCTCCGCCGCCAGCGCCGTCTGCAGTGCCCGCTTGTCGAACTCCGCGGAATCGGACTGGGCGGCAACCACATACGCGACGAGGCGATCGCCCAGGCCCGGATCGTTGTGCGCGAGCACGGCGGCCGAGGTGATCG
This sequence comes from Nocardia sp. NPDC050712, assembly GCF_040654295.1. Lineage (NCBI taxonomy): Bacteria > Bacillati > Actinomycetota > Actinomycetes > Mycobacteriales > Nocardiaceae > Nocardia > Nocardia sp. NPDC050712. Next base: position 80,696 of record NZ_JBFAHT010000008.1, read on the forward strand.
ATTCCTGACGCAGGAGCGCGGCCTCGATCTCGCCGAGTTCGATACGGAAACCACGAATCTTGACCTGGAAATCCGTACGACCCCGATACTCCAACTCACCAGCAGCGTTCCACGC
>NZ_JBFAHT010000009.1:0-38721 GCF_040654295.1 Nocardia sp. NPDC050712
ACTGCACTCGACAGGGTGTGGGAGAGTAGGACACCGCCGGAACATCCTTTGCGAGAGGCCCTCCAACTTCGGTTGGAGGGCCTTTTTGCGTTGTGTCCCATCCTGTTTCGTGACCTCCTGTCCGGGTATCGCCGGAACGAGTTCGACAGGAGTGAGGGATCTCGATGAGCACCACAGCAGGAAGCCGCTCCCAGGCGGAGCGGCTAGCACAACACCCCACGTTCGAGCGTTTCGCGCGAGCCGGGTTCGTCATGAGTGGAATCGTCCATCTGATCATCGGCTACCTAGCGCTGCGCTTGGCCTTCGGCCGCGGCGGCACGGCTGATCAGTCAGGTGCTATGGCGGAGCTGGCCGAGAAGCCGGGTGGCAAATTCATCCTGTGGTTCGCAGTGGTGGCCTTCGTGCTGCTGGCGCTATGGCATGTGGTTCAGGTCTTCCTCGGCAAGGCCTCCGAGCCTGACCACCAGGACAAGAAGCACGAGGCGGTCCGGCGTGTCAAGGCGGCCGCCAAGGCCGTCATCTACTTCTTCTTCGCTCTCACCGCATGGAACTTCGTGCGCGGCAGCGGTTCCTCCAGCCAGAGCCAGAGCCAGAGCATGAGTGCGCGCCTGATGGAGAGCTCCGGCGGCAAGATTCTGCTGGTGCTGATCGCGCTGGTGATCATCGGCGTCGGTGGCTACCACATCTACAAGGGCGCCAGTAAGAAGTTCGAGAAGGATCTCGAAGGCGGTGTCAGCCAGGTGGTTCGCCGCATGGGCATGACCGCCTACATCGTGAAGGGTTTCGCCATCGGCGTGGTCGGTGTGCTGCTGATCCTCGCGACGTTCCATTCCAAGCCGGATCAGGTCGCGGGCCTCGACGGCGCGCTGAAGACCCTCGGCGCACAGCCGTACGGCATGATCTTGCTGATCGTCGTCGGCCTCGGCATCGTCGTCTACGGCTTCTACAACTTCGTGCAGGCGCGCTTCGCGAAGATGTAAGCGTCTGCCGGCCGAAACGGGCCGTGCCCCCTGAGTATTCAGGGGGCACGGCCCGTTTTCCGTTCTGGCGCTAGCGCGCCGCGAAAACGGTGTCGTGGCAGGCAGCGACGAGCGCGACGAGTTCCGCCTCGCCGGCTTCGCCGAGTACCGCGAAGGCCGGGCTGATCATCTCGTCGGTTTGCGCTTCCGCGCGTTCCCAGCGCTGGTGGATCTCCGGTGTGATCTCCGGGAAGGGCTGCTGCCAGCCGAACCAGGCGGCCTGGTTCGGGCCGTCGTTGAACGGGGAACCTTTGATGAGCACCGCCGCCAGCGGCGTGACGCCGTTCGCCCGCAACGCCATCAGGTGCAAACCACCGCGCAGCTCCCGCAGCGTGTGCGACAGGTGCAGCACCCGCGCCGGTGCGTCGGCGGCCAGCGGCATCGCCCGCCATCCGGCAAAGAGGGCGGCGCCGGCCGAATCGGCTTCGGTCACCACTGCTTCCAAGAGTTCCGCCAGTCGCGGCGCCGCCTCGAACGAGGCCAGCTTGCGCCGCCCGAAATCCTGGCACGCCGCCAGGTAGCCTTCGGCGGCCTTCGCCGCGGGGATGGCGGCGGTCGATTCCCAGCCTGCGCGCACCGTCGTCAGGGGCAAGAACCCGAAGGCCGATCGGATCACGTCGGCGTCCACGTCACCGAGCACACCGCCCCGCCCGCGCACGTAGGCGCCGAGGAATCCCTCGACTCCGGTGCCGGCCGCGAACTCCTTGGCTTCCCGCGAGAACATGAAGCTCCCGCCGACCCGTTGAATCTGCTCACTGACCTCGGCCGCAACCGACATATCGACACCTTCCGACGAACAACGCTGTCTTCGCAGACTATTCACCGGCCGATGGCGGCAGTCCAGTGGCTGCTCAGTCGCGTTGCGGAACGGCGCACCCGTCGGGTCCGCAGGTGTCGGCCTCGCCGAGGACTTCGAGCTCCGGCGCGTGGTCGGCCCAGGCCCGCTCGAGCGCCTGCGCGAAGGTCTCCGGTTGCTGTGCGCCGGACACCCCGTATTTGCGATCGATGACGAAGAACGGCACGCCGCGCGCGCCGAGCCGGCCCGCCTCGGCTTCGTCGGCGCGGACCGCGTCGGCATACGCTTCGGGGTCGGCGAGCACGGCGCGGACCTCGGCGGCGTCGAATCCGGCGTCGGCCGCCACCTGCACCAGCCGCTCGGTGTCACCGAACAGCGGGCGAGCGTCGGCGAAGTTGGCCGCGTAGAGCGCGTCCAGCAGTGCTTCCTGCTTGCCCTGCGCCAGGGCGAAGTGCAGCAGCCGATGCATGTCGAAGCTGCTGCCGAAGTCGCGGCCCTCGACTCGGTAGTCCAATCCCATGGCCTCGGCCTGCGCGGCGATGCCGCGCTCGTTGGCGGCGGCCTGGGCTTCGCTGATGCCGTACTTGCCGGCGATATGCGGGATCACCGCGTCGCTGTGGCCGTGGTCCAGCGTGGGATCCAGTTCGAAGGACCGGTGCACCACCTCGACGGCGTCCCGGTGCGGGAAGCCCGCCAGGGCCTCTTCGAATCGGCGCTTGCCCAGGTAGCAGAAGGGGCAGTTGATATCGGTCCAGATCTCGACCTGTACGGCCATAACACCTCATTCCCACGTCGGTGGCGACGGTATGTTCCGCCGCGGGTGCGTTCGGCACCACTGGGAAGAACCCCGCGACCTGCGCGAATGTTCCCGATCAATGGTTCTTCAGGTGGGCGCGCTCGGCCGCGGCACGTCCGGCTTCCCATCCGGCGGCGCTGGGGATGGTGGTGCGTTTCGGGGCGACGGCGGGGAACAGGACATCGAAGGCCTTGTCGATCCGGGCCTGCTGCGAGGCCAGTGCGGGCAGCAGGCGTCCGGGTTCGGCGGCCTCGGCGACGGTGGCCTCGGCCGCCTCGGCCAGGCGCTCGCCGATGCGGGTGGCGTAAGCGAGCAGGAACGATTTGCGGAACGGGCGGCTGCGGGAGTGCGTGTCACCGGCGGTGCTGTCGGCGATCATGGCGCGGGTGGCTTGCACGAGCAGCGAGGTGATCAGCAGGTCGACGGCGTCCAGGTCGGGTTCGTCGCCGACGATGGTGGTGAAGCCCCACTCGGCGGCGAAGATGGCGCGGCAGCGGTTCGCCCGGGTGACCACCTCGACGAGGAGCGCTTTCGCGTCGGTGTAAGGGGTGTCGAGCCAGATGCGGCGGGCGCCGGGCAGGTCGACGGGAGCTTCGAGCAGCACACGATCGATGGCGTACTTGGTCATCAGCTCCTGTGCCTTGGCCGACAGCGTTTCCGCCTCTTCGGGAAACGAGGTCGACTCGGCTTTGGCCAGCAGCCCACGCACGCGGGACAAGGCCTTGTCATCGACGTGGGTGACGGTGCTTCGGCGCGCTGTTCCCGGTAGCGGGCGGATGAGTTCCAGCTTCGGCAGCTGAACCAGCAGGGCGAAGGCCTGGATCACCGTGGTCAGCGCTTCGGCCGGGGTCAGGAGGTGTTTCGCTGTCCACTGGGCCAGATGAGGTTGCGCCGGGGACCACCAGAGCCGCGCTCCGGTCGCCCCGATCTGGGTGCGCCAGGTGTCGTCGAGGGTGTCCGCGGCGTGCGGTGCGAGGTAGGCGGCCTGCACGTCGAGGAGGAATTCGACGGCGAAGTCGTCGACGCGGCGGCGGGCGGCCTGGTCGACGTCGGCGGGTAGCCAGCCGCTCGCGAAAACGTGGCCGATGAGACGCTGACCCGCGAGATGTACGCCGCCCTCCACCTCGGGGGTGAGGGTGAGTTCCCGGGCGAACCGCGCGGCGAGTGCGTCGTCGCCCTTCGCGGTCTCCAGGGCGGCGGCCAGCAGCGCGTTCGCCACCTGCTCGGCGGTTTCGGCAGTGCCGTGCACGGCCCAGAAATCGGAGCCGGCCTGGCGTGCTCGCTGCTTGGCCGCACGGTGTGCGCGGTTCGGCTTCTTACCCATGGCCGCCCACGCTACGGCCCGCCGCCGCCCGCGCCGAACGCGCGCGGTCATGTTTAGCCCCGTAGACACCGGTAAGTCCGATAGCGGACCGTAGTTTTCCGAGACACAGTGGAGTGATGTCGCTGTTGGACGATCGACACCCGTCCACCGTCACCGACTACGACGATGCGCGACGCCGGGCCCGCTGGCGGGATACCCGCCTCGGCCACGACTGGTCGACCCTGCGCCGCAGCCGGGTCACGCTGGTCCGGCTCATGGCGGTACTCGTCGCGATCCTGACGGTGTTCGCGCAGTACTGGACGTGGGACGTGGCCCCGGAACGAGCCCGGCTGGCCCGCACCGAGCCGGCGATACTCCCGGTCGCCACCCCCGCGGATCGGCAGAACTGGGACACCGTGGTGGTCGACCTGGTCGGCCTGGGCAACCTGAACGCGAGCAACACCGCGGCGGCGCTGCCGTCGCTGAGCGGGCTCGGTGTGGTGTGGGCGATCAAATACGACAATCGCGGTATCGACACCAAGGTCATCGCGGATCTGATCGTCCGCGCCGCCGCGATGTCGGGCTTGAAGAACATCGTGCTGGTCGGGCACAGCATGGGCGGGGTGATCGCGCTCGAGGTGGCCCGCCACATCCACACCGACAGCGACCGGCGACTGGTCGGCGTGGTGCTGGATTGCACGCCGCTGGACCTGAACGCGGTCCGGGAGGAGAGCCGCGGCCGCGGCGAGGACATGGTGCGCTGGATGGGCTGGCTACCGGGGGCGCGGGAGAGCCGCACACTGCGGTTCATCGTCGAAATGTATGCCCGCCGTGGCGAATTCGTCGACCGTGGGCTCGACGGTGACCCCGGCGTCCGGATGCCGGAATTCTCGGACACCAGCGAACGCGTCCTGCACGACAAGATCTTCTCCGACGACGTCGCCAGCAACGGCCTGATCGAATCGCAGTTCCTGGCGATCGTCGCGGGCGGCGCCACCGCCGATCTGCGCGCGCTGTCCCGGCCCTTCGAAGGCAAACCCCGCCCGGCCATCGTCTTCCTGCGGCCCCGCGACGCTCAGCGCGATCGGGTCGTCGATGTCGAATACTCGCACCAGATCCTGATCGAACTCGCGGGCGGCGTGGACGGCAGCCTGCTGGTGGCATTCCCCCGGAACACCGGCCACGCCAACCCGATCCAACGGCCGCGGGAGTACAACCAGGTCATCGTCGACCAGGTGCTGCCGTTCATCCAGCGCTATCAGCAGCAGATCCGCGAGGCGCGCAGTGCGGCCGCGCCGCGCTGACCGCGCTACTTCAGCAGGGCCTCGGTGATGCCGCAGACCTTCCAGTCGCCGCTTTCCTGCACCAGCTTGTAGGTGAAGGTCTGGCTGCTGGTCTTGCCGAGCACCTTGACGCTGATCTCGGTGGTGAAGCTGCCGCTGTTGGCGCCGCTGGGTACGTCGACGCTCTTCAGCGTGCTCTTGGAATCGATGTTGGGCATCTTGGTGTTGGTCGGCATGGTCGCGGTGGTCTTGGCGCTGTCGAGCTTCGCCAGATCCGCCTTGCAGACCAGGTTCTTCTTGTCGCCGGTGCCGTTGACCCAGGCCTCGGCCACTTCGCGCGGGCTCTTGGAGGAGCCGCCGATGCCGCCGTCCGACCCCGAGAACAGCAGGAACGCGCCCACGACCAGCACGATCACCAAGACGGCGCCGCCGCCGAGGAGCAGCGGGAGGGTCTTGTTGCCGCCGTTGCGCGGGGGTTGCGGGCCGTAGGGCGGGCGGCCGGGCGGCTGACCGTACTGCTGCGGATACTGCTGGCCGTACGGCTGCTGCGGTGCGCCGTAAGGCTGCTGACCATAGGGCTGCTGGGGAGCTCCGTACGGCTGTTGCGGCGCGCCGTATGGCTGCTGGCCGTAGGGCTGCTGCGGCTGCTGGGGTGGCCAGCCGCCGGGCTGGTTGTAGGGGTTGGGTGGTTGTGGTGCGCTCATGCGGGTCCTGCGAGTCCTATCGGTGCCGGCAACAGAACGACGGCCCGGGGCCGTCGCGATTCCCCCATGCCTAGCACACCGGAGTGGCTGGCCCGCAACACCTTTACCGTCGGTTGAGGTGCCTCAGCGGACCTCGGTGCCGAGCAGGTGCCGCACCCCGGCCACGAACAATTGCAGGCCGAAGTCGAAACGCGCTGTCGGATCGGTGGTCTCGTCCATCGGGGAGGCGCCCTCGGGCAGCGCGCCGACCGAATCCATCTGCATGCGCGACTGCTCGTCGACGGTGTGGCCGAGGACGTAGTACAGCAGGGTGAACGCCGTGTGCTCGGCTTCGTCGCGAGGCATACCCGCGCGGATGGCCGCGCTGACGAAGCGTTCCCGGCCCTTGCTGGTGGTCAGGCGCGAGGCGTAGGTGGCCGACACCAGTTCGGCGCCGTCGCGGTAGGCGAGCAGGCAGTCGCGCAGCCGATGCGCCAATTCACTGATCTGGCCGGACCATTCGGTCGCGACGATCGGGTCCTCCATCGGGGCCAGGATCTTGTCGGCGACCGCGCCCAGCAGCGCCTGCTTGTTGGGGAAGTGCCAGTACAGCGCGCCCGGCTGGACCTGGAGTGAGCCGGCCAGACGACGCATGGTCAGGTCGCCGAGACCGTATTGATCCAGGATGGCGATCGCTCCGTCGACCACGTCCGCCCGATGCAGCTGCACACCAATTCCCTTCACACGTGTTTTGACTCACTCTCGAACCTACCCTAGCCTGAACACTGTTCAAGTTGCACGGAGACCTCGTGCACAGCCGGACGAAGGGACTCGTGCAGTGACTCAGGCACCCGTAGACATCTCGATTTTGTCGATCGCCCGCGAGCAGGTGCTCGAGCGCGGCGTCGGCCTGACCCAGGAGCAGACGCTCGAGGTGTTGCGCCTCGACGACGACCACCTCGAAGACCTGCTCGCCCTGGCGCACGAGGTGCGCATGAAGTGGTGCGGCCCCGAGGTCGAGGTCGAGGGCATCATCTCGCTCAAGACCGGCGGCTGCCCCGAGGACTGCCACTTCTGCTCGCAGTCGGGCCTGTTCCAGTCGCCGGTGCGCGCCGCCTGGCTCGATATCCCGAGCCTGGTCGAAGCCGCCAAGCAGACCGCCAAGTCCGGCGCCACCGAGTTCTGCATCGTGGCCGCCGTGCGCGGGCCGGACGCGCGGCTGATGGCGCAGGTCGCGGCCGGCGTCGAGGCCATCCGCAACGAGGTCGACATCCAGGTCGCCTGCTCGCTGGGCATGCTCACCCAGGAGCAGGTCGACCAGCTCGCCGCCATGGGCGTGCACCGCTACAACCACAACCTCGAGACCGCCAAGTCGCACTTCCCCCAGGTTGTCACCACCCACTCCTACGAGGAGCGCTGGGACACCCTGCGCATGGTGCGCGAGGCCGGCATGGAGGTGTGCTCCGGCGGCATCCTCGGTATGGGCGAATCCCTGGAGCAGCGCGCCGAATTCGCCGCGCAGCTGGCCGAACTCGACCCGCACGAGGTTCCGCTGAACTTCCTCAACCCGCGCCCGGGCACGCCGTTCGGCGACCTCGAGGTGCTGCCCGCCTCCGACGCGCTGCGCGCCGTCGCCGCGTTCCGGCTCGCGCTGCCCCGCACCATGCTGCGCTTCGCCGGCGGCCGCGAGATCACCCTCGGCGACCTCGGCGCCAAGCAGGGCATCCTCGGCGGCATCAACGCCGTCATCGTCGGCAATTACCTGACCACGCTCGGCCGGCCCGCCGAAGCCGACCTGGATCTGCTCGGTGAGCTGAAGATGCCGATCAAGGCGCTCAACGAAACGTTGTGAGGCAACCTCTGCTTCCCGAGCATGATGGGTAATGTCATGGCTGTGCTTCCTCAAAACATGGACGAGCGCTACAACCCGTTCACCGGGAAGCGGATCGTGCCCGGGCTCGACGACGCGATGCCGGCGGCCGCCGCACTCGGGCTGGAGCCGCCCCGTTTCTGCGAGCAGTGCGGGCGCCGCATGATCGTGCAGGTCAGCCCGGATGGCTGGTGGGCCAAGTGCTCCCGGCACGGTGTGCTCGATTCGACGAGTCTGGAACACCGCTAGTGGCGGCCCCGGTCGGCGGTGTGGTGTACGGGCCGGTCGCCTTCGGCGTCCGGCGGGAGGTGCGCGCCGCGCTGCTGATCGGCGCCGCGGTCTTGGCGCTGGGCATCGCGGCCGGGGTGGCGTGGGGTTTCCTCGCGCCCGCCGAGCACCTGGTCGTCACCCAGCCGGGTCGGGGCGCGCCCCTGACCGGTGAGAGCACCCATCAGTTCGACGCGCTGGCGATCTTCGTCTGCCTCGGTTTCGTGGCCGGCGTGCTCTCGGCGGTGGCGGCATGGCGGTGGCGCGCGGTGCGCGGGCCGATCATGCAGGCCGGGTTGCTGTTCGGGTCGCTGCTCGGCGTGTACGCGATGAAGTGGTTCGGCGAAACCGTGGCGGAGTGGCGGTTTCCGCGCCCGGTGGATCCGTCGGTCGGCACGATCATCGCGCTGGCGCCCGAGGTCGGCAGTTCGCTCGCGCTGGTCGTGCAGCCGCTGGTCGCCTCGCTTGTGCTGATGTTCCTGGCCGCGTTCAGCGCCTCGGAGGATCTGGGCACCGGGTTCGCCGGGCCGTTCGGTACCCAGGGGCCGGTGCGGAGTTTCCCGCCGGGCGGCGATTTCCCGACGTCCTATGAGCACACGCCGGTTTCCCACAACGCCGACGGCTCGGTGACCTACGCCGACGGCACCATCGAATACCCCAACGGCACCACGACTTACCACGGCGGCACCGAGTCACGGCCCACGCGCTGACTGTTGGCCGAACCGTTGCTCCGCCGACGGCACATGCGTACCAGAACGCCTTAAAATAGGGTTACACGCAGTGCGTTCGAGGAGGAACGAGTCGTGGCCTTCATCGGTAGCGGTCCGGTTGTCGAGGAGCTCGACGCCAAATTCTGGAAGCTCACCGAGCCGGTGGTCTACCAGGGCGACAGCCAGGATTTCACCGTGCCCGCCGGCTTCCGCACCGACTTCGCCTCCGTGCCACGCGCACTGGTCTGGCTGATCCCGCGCTACGGGGCCTACACCCGCGCCGCCATCCTGCACGACTATCTGCTGCACTCCGATGTGGTGAGCACCGCCGATGCCGACGGCATCTTCCGGCGCGCGCTGCGTGAGCTCGGCGTCTCCATGCCCCGCCGCTGGATGATGTGGGCCGCAGTGCGGTCGGCGAACCGGCTGGCGGGCGCGACACCCGGCGACCTCGGCCGGTTCGCCCTCGTCGCGGCACCCTCGGTGGTGTTCCTGGCGGTCCCCGTCATCGTGGTCACCCTGTTCCTGTGGATCTTCTGGCTGGTGGAGTTGGTGTTCTGGGCCATCGCGCGGCTGAGCCGCCGCACCGCGGCCCCCGCGCCGAAGCCACAGATGAAGACGGCCTGACCGCTGCCCGCGGAAAATCGGTGGATTCCGTTGCGGCCCACGCTCTACGGTGAGCACTCCTCGACGTCCACGGAAAGGGGGCTCCCACATGAAGCGAATGACCAATGTCGCCGGCGCGACCACGACGCCGAATGCCGAGCGCCCCGATCTCCTCGCGTGGCGTATCCGGCACGAGATCCGGCGTTCCAATGCCGCTCAGCCGATCACCAGCAAGCGGCAGTACCGCCGTACTCGTAAGCACCGCAACAGCGACAACGACTGATCCGTCGCACCGTCGCCACTGTCCGGTCCGGAATCTGTTTCCGAGGCCGTGACCTGCTGATTCAACCGACTACACCGTAATCCCGGTCTCCGATCCGGCGCGCTCTTCCTAACGTCGTCCTGGACCGGGAACAGTGAATCTCCATTACCGAGGGGTGTCGAACATGCCGTGGAAATCTCTAGTGGTCGCCCTGGTGCTGACCATCCTCAGCCTCGCCGCGCTCTCCGAACTGAGCGCCGCTCCGGAACCAGTTGTCCTGCAACACATCAGTGAAGCACCCGAACTTCCGCTCCCACTGTGCCTGCCCAAACCGGCTCAGCTGCCGCCCAGTTCGCCGACCGAGACGCTGCAGCCGATACCCGTTCCGTGCCCGACCATCACCAAGTAGATACCGAGCAGCTCGATCGCCGTGGCGGCCACAGCCGCTACGGTGAGCGAGAAATCAGGAGGGGCAGATGAATTCGAGCCGGGGGAGCGGGCGACTACAACCGTCGCCGCGCACGATCTTTTCGCATCGGTTCGCGGAGTTGTTCGAGGCGGCGGGGAATCCGACGTTGCGCCGGGTTGCGGCGGCGGCCGAGGCGCGGATGCGGGCCACGCGGGCGGCGGGGCAGAAGGGTGGGGTTTCGATCCAGCGGATCAGTGATTGGAAGGCCGGGCGGAATGTACCCGCGAAGTTCGAATCCCTGCTGCCGGTAGTACTTACGCTGATCGACGAAGCTCGCAAGTCGAGCACACAGGTCGCGCCCGCCCTGCTGTCCGCCCAGGAGTGGCAGCGGCTGTGGACCGCGGCCATCGAATGGGACCCGGACTCGGCGGCAACCGAATGCCCCTATCTCGGCCTGACCGCTTACGGGCGTGCAGACGCCGAACTCTTCTTCGGCCGATCCAGACCGACCGCGGAGTTCGTCGAATTGATCCGCGCGACAGTCGGTCCCGAGGGCCAGGGCGGGATCGTCATGCTGGTGGGTGCCTCGGGCGCGGGGAAATCCTCCCTCCTCGAAGCCGGAGTCATCCCGGAACTCGGTCAGCCCGAAGAAGATTGGGAGATCGCCACGCTGACGCCGGGGGCGGAGCCGGTGGCGGCACTGCTCGCGGCAGCGGCAGGCTCGGCTGTCCCTGATCTCCCGGATGACCGGCCACCGACCGCGGATACCGTGACTCACACCCTCTCCACCTGGGGAACCGACCGCCGGCGCCTGCTGATCATCGACCAGTTCGAAGAACTCTTCACCCTCTGCCACGACGACGACCAACGCGAAACCTTCCTCGCGGCTCTCGAAGATCTCGCCATCCGCGGCGAGCGCGAGCCCACCGCAGTCGTCCTCGCTGTCCGCGCCGACTTCTACGCCCGTTGCGTCGACATCCCAGTCCTGGAAGACGCCCTCAAACACCGCAGCTACCTCCTGGGCCCCATGCGCCTGGACGAACTCGCCGAAGCCATCACCCGCCCCGCCGAACTCGCCGGCTACAAACTCGAATCCGGTCTAGAAGAACTCGTCATCAGCGAACTCTGCGGTCTCGGCACCCGCGGCGAGCGCCGCGCCTACGACCCCGGCGCCCTGCCCCTGGTCTCCCACGTGATGGCTGCCGTCTGGGAACGCCGCGACGGCATGCGCCTCACCATCGACGGTTACGAGCAGGCAGGTGGCGTCATCGGCTCGGTCGCTGCCACGGCCGAAAAGGCATGGGGCGAACTCTCCGAATTCCAGCAGTCCGTGGGAAAACAAGTTCTCCTCGGCCTCGTGGCGGTAGGCGATGACTCCCGCGACACCCGCCGCAAAGTCGCCCGCGCCGACCTCGTCCGCCAGACCGTCGAAGCCACCGAAGCCGCCCTCGACGTCTTGGCCCGCACCCGCCTGATCACCCTCGACACCGAATCCGCCTATCTGACACACGAAATCGTCTTAGATGCGTGGCCGCGGCTGCGGTCGTGGATCGATGAGGATCGGGTCGGGTATCTGGAACGTCAACGGCTACAAGCGGATGCGTCGGATTGGGCGGGCAGCCATCGCGATCCATCGCTGCTCTACCGCGGCGCCCGCTTGACCACCATGCAGGAACACGCTGACAGAGGCACGGTCGGCACGGTGGCCGAAGAATTTCTCGAGGCCGCTCGAGCGGGTCGTCGCCGAGCGGAGCGACGGTCTTTGGCATTGCGATCTGCGCTGGCCCTACTGACCGTTGTGGCACTGGCGCTTGCCGGTGTCGCCTTTGTACAGAGCGGGACTGCTAAAGAACAGCGCGACAATGCGATCTTCGCAGCCTTGCTGGCCGAAGCCGACCGGCTCGAGTCCACCGACTCCTCACTGTCAGCCCAACTGGCCATGGTCGCGAACGAGTTGCGCCCCGGCGATCCGCAGGTGCTGACACGCCTGTTGAACACTCAGAATCTGCCGTTGGCAACATCGTTGTCAGGTCACAGCGGATATGTAAACGCCCTGGCTTTTCGCCCAGATGGGCAGGTTCTCGCCTCTGCGGGAGCAGATGGTTCGCTCCGGTTGTGGACGGTCACGGACCACGCACCAGGCGCTTTGGGGAGCCCGATCAAAGGGGACATGCCGCTCGAGTCGGTGGCGTTCAGTCCTGATGGCACAACGCTTGCCGCGGCGAGTGTTATGGGGACTCGCCTGTGGGATGTGCGAGACCCCGAGCATCCTCGGCAGATCGGTTCGGAAATTCCCGGTGCCCGGATGCCGGCTCTCGTTGCCTTCAGTCCGGATCAGCAGGTCCTCGCGACAGGCAACAAGGACGGGGGAGTGTCGTTCTGGGACATCGCGAATCCCGCGGATCCGCGTTCGATCAGGTCGATACTGTCCCCCGAATCGCGCTATTTCTGGTCAGCCCTGGTTTTGAGTTCGGACTTCGGACGAGCCGTCACGATCGAGGCCGACTCCGAAGAAATGCTGCTCTGGGATATCTCCCAGCCCGGGCCGGCGCGTCGACTCGGTTATTTGTCGGAGCGCGGACTGGCCGCGGTGTTCAGTCCGGACGGTAATACCGTCGCGGTGAATTTCTCCGGAAACATCTCCGGGAACTCTGCCCTGCAGATTTGGGATGTACGGAACGAAGCTGAACCTCGGCCTATCGGCACGCCGTTGCCTGGCCAAGTAACCCGCGATAAAGCGCTGGCCTTCAGTCGAGATGGCAAGGAATTGGTGAACGCCATCGCTGGCGGCCATCTAGGCGTTTGGGAGATCGACGACTTCAACCGGTTGTCGGTGTCACACGGACCATTGACCGGAAGCAAAGGGGTCGTCACCGCCGCTGTTTTCGCACCGCGCGGGAACATCGTGGCTACGGGAGGCCAGGACGGCATGGTTCGGCTGTGGTCGTTACCACAGATTCAGACCCGAGGACCACACGCGTGGACCTCGCGGCCGGAGCTCGATGCCAAAGGAAGAATCATGGCTGTCGGATACGCCGGCTTCGGAATCGAGCTGTGGCTGGTGGAGGATCCGCATACCGTCCGGCGCCTGGGATATTTACCAACGGATTACTACCCTTCACATCTGACAATGAGCCCGGACGGCCGACTCTTGATCGCCGATACGGGCCGCAGCACAACGCGACTGATCGATATCTCTGACCCTGCTGCGCCACGAAATATTTCAGAGATCGCGCCGGACGGAGCACAGCTTATCAGCGCTGGCGTCTTCAGCCCAGACAGTAGGTATCTGGTCACCTCACAAGTAGATGAAGCAAACGGCCATCTGCAAGTCTGGGATGTCTCGAATCCCCGTCGACCCGCAAAAGCAAGTGCGCGCATTGCGCTCGACTCCGACTATTCCAATGACATCCGAGTCAGCCCGAACGGAAAGCTGCTGGCGACTGCCGGTCGCAAGGGATCGCTCATGCTCTGGGACTTCCAGGATCCCGCCGCCCCGAAGCTACTGGGACAGAACAACATCGGACCGGCCGAGTCGCGTGGTCGTCTCGCATTCCACCCCGATGGAAAGACGCTGGTGAGCACCGGCGACGACCAACTGATCCGGGTGTGGGACGTCGGTAACCCCGCCGCACCCAGGCCAGTGGGTCTGCCGCTGGCCGGTCATACTTCTCCGATTGCGACCCTTGCGTTCGATGAGTCGGGTGACCGTCTCGTTACCGGCGGAATCGAGGATTCGATGGTTCGGCTCTGGGACTTCACCGACCCGCGCCACCCGAATGTCTTGTCGCACCCGCTCGCAACACCGGCGTCGTCGCGGCGGTGGAACACGGTCATCCATCCCAGCGGCCGATACGTGGTGGGGACCAACAACGGCAATCAAATCCTGATGTGGGACTTGGATCCACATCAGGCGATCACCCGAATCTGCGAGGTGACCGGATCACTGATGACTCCCGAGCTCTGGCAGGCGCACCTTCCGCAGCTCGCGTATGAGCCGCCGTGTGGTTGATGGCCGATGAGCTGTCGTCAAGAAGGAATCCGAAAGTAGGGGAGTGCGAATGGATTCGAGTTCCACCAATGGACGACTGAAGCCGTCGCCACGCGCGGTGTTCGCGCAGCGATTCGCGGCCCTGTTCGACGCTGCGGGCAATCCAACCCTGCGCCGGGTTGCGGCCGCGGCCGAGGCGCGGATGCGGGCAAGCCGGGCGGCGGGGCAGAAGGGTGGGGTGTCGATCCAGCGGATCAGTGATTGGAAGGCGGGACGGAATTCCCCGGCGAAGTTCGAAACCTTTCTGCCAGTGGTGCTTACGCTGATCGATGAGGCGCGGAAGTCGAGCGAGCAGGTGTCGCCCGCGCTGCTGTCGGTGCAGGAGTGGCAGCGGCTGTGGACCGCGTCGAACGAGTGGGATCCGGATGCGGACGGGGCCGGCGCGGTGTGCCCGTATCTGGGGTTGGCCTCGTATCGACCGGACGACGCCGAAGTGTTCTTCGGGCGCGGCAGAGTCACCACTGAGTTGGCCGAAATGGTCCGGGCCACAGTCGGTTCCGGTGGTGAGGGCGGCATGATCGTGGTGGTCGGCGCTTCCGGAGCCGGCAAGTCGTCGCTACTCGCGGCCGGGTTGATACCCGAGCTGGCAGATCCCGCAGCGGAGTGGGCGGTCGCGACTCTGACACCGGGGCCGGATCCGCTACGCGCGCTAGCGGCCGCGGTACATCCGGATGCTTCGGGGGAGGAGCTCTCACTCGATGAAGCACTCGCCGCGTGGGGCGCCGACCGCCGCCGACTACTGATCGTCGACCAGTTCGAAGAACTGTTCACGCAGTGCCAGGACGAACACCGTCGCAAAGAATTCCTCGCGGCCCTGGAACACCTCGCCATTCGCGGCGAGAACGAGCCGACTGCCGTGGTCCTGGCCATCCGCGCCGACTTCTACGCCCGCTGCCTGGACGTCCCTGTTCTGGAGGACGCCCTCAAGCACCGCAGCTATCTGCTCGGCCCGATGCGCTTGGACGAGCTGGCCGAAGCCATCACCCGCCCAGCCGAATTGGCAGGCTACAAGCTGGATTCGGGCCTCGAGGAACTCGTCATCACCGAGCTGTGCGGACTGGATGGCGGGGATCGTCAAGGGTACGACCCCGGGGCGCTCCCACTGGTCTCCCATGTGATGGAGGCCGTGTGGCAGCGCAGGGAAGGCGCGCGGCTGACGATCGACGGGTACCGCGCGGCCGGCGGAGTAGTGGGGTCGGTGGCGGCCACTGCCGAGAAGGCCTGGAATGAACTCAGCGAGTTCCAGCAGGCGATCGGCAAGCAAGTGCTCCTCGGATTGGTCACGGTCGGCGACGACGCCCGCGACACCCGACGCAAAGTGACTCGTGCCGAGTTGCTCAGTCGCACAGTCGAAGCCGCGGACGCCGCGCTCGACGCGCTGGCCCGCACCCGGCTGGTCACCCTCGATTCGGACGCGGCATACCTGACCCACGAGATCGTGCTGGATGCCTGGCCGAGATTGCGGGCCTGGATCGACGAGGATCGTGTCGGGTATCTGGAACGGCAGCGGCTGCACACCGATGCCGCGGATTGGGCCGCAGCACAGCGAGATTCGTCGCTGCTCTACCGAGGTGCCCGGCTGAGCGCGGTCGAAGAGCATGTCGGTCAGGACGCGATCGGCGCTGTCGCCGCGGAGTTCCTCGGTGCGGCACAGGCGCAGCGTAAGCAGACCGAGCGCCGTGCCACGACCACAAAAGTGGTGCTTGCCGCACTTACTGTCGCAGCCTTGGTCCTAGCGGGAATAGCAGTCGTGCAGGGCAATAAGGCGGCAGCTCAGCGCGACAACGCCGTATTCGCTGCCATCGTGGCGCAGGCGGACCAAATGCGTGAGCCGGACCCGGCACTGTCGGCGCAGTTGGTCCTCGCCGCGCATCGCCTACGGCCCGAGGACCCGGAAGTGCGCGCTCGAATACTGGATACGCAGTCGCTACCTTTGTCGAAGTCGTTTCCGGGGCACTCCGGTGCGGTGACGGCGACCGCGTTCCGGCTCGATCGACGGGTGTTCGCTACCGCGGGCCACGACAAGCGGATTCGGCTGTGGGACACCACTGACCCTGACCATCCGCGTGCCCTCGGGCTGATCGAAACCGGTGATGCCGTCGACACGGGGTCGCTCGCCCTGAGCGCGGATGGCAGGTTTCTCGCTGCCGGTCGGTGGTTCGGCAATGGCCGGCTCTGGGATATCAGCGACCCGGCGGGTCCATTTCCGCTGGGCGAGCCGTTGCGGCCGGGGCATGTAGTCGGGTTCAGTTCCGACAGCCGGACTCTGGTCACCACAAGATTCCGGAGTTCTGTGACGACGTGGGCGTTGGACAACCCCACGCAACCGGTGCCGCACGAGGTGATTCTCTCCGGCGACGGCAACCCGAACGGGGCACTCTCGGTCTCGATGAGCCGTTCGCTCGCGGCCACCGTCGACCAGGCGGGGGTGACAGAACTTTGGGACACAGCGAAACCTGGTGCGGCGCGAAACCTGGGCAGACTTCAAGAAGACTCGGGTGGTGCCGATTTCAGTCCGGATGGGCGGATCCTCGCTGTCGCGGCGGAAAATGGTCACGCGGTTCAGCTCTGGGATGTGTCCGATGCGGCAGCGCCGCGGCGGGTCGGAAACCCGATTCCGACTGGGTACGCCGAAGTGGTGCCCCAGGCGGCGGTCACCGTCACGTTCAGCCCAGACGGTGCTCTGCTGGCTGTCGGCTCCGGATCGGGCCGCTCGGCGCGACTGTCGTTGGTGTCGATCTCCGAGCCGCAGCGGCCGGTTCTGGCTTCTTCATGGACGGCTGCCGAATTCGCGGGTCCTATCGACTTCGGGCCGAATGGGTGCTTGTTCACCGGCGGGAACGACGGTCTGCTACGGGTCTGGCGGCTTCCCCTGGGAATGGACGACCGGCAGTGGGTGGGCGGCTTCGGATTCGATACCAGCGGGAAACGGCTGGTTTTGGATATGAATGGCGGCACTGAACTGCGGAGCACCGAGGAACCGAAAAACACCAGCGTGCTCGGGCACCTGCGGGTCGCGGATTCCTTCGGTAGCCCGGTGCTGAGTCCGGACGGGCGCACCGTGCTGGTCGTCGAAAGAGACGTCGGTGCACGATTGTTCGACGTCTCCGATGCGGCGGCACCGCGCCCGATAGCCGACTTACCCGGCGCGTACTTCGACTTTCAGAGCGCGCGATTCAGCGCGGATTCGCGGCAGCTGACAGTCCTCGAACTCCACCACCGAGACCGAAAACCGATCCCGAGACTGCGGGTGTGGGACCTCTCCGATCGAGAGCGGCCCCGGCCGGCCGGTGATCCGGCCGAGATCCCCCTGGAAGGCGAGCCGTCGTCTTTTCCGCTGAGTGTCATCGAGATGGTCCCAGGCCGGAATCTCGTCGTGGTTCCCGGTGCCGATGGATTCGCGACCCTCTGGACCATCGCGGATCCGGCTCGGCCTCGACAGGTCAGCAGGATCCATGTCGGTCACGCCGATTCGCGTATCCGCCTTGCCGCGAACGCGGCTGGAACCATGCTCGTCAGCACCGCGGGCGAGCAGGCGATCAGCGTCTGGGATATCACGGACGAACGTTCCCCAGTCGAAATCGGAGTCCCCTTGGTGGGGCACGCGGCATCGGTGATGTCGCTCGCGTTCAGTCCCGACGGGAAGTTGCTCGTCTCGACCGGCCATGACTCCGAACTGCGCATGTGGAATTTCACCGATCCGCACAAGCCCGAGCCGATCAACTATCCCCTGGCCACCGCGGTCCCGAAAGACGAATGGGAACTGGCCTTCCACCCGAGCGGCACCTTCTTGCTGACCGGGCTCCAGGGCATCCGCTGGTGGGATCTCGATACCCAGCGAGTGTCCGACCGCATATGCACCGCCGCCACCCCGATCACCGAGGACCAATGGCACGAACATGTCCCGGAGCTGCCGTACGACCCGCCGTGTCTATGAGGCGCGCCGGGAGCACGGTCAGCCGCCTGGATTCGCTATCGCGAACTCGAGGCGTACCCCCGAATCGCGACGGGCACCGAGATGGCGAAAAGCACTGCGACCCAAAGGAAAGCGGCGGCCACCGGGTGCTGCATGGGCCACGCCGAATCGGGTGGGAGCGGGGTGTCGGGCCCGAGGAGGTGGCGGAGGGCAGCGACTATGGAGCTGACGGGGTTCCAGTCGGCGATGGCGGCGATGGGGGTGGGCATGGTGCTGGTGGGGACGAAGACGTTGGAGAACATGAGGGCGCCGAAGATGAGGGGCGCTACCTGTTGCAGGACTTGTTCGTCGCGGATGGCGGCGCCGAGGAGCATGCCGAGCCAGGCGAGGGCGCAGCGGAAGGTGAGCAGGAGGGTGATGGCGAGGGCGGCTTGGGCGGGGGTGGTTTCGACGCGCCAGCCGAGGAGGTAACCGGCGGCGGCCATCAGGGCCAGAGCCAGTGCGCCGAAGAGGGTTTCGGCGAGGGCGAAGCCGGCGGGGGCGGCGGCGGGGTGCAGGGGGAGGGCGCGGAGGCGGTCGGTGAGGCCGCTGCGCAGGTCGGCGTTGGCGGTGGGCGCGGTGGCGGTCAGGCCCATGGCGGCGACCAGGACCAGGACGCCGGGGACGAGGTAGGCGCGGTAGGTGGCGGAGTCGGTGTCGCCGGCGAGGGCGCCGCCGAAGACGAAACCGAACAGCAGCATCATGCCGAGCGGGGCGGCCAGGGTGATGGCGAACAGGCCGGGGGAGTTGCGGTACATGGCGATGATGCGCAGGAACAGGATCCAGGCGCCGGTGAGGGGTGCGATGGTCATGCGGTGGCTCCTTCGTGGCGGGTGAGGGCGAGGAACGCGTCGTCCAGAGTGGCTGCGCGGCGGCCGATGTCGTGAATGTCGATGCCCGCGCCCTCCAGGGTGCGCAGCACCGGCAGCAGATCCGGGCCGGGTCCGTCGAAGGCGAAGGACATGCGCGTCGAATCCTCTTCCGTCGCTGCGGGATTCAATCGGCCGCCGAATGGGTCGAGGAGCGCGGCGACCTCTCCGCGACGCAGCGGATCGCCCAGGACGATCTCCAGTCCGGAGCCCGCGGCCGCGACGATCTCGGCGGGTGTTCCGGTGGCGATGACGCGCCCGGACTGCAGGATGGTGATGGCATCGGCGAGCCGTTCGGCTTCGTCGAGGTACTGGGTCGTGAGCAGTACGGTGGTGCCCTCGGTCACGAAATCCCGGACATACCGGTAGATTTCGTTGCGGCTGTGGGGATCGAGGCCGGTGGTCGGTTCGTCCAGGAACAGCACGGCCGGGCGCAGCACCATGCCCGCGACGATGTCGAGGCGGCGGCGCATGCCGCCGGAATAGGTGCGCACGGGACGGGTTCCGGCCTCGGCGAGATCGAATCGGTCGAGTAGTTCGGCGGCGTGGTCTCGCGCCGCCGCCGAGCGAAATCCGTTGAGCCGCGCGAACATCGTGAGGTTCTGCAGCCCGGTGAGTCGCGGGTCGAGGGCGTGGAACTGGCCGACCAGGCCGATCTGCTGCTTGGCCTGCGCGGTCTCGGTCACGGTGTCGAAGCCGAGGATTCGGGCACGGCCGGCGTTGGGCCGCAGGAGCGTGGCCAGCATGCGCACGGTGGTCGTCTTTCCGGATCCGTTGGGCCCGAGCAGGGCGTGTATCTGCCCGGCGGGAACCTTCAGGTCCACGCCGTCGACCACGACGTGTTTGCCGTAACGCCTGGTCAAGGCTTCGGCTTCGATAACGGTCACCAGCACTCCGATCAATTGGGAACATCGTTCGCAATTGCACGATACGCGTCTGCTAACAGTGTTCGCAACTAGCGATGTGGGGCATGCTGACAGGTATGACGCACCCCGGAACCACGCTGTGGTCGCGTGGCGACGCGCCGAAGCCCGGACCGCGCCCGGCCTACACGC
This sequence comes from Nocardia sp. NPDC050712, assembly GCF_040654295.1. NCBI lineage: Bacteria > Bacillati > Actinomycetota > Actinomycetes > Mycobacteriales > Nocardiaceae > Nocardia > Nocardia sp. NPDC050712. The sequence goes on from NZ_JBFAHT010000009.1 coordinate 19,935, forward strand.
TGGATCAGCTCGCCGAAACCTGTGTCCGCCGCGCGGACGCGAACGGGCTGCGCGCGGTGTCGATGCGCGGCGTCGCGGAGGATCTCGGCACCGCCGCCGCCTCGCTCTACCGCTATGTCGACGGCAAGGACGACCTGATCGCGCTCATGGTCGACCGCGTCGCGGCGGAGTACGACTATCCGGAGCTGACCGGCGATGTGCGCGCCGACGTGCTGGCCCTGGCCGACCAGTCGCGGACGTTGCATCATCGCCATCCGTGGCTGGGCCAGGCGCGCCCGGCGAGCCTGGGCCCGAACTCGTTTCGCTACCTCGATCAGATGGCCGGGGCGCTCGCGCCGTCGGGCCTGGGCTCCACCGCGACGATGATGGGCGTCGCGCTGCTCTCGGGCTGGGTGATCACCTTCGCGGCGCAGGAGTCGGCGGGCCTGGCCGCAGCCGACCTCGGCGGCGCGGTCGCTCCACCGCCGGGCGACTATCCCCATCTCGCGGCGCTGTTCGCCACTCCCGCAACGGATTCCGCGCTGCGGGACAACGACGCGGTCTTCCACGCGGGCATCGAGGCGCTGCTCTTCGGCATCGTCCCCGGCTGACCGGCCTCAGCTGGGTGGGCGCAGCGCGGCGAACTCGTCGGTGACCCGGATCTCGGAGTCGGTGTAGCGGTACAGCGCGGCGGGTCTTCCGCCCGCACGGCCGGGCGGGGCGGTGGCGCCGGTCGGTGTGATCACCTTGCGGCGCGACAGGACTCGTTGCAGGTTGGTCGTGTCGACGTCGTAACCCAGTGCGGCACAGTAGATGTCGCGCAAAGTGGACATGCTGAACCGCTCGGGGGCGAGCGCGAACGCGATGTTCGTGTAGGAGAGTTTCGCGGCCAGCCGGGTGCGGGCGTGCTCGACGACGGTGCCGTGGTCGAAGGACATCGCGGGCAGCGCGGAGACCGGGTGCCAGGCGGTGTCGGGCGGCAGGCGGGGGTCGGCGGTCAGGGGGACCAGTCCGAGGTAGGCCGAGGCGATGCGGCGGGCGCCGGGGACCCGGTGCGGGTCGCTGAAGACCCACACCTGCTCCAGGTGCGCCAGTTCCCGGACGTCGACCTTCTCGGCGAGCTGGCGGGCGGCGGAGGTGTCCAGATCCTCGTCGTCGCGCAGCCGGCCGCCGGGCAGGGACCAGGTGTCCTTCTGCGGGTCGAGCGCGCGCTCCCAAAGTAGGACCGAAAGTTCGTGCTTTTGGTCGGGTGCACACCGTCGCGTGTCAGCGTCAACGCCTGGACCTGCGGGAACGCGCGGGATGACCGGGCGAACCTGGAACACGGCGGTGAGCGTTTCGTGGATGGTGCTACTATGGGCCACGTTTTCGATTGTAAGTCGAAAACCTGGTTTGGTGCGAATCGGCGAGGAGGCCGACCGCGCGACAAAAGGGTGAGCCCGTCGATGGTGACGTGGTTGCCGCAGGAAGGGAGCCATCATGGCGAGCATGGGTGCGTACACGGCGCCTCCGCTGATGGGGCAGGTGTTCGACGGCCCGTCCGGTTACACCGGTATCGAGGCCACCCCGGAGTGGGCGCGGGAGGTGAAGCGCCTGGCCCGCGCGCGCAACGCGACGATCCTCGCGCACAACTACCAGCTGCCGGAGATCCAGGACGTCGCCGATCACGTGGGCGACTCGCTGGCGCTGTCCCGGATCGCGGCCGAGGCGCCCGAGGACACCATCGTGTTCTGCGGCGTGCACTTCATGGCCGAGACCGCGAAGATCCTCAGCCCCGCCAAGACCGTGCTGATTCCGGATCAGCGGGCCGGCTGCTCGCTGGCCGACTCCATCACCGCCGACGATCTGCGGGCCTGGAAGGCCGAGTTCCCGAACGCGGTCGTGGTGTCCTACGTGAACACCACCGCGGAGGTGAAGGCGCTCACCGATGTGTGCTGCACCTCCTCCAACGCGGTCGACGTCGTCGCCTCGATCGATCCGGACCGGGAGGTGCTGTTCCTGCCGGACCAGTTCCTCGGCGCGCACGTCAAGCGGGTGACCGGCCGGGAGAACATCCAGATCTGGGCCGGCGAGTGCCACGTGCACGCGGGCATCAACGGCGAGGAACTCACCGAGCAGGCGCGCACCCACCCGGAGGCCGAGCTGTTCGTGCACCCCGAATGCGGTTGCGCCACTTCGGCTCTGTACCTGGCGGGGGAGGGTTCCTTCCCGGCCGACCGGGTGCACATCCTGTCCACCGGCGGCATGATCGACGCCGCCAAACAGTCCAAGTCGAGCCAGGTGCTGGTCGCCACCGAGATCGGCATGCTGCACCAGCTGCGGAAAGCGGCCCCGGGCATCGACTTCCAGGCCGTCAACGATCGCGCCTCCTGCCCCTACATGAAGATGATCACCCCCGCCGCGCTGCTGCGCTGCCTGGTGGAGGGCGCCGACGAGGTGCACGTCGATCCGGAAATGGCCGCGCTCGGCCGTAATTCGGTGCAGCGGATGATCGAAATCGGTAACCCCGGCGGGGGCGAGTAATGATCGGTGGGCGCGGCGGGGATCGACTTCCCGCCGCGGCCACACTGGAAGGCAGGGGTCGATGACCTCGGTATCGATCGGCTGGGAAGCCGAAGCCGACCTCGTCGTGATCGGCGGCGGCGTCGCCGGTCTGACGGCGGCGCGCACCGCCTCGCTGCGCGGGTTGCGGGTGCTCATCCTCAGTAAGGGCGGGCCCACCGACACTGCCACCCAGTACGCCCAGGGCGGCATCGCCGTGGTCGCGCCGCAAGAGGATTCGGTGGACTCGCACGTGCGCGACACGGTCGAGGCCGGCGCCGGACTGGTCGACACGGCGGCCACCCGCTCCATCGTCGAAGGCGGTCAGGCCGCGGTCGCCGCGCTGACCGACCTCGGCGCGGTGTTCGATCTCGGCCGGGACGGCGAGATTTCGCGCACCCGGGAGGGCGGCCACAGCACCCGGCGCATCATCCACGCGGGTGGCGACGCCACCGGCGCGGAGGTGCAGCGGGCGTTGAACGCGGCCGGTCTGCCGGTCGTCTTCGGCGCCGCGGCCTGTGAGGTCGTGACCGGCCCGAGCGGTGTACGCGGCGTTCTCGCGGTGTCGGACAACGGTTTCGGCGTCGTGCACACTCCGGCGGTATTGCTCGCCACGGGTGGGCTGGGCCAGCTGTACGCGCTCAGCACCAACCCGCCGGGCGCGACCGCCGACGGTATCGCGCTCGCGCTGCGGGCCGGCGCCTCGGTCGCCGATCTCGAGTTCGTGCAGTTCCATCCGACCGTGCTGCACACGCCCGGCGGGCTGGGGCGGCGGCCGCTGATCAGCGAGGCGGTGCGCGGCGAAGGCGCGATTCTGGTGGATTCCGAAGGGGATTCGGTCACCGCCGGGGTGCATCCGCGTGGTGATCTCGCGCCCCGCGATGTGGTGTCGCGGGCCATCGCCGCGCGCATGCGGGCGCTGGGCACCGACCATGTCTTCCTCGACGGCCGCGCGATAGCCGGTTTCGCACAGCGTTTTCCGACGATCACCGCGTCCTGCCTGGCCGCGGGCATCGACCCGAGCACCCAGTTGATTCCGGTCGCGCCCGCCGCGCACTACCAGTGCGGCGGCATCGTCACCGATACGCACGGCCGCACCGGTGTGCCCGGGCTCTACGCCGCCGGTGAGGCGGCGCGCACCGGCCTGCACGGCGCGAATCGGCTGGCGTCGAACAGTCTGCTGGAGGGGCTCGTCGTCGGCGAGCGCGTCGGAACCGCCGCCACCGAACGGCTCGAATCTCCGCGCGGCGTCGGCGAAATCCACTCCTACACCATGCCGCGCGTGGACCGGCAGGCGTTGCAGCAGGTGATGACCACCCATGCCGCCGTGGTGCGCGACCGGGACGGACTGGCCGAGGCCGGGCAGCGGCTGGAGCGCGCGGTGCTGCGCAACATGTCGAGCCGAGTAGCCAACGGCGACAAGCGGGACACCACGCTGTCCGCGAAAGACATCGCGGCCCAGCGCATCACCGAACTCGAAGACGGCGCCCTCACCCTCACCGCCCGGGTGCTGCTGCTGGCCGCCGCCGCGCGCACCGAAAGTCGCGGCTGCCACACCCGATCCGACTTCCCCGACCCGGTCGCGGCACTGCGCCACAGCATTTCGATCAGCCTGGATCCGGACGGCCATCCGGACCTCGAGGCGCCGATCGTCCCGACCGACCTGCCCCTGATTGGAGTGAGCTGATGGCTCTGGATCCCGCCCTGGACCGCGACGAAGTTCTCGCGCTGATCCGCACCGCGCTCGACGAGGACCTGCGCTACGGCCCCGACATCACCACCCTGGCCACCGTCTCCGCCGAGGCCGTCGTCAAAGCCGCCGTGGTCACCCGCGAGCCGGGCACCGTGGCCGGACTCGACGTCGGCCTGCTCGTGCTCGACGAGGTGATCGGCGCCGGCAACTACGAGATCACCGACCGGGTCCCCGACGGCACCCGCGTCCAGCCGGGTCAATCGGTCCTCGGGCTGGTCGCCCCGACGCGCGGCCTGCTCACCGCCGAGCGCACCATGCTCAACCTGGTCTGTCATCTGTCCGGGATCGCCAGCACCACCGCGGCCTGGGTCGACGCGGTAGCGGGCACCGGCTGCAAGATCCGCGACAGCCGCAAGACTCTGCCCGGCCTGCGGGCCCTGCAGAAGTACGCGGTGCGGGTGGGCGGCGGCGTCAACCACCGCATGGGCCTCGGCGACGAAGCGCTGATCAAGGACAACCACGTCGTCGCCGCCGGCTCGGTGACCGCGGCGCTGCGCGCGGTCCGCGACCTGGCTCCCGACATCGCCTGCGAGGTCGAGGTGGACAGCCTCGAACAACTCGACGCGGTCCTGGCCGAGGACGTCGAACTCGTCCTGCTGGACAACTTCCCGCTCTGGCAGACCCAGGCCGCCGTGCAGCGCCGCAACACCAAATCCCCGGCTACCAAACTGGAGTCGTCCGGCGGGCTCACCCTGGACTCCGCCGCCGACTACGCGGGCACCGGCGTCGACTATCTCGCCGTCGGCGCGCTCACCCACTCCGTGCGGGTGCTCGATCTCGGCCTCGACATGTGATCAGCGGCTCAGGCGGTGAGTTCGCGCTCCAGCGGTGTCCGGAAGCGCGGGATCGCGCGCACCGCACCGAACCAGGTGGTCGTGCGTTCCGCCTCGGCCTCGATCAGCGCGCGGGCGTCGGCGCCGGTGTCTTCCAGTAGGCGCCAGACGATTTCGCCGTCTTTGCGCTGGGCCCAGCCGCCGACGATCCGGCCGTCGAGCCAGATGGTGGGGCCGATATTGCCGTTGCGGTCGAACAGGGCGGGTGCGTGCGGGCCGAGATACCACTCGCGCGACTGCCAGCCCATGGGCGTCGGGTCCAGCGCGGGCAGGAAGGCGGCCCAGGGCTCGGGGGTGGGCACCGGCTCGAGATCGTCGGCCAGCAGGACACCGGTGCCGCCGTCGAGCTCGACCTCGGCGATGTCCAACTGGGCCAGCGTCTTGCGGACTTCGCCCAGCCCCCAGCCGGTCCACCATTTGAGGTCGGCGATCGGCGCGGGCCCGAAGGCGTGCAACCACTTGCGCACCAGCTCGGCCTTCGCCGCCTCGGCCGGAATTTCGGGAACGCCCGCGGGCAGCCAGGATTCGATCGGCGCCCAGGTGTATTGACTGCTGGTCCAGCTGCCGTTGGGCCGGCCGCGCACGATCCGGCCCTCGGCGCCCAGCGTGACCAGCACCCACGTGGTGATGTTGGTCGGCTTCGCATAGGACTTGTCCGGCGTCGGATTCACCTGGGTGCGCAGGCGCGGCACCGCCTTTCCGAGCTGCGCGCCGGTGGCGGCGCCCATCGACAGCAGCGTCTGATGCGTCTCCGCCTCGACCTCGTCGAGCCAGGCGCGCACGTCACCGTCGATGACGCCCGCCTGCTCGATGAACTTGCCGTAGGTCCGGCGCTGCTTGACGGCGAGCGCGTTCGCGCACGAAGCCTGCAGCGCCGGAACCAGTTCCGTCGGCGCGATGAACATGGTGCGGCGCATCGCCAGCATCCGGAGCAGGGTGCGGTCGTCGTAGAGCGCCTTCTCGACATCGGCGGGCACCAGATCGCGGCCGCGGGCGCCGACCGAGAGAAAGACCGTCGCCGGATCGGTGGCGTGCAGGACCACCATCGAGCGCGCGATCTCGGTGGCGTCGGCGGCCCGGTGCTCGTAGGCCAGCCGGTGCCGCACACCCAGCCGGGCCCGCCGCTGCGCGGCATCTATCGAACGCATAGGCGAAGAGTAGCGGTTACAGGCCGAACTGGGCAGCGTCCAGGCGCAGCGCCTGGCAGGCCTCGCGCACGGCGGCGACCTCGGCGGGATCGAAGTTCCCATCCGCGTTGCCGATCATGATGCCGATCTGCACGACGGCCTGCGCCTCGGTCGGCTTGCCCGCGGCCTTGGCGATCTGCTGCAGCACATGGGCGCGCCCGAACGCCGGGTCGGCGGTGATCCGCTGGCAGTTGTCGTCGAAGAGGGCGCGCAGTTCCTCGGCGGGGAAGTTCTGCAGCACCGGGTCGGTGCCGAGCAGGCCGGCCACGCGCAGGCGTTCGTCCGGTGCGACGCTGCCGTCGGCGGCGGCGACCAGGGCGCACATGCCCATGACGGCGTCGCGGAAGGTGCCGCCGCGCAGGTCGTTCTTCTTCGCCAGTAGTTGCTTGCGCCAGTGCGGCGCCTTGTCCACTACGTCCATCAGCCGGCTGAAGGTGTGCGCGTTGGAAATGATCTTGTTCAAGAAGGCCATGGCCGAGCTCCCCGGTAGTAGACGGTCGCACGCTAGCAGACCATTCGCGAGTACCGCGCGCCCGCAATCGAATTGGGATCGGCCGCATGTCATTGCCCCGGATCCGGCCCCGTCACCTGGCATTATTCATGCAATGCGACGTGGAATCGGGGTACTGGTCACGTGTGCCACGCTGCTGGGATTGCTGGCCGTGGGACCGGCCGCGGCGGAACCGTACTGCGACGTGCGGATCGCGGTGCGTCAGGTTTCGTTGCAGGTCGACGGGGAGGAAGCGACCGGGCGGGTCTACGAGCCCTATCGCTGCACGCCGGGCGATCTGCAGCCGAGAAACCTGGTGGTCGCCGTGCACGGCCACGGCGGTTCCTCCGGCGATCTGGCCGACTATCTGACCTCCATCGCGCGCCGCACCGCCACCCCGTTCCTGGTGATGGACATGCGCAACGCGACGAGCACCTGGAAGACCGGGGACTGGAACCTGTGGGCGGGCTGGCGCGACATCGTCGCGGCGACCGAGTGGTACACCAGGGACAAGCCGGTCGAGCGCACCGTGCTGTGGGGCTGGAGTCAGGGCGGCATCACCAGCGGTCTGGCGCTCGCGCACGGCCCGCGCGGGCTGTTCGACTACTGGGTCGACAACTACGGCCCCGCCGACAATTTCACGATGTGGGTGGAGGCGCCGAAGATCGCGCCGGGTCTGCGTCGGCAGATCGAACGCGACGCGGGCGGCTGCACGCCCATCGTGTGCCCGCAGTCCTATTACGAACGCTCACCGGCGTTGCTGGCGCACAAGATCGACGTCGACCGGGCCTTCCTGGTGCACGGCACCAGCGACGACGTGATCCCGTTCCGGGCCAGCACCGAAATGCGGGACGCGCTGGCGGCGGCGGGCACACCGCTGTCCATGTACACGGTGGTGTCGGGGCGCGGCCTGGACGGCACGGTGGTGCCCGGCGACCACAGCGTCGGCCCGGCCTTCTTCGAAGGCGGTTGCGTGGTGGAACGTCTGGTGACCGACGCCGAACCGGTGACCGGCTCCGTCCAGGACTACGTCATCGATATCGCGCAGGGCGTGCAGACGGCGCCACCGGCGCCCGAGCTCGCCAAATGCGCGGCCTGAACACCCGGAACAGTTTCCGGCGCACGGTGGTTGTCCGCGAGCACACCCGGCCGACGAAATGAGGAAGCGACCATGAGCAAGCCGACCGACCCCTCCTACCACTGGGACGGCGCGAACCTCGACCTGGACGCCTACTTCGCGCGCATCGGTTTCGACGGCGAGCGCAAGCCCGGCGTGCGGACGCTGCAGCGGCTGGTCTACCTGCACACCACCTCGATCCCGTTCGAGAACCTGGAGATCATCCTGGGCCGCGGCATCGACCTGGATCTGAACACCCTGCAGGACAAGATGATCCGCCGCCGCCGCGGCGGCTACTGCTACGAGAACGTGCAGCTGCTCGCCGCGGCGCTGGAACGTCTCGGTTTCGGCGTGACCGGGCTCAGCGGCCGGGTCACGCTGGGCGCGCAGAGCGCGCGGCCCGCCACGCACGCGCTGCTGCGCGTCACCACCTCCGACGACGACCGCGTCTGGCTGGTCGACGTCGGCTTCGGCGCCGGGCCGCTGCAAGCCCTCGAACTGGTCGACAGCCCCGCGGAAATCGCGGCGGGGGAGTGGCGTTTCCGGCTGGAACGCACCCGCGGTGAACTCGACGGCGAGCTGTGGGTGCTGCACCAGTTCGGCCGGGACGGCTGGGTGGACCGCCACGCCTTCACGCTGAATCCGCAATACCGCATCGATTTCCGGGTGGGCAACCACTTCGTCTCCACCTCACCGCATTCCCCGTTCACCACCCGCCCGTTCGTGCAGCGCTTCCACCCCGGCGTGCACTACGTCCTCGACGACCTCTCCTTCAGTGCCGAGTACCCGGACGGCAGCGTCGAGGTGCGTGAGGTGCGGCCCGCCGAGCTGCCGCAACTGCTCTCGGAGGTCTTCGACATCGATCTCGACCCGGCCGATGCGACCCGGCTCACCGAGGCGCCCTGGCGTAACTGAACTCTCACCTCGCGGTTGACCAGCAAAGTCGGCGCCGGCCGATACAGTCGCGAAGGTGCGCACTCTCTACAAGATCGGTGCCCTGTCCGCCGCTGCCGCGCTAGCGCTGGCCGGATGCAGTTCCGGGCCGGATCAGCCCGACGCGGTGGCGGAGGAGTTCGCCGATGCCCTCAATCGCGACGATGTGGCCGCGGCCGCGGCGCTCACCGATGACCCCGCCAAGGCGAGTGCGACCATCACCCAGCTCTACGACGGTCTGGGCAAAGAGGTGACCTTCGACGTCGAGTCGACCGACGACAAGGCCTTCACCCTCGCCGCCACCTGGAAGTTCGGCAAGAACGAATGGACATACAAGACCACCGGGTCGGCCTCCGACAACGACGGCTGGAAGATCAAGTGGGACCCGGCGACCCTCGCACCCGGTCTCGCCGCCGGCCCGCTGACCTACTCCGGGGTCGCCCCGAAGGCCGCCCGCGTGCTCGACTCCACCGGCGGTGATCTGATGACCCAGCAGCTCGTCACCGTGGTGAGCCTCGCGCCGGGCGCCGACACCGCGGCGGTCGCCGCCGCCCTCGCACCCACGAACAGCGGTATCACCGCCGACTCGCTGAACGCGGAACTGGCCGCCGCCCAGGGCAAGTCGATCACCGCGATCACCCTGCGGGAAGCCGACGCCGACCCGATCAACGCCGCGCTGTCGGCGATCCGTGGCGTGTCGCTGTCCGCGCAGACCCGGTTGCTGACCGTCGACAAGGCGCAGACCTCGCCGACGCTGTCCGGCCTGGCCGAACAGTGGCAGCAGGAGGCCGACGCGGCGGCGGGCTGGGCGGTGCGCGCCCAGACGCCCACCGGCACCGAACGCGTCGCGGGCCCGGACGCGAAACCCACGCCGGACCTCGCGACCACCCTCGACATCGACCTGCAGAACGCGGCCGAAGGCGCGTTGAGCTCGCTGAATACCCCCGCCGCGATCGTCGCGCTGCAACCGTCCACCGGCAATGTGCTGGCCATGGCGCAGAATTCGGCCGCCGACGGCCAGGGGCCGATCGCGCTCACCGGCCTGTACCCGCCGGGCTCGACCTTCAAGACCGTCACGGTCTCGGCCGCGTTGCAAGCGGGGGAGGTCAACCCCGACACGGTGCTGCCCTGCCCGGGCTCGGCAAACATCGAGGGCCGCCGCATCCCCAACGACGAGAACTTCGATCTGGGCCAGGTTCCGCTGCACACCGCCTTCGCCCGGTCCTGCAACACCACGATGGGCATGCTCGGCGTGAAGCTGCCGCCGGACGGTCTGACCAACGCGGCCGCCGAGCTCGGCCTCGGTGTGGATTACGTCACACCGGGGCTGACCACCGTCACCGGCAAGGTGCCGTCCGCGGCGAGTCCCGCGCAGCGGGTGGAGGCCAGCATCGGTCAAGGTCAGGTGACCGCCTCGCCGTTCGGCATGGCGCTGGTCGCCGCCGCGGTCGGGCGCGGATCGGTCCCGAATCCCGTTCTGGTCCAAGGCAAGCCGGGTGTCGCGGACCGGACGCCGCCCGCCCTGCCTGCGCCGATCCCGGATCAGATCAAGGCCATGATGCGCGAGACGATCACCGCCGGCACCGCCACTCAGCTGCGCGATATCCCGGGTCTGCTGGGCAAGACCGGCACCGCCGAGTACGGCGACAACACCCACGCGCACGGCTGGTTCGTCGGCATCGATGGCGATCTCGCCTTCGCGGTTTTCGTCAGCGACGCGGGCAGTTCCGGCCCCGCGGTGGACGCGGCGGGCAAGATGTTGCGCGCCCGGCGTTAGGCCCACCTGCGGCGACAGGATTCGGCCCGATCTGGGCGGAATTTATTCGCATCCTGAGGCGGAGCAATCATCGGGCTCCCGCTACACTCGTCCCCGGAACGCATGCGTGGTCAATATGCCGCATGTCACGATTTCGAGAAGGTTCGGAGTAGGCGCCATCGATACCGGTCAGTTGATCGCGGAGCATTACCGCCTGGTCGAGCGGATTGGTAGCGGCGGCACAGGCGTCGTTTGGCGTGCCATCGACGAGCGCTTGCAACGCTCGGTGGCGGTCAAGCAGATCCACATCAAACCGAGCCTGCCCGAGGCCGAACGCGATGTGGTGCGCCAGCGCGCCTTCCGTGAGGCCCGCAACGCCGCCAGGTTCCAGCACCCCAATGCCATCGTGGTGTTCGACATCACCGAGCACAACGGGGATCCGTGCCTGGTCATGGAGTACATGAAGTCCAACAGCCTGGCCGCGGTCATCGCCGCGCAGGGCCCGCTGCCGTTGCAGCAGGTGGCCCGGGTCGGTGAGCAGGTCGCCTCGGCGCTGATCGCCGCGCACCAGGCCGGCATCGTGCACCGCGACGTCAAGCCGGGCAACGTCCTGCTCGACGACCACGGCACGGTGAAGATCACCGACTTCGGCATCTCACGCGCCGCCGGCGACGCCACCCTCACCGAGACCGGCCTGATCTGCGGCACCGCCGCCTACCTCGCGCCGGAAATGGCGCGCGGCGCCGATCCGACGCCCGCCTCGGACGTTTTCGCCCTGGGCGCCACCCTGTTCCACGCGCTCGAGGCCGAACCGCCCTACGGCGCCAACGCGAATCCGCTGGCGGTCCTCTACGCCGCGGCCAACGGCCAGGTCAGCGAGCCGCGCAACGCCGGCCCCGCGACCGACCTGCTGCTCGACCTGCTCAGCCCGGACCCGCGGGACCGGCCGACCATGCGCGAGGCCTACGACGAGCTGTCCACGCTGGCCGACTCCGGCTCGAACGCGGTGCACGCCGCGTTCGTCCCCGCCACCGAGGCCTACGCGCGCCGCCAGGTCGGCGCCCCCGACTCGGCGACCCGTTCGCTGCACCCGGTCGCGCCGCCGCAGCACCGGACCGAGCGGCAGTCGCGTCCGCTGCCCGCGCCGCCGCGCAACCAGCACCCCGATACCGCCGCGCACCCGCGCACCGCGTCCCATCAGCGCCAGCCCGCACCGCGCAAGTCCGGCAGCAAGCGGCGCGCGGTGCTGATCGGCGCCACCATCGGCGCGATCGTCGCGGCGATCGGCCTATCCATCGGCGCGTTCTCCGCCTCCGACGGGAATACGCCGTCGGCGCAGGCGAATTCGCCTGCCACCAGCACTCGGGCCGGGACCACCACCGCGCCGGCGCCGGAGCTCGGCAAGACGCCGAGCACGGGCAAGGTCGACATCGGCGAGGCCGGGGCCATGCTGGAGGAGTTCTACGACAACCCGGGCGCGAACTTCGCGTTGCTCACGCCGGCGGCGCAGAAGAAGTACGGCGGTGAGCAGGCCTTCCGGCAGTACTGGAGCACCCGGGTGGTCCAGTCGTTCGCGGAAATCACCGGTGACGGTCGTGCCTACCCGGATGGGTCGGTCGATATGCGGATCGCCCGGGTCACCGTGTCCGGGCAGACCGCGCCGGTCGTGGTGCACGTCGTGCAGAGTGGCGGCAAGTTGCTGATCGACGGCGAGACCCGCTCCGACGTCTAGTTTCCGCCCCGGGTGGAGTTTCGAAACCTGCTGTGCCGGTTATCGTTCCGGCATGGGTATCCGAGAACTGCTGGCGTCCGAGCGCCTGGAACTGGTCACGCTGCTACGCACGCTGACAGCCGCGGAGTGGGAGACGCCGTCGCTGTGCGCGGGCTGGCAGGTGCGAGATGTGGTCGGGCACCTGCTGTCCGACGACATCGGAGTGCCGGCCTACGGTGCGGTCCTCGCGCGCAACGGATTCTCCGTGGACAAGACCAACGCGTACCTGGTGCGCAAGGCGCGCGCCCTCTCGACCGAGCAGCTGGTGGACAAGCTGGAGTCGAGCGGCGGCAAGCTCTCGAAGTTCAGCCCCACCTTGGTGCTCGCCGATACCGTTGTGCACCAGCAGGACATCCGCCGCCCGCTGGGCCGGCCGCGCACGATCTCGGCCGATCGCCTGCGCATGGTGCTCGACCACCCGGACCCCTTCGCCTTCCCTTGGAAGCGCACGAAGGGCCTGCGGTTCGTCGCCACCGACCTGGACTGGGCCAAGGGCAGCGGGCCGGAGGTCCGGGGACCGGGCGAGGCCTTGGTGCTGGCCGTCGGCGGCCGCCCGGTCGTCCTCGACGAATTGCAGGGCGACGGCGTCGCGGAACTGCGTCGCCGCTGCGGGTGATTACTGCAGGGCGAAGCGCAACAGGGCCTGCTTGTCGCCCTGCTTGATCTTGCCCTTGCGATCGAGCACCTCGAGCTGCCAGACATTGCCGTTGCGGAAGGCGCGGGCGATGGCGTTGGCGTTGTCCCCGCCGAGCAGCGACGGCCAGATGTCGGCGACCTGCTGGGTGCCGCCGCCGGTGGCGTCGTAGATCTTGAACGAGACGTTGTTCGCCTTCTCGAACGAGGTGCCCTTCTTGAACGCGGCGGCGACGAAGATGATGCCGTCGATAGCGCTGGGGACATCATTGAAGGTGACATGGACGGTTTCGTCGTCGCCGGCGGCGGCGCCGGTCTGCTCGTCACCGGAGTGCAGCACCGAGCCGTTGCCCAGCGGATCCAACGAATCCAGCCCGGCGAACCGCACCGGCTCGCTGCCCTGCATCAGGATGGCGATCAGATCGAGGTCGACGCCTTTCTTACGCTTGGCGATTCCGAGAATGCCGCCGCTGGCACCGGCGGACGGATCCCAGCTCACCCCGACACTCAGCTTGGTGATGCCGGCGAGATCCGCGGCGCCGTCTTCTTTCTTGAGCGTGATCATGCCTTCAGCGTAGCGGGGAATCCGCCCTGGAGATTTGCCTAAGAAAACCCTGAGCTTCGCTTTCTAGCCTGGACCCAGTGCGACCGTCGAGGGGTCGGTCGCACCCCGGGAGATCCCGGGTCGCAGCAAGATTCGGAGCAGACCATGACAACAACCACCACGCCGCATCGCGCCCGCCGGCTGATCGCCGCCGTCGCGGTGAGCGCGGCCACGCTGAGCGGACTGGCGCTGGCCGCCGCGCCCGCGTCGGCGACGCAGGCGCCGTCGATCAACCAGTGCCAGGTATACCGGCCGTACCTGGTCCAAGGCGTGCAGAACCAGGCGGGCTGTGTCGCCGCCCTGCAGTCGTTCCTGCGCTACTACTACGGCACCGGCGTCGACGGTAAGTTCGGCGACCAGACCCGGCGGCACGTCGAAGCCTTCCAGCGGCGCCTGAGCATCGGCATCGACGGCAAGGTCGGCCCGCAGACCTGGGGCGCCATCCAGGCCGAATGCAACTGGCGCGGCGACTGCGACTACCACGCCGCCTACTGAGAAACCCGCGGCCGCGGCGGCACGCCGCGGCCGATCTCCGCGCACGATCCGGAAGTCGCGCCGACAATAGAACCTATGGCACCCAATGCAGCGCTAGCGCCTCTGAACATCCTGGTCGGGGAGTGGGAGGTGGACAGTCCGGAATTCGCCGGACCCAAGGGCCACACCCGGATCGAATGGCTGGAGGAGGGCGGCTACCTGATGGTGCGCAACACCGTGCCCGATCCCGGCCCGAACGGCACCTGGATCGTCGGCGTCGACGACGACGATCTGGTGCTGACCGTCCTGCACCACGATGTGCGCGGCGTCTCCCGCGTCTATCAGATGACCTTCGATACCGCCGGATCCTGGCGCGTCTGGCGCGAGGCGCCGGGCTTCCATCAGCGCTTCCACGCGATCGTCCAGCCGGACGGCACGCAGATCCAGGGCACCTGGGAGAAGTCCGAGGACGGCTCGCAGTGGGAACACGACTTCGATCTGGTCTACACCCGCCTGCGCTGACAGGCTGAGAGCCAGGTCACAGCCATGGCACGGCGTAGGGTGCCGCGGCTGGCCGGTGCGGATAACCGGTGGTGCGGCCCATTAGGCTGGTGGTCGGAAAAGTACCGGCCACCAGACAGGACCGCACCCCGATATGACACCCCGCATCGAGCTCGCCCGCGTTGATCTGCGCGGTCGCACTCCATCCGCTGCCGAGCTGCGCTCCGCGCTGCCGCGCGGAGGAGTCGACGTCGACTCGGTGCTGCATCATGTCCGCCCGGTGGTGGAGGCGATCCGCGACCGGGGTGTCGAGGCGGCACAGGAGTACAGCCAGAAGTTCGACGGCGTCGTCCCCGCCACCGTGCGGGTACCGGCCGCCGAGCTGGAAAAGGCCCTCGCCGAACTCGATCCGGCCGTGCGCACCGCGCTGGAAGTCGCCATCGAACGCACCCGCAAGGTGCACGCCGATCAGCGCCGCACCGACAAGACCACGCAGGTCGTGCCCGGCGGCACCGTCACCGAACGCTGGGTGCCGGTCGAGCGGGTCGGCCTGTACGTGCCCGGCGGCAACGCCGTGTATCCGTCCAGCGTCGTCATGAACGTGGTGCCCGCGCAGGCCGCCGGGGTCGAATCCCTGGTCGTCGCCTCGCCGCCGCAGGCCCAGTTCGGCGGGCTGCCGCACCCGACCATCCTCGCCGCCGCGCAACTGCTCGGCGTCGAAGAGGTGTGGGCCATCGGCGGCGCGCAGGCGGTGGCGCTGCTGTCCTACGGCGGTACCGACACCGACGGCGCGCAGCTGGAGCCGGTCGACCTGATCACCGGGCCCGGCAATATCTACGTCACCGCCGCCAAGCGGCTGTGCCGCGGGCTGGTCGGCATCGACGCCGAAGCCGGCCCCACCGAGATCGCGATCCTGGCCGACGCCACCGCCGACCCGGCGCACGTCGCGGCCGACCTGATCAGCCAGGCCGAGCACGACGTGCTGGCCGCCAGCGTGCTGATCACCGACAGCGCCGAGCTCGCCGCCGCGGTCGACGCCGCGCTGAGCGCGCAGCTGCCGGTGGTCAAGCACGCCGACCGGGTGCGCGAGGCGCTGTCCGGCAAGCAATCCGGCACCGTGCTCGTCGACGACATCGACCAGGGCCTGCGCGTGGCCAACGCCTACGCCGCCGAACACCTGGAAATCCAGACCGCCGACGCATCGGCCGTCGCGGCCCGAGTGCGCAGTGCCGGAGCGATTTTCGTCGGCGCCTACGCACCGGTCAGCCTCGGTGACTACTGCGCGGGCTCCAACCACGTGCTGCCCACCGCCGGCTGCGCCCGGCACTCCTCAGGCCTGAGCGTGCAGACCTTCCTGCGCGGCATCCACGTCGTGGAGTACACCGAGGCCGCGCTGCAGGACGTGGCCGGGCACGTGGTCGCGCTGGCCGACGCCGAAGACCTGCCCGCGCACGGCCAGGCCGTGCAGGTTCGGTTCGAGGCGCTGTCATGACACCGGAGATCGTGATCCCGGGCTCGCGCGCGACCCTGGACGACCTGCCGCTGCGCGAGAACCTGCGCGGCAAGAAGCCTTACGGCGCACCGCAGTTGACGGTGCCGGTGCAGCTCAACACGAACGAGAACCCGCACCCGCCGAGCCGGGCGCTGGTCGACGATGTCGCCGAAGCCGTGCGCGCGGCCGCCGCCGACCTGCACCGCTACCCGGACCGCGACGCCGTCGCCCTGCGGGCCGATCTCGCCGCGTACCTCACCCGGCAGACCGGCGTCGCCCTCGACGTCGCGAACCTCTGGGCGGCCAACGGCTCCAACGAGATCCTGCAGCAGCTGCTGCAGGCCTTCGGCGGCCCCGGCCGCACCGCGCTGGGTTTCGTGCCGTCCTACTCGATGCACCCGATCATCTCCGAGGGCATCGACACCGAATGGATCGAGGCCAAGCGCAGCGGCGACTTCTCCCTCGACATCGACTACGCGCTGGCCTGCATCACCGAGCGCCGGCCCGACGTCGTCTTCGTCACCAGCCCGAACAACCCGACCGGGCACAGCATTCCGCTCGGCGATCTGGAGCGCATCCTCGACGCGGCACCCGGCATCGTGGTGGTGGACGAGGCCTATGGCGAGTTCTCCGCCGCGCCGAGCGCGATCACGCTGATCGATCGCTACCCGGCGAAGGTCGTGGTCACCCGCACCATGTCGAAGGCGTTCGCGTTCGCCGGAGGGCGGCTGGGTTATCTGGCCGCGGCGCCCGCCGTCATCGACGCGCTGCTGCTGGTCCGGTTGCCGTATCACCTGTCGGTCGTCACCCAGGCCGCCGCGCGCGCCGCCCTGCGGCACGCCGACGAAACCCTCGGCAGCGTGGCCGAACTCGCGGCCCAGCGCGATCGGGTCGCCGCGGCGTTGCGCGAGCTGGGCTACGAGGTGCTGCCCAGCGACGCCAATTTCATTCTCTTCGGCCGCTTCGCCGACGCGCCCCGGGCCTGGCAGCGCTACCTCGACGACGGCGTGCTCATCCGCGACGTCGGCATCCCCGGGTACCTGCGCGCCACCATCGGGCTGGCCGCCGAGAACGACGAATTCCTCCGGGTCAGCGCGAAAGTTGTGCACGAGGAGCTGATCGCCCGATGACCGAGGCCGAAGCAACCCAGGAAGCGAGCATGGACCGAATCGCGCGGGTGGAACGCACCACCCGGGAATCCAGCATCGTCGTCGAGCTCAACCTCGACGGCAGCGGCAAGACCGACATCTCCACCGGAGTGCCGTTCTACGACCACATGCTCACCGCGTTCGGTCAGCACGGCAGCTTCGACCTGACGGTGCAGGCCAAGGGCGATATCGAGATCGAAGCCCACCACACGGTCGAGGACACCGCCATCGTCATCGGTCAGGCGCTCGCGCAGGCCCTCGGCGACAAGAAGGGCATTCGCCGCTTCGGCGACTCCTACATCCCGATGGACGAGACGCTCGCCCAGGCGGTCGTGGACGTCTCGGGCCGGCCCTACTGCGTGCACACCGGCGAGCCGGAGCACATGCTGCACACCATCATCCCGAGTGTCGGTGCGGGAGCGTCGTATTCGACGGTCATCAACCGGCACGTCTTCGAGTCGATCGCGTTGAACGCGCGGATCGCCCTGCACGTGCGCGTGCTCTACGGCCGCGATCAGCACCACATCACCGAGGCGGAGTTCAAGGCGGTGGCGCGGGCGCTGCGCGCCGCCGTCGAGTACGACCCGCGGGTGAGTGGCATCCCCTCGACGAAGGGGACGTTGTGAATCCGAAGTCCGTCGCTCTGCTGGATTACGGTTCCGGCAATCTGCACTCGGCCGAGCGCGCGCTGGTTCGCGCCGGGGCCGAGGTCGAGGTTACCGCCGATCCTGAAATCGCTTTGGCGGCAGATGGTTTGGTCGTGCCCGGCGTCGGCGCCTACCAGGCGTGCATGGCGGGCCTGCACAAGGTGCGCGGGGAACGCATCATCGGTCAGCGGCTGGCGGGCGGTCGTCCGGTGCTCGGCATCTGCGTCGGGATGCAGATCCTGTTCGAGCGCGGGGTGGAGTTCGGCGTCGAGACCGAAGGCTGCGCCGAGTGGCCGGGTGTCGTGGAGCGGCTCTCGGCCCCGGTCCTGCCGCATATGGGCTGGAACACCGTGGCCGCACCCACCGACAGCGTGCTGTTCGCCGGCTTGGATGCCGACACCCGGTTCTACTTCGTGCACAGCTACGCGGCCCAGACCTGGGATCTGCCGGCGAGCGAGCACTTCGCGGCGCCGAAACTGACCTGGGCCGAACACGGCGTCCCGTTCCTGGCCGCGGTGGAGAACGGTGCGCTGTCGGCGACCCAGTTCCATCCGGAGAAATCCGGCGATGCGGGCGCGCAGTTGCTCCGGAACTGGATCAATTCGCTGTAAAATCGCTCTGGCCAGGCGATTTGACTTTATTCCCGTGACTACGTAACTTTATTCGAGTCAGAGCGACACGGACACCGACCCGGAGCCTAACGGCCTGGGAAACGAGGTAGTACGAGGAGCGCCTGAACATCCGGTTGGTTCGGAAAGTCCGATTTTGTTATCGAGACTGAATCAGCTAAGCTTTGAACCCTGCCTCACAGAAGCCCTCGAGTAAATCGCGGTCGGATGTGTGTGCGTGTGTTCTTTGAGAACTCAATAGTGTGTCGATGAATGTCAGTGCCAATAATTTATTGGTGCCAGCCATTTCATACCCCCCG
>NZ_JBFAHT010000010.1:0-20261 GCF_040654295.1 Nocardia sp. NPDC050712
CGGCCTACGGGTTCCTACGCTGGATCACCCGGTCGACGCGAGCAAAGCCGCCGCCGAGATCGACATCACCAAGGTGGCGTTGACCGGCGGCGCCACACGTTACCGTTTTCCAGAAAACGGTAACGTGTAACGTTACCTTTTCGTTTACTGTAGCAAAGACTGTAATCATGTAATTAGTAATCGGCGTTGTCAGCCTTCGCTGTATTTGGCTTCTCACCTGCGCTTCCGTCTTCTGGGTGATGGTCTCTCGCTCTGTCATGACTCAAGTATATACCGGGGTCCACAGGTTTCGCAACCCATTTCGCACCTTTTCTTGTAATCCTGTGACTTGATCCGCTGACCTGCATTTATTCCAGGTGACGTTACGAGATATCGGCGTGTCACGCTACCGGAAACGGCAGATTCGGAGGTTTTCCGGTACATATTCGGCCTTTTCCTGTTGTACATCCTGTAAACCTGTAATAGACTGTAGGTACCGGAAACACCGGGAGCAGGGAGGGAGAATCCGATGAGCATTTTCAACCGCACTCAACCGCCGGCCAAGATGTTCGGCTATCCGTACGCCGAGGTGCTGGCCGCGCATCAGCAGAACGTGCGCGAGCTGGCCGCCGCGGTCCGCACCGAGGCCGGCGAGCCGCTGCTGCTCGACAAGCCGAAGGCCTGGACGTGGATCGAGTGGGGCAACTACATGGAAGACATCGCCGAGGACCTGCACACTCTGCGGGAAGCACAGGAATGACGCTCGGCAATACGCGTATGCATGTATGCGCGTAAATATCGCACCCCAATCACCCGACAGGAGAACTGAGTATGACCAGCACCGAGAACCCCGAGACCGGCACCGAGCGCGAAGCCTTCGACACCGAAACCTTCGCTCCCGGCGAGGCGTGCGGGGTGTGCCACTTCCCCACCGGGAAAGACCAGATCTGCGGGAACGTCGTGTACGCGAACCAGACCAAGGGCCGATTGCCGCAGTACTGCGGCCAGGAGGGCCAGGCCCATTGGCAGGCCCAGCACGGGACCGAAGGCGACCCGGGCCACAAGTCCAGCCTTGCCGGGTACCCGCGCAGGACCACCGGCCTGACCAAGGAACGTATTGCCGAGCTTGCGGCCGAGGAGACGAAGCGGCGCGGAATCACTCGTCGGCTCAAGGTAGTGGAGGATGTGCCCGCGGCTCCGGTGGCCGATACGCAGAACGCGCCGGCCACTGCGGACACTGATGCGCGTATACGCGTACCCGCTGACCTGGCGTCGGCGTTGCCGGAATCCGCGGTCGACGCGCTCAAGGAGCTGGCACGGCTCATCGCGGGGCGCGTCACGGCGGTCGGCGCCGAGATGGAGGACGTACGCAAAGAGGCCGCCGACGAGGTGGCCGAGATGCAGCGTCAGACCGACGCGCTCATCGCGGAGCTGACCGAGCAGCGCGAGGGCCTGGAGAAGGACCGGGCCGACGCGCAGGCCGCGACCGAGCGCGCCGAAACCGCGATTCGCGAGGCCGAGGACGCGCGCCACGTGGCCGAGGGCCAGCTCACCGAGTCCAAGAACCGGGTTGCCGAGCTGGAGCGCCAGCTCGCCGAGATCAAGGATCAGCACCGCAAGGAGATCGAGGAGGTCCGGAACAAGGAGTACGAGCGCTTCAAGGAGATGATGCGCGAATTCGCCAGCACGGTACGCACCGAGCCAGAGCCGCGCCGTGCCGAGGATCTGCCGATCACCGAAGAGGTTTTGCAGGAGATGGCGCTGCGCATCAAGCGGAACGACATCACCCGGTCGGCGGATAAGTGGCACTTCGCGAACGCGCGGGCGACCAAACCGGGCGCCCGGACCCTGGACCACATGAACGAGGCCGGCTATCTGCACATCGGTGAGGGCGAGCGCGCGCCGGTGGCGCTCACCAACCGCTGGTTCGACGAGCACGAGAACCAGCAGACATAAGCGCGTATACGCGTATAGAGAAGGAGAACCCAATGTTGAAGTCCCCGAACGCAATCCAGTCGATCCGAAGACGGCTACGCACACCGCAGCAGCGAGCCCAGGAAGCCGAGCTGGAGCGCGCCCGCGCGGTATGGCGGGCCGAGACCGAGTTGCGGGAGGCGCTGAGCACGATCCCGCAGGAGATCGGCCCGCATGCCTTCGACAGCTACACGTGCCCCCAGTGCGAGGCCGAGCCGGTGGGCGGCTGGGAGTGGTGGAGCCAGCCCGGTACGTGGTCCGAGCGGCTGCATCTGCGGCTGCGGTGCGCGCGCCGGCATCAATGGTGGATCGACACCGACATGGGCTGAGTGCCCGTCATCCGATATGGCGGGCACCAGCCAGAAGGAAGCTGGCTGGTGCCCGCACCGATCATCCCTGAATCGAGACCGCAATGCCCAGATCCCTGGAAACCCACCTACTGCGTACCGCCGGCGGCGTCCTGGCGGCCACGCCCATCCTGGCCCTGACCCTCGCCGCCGTCGCGTTCAGCATGCTGGTCGCCGTGGTGCTGCTGCTGACCAACCCGTCCTACACTGGGCCGTCGACGACCTCCCCGGCCCCGACCAGTACGACGCGGAATTGCGCGCCGTTCACCTGCACCGTAGGCCAATAGATACGCGTATACGCGTATCAATTCCCCTTCTCACGAAAGAACAGGACCATGAGCACCGGTGACTATCCACTCAATCCCGCAGTCCTGGCTGAAGTCGATCAGGCCATGGCTGCCAGCAGCGCCGGCCTGGACGCTCTCACCCAGAGCGCCCGCACCATGCAGACCAAGCTGGAGCCGGTCGAACTGTGGCGGTTCATTGCGGATTCCGTAGAAGACACCCACCCGAAAGTACTGGGGGCTCTGCTGGCCACGGCGATCCTGCGGGCCGCCCAGTAGTCCAACCATACGCGTATGCGCGTAAAGGCCCCCACCTGCGACGGTGGGGGCCTTTCTCGTGCTCGGTGGGGTTACGACTTGTCCGGCACCTGCGGGATCTCCATGCCGAAGATCTCGCACAGGTCCACGATCATGTCGGCGTGCACCCGGGTGAAGTCGTCCGGCGGTGCGGTCGAATCCCGCGCGTACTCCAGGAACTCGGTGAAACCGCGGTCGAGCATGTAGCGCAGGAAGATGAGTTGGCCCTCGGTGAGGCTGAAGCTCTGAGTGGGTTCTGTGTTGCTGCTCATCGGTCAGTCCTCGGTCTCGTCGTCACGCTGAAGGTCAGGGTCCGAAGCGCACCAGCCGCACAGGAAGTCGAGCTTGTGCATCTCGGAGGGCGCGCCGCAGTTCGTGCACTGTGCCATCGCTACCGCCCGGCCAGGGCGAGATCCGCCGCAGACGGCTCTGACAGAGCTGCCTCATCGCTGCCGGTGATCAACGTCGCGTAGTGCGCGCTCACCCAGGCGTGCAGCCAGATCACGATGCCGACCATGACCGGCGCGATCGAGTATTCGGCAAGCGTGCTCAGCTTCCCATTGAAGTGCGGGCCGGCGTTGAGTCCGACCGTGATCGCCAGCAGCGCCAACTCCACCGGGATCACCTTCCCGCGAGGAAGTTCGCGGCCCCAGCGCGCGGCCGTGGTCGCGGCAATCATGATGACGATCAGCGGCACCGAGATCATGGCTTCGATGCCGTAGGAGATCCAGTAGAGCGGGTTGCTCATGTCTCCGCTGGGCACCAGGTTGCGCTGCACGTTGACCGCCGACCAGACCATGCCGATCAGCACGATCGCGATCAGCGCCCGTGAGGACCATTCCGCGCGCCGGTACAGCTGGGCCAGGCGCGCGTGCGGGCTGGTGAGCTTGCGCCGCGCGGACAGGGCGCGCTGGTGCCAACGGGCATCCGCGGCTTCGGATTTCGCGATGGTCTCGGCGGTGGCCTGCTCGCGCTTGACCCGGGCCAGTTCCGCGGCCTTGGCCGCGCGGCGGATCTCGCGATCGGTGGCGCGTTCCCATTCGGCCAGTGCGCGCTCGGCCGCCAGCTCGTCCTCGCTGAGCACGGTCAGCAGCGCCTGGTCGGCCTGCAACGGCAGGAGGCCCTGGGCTTCGCGGACCCGCGCGGCGAGTTCCTGTACCGAGTCAGGCTCGGTCACCTCGGGGGCCGGCGGTTCGATGGGGGGCGCCGCAATCTCGGACACGGTGGCCTCGTCCTCCTGGTGCTGCTGCTGGGCATCGAGCTCGGTCAGGACTTCCTCGGTGAGTGCTGCCATTTCCCCGGTGTCGAGCAGGCCACGCGCCTTGCGCCACGAACGGACGATCCGGCTGACGTACTTGGGATCGATGTCCGCGTCGCACTCGCGCAGCCATGCGATCACCTCCGGGGTTTCCGGATGGCCGAGCTGGTCGCACACGTAGTGGACCTTGGCGTTCTTCGCCGCGATCCCCGCGAGTGCGATGCGGTGCTGGTGGGAGACACGCATGGGGCCATCCTTCGGGCGGGGCGTGTGCGACGTGTGCGATTGGCCCTCCGGTCGCACACCCTCGGGCAGTGCGACGTGTGCGACCGGCTTGTGCGACGGGTGCGATCCGCCTTCCGATCCCACAGTGCGACGAGTGCGACCGGGGAGTGCGACGTGTGCGACGCCGTTGTGCGACGGGTGCGATTCGCCTTCCGGTCGCACACCCTCGGGCAGTGCGACGTGTGCGACGGGGGAGTGCGACGAGTGCGATTCCACGGTGTGACTGTGCGACAGGTCGGGCAGATCCTCGGCCGTCGCACTCACTTCGGGTGCGACGACAAGCCGCGGCCCTCCCGGGGTCCAGAGGGTGGTGTGGGACATGGGAGGCACGATAGCGCTCTCGGGGGTAATGGTCACGGATGTTCTCCTCACGCGTATGCGCGTATGCGCGTATTGATGTCGACAGGCAGGACGGGAATTTCGATGTCGGATCTCGATTACTGGCCCTCGGCTTCCAGGCGCTTCTTGAGCCGGTGGTACTGCTGGCGGTGGTCGGTACCGGGGCAGTACAGGGCAGGCCGACCGCCGGCGCGCTGCTGAATCTCGCGACCGCAGAACCGGCACTTGTGCGTCTTGGCGCCGACCTGCTCGGCCAGCGGCTGCTCCTCCTCCTGGGGCCGCTCGTCGGCGTCGACGACGAGGGGTTCGGCGGGCCGCAGCGCGTAGACGTTGCCAGCCGCGGGCGCGATCGCTGCGGCGTCACTGAAGACCGGCAGCGGCGGCATGGACTCGGCCGGTCGGCCGAAGATCCGCACGAGGTGGATGATGTCCTCGTTACTGACGCGGAAGTGCCGCGCCCGCATGGCCTGTCCGCCCTCTTCGGGGCTGTCGACGAACACCACGCCCGGTTCGTCGGGCGAGATGTCCTTGGCGAAGATGCCGCGTTCGGCCGCGCCGACGCCGAACACCATCTGTACCTGCTGCTCGGAGGCCAGACGTAGGCCGACCATGGTCGGGAACATGTCGCGCAGCAGCTCGAAAATCTCCTTGGCCGCGTTCTGCGTCGACACGATGACGGTGATGCCGAAGGACCGGGCGCGGGACAGCAGCGAGAGCAGCAGGCGCCCGGCGTACTTGGCGACCGTGATCTTTTCCGGCTGCTCGCCGAGGGTGCCGTCGATCTGAGGCAGCCTGCGCTTGATGGTGAACTCACCGGAAATCTTCAGCAGGTCCAGGATCTCGTCGATCATCAGCACCTGCTGCGGGTTGCCAGGGCTCGGGTCGAACTCGCGGATCGGCGTGCCTTCCCGCATCGAGGTCTCACGGCGCGGATTGGCCAGGGCTGCCATCTTCGCGCACAGCATTTCCAGCGTGTCGAGAGCGGCGAGCACTTCCCAGGAGAAACTGGCGAAAAGCCGGTAGCCGGCGCTCATCTCGGTGCCGAACTTCAGGTCGATCACGTGCAGCTCCACACGACCGGCTTTGATGTCGGGCGCCAGGGCCGCGATGATCGACCAGAGCACACCGGACTTACCCGAACCGGTCAGGCCGGCCAGGAACAGGTGATTGCTCCAGATCCGCAGCCGGTAGTCGCCTCCGTCCTCGCGGACACCGACCAGCAGGGCCTTGAGCGGGACCGGCGAGGGCTCGGGAGCCCGCAGCGGCACCGATTCGAGCAATGGATTGCGAATCCGCAGCTCCAGCGACACCACGTTGCCGTGCACGGCCATGATCTGGACGCGCTGGACGTTCAGCGCCACAGCGAGATTGGGCAGGCGGCTGCGCAACTCATCGGCCGAAGGCCCTTGCGGCAGCCTTACGCGTACACGCGCACCGACCGGCGTGTGCCGGAAACCCGGATCAGGGTGATGACCAGGGTCCTGGCCTTCCACCAGCTGAGGCCACGTGCCGGAGAACATGGCATTCGGGGGCAGGCCGATCGCAATCCGCGGGTTGGTCCACATGTCCCGCGCCCGCATCGGATCTGCCAGGGTCTCCACCGCGTAATGCACCTCCGCGGGGACCTTGGCCAGCTCATCCAGCCAGCGCTGATATGCACGCTCGATCTCGCGGCGGGTGCGCCGGCGGAGACTCACCTTGTGCGCGACCACCAGGCCCGCGCCGCTGCTCATCGCGACGACCAGCGCGCCGGGCCCGGACCATCCGGAGTAGCCGAGGTTCTCGGCGGTCGTGTACGCGACCATCGAACCGAACGTCAGCGTGCCCGTACCGACCACGATCGCCGCGCCTATGCCGTTGTTGCCCATGTCGCCCACCTCGCTTCCCCCCTCACTCCGGACAGACCGAGCGGTCTGCGGAGCCATTTCCCATTGTCTGCTCGCCGGTAACTACGTGCCCACACAATTTGCAGACGCAGCCCAGATACGCGGATTGCGAATTCTGGTCCTGGTTGCTGCTGGCCCTGGTGTTGCGGCAGCGACAGCGGCAACGGGTGCGGTGCGGGAGCGGGCAGGGCCAGCTGAGGCGCAAGGCGCGGCGACGGGCGGTTGCGCGTGAACACGATCTCGATATCCCGGTGCGCCTTCTTGCCGAGCCGGATGCGCGCCGAATCGGCGTCGAACTCCGAGGCCAGGGCAACGGTCTGCTCGTGCCACTGGTGCGGTGTCTGCCCCTTGAGCATCCGGACCGCCACGACGTCCTCGTCGCCCTGGCGCATGACCGAGACCAGCCGCGGCACCTTGGTGGTCTCCGCTTCGGTGGTGGTCAGGCCGAGGAAGTCGACCGCATGGGCCCAGCGCCGGCGGTATAGCCAGAACGCACGTACCGCCGCGATCAGGGGAGCCCGAAGGGCACGCACCAGGACGAGGGCCAGGCCCACGGCGAGCACGAGGCCCGCGGCGCCGACCGCGACCGGGACCGCCAGGTCCATCGCGGTTTGCGCGTATACGCGTATGTGATCAACCGTCAGGTTGCCCGTCCACGCGAGCAGGCCGGCGGCCGACATGACCAGCATGCCGACACATTCCAGGGTGTCCTTGCCCGTCCAATCGGGCCGCTGCCCGCTCATCGGAGCACTTCCCGCGCAGCGGGGCGGACCTCGGCTGTAGGGCCGCTAGAAAGCCGCTGAACTACTGCTTTTTGGGCAGCAGCCCGCGTTCCTGCATTTCGGCTCGAAGCGCGGACAAGTCGATCAGCTTCTCCAGTCCGAGGCTCGTCAGTTCTTCTGGGGCCAGCAGCCAGGCGCGGATGAGCGTCTCCAGCATGGCCTGCTTGGTCAACGCCTCCTGAGCGAGCTTGACCCGCAGCAAGCGGTCCGTGTGTGGGTCCAGCCTGATACCGGTCAGCGGCTGGTTCTTGCGGTGCTCCGCCTCCGGTTTCGAATGCGCTGGGGACATGTCCAACATGCTCCCATGTCGGCCGCTCCACACGCGCATACGCGTATCGGATGCTGCTGCTGAGGGTTCCGAGGTCATTGGTTGCCATCTCTTCCGTTCCCGCCACTCGCGGTGTATACATGTATTGATGTTTACACACATCGCGAGTTGGCACAACAGCCCCCGCAAAGAAAGAGAGAACCGAATGAGCCCCGTAGACAACGTGATTCAGCCCGGACAGATCTGGAAGGACCGGCGCGCCGACAACATCCGCAGCCTGCGGGTCGAACGCATCGAGGCCGGTCGGGTGTACCTGACCGTGGTCCGCCAGACCTACCAGGGCGTGACCACCGAGCCGATGCGGCCGACCGACATGACGGTCGCGCGCCTGCTGTCGCGGTCCTTCGTCCTGGAGCAGGAGGCGGTTCGATGAAACTGCTGCACCAGGCCCGGCCGGATATTCAGCTGCGGCTGGAGAACACCGAATTGCGCCGCCAGAACGCGAGCCTGTTCGACCAGCTCGCCGCGGCTCAGGCCGAGATCATCAAGGCCAAGAACGAGGTTGCCTCGGTGCGGTCCGAGATCGACGATCTGCTGGACCTCGCAATGGCGTTCACGCTGGCCCCCTCGGCAGAACGTCTCGGGACCGCGCACAGCTGGCCCTGGCAGGAGTGGGCGCACCACGACGACCGGGATCTGACTGTGGACCAGGCGCACGCCGTTATGCAGCAGCATCGCGACTGTGTGACCGGGGATTGCCAGGTTCGCACCACGGCGGTTCGGGTCCTGCGGGACGCGGGCCATATGGCCGCTGATTCCTGCCGCCGGTCTCCGCTGGTCGATTGATAGGCGAAGGACCGGCCAGGAACTAGCTGGCCGGTCCTTCCTGATCATCATCTCATCACTTCAGGGACCCGACAGTGACCGATATCCAGGTCTACCGATGGCGGTGTGCGCCACGGCATTTGCGCACCAGACGCCAGCTCGCCGCCGCCGGCCTTCGCCCGAACGGCCAGGACATCGCGGGCCGTATCCCGTTTCGGCGGTACGGCCGCCCGCTGGTGGCCTTTCTGTTCGACGAGCGGCTGGCAGCACCCAAGCGCACCGCCACCCCCGCCCAGCGTGCCGCGCTGGCCAAGGCCACCCGCGAGCGCCAGCTCCGGGCAGCCGAACGGCGTGGGATCGACCGCAGCCGGTTCGACGAGCACGACGGGGATCTGGGCCCGGCTTGGGCCGAACCCGGACTCCGCGTAGCAGCCGAATCAACTATCCGACAAGGGAATCCAATGCCACACCTCACCGAAAAACCCGCCGACTGGACCGCCAAGGAGTGGGCCGACTACCAACAGTGCGAGGACGAGCACCAGGACCTGATGAGCCAGGTTCAGGCCCGCGAGGACTCCTACGAGCGCGACGAGATCACCGACGAGGAGTACCGCAACTGGGCGTTCGATTACGCCCCGCTGTCCAGCGAGCAGCCCGCCACCGGCGAGCTCTAGCCACCGATATCCCCGAACCTCTACCACAACAAGGACATTCACTCATGACCGGCAAAACGCCTATGACCATTACCGGCAATCTGTGCGCCGATATCGAACTGAGATTCACCCCGAACGGGGTCGCGGTCACAAATTTCACGGTCGCCTCCACCCCGCGTCACTACAACAAGCAAACGCTGAAGTGGGAGGACGGAGAAACCCTGTTCATTCGCTGCCGCGTGTGGCGTGACCAGGCCGAAAACATGGCGGAATCGCGGCTGCGCAAGGGCACTCGGGTCACCGTCACCGGCAACCTTCAGCAGGCCAGCTGGCAGGACGAGCAGGAGAACAAGCACACCGTCTACGAGCTGGAGGCCGAGGACGTGGCCGCCTCGATGCGGTACGCGCAGGTCACCGTGAAACGCATTGTGCGCGACCAGCAAGAGAGCGGAACGCACACCACGCAAACGCGTGGCGCCGAAGCCGCACAGCCGGTGTGACCTAGCCCGATGGAGCGCCGAATTCAGCCGAGAATCACGCGAAATTGCGTGTCGATCCCCCGAATTCGGCGTGCACCGACCAGAGTGTTCCCTAGACAGAGGCATGCAGTTTTGTTCCTGTGCCGGGAACCGAAAAAACCCGCCCTCTCGACTCCGTTACCAGCGGAGTCACGCGAGAGGGCGGGCCAAGTTTGAGAACCACGCCTCGCGAACGAGGGTACAACAGGGATCGGCTTCCAGTCGATCCGACACGTCCCCCGCGTTTCGTGAGGTGTGGTTCTCCCCACACCCATGAGGATGGATGAGCACCCCAGAGTCAGTCCACGAACCCGTCATTGACGACAGTGCCGCCAACGTGACCGGTCTCGCCGCGAACCGTGCGCGGGGCCGCGGTCGGAAGCCGCCGGCCTCCCGCAAAGCGGGCAAGTCGCGCACCGATCAGAAGATCTCCAGCACCGACCGCATCAAGATGCTGGCCGAGCTGGGCCACGAACGCTACGAGGTGGGCCGCAACTTCGAGGGCCAGGTGTTCCTCACCCCCCGCCACGGTGCGCCGGTAGCGCGGATGCTGGAAGGCTTTTCGGCCGAGGTCGGTGCGGAGCTGGCGTTGGCGCTGCACAAGGAAACCGGTGAGGTCTTCACCGGTAGCGAGCGGCGCGAGGCGCTGCTCAATCTGTCGGACAAGGCTTTCGACGCCGCGCCGATCCCGACCGCGGTGCGCATCGCGAATCCGAGCCCGGACTCGATCGCGATCGACCTGTGCAACGAGGCCGGCGAGTACGTGCTGATCACGCGCAAAGGCTGGACGATCACCAGCGAGCGCGGACGGGTGGCGTTCGTGCGCGGCCCGCGTGCCAAGGCCCTGCCGTATCCCGTTCCCGGGGGCGATGTTTCGCGGCTGTGGGAACTGATGAACATCGCCGAGCCAATGCGCCCGATGATTCTGGCGAACTTTCTCACAGCCATGCAGAAGGCCGCTGACCACCCGATTCTGTCGCTGACCGGCCAGGCCGGTTCGGCCAAGACCACCACCTCGGGCATGTACTCCTATCTGCTGGACCCGATCGAGGTCGGTGAGGGTCAGGGCATCAAAGACACCGTGATCGCCTTGCAGGACGACATCCGCGATATCTACGTCACCGCAGGTAATCGGTACTTTCTGCCCTACGACAACATCGACTCGATGACGCGCCAGCAGCAGACCGCGCTCTCGATCATCTCCACCGGCGGTATGCGCACCGGGCGCACCCTCTACACCGATGGCGCCACCACCTCCATCCCCGTGCGTGGCTGTCTGACCATTACCGCGATCGATCCCGGCAAGCTCAAGCCGGACTTTCTCGACCGCGTGATCTCGGTGGAAGTGCAGCCGATCCCGGGCGGTGTGTTCCGCACCCCGGGGGAAGTCATGCGCCAGTTCGACCTGATCCACGGTGAGGTGCTGGGCGGGTTGTTCGATCTGGCGGCCCAGGTGCTAGCTCAGATCGAGACCGTGCGAAAGACCATGCAGCGCAACCGGGTTCGGGTCGCTCGTATGGCGGACTTCTCCTATCTGCTGGCCACCGTCGACAAGGTGATGGGCACCGACGGGTTCGCCACGTTCATGCGGGAGCGCGACGAGCGCCAGGCCGAGGTCGCCACCAGCGACCCGTTGTCGGTGGCGCTGATGTCGCTGATCAGCACCCAGGACAAGGGCGAGGGCGTCAGCTACACCCCGACCGAGTTGCTGAAGGCGCTGAACAACCAGTACCGCGTCGACGCCGGCGACGTGTACGCCCGCCCGCCCAAGGGCTGGCCGGAAACCCCGGTCTACCTCTCGCGGCAAATCAACCTGCTCACCATCCCGTTGCGCGACGCCGGTTACACCGCGCGGTTGGTCAAAACCAACGGTGCCCGCAAGTGGCAGCTGGCCCGCACTGTCACCGCGCACGCACCTGCTGCGGCGGTAGCCGATCCGATGCCGCTGCGCCCCGAGCCCGCCGATCCGGAGCCCGCCAGAGTCGCCCCGATCCCGGTGTCGACCGAGGGCTGGAGCAAGCCGTGCAAGGCCGATCATCACGACGAGTGCGCCCGGGACCGGGCCGCGAATTGGATTGGGGCACTGGATTGCTTGTGCCCGTGCCATAACCAGGGTGGCGAGCAGGCGCCGCTGGATTTCGCGCCTGTGCCCGATCCGCAGGCCGAGCCTGGCCCGGAGGCCGATGAGCTGGAGATGTTGGCTGCGCTGCACGGGGAGGACGTGGGCCAGGCCCTCGTCGACGAGCCGGGCCCGGAACCGGAATTCGAGCCTGAGCCCGCGGCTCGGGCCGAGCAGTTCAGCGCGCGGCGCATCGTGCCGTGGACCGTGAAGCCTTCGGCGTATGTGAATTTGGCGCTGGGGGAGGGCCTGGCTGACGACGGCACCAAGTTCACGGTGCGTAAGCGCGGATCTCGCGCTTCGCTGGCCGAGCTGCTGCGCGCGGTCCCCGAGGGCCTGAAGTTCGTGCACCTGACCGGCTGTGACCTCGGCACCGAGGGCGAGCTGCTGGCGTGGGCCAACACGGCGTTGCCGAAAGGCTGGACCGCGGCTGATCGGGTGCACGCCTCCGATGAGGCCCGCGAGCGGGTCAGCCTGCGCTACCGTCGCCCCGATGGCACGCAGCTGGTGATCTACCGGGCCGCTGCATGGATCGACCGCAACCACGAAACCGTCACCACCCCAGCGGATCTGCGGGCCGCGTTCGCGGTGACGCTGGCCGGTATCCGCGAAACCTTCGGTGAGGTGGTCGCCGGTGACTACGGGGTGCCGCTCAAGAGCACGCCAGCCGCGACCGGGCTGGAGCTGATCCGGCGCACCCTGCCGCACAAGCACCAGTACCCGATGCTCGACGACGAGCTCCAGCACTTGATCCGCAGCCATGCCGGTCAGGCCCGCACCGAGGATTTCGCGGCCGAGACCCACCCCAGCGGTGGCCGGTTCGTCCCGGACCGGATTCCGGGCCTCTACGTCTACGACATACGCTTCGCCTACGCCGCGCTGCTGGATCAGGAGCTGCCGAGCGGCCCGGTGGTGCGCGACGAGATCCCCGAGTTCGCCCGCCGCGGTTCCGGGTGGGAGCCGTGCCTGTACCGCGTCCGGGTGACCGTGCCCGCCGGTTGGGATCGGGCGGGCCGGTTCCGGCGCCGCGACGGCGAGCAGGCGGTGTGGATCTACCCGAGCACACCAGGGGAGACGTTCGAGGCGTGGACCTGGGAGCGCGGGCTGGACGCGGCCGACAAGGACGGCTGGCGCATCGGCGAGCACGTGCAGATCCTGGAGCGCATCCGCTTCACCGGGCCGAAGACCAAGCCGCTGATGACCTTCGGCAAGAACCTGCGTCGCCTGCGCGATGAGTGGCTGCTCAAGACCGAGGTCGACGAGACCGTGCGTGAGCTGGCCCGGATCATGGTCCGCCAGATCGCGATTGCCGCAATCGGCAAGCTCGCCGGTACTCCCTATGCCGCGCTGCGGTCCTGCCCGATCGACGATCTCGCCGCACGTCCGGCCGAGGCGCGCCGCTCCAGTGACGGCAAGCGCTGGGAATGGCGCGAAATGGTCGCCGGCCGTAACTATCTGGTGCACCCGGAATGGGCTTCCTACATTTGGGCCATCTGCCGGGACTGGCTCTACAGCCATCCCACCCAGAAGGGTGTGGGGCTGCGGCATGTGCCGCGCTCGGAGCTGATTGCCGCGCGCACCGATGGCTTCTGGACCTCGACACCGCAACCAGTCCCCGAAACCAGCCAGGTGGGGCATTTCCGCGTGCAGCTGGCGCACGAGGAGGCGCTGGATACCCCTCGTAGCTATGTGGAGCTGAACAACACTCGCGCCGCGCTGCTGGAGGCCGCGCGGTGACCAAGCCCAAGCCGCTCACCGAGTTCCTGGGTCGCGCGCTGGGACACCGGTCGCGGGCCGAGCTGGCGCGCGAGCTCGGGGTCTCGAAATCCACGGTGGGACTGTGGGCCAACGGCACCCGTCAGCCTCCTGAGCGATACCGCGCCAGCTTGCGCGCGGCGGCCCGGCCCGGCTGGACGATCCCGGAACCACCGCCGCGGCTGAACTCCGCCGGGGTGCCGATCCGCACCACCGGTCAAGCCATCATCACGCCGCTGCCGGGCGGCGGGGCCAATATCCACACGCACGCCCGTAGTGCGTTCGCGCGTGAGCTGACGCGGCTCTCAGGCATCGGGAATGTGCCCTCGCGCTTCACCGTGGAGCTGCACGGGTTCCGGGCGGCGGACTCCCCAACCAACGCTCCTAAACGCACGCGAGTAGTGACCGTGCAGGGGCTCACCGACGCCGAAATCTCCGCGCTGGCAAGCGGGTCGAAAGACGCGCTCGAAGCCGTCATCACGCGCGGTATCGGCGCCCGCGGTTACACCGGTGATTTCGAGTTCGATCGCGCCACCGATTTCAGCTTCGATACACCGTTCTGATCCGGCGCTGTCCGCAGCGCTCGATCGAGCGTTGCGTGCGACGCGCCGTCAGCGCTGGGATGAGCGTGAAATGCAGCGCGCCCGTTGTAGGCTCGGGGCGCGCGAGCACCGGAGGAGCACAGGGAGCCCCGACCCTCCGGGCAGGAAGAGTCCTTTCCAGGGCCGCCCGCCGGCCTTTCAGCACCCCTTCCTCTCACCGCTCATCCCAGCGCTGATTTCCGCGCTTCCTGACACGCTCACCGGGCACCCGCATCATGTCGTTGTTCCGCACACCTTTTGCACCATTGCCGTCCGCCACTGGGGTGCGTGGGGATGCAGGGGATGCGAGGGGGTACGCACCCCCTGCACCCCACCCTCGACACTGCGCCAGCGCGGGCGTGGCAGGGCACCGTCGCACTGGGGTCAGTCAGTGGTTTCGAAGGTGTTCCGCCGTGACTTTCGAGGCCATTTCCGCCGCTCCTGGCACCCGCGTCCTGGGCGTTGCAGTCCCCGGTCCGGAACCGGGCATACAGCCGGGGCTTCGACGGTCACATTTTGGGCTGAAAACCGGGTCACACCTTTTGCACCATCGACGCGTGAGACCGCTGATTCGTCCGAACGAAGTCACGTTCTGCCGCCCAGCTGATCGCACCTCAGTATGCTTGTCAGTATGACCACCCGTATTACGATCACCCTCGATGACCGGCTTGCCGAGCAAGTCCGCGACGCCGCGACCCAGGACCCGCGCGCCCGCGGCAACGTCTCGGAATGGCTCGCCAAAGCGGCCCGTAGCCGCATGCTCGCCGAGGAGGCCCGCGCACTCGCGAAGTGGCAGCGAGACCACCCTGAAGAGACTTCCGAGATGTATGCCGAACGCGAGGCAGAACACGAGGCGATGCACGCCGACGAGCACCTCCAGGGCGACGCCGCGTGATCGCACTGCACCGCGGCGACTTGTGGACCTACCAGTCCATCGCCCGCACGAAAACCGTGCTCGTCGTCAGTGCAGACGAGCTGAATGCCGCCGGCCTTCCGATGTGCTGCGACGTGAGCGACGTGCGCCCTACCGGCACCCGCGCCATGCTGGCCACCACCCTGCCCGGCCACGGCTACATCCTCGGCCGCTCGCTCACCGCAGCCGACCCGGACCGTTTCCGCGAGTTCCTCGGCGCCGCCGATCCGGCCGCCATGGATTCCCTCGGCTCGGCTCTGGCTGCCCTGATCGGGCTGGACTAATCCCCAGCGACTGCATCACGGATCGCGCTGCGAGCGTGCACCATCCGCCAACTCCGCTGGTCCTCACGCTATTGTTTGCGACACTTACGCGTACACGCGTAGAGCACACATGAGCGAGTGAGGTTGTCCATGGCAGAGATCACCATCGCCAACCTGAAGGGTGGCGTGGGCAAGACGACCACGGCCATCCTGAGCGCGCTGGGCCTGGCCGCCAAGGGCGGTCGTGTCCTGCTGGTAGACGCCGATCTCCAGCGCTCGGCACTCAAATGGGCCGAGACTGCCGGCGAGGACTGGCCCTGGGAAAAGGTCACGGTGGTGTCGTGGACCGACCACCGCTCTTTAGTCCGCCAGATCTCCTCTGTACGCGGCGATTACGACCACATCATCATCGACATTCCACCGGCCCGCGAACGTGGCACCCGCACCGCTGAGGCCGCCATGCTGGAAGCCGCGCTCGAGGCCACCGGCCACCTGATCGTCACCACCTCCACTTCCCGCATCGATCTCGTCGAGATCGGTGACACCTTCGAGGTCGCCACCTACGTCGACGAACGCAAGCGCGAGGTCTACGTCTCGGTGCTGCTGGTGCGCACCCGAACCGGTACCCGATCCATCGAGGACGCCCGTGCGGTGCTCGGAGAGGACGGACTCGGGTTCGCGGTAATGAAGACCGACATCCCGTTGCGCGAGGACATCGCCCAAGCCTTCGGGACTACCCCTTCCCTCACCGGACCCTTCGGCGCCTATGCCGATGCGCTGGAAGAGATCCTGGCCGACCACGACGAGAAGCGGGAGACAAAATGACCAGGCCCACCGGTGCCCGGCGTCCCAAAGACAATCGGCGCGAGGAACTCGCCAAAATCGTGTCGACCGGCGGCCGAGGCACTTCCGCTACTTCCACCAGTGACCGCCGACGCCGCACCCCGAAGGCCGGCGCACCCAACGACGACGACCGACCTGCCCTCCAGCGCCGCGGAGACACCAAGCAACAGCAGGGGATCAATTTCGATCTCGCGCTGCTCCAGTACATGCGCGACGCCGTGGCCTACATGCAGCGCCGTCACCCAGAAGAGGCCGGTGTGGAATCGCTTGCGGCCCTGCTGGATCAGGCCGCCCGGGAGAAGCTCGCCGTGTGGGAGAAAAAATACAACGGCGGCAAGGCTTTGCCGCCGTTGTAGGTACTGCTCTGGGTTGGGTTACGCGTTGACCCGCTCCGCCAAGCGGCCAAGTTCGCCGGCGGCAAGGTCGCGACGAGCCTTCCGGATCATCCCTCCAACCAGCTCACGAACCACATTCATTGCGCGCACTTCTTGCGGGGCAATCTGTTCGGCCCGTAGCAGCGCGGCCAGCGACTCTGGATATTGCTTTTCCAGCGAGTGGGCGCGGCCCAACTCCACATAGAACCGGCCACGCCGATCTGCGGTTGGGATCGTGTCGGGAGTGATCAGCCGCGATGCCTCGATCGCTTTGCCTCCGTCCCTCTGCTCCAGGGCCACGCTCATCCGCCAAATATTGGCGTTCTGGGCACCGAAGTTCAGCGCGAACGCGTCCCCGTGCTCCTGGCCCGTTCGAGGAGCAGTCTCGGCCGCCTCGGTGAGGTGGTCAGAGGGATCGCCGCCCATCGCGGCGGTGGTGAGCGCGGCGTGCAGGTGCAGCATGCCGTACATCTGAAGGCCGGCCTCAGTTGTCAGCTGTGATTGCAGCCGGTCCGCCGAGCCCGCCGAGTGCACCAGGGCCGCCGCAGCCGCACCGGGTTGCGCCAGAAGCGTTTGTGCCAGTACGAATTCCGCACCCGCCAGACCAACCGGATCGCTGCCGCCTCGCTCGGCCGCACGCTCACAGGCCTGAGCCGCGATCCAAGCCAACGACGTATATCCGAGGCTCTTGGTCGTCAGCGCAACCGTCAGCGTCGCGGGCACCAGTGCCCGCCACGCCCGCGTGCCGTCTTCGCCACCGGCATTGGCATAGCGATACAAGTCAGTGATCAGTTCAGGCAATAACGAGCCCAGCGCCACGTAGTCGCACTGCATCCGCACCACCGGCGCCCGTTGCGCATCGGCTACCAGCTCGGCCAGTGGACGCGGATCACGAGCGGTATCGGTGATTCCAGCGGCCATAAGCGCGCCCTCGATATGCGGTACCGCCGCGTGGAAGGCCAGGGTAGCCGGGTTTACTTTGTCGTCCTGGTGACCAGTCAGGTCTCCGATACTGACGCTCAGTGCGCCGGCCAGGTCATAGAGAACCTGGCGGCTATCAATGGGTCTTTCCCCGGTCTCGCACCGCGTGATCTTTTCGCGCTGCACACCGATCTGGTCAGCCAACATCTGTTGGGTGAGTTTGCGCAATCGGCGGTACTTTCGTACTTGCTTGCCGATGTAGCGGCCCTCGTCCAGCGCGCCCTCTGTTGCGTCGTCGTAGGTGGTCATAGCCCCACTCGTCTCCCTGCTCGATCGCACACGTTATACGCCAGGGTAGGCGCGGTAGCTCCTGTATTTTGTGCCAAAACGGCACATTTAGCCTTGTGCCAGATCGGCACAAAAAACGTCCGATTTACCTCCATTCTGATCTCAGCACCCGATGCCGGGGGCCGCTTCCTCCCAAGCCTGTGAGGAACGGCTCGCGTCGATAGGCGATCAGGCGGCGCCAGCCATCCCCGCATCGGGTGCACATTCTTGCCCGAAGTTCGCGGCGCTCTCGATGTCGACACGACGTTCGGAGCGGACCGTTATTACGCGTATGCGCGTAATCGTTCCTATCCTCCGCAATCACCGACGACAGCACTCAGCCGCGGTCCGGGCAGGGACGCTATTTGCATCTCTTCCACTCAAAAATCACACCCTTTTTCTTCCTCCGCTTGTCACCCTCCGCACGTACCGTCAGAGCATGGCAACTCCAGCCGTCCCAGGCCCTGTCGTCAACGTTGGCAACTATGAAGAGCGCATGGCCATGCGGTTCGGGTTCCGGCGCAGTCAGGCCCGTTCCCTTGCCTGTCCGCGCTACGTAGCTGGCCGGCGCTGCAAGCAAATGTCTGCACCGCCGAACAACCAGTGCGGCACTCATTTTGGCTGGTTCGATCACTCCTACCAGTGGATATCCCCGGAGAAGCACCGCATCTTTACCACCGAGCCTTATGCCAATTCGATTGGTGACTTGGATCTACGCAAGCTCCAGCGTGGTGCGGATGAGCTGGATCTCGTGGTGACCTCGTTCGATCGGCACGACTCTATGTGGTTCCCCAGCTCCACGGTTCTGATCGTCGTTCACCCGCCGGCTTGGGCGCCGGATGAGCAGATGCGGCGCGCGTATTACCGCTGGATTCGCAAAGGCGAACCACCGCTGTAATTCGCCACCTCCGAGATTCGGAAATGCGCAGGTCAAGCCGGGTCAGGGACAGTAGCGTCCCTGGTACCGTCCCTGCTGCCGCCCCTGGTACCGTCCCTGCAAAAACCGCCCGTGAACTGCGGCAACAATGGCAGGGACAGTAGGGACGGTACTTTTACCCCCACTCTCCTTATATCGCGCACCTACACACGCCTACTCCCACCCATCTCCTTACCCCGTATAAACACCTCACGTATATGACTCTCAGAAAAAACTACCGTCCCTACCGTCCCTATCTTTGAATAACACCTGATCAGAGCCTATTTTTGGCAGGGACAGTACCAGGGACGGTACGAACTTCCTACCGTCCCTACCGTCCCTGCTATCGACCCTGCCGAACCGGCCGAAATTTCGGTACTACCGTACAGTTATGAGTGTTTGAACTCCTCAATCTTGTACCCAGATTCCAATACGCGTATGCGCGTAAGATCATTTCCTGTAATGGCAATTACTTTCCTGTAATCCACTGTCTTGCAACATATCTCGCATTCTTTTGCTCGAAAAGTGTTGCGTAGCAACGTTTTTCGTTCTCTTGTGCATCTTTGATGCACGAAATTCATTGCTACGCAATGCATTTCCCCGAGCGCCGTAGGCGCTCGTC
The DNA here is from genome assembly GCF_040654295.1 of Nocardia sp. NPDC050712. Classification (NCBI taxonomy): domain Bacteria; kingdom Bacillati; phylum Actinomycetota; class Actinomycetes; order Mycobacteriales; family Nocardiaceae; genus Nocardia; species Nocardia sp. NPDC050712. The sequence goes on from NZ_JBFAHT010000010.1 coordinate 19,330, forward strand.
TCTGGCCCGCAGGGCCAGGGCCGGGGGTCGACGGCGGCGACTCGATCGGCGTACAGGTCAATTACCTGTCCAATTTCCAGTTCAACGACAACTGGTTCTCGAGCCTGCAGGACACTGCGCTGCGCATCGACGCGCAAGCGGCGGGCGGGACGGTCTCGGCCAATCAGTTCTACGCCACGCCGGGTCGCAGCGCGATGGAAATCGGCGGCGGCAACGTCGTCATCACCGGCAACACGATCTCCGGCGGAAACCAAGGGCTGTACTTGCGCGGCAGCAGCCGCAACGTCGTGTTCACCGGCAACGCGATCACTTACATGCAAGGATCGGCGATCAACCTCTACGAGAACCCGTCGCAGGTCACCATCGTCGGCAACAATTTGATCGGCAATGTTGGCGGAATTTCGTCGGGCGGCACGACGCTCAACGTCGCCAACAACCTGATCGCGGCGGCCTGAGGCGGTCGCGGAACGGCTAGCCTTGCCGCTGCGGAAGCGGCCTGACCTGCTGTCGAGCCGATCGTGAGCCGCTCCTGGCCAAACGTGCCGGAGCGGCGTTCAGGAGGCAGCCTTGAACGTCACCACCAACACATCGCGATGCGCCTCGCGCGTCGGATCCTGCGGCGTCACCGCCGTCACGCCGTGGAACACGCGCGCGTCGTCGACCAGGGCGGCGTCGAGCGGGGCGGTCAGGGTGAAGCTGCCGAGCAGGCTGCCGTCGCGGTCGTGGATGGTGGTGGTGCCGCTGACGATGTTGTGGCGGTCGATCAGCAGCACCAGCACGTAGTCGACGCCGTCGCGGTGTACGCCTTCGGGCGTGGGCTGGCCTTCGTGGTCGGGGCGGCCGCCAGCAACAGGCGCAAGCTCTGACGATCGGCCGATTCGAGGTAGGCGGGCCGGGCGTGACGGAAGCGGGCGCGCGCGGGCTGGTCGGCC
>NZ_JBFAHT010000011.1:0-2610 GCF_040654295.1 Nocardia sp. NPDC050712
AGTCGCATGTTCTAGACCCGAAGCGGAGTGATCTACCCATGGCCAGGGTGAAGCGACGGTAAGACGTCGTGGAGGCCCGAACCCACTTAGGTTGAAAACTGAGGGGATGAGCTGTGGGTAGGGGTGAAAGGCCAATCAAACTCCGTGATAGCTGGTTCTCCCCGAAATGCATTTAGGTGCAGCGTCGCGTGTTTCACACCGGAGGTAGAGCTACTGGATGGTCTAGGGGGCCTACAAGCTTACCGAAATCAGCCAAACTCCGAATGCCGGTGTGTGAGAGCGCGGCAGTGAGACTGCGGGGGATAAGCTTCGTAGTCGAGAGGGAAACAGCCCAGATCGCCGGCTAAGGCCCCTAAGCGTGTACTAAGTGGAAAAGGATGTGGGGTCGCGAAGACAACCAGGAGGTTGGCTTAGAAGCAGCCACCCTTGAAAGAGTGCGTAATAGCTCACTGGTCAAGTGATCCTGCGCCGACAATGTAGCGGGGCTCAAGTACACCGCCGAAGCCGCGGCATTCACACAATACGTCCGCCATTTTCTACGGGAGATGGTGCAGCGGTGTGGATGGGTAGGGGAGCGTCGTATGGCCATGGAAGCGGCGGAGTGATCCAGCCGTGGAGGCCATGCGAGTGAGAATGCAGGCATGAGTAGCGAAAGACGAGTGAGAAACTCGTCCGCCGAATGACCAAGGGTTCCTGGGCCAGGTTAATCCGCCCAGGGTGAGTCGGGACCTAAGGCGAGGCCGACAGGCGTAGTCGATGGACAACGGGTTGATATTCCCGTACCCGTGTATCCGCGCCAAATATCGAATCAGTTGTGCTAACTATCCAAATGTTGTCTTATCGAGCCTTCGGGTGAGAGGGATGACGGCTGCATGGGACCCCGGCTGTAGTAGGTAAGCGATGGGGTGACGCAGGAAGGTAGCTGGGCCAGTCAGTGGTTGTACTGGTGTAAGCCTGTAGGGCGTTGTGTAGGCAAATCCGCACAGCATTAAGCCTGAGAGGTGATGCGTAGCCGATTGAGGCGAATTCAGTGATCCTATGCTGCCGAGAAAAGCCTCTAGTGAGTTGGTACACGGCCCGTACCCCAAACCGACACAGGTGGTCAGGTAGAGAATACTAAGGCGATCGAGAGAACTGTGGTTAAGGAACTCGGCAAAATGCCCCCGTAACTTCGGGAGAAGGGGGACCACGCCTGGTGACGGAATTTACTTCCTGAGCTGGGTGGGGTCGCAGAGACCAGAGAGAAGCGACTGTTTACTAAAAACACAGGTCCGTGCGAAGTCGTAAGACGATGTATACGGACTGACGCCTGCCCGGTGCCGGAAGGTTAAGAGGACCGGTTAGCCTGTAAGGGCGAAGCTGAGAATTTAAGCCCCGGTAAACGGCGGTGGTAACTATAACCATCCTAAGGTAGCGAAATTCCTTGTCGGGTAAGTTCCGACCTGCACGAATGGCGTAACGACTTCTCTGCTGTCTCAACCACAGACTCGGCGAAATTGCATTACGAGTAAAGATGCTCGTTACGCGCGGCAGGACGAAAAGACCCCGGGACCTTCACTATAGCTTGGTATTGGTGTTCGGTACGGTTTGTGTAGGATAGGTGGGAGACTTTGATCCAGGGACGCCAGTTTCTGGGGAGTCGTCGTTGAAATACCACTCTGATCGTATTGGACTTCTAACCTCGGACCATGATCTGGTTCAGGGACAGTGCCTGGTGGGTAGTTTAACTGGGGCGGTTGCCTCCTAAAATGTAACGGAGGCGCCCAAAGGTTCCCTCAGCCTGGTTGGCAATCAGGTGTCGAGTGCAAGTGCACAAGGGAGCTTGACTGTGAGAGCGACAGCTCGAGCAGGGACGAAAGTCGGGACTAGTGATCCGGCACCGGCAAGTGGAAGCGGTGTCGCTCAACGGATAAAAGGTACCCCGGGGATAACAGGCTGATCTTCCCCAAGAGTCCATATCGACGGGATGGTTTGGCACCTCGATGTCGGCTCGTCGCATCCTGGGGCTGGAGTAGGTCCCAAGGGTTGGGCTGTTCGCCCATTAAAGCGGCACGCGAGCTGGGTTTAGAACGTCGTGAGACAGTTCGGTCTCTATCCGCCGCGCGCGTTAAGAAACTTGAGGAAGGCTGTCCCTAGTACGAGAGGACCGGGACGGACGAACCTCTGGTGTGCCAGTTGTTCTGCCAAGGGCACTGCTGGTTAGCTACGTTCGGAAGGGATAACCGCTGAAAGCATCTAAGCGGGAAGCCTGTTCCAAGATGAGGTTTCTCTCCCACTTGATGGGTTAAGGCCCCCTACAGACCATGGGGTTGATAGGCCAGAACTGGAAGCCCGGTAACGGGTGTAGGTGACTGGTACTAATAGGCCGAGGGCTTATTAACGAAGAGGCTACGCGTCCACTGTGCGGTATCTGAAACAACACACAGATACTTTGAGTAGACAGAACCCGTCTGGGTTTTGGCTCTCTGTGTCTAGTTTCATAGTGTTACGGCGGCTATAGCGGTGGGGAAACGCCCGGTCCCATTCCGAACCCGGAAGCTAAGGCCACCTGCGCCGATGGTACTGCACTCGACAGGGTGTGGGAGAGTAGGACACCGCCGGAACATCCTT